>CAVYPM010000017.1:0-823138 GCA_963770375.1 uncultured Actinomycetes bacterium | reverse complement strand
ACGTGCGGGCCGCCCGGCCGGTGTGGGTACGGCGGGTGCATGTTGACGGCCAGCTGGGCAAAGTCCGGCTGGTCCAGCACCAGGCCGCCCCGCAGCAGCTCCACGGCCAGCGGCCCAATCCCGGCCGACGGTCCAGGTCCAGCAGCGGATGGCCGCGGCACCGAACCTCGCCACAGGAAGTACGGCCCGGCGTGACCGGGCTCCGGCGCTCGGCCGCCAGCAGCGACGCCACCATGGCCGCGCCGCCGAGCTGCCTGGTGCAAGACCGCCCGGGATAATTCCGTATCCCTTACTCCTGAAGGTCGCGATCGCCGAGCCGGTCGTCCTGGTCACCGGCTGGCCCGCCTGGCCGCGTCGTGGCCCGCACCCAGTTTCCCTGGCGGCGGCACGGCTGGCATCGTTGCCTTATGAACGCTCCCTCGCGTCGTTGATGTGTTCCGGGGCCAGGGCGCGACGGCGATCCGGTCGCCGTGGTGCTCGACGGCGAGGGCCTGGACACCGCGCGGATGCAGCAGTTCGCCCGGTGGATGAATCTGTTCCGACCTCGTTCGTGCTCCCGCCGTCTGGCCCAGCGCCAACTACGGATCAGATCTCGCTGCGGCCGAGCTGCCCTTCGCCGGGCGCCCACGCTGGGCGCCTGCCACGCGTGGCTGGTTGCGGGCGGGGCCACCCGCGAAGCCCGGGGTCGCGATCCAGGAATGCGGCGCCGGGCTGGTGCCGGTCCACGAACCCGAGAGGGCGGACGGGTCGCTGGCGTCACCGCGCCGCCGGTGCTACGAACGGGCGAGTCGACGGGCTGCTGGACCGGATCGCGGGCGTGCTGCGGTCAGCCGGGCCAACGTGGACGCCGTGGGGCCGACAACAGGCCCGGCTCGGTCGCTGTCCTGCTCAAGGACGCGGACGCGGTGCTGGCCGCGCGGCCCACCGGGGTGGACATCGACCTGGGCCTGGCCGGGCTGTCCCGCCGGGCTCCGAGGCGGCGTGGAGGTGCGCGCTTCTCCCGTCAACGGGACCGGTGGAGGCCCGGTGACCGGCAGCCTCAACGCGTCGCTGGCCGCCTGGCTGCTGCGCACAGGCTGACCGCGCCGTACGTGGCCGGCCAGGGCGCGGTGATCGGCCGCCGCAGCCAGGTACGTGTCGGCGGACGCGAGCGGGGCGATCTGGGTCGGCGGCCGGACGGCCACGCTGATCACCGGGGAAGCCGATCTGTGACGGACGCGGACGGACGCCGGGGTCGCCGGACCAGCACGGCGCGGGCTAACCTTCCCGGCATGAGCGGAACGCGGAGATATCCCGCAACGGGATAAGGCTGGCCTACTTCACCAGCGGGCGCGCGGACGGGCCGCCGCTGGTCCTGCTTCACTCCCTCGGCGAGCCCTCGGCCACCTGGGACGAGATCGCGCCCGGGCTCGGCCGCGACCGGCTGATCGCCTTCGACCTGCGCGGGCACGGCGACAGCGAATGGCCGGGGGAGTACTCGTTCGAGCTCATGCGCGACGACGTGCTTGACGCGCTGGACCGGCTCGGCCTGGAGCAGGTCAGCATCATCGGCCACTCGCTCGGCGGCACGGTGGCCAGCCTGATCGCCGAAGCCCGCCCGGGCCTGGTCCGCCAGCTCGTCCTGGAGGACACCTGCCCGCCCAAGCCGCCCGCGCCCAGACCGGCCGGCGCGGCGGAGGGCGGGGCTGGCGGAGCATGCCCCGGCGCCGCCCGAGAAGCTGCCGGTGGACTGGCCGCTGGTGGTGGCCATCGCCGGGCAGCTGAAGGACCCCGACCCCGGCCTGGTGGGCCGGGCTGCCCTCGATCACCGCGCGGACGCTGATCATCGCCGGCGGCGAGGACAGCCACGTGCCGCAGGTCCAGCTGGCCGAGGCGGCCCAGCTGATCCCGGACGCCACGCTGATCACGATCCCGGCCGGGCACCGGGTGCACACCAGCCGCCCGGCCGAGTTCACCGCGGCCGTGCTGGACTTCCTGCGGGCCGGCCGGCGTAGCGCAGGCAGGCCGGGCCCAGCGCGAGGCCGGCCCGGCGGCCGGGCTCAGCCGCCGCTGCGCAGCTTGCTGATGAACGCGATCATGCCGTCGAAGTAGACCTGCTGGTCGTCGTACATGGCCAGGTGGCTGCCCTGCGGGCAGTACAGGTACTCGCCGCGGGGCAGCTTGGCCGCCATGGCCTCCATGTGCCGCGGGTCCATCGTGTCGTACTCGGCGCCGATGACCAGAGCGGGCACGTCGATCGTGGCCAGGTCCTCGAACCGGTCCCAGCGCGCCAGCTTCGCGTCCGGGCTGATGCCCAGCTCGGACGGGCCCTGCATGGACACGTAGATGGCCGGGTTGATGTGCGCGAAGCCGCGCTGCACCCCGTCCGGCCACTCGTCCGGCGGCATCCGCAGCACGTGCTTGACGTAGTGCTGCTCGAGCAGCAGCTCCATGTAGCGCGGGTTCTCGGTGTCGCCGGCCGCCTCGAAGGCCTTGATCTCGGCCAGCTTGGCCTGGTCCATGGGCGGCATCAGGACCTGCTCGGCGTATGCGTTGTACGCCGGGACGCTGGCCATCATGTTCGAGATGATCAGGCCGCGCAGGTTCTGCTGGTGGGCCAGGGCGTACTCCATGGCCAGGATGCCGCCCCAGGACTGGCCGTAGAGGACGAAGTTGCCGGCGTCCATGCCGAGGGCCTGGCGGACCTGCTCGACCTCGCTGACGAACCGGTCCACGTCCCACAGCGACGGCTCCTCGGGCTGGTCGCTGAACCCGGACCCGAGCTGGTCGTAGTAGTAGTACTCGATGCCCGCGTTCGGCAGGAAGCTGTCGCACGCCTCCAGGTACTCGTGCGTGGCGCCCGGGCCGCCGTGCAGCAGGAGCACCTTCAGGCCGGGGTCGTTGCCGATCCGCTTGGTCCACACATTGAACGTGCCCTTGGGGGTGGTCACCGGGATCTTCCGGGCGCCGCCGCCCAGCACGTCGTCCCGGCCCGAGTAGTCCAGGTAGCTGCTCGCTGGCACCGCGGCTCCCTTCCCGCAGGCCGCCGGCCTGCTGTCGTGCAGGCCGGAGCCCGCCCGGCCTGCCCAAGATCATCAGCATAGGACGGGCAGGCCGGGCAGGGCGATGGCTGCGGCCGGCCGGTTTGCCAGAACGCGCGGAGCGGCTGGTTTCCCCAGGTCAGCTGGGCCGCTGGCCAGGCCAGGGCCGGGCGCAGGTTTGCCGGCCGGGCGGGCCACCTGAGTCAGGCAGCCGTCCAGAGTTCGCGGAGCGGGCGGTTCAGCTCGTCGGGGCGCTCCATCGGGAAGAACAGTTTCGCGCCGTCCACCTCGACGATCCGCTGTGCGCCGGGGATCGTGTCGGCCAGCCACTGGGCCCAGGACAGGGTGAAGAACTCGTCCCCGGTGCCCCACACCATCTGGGTCGGCACGGTCAGCTTGGCCAGGTCGTCGCGGATGGCCACGGTCACCGCGTTGTCCATGCCCGCCACGTAGCCCTGCACCGCCGCCGCCCGGGCCGGGTCGGCGAACGGGGCGAAGAAGCTGAGCAGCACGTCGTCCGGGATGGTCTCCGGGTGCTCGAGGCTGGAGGCCAGGCCGGTCCGGATCTGATCCGCAGTGCCCGCCAGGGTGGGCAGTGCGGTGGCCAGCACACCCTGCCGGGCCAGGTCGACGATCGGCATGAACGGCGGCGGTGGCCAGTTGTCGTGCACGTCGCAGTTGGTGAGCGTGAGCGACCGGAACCGGTCCGGCGCCATGGCCGCGGCCACCTGGCAGATGGCCCCGCCGGTGTCGTTCCCGACCAGGTCGGCCTGGTAGACGCCGAGCGCATCGAGGAAATCGATGATCATCCGGGCCTGTGCGCGCAGGTCCAGCGGCTCGCCGCTGGCCGGGGCCAGCGCGCTGCCGCCGTGCGCCAGCAGGTCGGGGGCCAGGCACCGGCGGACGTCGGAAAGCGCAGCCAGCTGCGCCGCCCACAGCCCGTGGTGCAGGAACACGCCGTGCACGAACACGGCCACCGGGGCCGGCCCGGACCCGGCCTCGGCGTAGGTGATGGTTCCGGACGCCGTTGTCACCGTCCGGACGGGCGAGGAGAAGATTGACCGACTGTCAGTCTGTGATTGACTCATAGTCGGTCAGCGTAGACTAGTCGGTCATGACAGGCAAGTCGCGGCGGGATCTGTACGCCGAGCAGACCCGCGCGGCAGTGGTCGCCGCGGCCACGGCACGGTTCGCCACGGACGGCTACGCGGCCACGACGATGGACGCCATCGCCGAGGACGCCAACATCGCCAAGGGCGGCCTGTACCACCACTTCGCCAGCAAGGCCGAGCTGTTCGAGGCGGTGTTCATCGACATCGAGACCAGCCTGCTGAGCAAGGTCGAAAAAGCCGGCGAAAAGATCTGGGACGAGCCCGGCGGCAGCCACGACCCGCTGGACCTGCTCACCACCGGCCTGGACATGTTCCTGGCCGCGTGCGCCGAGCCGGCCTACCGCCGGATCGCGTTGCAGGACGCCCCCGGGGTCCTCGGCCAGGCCCGTTACCGGGCCATCGGGGAGAGCTTCTATCTCGCCGGGCTGCGGGAGGGGCTGGCCCTGCTGACCGCCACCGGCCGGTACGCGGTGCCGCCGGGGGACCTGCCGGCCCGGCTGATCCTGGCCGCGCTGGGCGAGGCCGGGTTCGCCGTCGCCGAGGCCGATGACCCGGAAGCCGAGCGCCAGCGCGCCAAAGACGTGATCCTCCGCCTCATCGACGGCTTCCGCGCGCGGGACTAGGCCCGCGCCGCAGCCACCGTAATCCTTCCAAAAGAGCACGCTGACCTCAGCAAACGTCAGCCGGAGGTCACCTGGCCGGCACCTGCGCATGACGCCCTCGGACCATGACCGAGGCTATGAGGTCCGCCCGGGGGACCAGGCGCGGAGCTTGTCCGGGTTCCTGATCGCCCAGATGCGCGTGATGCGGTCGCCTTCGATGCCGAAGGCGAGGACGGTGACCGTGGTGCCGCCGCGCTGGGCGATCAGGCCGGGCTGGCCGTTGACCGTGCGCTCGGCGACGGTCAGGTCCGGTGCGCGGGCGGCGATGCCGGCCAGGAAGCGGCTGACCAGCCCGGCGCCCTCGACCGGATGCCGGGCGGCGGTGGCCTGGCCGCCGCCGTCTGAGGTGATGACGGCGTCCGGGTCGAGCAGGGCGACGAGCGCGGCGATGTCGCTGGCCTGCCAGGCTTTCCCGAAGTCGCGGACGAGGGCGGACTGGCGGGCGGTGGGGGCCGCCGGGCGGTGAGCGGCGCGGCTGCGGCGGCGGCCGGAGGAGGCCAGCTGGCGGCAGGCGGCCGGGGTCCGGCCGACGATGCCGGCGATCTCCGCGAAGGGGTAGCCGAACACGTCATGCAGGATGAACGCGACCCGCTCGGCGGGGGTCATCGATTCGAGCACGACCAGGAACGCCATCGAGACCGACTCGTCGAGCGTGACGCGGTCGGCCGGGTCGGCCGGCGGGCCGGCGCTGCCGCTGAGCCATTCGGCGGGCTCGGGCAGCGGCTCGGGGATCCACGGGCCGACGTAGCGCTCGCGGCGGGCCCGGGCCGAGCCGAGCTGGTCGAGGCAGATGCGGCTGGTGACCGTGGTCAGCCAGGCGCCGGGCGATTCGATGGCGTCCCGCTGCGCCGGGGTGAGGGCGTACCAGCGGGCGTAGGTTTCCTGGACGGCGTCCTCGGCCTCGGCCAGGGAGCCCAGCAGCCGGTACGCGACGTTGATCAGCTGATGCCGCTCGCTGATGATCGCGGCCAGGCCCGGTTCTGGCGGTGGGGCGGTCATGGCGCGGCCCCCTCTCGTCGTAGCTGCATTACCCCTCCGACGAGATACTGCGCCGCATTGTGAGGGTGGATTGCCGCCTGACATCCGGGCGGGCCTCCTCGTCGGAGGGGTGGAAGAGCATCTGCCGGAAGGGGACTGACGATGAAAGCCATCCGCACGCACGAGCGGACCGGCATCAGCGGGCTCGTCTTCGAGGAAGCGCCCGAGCCCAAGCCGATGTTCTGCGAGGTGCTGGTGAAGGTCGCGGCGTGCGGCATCACGCACAACGAGCTGGACTGGCCCATCTGGACGTGCCGGGCCGGCCACCGGCGGGCCTCGGTCATCCCCGGCCACGAGGTCTCGGGGACCGTTGCCGCGCTGGGGTTCGGCACGGCCGGGATCGGCGTCGGCGACGAGGTGTACGGGCTGACCGACCAGCTCCGTGACGGGGCGGCCGCCGAGTACGTCGCCGTCGAGGCCCGCAACGTGGCCCCGAAGCCGCGGACCGTCGACCACGTCCACGCCGCGGCGGTGCCGCGGCCGGCCTGACCGCGTGGCAGGCCCTGTTCGACCACGGGAAGCTGGCCAAGGGCCAGACGGTGGTCATCCACGGCGCGGGCGGCGCGGTCGGGTCGATGGCGGTCCAGCTGGCCCGCTGGGCCGGCGCCGAGGTGATCGGGACCGGGCGCAGCCACTCCCGGGCGCTGGCCACCGAGCTGGGCGCGGACCGCTACATCGCGCTGGACACCGGAACCGGCCCGCTGCAGGACGTGACCGGCCAGGCCGACCTGGTCTTCGACACGATCGGCGGCGAGGTGCTCGCCGGATCCGCCGCGCTTCTGCGGCCCGGGGGAACGCTGGTCACGGTCAAGGCCGACGCGCCGCTGCCCGCTGAGCGGGACGACATCAGCACGCTGGTCTTCATCCAGGAATCCAGCCGCGCTCAGCTGGCCGAGCTGGCCCGCCTGATCGACGAAGGGCACCTGCGCCCGCAGGTCGGCGCGGTGTACCCGCTCGCCGAGGCGGTCACGGCGTACAGCAGGAAGGCCGCCGGCGGGGTCCCCGGCAGGATCGTCCTCCAGCCGTGACGCCGGCGTGTGATCCGCCAGCTGATCCGCGACGCATGCCCGCCAGCTGACGTGCAACAGGTCTAGAAGCCTGCCGATCACATGACGGGCGGCAACACACGGATCTGCCGATGGGCGTGCGGGGGCTTGACGGGTCGCAACGGCGATGAGTTTCGCTCTGGTGTCCAGTTTGTATTCTCATGCACCCGATCTCGCGACTCTCGATGAGAGCGTCATGACCGATACGTACAGGAGGCAAGCGTGAGGCTTCTTCTCACGTCAGGCGGCGTCACGAACCCAAGCATCCACTCGGCGCTCGTGCAGCTGCTCGGCAAGCCGGTAGCCGAGTGCCACGCCCTCTGTATTCCGACAGCACAGTGGGGTCACCCGATGTGCGGTCCGGCATCGGTGCGGGGCCTGGTAGCCGCCGAGCCCGAGTTCCGGCACCTGTCCGGCCTGGGCTGGGCGTCGCTCGGTGTCCTCGAACTCACCGCGCTGCCCACCATCGGCGCGCAGCGATGGGTTCCCTGGATCCGGGGGGCCGACGTGCTCCTCGTCGACGGCGGCGACGCGACGTACCTGTGCCACTGGATGCGGGAGTCCGGGCTGGCCGATCTGCTGCCTTCGCTGCCCGACAAGGTCTGGGTGGGAGTGAGTGCCGGAAGCATGGTGATGACGCCCCGCATCGGGGCGTACTTCGTCGAGTGGCCGTCCGCGCCGGATGACCGCACCCTGGGAGTCGTCGACTTCTCGATCTTCCCGCACCTGGACGCTTTCCCGACAAACACCCTGGCTGACGCAGAGCGATGGGCCGCCAAAATCGGCGTCCCGGCCTACGCCATCGACGAACAGACGGCCATCAAGGTCGTCGACGGCTCCGTCGAGGTGGTCTCCGAAGGGCATTGGACGAAGTTCGGGTCATAGCCGCCCGGCATTCGTGACGTCGCATCGCTGGACGTGACCTTGCCGGCTTGCAGCACTTCTGGAGGCGCTCGCCCATGTCGCAGGTAGCGCGCGCTGCGGCCATCCGGATCTGCCGCGCTGCGGCACCTCGCTGGTGCCGACCGGTAATACGCCGCGGGGCCCAGCGGTTGCCCGGGGATCACATGGATCTGTTACCCGGCGGCATCTGTATGGCTAGCCGCGGCGGTCAGCGGGCCGGACTGCCTTTCGCGGCTGCCCTGATGAGGGCACGGACCTTTGCTTCTGGGAAGAACACGGTGAGATTCCTTGCCTGGGCCAGGGCCCGGTCGCGGGCCTCGCCGCCGGCCCCGAGAGTGGACCGCACGGCATAGATGGCCGCCCGGCGCCGGACTCCCGCGCGGTAGTGCCCGATATCCATGCTGATCCTCACGCCGTGAGCACCGGCCAGCTCCAGCGCCCCGGCGGTGATCTTGCTGCCCTTGGCCGAGTTGCATTCGGAGTGCAGGAGCTGCAGATTCCAGCGGCGATGCGGCCCGCCGTAAACCCGGGGGATGATGTGATCGATCGCGGTGCCGCGCGGCGAGTCGGGCAGGCAATCCCCGCACCACGGGCAGCGCCAGTGCTGCGCCTCCGCCAGTTCCGTCATGAAGGCCAGGCTGTGCGATGCCCACGGCACAACCTCGTCGTCATACTGGCCATCACGGGCGGCAGACGGCCAGCGGCAGAACCTCTCCCCGGCAGGCACCGGCAACCCGCACACACCGCACCAGCCAGCCTCCGCAGCCATGAGGCCAAGCTAACCGGACGATCAGACATCACGGCAGTTGCGGATGAGCGGCGAGGAGGTCATCGCGACGGCCGGTCTATGACCGATGGCTCGCCTGGAAGACTACGGTCGATCTGACGCGCAAGCGATATGTGGAGGTGAGGGCCGAGGATCTAGCGGCAACTGGCCCGAGCAGCGCCGCGCCCTGTTCGAGCGGCGCGGCAGCATGACCTCTCCCTCCTCGCACTGCGTACTCCGGCTGTCCGGCAGCACCCCCTCATCTAGGCTCCGTCGTACCAGGACGTCTAGCCGCGGAAGCCAGTCGCTGGCGCGTAGAGGTCAGGCACGGCTCACCTACCTCCGAAAGCGGAGCTTCTCCATGGTGCTGGTGGATCCGTCGTGCCCGGGCTCGGCCGCCCCGTCAATGGCGTAGATGGTCTGGCCGAGCACTGCTACGCCCATCCCGTGCCGGGCTACGGGGAGGCTCTGCAGCGTGGACCATTTCTTGGTGGCCAGATTGTAGGCCCGGGCGGTCCTGAACACACTGAACAGGTTTTCACCGCCGAAAGTGATCAGCTGGCCGCCCATGTACGCCGCGCCGAGGTCGCTGTCAGCGACTGGCAGGGGCGTCAGCTGGGTCCACTGGCCGGTCGCCGGGTTGAAGCGCTGCAACGCATTGTGGTTATCAGAGACGCTGAGGTTGCGGCCGCCGATGGCGTAAAGGTAGGTCCCATCGGTCACGCCCGCCAGGTGATCGCCCGGGACCGGAATGTCGGTGGCGTCGTGCCAGCTCTTGCCGTTGTAAATCTCTGTGGTCGTGACCTCTGTTTGGGTTTTGCCGCCGGTCCGCCCGCCAGCAACGACGATCTGGTCTCCCACCACCACCGCCGCTCCGGCGGCCCGCGCATGGTGGAGCGGGGGGCCCTCGACCCAGCGGTTTTGGGCCGGGTCCAGGATCAGCACATGGTCCGAGGCGGCAGCCTCCAGATTGTGGCCAACGGGCAGGAAACCTCCGATCAGCCATAGCTGGCCGTGGTAATTCACCAGCATCGCGTGATGCACCAGGAAGGGCAGATTCGGGCCGGAGCCCCACGTGCGGAGCGTCGGATCGTAATACTCGGTCTTGTTCGTTGCCTGGTCAGGGCCAAGCAGACCACCGGCCAGCCAGATCCTGTTGTCCAGCACAGCCGCCTCCAGCTGCTGCACACGGAACGGCGAATCACGCCCCGCCGCCCAGGTCCCAGGCGCCGGAGGAGCAGGCGCGGAGGCCTGCTGGGTAGGCGCAGGGGAGTTGCTGGTGCTGGTGCCGCTGGCGCTGTTAGTGCTGTGGTTGCTGTTGTGCCCGATCAGCCAGCCGCCGCCGACGGCGGCGGCGATGACCACCACCAGTCCGGTCAGGACGGCCAGGATCCGCCGCATGTGCGGCCGGCCTGTCGCAGGCGGGCCAGCCGGCGGCGGGCCGGCGGGTGACAGACCAGCGGGTGACGGGCCAGCGGGTGACGGGCCAGCCGGCGGCGGGCCAGCGAGTGACGGGACGGATAGGGCCGCGTCCGTCGGACTGGGCGGCCCAGGCCGGGGATAGACCGGGGGTGAGCCGGGGGTGGTCTCCTGGCCGACTGCGACGGCAGCGGCGGAGGTGGCGTCGCGGTCGGGTGGGGCAGCAGCGACAGAGGCGGCAGAGGCGGCAGCGGCAGGCCCGGCGAGTGAAGGGCTGACGGGCTCGGCGGCAGCGGGTCGGCTGGCCAGGACGGTGGCGGATTGCGGGACGTCGGGGGTGGCGCCGGGCAGGGCGGCGCGGGCGGCGGCGACCAGTTCGCGGCAGGTGGCGTAGCGGTCGGCCGGGTCTTTGGCCAGGGCCTTGGCCAGGGCGTGATCGATGCTGGGTGGCAGGGTGGGCTGCACTGAGCTGGGGGCGGTGGGCATTTCTTCCACATGCGCCCAGATGACCGCGGCGTTGATGTCCTTGCTGAAGGGCACCCGGCCGGTCAGGCACTCATACAGCACACATCCCAGCGAGTAGATGTCGGCCCGGCCATCGACGGGGCGGCCCCGGATCTGCTCAGGGGAGATGTAGTCAACGGTGCCCATGAACTCACCGGTCGCGGTCAGCCCACTGCGCGAGGCGGCATGCTTGCTGAGTCCAAAATCGCTGAGGTAAACGTGATCGGGCTCGCTTTCGTCATCGGAGCCGCGCTCGATCAGAATGTTTCCCGGTTTGACGTCGCGGTGCACCAGACCATTCCGGTGCGCGGCATCCAGCGCCCGGCCTGCCTGGCCAATCAGCAAAAGTGCCTGATCGGGCGTCAGCACACGCTGGGCTTTCAGTACCGCCCGCAGATCCGCGCCGACGACGTAGCGCATCGCGATAAACAGCAGATCCTCATGCGCGCCCATGTCATAAATCGGGATCACATTCGGGTGATTCAGCGAGGCCGCGATCCGCGACTCCCTCAGGAACCGGGCCCTGAACAGGTCGTTGGTTGCGAGTTCGGGCGCCAGCACCTTGAGCGCCACCGTGCTGCCCAGCCGCGGATTCTCCGCCTCATAAACCACGCTCATCCCGCCCCGGCCCAGCACTCCCCGCAGCCGGTAACCCGCTAGCTCATCTCCCACCATCGGCAATGTGACCATCACATCACTCCGCTCAGGCGAACGTCCGGAACCCCGAATACCATTGGGCCGGGGATGGGCTCAGCTCTGGCGGGAGGAGATGCCCCCTGGCGCAGCGTGGCACGCCGATCAAGCAGTTTACCCCGAGCGCCGCCGACTCGCATATCTGGATCCCCCGAGATCGAACTGAGGCGATTGTACGCATCCGGCACGGCTTGCACTATGCGCGGCGGGGGCCAAGTTGCCTGCTCGGGCGGCCGGGGAGGCCTGGCTAGCGGGGGTGGTGCACGCGCAGAGGACCGTGGCTGGTGCCCACCGCGTACGACCTGGAGGTTCAGATCATCTCGCATGTGGTGGCAGGTGCTGGGTTCGAACAAACGTGGGCTAAGCCGACGTTTGACAGACCGCTTGGCCTTGCCGCTACCGATGGTCGCTCAGCTGCCGAACTCCCGGCCACCACGGAGCCCTCCGCCAGCTCGCCAACCGCCTCGTCGGAATCCTGCACGGCTGCCTCAAAACCCATACCCTCTACGACGAAACCACCGCCTGGGCCCACCACAGTTCCGCAGCTGCTTGACATTCAAAACATGGGATGTCTGCCGCAGATAGGCAGTCCCAGCGCTGCGCGTCACCGGCTCAGGTGAGGAGTGGCAGGCCAGCCAACATGCTTGTACCGATCGCCACGTCGTCTCTGCCACATTGGACAAGATCGGCTTACAGCGCCCGGCGATAGGTAAGGGTGGTCGCGGGACCCGGAGCATCTGCGGCACCGCTCAGTTGGCCACGCCCACGTGGTGGCGTACTGTCGCCTGATCCGGCAGCATCGCCAGCATGCACGCGGCAAGGTCGGCGCGGCTGATCGAGAAGCCGTGCGGCAGGTTGCGGTCGATCGCGGTGCGGTAGCCCTGGGCCGGCTTGGATTTCAGCGACGGCGGCCGGAAGATCGTCCATTCTGCGTCGCTCGCGCGGATCATGGTCTCGGCGCCACGCATGTCAGTGCATGAGTTGCCCAGGAATGTGGCCCTGGCCAGCGGCTTGACCGGGAAGCGCATGTACCAGCTCTCCCCGTCGTCGACGGTGGACGAACCGCTCACGTGCAGCAGGCGGCGGGCCCCTGCCTGGCACATAGCCTGCAGAATGCTCCTCACCGAGTCTCGCTGTATGGTTGTGCGGCCCAGGCCGTGGGGGCCTACCGTGTTCACCACGGCGTCCGCGCCTACTAGCGTGGGCGCGATCGACGCCGGGTCCATGACGTCCGCGGTTACCACCCGCAGCCGCGGATTCGGCGCGACCTTCAGCTTCGCAGGGTCGCGCACGACCGCGGTCACCTCGTGCGCGCCCGCGAGTGCCTGCTCGGCGAAGGCTGTTCCGGTGCCTCCCGACGCTCCGAAGACAGTGATGTTCATGACGTGCTCCTTCTGTTACGATGCTACGTAACCCAGATCATATGGAGTTCATATTATATGAGTCAAGTAGATTCTTCGGGACCTGCTGAAGCCGACCGGCGCGTTGAAACGCGGCAGCGGCGAGAACTGAATCAGGCGGTCAGGGAGTCAATGCGGGACCTGGCCGTCCAGCTGTCCTTGCTCACTCACCAGATCGGCGGGCGGCTTGACCTGAAGGGAACCGACCTGGACTGCCTGGACCTCATCGACAGACACGGCCCGATCGGCCCGGGCGCGCTCGCGCGCCGCACCGGGCTGCATCCGGCCACGATGACCGGCATCATCGACCGGCTGGAGCGTGGCGGCTGGATTACCCGGGAGCGCGATCCGAATGACCGCAGGGCCATCACGGTTCAGCTCGTGCGCACCCGAAGCCGGGAGATCCTGCGGCTGTTCGGCGGCATGAACACCGCGATGACGCAGATCTGCGCCGGATATACCGACGACGAGCTAGAGGTCATCGCCGGCTTCGTGCGCCGCACGGCCGAAGCCGCCGCCGAGGCGGCAACGGAACTCCCGCCCGCCTGAAGCTAGTCAGCGCCAGCCGGCGACACCCATCAGCGCGGGCGGGGACGGGCCATCACGGTCCGCCTCCACTGAAGCTGGCCCGAGCGCACGCCGACCCGCCGTTCTGCGGCACGTGAATTCGATTTCCGTCGACAGGTACGTAAGTCGCCTCCATGCGGAGCTGTGCCAGATACGTCTCCGGACTCGCCGGGCGCGATTCACTGCGGGCCGCGTCTTATCCAGTCGTCCGAGTTCGCCAGGAGGCCCACAGCTAGCCCACAAGTCCGCGCTTGCAGCGGCGTCCCCACACAAAGCCCACAGGCTAAATGGCACTACCCGGCATATGACAGCACGATGGTCTTGATGGTGCTGGCTACCGCGTTTGAAAGAGCCTGGCTGGAGCCTGGCAGCGACCGTCCACCCGCTGACCAGCAGCACCGGAGCGGCACCTGAGGAGATCACTCCCCACCAGGCCCATCACCCCCGGCCATGACCGCAGGCAGGTTCGCCTCGATCAGCTGGTCCCGGCTGCAGCGTCCTCCTTCTGCTCGACGATCTCCCCCTCGATCATGATCTGGATCTCCTCGCCGACGACGAGCCTGCCATCCAGCACCATGCTGAAACTCAGCCCGAAGTCCTTCCGGTTGATCTTGGTAGTGGCACCGTAGGCGATCCGGTGCCCCATCATCCCCGGGTCGTTGAACTCCCCGTACTTCGTCACCTGCAGGGACACCGGCCGGGTGGTGCCCTTGATGGTCAGATCCCCGGTGAGCGTGTAGCGGTCCGGCCCGGACGGCTCGACGCCGGTGCTGGTGAACGTGATCACCGGGTATTTGTCCACCTCGAGAAAGTTCGACGAGCGCAGGTCGTTGTCCCTGATCCCGTTGTTGGTGCGGATGCTGGCCGTGGAGATGGTGGCCTCGACCGAGGCCGTCTCCGGGTGGCCGGGGTCGATGTCGGCTTTGGTGCCGACCTCGTCAAAGTAACCCCGTACCGTCATCATCCCCAGGTGCTTCGCGGAGAACTCAACTTGCGTGTGGTACGGGTCCAGCTGCCAGTTGCCCATGGGGGTCTCCCTGTCTCCCCCCGGTCTTGGCGACGGCGTCGTGAGCGCCGCTCGTGGTCCTGACCTGAACCCTAGCTGACCCGCCGGCGCTTGCTCGTAGTCGCTTCCGGCAAAGGCGCGGACGGCATCCAGGCTGGCGAAGAACGTAATGGAGGTGAACATCACCTCCTGGCCGTCTTCACGGCGCAGGAGACGGGCGCCGCAGAAGCCGGTAACGGCCCGAAGATGGTCAGTGACCCCGGATTCGTAATGACGCTGGTAATGACCGGCAGAGGCCTGCGGCGTCCTACTGTGACCCGGTGGCCTGGAGCCTTGCGGAGATGGGCTCGAGCAGAGCGATCAGCTGCTCGAGCTCCAGCGGCTCCAGTGCGTCATACGGGGCTTCTGCGAGGGCGTCGGTCAGTGACTCGATCCGGGTCCTGGCCGCACGCCCGGCGTCGGTGAAGCGGCCGGAGGCGTCGAGGAGGCCGCGGTCGCGCAGACCGTCCATGACCTCGGCCAGGCGGGCCTGGGGGAGGTGGTGGATCCGGCCGAACGACTCCGCCGGATAGATGCCCATGGCCAGGGCACTGAACACGTGGGCCTGCGTCCCGCCGATCCGCTCGCAAACCAGGGCAGCGATGTGGCCGTCCCCGCGGTGCTCGCGCAGCATGTTGGCTGCGTGCCAGAGCCGGGCCACGGGCTCCTCGGGCATGGGCAGTGCACGGAGCCCGGCGTACATGACCCGTCCCTGGGTCGGGGCGCTGGTCGAGGCCCTGGCGAGCAGGCCGGCGGCGCGCGCGAGCCCGGGAGTCCCGGCGAGGTCGCCGAGGATCCGCCGCAGCGCCGCCACGCAGCCCTGCTCACGCGCGGCGTGCGCCGCCTCGGGTGTGGTGGTGTCCCAGACCTTGGGGATGTGGCGGGCCACCTCACCGTCGGCGAAGTTGTAGAAGGCCGCGTGGACCACCTCGGCCGGGGCCCGGCCGAGCGGGGCAGAGCGTCCCGCGAAGTAGCCGTCCCAGTAGTTGCGGAAGCCGAGCGCCGCCATCGAGTCGTTGGGCTCCGGGGAGAAGAAGTTGACCAGCGAGATCGGCTCGGTGAGCTCGTAGAGACGGCGGGCGACTGGCTCGCGATGCTGCATCTAAAGTCATCTCCTGTGGTCGTGACGGCGCCCTCGTGGCCGCCCTCTCATCAGTGCTACGAACACGCTGGCCGCCATCCGACAATGTCGCAGCGATGGGCTGGCATCAGTTCAGTCCACGCTCGTGCTGCCCCGGTGGGGCAGCCGGGGACCTGGGCATGGTTACAGGCCAAGGGCCCCCCGCACAGCAGCAGCTCGGACATCGTGGAACGCTGGAAGTCAGTACCTGATGCCGACGCGGCCGCAGGGTTCAGGCCGGACAAGGATTCAGGCCGGGTGGCACCGGTGGGATGCGAAAGGGCGGACGATGATAGCCAGGACATGGCGGGGCTGGGTCAGGACCGGGCAGACCGCAGCCTATGTGGAGTACATCACCCGGACCGGGCTGAGCGGATATCGCCAGACACCAGGCAACCTGGGCGCTCAGATGTGGACCACCGACCTGGGCGACGGCCGCACCGAGGTCATGACGGTCAGCTGGTGGTCATCGCGGACCGACATCGAGGGCTTCGCGGGCCACGACATCAGCGTCGCCGTTCTTCTACCCCGAGGATGACAGCTACCTCATCGACCGCGAGACCACCGTCACGCACTACGAGGTCGCGCAGAAGCTGTAACACCACCGGGCGTCCGCATCTACTGCCTGGAACTCCGGCGATCCACGGCAGCCGGACCCCGCGAGCAGATCAGGACGATCAGCTCTCGCCTGGGTATGACCAGGACGAGCAGCCGTCCCACCCGAGGGTGCGGCGGGCCGTCGCAAAGACATGAGAACTCCTGCCCTGCTCGCGGCCATGGCCGCGATCTCCGGGTGCGGCCCCGCCCCGGTGTACTCCGCGACGCACGCTCCTGCCGCGATCCGCGCTTTGGACTGTCGTACATCAGGTGGCGGACGAGTGTCGCGCATCACCCGACGGAGGTCACCGTGACGCCGTCGGCCAGCGGCTCCGGCGCCGGCCCCTGAGCGCTCAGCGGCTCGCGAACCGGTTGAGGGCGTCCATGGTCAGCTCGCGCTTGGTGGGGCTGCCGCGGTGGCCGGAGTCGGCCGGGGCGAGCAGCTCGGCGTCCGGCCACGCCTGGGCCAGTGCCCAGGCGGAGTCGAGCGGGCAGCTGAGATCTTGCCGGCCGTGGATGAGCACGCCGGGGATCCCGGCCAGCCGCCCGGCGTCCCTGATCAGCTGGCCCTCCTCCAGCCAGGCGCCGTGCACCGCGTAGTGCGCGCAGATCCGCACCATGGCCTGCAGGTCCAGGTCGGCGTGGCCGCTGAACGCGCCGGGCCTGGCGTTCGGCTCCAGGGACAGCACGGTGTCTTCCCAGGCGGCCCAGTCCAGCGTGGCCTGGGCGCGGACCTTCGGGTCCTGGTCGTCCATCAGCCGGGCGTAGCCGGCCAGCACGGCCGCGCCCAGCTCCGGCGTGCCGGCCGAGCCGGCCAGGCCGGGGTCGGTCAGGCCCGGCTGGTCCAGGCCGAGGCCGCGGAGGTCCGCTGCGGACAGGCCCGCGCCGGCCACGAACCTTGCCCAGTCGGCGGGGAAGAACCGGGCCGCGCCGCGGTACAGCCAGTCCGTCTCTGACCGCCGCGAGGTGGTGATCGCGACGAGGACGATCTCCGAGACCCGGTCCGGGTGCGCCTGCGCGTAGGCGAGCCCCAGCGTCGAGCCCCAGGAGCCGCCGTGCAGCAGCCACCGGGTGATACCCAGGTGCTCGCGCAGCCGCTCCATGTCGGCGATCAGGTGCGGGGTGGTGTTGACCGACATGTCGGCGTCCGGGTCGCTGGCGTGCGGCGTGCTGCGGCCGCAGCCGCGCTGGTCGAACAGCACGATCCGGTAGCGCTCCGGGTCGAAGCCGCGGCGCATGCCCGGCACGGTGCCCTGGCCGGGCCCGCCGTGCAGGAACACAGCGGGCTTGCCGTCGGGGTTTCCGGATGTTTCCCAGTAGACGAGGTTGCCGTCGCCGACGTCCAGCATCCCCTGGTCGTAGGGTTCGATCGGCGGATACAGCTCGACCATGATCCGTTGTCCTTCCCGGGTCGTTATGGCAGGCAGCCCGGGAAGGCATCCTAGATGCCCGCTTCGGGCGGCTGCCGCGAATTTCCGGCCGGTGCCGGGCGCCGGTCGTGCGGGACCTCCTGGCCGGGCTCGGCCCAGAGCTCGGTCAGGTCGGTCACCAAACCGCCGCGCACGGTCGCGAACGAGGTGACGAGGTGCGCCTCGCTGCCGTCCTCGGCGTCGAGCCGGGCGCAGGACACCGCCCGGTCCCCGGCCGCGACCAGGTCGAGCACGGTGACCCGGAAGCGCCCCGGGTACTCCGCGTTCAGCCGGACGAAGGCGTCGGCGCCGTCGATCAGCTCATCGGTGGCCAGGTACCGGGTCTGCAGGCCAGGGGCGAGCAGGCGGCCAAGCCCGGCCCAGTCGCGCTGGTTGATCCGGTCCCAGAAGGCCCGCAGGGTCTGCTCTGCGTTCTCGCTCATGGCCGTAGCCTGACCGCCGCCTCGGACATTCTGCGCGCCCCGGTTTGTCAGCCGGCGCTGCCATCATGACCGCCATGACTGATACCTCAGCCGGGGCGCCGGGAGACCCGGGCAGCGGCGGCGCGGGCGCGGACGAGAGCCGGAAGCTGACCAGGACCGAGGCCTCGGACGCGGTCAGCGACCTGGGCTGGCGCTACATCCTCGGCTGGCTGCGCGCCAGCGTGCCGGCCGCCTCCCTGGCCGAGGCCGCCGGCCTGGCCACCCGGGCCACCGCGGCGGCGGGCCCGGATGCCGACGCCACCCTGTGGATGGACGTCCGGCACGACGGCGTGGTCCTCGCCCTGCAGAACCGCGCGATCGCCGAGGTCACCGCCCGGGAAGCCAGGCTGGCCGGGCAGATCACCGCCGCCCTGCGGGACGCGGGCTACGCCACCGAGCCCGGCACGGGCGGCACCGGCCCGCGGTCGCTGCAGATGCTGGAGATCGCCATCGACGCCATGGACATCTCCTCGATCCGGCCGTTCTGGCGGGCCGTGCTGGGCTACGTCAGCGAGCCCGGGCGGGACGGCCCCGAGGACGCGCTGGTCGACCCGGTCGGGCAGGGCCCGGCGATCTGGTTCCAGCAGATGGACGCGCCGCGCCCGCAGCGCAACCGGATCCACTTCGACCTCTCCGTCCCGCACGACGAGGCGAAGTCCCGCATCGACGCGGCGCTGGCCGCGGGCGGCCGCCTGCTGTCCGACGACGAGGCCCCCGCGTTCTGGGTGCTGGCCGACGCCGAGGGCAACGAGGCCTGCATCACGACCTGGCAGGGCCGCGACCCGGTCACCTGACCTGTATTGCGCCGAGGACGCCCGGCCTACAGTGATGGCATGGCGGCTGAGCCGGGAATCGCACCTGCTGCCTGCACATGCTGCGGGGACTGCGGGTGCACGCTCGCTGTCCGGGATGATGCGTGGCTGCGGTTTGCGCGGTATGCGCGGTGGCTGGCCTGGGTGTCGCTGGTGTGGATGCTGGCCGAGGCGGTCCTGGGTCTTGCTGCGGGGGTGGCGGCCGGGTCGGTTGCGCTGAGCGGGTGGGCCGCGGGGAGCGCCATCGAGGGTGCGGCGAGCGTCATCGTCGTGTGGCGGTTCACCGGGTCACGCATCCAGTCGCCGGATGCGGAGCGCCGGGCGCAGCGGGCTGTTGCGGTCAGTTTCTGGCTGCTGGCGGCCTGGATCGCGGCCGGGGCCATCCGTGGGCTGGCTGGCCATGACCGGGTGGGAGTCTCGGTCCTGGGCATCGCGCTGACCGCGAGCAGCGTGGTGATCATGCCGGTGCTGGGGATCGCCAAACGGCGGCTTGGCCAGCGGCTGGGCTCCGGTGCCACCGCGGGCGAGGGCACCCAGAACCTCATGTGCGCCGCCCAGGCCGCCGCCGTGCTGGCCGGCCTGGCCGTGGTGGCGATCTGGCCCACCTGGTCAGCCACCGACCAGGTCATCGCCCTTGGCATCGCGGCCTGGTCCGTCTGGGAGGGCCGCCAGTCCTGGCGCGGGGCAGCCTGCTGCTAGGGCCTTGTCCACGCCGGGAACAATCGTGACGACGTACGGCTTGTGCCGGAAGCGATCCGGTGACCGGCCTTCCGGGCCCGGCGAGTCGTCCCGGTTCCGGTGATTGCGAGGCTGACGTCATGACTTTGGACCATCTGGTCTACGCCACGCCGGACGTTGACGAGTCCGTCCGTTACATCGCTGGCCTGACCGGCGTATGGCCGGTCGAGGGGGGCCGGCATGTCGGAGGCGGCACCCGCAACTTCCTGCTTGGGCTCGGGGGGCTGCGCTACCTCGAGATCGTCGGGCCCGATCGGGAGCAACCCGAGCCGGCCCGGCCACTGTTCGTGGGAATCGGCGACCTGACCGCCCCCCGCCTCGTGACGTGGGCGGCCCGTGCGGACGACATCGACGCACAGGTCGCCCGGGCGCGGCGGCGCGGTTACGACCCGGGCCCGGTAGAGCCTATGTCCCGCACAACGCCCGCCGGCGAGACGGTGAGCTGGCGATTGACACGCCGGGCTGACACGGTGGTGCCCTTCCTGATCGACTGGGGGACGACACCCCATCCGGCCCGCAACCTGCCCGTGGCGATGCTGACCTCGTTCGCTGGTTCGCATCCTGACCCGGCAAAGATGAAAACCGCGCTGGCGGCGCTGGGCGTCGAGCTCCCCGTTACCCAAGGAGAGCCCGGCCTGGTGGCGATCATCGGCAAGGCCGTCCTGAAATGAGGCTCTCAGGCATGCAGCACGGAAAGCACGCGATCACCATTGATGGCGTGCGGCAGGTCTTCCATGTTTTCGGTACCGGACCACTCTGCCTGGCCCACCCCGGAGGGCCGGGCTTCGGGTGGGAATACCTCCGTATGCCCGCCCTTGAGCAGCACCTGACCATGGTCTACCTGGAGCCGATCGGAACCGGGGACTCCGGCCGCCTTCCCGCCCGGCGCGACTACCGGCTGGACGTGTGGGCGCGGTTCCTGCACGGTGTCGCCGAGCACCTGGGCGCCCCCAAGGTGCTGGTGCTCGGTCATTCGCACGGCGGGTTCGTTGCCCAGCGCTATGCGCTGGAGCATCCGGATACGCTCGCCGGTCTCATCCTCTACGCGACCGCGCCCGTGCTCGACGCCGATTTCTGGGCCGCCGCCATGAGCAATCTGCAGCTCTTTCCCCAGCAGCACCCGGACCAGCCGGAAGCTTCCGGCATGTTCGGCGCCTACCAGGCAACGCTCGCTGCTCAGGACGATGACGCCATCACTCACGGCCTTCGCAGGATCATGCCGGTGTACTTTGCCGATTACTGGGCTCATGAGGGCCGCCTTGCTCCGGTGCGAGCCGCCCTGCGCGCGTGGGTAGACCCCCTGCACGGGGAGGAGCCGGCGCCGTTCGATGTGCGGCGGCAGCTCAGCTCGATCGCCACTCCGGCGCTGGTCCTGACGGGCGAGCACGACTTCCTCTGCGGACCGCGCTGGGCGAGAGAGCTGCATGATGCGATTCCCGGATCTCAGCTGACCATCCTCGAGCGCTCCGGTCACATGGCCCACCTCGAAGAACCGGAGGCATTCAGCCAAGCCGTCGCCGGCTTCAGCGCACATCTCCTCGCTCGGTAAGATCCCTGTCCGCCGTGGACCCGGATCCCCGCTATCGCGCGGCCGGCGCGGTGTTCCGGATTGGGAAAATCCCCGCCGCCGGAGCACGGCCACCCGGCCATCCTCATCCGCCACACGCATACTGAAGATCATGCTTGTGCTGGGCCCGGACATGGGCCGCTGGGCACGTTGATCAAAGTCGGGGCGGGGGTTGGTGCTGCCGGCGTCCTGCCGCCGGCAGCGCCAACTCGCCGCCCCGGCGTCCTATCAGCAGGGGTTTTCCGCAGCTGACGGATTAGGCAGCCAGCAGGCGACGTGCGCGAGCAAAGGACTCGTGAGCGGCACCGTGGGGTGATCGAAGAACGAGTGCTCGGTCATGCCCAGCCGCCGCATGACCGCCCGCGACGGCTCGTTCAGGACCGAGGTTATCGACCAGATCTCCGGCAGGTTCAGGCCGTTGAAGGCTACGTCGACAACGGCCTTCGCCGCCTCAGTGGCGTATCCCTTATGCCAGGAGCTCGCCGCGAGGCGCCAGCCGATTTCCTGGCCGCCCGCGCCGGGAGTGCCCGCGGGCATCGGGTTGAGGCCGGTGAACCCGATGAACTCGGCGGTGTCCCGCCGCTCGAGGGCCCACAGGCCGAAGCCCTGCCGCTCGAGCCGCGCGTCGATGCGGTCCGCGAACGCGTCGCTCGTCTCGCGGTCAAGGCGGGCCGGGAAGTACCGCATGACCTCGGGATCGGCGTTCATCACCGCGAACGGGGCGCGGTCCCGCAGTAGCCAGCGGCGGAGAATCAGCCGCTCCGTCTGAATACGGTCAAATCGTCGGGGCACGCCAACGAAGCGTAATCCAAAAAAATCCGCGCGCCCCGGCGACGGCGGCGCTGCTGGCGGCTGTAACGACGAGGGCTGGCACGATAGCCCTATGCCTCTGGAGATCGAGCGCCTGCACCTGGCCACGCTGGCCGCCCCGGGCAGCAGCGACGTTACCCCCGTGCACGGCTTCGTGGTCCGCTACGACGGCGGCGCCGCCCTGGTCGACACCGGCGCCGGCGGCCCGGACCGGCTGCTGAACGACTGGCGCGTGGTCAACGTCGCCGCCGCCGACGCGCTGGCCCGGCTGGACATGACCCCGGCGGATATCAGCCTGGTCATCAACACCCACCTGCACTTCGATCACTGCGGCCAGAACGCGGTGTTCAGGCACGCGCCCTTCTACATCCAGCGGGCCGAGCTGGAGCGCGCCCGGGCCGACTCGGCCTGGATGGCCGAATGGTTCGACTTCATGGGCGCCCGGTTCGAGCTGCTCGACGGGGACGCCGAGATCGTGCCCGGCCTGTCCGTGCTCACCACGCCCGGGCACACGACCGGCCACCAGTCTGTCGTGATCCAGACCGCGGCCGGCGAGGAAGTGCTGATCGGCGACGCGGCCTACGCGCCCGAGCAGTACAACGCCCCGCCCGGCGCGGACCTGCCCGAGGGCCAGGCCAGGGACGTGGACGCGTGGTGGGCGTCACTGGACCGGGTGAAGTCCGCCGAGCCTGCCCGCGTGCACTTCTGCCATCACACCGACATCCTCGGCGCGCACTCGTAACTTCCGTCTCACGGGCCGCCGCCCCGCGGCTCCCGGTCAGCCAGGCCAAGCCCGGCCCGCACGATGCTTCCCGTGTCGATGCCGTGATACCGGTACACCTCGGATGGATCACCGGACTGGCCAAACTGATGAACACCAAGGGTTACGGAAGGTACGTTGCGGACCCCGGCGAGGAACGCCAGCGTGTGCGGGTGCCCGTCAAGGACCGTCAGGAGGGGCCGGGCCCGGCTGGCCGGGAACAGCTGCTCCAGGATCCAGGTCGGCCCGTCCTGCAGCCCGTTCCTGGCCGCCGTCGCGCGGAACAGCAGGTCCGCGCTGGTCACGCAGATCACGTCGCAGCCCACGCCGGCCGCGTCCAGGCGGTCCGCGGCGGCCAGCGCCTCGGGCAGCACCGCGCCCATCGCGGCGATCGTCAGCTGCGGCCCGGCGTGCAGGCGGATCGGGTAGCCGCCGGCCACCGCGCGGCGCCGCCGCAGTTCCCGTGCGTCCGGGTCGGCCGGGACCGCGGCCAGCGACTGGTCCACCGGGCGGGTCGACAGCCGCAGGTACGCCGATGAGCCGCCGGCCTTCCCGAGCTGGGCCAGGCTGGCCAGCAGGCACCACTCGGCGTCCAGCGCGAACGCGGGCTCGTAGCTGACGCAGCCGGGCTGCTCGATGCCGATCGACGGGGTGATCACCGACTGGTGCGCGCCGCCCTCGGGGGCCAGGCTGACCCCGGACGGGGTGCCGACCAGGATCGACTGACCGCCCGCGTAGATGCCGAACGACCACGGTTCCAGCGCCCGGCCGACGAACGGGTCGTACAGCACGCCGATCGGCAGCAGCGGCTCGCCCCACCGGCTCCAGGTCGCACCCAGCTCGCCGAGCAGGCCGACCAGGTTGGTCTCCGCGATGCCCAGCTCGATGTGCTGGCCGGTGGGCCGCTCCCGCCAGTGCAGGATCGTCTCGCCGTCGTCGGCGAACCAGTCCACCCGCTCGGTCGGCGACCACACGCCGACCTTGTTCACCCAGCCGCCCAGGTTGGTGCTGGAGCTGACGTCCGGGCTGACCGTGACCACCCGGCGGGCCGCCTCCGGCGCCTGCCGGGTCAGGTCGAGCAGGGCCCGGCCGAGCGCGGCCTGGGTGGTGGACTTGCCGTGCGGGGTGCGGCCGAAGTCTTCCGGGATCGCCGCCGGGCGGGCCGCGGGCGGCGGCTCGCGGCGCAGCCGGGCCGCGGCGGCCGCGCACAGCTCCGCCTCCGGGCTGCCGCTGGCGAACCTGGCCCACGGCTGGTCCGGGTCGGCGCCCAGCCGTGCGGCGAGGTCACGCAGCTGGTCGCCGGTCAGCAGCGCGGAGTGGTTCTGCGGGTGGCCCTCGCCGGGGAGACCGTAGCCCTTCACGGTGTACGCGAAGATCACCGTCGGCCTGCTGTCGTCGATGGCCGCGAAGGCGTCGCCCAGGGCGGCAAGGTCGTGCCCGCCCAGGCCGCGGAACGCGGCGTGCAGCTCCGCGTCTGCCACGCCGGCCAGCAGCTCTCCCAGCTGCCCGGCCTGCGGGCCCTGGCCGGGCAGCCGGTCCCGCAGGTCGGCCGGGCGGCAGCGGAGCAGCCGCTGGTACTCCGGGTTCGGCATGTCGTCGATCCGGTCGCGCAGCGCGCCGCCGCCGGGCCGGGCGAAGATGCCGTTCAGCAGCCGGCCGTACTTGACCGTGAGCACCTGCCAGCCGGCCGCCGCGAACATGCCCTGCAGCCGGGGCGCGCCGATGTTGGGCACCACGCGGTCCAGCGACTGCCGGTTGAAGTCCACGATCCAGACGACCTCGCCCAGCTCGGCCACGGCCGGGTCGAGGATCGCCTCCCAGCACGCGCCCTCGTCCAGCTCCGCGTCGCCGATCAGGGAGTACTGGCGGCCGGGGGTGCCGTCAGCGGGCGGGGTGTCGGCGTGGCTGAGGATGTACCGGCGGGCCAGCGCACCCCACACCGGCGCGGTCGCGCCGATGCCGACCGAGCCGGTGGAGTAGTCGACCGGGTCCGGGTCCTTGGACCGGCTCGGGTAGCTCTGCAGCCCGCCGAACGCCCGCAGCGTGGTCAGGTACCGCTCGTCGAGCGCGCCGAGCAGGTAGTTGATCGCGTGCAGCACGGGCGAGGCGTGCGGCTTGACCGACACCAGGTCACCGGCGCGGAGCTGGCGGAACCACAGCTCGGTCATGATCGACACCATCGAGGCGCTGGACGCCTGGTGGCCGCCGACCTTCAGGCCGGTCGGGTTGGGCCGGACCCGGTTGGCGTGGTCGATGATCGCGGTGGACAGCCACAGCACGCGCCGCTCGATCGCGCGCAGGCCGTCGAGGCTGCCGGTGCCGGTCTGCGCCGGGAGCGTGCTGGTCACGCGCATCACCACCTTGCTGGTCAGGGCCAGCACATCAAGCCGTGCCCGGCCCGCGCAAGCCGGGGGTGGCGGCGGACGGCGGGCCGCGGCCTGGCCGGGCGGGCGGCTGCCTGGCCGGCGGTCTGGCCGGCCGGCATAGGGTGGCCACCATGACGGACGATGCCCCGATCGACCCCTCGGTTCCGCCCAGCGGCCCGGGCTGCGCCACGTGCCTGGCCAGCGACGGCTGGTGGTTCCACCTGCGCCGGTGCGCCCAGTGCGGGCTTATCGGCTGCTGTGACTCGTCCCCTTCCCAGCACGCCAGCAAGCACGCGGCCGAGTCGGGGCACCGGCTGATCCGCAGCTACGAGCCGGGCGAGGACTGGTTCTGGGACTACGTGTCCGAGCAGTTCTACGAGGGGCCGGCGCTGGCCGATCCGCAGCACCACCCGCTCGACCAGCCGGTGCCGGGTCCGGCGGGCAAGGTCCCCGCCGACTGGCAGCGTCACCTGCACTGACACGGGCACTGACACACGGGAGCACGCTGTGGCGGGATCAGTCATCGCCTCGTCGGCCCGGCTGGAGGAACTGACCGCCGGGTTTCTCCGGGAGCACCGGCCCCGGGGCCTGGCGGGTATCTCTGCCGGGGTTGTCCGGGACGGCGAGCTGGCCTGGTCGGCGGGCTGCGGCCTCGCTGACGTGGCGGCCGGGCGGGCGCCGGAGGAGACCACGCTGCTGCGGGTCGCGTCGATCACCAAGACGTTCACCGGCACGGCGATCATGCAGCTCGCCGGGAACGGCGGGCTGCACCTCGACGACCCGGCGGTACGGCACCTGCCCGAGCTGCGCGCGATCGGCAGCCCGTTCGGGCCGGTGGAGACGCTGACCATCGGCCGGCTGCTGTCGCACGAGTCCGGCCTGCAGGGCGAGCCGCCGGGCACGGACTGGGCCGGGCCGGCCTACGAGGGCAGCGCGGCGCGGAACCTGGCCCGGGCCGCCGAGGTCGGCCTGAAGGTCCCGCCGAACTCACAGTCCAAGTACTCGAACCTGGGCTACCAGCTGCTCGGCGAGATCGTCGCCCGGGTCAGCGGCACGCCCTACCCGGACTACCTGCGCCAGGCCATCCTCGAGCCACTGGGCCTGACCTCGACCGGGTTCGACCCGCTGCCGCCCGGGCTGGCGGCCCGCCGCGCCACCGGCTACCGGTGCGAGCCGTTCACCGACGTGCTGGTGCCCGCCGCGGTCACCCCGGTGGTGCACGCCGAGGGCGGTCTGTGGTCCTCGGTGGCCGACCTGGCCCGGTGGCTGGCCTTCCAGCTCAGCGCCTACCCGGCGGGCGCGGAGGCCGGCGGCGCGGGCGCGGAGAAGGTGCTGCCCGCCGCCCAGCTGCGGGCCATGCACACGCCCCGCTACCTGGCCGACCCGGACTGGGCCCGCGCGTGGGGGATCAGCTGGTTCGCGACCCGGCGGGACGGCGTGGTGTGGGTCCAGCACGACGGCGGCCTGCCCGGCTTCACCAGCACGGTGTGCTTCGACCGGGAACGGCCGCTGGGCGCGATCGTGCTGGCGAACGGCATCGCCCCGACCGCCGAGCTGGCCTTCGCGCTGGCCGCCGCGGCGGGCGAGGAGACCCCCGGCCGGCCCGCCGCGGGCCAGGCCGTGCCGGTGCCCGCGGCCGTCCAGCCGCTGCTCGGCCTGTACTCGCTGCCGGAGCTGGGCGTGACCCTGCGGCTGGAGTGGCGGGACGGGGCGCTGGTGCTGACCGACCCCGGGGTCCCGGCCTACCGTCCCGAGCTGACCCCGGCCGGTGACCAGGACACGTTCACGGTCGGTCCGGGCTTCCGCGAGTCCGGCGAGAAGGCGGTGTTCCGCCGCCGGGCCGACGGCCAGGTGACCGCGATGTTCCTGGCGGCCATGACCCTGACCCGGCTGGACACGGTCCCGGCGGACGGTGTCCAGCCGCCGCCCGCCTAGCCCAGTTCCCAGTCCTGCAGGTACGTGTCCGCGGGATTCCCGTTGCAAAGACGCAGCGTCAGCCGGGTATGGTCACCGGTAAAATCGTTGACTGTCGCGCAATAGGCACGGAACAGGTAGTTCTGCAGTTCGAACCCGCCGGGGTCGTACGGATTGGGAACCGGCAGCCACGTAGCCGCGGGACCGCTGCAATGGTCCTGAGTGAGCCACTGTCCGGGCCCGGTGGACGCTAGGCACAAACCACTATTGCCGTTCAGGATATCAACGATGGACTCGCCGGTCGGCAGCTCGCCCAGGCGGAAGAATGTCCATCGCTGGTTGCGGCCGTCGGGATCCCAGCCATGGCAGCGGAACATCTGCAGGGTCGCCCCAGGCGAGTTAGAAGCACTGGGCACATCCAGGCATTTGTAGGTCTGGTTGGTGAGGTACGGGTTGAAGAGCTCGTGATATTCCCCGTAAGAGGGCGGGGTGATAATTCCGCCGGCCACCTGGGCGGCTCCCGCCTTGCCCATGCTGAGGCCTGCCGCCAGCGCCCCGGCAAGCAGCAGGGCGGCCGCTCTGCGTGCTATGGAAATGGGCTCCCCTGACCCGACGATTATACGGCGAATGATCACCTTGAATCTTCCTTTCGTAACTTGTTCAGTTCCACCCGGCGAATAGAGGCCAGCCATCAGCAGGCCCACCACTGCCGGTACATCCGACACTGGCGGCTCGCGCTGACCCGGCGCTGACCCGGCGCTGACGCGGCGCCTCCGCGGGCGGCTTCTGGCGGCCACGGACGCGTTGCCGAACCTGGCGTCATGGCGGTCCGTTGTCACACCGAGGCCGAACTCGCGGCCGCGGGCGGAGGACTGTCATGCAGGTGCGGCTGCTTGGGCCGGTCGATGTCGTGGTGGACGGGGAGCCGCGGCTGGTCGCTGGGCTGCGCCGTAAGGCGGTGCTGGCCGTGCTGGCCCTGAACCACGGCGAAATCGTCAGTGCCGACCGGCTGGCCGAAGCCGTCTGGGCGGACGGCCCGCCGCCGGCCTCGCTGAACACGCTGCAGAAGCACGTTTCCCAGCTGCGCAAGGTCCTTGGGAACGGGGCCGCGATCGTGGCCCGCCCGCCCGGCTATGCCCTGGACCCCAGCGCTGCTGACACCGACGTGCGGGTCGCCGAGCACCTGCTGCGGCAGGGTGTCCAGGCAGCCGATCCGGTCCAGGGAACACAGCACCTGCGGGCCGCGCTGGCGCTGTGGCGCGGGCAGCCATTGCCGGATCTGGCCGGCCTGCCCTGGCTGGAGGGACAGGCGAGGCGCCTGGATCAGCTGTGGCTGCAGATCAAGCGGGCCCTCGTCCAGGCCCGGCTGGGGGCCGGGGAGCATGCTGCTCTGCTGCCTGACCTGGAGCAGCTGGCCGCGGAGCACCCGCTGGATGAGCAGCTCCACGCGCAGCTCATGCTGGCGCTGTACCGGAGCGGCCAGCAGGCCGATGCGCTGGCCGCCTGCCGCCAGCTGCGGGACACGCTCGGCCAGGAGCTGGGTATCGGCCTCAGCCGGATGATCAGCGACCTTCAGACCGCGATCCTCCGCCAGGACCCGGAGCTCGACCTGGCCGCGCCCGCGGTTACGCTGCCTGCGACCAGGCCAGGGACGCCGGTGCCCGCACAGCTGCCCTCGGCCGTCCCGGCCTTCGCCGGGCGCCTGGCCGAGCTGGCCCGCCTCGACGCGCTGCTGCCGCAGACGGGCGCCGCCGCGTCCTCCGCACCACCCGCGGCGGTTATCTCCGCGGTGTCCGGCACGGCCGGTGTGGGCAAGACAGCGCTGGCCGTGTACTGGGCGCACCGGGTGGCCGCCCGGTTCCCGGACGGCCAGCTGTATGTCAACCTGCGCGGATTCGATCCGGCCGGGCAGGCGCTGGAGCCCGGGGCGGCGATGCAGGGATTCCTGGCGGCGCTCGGCGTGCCGGCGGACGGTATCCCGGCTGAGCTGCCGGCCCAGGCTGGGCTGTACCGGAGCCTGCTCGCCGGCAGGCGCGTGCTCGTCGTGCTGGACAATGCGCGCGACGTCGAGCAGGTCCGCCCGTTGCTCCCCGGGTCGCCCGGCTGCATGGCCCTCGTGACCAGCCGCACTAACCTCACCGGCCTGGTCGCCGGACAGGGCGCGGTTCCGCTGACGCTGGACCTGCTCACCACGGCTGAAGCCCGCGAGCTGCTCACCTGCCGCCTCGGCGCCGGCCGGATCGGCCGCGAACGTGACGCGGTCGACGACATCATCGCCCGCTGCGCACGGCTTCCCCTCGCGCTGGCCATCGCCGCCGCGCGCGCCGCCACTCAGCCCGCCTTCCCGCTCGCCGTCCTGGCCGCCGAACTCCGCGCAACCACCCGTACGCTGGACGCCTTCGGCGGCGATGACCTCGCCACCGACGCCCGGGCGGTGTTCTCGTGGTCCTATCGCGCGCTGAGCGCCGACGCGGCGCGGCTGTACCGCCTGATGGGGCTGCATCCCGGCCCGGACCTCGCGGTCCACGCCGCGGCCAGCCTGACCGGGCTCCCGCCCGCCCGAGTGCACGCCCTCATGACCGATCTGGCCCGCGCCCACCTGCTCACCGAGCATTCCCCCGGCCGGTACACCATGCACGACCTGCTCCGGGCCTACGCGACCGAGCAGGCCCAGGCCCAGGACAGCGACCAGGCCCGCCTCACGGCCCTGGGCCGTCTGCTCGACCATTACCTGCACACCGCCTGCACTGCCGCGTTGCTGCTGGAGCCGAGCCTGGCCCCGATCATCCCGGTGCCGCCCCGGCCCGGGGTTGTCCTCGCCGGGACGGCGACCGCTGAGGAGGCGCTGTCCTGGTTCACCGCCGAGCACGCCGCGCTCGTTGCCGGCGTGCCGATGGCCGCCGGAGCCGGGTTCGGCACCCACGCCTGGCAGCTGGCGTGGGCGCTGACGACTTTCCTCCTCCGCCTCGGCCGCTGGGATGATCAGCTCCTGGTGCAGGACATCGCATTGGCCGCCGCGGGCCGCAGCAATGACCTGGCCGGCCAGGCGCATGCCCGGCACGGCATAGCGCTCGCTTACGCCCGCTCTGGCCAGTTCTCCGAGGCGGGCCCCCATTTCCGTGACGCGCTGCGGCGCTTCGGGATGCTCGGCGACCAGGTCAGCCAGGCCCGCATCCACAGCAGCCTGACCTGGCTAGCCGAGCGGGCAGAGCGGCCCGCCGATGCGCTCAGGCACTCCCTGCTGGCCCTCGAGCTGTACCGGGCCGGGAACCACGCCGCCATGCTGCCCACGGCGCTCAACGACGTCGGCTACTGCCACGCCCTGCTCGGCCACTACCAGCAGGCCATCGCCTACTGCGAGCAGGCGCTCGCCGCGAACCAGGCGCTAGGCGAGCGGAGCGGGGAATCCGATACCTGGGACAGCCTGGGCTACATCCATCTTCAGCTCGGCGATTATCAGCAAGCCGTGCGCTGCTACGAGCGGTCCCTCAGCCTCTGCCGGGAACTCACCGACCGGTACAACGAGGCCGACACGCTCGATCACATCGGCGACGCTCACTGCGGCATGGGGGACCTGGACGCGGCCCGCCGGGCCTGGCAGCAGGCCGCGCGCATCTTCGGCGACCTGGACCACCCAGACAGCGAGCGGGTCCGCGCCAAGCTCCGCGCCCATAGCGGGCCGCTCGGCCTGGATCAGCCTCACCCCGCACGGTGGCGGCCAGGCCGCGCTCCGGCCGTGCGGCTGATGCCAGCCTCCCGGCGCAGTGCGGGCGTAGCCGCTCGGCGAGCTTGCCCTTGCTCGATCCCGGCTGAGTTCGCTGCCCGGCCCGGCGCTCCTCCCGGCCGAAGCGGCCCGCTACCGGCGTTGCAGCACTCCAATGCGGGCCGCTGACGCAGCCTGAGGTGGCGCTGAACGGCGGCCGCAGCCGCAGCCGCAACCCACCGCGGTTCTGGCGAAGCGGCGGTTCTGCCCGCCTGCCGCCTCAGAACTGCACGCCGCGGGTGAGGGCGCCGTCGATGACGAGGTTGGCGCCGGTGACGAAGCTCGCCGCGGGGCTGGCCAGGAAGGCCACGCCGCGGGCGATTTCCTCGGGCTTCGCCATCCGCCCCGTCGGGTTCAGCGCCATGGCCTGGCTGAACAGGTCAGGGTTCCCCTGCTCGATGCTCTGCCAGACGCCGCCGTCGAAGTAGGTGTTGCCGGGGGACAGCGTGTTGGCCCGGATGCCCTTGCCGGCCAGCTGGTAGGCGAGGCCCTGGGTGTAGTGGATGATCGCGGCCTTGAAGGTGCCGTACGGGCCGGCCGCGAAGTCGATCTCCCGGCCGGACACCGAGGAGATCGTCACGATCGACGCGGCGTCGCTGCGCTCCAGGTACGGCATGGCCGCGCGGACCAGGCCGACCGTGCCCATCATGTCGGTCTCGAAGCTGGCCTTCCAGCTGGCCGGGCTCGTCCGGGAATGGCCAGCGCGCTGACGTTGGCGACCACGATGTCCACGCCGCCCAGCGCCCCCGCCGCCTCCTCCACCCACGTCTGCATGCCCTGCCCGTCGGCCACGTCCAGGACGTGCCCGGCAACGTTGCGCCCCTGCTTGGTGAACGCCTCGACGGTGCCGGTCACATCCGCCGCGGTACGCGCGCAGAACCCGACCGCCGCGCCCTCGGCGGACAGCACGTCGACAATCGCGCGGCCGATCCCGCGCGTCCCGCCGGTTACCAGGGCACGCCGTCCCTGCAGACCAAGGTCCACCTCGTTGCCTCCTTCGCTCGGATAGTGCTCTGACTTCCGGCCCGCCCGCGGGACCTACCGGTTCTGCGCCGCGGCCTCGCGCAGGTGCTCGTGGATGCCGTCGTACACGTTCGTCGCCGGTAGCAGGCGCTTCGGGACCTTGGTGACCACGCTGTAGTTGACGTCGACGACGTTGGCCAGTGGGGCCTCGCTGATCTGGCTCAACAGCTGGTAGGCGTCCAGCTTGTCCAGTCCGTACAGCGAACCGAGCCAGCCGACCATGTCGACCTGACCAGCCCGCCACGCGTCCTCGAGCGGACGGCTCGACCCGACCACGGCCAGGTAGTCGTCGTTCTCGATCCGCGGCCACGTCGGTCCGGGCGTCTTCAGCAGCTCGACGATCAGTACGACGTTCATCGCGCCCTCGACCGCGGTCCCGCAGGACTCGCCCTCGCCCTGGCGGTAGTGACCGTCACCGATCGAGAACAGTGCGCCCTCGACGTTGACCTTGAGGTAACAGGTCGCGCCCGCGCGCATCTCCGGTGTGTCCATGTTGCCGCCGAACACATCCGGCACCAGCGACGAGCGAGCCTCGAACGCGGCGGGCGCGAGCCCGACAGTGCCCAGCATCGGCTCCAGCGGCAGCGCGAGCTCCAACCCGCTGCTCTGGGCCTGGAACCCGACCGTCTGCTTGTCGGAGTCCACCTCGTAGACCCAGGTCCGCTCCGGCAGCGGGTCCTGCAGCGTGGCCGTCCTGTCGGTGCTCGTCAGGCCGCCGAAGAACGGGATGGTCGTGCGACACACCGCAGTCCCGGGCCGGCGTGAGCTCGACGAAGTGCAGCACCAGGGTGTCCCCAGGCTCCGCGCCCTCGACGTAGAACGGGCCGGTCTGCGGGTTCACGAACGGCATCGTCAGCGAGGTGCTGGCAGATCCGCCGAGCGGAGGGTGCCGCAGTACGCGTCCTCGGTCCACAACCGCAGCATGGTGCCGGGCGTACCCGGCGGACGGGAGGGACTCCACCGAACGTGAACGCGTACTGCTCCCGCTCCGGGCGGAACTCGACAACCTCCATGACCAGCCTTCCTCTCGTGCCTCTGCTTCCTCAGGGGCGCGTCCTCAGGGGCGCAGCCGCACGTGCGACCGGTTCAGGTCCGCGACCCGGGCCACGCCCAGCAGCTGCATCGTCCGCTTGATCTGCCCGGCCAGGATCCCGATGGCCCGGTCAACGCCCCGCTCGCCGCCCGCCATCAGCCCGTACAGCCAGGCCCGCCCGGTCAGGCAGCCCTTCGCCCCCAGGGCCATGGCCGCCACGATGTCGCCGCCGTTGGTGATCCCGGTGTCCAGCAGCACCTCGGCCCGGTCGCCGATCGCGTCCACGACCGGGGCGAGCACCTCCAGCGGGACCGGGGTGCGGTCCAGCTGCCGGGCGCCGTGGCTGGACACGATCACGCCGTCCGCGCCGCGGTCCACCACCGCCTTGGCGTCGGCCACCGTGGTGATGCCCTTGATCAGCAGCGGGCCCGGCCAGATACCGCGCAGCCAGTCGATGGCGTCGTACGTCATCGACGGGTCGAACAGCGTGCCCACCAGCTCGGCGATCGTGCCCTGGTAGCTATGCAGGCTGGCGAACGACAGCGGCTCGGTGGTCAGCAGGTTCAGCCACCAGGCCGGGTGCAGCGCCGCGTCCAGCACGGTGGACGGGGTGAGGGCGGGCGGGATCGTCAGCCCGTTCCGCACGTCGCGCATCCGGCCGCCGCCGACCTGGGTGTCCACGGTCAGCAGCAGCGCCTCGTAGCCCGCCGCCTTGGCCCGCTCGACCAGGTCCTGGCCCGCGCCCCGGTCCCGCCACACGTACAGCTGGAACCACTCGGGCTGTCCGGGATCTCCTGCGCCAGCTCCTCGATCGAGGTCGTGCCCATCGTCGACAGCCCGTAGGTGAGCCCGCGGGCGGCCGCGGCCCGGCCCCCTGCCCGCTCGCCCTCGTGGTGCATCATCCGGGTGAACCCGGTCGGGGCCAGCATGAACGGCATCGGCCAGGTCCGGCCGAGCACGGTGGCGCTGGTGTCCACCTCGCTCACGTCGTGCAGCACCTGGGGCTGGAACTCGACCCGGGCGAACGCCCGCCGGGCCCGGCGCAGCGAGATCTCCTCCTCGGCCGCCCCGTCGGTGTAGTCGAACACGGCCCGCGGCACCCGGTGCCGGGCAATCGCCCGCAGGTCGCCGATCGTGTGCGCGTTGCCGAGCCGCCGCTCGACCGGGTCCAGCGGGATCCGCTGGGGTTGCAGCAGCGGCTGGAGTTCCGACCACCGGGGCCACCGCCTGCCAGCCAATGCGCCACCCTCCTCCTGGTTCCCGCCAGTCTGTCCCCGGCCCGCACGGACCCGCAAGATCAAGTTTCCCGGTCCCGCCGTCCGGCCCCGCACCCGGAGTCTCGCAGGCCAGGCGGTGGCCGGTGCTCTCGGGGCTAGCCCGGAGAAGTTCAGGGGGCCACCCTGAGGCGGTGGGCCCCGGGCTGCCTACCGTCGGGTCACCAGGACGGCAGGGAAGGGGCGATGAGAACCATGACGGAGAGCGTGACACTGCCGCAGTACACGCTGGGCAGCGGCGGCATCGAGCAGGAACGGCTCCGCAGGCAGGCCGATGACCTGCGGCCGCGCAGCGAGGAACTGTTCGCCCGGCTGGGTGTCCAGCCCGGCTGGAACACCCTCGACCTGGGCTGCGGCCCGCGGCAACCTCGGCCTGCTGGCCGGCCTGACGGCACCCGGCGGTCACGTCACCGGCGTGGACGTCAACCCGGACCACGTCCGCCTGGCCGGGGACTTCGCCGCCGCGCGGGGCCTGGGAAACGTGACCGTCCGGTGCGCCGACGCCCGCGCGACCGGTCTGCCGCGGCTCGTTCGACCTGGTCTACGCGCGGCTGCTGCTGATCAACATCCCGTGGCCGGGCGACGTGGTGGCGGAGATGGCGCGGCTGGCCCGGCCCGGCGGCTGGGTGGCCGGCGAGGAGGCCGACGCCATCTGCATCTGCGACCCGCCGCACGAGGCGTGGGACAGGCTGGCCGCGCTGCTCCGCCAGGCCTGGCAGCTGGCCGATGCCGACCTGGGCATGGGCCGCCGGGTGGCCGCGCTGTACCGGGACGCCGGGCTGACCGACGTCGGCACGCGCGTCTACGCGGACCTGCACCCGGCCGGGCACCGGCGCCGCATGATCGTCCCGGACCTGGTCCGCAGCCTGCGGCCGCGGATCCTGGCCGCCGGGCTGCTCACCGAGCGCGAGCTGGACGACCTGGACCGGGCCGCCCGCGCGCACATCGAGGCGCCGGGCACGGTGATGCTGCCGATGCTGTACTTCACGACCTGGGGCCGCAAACCCGGCTGACCCGCCACGATCCTCGCTAGCCTGCTCCGGGCCGCGAGCCGAAGGTTTATTCGTTACGGCCCGTTGCCGCGAGGCTGATACCAAGGCCGATCATCACCAGCCCGCCCGTTCCCCCGACCAGCGCCAGCCGCCGCGGCGACCGGGCGAACCACTGCCGGGCCGTGCCCGCGGCGGCCGCCCACACGCTGTCCAGGACGAGCGCGATGACCGGGAACAGCATCCCGAGGATGATCATCTGCGCCGGGACCGGCAGCGACCCAGGACCGGTCACGGTGAACCCGGGCAGCGCGATGGTCAGGAACACGATCGTCTTGGGGTTGGCCACCCCGACCATGAACCCGTCCCGCAGCGCCCGGCCGCCGGTCACCGGCGCGACCTTCCCGGCCAGCGCGGCGGCCATGGACTGCCGGTGCCGGATCGCCTGGACGCCCAGGTAGACCAGGTACACCGCGCCGGCCAGCTTGACCGCGGTGAACACTTCCGCGGACCGCTGGACGAGCGCGCCCGCGCCGAACGCGACCGCGACGACCTGCACGACCAGGCCCAGCTCGTTGCCCACAACGGTGAACATGGCGGCCCGGCGGCCGGCCGTCACCGCACGGCTGACCGTGAACAGCACGCTCGGCCCGGGCACGGCGATCAGCACCGCGGCCACCGCGGCGAACGCCAGGACATGACTGACCGGAATCATCCGGCCAACCTACGGCAACCGCAGGTCAGCGGCCCACCGAGTTTTCGCGGCGGGGCCGGGCTACGGCAGGGCCGGCAGTTTTCCCGGGGCGAGAACGAGGTCGACGCGGGTGATCCGGCCGCTGGCCGTGGTCAGCGAGGCCACCGTGGTCAGCTGGCCGCCGCTGAGAACGCCCAGGCCGATGGCGCCGTTGACGCTGATGAACTGGACCTCCGCGGCGGGCGGGATGCGGCCGATCAGGCCGAGCAGGAGCCGTGCCACCCGGTCGGCCCCGTGCACTGGCCGCCGGGCCGCGCTGACCTGGCCACCGCCGTCGCTGGTGAGCACCACGTCCGGGTCGAGCGCGCCGACCAGGGCGGCCAGGTCGCCGCCGATGGCCGCCTCCAGGAACCGGGTCACCGCCGCGGCGTGCTCGGCGGTCCCGACCGGGACCCGCGGCGCCCGTGCGCTGATGTGCGCCCGGGCCCGCGCGGCCAGCTGCCGGACCGCCGCGGGCGTCCGCCCGACGGCCTCGGCCACGGCCGGGAACGGCAGGCCGAACACGTCGTGCAGCACCCACGCGGTGCGCTCCGCCGGGGTCAGCGTCTCCAGCACGACGAGCATGGCGTAGCTCAGCGTCTCGTCCAGCGTGACCCGGTCGGCCGGGTCGGGCCCGGGCGGCCCGGCGCCGGCCACGGTCTCCAGGCCGACGACCGGCTCGGGCAGCCACGGCCCGACGTACACCTCACGGCGCCGCCGGGCCGAGCGCAGCGCGTCCAGCGCGGCCCGGGCCACCGTGACCGTCGCCCAGGCTTCCACGTCGAGGACCGGTTCGCGGGCGTCGGCGGCGGCCAGCCGCAGCCAGCAGTCCGACACCACGTCCTCGGCTTCGGCGTGGCTGCCAAGAACCGCGTAGGCCACCCGCACCAGCCGGGGCCTGGCCTGCTGGTACGCCGCGGCCAGCGCGGCTTCCCGGCCGGCCATCACCGGCCCGCCGGGCCCGTGCTGGCCGGACCCGTGCTGGCTGGACCCGTGCTGGCCGGACCCGTGCTGGCCGGTACTGGCCCGGTTGCGCCGCCTGCGGCCAGCCACTCGTCGAAGGTCAGCACGCCCCGCGGTCCCGGGCCTGACGGCAGCTGCCCGCCCCCGGCCATCGCCTTCCCGGCCGCGCCAGGAAGCCGGACCGCCAGCACCGGCCGGTGCTGGCCGCGGGCCCTGGCCACCCGGCGGACCAGGTCCGCCATCCAGAACTCCTGCGGGCCGGCCAGCTCGGGGGCCAGCCCGGCGGGCCCGGCCAGGGCCAGCCCGACCAGCGCCGCGGCGGCCTCGGCCGCGGCCACCGGCTGGGAGAGCATCTGCGGTGCGATCGCGACCGGGCCCCGGACGCGGTCGAGCAGCTGGCCGGCGAACTCGTGGAACTGGGTGGTGCGCAGCACGCTGCCCGGCACCGGGCCGGCCAGCACCAGCTCTTCCTGGTGGCGCTTGCCCAGGTAGTACCCGAAGCCGACGCGGTTGGCGCCGACGATGGACAGGGCCACGTGATGGCCGACCCCGGCCTGCTGTTCCGCCGCCAGCAGGTTGCTGGTGACGGTGCCGAAGAACGCGACCGCCCGGGACCGGCGGGTGGTCGTCGTGTTGGTCACGTCGATGACCGCGGACACCCCGCGCAGTGCGTCCGCCAGCCCGCGGCCGTCCATGAGGTCCACCCCGGCTGACCGGGACAGCACCACGGCGGTGTGGCCCGCCGCGCGCACGGATTCGGTCACGTGCCGCCCGGTCACCCCGGTCCCGCCCGCCACTGCGATCTTCATCGTCTGGCCTCCTGTCCCGTGCCGGCCGTGGCCCGCTCCGCGGGCGCGGACCGGGCCTGGCGGCCCGCCTCCGCCCGGGACGGCGCGACCAGCACCAGGGCCAGGGCCACGTTCGCGGCCAGCGAGACGATGTTGCCGATCTTGTCCGCCGTGCCGAGCTCGTCCAGGTGCAGCAGGTGGAAGACCAGGTGGGGGAGGCTGAACGCGAGCCACGCGGCCCCGGCCAGCCGCAGAGTGCCAACGTGCGGCCGGATCGCCGCCCAGCCGGTGAGCACCAGCAGGGCCAGGTAGAGGCCGCCGACATCGCGGGTCAGGTGCTCGTTGTACGGGCCGAGCGGGGCGATCCAGGGATGCCCGGCCAGCGGGAACGAGCGGTAGAACGACAGGGGTGCGAACTCGGCCCAGCCGCCGACCAGCGCGGCGGTCAGGGCCAGCAAGGCCGCGGCGGCCTGCTTGATTCTGGTGTGCATACCCCGTTGACGAGGCAGCCCCGCCGGTCTGTGACATCCGCTCCCGGGCGGCAGCGGTTACGCCGCCGGGCTGCACGCCGTGGCGGCCGGTTCCGCGTCCGCCGCGGCGGTCTCCTCGCCGAGCGGGATCACGTGGTAGAACATCGCCCCCGGCTCGCGCCGGACCGGGCGGAGCTCGCTGCTGGTGCGGCGCAGCAGCGCCAGCACCGGCTCGTTGCCGTCCGCGACCAGCGCGTTGAACCGGCTGATGCCCTCCTGCCGGGCCCGCTTGGTCAGCTGGGTGAGCAGCAGCGTGCCCAGGCCCCGGCCCTGCCACTCGTCCACGATCGTGACCGCGATCTCGGCCGCCTGCGGGTCCTCGGTGTCCCGCACGTAGCGGGCGATGCCCACGCCGCGGCCGTCCTCGACGCTGATCGCGCCCAGCGCCTCGTGGTTGTGGTGGTCGATGTCGGTGAAGTAGCGCAGCTCACGGGCGGACAGCTGCTTCTTCGGGCTGAGGAAGCGGGTCAGCCGGGATTTGGCGCTCAGCCGCTCGAATCCCTCGGCCAGCAGCGGCGCGTCGGCGCTGCGGACCGGGTTGATCAGCACCGCGGAGCCGTCGCGCAGCCGGACCAGGCGGTTCCTGCCGCCGGAGCGGGCCAGCCGGGCCTGCCGGGCGTCGGCCCGCAGCTTGGCGCCGTGCTGCTCGGCCAGCGCGGCGTACAGGTAGGGGTTCAGCACGGGTATCACTCGTCCCGGTCGTCGGTCAGCCCAGGTCCGGGCCGGCCGGTCCGCCCGCTGCAACACCCGCCCCCACCCAGCTGTTCCCGCCGACCGCCCATCGCTACGGTTTGGGGCGGGTGGGGCTGGGGTTACGAGGAGGCCAGGCCGCGGCGGAGCCGGGTCAGTGCCTCCTCCAGCACTTCGGGCTTCTTGCAGAACGCGAACCGGACCAGCGACTCGCCGGCCTTGGCGTCGTCGTAGAACACCGCGGCCGGGATGGCCACCACGCCGGCCCGCTCCGGCAGGGAACGGCAGAACGCGATCCCGTCGGTCTCGCCCAGCGCGCTGATATCGGTGGTGACGAAGTAGGTCCCCGCGGGCCGGTAGACCGCGAACCCGGCCTCCGCCAGGCCGTCGCAGAGCAGGTCACGCCGGGCCCGCAGGTCCCCGTTCAGCTGCGCGTAGTAGCTGTCCGGCAGGGCCAGGCCCTCGGCCACCGCGTACTGGAACGGCCCGCCGTTGACGAACGTGAGGAACTGCTTGACCGTGCGGACCGCGGTCACCAGCTCGGCCGACCCGGTCACCCAGCCGATCTTCCAGCCGGTGAAGGCGAACGTCTTGCCCGCCGAGCTGATCGTCACGGTCCGGCCGGCCATGCCCGGCAGCGTCACGATCGGCACATGCTCGCCGTCGAACACCATGTGCTCGTACACCTCGTCGGTGATCACCAGCAGGTCGTGCTCGACGGCCAGGTCCGCGATCGCGGTGAGCTCGGCCCGGCTGAAGACCGCGCCGGTCGGGTTGTGCGGGGTGTTCAGCAGGATCAGCCGGGTGCGCGGGGTGATCGCGGCGCGCAGTGCGTCCAGGTCCGGGCGGAAACCCGGCGGGCGCAGGGTGACCGGCACCCGGACCGCCCCGGCCAGCGCGATGCAGGCCGCGTAGGAGTCGTAGTACGGCTCGAACGCGATCACCTCGTCACCGGGCTCGGTCAGCGCCAGCAGCGCCGCGGCGATCGCCTCGGTCGCGCCCGCGGTGACCAGCACCTCGGTGTCCGGGTTCACGTCCAGGCCGTAGAACCTCTGCTGGTGCGCGGCAATGGCGCGGCGCAGCTCGGGCACGCCGGGCCCGGGCGGGTACTGGTTGCCCCGCCCGGCCATGATCGCCGCCGCGGCGGCCTCGGCCACCACCGCGGGCCCGTCGGTGTCGGGAAAGCCCTGGCCCAGGTTCACCGACTTGGTGGCGACCGCCATCGCGGACATCTCGGCGAAGATCGTGGTGCCCATCGGGGCCATGCGGCTGTTCAGGAGCGGGAGTCTCACCCCGCCATCAGATCACGCCGCGGATCAGCCCCGCCCGGTAACCGGCGCCCAGCCGGTGCGCGGCCAGATCGCCGCTGACGCCGGCGGAGACCAGCTCGGAGCTCAGCGGCCGCCACGTGCCGCGGGATGATCTCCGCGGGAAAGTCGTCGAGCTCAGACGATGCCCCTCCCCGGGCTGGCTTCAGACGAGCAGGGCATCCGTAGGCTGGGCGTGTGCGCGCGTGGGTAGTGCATCAGCCGGGGCCGGTGGCCAGCGGGCCGCTGCGGCTCACCGAGCGGCCGGTGCCCGAGCCGGGGCCGGGCGAGCTGCTCATCAAGGTGCGCTGCTGCGGGGTCTGCCGGACCGACCTGCACCTCGCGGAGGGCGACCTGCCGCCCAGGCGGCCCGATGTCACGCCGGGGCACGAGGTCGTGGGGGAGGTAGCCGCGGCCGGGCCAGGGACGACCCGTTTCACAACCGGGGACCGGGTCGGCGTGGCCTGGCTGGCGGGGACCGACGGGCGGTGCCGGTACTGCCGGCGGGGCCTGGAGAACCTGTGCCCCGCCTCGGTGTACACCGGGTGGGACATCCCTGGCGGGTACGCCGAGTACCTGGTGGCCGCCGACGCCTACGTGCATCACCTGCCGGACGGGTTCAGCGACGAGCAGGCCGCACCGTTGCTGTGCGCCGGGATCATCGGCTACCGGGCGCTGCTGCGGGCCGAGGTCCCGCCGGGCGGGCGGCTCGGGGTGTGGGGGTTCGGCGGGTCCGCGCACCTGGCCACCCAGGTCGCGGTGGCCCAGGGCGCGGCCGTGCACGTGTTCACCCGCGGGGCCGCGGCGCGCGAGCTGGCGCTCAGCCTGGGCGCGGCGTCCGCGCAGGGCACCTTCGACCCGGCGCCCGAGCCGCTGGACTCGGCCATCATCTTCGCGCCCGCCGGGGACCTGGTCCCGGTCGCGCTGGCCGCGCTGGACCGCGGCGGCACGCTGGCCGTGGCCGGCATCTACCTGTCCGCGATCCCGGCGCTGGACTACGCCAGGCACCTGTTCCAGGAGCGGACCCTGCGCAGCGTCACCGCGAACACCCGGGGCGACGCCGAGGAGTTCCTTCAACTGGCCAGCCGGCTCCGCCTGCAGGTCACCACAGAGCTCTACCCGCTGGACCGGGCGGACCAGGCCCTGGCAGACCTGGCCGCCGGCCGCGTCCGCGGCGCCGCCGTCCTTCACGCGGCAGGCTGACCACCCGCGCGACCGGCCAGCCACCCCAGATCGCGCAGCGCCTAGCACGGTGACGCGGCGGCGCCGGCAGAGGCCGTGCTCGGGGAAGCTCGCGGCCTGAGTGGCGGCTATGGCCCGGTCGACCGGGCTGGCCGGGTCCTGGCCGTCGGCGTAAGGGGTGTAGGTGGCTGGCTCGCCGTCGGTCATCGAGGCGGGCGCGGGCCGGCCGGTGCGCCGCTCCGCCTCGGCCCGCCACTCCGGCGGGGTGGGCGTGCTTGGGTCGACCGGCGCGCCCGCCGCCTCGGCCAGCAGGTGCGTCCAGGTCCTCGGGACCACCTCGGTCAGCGCGTAGCCGCCGCCCCCGCACAGCAGCCAGCGGCCGCCGGCCACCTCGTGGGCCAGCTGGTGCACGGCGGCGTGCGCGGCCCGCTGGCCGTCCACGGACAGGCGCAGGTTGGCCAGCGGGTCGAGGCGGTGCGTGTCGCAGCCGTGCTGGCTGACCAGCACCTGCGGGGCGAACGCGCGGAGCAGCGGCGGGACCACCGCGTGGAAGGCGCGCAGCCAGCCCGCGTCGCCGGTGCCGGCCGGCAGGGCCACGTTGACCGCGCTGCCGGGCGCGTTCGGGCCGCCGGTCTCGGTGGGCCGCCCGGTGCCGGGGAACAGCGTCCTGGGGTCCTCGTGCAGGCTGATCGTCAGCACCCGGGGGTCGTCCCAGAACGCGGCCTGCACGCCGTCGCCGTGGTGCACATCGATGTCCACGTAGCCGACCCGCTCGGCGCCGTGGTCGAGCAGCCAGGCGATCGCGATGGCCGGGTCGTTGTACACGCAGAACCCGCTGGCGTAGCCGCGCATCGCATGGTGCAGGCCGCCGGCGATGCTCGCGCCGTGCTCGGACGCACCCGACCACATCGCCTGGACCGCGGCCAGCGTCGCCCCGGCGACCAGCGCGGACGCCTCGTGCATCCGGGGGAACACCGGGTCGTCCGGGGTGCCGAGGCCGAAGCCGGGCGGCGGCGGACGGTCCGGGTCCTGGCCCGCGGCCCGCACCGCGGCCAGGTAGCGCGGGTCGTGCACCCGCTCCAGCTCGGCGTCCGGGGCGGCTTCGGCGCTGACCACGCACACGTCGTGGCCGAGCACACCCAGCGCGCGGGCCAGCGCGATGGTCAGCTCGACCCGGACCGGGGCCAGCGGGTGCCCGGGCCCGAAGTCGTATCCGGCCAGCGCGGGATCCCAGGCAAGGTGCAGTGAGCAGGCGGTCATGTACCCATCCTTTCCCGTGACGCCCGGATAGCCATGGCTAACCGGCGTTATAGTCCTCACCAACCAGGCCCTTTGATCTAGCTGGCTGGCCGTTATCGCCGCAAATGGGGACCCGGGGCGCTAGCGTGTCCGGGTGGATGAGGCGAAGATCACGGCAGACGATGTCCAGCCGGACGCCAGCCGGGCAGACAGCAGCCAGGCGGACGCCAGCGCCGGCACCAGTAACGGCTCCGCAGGCCCCCGCCCCAGAGCCAGGGCGGAGGATACCGCGGCTGAGCCGGCGGCGGCGCAGCCTGGGGATCCCCAGCCCGCCGAGCCGGAACCCGCGGAGCCCGAGCCCGCGGCGGCCGGGCGCGCGGAGCGCAGGAGGCTGGCGTTCGCCAGCTTCCTGATGCTGTTCGTTGAGCTGGCGCTGATCCGATGGACCGCGGCGGGCAACGTCTACCTGGCCTCGGCCACGAACTTCGTGCTGCTGGCCAGCTTCCTGGGCATCGGCCTCGGCTTCCTCAACGCCCGGTCGAACCGGGACTTCCTGCGCTGGGCGCCGGTGGCGTTCGCGCTGCTGGTCGGCTTCGCGCTCGGGTTCCCCGTCATCCTGGCCACGCTGGAAAAGGGGCAGAACCCGTACCGGGGGCTCGGCGGTATGACCGCGCTGCCCCGGCCGGTCAGCCTGACCATCATCTTCCTGCTCAGCGTGACCGTGATGGCCGGGTTCGGGCAGGCGGTCAGCCGGCTGTTCGTCCGGTTCGAGCCGCTCGCCGCCTACCGGCTGGACATCGCCGGGAGCATCGCCGGGATCGCGGTGTTCTCCGCGCTGTCGTTCCTCCAGCTGCCGCCGCTGGCCTGGGGCGTGATCGCGGCCGGCGGGCTGGCCGTGCTGCTCGGCCGCAAGATGAAGTGGTATCAGTGGGCGGGCATCGCCGTGGTCATCGCGCTGCTCGGGATGGACTCGTTCGCGCCGCACGAGCAGTGGTCGCCGTACTACAAGCTGTCCGTGAAGCAGGCCGGCGGCCCCCACCCGGCGCTGTACGTGACCGCGAACAACATCCCCTACCAGGCGGCCCGGTCGCTGAAGGTGCTGCACGAGCAGAAGCAGTTCTACTTCTACCCGTACCAGCACGTCACCACCTCGTCGCTGAAGGACGAGCTGATCATCGGGGCCGGGTCCGGCAACGACGTCGCGGTGGCGCTGTCCGAGGGCGCCCAGCACGTCGACGCGGTGGAGATCGACCCGGCGCTGGTCCAGGTCGGCCGGGAGCATCACCCCGAGCACCCGTACCAGAGCCCGAAGGTCACCCCGCACATCGGGGACGGCCGGGAGTACCTGCAGGACACCGGCAAGAAGTACAACCTGATCCTGTTCGCGCTGCCGGACTCGCTGACCGCGCTGGCCGGCCAGTCCAGCCTGCGGCTCGAGGGCTACCTGCTGACCGAGCAGTCGATCGCCGCAGGCCCGGCTGCACCTGGCGCCGGACGGCACGTTCTCGATGTACAACTACTACCAGCCGTTCCTGCTGGCCAGGTACGCCACCACGATCGAGCAGGCGTTCGGGCACGCGCCGTGCGTGCAGGTCGGGCCGCCGCTCGGCGGGCGCCGGCTGGCCGTGCTCACGGTCAAGGAGCAGGGCCCGGTGCCCAACTGCCAGCAGGTCTACACCGGCGCCAAGGTCGCCCCGGCCACCGACGACCACCCGTTCCCGTACCTGCCGAACAAGTCCATCCCGAACATCTACCTGTGGATGCTCGGGCTGATCCTGCTCGCCTCGGTGGTGCTGATCCGGATCTTCGGCGGGTCCTTCAAGCGCATGAGCGGCTACCTCGACCTGGCCTTCATGGGCGCGGCGTTCCTGCTGCTCGAGACCAAGAACATCATCCAGTTCGCGCTGCTGTTCGGCAGCACGTGGTTCGTCAACTCGCTGGTCTTCGCGGCCGTGCTGCTGACCGTGTACCTGGCCATCGAGACCGCGGCGCGGCTGCCGCTGCCTAAACCGTGGATCCTGTACGTGCTGCTCATCGCGTCGCTGGTGCTGACCTGGGTGGTGCCGCAGGAATCGCTGCTCGGGCTGCCGATGGTGGTGCGGTTCTTCGCGGGCGGGGCGCTGGCGTTCGCGCCGGTCTACCTGGCCAACCTGATCTTCTCGCAGCGGTTCAAGGACGTGGCCACGTCCGGCGACGCGTTCGCCGCGAACCTGCTCGGGGCGATCGTGGGCGGTGCGCTGGAGTACCTGGCGCTGATCACCGGCTACCGGTTCCTGCTGATCCTGGTCGCGGTGCTGTACGGGGCCGCGTTCATCACCAGCCGGACCAGGCTGGCGGCGCTGCCGGGCAGATAGGAGGCCGGGCCCGGGCCAGCCGGCCCGGGCTGCCGGCCCGGGCTGGCCGGCCGGTGCGGTCAGGCGGGCCCGGTTGGGCCGCCGATCCAGCCGGGGAGCGTGGCCCCGGGGTAGGTGCCCCAGCGGAACGTGTAGTCGCGCGCGCTGCCGTGGGTGTAGCGCAGCCGCATGCGGGTGAAGAACCGGACGCCGTGCACGGTCTCCGGCCGGAAGAAGGACAGCACCGCCTTGTACTTCCGGTAGTGGCCGGCCGCGCACATCGGCGTGCAGGTGTTCACCCAGAGCACGGCGGTGCGCGGCTGGCCGGGCTGGCTGGTCTTGGCCGCCTCAGCGGTCCAGTACGCCCAGGACGGCGTCTTCACGAACGCGTTGCCGGACATGCAGTCGAGGTACACGGTGCCCGGCTGCACCTGGCCGTCGTGCTGGCCCTTGCAGTCGAACGCCACCGGCCGGGTCGCGGCCCGATGGGACACGGCCGAAACGGGCGCGGCCGTGCCGCAGGCCACGGCCGCCGCGCAGCACGCCGCGAGGATGACGCCAGCGACTCTGCTCATGATCTCCACTTACCCCATCTCTGCCCGCGAGGACCACCCCGTTCAGATTGACGCCTGGCGCCCCGTTCGCGTTGCCGCCGATGTGCCATCGCTATCCCTCTCACGGCAGCGATGGCCCATCGACGCGCTGGTGCGGGGTCAGGCGGGGTCCAGGCCGAGGCTGGGGGAGCGGCTGGCGACCTGGGCGGCTATGGCCTGGATGAGGGCGGCGGCGGGCTGGCCGGGGATCTGGCGGCCGTCCCGGAGGCGGACCGCGACCAGGCCGCTGGCCGCCTCGCTGGCGCCGATCACCGCCGCGTACGGGATCCTGGCCTCGCGGGCCCGGCGGATCCGCGCGCCCAGGGTGGCGTCGGCCGGGTCGCACTCGGCCCGCAGCCCGGCCGCCCGGGCCTGGCCGGCCACCGACCCGGCCAGCGCCGCCTGCTCGCTGGTGACCGGCAGCACGACCAGCTGGACCGGGGCCAGCCAGGGCGGGAACGCCCCGTCGTACCGCTCGATCAGGTACGCCACCATCCGGTCCATCGAGGACAGCACGCCGCGGTGGATCATCACCGGCCGGTGCCGCTGCCCGTCCGGGCCGGTGTAGGCCAGGTCGAACCGCTCCGGCTGATTGAAGTCGGCCTGCACGGTGGACAGGGTCTCCTCGCGTCCCGCCGGGTCGGTGACCTGCACGTCGATCTTGGGCCCGTAGAACGCCGCCTCGCCCTCGGCGGCTTCGTAGGCCAGGCCGAGCTGATCCAGCGCGGCCCGCAGCTGGCGCTCGGCGTCCTGCCACTGCGCCGCGCTGCCCAGGTAGCCGTCGCCCGGGCCGCGCAGCGACAGCCGGTACCTGGCCACCTCGATGCCGAGCAGCGCATAGCAGCGCCGCACCGACTCCAGGGCCAGCATGATCTCGTCCTGGACCTGGTCCGGCCGGGCGAACGAGTGCACGTCGTCCAGGTTGATCTGGCGCACCCGGGACAGGCCGCCGACCACCCCGGACAGCTCGCTGCGGAACATCGCGGCCAGCTCGGCCAGCCGGATCGGCAGGTCGCGGAAGCTGCGCTGCTCGCTGGCGTAGATCAGCGCGTGGTGCGGGCAGTTGGCCGGGCGGAGGACCAGCTCGTCCCCGCCGACCCTCATGACCGGGAACATGTCGGCGGCGAACTTGTCCCAGTGCCCGGACCGCTCGAACAGCTCCCGCTTGGCCAGCACGGGCGAGTACACCCGGAGGCAGCCGGTGCGGGCGGCCTCCTCGGCGGCGAGACGCTCCAGCTCGGCGCGGATCACCGCGCCGTGCGGCAGCCACAGCGGCAGGCCCGCGCCCACGATGGGATCGGTGCGGAACAGGCCGAGCTCGCGGCCCATCCGCCGGTGGTCGGGCAGGCCCTGGTCCAGCGGGCCGGCGTCGGCCCCGGCCCCGGCCGGGGCCAGTGATGGAGATGACATTGGTGCCTCCTTGGCTTGATCGGAGGCCCGGAGAAGGGTCAGCTGGCCCGGAAACGCAAAAGGCCCCGGGAGCTGAGCTCCCAGGGCCTTGTCATCGTGGTCAGGTCACGACAGCACGCGCCGGGATCTCCCCGGCGTCGTCGTCCACTGACCAACAAGCATGCCCCGATGCTACCAGCCAGCGCGCCGGCCCGGCCTGGCTCAGTCGGCCAGGTCTGAGGTCCACATGACCAGGCGGGTGCGGTCGCCGCGGAACAGGTCGCGGGCGAACTCCAGCGGCGTCCCGGACTCGGCGTACGCGGTCCGCTGCACCTGCATCAGCGGCGCCCCCTCGGGGACCTCGAGCGCCTCGGCTTCGCGGACCCCGGCGGTGACCGGCTCCAGGCTCTCCCTGGCCCGGTAGGGCCGCTGGCCGTACTGGGTTTCCAGCAGCTCGTACAGGGACCCGTCGAGCCGCCGCTCGAGCATGCCCTCGAACAGGCTGGCCGGGAACAGCGAGTGCTCCATGGCGATCGGCGTACCGTCGGCCAGCCGGATCCGCCGCACCTCGTGCACCGGGTCGCCCTCAGAAAGGCCCAGCGCGGCGGCCGCGGCCGGCCCGGCCGGGCGGGTGGCCGCGGACAGGACCCGGGCGCCGGCCACCATGCCGTGCCGCCGCAGCTGCTCGGAGAACCCGGCCAGCGTGGTCAGGTCCTGCTCCACCTTGGGCTCGGCCACGAACGTGCCGCCGCCGCGGCCGACGGTCTTGGTCACCAGGCCGCGCCGGGCCAGTTCGCCGAGCGAGTGCCGCAGCGTCATCCGGCTGACCCCGAACCAGGCGGCCAGGTCCTGCTCGGCGGGCAGCCGGGCACCGGGCCGCAGCGTGCCCAGGGTTATCTCGCCGGCCAGCCAGTCCTCGATCTGGGCGTGCACGGTGATCCCGGGCGCCCGGATGATCCGGGGCGGGGTCCGCACGCTGGTTTCCAGCGCGGGCGGGACGGCGCGCCGAACGACCCCACGGCGGGTGCCTGGTGACCGGGGCATGCGATCAATTGTCCCGCAGCCGGACCACCGGAAAAGCCTCCATGATCACGGAGGATTCACCGCCTCGCGACGGCAAACCCCCCGTGATCATGAAGTCCCCTCCTGGTCTGGTCAGGCGCCCGGGCTGCCGGCCGGGATCGGGTCGTCCGGGGCAGGCGCGACCACCGGGGCCATCACCTTCCGGCGCCCGGCCACGGCGTAGTACACGGCACCGAGCAGCACGATGAATATCGCCACGGTCCACAGGATCGGGACATTGTTCAGGAAACCGAGGGTCAGCAGCCCGCCGGTCTCGTTCGGCTTGGGGTTGCTGGCCGGCCGCGGCCAGGCGAAGTTGATCAGCATCGCCCCGCCGTAGATCAGGCCGACGATGTTGACCACCGGGCCCCAGCGGCCGAGCCGGAACGGCGCGCTGGTCCTGGGCCAGCCGCGCATCCGGGCCCGCATGATCACGATGTTGCCCAGGAAGTAGCTGAGGTAGATCATCCCGGTGGCGGCGATGGCGATGATGCCCGCGCCGGAGAACTGGATGAACGGGATCGCCGCGATCAGCGCAATCACGATGCAGGTCCACGGCGGGGTGTGCAGCTTGGGCGCCACCTTGGCCAGCGGCTTGGAGAACGGCAGCTGGTTGTCGCGGGCCATGCCGAAGCACAGCCGGATCGTCGCGGCCATGATCGACAGGCAGCAGACGAAGATCGCCGCGGACACCACCAGCAGGTAGAGGGTGGCGAACCCGTGCGGGAAGTTGGCCTCGATGATCTGGGCCGGCCCGATCCCGTTCTTGACCGCGGAGCCCAGGTGGGGGATGGCGACCAGGGTGCCGAGCAGGAACACGCCGCCGATGACGAAGGCGCCGATCACCGAGTACAGCACCGCCTTGGGCGCGTTGCGGCGCGGGTCCTTGGTTTCCTCGGCCAGGGTCGCCGCGGTATCGAAGCCGTAGATGACGAACAGGCTCATGAACATCGCGGCCAGGAACGTGCTGCCGTTGACGGGGAGGCCCGCGCTGTTGGTCACCACGCCGAAGCCCTGGTGGTTGTGGAAGGCCATGCAGGATGATGGCGAACACGAACATGCCGAGGATCTCGAACAGCACGCCGGTGTTGTTGATGATGGCCACCAGCCGGACGCCGTAGATGTTCAGGACGGTGATCACCACCAGCGTGATCGCCGCGGTGATCAGCTGCTGGTGCAGCGTCCCGGCGGCCATGGCGTGCCAGCCCAGGCCGTCCAGCGCGGGCAGCAGGGCCAGCGGCAGGGTGGCCACCACCGCGGTCACCGTCAGGATCCCGGCGAACAGGTAGATCCACCCGGTGAACCACGAGTACCGGCGGCTGGCCAGGTACTTGGTCCACTGGAAGACCGAGCCGGCCACCGGGAAGTGGCTGGACACCTCGGCGAAGTTCATCGCGATGACGAACTGGCCGGCCGCCACGACCGGCCAGGTCCAGATGAACACCCCGCCCAGCGTGGTCAGGCCCAGCGCGAACAGGGTGAAGATGCCGGTCGACGGGGAGATGTAGCTGAACGCGACCGCGAACGAGCTGAACCCCCCCAGCGAGCGCTTCAGCTCCTGGTTGTAACCGAACTGCGCGAGATCAGCGGAATCGCGCTCTTCCGGAGCCGATGCGGTTGCGCTGGCGCTATCGCTCATTGGGGATCCTCCCCTGCTGGTGGGGGGCCAGAGTGAGGCAGAGCGTACGATTCGGCCGGCGTAATTGTCCAGACCCTAAATGAACATTCATCCGGGTACTGTCCGCCCAGTTCGGACCCTGTGACCACGCCAGCACTCCCCGTTACGTCTAGACCTTTGACATAGGGGGCGTCTAGCCTGCCGCTATGCCCCCGGGCTCCGCCGCCATCGACGACCTGCTGGACAGGGTCCCGGCCCTGACCGGCAGGCCGCGTACCGTCCGTGAGCTGCCCGGCGGCCTGACCAACCGGAACTATCACGTCATCACGCCGGACGGCGGCTACGTGGCCCGGGTCTGGTCGGCCGGGTCCGAGCTGCTGGCCATCGACCGGGACTGCGAGTACCGCAACTCGGTCACCGCCGCGGAGGCCGGCGCGGGCGCCCCGGTCATCGACTACCGGCCCGGCGACGGGATCCTGGTCATCGGCTACATCGACGGCGTCACGTTCACCAACGAGGACGTCGCGAAGCCGGGCAACCTGACGCGCATCGCGGACGCGGTCCGCACCCTGCACGCCGGCGGCCGGTTCGGCAACGACTTCAACATGTTCGAGATCCAGGCCCGGTACGCGGGCGTCACCGCGGACGCGGGCATGCGCATCCCGGACGGCTACCACGGCCTGCGCCCGCAGTTCGAGGCCATGCGGGCGGCCCTGGCCGTGCGCGACGAGGGCACCGTGCCGTGCAACAACGACCTGCTGGCGGCCAACTTCATCGACGACGGCCAGAAGATCTGGCTGATCGACTACGAGTACGCCGGCAACAACGACGCCTGCTTCGAGCTCGGCAACATCGCCGGGGAGTGCCGCCTGCCCGCCGACGGCCTGGCCGAGCTGGTCACCGCCTACTACGGCCGCCCGGTGCGGCACAAGATCGCCCGGGCCCGGCTGCTGGGCCTGGCCGGGATGTACGGCTGGACGCTGTGGGGCGCGATCCAGCACGCGGTCAGCCCGATCGACTTCGACTTCTGGGCGTGGGCGATGGAACGCTGGGAAGGCGCCGCCGCGGGGATGACCTCGGCCGGCTTCGCGGGCCTGCTGGACGAGGCGGCCCGTGATGACTGACCGCGATGACTGAGCCCACGATGACTGGGCACGCGACGACCGCTGGGCTCCCGGGCCGGGCCCGGGTGGTGATCATCGGCGGCGGCGTGATCGGCACCAGCGTCGCGTACCACCTGACCGAGGCCGGCTGGACCGACGTGCTGCTCCTCGAGCAGGGCCAGCTGTCCTGCGGCACCACCTGGCACGCGGCCGGCCTGGTCGGCCAGCTGCGGGCCACCGAGAGCGGCACCCGGCTGGTGCAGTACTCCACCGGCCTGTACGAGCGGCTCGAGGCCGAGACCGGGCTCGGCACCGGGTTCCGCCGGTGCGGCGGCGTGACCGTGGCCCGCACCCAGGACCGGCTCACCCAGCTGCGCCGGACCGCGGCCACCGCCGAGGCGTTCGGCCTGGACTGCGAGCTGATCACGCCGGCCCAGGCCCGCGACCGCTACCCGGTGCTGGAAACCAGCGACCTGGCCGGGGCGCTGTGGCTGCCCGGCGACGGCCGGGCCAACCCGGCCGACCTGACCGCGGCGCTGGCCCGCGGCGCCCGCATGCGCGGGGCGGTCATCGCCGAGCGGGTCCGCGTCACCGGCATCACGACCAGTGAGGATTACGGTGGGCGGGCGGTAACCGGCGTCACGACTGACGCCGGGCCGGTGGAAGCCGAGATCGTCGTCAACTGCGCCGGCCAGTGGGCCAAGCAGGTCGGCGCCCTGGCCGGGGTGAACGTGCCGCTGCACTCGGCCGAGCACTTCTACGTGGTCACCGAGCAGATCCCCGGAGTGCACCGGGACCTGCCGGTGCTGCGCGACCCGGACGGCTATACGTACTTCAAGGAAGAGGTCGGCGGCCTGGTGGTGGGCGGCTTCGAGCCCGAGGCCAAGCCGTGGGTGGCGCCGGACAAGCTGCCCTACCCGTTTGAGTTCCAGCTGCTCGGTGAGGACTGGGAGCATTTCTCGATCCTCATGGAGAGCGCGATGACGCGGATCCCGGTGCTCCGCGACACCGGCATCAAGCTGTTCCTCAACGGCCCGGAGAGCTTCACCCCGGACAACCAGTTCGTCCTGGGCGAGGCGCCTGAGCTGCGCAGCTTCTTCGTCTGCGCGGGCTTCAACTCGGTCGGCATCGCCTGCGCGGGCGGCGCGGGCCAGGCCGCCGCACAGTGGATCATGACCGGCGACCCCGGCCTGGACGCCACCGCGGTCGACATCCGCCGGTTCGCCCCGTTCAACGGCAACGTGCAGTGGCTGCACGACCGGGTCGGCGAGATCCTCGGCCTGCACTACGCGGTGCCGTGGCCGAACCGCGAGCTGCAGACCGCCCGCCCGTTCCGCCGGTCACCCGCCTACCACCTGCTCAAGGCGGCCGGGGCCAGCTTCGGCAGCCGGATGGGCTGGGAGCGGGCCAACTTCTTCGCCCCGCCCGGCGAGTCGCCGGAAATCCGCTACTCCTGGGGCAAGCAGAACTGGCTGCCCTGGTCGGCCGCTGAGCAGCGGGCCGCGCGGTCCGCGGTGGCCGTGTTCGACCAGACCTCGTTCTCCAAGTACCTGGTGAGCGGGCCGGACGCGGAGCGGGTCCTGCAGTGGCTGTGCACCGCGGACGTGGCCGTGCCGCCGGGGCACGTGGTGTACACCGGGCTGCTGAACGACCGCGGCACCTACGAGTCCGACCTGACCGTGACCCGGATCTCGGCGTCGGAGTACCTGCTGGTCAGCAGCGCCGCCACGACCGAGCGGGACAAGGACCACCTGCGCCGCCAGCTGCCCTGCGGCGCCCAGGTGACGATCACCGACGTGACCTCGGCGCTGGCCGTGTACGGGGTGATGGGCCCGCGGTCCCGGGAGCTGCTGTCCGGCCTGTCCCGGGCCAGCTTCGCCAATGACGACTTCCCGCTGCGCACCAGCCGCGAGGTCGACCTGGGCTACTCCACCGTCCGGGCGACCAGGATCAGCTACATCGGCGAGCTCGGCTGGGAGCTGTACGTCCCCGCGGAGTTCGCGGCCGGCGTCTACGAGGACCTGATGGCCGCGGGCGCCGGGCCCTCGGCGTGGTCAACGCGGGCTACTACGCGATCGAGTCGATGCGGCTGGAGAAGGGCTACCGGGCCTTCGGCCGTGAGCTGACCCCGGACTACGGGCCGGTCGAGGCGGGCCTGCTGTTCGCCTGCAAGCTGCGCACGCCAGTCGGCTTCCTGGGCCGCGAGGCGGTGGAGAAGGCCCGCAAGATCGGGCCGCGGCGGCGGCTGGTCTCGCTGGTGGCCAGCGACCCGGAGGTGACCCTGTGGGGCGGCGAGCTGGTGCTGCGGGACGGGGCCGCGGCCGGCCAGCTGACCTCCGCGGCCTGGGGCGAGGCGGTGGGCCGCCCGGTGGGCCTGGCCTACCTGTGGGACACGACCGGGGACCCGGTCACCGCGGACTGGATCAGGGCCGGGCGGTACGAGGTGAACGTGGGCGGCGAGGTATCACCGGCCACGGTCAGCCTGGCCCCGCCGTTCGATCCGGCCAGTGCGAGGATGCAGGGATAGCCGGCAACGGCGCTGGCTGACGGGCAGGAGGGCGATGATCAGCGCGTTCGATCTGTTCAGCATCGGGATCGGGCCGTCAAGCTCGCACACGGTGGGCCCGATGCGCGCCGCGGTGCGGTTCGCGCGGGAGGCCGGGGCCCGCGGCGTGGATAACCGTATTTCTAAAATCAGAGTCGAGCTGTTCGGGTCGCTCGGCGCGACGGGGCATGGCCACGGCAGCGTCAAGGCCGTGCTGCTGGGCCTCGCGGGCGAGGAGCCGGAGACCGTGGACCCGGTGGCGGCCGGTCCGGCCGTCGAGGCGATCCGCGAGACCAAGCGGCTCACCCTCCCCGGCGGTCACGAGATCGACATGGACCCGGACGCGGACATCATCCTGCACCGGCGCAAGCGGCTGCCGTTCCACTCCAACGCGATGCGCTTCGCCGCGCTGGACTCCGGCGGCGCGGAGCTGGCCGCGGCCACCTACTACTCGATCGGCGGCGGCTTCGTGCTCGGCGAGGACGAGGCCGGGCAGCCCGCCATCGTCCGCGACCCGACGCCGGTCCCGTACCCGTTCAGCAGCGGCGCCGAGCTGCTCGCGCACACCACCGCGACCGGGCTGCCGATCAGCGGCGTGATGCTGGCCAACGAGGCCGTGCGGCGGCCGGCGGCCGAGGTCAGGTCGGGGCTGCTGGCCATCTGGGCGGTCATGCAGGAGTGCGTGGCGCGCGGCGTCGAGGCGACCGGGGTGCTGCCCGGCGGGCTCAAGGTCCGGCGCCGGGCCCGGGCCATGCGGGAGACCCTGGAGCGCACCGCGGACCCGTCCGACCCGCTGCACGCGATGGAGTGGGTCGGGCTGTACGCGCTGGCCGTCAACGAGGAGAACGCGGCCGGCGGCCGGGTGGTCACCGCGCCGACCAACGGCGCGGCCGGGATCATCCCGGCGGTGCTGCACTACTACACCCGGTTCGTGCCCGGCGCGGACGACGACGCGGTGGTCAGGTTCCTGCTCACCGCGGCCGCGATCGGGGTGCTGTTCAAGGAGAACGCGTCGATCTCCGGGGCCGAGGTCGGCTGCCAGGGCGAGGTCGGCTCGGCCTGCTCGATGGCGTCGGCCGGGCTGGCCGAGGTCATCGGCGGCACGCCCGAGCAGGCGGAGAACGCCGCCGAGATCGGCGTCGAGCACAACCTGGGCCTGACCTGCGACCCGGTCGGCGGCCTCGTGCAGATCCCGTGCATCGAGCGGAACGCGATCGCCTCGGTCAAGGCGGTCGCCGCGGCCCGGATGGCGGTCCGCGGCGACGGCGTGCACCACGTGTCGCTGGACAAGGCGATCAAGACCATGCGGGAGACCGGCGCGGACATGAAGGACAAGTACAAGGAAACTGCCCGTGGCGGCCTGGCCCTGAACGTGGTTGAGTGCTAGGCGTGCGGATAGGTTCGCTCCCGGGCGGGGCGTGGCGCGGGACGCGGCCGAGTCGCTGTAAGCTAGGTCATCCCCCGCGAGTCAGGCGGGTGCGGCGGAGTAGCTCAGTCAGGCAGAGCAAGCGGCTCATAATCGCTGTGTCGCCGGTTCAAGTCCGGCCTCCGCTACCAGCCCCCGGGAACATCACCGGCCAGGCTCCGTGTTCACCTACCGCGGCGAGGCTCTGCCCTCGCCCCGTCCCCGTTTCATCCGCCGAGGAAAGAGGCACTGGTGGCTGCGACTGACGTCAGGCCGAAGATCACCCTGGCTTGCCAGGAGTGCAAGCACCGCAACTACATCACCCGCAAGAACCGGCGTAACGACCCGGACCGGGTTGAGCTGAGCAAGTACTGCCCGAACTGCCGCAAGCACCAGCCGCACAAAGAGACCCGCTAGCGGCCGGGGCGGCCATGCCCATCAACCGGGATTTCCTGGGCCGCACGTTCCCGGCGTCGGATCCGTATGAGATCAGCCGGGTGAAGATCAGGGACTTCGCCGATGCGATCGGGGACCCCAGCCCGGTGTTCAGGGACGTAGCCGCCGCCCAGGCGGCCGGCTACCCGGACGTGATCGCCCCGCCGACGTTCCCCATCGTGATCACCGCGGCCGCGGGCAACCGCGCCGCCACCGATCCGGAACTGGGCATCAACTACGCCATGGTGGTGCACGGCGAGCAGTCGTTCTCCTACGTCCGGCCGCTGGTGGCCGGCGATGTCGTGACGACGCAGACCACCATCACCGACATCCGGGACGCGGGCCGCAACACGCTGCTCACCAACACGACCGAGTTCCGCACGCTCGACGGCGAACTGGTGTGCACGGCACACTCGACGCTCGTCGAGCGGGGCGCCATCTGAAGCTGCAGAGTGCCTGAACGGGGGTCAGCATGGCTGAGCAGGTAAGCACGGGGCAGGTCACGTTCGCCGGCGTCGAGGCCGGCGCCGAGCTGGCCGAGGTCAGCTACCCGGTGACCCGGCTCAGCCTGGTCAAGTACTGCGGCGCGTCCGGCGACTTCAACCCCATCCACTGGAACGAGCGCACCGCGAAGGCCGTCGGGCTGCCCGACGTGATCGCGCACGGCATGTTCACGATGGCCGAGACCGGCCGGTTCGTCACCGACTGGGCCGGCCCGCAGGGCGTGGTCCTGGAGCTCGGGGTCCGGTTCTCCTCGATGGTGATCGTGCCGGACGACGACACCGGCGCGTCTGTCGAGGTGACCGGCGTGGTCGAGGAGAAGCTCGACGGCAACCGGGTCCGGCTGGCGCTGACCGCGCGGTCCAACGGCTCGAAGGTGCTGACACGCTAGCCGCGCGGTCGTACGGCTGCCATAGCGCCAGGTGACTGAGGCCAGGCCGCGGGATGACCGCGGCCTGGCCTCAGTTGTCGTCCGCGGCGGTCTGCCGTCTCCTGGCGGATCAGCCGGACAGGGCGGGAGTGAGCAGCACGGCCAGCGTGGCGGCCAGCATGAACGGGCCGAACGGGATATGCGTCTTGCGGGTGGCTCGCCGGGCTGTGATCAGCATCAGGCCCACGACCGCGGCCAGCACGAAGCCGCCGAGGAGGCCGGCCAGCGTGGCGCGGGCGCCGAACCAGCCGAGGTACAGGCCGAGGACGCCGGCCAGCTTCACGTCGCCCAGGCCGATGCTGGCCGGGCTGATCAGCCACAGGACGCCGTAGAACGCTGCGCACGCGGCCAGGCCGGCCAGCGCGTGGAGGTAGTGCTGGCCGCCTGCGGGGACGGCCAGCGCGGCGCCGCCGAGCAGGGCCAGCGCGATGGGGTACGAGGGCAGCGTCAGGCGGTCAGGCAGCCGGTGGGACAGCGCGTCGATCCACGCCAGCGGCACGCTGACCAGCGCCAGGTAGCAGTACGCGGGCAGCAGCGCGGACCAGCCGAACCGCAGCACGCCGGCGGCCAGGAGCGCGGCCGCCAGGAGCGCCAGGCCCAGCGCCAGCCGCCCCGTGACCGGCCGGCCGGCGAGCGCCAGCGGCCGCCCGGCCAGCGTCAGGCCGGCGGGTGGCGCGCCGGTTTCCTGATCTTCGTCCCTGGTGTCCATTTCCCCGGCTATATCAGCACAGATCCGCGCCGATTGCCGGGCTGTTCTGCGCTTTTGCCCGTCTGATGCACCCTGGGCAACAGCCGCCTCAGACGGAAAGGCGCGGCAACTCCGTAACTCTCGTTGTGATCATCAGGAGACTCCGTTATCTTCATTGCGCTTATCGGCTAAGTCAGCCCATATCCCCCGAAAGGGGTGCTGAGCGGATGAGACGGCAGCGGCCGGCCGCCCCGGCGGCCCCCGTCTGGCGCCCCCGTGCTGACTGCCCTGGCGCTGACTGCCCTGCTGCTAGCCGGGTGCGGCGGGTCCACCGCACCGCCGCCGTTCACCCCGGGCGTGGGCGGGTCCGCTGGTTCCGGGGGCGCGAGCCCGGCCCCGTCCACCCCTGGCAGGCCGGATCCGGTCACTGAGGGCGGGCCGCTGACGAAGCCCCCGTTTGGCGGGAACGTGCAGGTCAGCTACCGGGCAAGCGCTGCTGGTAAGCCCGCGCAGGCGGCCGCGCTGACCGCCGACGGCGACTTCGAGCTGGCCTACCTGTACGCCCAGTACACCGGTGGGCGGGACGACCGGTGGACCGTCTACGCCAGCCCCCAGGCGGTCAGCACGTTCCGCGCGGACCTGGCCCAGCCCTCGGTGACCAGGCATTCCTTCCGCGGCCGTGTCCGTTATTTCGCGATCCGCGCCTATCCCGATCCGGCCACCCACGGCGCGGTGGACGTCACCGGCTGCTTTGACGACGCGGGCGCGGTCACCACCAGCCTGCGTACCGGGCAGCCGGACGGCCCCGCCGTGCCGGCCAATCAGCACTATTTCCGCTACACCGATATCGTCGCCCGCCGCGGCGGCCGCTGGGTGGTCATCGGCAATTACCCGGCCCTCTACTATCCGCAGGCCAAGGAGTGCAAGCCATGATCCGCAGGCTCCTTAACGCCGCTGGGCTGGCCGCGGGCCTGCTGCTGTTCCCGGCCGGGACGGCCGGGGCGAGCCCGGCGCTCGGCCCGCCGCCGGGCACCGGCTGCGGGCACAGCAGCTGCACGGTGTCGCTGGAGGACCTGGTCAAGTTCAGCGGCAACTGGTCGCCGAACGCGCACAACCCGGTGAACATCCCGCCGCCGCCGTGCCTGTGGGAGCCGATCGGCGACACGGTCACCGGCAGCAAGTTCGTGATCAGCTTCGCCGGGCCGGACCCGATCAGCCTGTTCGGCATCGACAAGTCCGTGGCCCAGGCCAAGCAGCTTCTGGCCGAGACCCCGCCGCCGCCCGGCACCTGGTTCGAGCTGCCGGTCAACCCGAAGGCGTCCCCCGCGGGCCAGGCCGAGTGCCTCAAGCTGCCGCTGTTCGCCTGGGTGCGGCCCGGTCAGCTGCCGCCCACCGTGCCGATCCCGCCGGCGACCCTGCGGGCGCTCGCGCTGGCCCACATGACCGTGCCGCGGATCGGCTCGGTGCTGGTCAACCCGGCGGGCCGGAGCTACACCAACCTGCCCACGTTCGTGGACGTGACGCTGGCCGGCGCGGCCACCGAGGTCACCGGCCGGGGGCAGCACTACTCCACGGTGACCGCGTCGCTGCCGGACGGCTCGCTCAGCGTGACCGTGTGGGCCATGGCGCAGCCGGTCTCGCTGTCGGCCGGCACCACGGACGCGACGGTCTACGGCGACGGCTGCGGGTTCCTGGGCTCGACGGCGTCGCCCGGCCAGATGGCGCACACCGGCGCCAACCAGGCCATCGACTGCGGCGTGACGTACCGGCACCCGGGGACGGGCTACGCGCTGACCGCGCCGATCCGGTGGCGGGTGTTCTGGGCTGTCACGACCGGCGACGGCCCGGGCCCGCTGCCGCCCGCCGCGAACATGCGGCCGCTGCCGAACGGCAACCTGGACCCGATCACCGGCACCCGGGTGGTCCCCGTCGCCGAGATCCAGAGCACGAACGGCGGCTGACCGGGCCGAGCCAGCCAGCACTCTTTATGCTGGGCCGGTCCGAGCATGCCGCCTGGCGGCGGCGGAATGGGGGACCGGTGATCGTCCGCGAGCAGGTGCCGCTCGCCGGCTGCACCACCCTGGGCCTGGGCGGCCCGGCGGCCAGGTTCGCCGAGGCGGCCACCGACGCGGACGTGGTCGCCGCGGTGCGCGCCGCCGACCACGGGGCGAGCCGGTCCTGGTCCTGGGCAGCGGCAGCAACCTGGTCATCGCCGACGAGGGGTTCGACGGCACGGTCGTGCGGGTCGGCACCCGCGGCATCAGCGAGGTGGCCGGCGGCCCGGATGGGCCGGCGACGGTGCGGGTCGCGGCGGGCGAGGACTGGGACGGCGTGGTGCGCTGGGCCATCGCCCGCGGGCTGTCCGGCCTGGAGTGCCTGTCCGGCATCCCCGGGCTGGCCGGCGCGACCCCCATCCAGAACGTCGGCGCCTACGGCCAGGAGGTCAGCGCGACGATCGCGGCGGTCCGCGGCTGGGACCGGCAGGCCGGCGAGATGGCTGAGCTGACTGCGGCCGAGTGCGGCTTCGGCTACCGGACCAGCGTGTTCAAGGAGGGCGGCCAGGCGGGCCGGTTCGTGGTGCTGGAGGTGACCTTCCGGCTGGCCCGGGATCCCCGGTCGGCGCCGGTCCGGTACGCCGAGCTGGCCCGGGTCCTGGGCGCCGCGGAAGGCGACCGGGTGCCGCTGGCCGGCGCCCGCGAGGCGGTGCTGCGGCTGCGCCGCGGCAAGGGCATGGTGCTCGACCCGGCCGACCCGGACACCCGCAGCGCGGGCTCGTTCTTCACGAACCCGGTCCTGACGCAGGCCCAGTTTGAGCGGCTGGAGCCGGCGGTCGCGGCCGGCACCAGGATCCCGCGGTTCCCGGCCCCCGGCGGCCAGGTCAAGGTCCCCGCCGCCTGGCTGATCGAGCAGGCCGGCTTCAGCAAGGGCTACCCCGGCGGCGCCGGGCCGCGGATCTCGGGCAAGCACACGCTGGCGCTGGTCAACCCCGGTGGCGCGACCGCGGACAGCCTGGTCACCCTGGCCCGCGAGATCAGGGACGGCGTGCTGGCCAGGTTCGGCGTCGAGCTCACCGCCGAGCCCACCCTGATCGGCCTGAAGCTCTAGAACGGCATGGACGCACCGGACGTTCGCCGTGCCGCTGAGGCCGCGGCGGCGACCGCTTCTGCGCTGGGCCTGCACGCCGACGATGCGGTCGTCCTGAACAACTCGAACCGCATCGTGCTGCGCCTGATCCCGTGCGACGTCGTGGCCCGGGTCGCGCCCTCAGCGCATCACGACGGCTTCGAGTTCGAAGCAGAGGTGGCCCGTCGTCTCGCCGCGGCCGGCGGCCCGGTGGCTGAGCTCGAGCCCCGGGCCGGAGACCGTGTCTATGCGCGGGATGGCTTCGTTATCTCGTTCTGGACGTACTACGAGCCCGCGGGACCGGAGATCGCGCCAGCCAGCTACGCAACCGCGCTGATGCGGCTGCATGCCGCCCTCCGCCAGACCGGTCTGGCGGCGCCGCACGTCACCGAGCGGATCGCCGACGCGCAGCGAGAGGTTGACGACCAGGAGCGCACTCCCGAGCTGCCCGCTCCCGACCGGGAACTTCTCAGCACCACGCTCAGCAGGCTGAGCGGCTCTATCCACCGCCGGGGCGCGGCGCGAGCAGCTGCTGCACGGCGAGCCGCACCCAGGCAACGTTCTCCGCACGAGGCGAGGGCCACTCTTCGTGGACCTCGAAACCTGCTGCCGCGGGCCGGTCGAGTTCGACATTGCCCATGCCCCAGAAGAAGCCGGAGATCACTATCCGGGCGCGGACCAGGACCTGATCCACCAGTGCCGCGTCCTCATGTGGGCGCTGTCCACCACGTGGCGCTGGTGCCACGACGACCAGCTGCCCGATAGGGACTACTGGAGAACGGAAGGAATCAGCCGGGTCCGGGCCGCACTCGATCGCCACGGCCTGAACTGGGCTTGACTTCCCAGTCGTCCCGCTTACCGGTGGATGACGAACGTCCCGCAGCGCGGCCAGCGTCTCGACCAGGCCACGCTCGCGGAGGTTGGCGACGGCGCGGCGGGCAGTGCCCAGGCTCACGCCGTACTCCGCAGCAAGATCACGTTCGCCGGGCAGCCTCGCGCCCGGCTGCAGTTCGCCCGCGGCAATCCTCGCGGCGATGTGGTCGGCGACCTTACGCCACAAGTAGCCAGGCGGGCCCGCCGCAGGATCGAACGCGGGCGCCTTCGTCATGATCATCACTGTATTGCGGCCGTACGCTGCACAAACAGGTAGGACGCGGCATAGCGCTATACACCGCGTCCTACCGCGTCCTATGATAAGCAGCCCAGATACAGCGGGGCCTGGTGGCGGACGCACGTCAACCGGGCTCCTGATCGAGAGGATCCTGCGGCCATGCCTGACCCTGCGGATGACCCGGCCAGTGACCCCGGAAGCAAGCCGGCGCCCATCCTGCTCATCGGCCCGCCCGGGTGGCTGAGCGGCCCCTGTCCCGACCCGGGTGGGCCGGAGGAGCTGCTGCGACCGTTCGCCGGGCGCTGGCAGATCGACGTTCAGCCTGCGCAGGTGCCGGTGTGGTGCGCGCTGCGTGAGCGCGGCAGCGAGCGGAGGGTCATCGTGGCGTTCTCCGCGCCCGAGTTAGTCAGCAAGCTCACCGCCGCCGAGGCCGCAGACGGGACGTGAGCGCACGGATCAGCCCCTGCGCCGGCGCCTTTGAGAGCGGACTCTTTTCTCAGTTCAGCTGCTCGGCCAGCGCGAGGATGATTCCGCTCGGCCCGCGGAGATAGCAGAGCAGGAAGCTGTCCTCGAAGCGCGTCACTTCGCCAACGAGTTCGGCGCCGTGCGGGCGGAGGCGGGCGAGGGTGTCCTCGATGTCGTCGACAGCGAACATGACGCGGTGCAGGCCGAGCGTGTTCGCCGGGGTGATCTCTGGCTGGGGGGTGATCGCCTTCGGGGTGTGATACTTCGCCAGTTCGAGCCGGCCCGGGGCGTCAGGGACCCGCATCATCGCGATCTCGCTTCGCATGTCCTGGAGCCCTACGACGTTTCCCGCCCAGCTTCCTTCGATCGGCATCCTGCCTTCCAGCTCCATGCCGAGTTCGGTGAAGAAGGCGACGGCGGCGTCGAGGTCGTCGACGACGATGCCGACGTTGTCCATGCGCTGAATCGTCATGCCCCGAGGATAGGGGCGGGGTCGGACGCCGTCGGCTCAGCCAGCGGCCATCCCAGACGAGCCGGCTGCAGTCCAGCGGGACGGCGACTGTGCGGAGGGTTCCGTCGCCGGTGTTGAGGAGGGCCCGGCCGGGGCGGACGGGTTCGCCGATGAGGCTTCTCGGGAGGCGGAGGCCGATCAGGTCGCCGTCGGTGATCTGCTGCGGGGAGAGCAGGCAGCCGCGGCGGGCCTTGCGGGCCTCGACCTGCCAGCCGCCGAAGCCGGAGCACAGGTTTTCGGCGTTGCCGCCGAAGATCAGCGCGCGGCCCTGGTCGCCGCCGTAGGCGACCAGGGACCTGAGGGCGTCACTCGCGCCGCAATCGCGTACTCCTTCTGCGTCGTCAATCATGACGACGGCGGGCCCAGCGAGCCTGGACAGCGCTGTGGTCAGCTCCTCTGCGGTCAGGTCGCTGCCGGTAAAGACGGCGGCTACGCCCGGGCGGCCGTCCAGCGAGCGGAGCGGCGAGGGGCGCGGGGCGGCGACCACCAGGCCGGTGCCCGCGGCCAGCAGGGACCGGGCCATGGCCAGCAGCACCGAGCTGCGGCCGGACTTGGCCGGGCCGCCGACGATGAAGGACGGCATCCCGTCGGCCAGGTCGGGGCCGAGCGCGGCCAGGTCGTCGCCGCCCACGCCGACCAGGGCCCAGAGCGGGGAGCTGGCCACGGCCGGGTCGCGCAGGGGCCAGGCGTCCGCGAACGACAGCCGGGCCGGCAGCACGTCGACACGGAACGGCCGCTCGCGCCCGGCCGGTGCCCGCGGCACCGGGCGGTGGCCGCGGCGGCGATCTCCCGCAGCGCGGTGGCCTGACCGACGCCGGACGCGTCCGGCGCGAGCAGGGCCACCTGGGTCTCGACCCCGGAGCCGGCCCGGAAGCCGTGCCCGGCGCGGTATGTCGTCGGGCAGGTCCCGCGGCCGCAGCCCGACCAGGTTCACGTCGTCCCGGTCCGGCAGCCGCAGCACCATCTTGTCGTCGGTCAGCGAGGAGATCCGCCCGGCGATCAGCGACCGGTCCCCGGTCATCACCAGGTGCAGGCCCGCGCTGGCGCCCTCGGCCAGGATCCTTGTCACGGTCTCGGTCAGGCGCCCGCCGTCGACCTCGCCCAGCGCGGCGGTGAAGCCCTCCCAGCGGTCGAGCAGGATCAGGATGTGCGGCAGCGGCCCGCCCGGCCCGCCCGGGCCGTCTGCGCTGGCCGCCGCGGCGCGCTGCTCGCCGATGTCCGCGAACCCGCCGTCGGCCAGCAGTTCCTGCCGCCGGCGACAGCTCCTGGGACAGCCGGGACATCAGCCGGGTGGCCCGCTCGGCCTGGGTGCGCAGCACCACCGCGCCGCAGTGCGGCAGGTCGGCGAGCGGCAGCAGGGCGCCGTTGCCGCAGTCCAGGCCGTAAAGGTGCACGTCGGCTTCGCGGTGCGTGCAGGCCGACCGCGCCGGCGATCGTGCGCAGCAGCTGGGACCGGCCGCTGCGCGGCGCGCCGGCCACGATCATGTGGCCGAACGAGGCCAGGTCCAGGACCGCGGGCCGCTGGTCCTGCTGGGCGGGCAGGTCGTCGAGGCCGTACGGGACCGGCGGGAGCTGCCCGCCGTCCGGCGGGCGGAAGTGCGGGCAGGTCGGCGAGCAGCAGCGTGGCCGGCAGGGCCGGCAGCCACGGGCTATGCGGCGCCGGCAGCCGCATCGACTCGCTGGCCTGGCAGATCGCGCGGACCAGCACGGTCAGGTCGGTGATCTCGGCTTCCCCGGCGCGGGCGCTGGCCGGGCGCTGCGGCCAGGGCCTGCCCAGTTCCGCCCAGTCCAGCCGGGCCAGCCAGGGCTGCTGGACGGTCGGCCGCCACCGCGCCCGGGCGGCGGCCGCCGACCCGGCCGGCCTGGAACGGCACCAGCGAGGAATGCCCGAGGCGGACGTACGCCCGGCCGGGCGTGGACTTGGCGATGTGCCCGGCGTCCGGGGCGTCGATCACGTCCGCGCTCTCCGCGGTGTCGGTCACCCGCAGCGCGATCCGCAGGTTCGTGTTGGCCCGGATCTCCGGTGACACCACGCCGGACGGCCGCTGGGTGGCCAGCAGCAGGTGGATGCCCAGCGACCGGCCCCGCTGCGCGATGCTGACCAGGCCGGTGACGAAGTCGGGCAGGTCCCTGACCATCGACGCGAACTCGTCGATCACGATCATCAGCCGGGGCAGCGGCGCGGAGCCGCCGCCCGCCCGCGCGGCCCGCTCCTGCCGGGAGGTGTAGTCCTCGATGTCCTTGGCGCCGGCGCCGGCCAGGATGTGCTCGCGCCGGCGTCAGCTCGGCGGCCAGCGAGGCCAGCGCCCGCTCGACCAGGTGCGGGTCCAGGTCGGTGACCATGCCGACGGTGTGCGGCAGCCGGACGCAGTCCTTGAACGCGCTGCCGCCCTTGTAGTCGATCAGCACGAACGTCATCGCGTCCGGCCGGTTGGCGACCGCCAGCGCGGCCACGATCGTCTGCAGCAGCTCGGACTTGCCCGAGCCGGTGGTCCCGGCGATCAGCCCGTGCGGGCCGTCGCGGCGCATGTCGATGCCGAACGGCCCGTCGTAGGCCTCGCCCACGATCGCCAGCGTCGGACCGGCCCATGGCCCGCCAGCGGGCGGCGATCACCGCGGCGTCCGGCGGTTCGAGGCCGAGCACGTCCAGCAGGCGGCTCGACGTCCGGCAGCCCGGCGCTGTTCTCGTCGGTGCTGATGTCCCTGCATCGGGGCGATCGCCGCGGGCCAGCCGGGTCGCACCAGTCGCGGGCCCGCCGCGTCCGGCCGCACCCCGGTCGAGCGTCGGCCATGTTCAGTCTGCTGCACGCCGCAGCCCGCCGCGCTCGGCCACGGCCACCGCGTGGCACTCCTCGGGCAGCAGCCGCTCCTCGGCGTCCAGGCAGATCGCGTACACGCCGACGGCCGGGCCGTCCCGCAGCACCGGCAGCACGCCGGGCAGCGCGCGCAGCCGCCGGGCGCCGTCCAGCACGACCACGATGTCTGGAACCGCACCCGCGCCGGACTGCACGGGGACTCCCGCAGCGATCTTCGGCCGCTCGCTGATCGCGGCCAGCAGCTCGGCGATCCGGCGCCGACGCGACTCCGCGTCGTTGCCGATCAGCGCGCCGGCGCGCGCCACGGCCTGCCGTCGCGGCGTGCGGCAGCCAGCGCGGCCCACTCCCAGCTGGCCTGCCCGGATCGAGTCGGTCAGCACGCACGAGCTGCACGTCGTCGCGGGCTGTGCAGGACCGCGATCTGGGCCACCAGCCAGCGCCCGAGGGCCCGCGGCTCGTCCTCGGCGCACCGGCCACGCCGAGCACGCCGCCGCTCGGTCAGCGGCACCGTGACCGGCGCGTCCGGATGCTCCACACCACCGTGCGGCGGTGCTCGTCCTGCGCCGGGTCCTGCAGCTCGACCGCGGACGGCAGGTCCGCGGTGCCCAGCCGGAGCAGCAGGTAGTCGGGGTCGGTGCCGCGCCGCTCCCAGAGCCGGGCGGCGCGGGCCGGTCGCGATCGTCAGCACCGCGGCGGGGTCGGGCGCGGCGGCCATCCGCCGCGCCTGCCGTTCGGCGCCCAGCGCGGCCGCGGCGTCCTGCTCGATCCGGGCCTTGTGCTCCCGGAACCCGGCCGTCCGCTGCGCGAACGAGCGCCGTCCCCGCTTGCCGTCGGCGATATGGTTCCCGACCATCAGCACCGGGCTCATCACGCACATGGCCAGCATGTAGACCTCGTGCAGGAGCAGCGTCATGCCGACGCCCATGACCACCGGCACGATGGCCATCAGGATCGGCAGCGGCCAGGCGCTCGTCCTTGGTGGGCGGCACCGGCAGCTGGAACCGGGTCTGGGCGTCCGGCGGCAGCAGCCGCGGAGGCCGGTTGAAGTCCAGGCCGCCGCCGTCCGCGTCGGGCGCCAGCGCCGCGTCCGGGGGCTCGTAGACGGCCAGCTCCAGCAGGCTGAAGCCGACGGCCAGCTGCTGGCCCGGACACCAGGGCGCGGCCCCGGCCAGGGGCGCCCTTTCCAGCAGGACGCCGGCGCGGCCGGGGCGGCGACCGTGACCTGGCCGCGGGCGTCCAGCGGTGACGGTCAGCGCGTGCGCGGGCACCGCCGGGTCCAGGATCCGGACCGCGGCCAGCGCGCCGCTGCCCACGTCGGCGGAGCCGAGGGACAGCCGGTGCACCCGGCCCGCGGCGGGACCGCCGACCACCCGCAGCTCGACCGGCCCGGCCGGCTCGGGCGGCAGGCAGCCGGACGGGTCGCCCAGGCTGACGACGCTGCCGGAGCGGAGCGGCGAGGCGGCGAGCGGGAGGTCCGGCGGGACGAGCAGTCCGTTCACGAAGACGGGCGGGGCGGCAGGCGGGCGGGGCCGGGGCGGCGCGGTGGGCGCGCCCAGGCCGGCCGGCTGCCCGGGCCAGCCGGGCCGGCCTGGGCGGCCGAGCCGAGGGAGCCTGCGGGGCTAGCCGGGGCCGGCGGCGCAGGCCGGCTGGTCGCCGTGCCGCGGGCCGGGGAAGGCCAGCACCTGGCCGTAGCCGTCCGCGCCGGGCCCGGAGACGCCGGCGGTCAGCCCGGCCAGTTCGGCGGCGACCTCGGCCACCGGGGTCGCCGGGTCCGCGTCCAGGATCACGTCGGCGCGCTGGCCCGCCGCCGGGGTCACCACGGTCAGCGCCAGCCGCATGGCCGTCCTCCTTGCTGGCCTCCTCGCTCGACTCCCTGCGGGCGCCGTTGCCAGGGTCCGGGAACGCGCTCTAGCGGGGCCCGCGCCGGCGGGCCCCGCTAGGCACGGGTCGTGCGGCTTACTTGAGTGCGTTGGCAAGCTGGCTGTCGGTGTCGCCGAACGCCTTGGCGGCGGCCGTCAGGTACTTGCTCATGCCCTCCAGGCCCTCGATGGTCTGGGTGACGCCCTTGTTGAACTCGCTGTAGGAGGCTTCGAACGCCTTGCTCGAGGAGTCCGTCACGTAGCCGTTCTGCACCAGGCCGTCGACCATGGTCTTGAGCGCGCTGAGCTTGCTCGAGATCTCCTGGTGGCCGGTGATCAGCTGCTTCGCGGCCGACTCCATCTCGGCGTAGGTCACTCTCACGTCTGGCATAACCGTCAAGCCCTTCTGCTGGTCCGGGTGCGCGTTCGCGTGCGGGCCGCCGGTGACCGCGGCGGCCGTGCGGGGCCGGGCGGTCACGGCGCAATCTGCCGGTCAGCTGCCGGTGCGGGCCCCGGCCAGCACTGCGGCCCAGGTCACCACGGTTTCCCGTACCACCCCGGCATTGCCGGTGGAATGGGGATAACCAGGGCAGGATGGCATTGCCGCGCAGGCGGTCGCAAGCAAAACGGCATAACCCGGCGGGCCGGCCCTGCCCTCTCCGCGGGCCGCCGGCGGGCCACGGCGAGATGACCGGGAGAGCCATATTTGGCCCGGATTATCCGCAACGCCGGACAATGGATCTGGGGGCGGGATACGGTCGCTCAACCGTCCAATGCATGCGGGCCGCTGCGCTGCCGGTGAAGACGCTGGTCGCGGGCGCCCAGCCGCAGGGGAGAGCCTCAGCAATGTCCAGCGACCGCGGAACCGTCCAGCGCAGCCCGGTCACCGGAACCGGACCGCAGACGGGCTGGCAGGCCCCGACAACGCCGCCGCCGGCGGCTGCCGACCGCCCCACGGGAGCGCAAGCCGGTGCTGGCTGCGCTGGCCGTGCTGCTGATCCTGGGCGGCGCGCTGGGCGCGGGATACCTGGTCACCAAGAGCAGCAAGCAGGTCCAGGCGATCGAGATCACCCGCCAGATCGGGGCCGGCCAGCGGATCCCGCTGTCGGCCATGCAGCAGGTCCCGGTCCCGGCCGGCACTCAGATCGGCTACGTGGCCTGGGTCTACGCCAGCCAGGTCACCCGGTACTACGCGGCGGTCACGATCCCGCCCGGCACGCTGCTGAACAAGTCCATGGTGGCCACCACCAACCGGTCCACGGCCGGCCGGGACATCATCGGCCTGGCCCTGAAAGACGGCCAGCTGCCGCGCGGGCTGCAGGCCGGCGAACACGTCGACATCTTCTTCGTGCAGAACAGCACGCAGGTCAACGGGTGCCCGGGCACCCCGGGCTCGCTGCTGTCCGGCAACGCGATCGTGCTGGGCATCACCGCCCCGTCGGTCACCGCGGGCAGCCAGGACGCCGACGTGCAGGTAGCGGTCAGCCCGGCCGACGCCGGCGCAGTGGCCTGCGCCGCGGCCAACGGGATCGCCGGTCTCACGGTGCGCCCGCCCGGCGCGCGGCCCGGGCCGCGCACCGGCACCGGCACCGGCGGCCAGCCGAACCAGGGCGGCCCGGGCTCGGGCTCCGGGGGGACCGCGCCCGGCGGGTCGCCGTCGCCGTCCGTCCCGGTCTCGCCGTCGCCGTCGGCCTCCGCGTCCGTGCCGGTCTCCGCCTCGCCCAGCCTCTCGGGCCGCCGCAGCAAGGCCAGGCTGACCGATGGCGCTGATCGCGGTGGCCGCGGACAAGGGGTCACCCGGGGTTACCACCACGGCTGTCGCGCTGGCCGCGATCTGGCCCCGGCCGGTGCTTCTCGCCGAGTGCGACCCGGCCGGCGGCGACCTGGTGTACCGGCTGCCCGGCCAGGACGGCCAGCGGCTGGATCCGCACCGCGGCCTGCTCAGCCTGGCCGTCGCCGCGCGCCGCGGCCCGCAGACCCACCAGGTCTGGCCGCACGTGCAGAAGCTGCGCGGCGGGCTCGACGTGCTCACCGGGGTGACCAGCGCCGAGCAGGGCGCGGGCCTGGACGGGCTGTGGGGCTCGGTCGGCGCGGCCCTGGCCGGGCTGCCGGAGGCGGACGTGATCGCCGACTGCGGCCGGCTCGGCCCCGGCGGCCGGTTCTACGACCTGCTGGCCCAGGCGTCCGCGGTCGTGATGGTCAGCAAGGCCACGCTGGGCGACGTGGTCCGGCTGCGGGAGCGGACCGCCGCGGTGTCCGCCGCGATCCGCGACCGGGGCCGGCCAGGCACCGGAATCGGCGTGATCGTCGTCGCCGGCCACAAGCACTTCAGCGCCGCGATCGCCGAGGTGTCCCAGGCGCTGGGCCCGGCCGGGCAGGCCGCCGTGGTCGGCGGCCTGGCCTGGGAGCCCAAGAGCGCCGACCTGCTGCGCGGCGAGTGGGGCGGCAAGCTGGACAAGTCCCTGCTGATCAGGACCGCCCGCCAGATCGCCGGCCAGCTGGCGGCCCAGCTGCCCGCACCGGCCAGCGCCGCCGGCCTGAGCGCCGCCGCGCCGGTGCCGGCGCAGCCCGCTGCGCCTGTCAGCTCCGCCGCGCGGGCCCGCTCCGCCGCGCCGCCGCCCCAGCCTGGCGTCCCGGGGCGCACGGCCGCGCCGCCTGCCCATCCCGGCCGCCGGCCCGCCTTACCGCGCTGCCTGCCCACCCCGCCCCACCAGCCCACCCGGTGGCGGCGCCCCCGCCGCCCCCGCTGCCGCGTCGCCCCCGCCGCGCCTGCCCGCTGCGCCGCTCCAGCCTGCCCCGGCCCCTGCTCCGGCCCCGGCCCCGCGGACGCCGGCCTCCCGTCGGCCCGCCGGCCGCCCCGCCCGCCGTCGCGCACGGTTCTGGCGGCGGCCGCGGCCTGTCCGCCGGCCGTTCGACTCCGCGAACCCGCAGCTCGACCTGCGGCTGCCGGACGGGTCCCGGCTGTCCGCGGTGATGGACGTGACGATCCGGCCCGCGGTGTCGATCCGCCGCGCACGGCTGGGCAAGGTACTCCTCGCCGACCTGGTCGGCAGCGGCTCGCTGCTGCCCGAAGCCGCCCAGTTCCTCGCCGCGGCCACCGCGGCCAGGAAGAACATGATGATCGCCGGGGCCACCAACGCGGGCAAGACCACACTTCTCCGCGCGGTCGCCAACCAGATCCCGGCCACCGAGCGGCTGATCACCGTGGAGCGCGCGCTGGAACTCGGCCTGGACCAGTTCCCCGAGCTGCACCCGAACGTGATTGCCCTGGAAGAACGGCTGCCGAACTCCGAGGGGCTCGGCGCGATCAGCATGGCCGAGCTGGTCCGCCGGTCGCTGCGGATGAACCCGAGCCGGGTCATCGTCGGCGAGGTGCTCGGCGACGAGATCGTCACCATGCTCAACGCGATGACCCAGGGCAACGACGGGTCGCTGTCTACCATCCACGCGAACTCCTCGATGGAGGTGTTCAACCGGATCTCCACCTACGCCATCCAGTCCGCCGAGCGGCTGCCGGTGGAGGCCACGAACATGCTCATCGCCGGGGCCATCGACTTCGTGGTGTTCATCGAGAAGCGCAACGAGTACCCGAGCAGCAGCAGGCTCCGCCGGTTCGTCAGCAGCATCCGCGAGGTCACCGGGATCGACGGGCGGGTGCTGTCCAGTGAGGTGTTCGCGCCGGGCCCGGACGGCCGGGCGGTGCCGCGGGCGCCGGTCTCCTGCGCCGCGCAGCTGGCCGAGCACGGCTACGAGACGGGCGGCGGCTGGTGAGCGGCCTGGCGGCCGGCCCGCTGCTGGCCATCCTGTGCGGGGCAGTGGCCGGCGGCGGCGTGTTCCTCCTCTTGATAGGAATACGGGGTTTGCGGCCCCGGCCGCCCGGCACCCGGCGGAACGGGCTGGCGGAGCAGCTTCGGGGCATCTTCGGGCCGCGCGGCGCGGTGGCCGCGCTGATCGGCATCGTGGCGCTGGTGGCCACCCGCTGGGTGGTAGCCGGGGTGGGCGTGGCCATCCTCGCCTACAGCTGGCGCGGGCTGTCCGGTGCGGCCAGCGAGCGCCGGGCGATGGCCCGGCTGGAGGGCCTGGCCGTCTGGACCGAGTCGCTGCGCGACACGATCGCCGGCGCGGTCGGCCTGGAGCAGGCCATCCCGGCCTCGCTGCGGGTCGCCGCGCCGTCCCTGGCCGAGCCGCTGACCGCGCTGGTCAGCCGGATGCACACCCGGGTGCCGCTGCCCGACGCGCTGCGCGTGTTCGCCGACGACCTGGACGACCCCGGGGCCGACCTGATCGTCGCCGCGCTGATCATCAACTCCCGCCTGCGCGGTCCCGGCCTGCGGGACCTGCTCGGCTCGCTGTCCGCCTCGGTCCGGGAGGAACTGGACATGCGCCGTAAGGTCGGCGCGGACCGCCGGTCCACCCGGCGCAGCGTGCAGATCGTGGTGCTGGTGTCGGTCGGGCTTGCGCTCGTGCTGGCCCTTTTCGACCACGGCTTCCTGGCCCCCTACGACGGGCCGTTCGGCCAGCTGCTGCTGGTTGTCGTGGCCGCGATCTACGCCGCGGGCATCGTCTGGCTGCGGCGGCTTGCGCACTTCGAGGCCCCGCAGCGGCTGCTGTCCGCGTGGGTCCCCGAGGCCCAGGCCGGCCGCGGCACCGGCGGCCAGCGCCAGCGCCGCCGTGCCCGGGAGCGCGCCATGACCGCGGTGTACGCGGCCGGCGCGGTCGCCGGCCTGGGCCTGTTCCTGCTCGCGTTCGCGCTGGTGCCGCGCCGGCTCAGCCTGTCCCGGCAGATCGCCGCATACGACGCGGCCCGCCCGGGCGCCGCCGTGCGCCGGCCGCTGCCGGGCAGCGAGAGCCAGGTCAGCTGGTGGCTGGGGGCGGCCCTGGCCCGGTTCTGCGCCGAGCAGGGCTGGGAGTTCCGGTCGCTGCGGTCCCGGCTGGCGCTGGTCGACCGGTCGTTCGAGAGCTACCTGGCCAGCAAGGTGCTGCTGGGCCTGCTCGGCCTGCTGTTCGCGCCGCTGCTGCTGCTCGTGCTCACGGTCAGCGGGCTGCACCTGACCGTGGTGGTCCCGGTGTGGGCCGGGCTCGGCCTCGGCGCGGTGTTCTTCCTGCTGCCCGACGTCGAGCTCAAGCAGCAGGTGGAGAAGCGGCGGCGGGACTTCCGGCACGCCATTGGCGCGTTCCTGGACCTGGTCTCGATGAACCTGTCCGGCGGCCGCGGGGTGCCCGAGGCACTCCTTGCGGCCAGCGAGATCGGCACCGGCTGGGCCATGTGGCGGATCCGCGAGGCGCTGGTCAACGCCCGGATCACCGGCCAGACCCCGTGGCAGGCGCTGGGCGCGCTGGGGGAGGAGATCGGCGCCGATGAGCTGCGCGACCTGTCCGCCGCGCTCAGCCTGGTCGCCGACGACGGGGCCAAGGTCCGCGAGTCGCTGTCCACCCGGGCGGCCAGCCTGCGCCGCCGCGAGCTGGCCGACCTGCAGGGCGAGGCGGGCGAGCGGTCCCAGTCGATGCTGGTCGCCCAGATGCTGCTCTGCGGCGCGTTCCTGATCTTCCTGGTGTACCCGGCAGTGCGGGTGATGCTCGGGAGCTGACACCGGAAACAAGCGCACGAACACTGACGAAGGGCCCAGGAGGGAACAATGCGGGCACACTTCCCCGGACACCTGCAGGTCGAGTACTCGCGGCTGCTGCTGGCCAGGCACGACGCCCGGCTCCGCGCCGCGCACGGGCAGGGCGACCGCGGCGCGTCCGCGATCGAGCTGGCCATCATCACCGCGATCCTCGTCGGCCTGGCGGTCGGCGTGCTGCTCGTGGTGCAGACCGTGGTCACCTCGCGGAAGACCCAGATCACCACCAACAACAACGGGATCCCCTAGTGCCGGGCCCGCGCCGGACCGAGCGCGGGGCCAGCACCATCGAGCTGGTCATCCTGGCCCCGATGCTGCTGGGCATGATCTGGCTGACCATCCAGTTCGCGCTGTGGTATCAGGGCCGCCAGGTCGCGCTCGCCGCCGCCCAGCTGGGCGCGCGGGTGGCCAGCCAGGACGCGGAACGCGTGCCGGACTGGGCCGGCCGGGCCGAGCGCAGCGCCCAGGACTACTACCGCGGCCTGGGCACCAAGGTGCTCGGCCGCCAGATCGGCGCGAAGGCCGGGCCGTCCGGGGTGGGCCAGGTCCGGGTCACCGTCACCGGCACCGCGGTGTCCATCGTGCCGGGCCTGACGCTGACCATCCACGAAACCGCGGGCGGCCCGATCGACTGCTTCCGCCCCGACCTGAACGGCGGCCAGGCGTGCGCCAACTAACCCGCAGCGAAAGTGATCGATGTTACATCGCTCATCTAAGAAGCGAAGCGATGCTACATCGATCACAAACGGCTGGCCGGGATCCGGACGGGGGCGGGGAGCGCGGGTCGCTGGCGGTGGAGTTTGTGATCCTCGCGCCGCTGCTGATCGGGCTGATGCTTTTCCTGGTGCTGGCCGGGCGGGTGGTCGAGGCGCACGGCCAGGTCGACGGCGCGGCTCGGGACGCGGCCCGGGCGGCCTCGGTGGCCAGGTCGGCGGCGGACGCGCAGGCCGCCGCGGACCTGGCGGTCACCGACGACGTCGGGGCCCAGCTGTGCCAGCCGCCGGAGGTCAGGGGCTACACGCCGGGCAGCACCGCGGTGGTCGTCACCCTGCATTGCACGGTGAACCTGACTTTCGTCAGCGGCGGCACCATGGCGGTCACCGGTTACGCGATCGCCCCGCTGGACCAGTTCGTGGCCAGGACGTTCTGATGCGCGAGCGCGGTTCCGTGACGCTGTTCGTGCTGCTGTTCTCCATAACCGCGCTGGTGCTGGCCAGCCTGCTGGTCGACCTGGGCAGTGCGATCAGCGCCCAGGAAAGAGCCGCCGACCTGGCCGAGCAGGCCGCCCGGGCCGGGGCCAACGCGATCGACCCGGCAGACCTGCGCAGCGGCCAGGTGACCCTGGACCAGGGCCCGGCCTGCCAGGCCGCGCAGCAGGTCATCCAGCAGTACGCCACGGTCAGCGGGATCGACGCCGCGATGACCCAGGCCTGCACCTTCCCCGTCCCGCGCCAGGTCACCGTCTACGTGTCGGTCACCGCCCGGCCGCTGATCGCCCTGGGCCTGGGCAGCTTCACGATGAAGGCCCGCGAGACCGCCTGCGCTGAACCTGGCATCAACGAAGGGGAGGCGTGCTGATGGCACCTCCGATACCCGGGCTGACCCGGGCCCCGCTGCGCCCCCGCCGGACGGCCGGCGACGTTCTGGCCGGGATCTTCGCGGTCATCGCGCTGGCCGCGCTGACCGGCGGCGTGCCGCTCGGCCTGATCACCTTCATCGGCCTGCCGCTGCCGCACTCCCGGCCGCGGGTGTCGCTGCTCACCCACCAGCTCGACACGCACGCGATCCTGACCGTGCTGGCCGTGGTGGTCTGGCTGGCCTGGCTGCAGCTGGTCATCTGCGTGATCGCCGAGATCAGGGCCGCGGTGCGGAACGCCGGGATGCCCGCCAGGGTGCCGCTGTCCGGCGGCACCCAGGCGCTCGCGCACCGGCTGGTCACCGCCGCCCTGGTGCTGTTCACCAGCGCGGTGGCGCTGTCCCCGGCGATCACCGCGCACGCCCCGCCGCGGGCCCCGGCGGTGGCCACCGTGACCGCGGACCGCCCGGCCCCGCCGCTGGCCGGGCTGGAAGCAGGCCTGGCCCAGTCCGGCCACGTGCTGGCCCCGGACGCGGCCGTCCCGCAAGCCGGGAAGATCTACGTGGTCAAGCCGCGGCTGGCCGCTACCACGAGAGCCTGTGGGAGATCGCCCAGAAGCACCTCGGCGACGGCCGCCGCTACGGCGAGATCTACCGGCTCAACAAGGACCGGGTGCAGCCGGACGGGTCGAAGCTGACGATCGCGAGCCTGATCCGGCCCGGCTGGGTACTGCACATGCCGCGGGACGCGCACGGCCCGGGCATCGAGGTCGTACGGGCGGCCGTTCCCGGGGCCGGCCTGGCCGCGGCCGGTGGCACAGCCGGCCCCACCGCCGGCGTGCACCCGCACGGGGCGGAGACCGGCCGGGCGGCACCGGACCTGCCCGGCGAGCTGGCCGGCACCGGCCAGGCCACTCACCCAGCCGGGCCGTCAGGACCGGGCCGTGGCCATCCTGCTGCTGCGGCCGGCCGCGCCCGCGCCGTCCGCGCCGGGCGTGCCGTGGCTGCCCGCCGAGCTGTTCGCCGCTTCGCTGCTGGCCTCCGGGGTGCTCCAGGCGCTCGGCCGGCGCCGCCGCGAGCAGCTGTGGCAACGGGCCTTCGGGCAGCGGCTGGCCGCCCCGTCCGGCGACGCGGCGTGCGCCGAGGCCGCGCTGCGGCTGGGCGCTGGCGACCGGGCCGCCCGGCTGCTTGACGCCGGGCTGCGGTCGCTGCCGTCCGCGCTGGCCCGCCTGGGCAAGGTGCCGCCCGCGATCTTCGCCGCGCACCTGGGCGAGGAGAACCTGGACCTGTGGATCGCGCCCGGCGATCCGGCGCCGCCCGCGCCCTGGCTGGCGATGAGCGAGGGCCAGGTCTGGCGGCTGCCGCTGAGCGAGGCGACCCGGCTCGACCCGGGCCTGTCCGGCGCGCTGGCGCCGTACCCCGGGCTGGTGTCGATCGGCACCGACGATGCGGGCCGGGTGCTGGTCGACCTGGAGGCGGCGCACGGCCTGATCGGCCTGACCGGCCCGGACGAGACGGTCCGGGCCGCGCTGGCCGCGATGGCGGCGGAGCTGGCCACCAACCGGTGGTCCGACCGGATGGAGCTGACCCTGGTCGGGTTCGGCGCGGAACTGGCCCTGCTCGCGCCGGACCGGGTCACCACGGTGGCCACGCTGGCCGAGGCGCTGCCCGGGCTCGAGCGGCGGGCCGGGCAGGCCAGCCGGGCGCTGGCCAAGGCCGGGCTGGACTCGGTGCTCACCGGCCGGTCGCTGACCATGCAGCCGGACGCCTGGGCGCCGCACTACCTGATCACCGCGGTGCCGCCCGGACCGGACGAGCGCGACCGGCTGATCGCGCTGGCCAGGAAAGCGCACCGGACCGCGACCGGCTACCTGGTAGCCGGGCTGACCGACGGCGCGACCTGGACCTGGGAGGTGACCGGCAGCGGCCGGCTGCGCGCCCCGCTGCTCGGCTTCGACGTCGCCGCGCAGCTGCTGCCGGCCCGCCAGTACGCGGCGGTGGCCGGGCTGTTCGCGGCCACCCGGGAGGCCGCCGCCGGCCTGGACCACCCGGACCTGGACGCCGTGCCCGCCGCCCAGCTCATGCCCGGTGCGGTGCTGCCGGTCGAGGTCACGCTGCTCGGCCCGGTCGCGGTCCGCGCGCCCGGCAGGATCGAGCCTGACCGCTGCGCGCAGGCCACCGAGATCGTGGCCTTCCTGGCCGCGCACCCCGGCGGGGTGCACCCCGCCGTGCTGACCGGCGCGATCTGGCCGCGCGGGGTGACCAGCGAGGTGCGGGACGCGGCGCTGGCCCGCACCACGGCCTGGCTCGGCTCCGGCCCGGCTGGGCCGCACCTGATCACCGGCGCCGACGGCCGTCTCGCGCTGGGCCCGCAGGTCCGGGTGGACTGGCAGGTGTTCCGCGCGCTGGTAGCCCGGGCCGGCCCGGGGCCAGCCCAGGCGCCGCCCCGGACGGCCAGCAGCCGGTGCCCGGCGGCACCCCCGGGCTGCCCGGTGAGGCGGACTGGCTGGCCCGGGCCCTGGACGAGGTGCAGGGCCAGCTGATCGACGGCCGCGACCCCGGCCGGTACGGCTGGCTGGCCACCGACCCGCTGGAGTACGAGGCCAGCGCGCTGGTCGCGGACACCGCGCACCGGCTGTCCCGGCTCCGGCTGGCGGCCGGTGACAGCGACGGCGCGATGGCCGCGGCCCGGCGCGGCCTGCGGCTGGCCTTCAGCGACGAGCTGCTGTGGCGCGACCTGCTCGCCGCGGCGCACGCCAGCGGCGACGAGAGCGTGCTCCGCGACGTGGTCGCCGAGGTGTCCGCGCGGGCTGCGCTGGACGAGGTGCTGCCCCGGATGGCGCCGGAAACCGAGGCGCTGATCGACGAGATCCTGCCGTCCTGGCGGTCGTCAGTCGCCTGACCAGGGCCCGGGTTCCGGGTCCGGGTCCGGGTCCGGGGCGGCCAGCCAGGCGTCGATGCCTGCCAGCAGGGCGGCGCGGACCGCGGGCGGCGCGACCGAGCCGCGCACCGACATCCGGGCCAGCTCGGCCAGGGCCGCGTCGTCAAGCCCGGTCGCGCTGCGGGCCAGCTCGTACTGATCCGTCAGCCGGTGGCCGAACAGCAGCGGGTCGTCGGCCCCCAGCGCGACCGGTATCCCCGCGCCGAGCAGCGCGCGCAGCGGGACGTCGGCCGGCTTGGCGGCGACCCCCATGGCCACGTTGGACGATGGGCACACCTCGAGGACCGTCCCGCGTCCAGCTAGCCGTATCAGCAGATCTTCGTCCTGCACCGCCGACACACCGTGCCCGATCCGGTCGGCGCCCAGCTCATCCAGGCAGGCCCGGACGCTGGCCGGGCCGGCCAGCTCGCCGCCGTGCGGGACCAGCAGCAGCCCGGCCCGCCCGGCGATCCTGAAGGCCGGGGCGAAGTCCGCGACCCGGCCACGGCGCTCGTCGTTGCTCAGCCCGAAGCCGGTCACCCCCTGGCCGGTCATGCGGGCCGCCAGCCGGGCCAGCGTCCGCGCGTCCAGCGGGTGCCGGATCCGGTTCGCCGCGATGATCACCCCGATGCCCACCCCGGTGGCCGCGGCCGCTTCCGCCGCGCCGTCGAGGACCAGCTCCATCACCGCGGTCAGCCCGCCGAACCGGGCCGCGTAGCCGGACGGGTCGACCTGGATCTCCAGCCAGCCCGAGCCCTCGGCCCGCTCGTCCTGCGCCGTCTCCAGCAGCAGCCGGCGCAGGTCCGCCTCGGTCCGCAGCACCGACCGGGCGGTGTCGTACAGCCGCTGGAACCGGAACCAGCCGCGCTCGTCCGCGCCGCTCAGCTGCGGCGGCCACTCGTCGCGCAGCGCTTCGGGCAGGTGCACCCCGTGCGCCCCGGCCAGCTCCACCAGCGTCGCGTGCCGCATCGAGCCGGTGAAGTGCAGGTGCAGGTGCGCCTTGGGCAGCGCACCGAGGGGCCGTGCCATCGAGACAGTCTGCCAGCCCGCCCGGGCCGGCCCGGCCCAGCGCGCGCCGCGGAGCCGGGCGTGCTACTAGCCGGATCTGGCCACCAGCGCGGCGATCCGGCTGATGCCCGCCTCCAGGTCGGCGTCGCCCAGCGCGCAGGACAGCCGGAAGTAGCCGGGCGTGCCGAACGCCTCGCCCGGCACCACGGCCACGTCCGCCTCCTCCAGCAGGATCCCGGCCAGCTCGGCGGTGGTCTGCGCGACGCGGCCCGCGATCGGCCGGCCCAGCAGCCCCTTGACCGACGGGTAGCAGTAGAACGCGCCCTCGGGCAGCGGGCAGTGCACCCCGTCGATCTCGTTGAGCATCTTGGTCATGGTCAGCCGCCGCCGGTCGAACGCGGCCCGCATCGCGGCCACCGCGGACAGGTCACCGGACACCGCGGCCAGCGCCGCCGCCTGGGCCACGTTGCACACGTTCGAGGTCAGGTGGGACTGCAGGTCGGCGGCGGCCTTGACGACGTCCGGCGGGCCGATCAGCCAGCCCACCCGCCAGCCGGTCATCGCGTAGGTCTTGGCCACCCCGGAGAGGATCACGCACCGGTCCGCGGTCTCCGGCGCCGCCACCGGCATCGAGCTGAACCTGGCGTCCCCGTAGACCAGGTGCTCGTAGATCTCGTCGGTGATCACCCAGATCCCGTGCTCCGCCGCCCAGCGGCCGATCTCGGCCACCAGCGCGGGCGGGTACACCGCGCCGGTCGGGTTGGACGGCGACACGAACACCAGCGCCTTGGTCCGCTCGGTCCGCGCCGCCTCCAGGCTGGCCACGCTGGCCAGGTAGCCGGTGTGCTCGTCGGTCAGCACCGGCACCGCGGTGCCGCCGGCCAGCTTGATCGCCTCGGGGTAGGTGGTCCAGTACGGGGCCGGCAGCAGCACCTCGTCGCCCTCGTCGACGAGCACCGCGAACGCCTCGTAGACCGCCTGCTTGCCGCCGTTGGTGATCAGCACCTGGCTGGCCGGGACCTGGTAGCCGGCGTCCCGCAGGGTCTTCGCCGCGACCGCCTCGCGCAGTTCGGGCAGCCCGGCCGCGGGGGTGTACTTCTGCATCCGGACCTGGGCGCAGGCCTCCTGGGCGGCGGCGACGATATAGTCCGGGGTCGGGAAATCGGGCTCGCCCACGCCGAACGCGATGACCGGCCGGCCCGCCGCTTTGGCGGCCCTGGCCTTGGCGTCGACGGCCATCGTGGCCGATTCGGTAATGGCCGAGATCCGCGCGGAGATCCGCCGGGCTGAGGTAGGCGACATGGCTCCATGGTCGCACCAGCGGCCCGGCCGGCGCGGCCACCCCCGCCGGCCAGGACGGTTCGACGCGGGGGGCGCTGGGACGTACACTGCTGACTCTGGTGAGGGTTCACTAGGTTGTCGGTGCATGCCCGCACAGGCCTCCTGGACCGCTAACAGGACCCTCCACAGGGCAGTAGCTCAATTGGCCAGAGTCCCGGTCTCCAAAACCGGTGGTTGGGGGTTCGAGTCCCTCCTGCCCTGCGTGTGCGGCCCGTAAGACGCGGGCCGAGGCGGCGCGAGCCGTCATGGTGACCGGCACGGCACAGGTGAGGATATTGGCTACTCAGACGCGCGGCTCAGCCCCGGAAAAGCGGGACCGGCCCGGCCGCCCCACCCGGGCAGCCAGGACCACGCCTGCGGTTTTCTTCCGGCAGATCGTGGCTGAACTGCGTAAGGTAATTTGGCCGACCCGCCATGAGCTGATCACCTACACGACGGTGGCGCTGGTCTTCATAATCGTCATGGTGGCGATCGTGACGAGCCTGGACTACGGGTTCACCAAGCTCGTGTTCGCCGTCTTCGGCTGAGCAGCGGCCCCGCTGGCTGACTGGCGGCCGGGTCGGCAGGCCTGACGGCGCATGCCGCCAGGGAAGAGGATGCCAGGGGATCCCGCCAGGCAGAGCGGAGAGAAAGAGTTACTGTGTCCGAGTCCGAACTGAACGCCGGCGATGGGGAGGTCAGCGAGCCCTTCGCTGGCTTCGACCCCACTGGCGAGAACGGTATCGCCAGCACCGGGAGCGAGCCCGCTGAGGTCGCCGAGGACGCCGAGGTTGCGGCCGAGGACGAGCCCGGCAGCGACCCGGTCGCTGAGTTCGCCTCGGAGCTGCGCTTGCTGCCCGGCGACTGGTACGTCGTGCACTCCTACGCCGGCTACGAGAACCGCGTCCGGACCAACCTGGAGAGCCGCACCCAGTCGCTCAACATGGAGGACTACATCTTCCAGATCGAGGTCCCGGTGCACGAGGTGACCGAGATCAAGGGCGGCAAGCGGCAGCAGGTCCAGGAGAAGGTGCTGCCCGGCTACATCCTGGTCCGGATGGACCTGACCGACGAGTCGTGGGCCGCGGTGCGGAACACCCCCGGTGTCACCGGTTTCGTCGGGCTGTCCAGCCGCCCGTCGCCGCTGAGCCTGGACGAGGTCGCCCAGCTGCTCGCGCCGGTGCCCGAGGAGAAGGCCGCGGCCAAGGCCGAGACCATGCGGGCGGCCGCGGTCGACTTCGAGGTCGGCCAGTCCGTTACCGTGATGGACGGTCCGTTCGCGACCCTCCCGGCCACGGTCAACGAGATAAACCCGGACACCCAGAAGCTCAAGGTGCTGGTCTCGATCTTCGGCCGGGAGACCCCGGTCGAGCTGTCCTTCGATCAGGTCACCAAGATCTGATCCGCTCAGAATCGTCAGTGAGGTAAAGGACCCGTCATGGCTCCGCGTAAGAAGAAGATCGCTGCCCTGGTCAAGGTGCAGCTGCAGGCCGGGCAGGCGACCCCGGCCCCGCCGGTGGGCACCGCGCTTGGCCCGCACGGCGTGAACATCATGGATTTCGTCAAGCAGTACAACACGGCGACCGACACCCAGCGGGGGAACGTCATCCCCGTGGAGATCACCATCTACGAGGACCGGTCGTTCTCCTTCATCACCAAGACCCCGCCCGCGCCTGAGCTGATCAAGAAGGCCGCCGGGGTCCAGAAGGGCAGCGGCGAGCCGCACAAGACCAAGGTCGGCACGATGACCAAGGCCCAGGTCCGGGACATCGCCGAGATCAAGATGAAGGACCTGAACGCCAAGTCCATCGAGGCCGCCGAGAAGATCATCGAGGGCACCGCGCGCTCGATGGGCATCACGGTCGCCAGCTGACCGTTACCCCCGTGGGCGCCGCACGGTGCGGCGCCCAGTGGCAGGGCCACGCGCTGGCCCGCGGACCACAGCCTCCGTACCCAAGGAGAGAGCACGATGAAGCGCAGTAAGGCGTACCGCGCCGCCGAGCAGCAGATCGAGGCGCAGAAGCTGTACTCCCCGGCTCAGGCCATCCATCTGGCCAAGTCGACCTCGAAGACCAAGTTCGACCCGACCGTCGAGGTCGCGCTGCGCCTCGGCGTGGACCCGCGCAAGGCCGACCAGATGGTCCGCGGCACCGTCAACCTGCCGCACGGCACCGGCAAGACGGCCCGGGTCCTGGTCTTCGCCACCGGCGACCGGGCCGAGGAGGCCCGCGCGGCCGGCGCCGACTTTGTCGGCTCCGACGACCTGATCGAGCGCATCCAGGGCGGCTGGCTGGACTTCGACGCGGTCGTCGCCACCCCGGACCTGATGGGCAAGGTCGGCCGGCTCGGCCGGGTGCTCGGCCCGCGCGGCCTGATGCCCAACCCGAAGACCGGCACGGTCACCCCGGACGTGGGCAAGGCCGTGTCCGACATCAAGGGCGGCAAGATCGAGTTCCGCGTCGACCGGCACGGCAACCTGCACTTCATCATCGGCAAGGCGTCCTTCGACGACAAGTCGCTGGTGGAGAACTACGCCGCCGCGCTGGAGGAGATCGTCCGGCTCAAGCCGGCCGCGGCCAAGGGCCGTTACCTGAGGAAGATCACCTTCACCACCACGATGGGCCCCGGGATCCTGGTCGACCCGGCCCGCACCCGCGGGCTCACCGAAGAGCTCGAGGAAGCCGCCGCGGCGAGCTGATAGTGCTGGCTGGGCCGTCGCCTCGATTTGGCGCGGCGGCCCGGGCCCTCGTAAGCTGAACACAGATTTGCCAGAGACCGCCGGCTGTCACCGTGCCCCGGCACGGTGGCCGAAGGCCCCGCATGCGGGGCGGCCCGCGCAGGTGAACGAAGCTGAACTGTGGCCGCCCCGGCTCGCCGGGGACGGGCTGCGGTCCACGCCCCGTGCGCCTGCGCCGGGGCGTTTTCCGTTTCTGCGGGGCCCTCGTGCCGGCACGACGTCCCCGGCTCGTGCTGCCTCCGGGCAGGGCGCTCCGGAACCGACAGGAGGAGGCCCATGGCGAGGGCGGAAAAAGTCGCCGCGGTGGCCGAGCTTACCGAGCGATTCCAGGCCTCATCGGGGGCCGTGCTCACCGAGTACCGCGGCCTGACCGTGGCCCAGCTCGGCGAGCTGCGCCAGTCGCTGGGCGAGAACGCCACGTTCACCGTGGTGAAGAACACCCTGACCAAGATCGCCGCGACCGAGGCGGGTGTCGGGGCCGAGCTCGAGCAGCTGCTCAGCGGGCCGTCCGCGATCGCCTTCGTGCAGGGCGACGTGGTCGAGGCGGCCAAGGGGCTGCGGGACTTCGCCAAGGCGAACCCGCTGCTGGTCATCAAGGGCGGCGTGCTCGACGGCAAGGGCATGACCCCGGCCGAGATCACCAAGCTCGCGGACCTGGAGCCGCGCGAGGTGCTGCTGGCCAAGCTGGCGGGCGCGATGAAGGCCACCATGGCCAACGCCGCGGCCACCATGGCCGCGCTGCCCACCCAGATGGCCCGGCTGCTGGCCGCGCTCGAGGCCAAGCAGGCCGCCGGGCGCCCCGGCGGACGCGCCGCGGACGCGGCCCGGCCGACGCAGCGACGCGGCCCCGGCCGAGGCCGCCCCCGAGACAGCAACCCCCGAGGATGGCGCCGCGGACGCCTGACCGGCCGCGGCACACCTGACCCAGGAATTGACGGAAAGAGAAGGAACACCCACCATGGCGAAGCTCAGCAACGACGCGCTGCTCGACGCGTTCAAGGAAATGACGCTTCTCGAGCTGTCGGAGTTCGTGAAGCAGTTCGAGGAGGCCTTTGACGTCAAGGCCGCTGCCCCGGTCGCGATGGCGGCCCCGGCGGCCGCCGGCGGCGGCGCGGCCGAGGCCGAGGTCGAGGAGCAGGACGAGTTCGACGTCATCCTCGAGGCCGCGGGCGACAAGAAGATCCAGGTCATCAAGGAGGTGCGCACGCTCACCAGCCTGGGCCTGAAGGAGGCCAAGGACCTGGTCGACGGCGCGCCGAAGCCGCTGCTCGAGAAGGTCAACAAGGAGACCGCCGAGAAGGCCAAGGCCGCCCTGGAGGGCGCCGGCGCCACCGTCACGGTCAAGTAAGCACGGTCAAGTAAGCACGGGCGAAGCGCCCCGGGCCGCCCGTCGGCCCGGGGCGTTTCGCGTTCCGCCGCGGGCCGGAAATCCCGGTCGCGGAATGGGCCGGGGCGGTTGTTAGGGTGACAGCCTCAGATCACAGGCAAAGGAGTTTCCGGTGACCAGCGCCGCTGACCTTGATGTGGCCCGGCTGGCGGCCAGGACCGGGCCGTATTTCGGCCGGTTCGGCGGGCGGTTCGTGCCCGAGGCCCTGGTGGCCGCACTAGACGAGCTTGACGCCGCGTACCAGGCCGCGCTGGCCGACCCGGCCTTCCTGACCCGCCTGTCTGACCTGCACCGGACGTACACCGGACGGCCCAGCCTGATCACCGAGGCGCCGGCCTTCGCCCGGCACGCGGGCGGGGCCACGATCCTGCTCAAGCGCGAGGACCTGAACCACACCGGCTCCCACAAGATCAACAACGTGCTCGGCCAGGGGCTGCTGACCGTGGCGATGGGCAAGCCCCGTGTCATCGCCGAGACCGGGGCCGGCCAGCACGGCGTGGCCACCGCGACCGCGGCCGCGCTGCTCGGCCTGGAAGCCGTGGTCTACATGGGCGAGGTCGACACCCGGCGGCAGGCCCTCAACGTGGCCCGGATGCAGCTGCTCGGCGCCACCGTCATCCCGGTCACCTCCGGGTCGCGCACGCTCAAGGACTCGATGAACGAGGCCATGCGCGACTGGGTGACGAATGTGGACGGCACCCACTACATCATCGGCTCGGTGGCCGGCCCGCACCCGTTCCCGACGATGGTGCGCGGCTTCCAGTCCATCATCGGCACCGAGGCCCGCCGCCAGGTCATCTCACGCACCGGCCGGCTGCCGGACGTGGTCTGCGCCTGCGTCGGCGGCGGGTCGAACGCGATGGGCATCTTCCATGCGTTCATCGACGACCCGGACGTCGCGCTGGCCGGCTTCGAGGCCGGCGGCGACGGGATCAGCACCGGCCGGCACGCCGCGTCGATCGCGGGCGGGTCCGCCGGGGTGCTGCACGGCAGCCGGACGTTCGTACTGCAGGACGACGACGGGCAGACCATCGAGAGCCACTCGATCTCCGCGGGCCTGGACTACCCCGGCGTCGGCCCGGAGCACGCCTGGCTGCACGAGACCGGCCGGGCCCGGTACGAGCCGGTGGACGACGCCGAGGCCATGGAGGCGTTCCGGCTGCTCTGCCGGACCGAGGGCATCATCCCGGCCATCGAGTCCGCGCACGCGCTGGCCGGCGCGATCCGCGAGGGCAAACGGCTCGGCCCCGGCGCGGTCATCCTGGTCAGCCTGTCCGGCCGGGGCGACAAGGACGTGGAGACCGCGAGCCGGTACTTCGGCCTGCTGGACGGCGCTGCTGAGGCCACCGCGGGCGAGCCCGCCACGGGCGAGCCCACTACGGGCGAGGCCAGCACGGGCGGCGGCGAGAACGTGACGCAGGGGAGCGGCAGCCGGTGAGCGTACGGACCGTCATCGAGAAGGCCAACGCGGACGGGCGCGCCGCTCTCATCGGCTACCTGCCGGTCGGCTTCCCGGACCACGAGACCTCGATCGCCGCGCTGACGGCGATGGTGGACGGCGGGGTAGACGTGGTCGAGATCGGCCTGCCCTACTCCGACCCGCTGATCGACGGCCCGGTGATCCAGCGGGCCACCGAGCACGCGCTGGCCGGCGGGACCCGCACCGCGGACGTGTTCCCCGCGGTCACCGCGGTCACCGGGGCCGGCGCGCCCGCGCTGGTGATGACCTACTGGAACCTCGTCGACCACTACGGCGTGGAGCGGTTCGCCGCCGACCTGGCCGCGGCCGGCGGCTCCGGGCTGATCACCCCGGACCTGCTGCCCGACGAGGCCGCCGACTGGACCGCCGCGTCCGACCGGCACGGTCTTGACCGGGTCTACCTGCTGGCGCTCAGCTCGACCCCGGAGCGGATCGCCATGACCGCCGCGGCCAGCCGCGGGTTCGTGTACGCCGCGGCGCTGATGGGCGTGACCGGCGAGCGCGCCGCGGTCGGCGCCGGGACCGCGGACCTGGTGCACCGGATCAAGGCTGTTTCCGCGCAGCCGGTCTGCATGGGCCTGGGCGTGCGGGACGGCGCCCAGGCCGCCGAGATCGGCAGCTACGCGGACGGCGTGATCGTCGGCTCGGCCTTCGTCCGGGCCCTGGGCGAGGCGCCCGGCCGCGCCGCGGGCCTGGCCGCGGTCCGCGCCCTGGCGCAGGATCTTGCCGCCGGCGTCCGCGCCGCCCGCCGCTGAGCTCGCTCCGGGAGGGCCGGGAACATGCCCGGCGTGGCCGGCGTTGTGACCTGCGGGGGAGAGGCCGCACCGGCCGGGCTTATCTGAATGTGACCGAAAGACAGGTATGCCCAGCCCCCTGACCAGGTAAACTATTCACTGGTTGTGATGTGCGCCACATGGCACGGCAGGCCGACTCGGGGCTTCCTGGGCTTGACGTTTCGCGGCTGAGGAGCGATGCTGCGATGCAACCGTGATTTTCATAGTGGCGTACATTTGACCAGTGGTGTGTCGTTGGACTACACTGCTAATTTGCGCTGCACCCTCACGTCCTCGGAACACCCCGGCTCCCTTGCGGCCTGCCCGCAGGGCGTCTCGCGTGCGCGCGCTGATTGTCCGCCACAAGCTCGGAAGGACCCCTGTTGGCAGCTTCGCGCAGCGCCTCAGCTATCGTTCCCGGTCCGCATCGCGTTTCCTTCGCCCGCATCAAGGAGCCTCTCGAGGTTCCGAATCTGCTCGCCCTGCAGACCGACTCCTTTGACTGGCTGCTCGGCAACGAGCGCTGGCGGTCCCGGATAGACGCGGAGAAGGAGAAGGGCCACCAGGACCTTCCCGGCCAGTCGGGCCTCGAGGAGATCTTCGAGGAGATCTCCCCGATCGAGGACTTCACCGGGACCATGTCCCTCTCGTTCCGCGATCACCGGTTCGAGCCGCCCAAGTACTCCGTCGAGGAGTGCAAGGACAAGGACATGACCTACTCCGCCCCGATGTTCGTCACGGCGGAGTTCATCAACAACAGCACGGGCGAGATCAAGAGCCAGACCGTGTTCATGGGCGACTTCCCGCTCATGTCCGGCAAGGGCACGTTCGTCATCAACGGCACCGAGCGGGTCGTGGTCTCCCAGCTGGTCCGGTCCCCGGGTGTCTACTTCGAGAGCCAGGTCGACAAGACCTCGGACAAGGACATCTTCGGCTGCAAGGTGATCCCGTCCCGCGGCGCCTGGCTCGAGTTCGAGATCGACAAGCGCGACAGCGTGGGCGTGCGGATCGACCGCAAGCGCAAGCAGGGCGTCACGGTGCTGCTCAAGGCCCTGGGCTGGGACGAGGCCCGGATCCTGGAGCGGTTCGGCAACTACGAGTCGATGCGGGCCACCCTGGAGAAGGACCACACGGCCGGCCAGGACGACGCGCTGCTGGACATCTACCGCAAGCTGCGCCCCGGCGAGCCGCCGACCCGTGAGTCGGCCCAGGCCCTGCTGGAGAACCTGTACTTCAACCCGAAGCGCTACGACCTGGCCAAGGTCGGCCGGTACAAGCTGAACAAGAAGCTGGGCCTGTCGCTGCCGATCCAGCAGGGGACGCTGACCGAGGACGACATCGTCGCCACCATCGAGTACCTGGTCCGGCTGCACGCCGGCGAGGACGAGATCACGGTCGGCGAGCAGCAGATCCCGATCGAGGTCGACGACATCGACCACTTCGGCAACCGGCGGCTGCGCACGGTCGGCGAGCTGATCCAGAACCAGGTCCGGCTCGGCCTGGCCCGGATGGAGCGGGTCGTCCGCGAGCGGATGACCACCCAGGACGTCGAGGCGATCACGCCGCAGACCCTGATCAACATCCGGCCGGTCGTCGCCTCCATCAAGGAGTTCTTCGGCACCAGCCAGCTGTCCCAGTTCATGGACCAGACCAACCCGCTGGCCGGCCTGACCCACAAGCGCCGGCTGTCGGCGCTCGGCCCGGGCGGCCTGTCCCGTGAGCGGGCCGGGTTCGAGGTCCGTGACGTGCACACCTCGCACTACGGCCGGATGTGCCCGATCGAGACGCCGGAAGGCCCGAACATCGGCCTGATCGGCTCGCTGTCCTCGTACGGCCGGGTCAACGCGTTCGGCTTCGTGGAGACCCCGTACCGCAAGGTCTCCGCGGGCAAGGTCACCGACCAGATCGACTACCTGACCGCGGACGAGGAAGACCGGCACGTCATCGCCCAGGCGAACGCGCCGATCAACGCGGCCGGCAGCTTCGTCGAGAACCGCGTGCTGGTCCGCCGCAAGGGCGGCGAGGTCGACTACATCCCGCCGGACGACGTGGACTACATCGACGTCTCGCCGCGCCAGATGGTGTCGGTCGCGACCGCGATGATCCCGTTCCTCGAGCACGACGACGCCAACCGCGCGCTGATGGGCTCGAACATGCAGCGCCAGTCCGTCCCGCTGCTGCGCAGCGAGGCGCCGCTGGTCGGCACCGGCATGGAGTACCGCGCCGCGACCGACGCGGGCGACGTCATCGTCGCCGACAAGCCCGGCGTGGTGGAGGAGTCCAGCGCCGACGCGATCACCGTGATGAACGACGACGGCACCAGGACCACCTACCTGGTGTCCAAGTTCCGCCGGTCCAACCAGGGCACCTGCTTCAACCAGAAGCCGATCGCCCGCGAGGGAATGCGGGTCGAGGCCGGCCAGGTCATCGCGGACGGCCCGTGCACCGACAACGGCGAGATGGCGCTCGGCCGCAACCTGCTGGTCGCGTTCATGCCCTGGGAGGGGCACAACTACGAGGACGCGATCATCCTGTCCCAGCGGCTGGTCCAGGACGACGTCCTGTCCTCGATCCACATCGAGGAGCACGAGGTCGACGCCCGGGACACCAAGCTGGGCCCGGAGGAGATCACCCGCGACATCCCGAACGTGTCCGAGGAGGTCCTCGCGGACCTCGACGACCGGGGCATCATCCGGATCGGCGCGGACGTGGTGACCGGCGACATCCTGGTCGGCAAGGTCACCCCCAAGGGCGAGACCGAGCTGACCCCCGAGGAGCGGCTGCTGCGCGCGATCTTCGGGGAGAAGGCCAGGGAAGTCCGCGACACCTCGCTGAAGGTGCCGCACGGTGAGTCCGGCAAGGTCATCGGCGTCCGGGTGTTCACCAGGGAGGACGGCGACGAGCTGCCGCCCGGCGTGAACGAGCTGGTCCGGGTGTACGTCGCGGCCAAGCGGAAGATCACCGACGGGGACAAGCTGGCCGGCCGGCACGGCAACAAGGGCGTCATCGCCAAGATCCTCCCGGTCGAGGACATGCCGTTCCTGCCCGATGGCACCCCGGTGGACGTCGTGCTCAACCCGCTCGGTGTGCCGGGCCGGATGAACGTCGGCCAGGTCCTCGAGACCCACCTCGGCTGGGTGGCCAAGGCCGGCTGGGAGGTCGACGGCGACGACGCGGACTGGAAGGACCGGCTCCGCGCGATCGGCGCGGACAGCTCACCGGCGGGCACCCCGGTAGCCACCCCGGTGTTCGACGGCGCCCGCGAGGAGGAGATCACCGGCCTGCTCGGCAGCGTCCGGCCGAACCGGGACGGCGACCGCATGGTCGCCTCGACCGGCAAGGCGAGGCTGTTCGACGGGCGGACCGGCGAGCCCTTCAAGGACCCGATCGCGGTCGGCTACATCTACATCCTCAAGCTCCTGCACCTGGTCGACGACAAGATCCACGCCAGGTCCACGGGCCCGTACTCGATGATCACGCAGCAGCCGCTGGGCGGTAAGGCCCAGTTCGGCGGCCAGCGCTTCGGCGAGATGGAGGTCTGGGCGCTGGAGGCCTACGGCGCCGCCTACGCCCTGCAGGAACTGCTGACCATCAAGTCCGACGACATCCTCGGGCGCGTCAAGGTGTACGAGGCCATCGTCAAGGGCGAGAACATCCCCGAGCCCGGCATCCCTGAGTCCTTCAAGGTGCTGATCAAGGAGATGCAGTCGCTCTGCCTCAACGTGGAGGTGCTGTCCAGCGACGGTTCCTCCATCGAGATGCGCGACACCGACGAGGATGTCTTCCGCGCGGCGGAGGAACTCGGTATCGACCTGTCCCGGCGTGAGCCGAGCAGCGTTGAAGAGGTCTGATCCGATCTACCCCAGGGGACAAACACGTGCTTGACGTCAACTTCTTCGACGACCTGCGTATCGGACTGGCCACCGCCGACGACATCAGGCAGTGGTCGCACGGCGAGGTGAAGAAGCCAGAGACCATCAACTACCGCACCCTCAAGCCGGAGAAGGACGGGCTCTTCTGCGAGAAGATCTTCGGCCCCACCCGGGACTGGGAGTGCTACTGCGGCAAGTACAAGCGGGTCCGGTTCAAGGGCATCATCTGCGAGCGCTGCGGCGTCGAGGTCACCCGCGCCAAGGTGCGGCGCGAGCGGATGGGCCACATCGAGCTGGCCGCGCCGGTCACGCACATCTGGTACTTCAAGGGTGTGCCCAGCCGGCTCGGCTACCTGCTCGACCTGGCGCCCAAGGACCTGGAGAAGGTCATCTACTTCGCGGCGTACATGATCACCGAGGTGGATGACGACGCCCGCAGCCGCGATCTGCCCTCGCTCGAGGCGAAGATCTCGGTCGAGCGCGGCCACCTCGAGCAGCGGCGCGACGCTGACATCGAGACCCGCCAGGCCAAGCTGGAGAAGGACCTGGCCGAGCTGGAGGCCGCGGGCGCCAAGGGCGACGCGCGCCGCAAGGTCAGGGAGAGCGCCGACCGCGAGTGCAAGCAGATCCGGGACCGGGCCGGCCGGGAGATCGACCGGCTGGACGAGGTCTGGAACCGGTTCCGCAACCTCAAGGTCCAGGACCTGGAGGGCGACGAGCTGCTCTACCGCGAGATGCGGGACCGGTTCGGCCGGTACTTCCGCGGCGGCATGGGCGCCCGGGCCATCCAGGAGCGGCTGGCCAGCTTCGACCTCGAGGCCGAGGCGGCGAGCCTGCGCGAGACCATCCGCACCGGCAAGGGCCAGCGCAAGGCCCGCGCGCTGAAGCGGCTCAAGGTCGTCTCCGCGTTCCTGTCCACCAGCAACAGCCCGCTCGGCATGGTCCTCGACTGCATCCCGGTGATCCCGCCGGACCTGCGGCCGATGGTCCAGCTGGACGGCGGCCGGTTCGCCACCTCGGACCTGAACGACCTGTACCGCCGGGTGATCAACCGGAACAACCGGCTCAAGCGGCTGCTTGACCTGGGCGCGCCGGAGATCATCGTCAACAACGAGAAGCGGATGCTCCAGGAGGCCGTGGACTCGCTGTTCGACAACGGCCGCCGCGGCCGCCCGGTCACCGGGCCCGGCAACCGCCCGCTCAAGTCGCTGTCCGACATGCTCAAGGGCAAGCAGGGCCGGTTCCGGCAGAACCTGCTGGGCAAGCGCGTCGACTACTCAGGCCGTTCGGTCATCGTGGTCGGCCCGCAGCTCAAGCTGCACCAGTGCGGCCTGCCCAAGGAGATGGCGGTCGAGCTGTTCAAGCCGTTCGTGATGAAGCGGCTGGTCGACCTCAACCACGCGCAGAACATCAAGTCGGCCAAGCGCATGGTGGAGCGCGCCCGGCCGGTCGTGTGGGACGTGCTGGAAGAGGTCATCACCGAGCACCCGGTGCTGCTCAACCGCGCGCCGACGCTGCACCGCCTGGGCATCCAGGCGTTCGAGCCGCAGCTGGTCGAGGGCAAGGCCATCCAGATCCACCCGCTGGTCTGCACCGCGTTCAACGCGGACTTCGACGGCGACCAGATGGCGGTGCACGTGCCGCTGTCCGCCGAGGCGCAGGCCGAGGCGCGGATCCTGATGCTGTCCACGAACAACATCCTCAAGCCCGCCGACGGCAAGCCGGTGACCATGCCCACCCAGGACATGATCATCGGGATCTACTGCCTGACCCGGGAGGCCCCGGACACCCCCGGCACCGGCCGGGCGTTCGCCAACCTGTCCGAGGCCGTCATGGCCTACGACCGGGGCGAGCTCGACCTCCAGGCCAAGATCGACGTGCGGCTGCGGGACGTGACCCCGCCGCTCGGGTTCGCCACCCCCGAGGGGTGGCAGCCCGGCATGCCGCTGCGGCTGACCACCACGCTCGGCCGCTGCTTCTTCAACGAGACGCTGCCGGCCAGCTTCCCGTTCGTGAACTACGAGGTCGCGAAGAAGCAGCTGTCGGCCATCGTCAACGAGCTCGCCGAGACCTACCCCAAGGTCGAGGTGGCGCAGGCGCTGGACGCGCTGAAGGACGCCGGGTTCCACTGGGCGACCAGGGCCGGCGTGACCATCGCCATCGAGGACGTGGTGGCCCCGCCGAACAAGCGGGAGATCCTGGACACCTACGAGCGCCGCGCCGACAAGGTGCAGCGCGAGTACGAGCGCGGCCTGATCACCGACGACGAGCGCCGTCAGGAGCTCATCGAGATCTGGACGCACGCCACCGCGGACGTCGCCCGTGACATGGAGAGCGCGTTCCCGGAGACCAACTCCGTGTGGATGATGGTCAACTCCGGGGCCCGCGGAAACCTCATGCAGGTCCGGCAGATCGCCGGCATGCGAGGCCTGGTGTCCAACCCGAAGGGCGAGACCATCCCGCGGCCGATCAAGGCCAGCTTCCGCGAGGGCCTGTCTGTGCTGGAGTACTTCATCTCCACGCACGGCGCCCGCAAGGGCCTGGCCGACACCGCGCTCCGCACCGCCGACTCCGGGTATCTCACCCGGCGCCTGGTGGACGTGGCGCAGGACGTCATCGTCCGCGAGGAGGACTGCGGCACGGACCGCTCGCTGCCGATGAAGATCGGTGACAAGCAGGCCGACGGCTCCGTGATCAAGCTGGAGAACATCGAGAACACCGGCACCGGCCGGACGATCTCCGAGGACATCGAGGACGCGGACGGCAACGTCCTGGTGCCGTCCGGCGCCGACATCACCGAGTCCATGATCGACATGCTGGTGTCCAGCGGGGTCGCCTCGGTGCGCACCCACAGCGCCCTGGTCTGCCAGGCCAAGTACGGCGTCTGCGGCAAGTGCTACGGCCGCTCGCTGGCCACCGGCAAGCGGGTCGACGTCGGCGAGGCGGTCGGCATCATCGCCGCCCAGTCGATCGGCGAGCCGGGCACCCAGCTGACCATGCGGACCTTCCACACCGGCGGTGTGGCGGGCCAGGACATCACCCATGGCCTGCCGCGCATCCAGGAGCTGTTCGAGGCCCGCATCCCCAAGGGCATGGCCCCGATCAGCGAGGTCGAGGGCCGGGTCAAGCTGGAGGAGCCGGAGAAGCAGCGGAAGATCACCATCGTCCCGGACGACGGCTCGGACGAGATCGCCTACACGGTCCCGATGCGGTCCCGGCTGCTGGTCTCCGACGGCGACCGCGTCACGGTCGGCCAGCAGCTCATCCAGGGCGCGGTCAACCCGCACGAGGTGCTGCGCATCCTGGGCTCGCGCGAGGTGCAGCTGCACCTGGTGGCCGAGGTCCAGGAGGTGTACCGGTCGCAGGGTGTGTCGATCCACGACAAGCACATCGAGATCATCATCCGCCAGATGCTCAAGCGGGTGAACGTGCTGGAGTCCGGCGACACCGAGCTGCTGCCCGGCGAGCTGGTCGAGCGGCCGCGGTTCGAGGAAGTGAACCGCGCGGTGGTCGAGCAGGGCGGCACCCCCGCCTCCGGGCGCCCGGTGCTGATGGGCATCACCAAGGCGTCGCTGGCCACCGACTCGTGGCTGTCCGCGGCGTCGTTCCAGGAGACCACCAGGGTGCTGACCGACGCGGCGATCCACGCCCGCTCGGACTCGCTCCTCGGCCTCAAGGAGAACGTCATCATCGGCAAGCTCATCCCGGCCGGCACCGGTATGCAGAGGTACCGGAACATCCGGGTCGAGCCCACCGAGGACGCCAAGTCGGCGGTCTACCCGCCGCCGAACTACGACGCGGACGCGGTGGCCGCGTACTCCTTCGCGCAGGGCTCCGGTGAGTCCATCCCGCTGGAGGAGTACGACTTCGGCTCGTACAACCGGTAGTCCGCGAACGCAGCACGCAGCGGTGCCCGGCAGGATGTCCTGCCGGGCACCGTCGCGTTTAGACTCCCGGTGCCGCGGACACCTGAGGGCAAAACACAAAGTCCCAGGAGACGAGGCCACCAGATGGCAGACGCAAGGAAGTCAGAAGCCCAGAAGAAGGCCGAGGGCAAGACGACAGCGGCCAAGGGCCGGGTCAAGAAGACCGTGGGCAAGGCCGCGGGCAACCCGCGGCTCGAAGCTGAGGGCCGCGGCGACCAGGCCAAGGGCAACCTGAAGCAGGCCGGCCAGAAGGCAAAGGACGCCTTCAAGAAGTGACCGTCCGCTCTGGCGAGCACGGCCCCGCGGTCCCCAGGCAGGACCACGGGGCCGCTGACGCTGCGCGGGAGCAGCTGGACGAGGCCACCGCCGACCCGACGGCGGGCCACGCCGACGACCGCATCAACGAGGCCGTGCAGGCCGCACAGGAACTGGCCGAGGAGACCGGCGGGTTCGGGGTGCCGGGCCGGCCGCTGGACCGCCGCTCGCCGTTCTTCGTCGGGATGGCCGCGGCGGCCGGCGTGGCGGTCACCATCGCCCTGGTCGAGCTGATCATCCACGCCCGGTCCGTGCTCGTTCTCGTCGGCCTCGCGCTGTTCCTCGCGGCCGGCCTGGACCCGGCCGTGACCTGGCTGACCAATCACGGGCTGCGCCGCTGGCAGGCGGTGCTGGTCACGCTGGTGGTACTGGCCGGCATGGTCGCCGGCTTCCTGGCCGCGGCCATCCCGCCGCTGGCCGCGCAAACCACCGCGCTCGTCAACGAGCTGCCGAAGTACCTGCACACGCTGCAGGACCACAACTCCCAGATCGGCAAGCTGGACGCGCAGTACCACCTCCAGGACCGGATCAGGAACCTGCTGCAGACCAAGGGCGGCTCGCTGATCGGCGGCGTGCTCGGGGCCGGCGAGGTGGTGCTCAGCACGTTCTCGTCGATCGTGATCGTGGCCGTTCTCGCCATCTACTTCCTGGCCGACATGCCCCGGATCAAGCTGCTGGCCTACCGGCTGGCGCCGCACTCGCGCCGGGCCCGGGTGATCCTGATCGGCGACGAGATCTTCGCCAAGGTCGGCGGCTTCGTCCTGGGCAACTTCGTCACCTCGGTCATCGCGGGCCTGGGCACCTATATCTGGCTGGTCATCTTCGGGGTGCCGTACCCGATCCTGCTCGGCCTGCTGGTCGCCTTCCTCGACCTCATCCCGGTGATCGGGTCGACCATCGGCGGCGCCATCGTCACGCTGGTCGCGCTGACCGTGTCGCTGCCGGTCGCGATCGCCACCCTCGGCTTCTACATCGCCTACCGGCTGGCCGAGGACTACCTCGTGGTGCCCCGGGTGATGGGCAAGACGGTGCAGGTCCCCGGGGCGGTGTCAGTGGTCGCCGTGCTCATCGGCGGGGCGCTGATGGGTATCGTCGGCGCCCTGGTGGCCATCCCGGCGGCCGCGGCCCTGCGGCTCTTCCTGCAAGAGGTGGTGTTCCACCGCCTGGACGACAGTTAAGGATTACGGTTGGCCGCGCGGCGGGCCACCTGGGGAATATAGGTCCGGGCCGCGGTGGTTGCACGGTAAGCTTGACATGTGCCGCCATGCCAGGCATGTCGGCATCAATCGGCCAGCACGGAGCTTTCCGTACAGCGGAGGCGTTCCGGGCGGGCCGATGGGAAATAATGGGCTTGCTTTGACCTCGCGGGGACGGTTAGGTACTCTTTCTCTCCGTGCCGGTCACTGACGGGCACATGCGCGCCAGCGGGCTGCGGCGCCCCGGGTTCTGATCCGGAGAGCGAGCAGGCCGCGTGCGCACGGCTTTCCCACCCCTGACGTACCAGCTTTTCGGGCTGGGGCACTGTGGTGAGGGCGACACGCCCGACCACGGGGGTCGGAGGACGGGAAGAACGAGCAGGTCAGGCGCCCTTCGGGGCGCACCGGATACAGGCAGAAGCAGTAGCGAGAAGACGGAGACGCGGTGCCCACGATCCAGCAGCTGGTCCGCAAGGGCCGCCAGGACAAGGTAGCCAAGAACAACACCCCGGCGCTCCAGGGCAGCCCGCAGCGCCGCGGGGTCTGCACGCGCGTCTACACGACCACGCCCAAGAAGCCGAACTCGGCCCTGCGCAAGGTCGCCCGGGTGCGGCTGACCAGCCACATCGAGGTCACCGCTTACATCCCCGGGGTTGGCCACAACCTTCAGGAGCACTCGATCGTGCTGGTCCGCGGCGGACGCGTCCGCGACCTGCCCGGCGTGCGCTACAAGGTCATCCGCGGCTCCCTGGACACCCAGGGCGTCCGCGGGCGCAAGCAGGCCCGCAGCCGTTACGGCGCGAAGAAGGAGAAGAGCTGACATGCCGCGCAAGGGCCCCGCGATCAAGCGTCCGCTGGTCACCGACCCGGTCTACGGCTCCCCGCTGGTCACCGCGCTGGTCAGCAAGGTGCTGCTGAACGGCAAGCGGTCGCTGGCCGAGCGGATCGTGTACGGCGCGCTGGAGGGCTGCCGGGACAAGACCGGCAACGACCCAGTGGTGACGCTCAAGCGCGCGCTGGACAACGTCAAGCCGACCCTCGAGGTCCGCAGCCGCCGGGTCGGCGGTGCGACCTACCAGGTCCCGGTCGAGGTGCGCGCCTCCCGGAGCACCACGCTGGCGCTGCGCTGGCTGGTCTCCTACTCGCGCGCGCGCCGGGAGAAGACCGATGACCGAGCGGCTGATGAACGAGCTGCTCGACGCCAGCAACGGCCTCGGGGCGAGCGTCAAGCGCCGCGAGGACATGCACAAGATGGCTGAATCCAACAAGGCTTTTGCGCACTACCGCTGGTGACAGCGGGCCGGCTCAGCTGGCGAAGCAATCAGCTGCCGGACGGCAAGCGCCCGGCAACACGACAGAACGAAGGATCGCAGTAGTGGCCACCCAGACCGCCGTGGAACTCGCCAGTGTCCGCAACATCGGGGTCATGGCGCATATCGACGCGGGCAAAACCACCACGACCGAGCGGATCCTGTTCTACACCGGGATCAATTACAAGATCGGTGAAGTCCATGAAGGCGCCGCCACCATGGACTGGATGGAGCAGGAGCAGGAGCGCGGCATCACGATCACGTCCGCCGCGACCACCGCTAGCTGGCGGGACCACACCATCAACCTGATCGACACCCCCGGGCACGTGGACTTCACCGTCGAGGTGGAGCGCTCGCTGCGGGTCCTCGACGGTGCCGTCGCCGTGTTCGACGGGGTCGCCGGGGTCGAGCCGCAGTCCGAGACGGTCTGGCGCCAGGCCAACCGGTACGGCGTGCCGCGGATCTGCTTCGTGAACAAGATGGACCGGGTCGGCGCCGAGTTCCACCGCTGCGTCGACATGATCACCGACCGGCTGGGTGCGACCCCGCTGGTCGTGCAGCTGCCGCTGGGCGTGGAATCCGACTTCCGCGGCATCATCGACCTGATCCGGATGCGTGCGCTGGTGTGGCAGGGCGACGGCAAGGGCGACACCTACGAGACCGTCGCCGTGCCCGACGACCACCTGGAGGCCGTGCGTGAATGGCGGGACCGGCTGATCGAGACCATCTCGGAGAACGACGAGCCGATGATGGAGCTCTACCTCGAGGGCACCGAGCCCACCGAGGAGCAGCTGGTCGCGGCGATCCGCCGGGCCACGATCGCCGGCACGGTCACCCCGGTGCTGTGCGGCAGCGCGTTCAAGAACAAGGGCGTGCAGCCGATGCTGGACGCGATCGTGGACTACCTGCCCAGCCCGGTCGACATCCCGGCGGTGCAGGGTCACGCGGTCGGCGACGAGACCGAGATCATCCACCGCAACCCGGACCCGTCCGAGCCGTTCGCGGCGCTGGCCTTCAAGATCATGTCGGACCAGCACCTCGGCAAGCTGACCTACATCCGGGTCTACTCCGGCACCCTGGAGTCCGGCAGTTCCGTGCTGAACTCCACCAAGGGCCGCAAGGAGCGGATCGGCAAGATCTACCAGATGCACGCGAACAAGCGCGAGGAGCGCCCGTCCGCGATCGCTGGCCAGATCGTCGCGGTGATGGGCCTGAAGGACACCACCACCGGTGACACCCTGACCGACCAGGCCCGGCAGGTGATCCTGGAGTCGATGACGTTCCCGGCCCCGGTCATCAACGTGGCCATCGAGCCGCGGACCAAGGGCGACCAGGACAAGCTGGGCATCGCCATCCAGCGGCTGGCCGAGGAGGACCCGACCTTCCAGGTCAGGACCGACGAGGAGACCGGCCAGACGATCATCGCCGGCATGGGCGAACTGCACCTCGAGGTGCTGGTCGAGCGGATGCGGCGGGAGTTCCGGGTCGAGGCCAACATCGGCCGCCCGCAGGTCGCCTACCGCGAGACCGTCCGGCGCAAGGCCGAGAAGGTCGAGTACACGCACAAGAAGCAGACCGGCGGCGCCGGCCAGTACGCCAAGGTCGTCATCAACCTGGAGCCGACCGGCGGTGACGGCGGTGGCTACGAGTTCGAGAACAAGATCACCGGCGGGCGCGTGCCGCGGGAGTACATCCCGTCCGTGGACACCGGCTGCCAGGAAGCCGCCGAGTTCGGTGTGCTGGCTGGCTATCCGATGGTCGACCTGCGGGTGACGCTCACCGACGGCGCCTACCATGAGGTCGACTCCTCCGAGATGGCCTTCAAGATCGCGGGCTCGATGGCGTTCAAGAAGGCGGCCGCGATCGCGGATCCCGTCCTGCTTGAGCCGGTGATGGCCGTTGAGGTGCGGACGCCCGATGAGTACATGGGCGACGTGATCGGCGACCTGAACAGCCGCCGTGGCCAGATTCAGGCCATGGAGGAGCGCAGCGGGGTGCGCGTGGTCAAGGCCAACGTCCCCCTGTCGGAGATGTTCGGCTACGTGGGTGACCTGCGCAGCCGGACGCAGGGCCGGGCGGACTACAGCATGCAGTTCGACTCCTATGCCGAGGTCCCGCCCAGCATCGCCAAGGAGATCATCGCCAAAGCACGCGGCGAGTAACGACCAGCAAGCAGGCCCAAAGCACACGGCGCCCCGCGAGAGCGCCTGGCCCCACTCCGGTGGGGGACGATCGCAACGAGGAGAGACCAGTGGGGAAGGCCAAGTTCGAGCGGACGAAGCCGCACGTCAACATCGGCACCATCGGGCACATTGACCATGGCAAGACGACGCTGACCGCGGCCATCACCAAGGTCCTGCACGACAAGTTCCCGGACGTTAACCCCTTCACGCCGTTCGACCAGATCGACAACGCGAAGGAAGAGCGTGAGCGCGGGATCACCATCTCGATCTCGCACGTGGAGTACCAGACGGAGAAGCGCCACTACGCGCACGTCGACTGCCCCGGTCACGCCGACTACATCAAGAACATGATCACCGGTGCCGCCCAGATGGACGGCGCGATCCTGGTGGTCGCCGCGACCGACGGCCCGATGCCGCAGACCCGCGAGCACGTGCTGCTGGCCCGCCAGGTCGGCGTGCCCTACATCGTGGTCGCGCTGAACAAGACCGACATGGTCGACGACGAGGAGATCCTCGAGCTCGTCGAGCTGGAGGTCAGGGAGCTGCTGTCGGCCCAGGACTACCCCGGCGACGACCTGCCGGTGGTCCGGGTGTCCGCGCTCAAGGCTCTCGAGGGCGACGCTGAGTGGGGCGACAAGATCGCCGAGCTCATGACGGCGTGCGACGAGAGCATCCCCGAGCCGGTCCGCGAGGTGGACAAGCCGTTCCTGATGCCGGTCGAGGACGTGTTCTCGATCACCGGCCGCGGCACGGTCGTCACCGGCCGGATCGAGCGCGGCGTCATCCACACCGGCGACGAGGTCGAGATCATCGGGATCAAGGAGAAGGCCTCCAAGACCACGGTGACCGGCGTCGAGATGTTCCACAAGATCCTGGACGAGGGCATGGCCGGCGACAACGCGGGCCTGCTGCTGCGCGGCGTGAAGCGCGAGGACGTGGAGCGCGGCCAGGTCATCATCCGGCCGGGCACCAACACCCCGCACACCGAGTTCGAGGCCCAGGTCTACATCCTGGGCAAGGACGAGGGCGGCCGTCACACCCCCTTCTTCAACAACTACCGGCCGCAGTTCTACTTCCGTACCACGGACGTGACCGGTGTCGTGCACCTGCCGGAAGGCACCGAGATGGTGCTGCCCGGTGACAACACGGAGATGAAGGTGGACCTGATCCAGCCGATCGCGATGGAGGACGGCCTCCGGTTCGCGATCCGGGAGGGCGGCCGCACCGTGGGTGCCGGCCGGGTCACAAAGATCGTCAAGTAGCTGCCGTCAGGTGCGGCGGCCGTGCCGCCCGGCATGGCCGCCGCACCTTTGGCGCGACGGCACCAGGTATTAGCGGCACCACGGAAGCGAAGGACAACGAAGCCACATGGCGGGACAGAAGATCCGCATCCGGCTCAAGGCCTATGACCACGAGGTCATCGACAGCTCGGCGCGGAAGATCGTCGACACGGTGACGCGCACCGGTGCGCGGGTCGCCGGGCCTGTGCCGCTGCCTACCGAGAAGAACGTGTACTGCGTCATCCGCTCCCCGCACAAGTACAAGGACTCGCGGGAGCACTTCGAGATGCGCACGCATAAGCGCCTCATCGACATCATCGACCCCACGCCGAAAACCGTTGACTCGCTGATGCGGCTTGACCTGCCGGCCGGCGTGGACATCGAGATCAAGCTGTAGAGGGACGCGCCACCATGACTAAGCAGATCAAGGGGGTCCTGGGCACCAAGCTCGGCATGACCCAGGTCTTCGGCGATGACGGCCGGATCGTGCCGGTCACCGTCGTGTCGGCCGGCCCCTGCGTTGTCACCGCGGTGCGGACGCCCGACGCCGACGGCTACTCGGCCGTGCAACTCGGCTACGGCGAGATCGACCCGCGGAAGGTGAACAAGCCGGAGGCCGGGCATTTCGCCAAGGCCGGCGTCACCCCCCGCCGCTACCTGGTCGAGCTGCGTACCGACAACGCGTCGGAGTACACGCTGGGCCAGGAGATCAGCGCGGAGACGTTCGCCGCGGGCGAGCTGGTCGACGTGACCGCGCGGAGCAAGGGCAAGGGCTTCGCGGGCGTGATGAAGCGGCACGGCTTCCACGGCCTGTCGAGCTCGCACGGCACCCAGCGCAAGCACCGCTCGCCCGGCTCGATCGGCGGCTGCGCCACCCCGGGCCGCGTGTTCAAGGGCGTGCGGATGGCCGGCCGGATGGGCGGCGTGCGCACCACCGCGCCGCGGCTCACCCTGCACGGCGTCGACACCGACCGCGGCCTGCTGCTGATCAAGGGCGCGGTGCCCGGTCCCAGCGGCGGCCTGGTGCTGGTCCGCAGTGCCGCCAAGACCCCGCTGCTGCGCGGCGGGATCCCGGTGAAGGGTAACGCGAAATGAGCGCGGTGAAGGTCGTGTCGCCGGCCGGCAAGGCCGGGGCGAACGTCCAGCTCCCCGACGAGATCTTCGGGGCCAAGGTCAACATCCCGCTGATCCACCAGGTCGTGGTGGCTCAGGAGGCCGCGGCCCGCCGCGGCACGCACGCCGTCAAGACGCGCGGTGAGGTGCGCGGCGGCGGGCGCAAGCCGTACCGGCAGAAGGGCACCGGCCGGGCCCGTCAGGGCTCCATCCGGGCGCCGCAGTTCACCGGCGGCGGCGTGGTGCACGGCCCGGTGCCGCGCTCCTATGAGCAGCGGACGCCGAAGAAGATGAAGGCCGCCGCGCTGCGCGGCGCGCTGTCCGACCGGGCCGCTCACGGCCGGGTGCACGTGGTCAGCGGCTTCATCACCGGCGACGTGCCGCGGACCAAGGACGCCGCCGCGCTGGTGGCCACGGTCACCGGCGGCACGCCGCGGCGGGTGCTGGTGGTCGCCGACCGCGCCGACGAGCTCACCTGGAAGAGCCTGCGCAACGTGGCGGGCGTGCACCTGATCGCCACCGGCCAGCTGAACACCTACGACGTGCTGGTCAGCGACCACGTGGTGTTCACCGAGGACAGCCTCGCCCAGTTCGTGGCGCGGGCCGCCAGCCGCCAGGAGGGACAGCAGTGAGCCGGATCACCAACCCCAGGGACATCCTGCTGCGGCCGGTCGTCTCGGAGAAGAGCTACCGGCTCGCCGACGGCGGCAAGTACACCTTCATCGTCGCGCCAGGCGCCAACAAGACGCAGATCCGGCAGGCCGTGCAGGTCGTGTTCGGCGTCCGGGTGACCGGCGTCAACACGGTCAACCGGCCCGGCAAGCGGCGCCGCACCCGGTTCGGCTGGGGCAAGCGGCCGGACACCAAGCGCGCGATCGTCAGTCTGGCCGAGGGCGACCGGATCGACATCTTCGGCGGACCGGTCGGCTAGCCGGCGAATTCAAGGAGCTCGAACAGACATGGCTATCCGCAAGTACAAGCCGACGACCCCGGGCAGGCGGGGCGCGAGCGGTTCTGACTTCTCTGAGGTCACCCGCTCGGAGCCGGAGAAGTCCCTGGTCCGCCCGCTGCACTCGACCGGCGGCCGGAACGTGCACGGCCGCATCACCACCCGGCACCAGGGCGGCGGCCACAAGCGGGCCTACCGGCTGATCGACTTCCGCCGGGCGGACAAGGACGGCGTCCCGGCCAAGGTCGCGCACATCGAGTACGACCCGAACCGGACCGCCAGGATCGCGCTGCTGCACTACGCCGACGGGGAGAAGCGGTACATCCTCGCTCCCCAGGGCCTGCGCCAGGGCGACCGGGTGGAGAACGGCCCGGCCGCGGACATCCGTCCCGGCAACTGCCTGCCGCTGCGCAACATCCCCACCGGCACCGTGGTGCACGCCATCGAGCTGCGCCCGGGCGGCGGGGCCAAGATCGCGCGGTCGGCCGGGTCCGGCGTGCAGCTCCTCGCCAAGGAGGGCCCGCACGCCCAGCTCCGCATGCCGTCCGGTGAGATCCGGCGGGTGGAGGCGAGCTGCCGGGCCACGGTCGGTGAGGTGGGCAACGCCGAGCAGGGCAACATCAAGCTCGGCAAGGCCGGCCGCAGCCGGTGGAAGGGCCGCCGCCCGCAGGTCCGCGGCGTGGCCATGAACCCTGTCGATCACCCGCTGGGCGGCGGCGAGGGCAAGAGCTCGGGCGGCCGCCACCCGGTCACCCCGTGGGGCAAGCCGGAAGGCCGGACCCGCAAGGCCAGCAAGCCCAGCGACGCGATGATCACCCGCCGGCGCGGCAAGAAGAAGCGGTAGGAGCACCTGTCATGCCTCGTAGCCTGAAGAAGGGCCCCTTTGTCGATGACCACCTGATGAAGAAGGTGGACACGCAGAACGACAAGGGCACCAAGAACGTGATCAAGACGTGGTCGCGCCGGTCGATGATCATCCCCGAGATGCTCGGCCACACGATCGCGGTGCACGACGGCCGCAAGCACGTACCCGTCTTCATCAGCGAAGCGATGGTCGGGCACAAGCTCGGCGAGTTCGCGCCCACCCGTACCTTCCGCAGTCACGTGCGGGACGACCGGCGCAGCCGGCGCTGACGACTACCTGACCGACGATCCCGGGCAGACCGGCTACCCAGAGAGCGAGAGAGAGCAATGGAAGCGAGGGCAAAGGCGCGGTACGTGCGCGTCACGCCGCGGAAGGCCCGCCGTGTGGTGGACCTGATCCGCGGGCTTCCCGCTGACCAGGCGAAGGCGGCGCTCGCGTTCGCTCCGCAGTCGGCCAGCGGCCCCATTGGCAAGGTGCTGGCCAGCGCCGTCGCCAACGCCGAGCACGGCCGCCAGGTCGACTCCGCCGATCTGGTGGTGACCCGGGCCTGGGTGGACGAGGGGCCGACGCTGAAGCGGTTCCGCCCCCGGGCCCAGGGCCGCGGCTACCGGATCAACAAGCGCACCAGTCACATCACGGTCATCGTGTCTGATGGCCGCAAGGAGGCGACCCGCTAGTGGGCCAGAAAGTGAACCCGCACGGGTTCCGGCTGGGCATCACCACCGACTTCAAGAGCCGGTGGTACGCCGACAAGCTGTACAAGGACTACGTCGCGGAAGACGTCGCGATCCGCCGGATGCTGCAGCGCGGCATGGAGCGCGCGGGCATCTCCAAGGTCGAGATCGAGCGCACCAGGGACCGGGTCCGGGTGGACATCCACACGGCCCGCCCCGGCATCGTGATCGGCCGCCGCGGCGCCGAGGCCGAGCGGATCCGGGGCGACCTGGAGAAGCTCACCGGCAAGCAGATCCAGCTGAACATCCTCGAGGTGAAGAACCCCGAGGTGGACGCGCAGCTGGTCGCGCAGGGCGTCGCCGAGCAGCTGTCCAGCCGGGTCTCCTTCCGCCGGGCCATGCGCAAGGCCATGCAGACCGCGATGAAGGGCGGCGCCAAGGGCATCCGGGTGCAGTGCTCCGGGCGCCTCGGCGGCGCGGAAATGTCCCGGTCGGAGTTCTACCGTGAGGGCCGGGTGCCGCTGCACACGCTCCGGGCGGACATCGACTACGGCTTCTACGAGGCCAGGACGACCTTCGGCCGGATCGGCGTGAAGGTGTGGATCTACCGCGGCGAGGCCCCGCAGACCCGCGCCGAGCGCGAGGCCGCGGCGGCCGCGCTGCGGGCCGGCCAGCGCCCCGGCGACCGCAGGCCGCCGCAGGGCCGGCGGCCCGGCCGCCGCGACGGCCGTGGCGGCGCCGACCGCCAGGACCGCCAGGACGACACGAGCCAGAACGCCCCCGAGCCGGCCGCCACCGCGGCCGCCCCCGCGGGCACGGGCGAGGAGGGCTGAGGACATGCTCATCCCGCGCAGGGTCAAGCACCGCAAGCAGCACCGGCCGGACCGCTCCGGCGCCGCCAAGGGCGGCACCCGGGTGACCTTCGGCGAGTACGGCATCCAGGCGGTCGAGCACTCGTACGTGACCAACCGGCAGATCGAGGCCGCGCGTATCGCGATGACCAGGCACATCCGCCGTGGCGGGAAGGTCTGGATCAACATCTACCCGGACCGGCCGCTGACCAAGAAGCCGGCCGAGACCCGGATGGGCTCGGGCAAGGGCGCCCCGGAGTGGTGGGTGGCCAACGTCAAGCCAGGGCGGGTCATGTTCGAGCTCTCCGGGGTCACCGAGCCGGTGGCCAGGGAGGCTCTCCGCCGGGCCATGCACAAGCTGCCGATGAAGTGCCGTTTCGTGAAGCGTGAAGTTGGTGAGGCGTGATGGCTAAGGGCCTGGTCGCCAGTGATCTGCGGAACTCAACCGAGGAAGAGCTGGACGGCAAGCTCGCCGAGGCCAAGATCGAGCTGTTCAACCTCCGGTTCCAGGCGGCCACCGGCCAGCTGGAGAGCCACGGGCGGCTGCGCGCCGTCCGCAAGGAGATTGCCCGCATCTACACGGTGAAGCGGGAACGGGAGCTCGGCATCGTGACGGTGGTGGAAGAGGCGGATGACGATGAGTGACACGACTGACGCGCGCAGGCGGCTACGTCGCGTGGCTACCGCAAGACCCGTGAGGGCCTGGTGGTCAGCGACAAGATGGACAAGACCGTGGTCGTCGAGGTCGAGGACCGGGTCAAGCACCCGAAGTACGGCAAGGTCATCCGCCGTACCAAGCGGTACAAGGCGCACGACGCCGAGAACGCGTGCGGCGTGGGCGACCGGGTCCTGCTGACGGAGACCCGGCCGCTGTCCGCGACCAAGCGCTGGCGCGTCTCGCAGATTATCGAGAAGGCCAAGTAAGAACACCAGGACCCGCCAGGTCCCCCCGGAGGCCGGCGTGACGGAGCAGGAGTTGACGTGATCCAGCAGGAGTCGCGGCTTAAGGTCGCCGACAACACCGGAGCCAAGGAGATCTTGTGCATCCGGGTGCTCGGCGGCTCGGGCCGGCGATACGCCGGCATCGGCGACGTCATCGTGGCCACGGTCAAGGACGCCCTGCCGGGCGCCGGCGTGAAGAAGGGCGATGTCGTCAAGGCCGTGGTGGTGCGCACCCGCAAGGAGCGCCGCCGCGGCGACGGCTCCTACATCCGCTTCGACGAGAACGCCGCCGTGCTGATCAGGGACGGCGGGGACCCGCGGGGCACCCGCATCTTCGGCCCGGTCGGCCGGGAGCTTCGGGAGAAGCGGTTCATGCGGATCATCTCGCTGGCCCCGGAGGTGCTGTGATGAAGATCAAGAAGGGCGACCACGTAGTCGTCATCGCGGGCAAGGACCGTGGCCGGGTAGGCGAGGTCATCCTCGTTGACCCGGGCAAGCAGAAGGTGCTGGTCCATAGCGTCAACATGATCAAGAAGAACAAGAAGGTCGACTACCAGGGCCGGCGTGGTGCCAAGGAAGGCGGCATCATGCACACCGAAGGGCTGATCCACGTCAGCAACGTGCAGGTGATCGACCCGGAGACGAAGCAGCCCACCCGGGTTGGCTACAAGCGCGGCGACGACGGCCGGAAGGTGCGGGTCACCCGCGCCAGCGGTAAGGAAATCTGATGTCAACCACCACTGAGACGGTCCAGGCGCCGCCGCGGCCGCGGCTGCGCGAGCGCTACCTCACCGAGATCGCGCCTGGCCTGCGCGAGGAGTTCGGCTACTCGAACGTCATGCAGGTGCCGGCGCTGAAGAAGATCGTCGTCAACATGGGCGTCGGCGAGGCGGCCAGGGACGCGAAGCTGATCGACGGCGCGGTCAAGGACCTGTCCCTGATCACCGGCCAGAAGCCGGCCGTCAACCGGGCCCGCAAGTCCATCGCCCAGTTCAAGCTCCGCGAGGGCATGCCGATCGGGGCGCACGTGACCCTGCGCGGCGACCGGATGTGGGAGTTCCTCGACCGGCTGCTGTCCACCGCGCTGCCCCGGATCCGCGACTTCCGCGGGCTGTCGGACCAGCAGTTCGACGGCCGGGGGAACTACACCTTCGGCCTGGTCGAGCAGCTGATGTTCCACGAGATCAACCCGGACCAGGTCGACCGGCAGCGCGGCATGGACGTGACCCTGGTGACGTCCGCGACCAACGACGCCGAGGGCCGCTCGCTGCTGCGGCGCCTCGGATTCCCGTTCAAGGAGAGCTGAGTAGTGGCGAAGAAAGCGCTGATCGCCAAGGCGAAGCGAGCGCCCAAGTTTGAGGTGCGCGCGTACACCCGGTGCTCGCGCTGCGGCCGGCCCAGGGCCGTCTACCGCCGGTTCGGCCTGTGCCGGATCTGCTTCCGCACCCTGGCGCACCGCGGCGAACTGCCCGGCATCACCAAGTCCAGCTGGTAACGCCCCCGCGGCGCCAGCCCACTAGCTAGCTACACCGCAGGTCCCTGGACGGACCAGGGAAACCGCGGTGAGGAAGGCCACCAGGCCATGACCATGACCGACCCGGTCGCAGACATGCTGACCCGGCTGCGTAACGCTAACTCGGCGTATCACGACACCGTGAAGATGCCGCACTCCAAGATCAAGGTCCACATCGCCGAGCTGCTCCAGGCGGAGGGCTACATCTCCGGCTGGCGGGTCGAGGACGCCGAGGTCGGCAAGAGCCTCGTGATCGCGCTGAAGTTCGGGCCGACCAGGGAGCGGTCGATCGCCGGGATCAAGCGGGTGTCCAAGCCGGGCCTGCGGGTGTACGCGCGCAAGGACAACCTGCCCCGCGTGCTGGGCGGCCTGGGTGTCGCGATCATCTCTACCTCTGCCGGCCTGATGACCGACAAGCAGGCGAACAAGCGGGGCGTGGGCGGGGAAGTCCTCGCCTACGTCTGGTAGGAGAGGCAGCGATGTCACGAATCGGACGGATGCCGGTGGCCATCCCCAGCGGGGTGGACGTCGCCATCGACGGCCGCCAGGTCACCGTGAAGGGCCCCAAGGGCACCCTCTCCCTGGAGATCGTGCAGCCCATCGAGGTCAAGCAGGCGGACGGCACCATCACCGTGACCCGGCCCAGCGACGAGGGCGAGATCCGGGCGCTGCACGGGCTGTCCCGGTCGCTGATCGCGAACATGGTCACCGGGGTGACCGACGGCTACCGCAAGACGCTGGAGATCGTCGGCGTCGGCTACCGGGTCCAGGCCAGGGGCAAGGACCTGGAGTTCTCCCTCGGCTACAGCCACCCGGTGCCGGTCAGCCCGCCGGACGGGATCACGTTCCGGGTCGAGACGCCGACCCGGCTCGTCGTCGAGGGTATCGACAAGCAGCAGGTCGGCGAGGTGGCGGCGAATCTCCGCAAGCTGCGCAAGCCGGACCCGTACAAGGGCAAGGGCGTGCGGTATCAGGGCGAGCAGATCCGCCGCAAGGTCGGAAAGGCGGGGAAGTAAGCCATGCCGGGAACCAGGACCAGGGCGCATCAGCGCATCACCGGGCGCACCGCCCGGCGGATCGCCGCGCGAACCCGCCGTCACCTGCGGGTCAGGAAGAAGGTCTCGGGCAGCACGGTGCGCCCCCGGCTGGTCGTCACCCGGTCCGCGCGGAACACGTTCGCGCAGATCATCGACGACACCGCCGGGGTCACGCTGGCCTCGGCCTCCACGCTGGAGGCTGCCGTCCGCAGCGCCGGCGGCGACAAGACCGCCCGGGCCAAGCAGGTAGGCTCGCTGCTCGCGGAGCGCGCCTCCGCGGCGGGCATCACCTCGGTGGTGTTCGACCGCGGTGGCTACGCCTACCACGGCCGGGTGGCCGCGCTCGCGGACAGCGCGCGCGAAGGCGGGCTGACGCTATGACCGCCTGCCCGGACAATCATGAGATGAGGAAGTTCTAATGCCACCAGCACCGCGGCGCGGCTCCGGCGGCGGCGAGCGGCGCGACCGCCGCGACGACCGCCGCGGCGGGGGCGCCGATAAGGGCACCGCCTACCTGGAGCGGGTGGTCGCCATCAACCGGGTCGCCAAGGTCGTCTCCGGCGGCCGGCGGTTCAGCTTCACCGCCCTGGTCGTGGTCGGCGACGGCAACGGCATGGTCGGCGTCGGCTACGGCAAGGCCAAGGAAGTCCCGGCCGCGATCGCCAAGGGCGTGGAGGCCGCGAAGAAGAACTTCTTCAAGGTCCCCAGGATCGCCGGCACCATCCCGCACACCGTGCAGGGTGAGGAAGCGGCGGGCGTCGTGCTGCTCAAGCCGGCCAGCCCGGGCACCGGCGTCATCGCCGGCGGCCCGGTCCGGGCCGTGCTCGAGTGCGCCGGCGTGCACGACGTGCTGTCCCGCTCGCTCGGGTCGTCGAACGCCATCAACGTCATCCACGCCACCGTGGCCGCGCTGAAGAGCCTCAAGCGCCCGGAGGAGATCGCCGCCCGGCGGGGCCTGCCCATCGAGCACGTCGCCCCGGCGGCCATGCTCCGGGCCCGCGCCGCCGCAGCGTCCACTCCGGTGCCGGGCAACAGCTAGGCGGGGAGCAGGACATGGCAGAGCTGAAAGTTACGCAGGTCAAGTCGAAGATCGGCGGCACCAGGGGGCAGCGCGAGACGCTGCGCTCGCTGGGGCTGCGCCGGATCGGCGGCGTGGTCACCAAGCCGGACCGGCCGGAGGTCCGCGGCATGATCGCGACCGTGAGCCACCTGGTCACGGTCGAGGAGGTGGACTGAGATGGCGGCAGCGGAAGGCACCCCGGCAGGCCGGGGCCTGAAGCTCCATCACCTGCGCCCGGCGCCGGGTTCGCACACGCAGAAGACCCGGGTCGGCCGCGGTGAGGCCTCCAAGGGCAAGACGGCCGGCCGCGGCACCAAGGGAAGCAAGGCGCGCACCACGGTGGCGCTTGGCTTCGAGGGCGGCCAGATGCCGCTGCACCGGCGGCTGCCGAAGCTCAAGGGCTTCTCCAACGCCGCGTTCAGCACCAGCTACCAGGTGGTCAACACCGGGCGGCTGGCCGAGCTGTACCCCGACGGCGGCGACGTGACCCCGGACGACCTGGTCGCCTCCGGGGCCGTGCGGCCCGGTTCGCTGATCAAGGTGCTGGGCACCGGCGACGCCCCGTCGGGGCTGCGGGTCAGCGCGCACGCGTTCTCCGCCAGCGCCCGAGACAAGATCACCGCAGCGGGCGGGACCGCCACCCAGCTGTAAGCACCCAGGCCGGCGCCGCAGCAGCCCGCCCCGCGAGGGGCCGGGTCAGCGGCGCCGGCCGCCCGCGCTGGCGGGCCCGGCAACCGCGGTCAGCGGGTTAGACTGCGGCGTGCACGCCACGCCCCTCAGGGCCCGGGCGAGACCCGGCCAGGAGTGGTAGATGCAGACCCTTCGAGTTGAGGACGGCCGATGCTAACCGGTTTCCTCCGGGCCTTCCGGACTCCTGACCTGCGCAGGAAACTGCTGTTCACGGTCTTTATCATCGCCGTGTTCCGGCTGGGCGCGGCGCTGCCTATCCCCGGCGTCTCCGAGCACAACGTCAACGTCTGCCTCAACCAGGCCTCGAACTCGAGCGGCGGCCTGTTCCAGCTGGTCAACCTGCTGAGCGGCGGGGCGCTGCTGAAGCTGTCCGTGTTCGCGCTCGGCATCATGCCCTACATCACCGCGAGCATCATCCTGCAGCTGCTGGTCAAGGTGATCCCGCGGCTGGAGACGCTGCGCCAGGAGGGCCAGAGCGGCCAGGCCAAGATCACCCAGTACACCCGCTACCTGACCGTCGGGCTGGCCATCCTGCAGTCCACCGGCATCGTGGCGCTGGCCCGGTCCGGCAACCTGATCAGCGGCTGCACGGTGCCGCTGATCCCCAGCCCGACGGTGTTCACCATCACCACGATGGTCATCACCATGACCGCGGGCACCGCGGTCATCATGTGGCTGGGCGAGCTGATCACCGACCGCGGCGTCGGCAACGGCATGTCGCTGATGATCTTCACCCAGGTCATCGCGGTGATCCCGGGCGAGATGCTGGCCATCTACCGGACCAAGAAGGCGTTCGTGTTCCTCCTGGTGCTGGCCACCGGGGTGGCGATCATCGCGTTCGTGGCCTTCATGGAACAGGCCCAGCGCCGCATCCCGGTGCAGTACGCCAAGCGGATGGTGGGCCGCAAGATGTACGGCGGCTCGTCCACCTACATCCCGCTGAAGGTCAACCAGGCCGGCGTCATCCCGGTCATCTTCGCGTCCTCGATGCTGTACATCCCGCAGCTGGCCGCCCAGCTGTTCGGCAGCAGCACGAACCCGCAGCCCTGGGTCCAGTGGGTGGACTCGCACCTCGTCAGGGGCGACTCGCCGGACTACATGCTGCTGTTCTTCCTGCTGATCGTGTTCTTCACCTACTTCTACGTGTCGATCACCTTCGACCCGGTGGAAGTCGCGGACAACATGAAGAAGTACGGCGGCTTCATCCCCGGCATCCGCCCGGGCCGGCCGACCGCGGAGTACCTCGGCTACGTGCTCACCCGGCTGACCGCACCCGGTTCGGTGTACCTGGGCATCGTGGCGCTGATCCCGATGATCGCCATCGGCCTGGTCGGGGCCTCCCAGCAGTTCCCCCTCGGCGGCACCAGCATCCTGATCGCGGTGGGGGTGGGACTCGACACGGTCAAGCAGATCGAGAGCCAGCTGCAGCAGCGTAACTATGAGGGTTTCCTGCGGTAGTGCGCGCCGTCCTCGTCGGGCCCCCCGGTGCGGGCAAGGGGACGCAGGCCCAGTTCATCGCCTCCCAGCTGGCGATCCCGAAGATCTCCACCGGGGATATCTTCCGGTCCAACGTCAGCACGGGTACCGGGCTGGGCCGGCGGGCCAAGGCCTACATGGACCGCGGCGACCTGGTCCCCGACGAGGTGACCATCGGGATGGTCACCAGCAGGCTCCAGGAGGACGACGCGCACGCCGGGTTCCTGCTTGACGGGTTCCCGCGGAACGTCCCCCAGGCCGAGACCCTGAAGAAGCTGCTGACCTCCTGGGACACCAAGCTGGACGTCGTCCTGGAGCTGGTGGTCGAGGACGACGAGGTGGTCCGGCGGCTGTCCGGGCGGCGGACCTGCCGCCGCTGCGGGCACACCTGGCACGTGTCCTTCGACCCGCCGTCCCGCAAGGGGATCTGCGACGAATGCGGCGGCGAGCTGTTCCAGCGGGACGACGACCGCGAGGAGACCATCCGGCACCGGATCGACGTGTACGCCGAGCAGACCCAGCCGCTGATCGCGTTCTACGCGGACGAGGGGATCCTGCTCGGCATCGACGCGACCGGCCCGGTGGAGGACATCACCAGCCGCGCCCTGGCCGCCCTGCAGCGGTTCATGCGCTGAGCAGGATGGGCCGCCAGGACCGCGGCGGTAGCGTGGAGGAAAACCCCGGAGGCAGCATGCGGATGAGGCGGGAACCGCCGGTTCAGCTGAAGACCCCCGCGCAGCTCCGGCTGATGCGCGAGGCCGGCCTGGTGGTCGCCGCCGCGCTGGACGCGGCGGTAGCGGCCGCGCAGCCCGGGGTGAGCACCGCCGAGGTGGACGCGGCGGCGGCCGCTGTGATCACCGGCGCCGGCGCGACGGCGTCGTTCCTCGGGTATCACGGCTACCCGGCCACGCTGTGCATCTCGGTGAACGACGAGATCGTGCACGGGATCCCGGCCGCGGACCGGCTGCTGGCGGCCGGCGACCTGGTGTCCATCGACTGCGGCGCGATCGTCGCGGGCTGGCACGGCGACGCGGCCCGCACGATCATCGTCGGCCCGGGCCGCCCGGACGGCGCCGCCGCGCTGATCGCGGCCTGCGAGGAGGCCATGTGGCAGGGCCTGGCCGCGGCCCGGGCAGGCGCACGGCTGACCGACATCTCGCACGCGATCGAGACCAGCGCACGGGCCGCCGGGCGGTACGGCATCGTGGCCGAGTACACCGGGCACGGCATCGGCACCGAGATGCACATGGACCCGCCCGTCCCCAACCTGGGCCGGCCCGGGCGCGGCCCGCTGCTGGCCGAGGGCATGGCGCTGGCCATCGAGCCGATGCTGACGGCCGGCCGGGCCGACACCCGGCTGCTGGACGACGGCTGGACGGTGGTCACGGAAGACGGCAGTCTTGCCGCGCACTTCGAGCACACCGTCGCGATCACCGCGGACGGGCCGTGGGTGCTGACCGCCGCGGACGGCGGGGCCGCCCGGCTGGGCCGTCCCGCCGGGCCGGCCGCGGTCCCGGTGCCCGGGCGCCACGCCGGCCGCGCGGGCTGAGGAGGGCGCCAGATGCCGGACGACCCCCGGATCAGGGCCTCGGACGAGGACCGCGACCGGACCGCGGCGCTGCTGCGCGAGCATCACGCGGTGGGCCGGCTGACCCCGGCCGAGTTCAGCGAGCGGCTGGACCGGGCGTACGCCGCGACTACCGTCGGCGACCTGGACGAACTGCTCGCCGACCTGCCCGGCATCGATCTGTACCAGCTGCCGCACGCGTCGCTGCCGCGCTACCAGGATGCGGCCGGCCGGCCGCTCCCGGCCGAGCGGCCGGGAGCGGGCCCGGTGGTGCCGGGCGGGCGGTTCTCGCCGGCGTGGCTGTCCGCCTGGGGCAGCTGGGCCACTCTGACGCTGGTCACCTTCCTGGTCTGGCTGGGCACCGGCGCGGGTTTCCCGTGGTTCCTGCTGGTCGCCGGGCCCATCGGGATCATCCTGCTGGCCCGCTGGCTGGGCGGGGCGTCGCACCATGGCTAGCGGCGGTGGCCCGAGCCGAGCCCGGTTCGCTATCTGGGCCCGGGTCGCGTAGACTCGCCACCGGCCCTCATAGGCTGCCGTTCCCGTATGGCCTCACGTCTGCGGTGTGGCAGGCAGTCGCTCTGCTGGGCCCGCCCGTTCCCGGTATCGCGCGCAAGCGTGGACGGCCATGGGCGCGCCAGGGAATAACTGACAACGGTTACCAGTTGGCACGATCTGAACGCCGGCAGGCGATCGGACGATAGCGAAGCGCGGAGGACATGCCCAAGAAAGACGGCGCCATCGAGATTGAGGGCACGGTGGTTGAATCGCTCCCCAATGCCTTCTTCCGGGTGGAGCTCGACAACGGGCATAAGGTCCTGGCCCACATCAGCGGCAAGATGCGGATGCACTACATCCGGATCCTGCCCGATGACCGGGTCGTCGTTGAGCTCAGCCCGTACGACCTGAGCCGCGGACGGATCGTCTACCGGTACAAGTAAGCAGCACAGTACAAGTCAGAAACACAGTGAGCGGCGCACGGGCCAGGACGGCCCGACGCTATGAGGAGCCCACCATGAAGGTCAAGCCGAGTGTGAAGAAGATCTGCAGCAAGTGCCGGATCATCCGCCGGCACGGCCGGGTCATGGTCATCTGCTCTGACCCGCGCCACAAGCAGCGGCAGGGCTGAGCCCGTACCGACACGCACCGCGATCCGCGGCCGGACCCCGGCCGCGGATCACCCCCGGAGGAGGCCGGGGCCCGGTCCTGGGCAGGGACCGGGAGCGGCGCGCAGGACCTCCGGACCGAAGGAGAAACTGCCCAGTGGCACGACTTGTTGGCGTCGACCTCCCGCGCGATAAGCGCCTGGAGGTCGCTCTTACGTATGTGTACGGAATCGGCCGCACCCGCGCCACCGAGACCCTCGAGGCCACCGGCGTGAGCGGGGACACCCGTGTCCACCAGCTCACCGACGACGAACTGGTCCGCCTGAGGGACTGGATCGAGGCGACCTACAAGGTCGAGGGTGACCTGCGCCGCGAGGTTCAGGCGGACATCCGCCGCAAGGTCGAGATCGGCTGCTACCAGGGCATCAGGCACCGCCGCGGGCTGCCGGTGCACGGGCAGCGCACGCAGACCAACGCCCGCACCCGCAAGGGCAAGAAGAAGACCGTCGCCGGGCGCAAGAAGGCCGGCAAGAAGTAGTAGTCCGCGCGACCGCGGACCGATCACCTCCGCCAGGACAGGAGCAGGATGCCTCCGAAGAGCCGTGCCGGCGCCGTCAAGAAGGTGCGCCGCAAGGAACGGAAGAACGTTGCCCACGGGCACGCTCACATCAAGAGCACGTTCAACAACACCATCGTCTCGATCACCGACCCGGCCGGGAGCGTCATCTCGTGGGCGTCATCCGGGCAGGTCGGCTTCAAGGGCTCGCGTAAGTCGACGCCCTTCGCTGCCCAGATGGCCGCCGAGGCCGCGGCACGCCGGGCCATGGAGCACGGCATGCGCAAGGTCGACGTGTTCGTCAAGGGCCCTGGCTCGGGCCGGGAGACCGCCATCCGGTCGCTGCAGGCGACCGGCCTGGAGGTCGGCTCGATCCAGGACGTGACCCCGGTTCCGCACAATGGCTGCCGCCCGCCCAAGCGGCGCCGGGTCTGAAGGGTAGCGATAGATGTCCCGATACACCGGCGCCGACTGCAAGCGCTGCCGCCGCGAGAAGACGAAGCTCTTCCTCAAGGGCGCCAAGTGCGACTCGCCGAAGTGCCCCATCGAGATCCGGCCCTACCCGCCGGGCGAGCACGGCCGCAACCGGCCCAAGGAGAGCGAGTACCTGCTCCAGATCCGCGAGAAGCAGAAGGCCAAGCGGATCTACGGCGTGCTGGAGCGGCAGTTCCACACCTACTACGAAGAGGCCACCCGCAAGCGCGGCAAGACCGGCGAGGTCATGCTCCAGATCCTGGAGAGCCGCCTGGACAACGTCGTGTACCGGGCCGGCTTCGCCAAGAGCCGGGACATGGCGCGGCAGCTGGTCAGCCACGGCCACATCCTGGTCAACGGCAAGAAGGTCGACATCCCGTCCTACCGGGTCGCCGAGGCCGACATCATCGAGGTGCGCGCCAAGTCGCACGAGATGACGCCGTTCATCGTGGCCCGCGCCGAGGCCGGCGAGCGTCCCACCCCCGCCTGGCTGGAGGTCATCCCGGACAAGATGCGCGTGCTGGTGCACTCGCTGCCGTCTCGGGCGCAGGTCGACACCCAGGTCTCAGAACAGCTGATCGTCGAGTACTACTCGAAGTAAGGCGGCCTTCGCGCCGCGGGATCGCGACTGTCATATAGCGGGCAGCGCGGAAAGGAACCACCATGCTCATCGCCCAGCGCCCGAGCCTGACCGAGGATCAGGTCGACGATTTCCGGTCCCGGTTCGTCATCGAGCCCCTGGAGCCGGGCTTCGGCTACACCATCGGCAACTCGGTCCGGCGGACCCTGCTGTCGTCGATCCCCGGCGCCGCGGTGACCAGCATCCGGATCGAGGGAGTGCTGCACGAGTTCTCCACCGTGCCCGGGGTCACCGAGGACGTCACCGACGTCATCCTGAACCTCAAGGAGCTCGTCGTCTCCTCCGAGCACGACGAGCCGGTGCCGATGTACCTGCGCAAGCAGGGCCCTGGCGTGGTCACCGCGGCGGACATCGCGCCGCCGGCCGGGGTCGAGGTGCACAACCCCGACCTGCACATCGCCACCCTGAACGGCAAGGGCAAGCTGGAGATGGAGCTGACCGTCGAGCGCGGCCGCGGCTACGTCTCGGCCACCCAGAACAAGCAGCCCGGGCAGGAGATCGGCCGGATCCCGATCGACTCGATCTACTCGCCGGTGCTGCGGGTGACCTACAAGGTCGAGGCGACCCGTGTGGAGCAGCGGACCGACTTCGACCGGCTGATCCTGGACGTCGAGACCAAGCCGTGCATGCGGCCGCGGGACGCGGTGGCGAGTGCGGGCAAGACCCTGGTCGAGCTGTTCGGCCTGGCCCGCGAGCTGAACGTGGACGCCGAGGGCGTCGACATCGGCCCGTCGCCGACCGACGCGGCGCTGGCCGCCGACCTCGCGCTGCCGATCGAGGAGCTGAACCTCACCGTCCGCTCCTACAACTGCCTCAAGCGCGAGGGCATTCACACCGTGGGCGAGCTGGTCGCCCGCAGCGAGCAGGACCTGCTCGACATCCGCAACTTCGGCGCCAAGTCGATCGAGGAAGTCAAGCAGAAGCTGATCGACATGAACCTGGCGCTCAAGGATTCCCCGCCCGGGTTCGACCCGGGTACCGCGGCGGACAGCTACGGCGCGGACGACGACGAGAGCTACGTCGAGACCGAGCAGTACTGACCGGCCACACTGACCGGGCCACCGCGGCCTGGCGCAGTCAACTACAGGAGTAATTCCCATGCCCACGCCAACCAAGGGCCGCCGGATGGGTGGCAGCTCGGCGCATCAGAAGCACATGCTGTCGAACCTGGCCACGGCGCTCTTCGAGCATGGCAAGATCACGACCACCGAGGCCCGGGCCCGCCGGCTGCGGCCGTTCGCCGAGCGCCTGATCACCCAGGCCAAGCGCGGCGACCTGCACGCCCGGCGCCAGGTCCTCACCGTGGTCACGGACAAGGGCGTGGTGCACACCCTGTTCACCGAGATCGGGCCGAGCTTCGCCACCCGGGACGGTGGCTACACCCGGATCACCAAGATCGGCCCGCGCAAGGGGGACAACGCCCCGCTCGCGGTGATCGAGCTGGTGCAGGAAGAGGCCGAGGCCAGGGCACCGCGCCGCCGCCGGCTGGCGCGCCGGCCGGCCACCGCGGCCGCGGCCGCGCCCGCCCGGGCCACCGCGTCGGTGCCCGCACCGGCCGGGGCTCCGGCTGAGGAGGCCGAGGAGACCGAGGAGACCACGGCCGAGGCCAGCACCGAGGCTGAGGCCAGCACCGAGGCTGAGGACGCGGCAGCGGACACGGACACCGAGGCCGCTGACGGCGACGAGGCCGAGGACGCCTAGCCAGCCGTCCCCGGCCCTGGGGATGACCAGGTCAGCCGAGCCGGATCCGGGCACCTGCCGGATCCGGCTCGACCTGTCTTACGACGGTGCGGGCTTCCACGGCTGGGCCAGCCAGCCCGGCCTGCGCACGGTCCAGAACGAGGTGGAGCGGGCCCTGGCGACCGTGCTCGGCCTGCCGGACGTCCGGCTCACGGTCGCGGGCCGGACCGACACCGGCGTGCACGCCCGCGGCCAGGTCGCGCACGCGGACGTGCCGGCTGACCGGTGGCCGGGCGATCAGCTGCTCACCACGGGCGGGCCCGTGCTGCGGCGGCTGGCCGGGCTGCTGCCGCCGGACGTGCGGATCCGCGCGATCGGCCCGGCCCCGGACGGGTTCGACGCGCGGTTCTCCGCGCTGTGGCGGCGCTACTCCTACCGGGTGTGCGACGAAAGCGCGGCCGCCGATCCGCTGCGCCGCGGGGACACCCTGTGGCATCCCCGGCCGCTGGACGTGGCGCTGATGAACGAGGCCGCCGCCGCGCTGGCCGGGGAGCACGACTTCGCCGCGTTCTGCCGCCGCCGGGAGGGTTCCAGCACGGTCCGCGCGCTGCTCCGGCTGGAGTGGCAGCGCACCGCGCCGGGGCTGGCCGTGGCGGCGGTGGTGGCCGACGCGTTCTGCCACAACATGGTCAGGGCGCTGACCGGGGCGCTGCTCGCGGTCGGCGACGGGCGCAAGCCACCCGGCTGGCCCGCCGCGGTGCTCGCCGCCCGGGTCCGCGACCCGGGCGTGCACGTCGCCCCGGCGCACGCGCTGTGCCTGGAGGAGGTCCGCTACCCGGCACCCGGCGAGCTGGCCGCCCGCGCCGCCGCCACTCGCCGCGGACGGTGCTAGCCGGCTCGCTGCGGAGGCCGCTATGAGGCGCTGCCTTCCCGGCGCGCGCTGCTCATCGGACGCTGCGTCGTCGCGCCGCATCGCTCGTCAGGAAAACAGCGCCGCGGCCGCCCGCGAGCTGCGGCCGGCTCCGCCGGCCGCGGGCTGGCTCGCTTGTCAGGACGACTTGCCGTTGACCAGGCGGTCGCTGAGGGCGACGTTGGCCGAGCCGTTCAGCACCCGGTTGCAGAACTGGATCAGGTCCGCCTTCTGGGCCGCGTTCTTCGGCTTGTGCTGGCTGGCGAGTTCGGCCCAGATCAGGATCAGGTAGTGGCCCTTCACGTCGGCGACCTCGATCCCGGTGCCCTTGCCCAGGTTGCGGGTCGGGCCCTTGGTGCCGCGCAGCTGCAGGATGAACTCGTGCGTCCCGGTGGCCAGCCCGGCGTGCTGGGCCAGCCGGGCGCTCTGCAGGTTCAGCACCCCGATCGTGCCCATGATCTTCTTGTCCCCGGACAGGTAACTGCCCCGCAGCACCTGAGTGCAGGCGGCGGCCTGCACCGCGGCCTGGAGCTTGGCGCCGATGACCGCGGGCTCGCAGTGCTTGCCGCGCTTGGCGGCGGTGAGCGTGTAGGTCTGGCCCGAGGCCGTGAAATGGGCCGGGAACACCTCAGGCAGGGTCAGGGGGACCGGGTCCACCTTCCTGGTCTGGATATGCCCCCAGCGCCCGCTGGAGGACGGCGAGGGGGACGGGGAGGGCGTCGTGGGCGCCGACGGGCTCGCGGACGGCGAGGATCCGGCCGTCGGGGTGCCGTGATGGCTGAACTTCAGCACGTACGTCACCGCGGCCGCCGCGATCACCAGCACCGCCCCCAGGGCGACCAGCAGGCGCAGCCTGCCGCCGCCCCGGCGGGCCCGCTTGCCGCGCGGCGGTCCGCCCGCGGCCGGAGCGGCGGTCTCCTTCTCCGCCGTCGTCCCGGCCGCAGGGACGGCCTGGGCGGCCCCCGTGGTGCTGGCTCCCGTGGTGCTGGCTCCAGCGGTGCTGGCTCCGGTGGCCGCTGCCACCGGCGCGGCCAGGCCCGGCCAGGACGACGCGGACCCGGTGGCGTCGTCGTCGGCGGGCCAGGGCTGGATCGAGGGGACGTCCATGGACGGGGGATAGGCAGCGCCGCCGGGGCCCTTGGCGGCCGGCCAGCCGTACCCGTGCTCGGCCGACGCGGCGCCCGGCCAGGCGGCGGCCACGCTGCCCGCGCCGTCCGCGGGCAGGTTCCACGCGGCGAACTGGCCCGGCGGGTACACCGGCGGCGGCTGGCCGGGCGCGGGCGGGAAGCCGCGGGCCGGGCCCTTGCGCGCGAACGAGCCGGCCGCGCCGTAATGGCTGCCGGCCAGGGCAAATCCGCCGTCAGTACCGCCGTCCGGGTCGCCGTAGCCGCTGTCCGGCCAGAGCACGTCATCCTCGTCCGGCATGCGGTAGCCAGCGTGCGGCTGGTCCGCGTCCACGTCACCCGGATAGTGCATGCGGTGAGCGTATCGCTGGTCCGCGGCTGTGATAGCGCTCTCAGGGCATTTGCAGTGCTAGCCGCTCGCTGCGGGCCGCTATGAGCGCTGCCTTCCCTCCTCGCTCCCTCGGCGCTCCTTCGTCGCGCCTCATCGCTCGTCAGGAAAACAGCGCCGCGGCCCTCCGCGAGCGCTGTTGGCTCCGCCGGCGGCTGGCTGGCTCGCGCAGGGCCGCTGAGAGGCGCGCTCCTTCGCTTTGACCGTCACTCCCGGGGCCGGTATCCTTCGTCAGGCGTTCATGTGCATCGGCATGCCCGCGCAGCCCGCACTGGGCTGCGCAGCGGCGGCTGGTGCAGCGGACCCACCGCCCGGCGGAGGTTTCCCCGGGCGGGCCCACGGATCTCCGGACCCCACGCGAAGGCTTACGACTGTGCGCACTTTCAGCCCGAAGGCGGGCGACATCCACCGTCAGTGGCATGTCATCGACGCGAACGATGTTGTTCTCGGGCGGCTGGCCAGCCAGGCGGCCATCCTGCTGCGCGGCAAGCATAAGCCGATTTTTGCGCCGCACCTGGACACCGGCGACTTCGTGATCATCATCAACGCGGACAAGGTCGCGCTGAGCGGCAGCAAGCGCGAGGACAAGCGGGCCTACCGGCACTCCGGTTACCCCGGCGGCCTGCGCTCGGTGTCCTACGGCGAGCTGCTCGCCAAGCACCCCGAGCGGGCGGTCGAGAAGGCCGTGCGCGGGATGCTGCCGAAGAACACGCTGGGCCGCCAGATGCTCAGCAAGCTGAAGGTCTACGCGGGCCCGCACCACCCGCACCAGGCGCAGCAGCCGGTGCCGTTCGAGATCACCCAGGTCCCCCAGCTGTCCGGCGCTGGCCGCGCCGCCGCGCGGTGACCGCGTAACCAGAGCCTAAGAGAAGCGCGAGGAAGGCATCGTGTCCGAGCCCACCCAGACCCTGAACCCGGAGGCCGGCGAAGAGTCGGCCGCGGCGGAGGGGGAGCACCTTTCTGAGTACACCACCGAGTCCGGGGACACCCCGGCGGGCGGCCCGGCGCGGGCGGCTGCGACGCGCAAGCCGGTCGTGACCGGCAGCGCCATGGGCACCGGCCGGCGCAAGGAGGCCATCGCCCGGGTGCGGATCCAGCCGGGCAGCGGGCAGTGGCTGATCAACGGCCGGAAGCTGGATGAGTACTTCCCGAACAAGGTGCACCAGCAGCTCATCAGCGAGCCGTTCGTCACGCTGGGCGCGGAAGACCAGTTCGACGTCATCGCCCGGATCACCGGCGGCGGCGTCACCGGCCAGGCGGGGGCGCTGCGGCTGGGTATCGCCCGGTCGCTGGTCCTGGTCGACCCGGAGAACCGCCCGGTGCTCAAGCGGGCCGGCTTCCTGACCCGCGACGCCCGGATCAAGGAGCGCAAGAAGTACGGCCTGAAGAAGGCCCGCAAGGCGCCGCAGTACTCCAAGCGCTAGTCCGGCCAGGCGCTGGGCCTGCGGGCCGGCGCAGCGAGCGGCTAGCACAGAACATCGGCTACGACCGGGGGTGGACTGCTTGGCCCGGCTGTTCGGTACGGACGGTGTCCGCGGAGTTGCCGGTCGTGATCTGACCGCCCGGCTGGCCATGGACCTGTCCGTGGCCGCGGCTGGCGCGATGGACAGCATGGGGGCCTTCGGCACGGCGCGTGCCGAAGGCCGCCGCCCGCTCGCGGTGATCGGCCGCGACCCGCGGGCGTCCGGCGAGTTCCTCGAGGCCGCGGTCGTCGCCGGGCTGGCCGGGTCCGGGGTCGATGTGCTCCGGCTCGGCGTGGTGCCCACCCCGGCGGTCGCTTACCTGACCGCGGACCTCGGCGCCGAGCTGGGGGTCGTGCTGTCGGCCAGCCACAACCCCGCCCCGGACAACGGGATCAAGTTCTTCTCGCGTGGCGGGGTGAAGCTGCCCGACGCGGTCGAGGACCTGATCGAGCGCACCCTGTCCGGTCTCGCGGACGGTGCGCCCCTAGCCAGCACGGGGCGGGTGCCCGGCGACGGGTTCGGCCGGGTCCGCGACGGCGGCCCGGAGATCGGGCGCTACCTGGACCACCTGCTGTCGACCGTGACGTCCGGGGACGGCGGGGCGCCGCTGGCCGGGCTGCGGGTGGTCGTGGACTGCGCGCACGGGGCCGCGTACGAGCTGGCCCCGCGGCTGCTGAGCCGGGCCGGCGCGGACGTGATCCCGATCGGCACCGAGCCGGACGGGCTGAACATCAACGACGGCGTCGGGTCCACCTGGATCGGGTCGCTGGCCGGGGCGGTCACCGCGCACGGCGCGGACGCGGGCATCGCGCACGACGGCGACGCGGACCGCTGCCTGGCGGTCGACGCCCGCGGCCAGGTGGTGGACGGCGACCAGATCCTCGCCCTGCTGGCGATCTCGCTGCGGGACACCGGGCGGCTGGCCGGGGGCACCGTGGTCACGACCGTCATGGCCAACCTGGGCTTCCGCAAGGCGATGGCCGAGGCGGGCATCGAGGTGGTCGAGGTGCCGGTCGGCGACCGGTACGTGCTGGAGGCCATGCGCGAGGGCCAGTTCGTGCTCGGCGGCGAGCAGTCCGGGCACCTCATCCTGCTCGACCACGCGACCACCGGGGACGGCCTGCTCACCGGGCTCCAGCTGCTGGCGGTGATGGCCCGCACCGGCCGCCCGCTGCACGAGCTGGCCCAGGTGATGACCCGGTATCCGCAGGTCCTGGTCAACGTCCCGGTCGAGGACAAGGCCGAGGTCGCGGCGTCCGCGGACCTGGCGGCCGCGGTCAGCGCGGCGCGGTCCGAGCTGGGCGCATCGGGCCGGGTGCTGGTCCGGCCCAGCGGCACCGAGCAGGCGGTGCGGGTGATGGTCGAGGCCCTGGACGGCGGCCAGGCGAAGCGGGTCGCGGGCGCGCTCGCGGATACGGTGCGTGACCTCTCGTAACGAATCCGCCGGCAATCCCGGCGGGCCACCCCGCGGAAGCGCGTGATCTCGGGTTAGCCTGGCCATCATGTGCGGAATCGTGGGGTACGCGGGTTACCGGCAAGCGCAGGACGTCGTGCTCGAGGGGCTGAGCCGGCTGGAGTACCGGGGGTATGACTCCGCGGGCATGGCCGTGCTCGACGGCGGCAAGCTCGCCTGGTCCAAGCGGGCGGGCAAGCTCGGCAACCTGAAGGCGGCGCTGGCCGAGCGCCCGCCGCTGACCGGCACCGTCGGCCTCGGGCACACCCGGTGGGCCACCCACGGGCCGCCCACCGACCCGAACGCCCACCCGCACACCGACTGCGGCGGTCACCTGGCCGTGGTGCACAACGGGATCATCGAGAACTTCGCGGTGCTGCGCAAGGAAATCGAGGCGGCCGGCCACGAGCTGACCTCGGAGACCGACACCGAGCTGGTCGCCCACCTGCTGGAGGAGCAGATCGGCGCGATGCCCGAGATCCCGGGCACCGGCGCGCCGGAGACCGGGTCGCTGGCCGAGGCCATGCGCCAGGTCTGCCTCCGGCTCGAAGGGGCGTTCACGCTCGTCGTCGTGGACGTGCGGGATCCCGAGGTGGTGGTCGGCGCGCGGCGCAACTCACCGCTCGTGGTGGGCCTGGGCCAGGGGGAGAACTTCCTGGCCAGCGACGTGGCCGCGTTCATCAGCCACACCCGCGACGCGATCGAGCTGGGCCAGGACCAGGTCGCCGAGGTGCGGCCGGACCAGGTCACGGTGACGAACTTCGACGGCAGCCCGGCCCAGGTCCGGCACTACCACGTGGACTGGGACGTGTCCGCGGCGGAGAAGGCCGGCTTCGAGTACTTCATGCTCAAGGAGATCGCCGAGCAGCCCAAGGCGGTGGCCGACGCGATGCTCGGCCGGGCCGAGGAGAGCGGCCGGCTCCGGCTGGACGAGATGCGGCTGACCGACGACGAGCTGCGGGAAATCGACAAGATCACCATCGTCGCCTGCGGCACCGCGTACCACGCGGGCCTGCTGGCCAAGTACGCGATCGAGCACTGGAGCAACATCCCCTGCGAGGTCGAGCTGGCCAGCGAGTTCCGCTACCGGGACCCGATCCTGACCCGGTCCACGCTGGTCATCGCGATCTCCCAGTCCGGCGAGACCATGGACACGCTGATGGCCGTCCGGCACGCCCGCGAGCAGCAGTCCCCGGTGCTGGCGATCTGCAACGTGAACGGCTCGTCGATCCCGCGGGCCAGCGACGCGGTGGTCTACACGCACGCCGGCCCGGAGATCGCGGTCGCCTCCACCAAGGCGTTCCTCACCCAGCTGGTCGCCTGCTACCTGGTCGCGCTGTACCTGGCCCAGGTGCGCGGCATCATGTACGGCGAGGAGATCGGCGCGATCCTGGCCCAGCTGCAGCAGATGCCCGCCGCGGTGGACCAGGTGCTGCACACGATGGAGCCGGTCCGGGCGGTGGCCAGGGAACTGGCCGGCGAGCGGTGCGTGCTGTTCCTCGGCCGGCACGTGGGCTTCCCCGTCGCCCTGGAGGGCGCGCTGAAGCTCAAGGAACTGGCCTACATGCACGCCGAGGGGTTCGCCGCGGGCGAGCTCAAGCACGGGCCGATCGCGCTGATCGAGCCGGGGCTGCCGGTCGTGGTGCTGGTCCCGTCCCGGCGCGGCCGCCGCGCGCTGCACGACAAGATCGTTTCCAACATCCAGGAGATCCGCGCCCGCGGGGCCAGGACGATCGTCATCGCCGAGGAGGGCGACGACGTGGTGGGGCCCTTCGCGGACACGCTGATCGAGGTGCCGGCCGTGCCCACGCTGCTGCAGCCGCTGGTCACCACCGTGCCGCTGCAGGTGTTCGCGTGCGAGCTGGCCGCGGCCAAGGGCCACGACGTCGACCAGCCCCGCAACCTGGCCAAGTCCGTCACCGTCGAGTAACGCGCGGCCAGCCCCGCGGACGGCGCTAGTTGGGCCCGCATCGGGTGCAGGTGCGGCCGGACTTCTGAGTCGGGCCCTCTATTGTTCGCTGAGAGCGAACACTGAGGGATCGGCGGCTGCGGGGGAAGCTGATCGCCCGATGATGGCTGGGGTTCCGGTGACGCGGGAAGGGAGTGGGCTGGGTGCGGAACGCGCACGCGGTCGCGGATGTCCGGGCGGCCGAGCGGGAGCTGATGGCGCGGTCGCCGGACGGCGCGCTGATGCAGCGGGCCGCGGCGGGGCTGGCCGCGGTCTGCGCGGACCTGCTCGACCCGGTGTACGGGTCCCGGGTGGTGATCCTGGCCGGGTCGGGGGACAACGGCGGCGACGCGCTGTACGCGGGCGCCCGGCTGGCCCGGCGCGGAGCCGTGGTGACCGCGCTGACCACCGGCTCCCGCGTGCACGAGGGCGGCGCCGCCGAACTGCGGGCCGCGGGCGGGCGGCTGGTCCCGGCGGCGGCGGACCTCGTGGGCCGGGCCGATCTTGTTATCGACGGGATGCTGGGCATTGGCGGACGGGGCGGGCTGCGGGAGCCTGCGGCCGCGCTGGCGGCGGCTGCGGCGGCCGGGCCCGGCGTGGTGGTGGCCGTGGATCTGCCGAGCGGCGTCGACGCCGATACCGGGGAGGTCGCCGGGGCGGCGGTGCGGGCGGACGTGACGGTCACGTTCGGCACGTGGAAGCCGGGGCTGCTGGTCGACCCGGCCGCGTCGCTGGCCGGGACCGCCGAGCTGATCGACATCGGCCTGGGGCCGTGCCTCGGACCGCCCGCCGTCAGCGCCCTGCAAGCGGCCGACGTGGCGGCGCTGCTGCCGCGGCCGGGCGCCGAGTCGGACAAGTACCGGCGCGGGGTGCTCGGCGTGGTCGCGGGCAGCACCCGGTTCACCGGTGCGGCGACGCTGGCCGTGGGCGGCGCCTTGCGTGGCGGCGCAGGCATGATCCGGCTGGTGTCGGCCGCGCACGCCGCCGAGATCGCGCGGCAGCACTGGCCGGAGGCGGTGATCACCGTGGTCGGCTACGACGCCAGCCCGGCCGGCGGTCTGGCGGCGGCCGGAGCGGTGCCCGCGGCCGAAGCCGTGGCCGCGGCCGGGCAGGTCCAGGCCTGGGTGGCCGGTCCCGGCATGGGCACGGACGACGACGCGGCGGCGCTGCTGGCCAGCGTGCTGGCCGGTGACCGGCCGGTGCTCGTCGACGCGGACGGCCTGACGATCGCGGCCCGCCAGCGCGCGCTGCTGCGGCGGGACGCGCCCACGCTGATCACCCCGCACGCGGGGGAACTGGCCCGGCTGCTGGGCACGGAGCGGGCCGCGGTCGAGGCGCGGCGGCTGGCGCACGCCCGGCAGGCCGCGGCCGAGCTGGGCGTGACCGTGCTGCTGAAGGGGTCAACCACCGTGATCGCCGGGCCGGACGGCGGGCCGGTCCTGGTCAACGCCACGGGCACGAGCTGGCTGGCTACGGCTGGCTCCGGCGACGTGCTGTCCGGCCTGGCCGGCGCGCTGCTCGCACAGGGGCTGAGCCCGGCCGAGGCCGGCGCGGCCGGGGCCTACCTGCACGGCCTCGGCCGGCTGGCCGCGGCAGGCGGCCGCCGCCGCGGCGACCGCGACGGCGCCGATACGGGAGCCCCGATCGGTGCCGCCGACCTGATCCACGCCCTGCCCGCGCGATCCGCCGGACCGCCGGGTCCTGACCGCGCCGCACAGCAAGAGATCCCGGGCCCGCGGCACGGCGGCCAGGGCCCGGGACCTGCGAAAACGGCGGCCCTAGTCCTCGGAGCGGCCGCCCAGGTGCTTGGCCAGGAAGCGCTCGGCGGCGGCGTAGAACTTCAGCCGGTTCTCCGGCTTGGCGAAGCCGTGCCCCTCGTCCGGGAACAGCATGTACTCGTGGTCGATCCCGGCCGCGGTGAGCGCGGCCACGATCTGCTCGGACTCGGCCTGCTTGACCCGCGGGTCGTTCGCGCCCTGCGCGATCAGCAGCGGGATCCTGATCGCGCTGGCCCGGGACAGCGGCGACCGGGACCACAGGAAGTCGGCGTCCTTCTCCGGGTCGCCGAGCCGCCGGTGGAACTGCGCGATCATCGGCGCCCAGTACGGCGGGACGGTCTCGATCAGCGTCTTCAGGTTGGACGGGCCGACGATGTCCACCGCGCAGCGGAACACGTCCGGCGTGAACGTCGCGCCGACCAGCGCGGCGTACCCGCCGTAGGAGCCGCCGTAGATCGCCACCCGGTCCGGGTCGGCCCAGCCCTGGCCGGTGACGTGCGCGACCGCGTCGAGCAGGTCGTCGTGCATCTTGCCGGCCCACTCACGGTCGCCGGCGTTGACGAACCCCTTGCCGTAGCCGGTCGAGCCGCGGTAGTTCACCTGCACGCACAGGTAGCCGCGGTTGGCCAGCCACTGCGCCTCGGGGTTGAAGCCCCAGTAGTCCCTGGCCCACGGGCCGCCGTGCACGTTCAGCACGGCGGGCAGGCCCGACCGGCCCGCCTCCGGCGGGAACGTGACGTAGCCGTGGATGGTCAGCCCGTCCCGCGCGGTGAACGAGAACGGCTCCATCGACGCGAGCTGGTACTGGCTCAGCGCGGGCTGGTGCTCGAACAGGAACCGGCCCTGCTTGGCGGCGCGGTCGAAGCTGTAGAACGGCACCGGGCCCGAGTCGTTGGTGAACCCGAGCAGCCACGTGCTGTCTGCGTGGTCGCGGTTCAGCAGGCCGGGGTCGCCGTGGTGCAGGGCGCGGATCGCGGTCAGGTCATCCGCTACGTCGGGGTCGAGCACCCGGTACTCGGTCCGGTCCTTGCGGAACGTGACGATCTGCGGCTCCTTGGTGTCCGGGTGCAGCCGCGCCCCGTCCACGTCGGCCTCCGGGTCCTCGGCCAGCACCTCGGTCGCGCCGGTGGCCAGGTCGATGCGGACCAGCCGCGCGGTGTCCGTGTCCACCGACGAGGCGGCCAGCACCGACAGGCCGTCCGCGCTGAACGAGAACAGGTCGGTGGTCAGCGCGTCGTCCGGCGGGACCTCGAGCAGCGGCCGCCAGTCCGCCGCCGGGTCGTCCCGGACCAGCACGGTCATCCCGCCGTCCGGCTTGGGCGCGATCGCGCCGCGCACCACCAGCTGGGTGTCGGCCAGCCAGCCCGCGAAGCCGGGGTTCTCCACCTCCTTGACCAGCTCGCCGGTGACCAGGTCGAGCCGGTACACGTCATGCAGCTGCGGGTTGTCCAGGTTCAGCCCGACCAGCACGTCGGTGGGGAACTTCTTCTCCATCGCGATGATCTGGGTGTGCACCCCCTCGAACGGGGTCAGGTCGCGGCGCTGCATCGTCTGCAGGTCGACGTCGTGCAGCCGCCAGTTCTCGTCGCCGCCGGTGTCCTGGAGGTACAGCAGGTGCCGGCCGTCGTGCGCCCAGGCGAACTGCCGGATGCCGCGGTCGGTGTCGTCGGTCACCACGCGGGCTGCCGCCCAGTCGATCCCGTCGCCGCTGCCGCCGCCACCGGGCGCGACCCAGACGTTGAGCACGCCGTCGCGCGGCGCGAGCCAGGCGAGCATGGTGCCGTCGGGGGACAGCGCCGGGCTCACCCGCTCGGGATTGCCGAACAGTACTTGCCGGGGGATGAGTTCAACCATGCCATGTTGCTTATCACGTCCGCGCTGGCTGCGCAGGTCCGGGCCGGTCCGCTGGCAGACTGGGAGGCCATGGAAACCCCAATGGACGGTAACCCTGAGGCGCTTGTTGACCTAAGTGCCGTGAGGGACAACGTGGCCGCGCTCGCCCGCCACGTCCGCGGGGCTGCGGTGATGGCCGTGGTGAAGTCCGACGCCTACGGGCACGGCCAGCTCCCGGTGGCCACCGCCGCGCTGGCGGCCGGGGCCGGCTGGCTCGGCGTGGTGCAGACCAGGGACGCGCTGGCGCTGCGCCGGGCCGGGATCACCGCCCCGGTGCTGTGCCTGCTGGCCGCGCCGGACGCGGCCCACGAGGAGGCCATCGCGGCCGGGATCGACCTGTCCGCCGGGTCGGCCGGGCTGGTCGGCCAGATCGCCGCCGCGGCCGGCCGGGCCGGGCGGCCCGCCCGGCTGCACCTCAAGGCGGACACCGGCATGTCCCGTGGCGGGGCCACCGCCGCCGACTGGCCCGCGGTGGTCGGCGCCGCGCGGGAGGCGGAGGCTGCCGGGCTGGTCCAGATCACCGGGATCTGGTCGCACCTGGCGTGCGCGGACATGCCCGGCCACCCGTCCATCGCGGCGCAGCTCGAGGCGTTCCGCGCGGCGGTGGCGCAGGCCGAGCGGGCCGGCGCGCGGCCCGAGGTACGGCACCTGGCCAACACCCCGGCCACGCTGACGCTGCCCGGCACCTGGTTCGACCTGGTCCGCCCGGGCGGTGCGGTGACCGGGCTCTCTACCTTGCCGGGCCCGCTGCCCGGCTGGCTGCGCCCGGCGATGACGCTGCGCGCCCGGCTGATCCAGGCCAAGCAGGTGCCGCCGGGCACCGGGGTGTCCTACGGCCACCGGCACGTCACGTCGGCGGCCGGCCCGTCCTGGCTGGGGCTGGTCCCGCTGGGTTACGCCGAGGGGGTGCCGCGCAGCGCGTCGGGGGTCGCCGAGGTGCAGGTGGGCGGGCGGCGCTGGACGATCGCGGGCACGGTCTGCATGAACCAGTTCGTGGTCGACTTCGGCGCGCACCAGGTCGCCGCGGGTGATGAGGTCATCCTGTTCGGCCCGGGGAACCGCGGCGAGCCGACCGCGCAGGAGTGGGCCGACGCGCTCGGCACGCTGTCCTACGACATCGTCACGCGGTTCGCCGGCCGGATACCCAGAAGTTACGCTGAGGGAGCCAATCCGCCGGAGCCGACCGCGTACCGGGGCGGGAGCGCCGTGCGGGAGCGCGTCTGGAGAGGATGACCATGGCCAGGTGGCGGCTGATCACCGGGGTCGCCGGGGTGGCGACCGGGGTGATCGCCGCGGGTGCCGGCGTCGTACTGGCGGCCGAGAAGATCGCGGTCGGCCGGCAGCGGATGCGCCCGGATTCCGAGGCGGGCGAGCCGCTCGGCGAGCTGCGCGGGCGGCCGCTGACCGTGCTGGCCAGCGACGGGGCGGCGCTGCACGCCGAGATCGACGGCCCGGACGACGCGCCGGTCACGGTCATCTTCTGCCACGGGTACGCGCTGAACCAGGACATCTGGCACTACCAGCGGCGTGACCTGGCCGACCTCGGCCGGCTCGTGTTCTGGGACCAGCGCGGGCACGGCCGGTCGGGCCGGGCCGGGCACGGCGCCGGGAGCAGCGCGGCACCGGTGAGCATCGACCAGCTCGGCGAGGACCTGTACGCGGTGCTGCGGGCCACCTCGCCGGGGCCGGCCCCGGTCGTGCTGGTCGGCCACTCCATGGGCGGCATGACGATCATGGCGCTGGCCGCGGACCATCCCGAGCTGTTCGGCACCAAGGTCATCGGAACCGTGCTGATCTCGACCGCGGCGACCGCCGTGGACCCGGCCGGGTGGCTGCCCGCGCCGGTCCGGCTGGCCGCCCGGCAGGCGGCCGTGCCGGTGCTGCGCGGGGTGGCCAGGGGCCGCCGGGCCGCGATGGTAGAGCGGCTCCGGTCCTCGGCCGGGGACCTGGCCTTCATCAGCACCCGGCAGCTCGCGTTCGGCGACCGGGGGGTCAGCCCGGCCGTGGTGGACTTCCTCGAGCACATGATCAGGTCCACCCGGATCGGCGTGGTCGCGGAGTTCTACGTGGCCCTGCTGGCACACGACAAGCAGGAGGCGCTGGCCACCGTCGGCCGGGTGCCGTCCGTGGTGATCACCGGGGACCGGGACCGGCTGATCGGCGCGCATGGCGAGAGGCTCGCCAGCGGCATCCCCGGGGCCCGGCTGATCATGCTGCCGGAGACCGGGCACGTGCCGATGCTGGAACGGCCCGGGGCGGTGACCGAGGCGATCGCCGCTCTGGTGGCCGAGGCGCGGCGGGCGGGTCCCGGGCAGCCCGCGCCGCGGCACGGGGCCCGCGGATGACCAGCCTCGACGTGCAGCTTGTCGTGCCCACCGCGGCGGCCATGCGCGGCCTTGGCGAGCGGCTGGCCGGGCTGCTGCGGCCCGGTGACCTGGTCGTGCTGAACGGCGGGCTGGGCGCGGGCAAGACCACGCTGGTGCAGGGCATCGGCGCGGGGCTCGGGGTGCGCGGCCCGGTCACCTCGCCGACGTTCGTGATCGCCAGGATTCACCCGTCGCTGCGCGGCGGGCCCGCGCTGGTGCACGCCGACGCCTACCGGCTGGGGAGCCCGGCCGAGGTCGACGACCTGGACCTGGACGCCGACACGGCGACCTCGGTCACCGTGGTCGAGTGGGGCGGCGGGCTGGTCGAGGGGCTCGCCCAGGACTGGCTGGACGTGAGCCTCACCCCGCTGCCCGGCGGCGACGGCGAGGACGAGCCCCGCGCGGTCCGGCTGGCCGGCCAGGGCGACCGCTGGGCCGAGGCGGCCGGCGACGTCCAGCTCGCCCTGGCCGGCGCCATCGACCCGGCCTAGGCCGCAGGCGGTCAGCTGCTGGGGCTTGGCGCGGCGGCCAGCACCGTGTACTGGCAGCATGGTGTGCTGGAGGCACGTGTCTGGCCGCTGGTCACCTGGTATGCCCACAGGTGCCCTGCGGGGCCCTGGTGCAGGAGCCAGGTGCCGTCTGCCGACCATGCGGTCCTGGCGAACAGGTGACTGGTCACGCCTGACCCTGACAAGGAACAGCCATGCGTTGATCACGCCGCCCAGCAGGCTTGCCACCGCGGCGGGAATCGGCCCAGTACAAGGCCACCGCGGGCCTCTGCGGCAGGAAGGTGAGCCCGGCCACGCCGGCCAGGCACGGCGCAGATCGTGTTGGGGGAGAACCTTTCGATGGAGCGGGCCACGCCCTGATCGGTGCTGTGACCGGCGCGCCGGTCCAGGATGAACAGCGCTGCGCCCGCGACCACGGCCACGGCCACGGCCAGCAGTCCCGCGGCCCGCGCCGACCGCAAGCCAGCGGCGGCGCTGGCGCCTGCGCGCCTCCTTAATCAGGGCCTCCGGGCCGGTCCGGGTGTCAGGCAACCCGGCAGGCGGCGCGGGTCCTCAGGACAGCTCCACCGACACCTGCTCGATGATCGCCGTCAGCTCTTCCGGCCGGTAGCCGTACCGCCGCGCCAGCGTCACCAGCTCATGCGCCTTCGCCACCACCACGCTCCGCTGCGGGCCGGTCCCGGTCACCGAAACCCCCCGGCCGCGGCGGAACTCCACCAGCCCCTCCTCCCGCAGCGTCCGCAGCGCCCGGAACACCGTGTTGGCGTTGACCCCCAGCACCGCGGCCAGGTCACGGGCCGGCGGAAGCCGCTCACCCGCGACCGCCTCGCCGTCGGCGATCGCCCGGCGGATAGCCGCGGCGACCTGCTCGTGCAGCGGCACCGGGCTGGAGTGATCGATTTCAACAGTGGGACTGGTGCTACTCACATTGGCATCATAGACATCCACGGCCGTGCCTGCCACCCCCTCAGCTCCGCGGCCATCCGCCGTGATCATGAAGGCGGCGGGCTGTGACATGATTCGCGGATGACCAGCTCCGCGGTCCTTGACCCGGTATCGGCCCGGCGCGGCCGCATCGTGCTCGGCACGTTCGCCGTGGACGACAACGAGGCCGCGCCCGCCCTGCTGGACCGCTATTACGCGGCCGGCGGACGGGCACTGGACCTGGCCAACGTGTACCGCGACGGGGAGGCCGCGCAGGCGGCGGGCACATGGCTGCGGAAGCGCGGCCTGGCCGGCGACATGGTTCTGTGGGCCAAGGGCTGCCATCCGCCGGCCTGCCACCCGGACCTGGTGCAGCAGGAGGTCGAGCACGCGCTCCGCCTGACCGGCCTGGAGTACCTGGACGTCTTCCTGCTGCACCGGGACAACCCCGAGGTGCCCGTGCAGGCCTGGGTGGACGCGCTGGACGCCGAGGTCGCGGCCGGCCGGATCGGCGCGTTCGGGGTATCCAACTGGCGGCTCGGCCGGACCCGTGAGCTGGCCGCGGCCGCGGCCGGGCGCGGGGAACACGGCCTGGTCGCGTTCAGCAACCACTTCTCGCTGGCCGAGCTGGTCGCCGAGCCGTGGCCGGACTGCATCGCGGTGACCAAGGCGGAACTGCCCGAGCTGGCCGGCCTCGGCCTGCGCATGCTGGCCTGGTCCAGCCTCGCCACCGGCTACTTCGCCGGGCTCGAGCAGCCCAGCTGGGTCAGCCCGGGCAACGCTGCCCGCCGCGACCGGGCCCGCGAGCTGGCTGCGCAGCGCGGCGTCTCGCCCACCGCGATCGCGCTCGCTTACGTGCTGCACCAGGACGACCACGTGCTGCCGGTCATCGGCACAGTCTCGGCGGATCACCTGGACGAGGCCCTCGGCGCCGCCGCGATCGAGCTCACCCCGGCCGAAGCCGCCTGGCTCGAGCGCGGCGACACGGCCTGAGGCCGGCCCGCCCGGACGGCGCCGTGGCCGGGATGAGCCGCGGAAACGCGGGTCTATCCAGCTCGTCCGGATCTGTCCGGACTTTCGAACTGCCGGCGGCCGGGCGGCCCGCGGCACTAAACTGCCGTCGTCATCTCTCCGCCCTGCCGTGGCGCCGCCACGGTCCGAGCCGTCCCGGAGGCCATCCGTGGCTCAGCAGGGGCCACCGCCCCGTCGGCATGCCCGGCCACCCGCACCGGACTGGGCGGAGCAGCCCCCGGCCCGGGACGAGGCGGACTGGCAGGCCCAGCCCCAGGGGTGGGCGGAACAGCAAGGTCAGGACGGCTGGGCCGGGCAGCAGCCAGCACCGCCAGCACAGCAGCCACCACCACAGCAGCCACCACCACCACAGGCACAGCCGCCCGCTGGCTGGGACGCGCCGCCCGCCCCGCCGGGATGGCCCGCGCCAGGCGCTTCCGGCGCGCACGCCGCTCCTCCGGCCGACTGGCCGCAGCAGGCCGCCCCGGCCGACTGGAACGGGCAGCCGTCTCCCGCGGACTGGCCGGGACAGCCGGCCCAGGAAGAGTGGCAAGCGCAGCCCGCCGCCCCGGCGGACTGGCAGGACGCGGCAGCCCGCCGCGCCAGCGGACTGGCCGGGCCAGCCGGCCCCGGCAGACTGGCCCGGGCAGCCGGCCCAGGGGGAGTGGCCGGGCCAGGCTCCGGCCGCCGTCCCGGGCTGGGACGCGCCCGCGGGGAATCCGGCCGGGCGGCACTCCGCCGAGCCTGGCTGGGCCGGGCCGCCTGCGCCGGTGGCCCACGCGGCGGCCCCGCACGCGCACGCCGCGCCTCCTCAGGCGGGCCCGGCCGGGTGGGCCGACCAGGCGCCGCAGGCGGCCGGGGCGCTGGACCTGGCCGACGGCGACCGGATCGCGTGGCCGGAGGAGCCGGGCCCGGCCCCGGCCGAGGTCGGCCAGGCCTGGCGCAACGTGCCGGTGCGGCGGCCCGGCGACCTCGAGGACCCGGACGCCGACGAGCTGCCGCCGTGGGCGGGGCTGTCGATCATGCCGCAGCGCCCGGCCCGGCAGGGCCGGACGATCTACCCGCAGCGCGGCGGCGGCGCGGCCGACGGGACTGAGCCCGTACCGGAACCCGCCGGGCCCGGCGGGCTGACCCGCCGGGCCATCGCGACCCGGGCCAGGAAGGCCCGGCGCAAGCTGATCATCGGTGGCATCTGCGCGATCGTGGCGGTGTGCGTGGGGGCCATCGTCTGGCTGTTCGTGAAGCCGTCGCCGCCCCCGGTGGTCAATCCGGACTTCGTGCAGACCTTCCAGCCCGGCGAGATGCAGTCGGTGCCGGACGCCTGCCAGGTGGTCACCGGCACGGTGCTCAGCCAGTACATGCCGGGCCAGCCCAGCAAGGTCCACTCGGCCAGCCTGAACGGGAAGACCAGCAGCCAGTGCACCTGGACGCTGGACGCCAAGCCGGTGTACCGGGTGCTGGAGGTCACCAACCAGGCGTACGCGCCCAGCGGCCTCAACCCCGGCAACGGCAGCGCGACCTCCGGCGCGATCCTGGCCTACAGCGAGGCCGAGCAGCAGCTCGCCCACCCGGCCAAATCCACCCACCTGCCCGCGGCCGCCGTCTCCAAGATGCCGGGCCTGGGCGACGACGCGTTCAGCGCGGTTCAGGTGATCCGCCGGGCCGGCACCGTCAACGACCTGGTCACGCTGGTGATCAGGGACCGCAACGTGCTGGTCACGGTGGCCCTCCAGGGTGAGCAGCGCGCGGCGGCCGGCGGCTACGGGCCGGTCAGGCTGAGCGAGCTGCAGGCCGGGACGGTCGCCGCCGCCCGGCAGGCCCTCGCCGCGCTGCCCCACAGCAGCTGACACCCGGCAGCTGAGCACCGGGCAGCTGACCACCGGGCAGCTGACCACCGGGAATCACCCCGGGCGCGGCATTTCGCCGGGCCAGCCTGCGCCGGCTGGCCCGATGACCCAGGCCATGCCGTGCCGATCCCTGGCCTGCTGCGCGTCCGCCTGCGGGCGCCTCGCGGCGTTGTCGGCGTCGCCCATCGCGCCGCCATGGGCGGTCCTCCTCCGCCTTGCGATGCATCCCGCAGGCGGCCGCTCGCGACGGCCAAGATCAACACGACACGGCCTAGTCCGGTGACCTACGCTGTTCAACCGTGCTGCTACTGGCTTTCGATACCGCCACCCCGGCGGTGACCGTCGCGCTGCACGACGGCACGGCCGTGGTCACCGCGGAGCTGGCGGTGGACGCCCGGCGGCACGGCGAGCTGCTCGCCCCCGCCATCGCCCGCGTGCTGGCCACGGCGGGCGCCGCGGCCGGGGACCTGACCGGGATCGCCGTCGGGACCGGCCCCGGCCCGTACACCGGGCTGCGCGCCGGGCTGGTCACCGCCCGCGCGCTCGGCGACGCGCTCGGCCTGCCCGTGCACGGGGCGTGCACCATGGACATCATCGCGTTCGAGGCGGCCGCCAGCGGCGCGGTGCCCGGCAGCAGCTTCACGGTGGCCACCGACGCCCGGCGCAAGGAGGTCTACTGGGCCCGGTACACGGCCGGCGGCAGCCGGGTGCACGGTCCGGAGGTAGGCCCGCCCGGCGACGCCGCGGACGGCGGCCCGGTGGCCGGCGAGGGCCCCTGGCTGTACCCGGCCGAGCTCGGCCCGCCCGCCGGGCCGCGGTATCCGTCCGCGGCCGCGCTGGCCGCGCTGGTGGCCGGCCGCCTGGCCGCGGGCGGCGAGCTGCTCCCGCCCGAGCCGCTGTACCTGCGGCGCCCGGACGCCCGCGTACCGGGGCCGCCCAAGCGGGTGACCCCGTGACCGCGCCCGCCCGCCCGGACCGCTCGCCGGCCGGCCGGGGCACCCCCCAGCTGCGCGTCATGACCGAGGCCGACCTGCCCGGCGTGCTGATCCTCGAGGACGACCTGTTCGGCGAGGAGGCCTGGTCCGGCGAGATGCTGGCCGGGGAACTGGCCCAGCAGCCGGCCAGCCGGCACTACCTGGTCGCCGACGACCACGGGGCCATCGCCGGTTACGGCGGGCTGCTCGCCGCGGGCACCCAGGCCGACGTGGTGACCCTGGCCGTGGCCCGGGACCGGTGGGGCCAGGGCACCGGCGCCGCGCTGCTCACCGCCCTGCTGGACGAGGCCGCCCGGCGCGGCGCGGCGGAGGTGTTCCTCGAGGTGCGCACCGACAACGACCGGGCGCAGGCGCTGTACCGGCGGTTCGGGTTCGGCCCGATCGGCGTGCGCCGTGGCTACTACCAGCCGTCCAACACCGACGCCCTGGTGATGCGCAAGGACCTCACCGCGACGGGCACCAGCAGCACCGGCACCGGCCGCGGCACCGGGGCCAGCGCATGACCGCGCCGCTGGTGCTCGGCATCGAGACGTCCTGCGACGAGACCGGGATCGGCCTGGTCCGCGGCCACGAGCTGCTGGCCGACGCGGTGGCCTCCAGCGTCGAGGAGCACGCCCGGTTCGGCGGCGTGGTGCCCGAGGTGGCCAGCCGGGCCCACCTGGAGGCGATGGTGCCCACCGTGCACCGCGCGCTGGGCACGGCCGGGGTCACGCTGGCGCAGGTGGACGCGATCGCGGTCACCGCCGGGCCCGGGCTGTCCGGTGCGCTGCTGGTCGGCGCGTGCGCGGCCAAGGCCTACGCGCTGGCCCTGGGCAAGCCGCTGTACGGGGTGAACCACCTGGCCGCGCACATCGCCGTGGACCAGCTGGAGCATGGCCCGCTGCCCACCCCGCTGATCGCGCTGCTGGTGTCGGGCGGGCACTCGTCGCTGCTGCTGGTGCGCGACCTCGCGGCCGGTGTCGTGCCGCTCGGGGCGACCATCGACGACGCCGCGGGGGAGGCCTACGACAAGGTGGCCCGGGTGCTCGGGATGCCGTTCCCCGGGGGGCCGCCGATCGACGCCGCGGCCCGTGCGGGCGACCCGGCCGCGATCAGCTTCCCCCGGGCCAAGTACCACGACGGCAGCTACGACTTCTCGTTCTCCGGCCTGAAGACCGCAGTAGCCCGCTGGGTGGAAGCGCGCGAGCAGGCCGGCCAGCCGGTGCCGGTGAACGACGTGGCCGCCTCGTTCCAGGAGGCCGTGGCCGACGTGCTGACCCGCAAGGCCATCGCCGCGTGCCGGGCGCACGGCGTCGGCCACCTGGTCATCGGCGGCGGGGTCGCGGCCAACAAGCGGCTGCGCGCGCTGGCCCAGGAGCGCTGCGACGCCGCCGGCATCGCGCTGCGGGTGCCCCGGCCCGGCCTGTGCACCGACAACGGCGCGATGGTCGCGGCGCTCGGCGCCGAGCTGGTGGCCCGCGGCACCGCGCCGTCCAGCGCGGACTTCGCCGCGGACTCGGCGATGCCGGTCACCGTCGTGACGGCCGGCTGACACCAGCGAGCCGTATCCCTTAATGATCTTTCAGCTGCACGCCGAAGCCGCCGGCCGCCAGGCGGAGCAGGACCGGGCCGGGCCGCATCAGGTCCGCCACCCGGGCGGCGCTCAGCTCTTCCAGCTCGGCCAGCTGCCGCTGATGCTCCGCGCCAGCCGGGCCGCCGGCCCGGCGGCTGGCGGACAGCGCGACCGCGTTGGCCCACACCTTGCGCCGGGATTCGCGCAGCAGCCGCTTGGTGGCCAGCCGGTTCAGCGGCTGGAGCACGGTATCGGTGAACGACCGGCCCGCCGCGGCCAGCTCGGCGTCCTCCGCGCCGACCCGGCTGGCCAGCACCTCGTCGATCCGGGTGTGGTCGGCTTCCCGGCGGGCGATCACCGCGGGGTCGGCGAACTCGGCGTCGCTGATCACCGCCAGCAGCGCCCGCGGCAGGTCGTAGTTGATGTGCGCGTTCATGCCGAGCAGGATCAGCCGCAGGTCCGGCAGCCGCCTGGCGGCCGCGGCGGCGCCGAAGGCCACCGCCCACGGGCGCGGCACCGGCTCGCCGCGCCGGCCCGCGTCCAGCGCGTCCAGGTACAGCTTGGCAAACGCGATGTCCCACTGCTCCACCCAGGCGGTGTCGGTGAAGAAGCCGTCGGCCAGCGCGGCGCCGACCGCCTCGGTGGTCCGCGTGTAGGTGGCGTGGAACGCGGCGCGCCGGTCGCCCGCCGTCCGCAGCTCCGCCAGCTGCCCGTTCATCCGCTCGATCAGCGCGCCGATGCCGGCCGTTTCCATGGTCCCTCCCCAGCCTGCCCCGGGCGGCTTCCCTGGCCCCGCCGCCGGCCGGGCAGGGCGCCCGGCCGGCAGGTCTGTGCAGGTTATCCCGATGCCCGCCACGCTGGGAGTTTGACGATCCGAGCCGGCCGCGCTAATGTTCGGGCTTAGCACTCGATAGGATAGAGTGCTAATGCGACGAGGCTGGCCTGGCCCCCGCGACGGCAGGCCGACTGGTCGCCCTCTCTAGTAAATTCAGCTAGCCCTTTTCGGAGGGGGAGGTCAGATCGTGACGACCGCCACCAAGGTTGTTCTCAAGCCGCTCGAGGACCGGATTGTGGTTCAGCCGCTCGAGGCCGAGCAGACCACCGCATCCGGTCTGGTCATCCCGGACACCGCCAAGGAGAAGCCCCAGGAGGGCAAGGTTATCTCGGTGGGCCCGGGCCGTTTCGACGACGCCGGCAGCAAGCGCGTCCCGATGGACGTCAAGGTCGGCGACGTGGTGCTGTACAGCAAGTACGGCGGCACCGAGGTGAAGTACAGCGGCGAGGAGTACCTCGTGCTCTCCGCCCGCGACGTGCTCGCCATCATCGAGAAGTAACGAGCAGGTTCATGCGGCGCGGGGCCCGCCCCGCGCCGGGCGCCTCGTGCCCACCGCCCCGGATCGGCTCGTGGTTCCGCGCAGCCCGCGGGATCAGGGGCCTGCCCGGGGCGGTGGCATGAGAGCGCCGGCCGCCCGCTTGCGGGTCCACCAGCCAGACATTCTGATCAACACATTCTGAGGTACTCATGGCCAAGACGCTGGAGTTCGACGAGGATGCCCGCCGCGCGCTTGAGCGCGGCGTGAACCACCTCGCGGACGCTGTGAAGGTGACGCTGGGCCCCAAGGGCCGCAACGTCGTAATCGACAAGAAGTGGGGCGCGCCCACCATCACCAACGATGGCGTGACGGTGGCCCGCGAGATCGAGCTGGAGGACCCGCTCGAGAACCTCGGCGCCCAGCTCGCGAAGGAAGTCGCGACCAAGACCAACGACGTGGCCGGCGACGGCACCACCACCGCGACCGTGCTCGCCCAGGCCATGGTTCACCAGGGCCTGCGCTCGGTGGCGGCGGGGGCCAACCCGATCGCGATGAAGCGCGGCATCGACGCGGCCGCCGCGGCCGTGTCGGAGAGCCTGCTCAAGATCGCCCGCGAGGTCGAGGAGCAGAGCGAGATCGCCCACGTGGCCACCGTCTCGGCCCAGGACAGCCAGATCGGCGAGATCATCGCCGAGGCGTTCGCGAAGGTCGGCAAGGACGGGGTCATCACGGTCGAGGAAGCGCCGACGATGGGCCTGGAGCTGGAGTTCACCGAGGGACTCCAGTTCGACAAGGGCTACATCTCGCCGTACTTCATCACCGACCAGGAGCGCATGGAAGCGGTACTCGAGGATGCGTATGTGCTCCTGCACGGCAGCAAGATCTCGTCGATGGCTGAGTTCCTGCCGCTGCTGGAGAAGATCGCGCAGTCCAAGAAGCCGCTGCTCGTCGTGGCTGAGGACGTCGACGGTGAGGCCCTGTCCACGCTGGTGGTGAACAAGATCCGCGGGCTGCTCCCGGTGGTCGCGGTCAAGGCGCCCGGGTTCGGTGACCGGCGCAAGGCCATGCTGGCCGACGCCGCGATCCTGACCGGCGGCGAGGTCATCAGCGAGGAAGTCGGCCTCAAGCTGGACCGGGTCGGCCTGGAAGTGCTCGGCCAGGCCCGCCGGATCGTGGTGGACAAGGACACCACCACGATCATCGACGGGGCCGGCGACCAGTCCGCGATCGACGACCGGATCCGGCAGATCCGGGCCGAGATCGAGACCTCCGACTCCGACTGGGACCGGGAGAAGCTCCAGGAGCGGCTGGCCAAGCTGGCCGGCGGCGTCTCGGTGCTGCGCGTGGGCGCGGCCACCGAGGTCGAGCTCAAGGAGAAGAAGCACCGGCTCGAGGACGCCATCTCGGCGACCCGCGCGGCCATCGAGGAGGGCATCGTGCCCGGCGGCGGCAGCGCCCTGGTGCAGCTGGCCGCGGGCCTCGGTGACCTGGGCCTCAAGGGCGACGAGGCGATCGGCGTGAACGTGGTGCGCAGCGCGCTGTCCGCCCCGTGCCGCTGGATCGCGGAGAACGCCGGCGCCGAGGGCGGCGTGGTGGTGGCCACCGTGGCCGCGGCCGAGCCCGGCCACGGGTTCAACGCAGCCACCGGCGAGTACGGCGACCTGGCCGCCCAGGGCGTCATCGACCCGGTGAAGGTGACCCGGTCCGCCGTGCTGAACGCGGCGTCCATCGCGGGCATGCTGCTGACCACCGAGGTCCTGGTGGCGGACAAGCCCGAGCCGTCCGAGCCGGCCGCGGCCGGCGGCGGCCACGGCCACGGTCACTGACCGGGCCTGACCGGGCACGGTCAAGGACGGCCCCGCCGCCGCGCTGACCAGCGCGGCGGCGGGGCCGTCGCCGTTCCGCCGCTACGGCCGCAAACCGGCCGGCCGCGGCGCCCCGCCCCGCGGGAGCAAAGCGCCTGACCTGCGCTGGCGCCTGCGCGGCGGCCGGGCACCCGGTTACTAAGATGAAGCATGGCCCGCAGTCCCGACGCCGACCGTGACCTGACCGGTTCCGGCAAGTTCGCTCCGCCCGCGCTCACCTTCGACGACGTTCTGCTTCTGCCCGCGCATTCGGCGATCCTGCCGAACGAGGCGGACATCACCGCCCGGCTGACCCGGGCTATCACGCTGCGGGTGCCGCTGGTGTCCTCGGCCATGGACACGGTCACCGAGGCCCGGATGGCGGTGGCCATGGCCCGCCAGGGCGGCGTCGGCGTGCTGCACCGCAACCTGTCCGTGGACGAGCAGGCGCAGCAGGTCGACATGGTCAAGCGGTCCGAGGCCGGCATGATCACCAACCCGGTGACCTGCGGGCCCGAGGCCACCGTGGCCGAGGTGGAGCGGCTGTGCGCCCGCTACCGGATCTCCGGCGTGCCGGTCACCAGCGCGGACGGCGTGCTGCTCGGCATCGTGACCAACAGGGACATCCGGTTCGAGCCGGACCACGGCCGGCCGGTCACCGCGGTGATGACCCCGATGCCGCTGGTCACCGCGCCGGTCGGGGTCAGCCGTGCGGACGCGCTGGCGCTGCTGGCCGCGCACAAGGTGGAGAAGCTGCCGCTGATCGACCCGGCGGGCCGGCTGCGCGGGCTGATCACCGTCAAGGACTTCACCAAGAGCGAGAAGTTCCCGCTGGCCACCAAGGACGCCGAGGGGCGGCTGGTGGTCGGCGCCGCGGTCGGCGTGGGCGAGGACGCCAAGCGGCGGGCCCAGGCGCTGGCCGACGCGGGTGCCGACTTCCTGGTCGTGGACACCTCGCACGGGCACGCCCAGTCCGTGCTGGACATGGTCGCCGAGGTCAAGGCCAACGTGACCGTTGACGTGATCGGCGGCAACGTGGCCACCAGGGCCGGCGCCCAGGCGCTGATCGACGCGGGCTCGGACGCGGTCAAGGTGGGCGTCGGGCCGGGCTCGATCTGCACCACCCGGGTCGTGGCCGGGGTGGGCGTGCCGCAGGTCAGCGCGATCTACGAGGCCGCCCAGGCGGCCCGGCCGGCCGGCATCCCGGTGATCGGCGACGGCGGCCTGCAGTACTCGGGCGACATCGCCAAGGCGATCGCCGCGGGCGCGGACACGGTCATGCTCGGCGGGCTGCTGGCCGGCTGCGAGGAAGCGCCCGGCGAGATGGTGTTCATCCAGGGCAAGCAGTTCAAGCTGTACCGGGGGATGGGCTCGCTGGCCGCCATGCGGAACCCCGAGCGCGGTGGCTCCTACTCCAAGGACCGGTACTTCCAGGACGACGTGCTCAGCGAGGACGCGCTGGTGCCGCAGGGCGTCGAGGGCCAGGTTCCCTACCGCGGCCCGCTCGGCGCGGTGGCCGGCCAGCTGGTCGGCGGGCTGCGCGCGGCCATGGGCTACTGCGGCGCGGCGGACATCGCCGCCCTGCAGCAGGCCCGGTTCACCCAGATCACCGCGGCCGGGCTGACCGAGAGCCACCCGCACGACATCCAGATGACCGCGGAAGCGCCCAACTACGGCGGGCGGCGGGCCTGACGTGACGCAGGTGGAGATCGGCCGGGGCAAGAGCGGCCGCCGGGCGTACGCGCTGGACGAGATCGGCATCGTGCCGTCGCGGCGGACCCGGGACCCGGAGGAGGTGTCGATCGCCTGGCAGATCGACGCCTACCGGTTCGAGCTGCCGCTGATGGTGGCGCCGATGGACAGCGTGGTCTCGCCGCGGACCGCGATCGAGATCGGGCGCCTCGGCGGGCTGGCCGTGCTCGACCTGGAGGGCCTGTGGACCCGGTACGAGGATCCGGAGCCGCTCCTGGCCGAGGCCGCTGAGCTGGACGACGAGGCGGCCACCCGGCGGCTGCAGGAGATCTACACCGAGCCCATCAGGGAAGAGCTGATCGGCCGGCGGATCGAGGAAGTCAGGGCGGCCGGGGTCATTGCTGCCGCCGCGCTGTCCCCGCAGCGGACCGTGCGTTTTTACAAATCTGTGGTTGACGCTGGCGCGGACATCTTCGTGATCCGCGGCACCACGGTGTCGGCCGAGCACGTGTCCGGGCAGGCCGAGCCGCTGAACCTCAAGCAGTTCATCTACGAGCTCGACGTCCCGGTGATCGTCGGCGGCTGCGCCACCTACACCGCGGCACTGCACCTGATGCGGACCGGCGCGGCCGGGGTGCTGGCCGGCTTCGGCGGCGGCTCCGGGCACACCACCGCGGCCGTGCTCGGCGTGGCCGTGCCGATGGCCACCGCGATCGCCGACGTGGCCGCGGCCCGCCGCGACTACCTGGACGAGTCCGGCGGCCGGTACGCGCACGTGATCGCGGACGGCGGGATGACCCGCAGCGGCGACATCGCCAAGGCGCTCGCGCTCGGCGCGGACGCGGTCATGGTCGGCTCGCCGTTCGCCCGGGCCGCGCAGGCGCCGGGCCGGGGCTACCACTGGGGCAGCGAAGCGCACCACCGGGACCTGCCGCGCGGCGCGCGGGTCCCGGTCGGCACGATCGGCAGCATCGAGCAGATCCTGCACGGGCCGTCGACCGTGGCCGACGGGTCGATGAACCTGATGGGCGCGCTGCGCCGGACCATGGCCACCTCCGGCTACTCGGACCTGAAGGAATTCCAGCGGGTCGAGGTCGTGGTCACCCCGGGCGGGCGGCAGCGCTAGGGCGCCGCCGGGCCCGGCGCGGGCCGGGCCGGGTCCGCTCGCCAGTAGAATTCCGCAATGGCCAAACCGCGTGTCCTGTCCGGCATCCAGCCCACGGCTGACTCCTTCCACCTGGGCAACTACCTGGGTGCGGTCCGCCAGTGGGTGTCGCTGCAGGACAGCTACGACGCGTTCTACTGCGTGGTGGACCTGCACGCGATGACGCTGCCGTACGACCCGGCCGCGCTGCGCCGCCGGACGCGGGTGGCCGCTGCGCAATTGCTCGCGGCCGGTCTTGACCCGCAGCGGTGCACCGTGTTCGTGCAGAGCCACGTGGCCGAGCACGCCGAGCTGGCCTGGGTCCTCGGCTGCCTGACCGGGTTCGGCGAGGCCAGCCGGATGGTCCAGTTCAAGGACAAGTCGGCGAAGGCCGGCGCCGACTCGACCACCGTCGGGCTGTTCACCTACCCGGTGCTGCAGGCCGCCGACATCCTGCTGTACCAGACCGACCAGGTGCCGGTCGGCGAGGACCAGCGCCAGCACCTGGAGCTGACCAGGGACCTGGCCCAGCGGTTCAACCACCGGTTCGGCCACGCGTTCGTGATCCCCGGGCCCTACATCGTGGCCGACGTGGCCAGGATCGCCGACCTGGCCGACCCGCTGGTCAAGATGAGCAAGTCCGCGTCGTCCCCGCAGGGCATCATCGACGTTCTCGAGGAGCCGGCCGCCATCCGCCGGAAGATCATGCGGGCGGTCACCGACGCGGACGGCGAGATCCGCGCCGACGAGGAAGCCAAGCCCGGCGTCACCAACCTGCTGCGCATCTACGCCGCGCTGACCGGCGAAAGCGTGGCCGCGCTGGCGGAGCGCTACGCCGGGGCCGGGTACGGCGCGTTCAAGAAGGACCTCGCCGAGGTGGTGGTGGACGCGCTCGCGCCGATCCGGGAGCGGACCGCGGAACTGCTCGCCGACGAGGCCAAGCTGGACGAGCTCCTGGCCGTGGGAGCGTCCCGGGCCCGGGCCGTCGCCCAGCAGACCATGACCCGGGTCCGCGACCGGTCCGGCCTGCTGGCCCCCGGCTAGACCGCCGGGCGCGGTGGCCAGCACCGTGCGGCCGGAGGCCGGGCCGGTCAGGCCGGTCCGCGCCAGCCCGGGCCCCGGCGCCCGGGCAGGCCGTCAGCCGGCCGGGTTGGGGGTGCTGCGCGGCGGGACCAGCGTGCCGACCGGGGTGACCTTGTGGTCCATCTTGAAGCCCCAGCTGAGCAGCTTCTCGCCGGCCTTGATCTCGGCCAGCGCGCGGCAGTGCAGGATCGTGACGATCAGCGTCACGCCGTGCCGCCGGGCCATGCCGATGTAGGTGGCGCGCGCCTTCTCGGTCCAGCCGATCTTGCCGCCCAGCCCGCCCCGGTAGTCGATCAGCAGGTTGTTCTGGTTGACCAGGCCGACCCACTTCTTCTTCTTGATGTGGAAGGGGGCCGACAGGGTGGAGTCGTAGCGCATGAAACTGGGGAGGGTCAGGGCCTGGCGGGCGATCAGCGCCTCGTCGTAGGCCGACACCACCTGGCCCCTGGCGGGCAGCCCGTTCGGGTTCCTGGCCACCACGTCGTCCGCGTGCAGCCAGCGGGCCTCGGCGTTCATCAGGCCGATGCCATGGGAGTAGGACCCGGTGGCCTGGGCCAGCGCGACCGCGGCGTCGTTCGCGGAGATCAGCAGCAGGGCGCGGAACAGGTCGGCGACCCGGTAGAGGTGGCCGCGGGCCAGGCCGACGATGTTGGGCTCGACCGAGGTGGCGCGGCGGGTCGCGAGGACCTTCTCCTCCGGGTCCAGGGCCGGGATCAGGCTGATCGCGGTGAGCACCTTCAGCGTGCTGGCCGGCGGGAACAGCCCGTGCGGGTCCCTGGCCGCCAGCACCTGCCCGGTATCCGCGTCCGCGAGGACCCAGGCCGAGGCGGGGATCTTCGGCAGCTTCCTGGCCCCGGTGGCCGGGTAACGGACCAGGATCCCGTGGCTGGCCAGCAGCGGCCCGCCGATGGCGTCCCTGGGCGTCGCCGCGGGCTTCGGGCTCGCCGCGCCAGGGCCTGCTGTCGCCGCAGGCCGCCCGGCCCCGCCGCCGGTCGCCTGGCCGCCGGGCGACGGGTGCAGCGCGACCGCCGCGGTCGCGGCCACCGCGACCAGGGTCGCGATCGTGACGACCGCACCGCGCGCACGTGACATGGGCAACTGCTCCCGATCCGCCGGCGCCTGACCCCGGCCGGACCCCGGGACGGCAGCGGCGATTCCGTAGCATACGCGCGGCGGAGCGTAAGCGTGCCCACCCGGGACCGTCCCGGCGCGTCCGCCGGCCCTCCCGGCGCGACGGCCATCGGCCCATCGGCCGCCGCGGGCCCGCGGCGTAGCCTGGTAGGCATGACGCGCGAGTCGGAATCCGGTCTGCCGGTCGACCCGGTTTACGGGCCGGGGCAGCCCGCTGGGTTCGACCCGGCCGCCCAGCTTGGCGAGCCCGGGCGGTACCCGTTCACCCGCGGCATCTACCCGCAGATGTACACCGCCCGCCCGTGGACCATCCGCCAGTACTCCGGCTTCTCTACCGCCGCGGACTCCAACCGCCGGTTCCACCAGCTCATCGAGGCCGGCGGCACCGGCCTGTCGGTGGCCTTCGACCTGCCCACCCAGATGGGCTACGACTCCGACGCGCCCATCGCGCGCGGCGAGGTCGGCAAGGTCGGGGTGGCCATCGACTCGATCGAGGACATGCGGATCCTGCTGGACGGTATCCCGCTGGACTCGGTCTCGACCTCGATGACGATCAACGCCCCCGCTGCCGTACTCCTTCTGCTTTACCAGCTTGTGGCCGAAGAGCACCAGGTGGCGCCGGGCCGTCTGACGGGCACGATCCAGAACGACATCCTGAAGGAGTACATCGCCCGCGGGACGTACATCTACCCGCCGCAGCCGTCGCTGCGCCTGGTGGCCGACACGTTCGCCTACTGCCGGGCGGAGATCCCGCGGTGGAACACGATCTCGATCTCCGGCTACCACATGGCCGAGGCCGGCGCCACGCCGGTACAGGAGATCGCGTTCACCCTGGCCAACGCGCGCGAGTACGTCCGCGCCGCGCTGGCCTCCGGGCTCGGCGTGGACGAGTTCGGGCCGCGGCTGTCGTTCTTCTTCGTGGCCAGGACCACGCTGCTGGAAGAGGTCGCCAAGTTCCGGGCCGCGCGCCGGATCTGGGCCTCGATCATGCGCGACGAGTTCGGCGCGGCCGACCCGAAGTCGCAGATGCTGCGGTTCCACACGCAGACCGCCGGCGTCCAGCTGACCGCGCAGCAGCCCGAGGTGAACCTGGCCCGGGTCACCGTGCAGGCGCTGGCCGCGGTGCTCGGCGGCACGCAGTCGCTGCACACCAACTCCTACGACGAGGCGATCGCGCTGCCCACCGAGAAGGCCGCCCGGCTGGCCCTGCGCACCCAGCAGGTGATCGCGCACGAGACCGACCTGACCGCGACCGTGGACCCGTTCGCCGGGTCCTACGCGGTGGAGTCGATGACCTCGGACATCGAGGACGCCGCCCGGGCCCTGATGGCCAGGATCGAGGACGCCGGCGGCGCGGTGGCCGCCATCGAGCGGGGCTTCCAGAAGGACGAGATCGAGCGCTCGGCCTACCAGGTGACCAGGCAGATCGACGCGGGGGAGCGGGTGATCGTCGGGGTCAACAGGTTCACCCGCGACGACGACGAGCCCTACCAGCCGCTGCGCGTGGACCCGGCCATCGAGGAGGCGCAGTCCGCCCGGCTGGCCGCGCTGCGGGCCGGCCGCGACGACGCGGCGGTCAAGCGCGGCCTGGACGAGCTGCGCACCGCGGCCGAGGGCAGCGCCAACGTGCTGTACCCGCTGCGGTCCGCGCTGCAGGCCAGCGCCACCGTGGGTGAAGTATGCGACGCGCTGCGCGAGGTATGGGGCACATACCAGCCACCCGACGCGCACTGACCGGGCACCGGCCAGGCCGGCCAGGTATCGCGGAGCATGCGGCCTGCTCCGTTCCCTTGTCATCGCCAGGCCCGTGCCGCCGGGCTGCGGACCATGGAGGTATCCCGTGGCCATCAGCTGGAACCCCTCTCGCGGCGCCACCATCGGCGTGGAGTGGGAGCTGCAGCTCCTCGACACCAGCACCCGGATGCTGCGCCAGGACGCCGGTGAGGTGCTGGCCGCGCTGCCCGGGCTGACCGAGGAGGGCGAGCACCCGAAGATCAGGCACGAGCTCATGCAGTCCACGGTCGAGGTGGTCACCGGCATCTGCAGCACCGTCTCCGAGGTCAAGGACGACCTATCGGCGACAATCTCCCAACTTGAGCGGATCACCGGCCGGCGCGGTACGATGCTGGCCTGTGCCGGAACGCATCCCGTCAGTGACTGGCGAGATGCGAAGATGGCGCCTATTCAGCGTTATGCCGAACTAGTCGAGCAGATGCAGTGGCTGGTCCGCAGGATCCAGACATTTGGCGTCCACGTTCACGTGGGTATCCGCGACGGCAGCAAAGCGATCCCTATCGTCAATGCTCTTGCTGGGTATCTGCCGCATTTCCTGGCGCTGACCGCGTCGAGCCCGTACTGGAACGGGCAGGACACGGGGCTCGCTTCGAGCCGGGCGATTGTCTTCGGCGGACTGCCCACCTCGGGCCCGCCGCAGCCACTCACGGACTGGACTGAGTTCGAGGAGTACATGGACACTCTGCTGCGCGCCGGGACCATCCGGAGCATCAAAGAGGTGTGGTGGGACATCCGGCCGCACCCCGATTTCGGCACGGTCGAGATCAGGATGTTCGATGGCGTGCCCACGCTGCGCGAGATCGGCATGACCGCAGCGCTGTCCCAGTCCCTCGTCCAGCTGATGGACACCCAGCTCGACCGCGGGTACAAGCTGCCCACCCCGCCGGCCTGGGTGGTACGTGACAACAAGTGGCGGGCCACCCGTTACGGCCTGGATGCCATCGTGATTACCGATGATTCCGGGTCTACGGCGCCGCTTCGTGATGAACTGTACGAGCTGACGCGCGAGCTCCAGCCGGTAGCCGACCGGCTGGGCTGCGGGCCCGAGCTGGGTGTCGTTTCCGAGGTGCTTGACAGCGGCGCTTCGTACGAACGGCAGCGGGCCATCGTTGCCAGCGGTGGCGGGCTCGGCGACGTCGTTGATGCCCTGGTCACAGAATTCGCGGAGGATCGCTTTGTTGTCCCTGGAGAGGCAGCGCATGCGAGGACGTGATCTCGGGAGCGAGCTCGACTCCTTCGTCGAGGCGCACCTGGCCGAGCTCATCGCGTTCCGGCGTGATCTGCACGCCCACCCGGAGATCGGCTACCACGAGCACCGGACCACCCGGCAGATCGCGCGCCAGCTTTCCGCGGCCGGGCTGCGGCCGGTCATCCTGCCCAAGGGCACCGGGCTGCTCGTGGACATCGGCCGGCCGGGCTCCGGGCCGGTCGTCGCGCTGCGCGCGGACATCGACGCGCTGCCGATCAGCGACGAGAAGAACGTTCCCTACCGGTCCACCGTGGCCGGCGTCTGCCACGCCTGCGGGCACGACGTGCACACCGCGATCCTGGTCGGCACCGGCCAGTTCCTGGCCCGCCGGGCCGCCGCCGGGCAGCTCGACGGCCGGGTCCGGCTGATCTTCCAGCCTGCCGAGGAGGTGCCGGGCGGCGCGCTCGACGTGCTCGCCGCGGGCGGCATCGCGTCCGCCGACCGGATCTTCGCGCTGCACTGCGACCCCCGGCTCGACCTGGGCAAGATCGGCACCCGGGCCGGCCCCATCACCGCCGCCTGCGACAAGATCGCGGTCCGGGTGGCCGGCCCGGGCGGGCACACCGCCCGGCCGCACCTGACCGCCGACCTGGTCTACGCGCTCGGCAAGATCATCACCGAGCTGCCGGCCGCGCTGTCCCGCCGGGTCGACCCGCGGTCCAGCCTCAGCCTGGTCTGGGGCCGGGTCAGCGCGGGCACCGCGGCCAACGCGATCCCCGACGACGGCGTGGTCGAGGGCACCGTGCGCTGCCTGGACGACCAGGCCTGGCACGCCGCGCCCGACCTTCTCAAGGCCCTGCTCGAGTCGGTGGCCAGCGCCTACGGCGTGCTCGCGGACCTGACCTACACGCGGAACGTGCCGCCCACGGTGAACGAGGCAGTGTCCACCGCGATGCTCGACGCGGCCGCCGAGCGGGTGCTCGGCCCCGACTCGATCATCCCCGCGCCGCAGAGCCTGGGCGGCGAGGACTTCGCCTGGTACCTGGAGTCGATCCCCGGGTCGCTGGCCCGGCTGGGCACCAGGGCCCCGGGCTCGGCCGACGACTTCGACATCCACCAGGCCTCGTTCGACGTCGACGAGCGCGCCATCGGCGTGGGCGTGAAGCTGCTGGCCGCCACCGCGCTGACCGCGATCAGCGGCGACGTGTCCGAGCCGGAGGCCATGGCCGGCCCCGCGCTGGCCTGACCCGCGCTGGCCTGATCCGCGCCTGATCCGGGTCGCGGTGGCCGGGCCGATCCGGCCGTCCCGCGGGCACGTCCGGTCGGCGGGCGCGAGCCGGCCGGCACCGGGTGGGACTGCTGCGCCGGGTCGGCTAACGTGTGCGGAAGCGGGCAGCGTTCGCCCGGTCACAGTCACGTCGGGAGTCCAGCGGCGGTGTCTACACAGCAGCAGCCGGCCGTTCCGGGGCCGGGTACGAAAGAGGCCACGGTGGCCGAGAAGAAGGTCTACCGGCTGCCCGGGCCGCAGGTTATGTGGTGGGTGTGGGTGGTGTTCGTGGCCGGCAACCTGCTTGACCTGGCCATCCAGGGCCATGACTACGAGTCGCTGCAGATCGCGGTGGGCCTGCTGGCCATCACCGGCCTGGTCTACGCGTGCACGCTGCGGCCGAGGGTGATCGCCGACGCCGGCGGGCTCACGATGATCAACCCGCTGCGCGACTACCGGATCCCGTGGCCCCGCATCGCCGAGATCTACATGGCCGAGTCGGTGCAGTTCAAGTGCTCGGAAGGGGACGGCGCCAGCGGCAAGACGCTGCACAGCTGGGCGCTGTACTCGCCGCGCAAGGCCCGGCTGAAGGCCGATATCCGCGGCCGCCGCTGGGAGCGCGGCGCGGCCAGCCGCCCGGGCGGCTACGGCCGGATGCCCGAGGAAGGCCGGGATGCCGCCCGCCGGACGGCCACCGAGTTCATAGCCAAGGAGATCGACGCCAAGGCCAAGGATGCGGTCGGGAAGGGCGCCTCCGGCGGCCGGGTCGAGGGCCACTGGGCCTGGTGGTCCCTGTTCGGCATCCTGATCGGCTGGCCGGTGCTGGCTCTCATCGTCGCCCTGCACTAGCCCTCGTGGCCCGGCCCGGGCCGGGGCCTGGCCCAGCGCCGTAGCGGGCGGGCCGGGGCGGCGGGGCCCGCGCCGGGCCCACCGTAATCCATAAAAATCAGCCTGCCCGTGCGGGGCCTCCGCTTGCCCGCAAAGCTAAAGCTGGCTTTAGCTATGCGACTTGACTTCAAGCCGGCTTGAGCAGGCAAGCTCGTCGGCATGACCACGATGCGGGCCCCAGGGCGGTACGGACATGCCGATCTGCCTGGGCTGATGGCGAAGATGACGGGCGACGAGAAGCACGATTTCGCGGCCGAGTCCACTCTCGATGTGCTCTGGGTGCTGTACGACCGGGTGCTCCGGGTCACCCCGGAGACCGCGGACTGGCCGTCCAGGGACCGGTTCTACCTGTCCAAGGGGCACGGGCCGATGGCCTACTACGCCGTGCTGGCGGCCAAGGGCTTCCTGCCCGAGGCCGAGCTGCCGTCGTTCGGCACGTTCGGCTCGCGGCTGGGCCAGCACCCGGACCGCACGCTGGTGCCCGGCGCGGAGATCTCCAGCGGGTCGCTGGGCCACGGGCTGCCGCTGGCCGTCGGCACGGCGCTCGGGCTGCGCGCCCAGGGGCTGGCCGGTGCGCGGATGTTCGTCCTGGTGGGCGACGGTGAGCTGGACGAGGGCTCGAATCAGGAGGCGATCGCCTTCGCCGGCCGGGCCGGCCTGGACCGGCTCACCGCGGTGATCATCGACAACGACTCCTCCAGCTGGGGCTGGCCGGGCGGCATCGAGGCACGGTTCACCGTCGAGGGCTGGACCGCGCAGCGCGTCCACGGCCGGGACCACGACGGGCTGGCCGCCGCGCTGAGCGCGCCGCACCCGGGCCGGCCGCACGCGGTCGTCGCCGTCATCCCGACCGCCACCCGCCCGTACCCGTCGCTCGAGCCGGCCTGACCGGCCGCTGACCGGCCCCCTGACCCGCCCTGACAGGAGAGCAGACCTGTGGAAACCATGCGAGAGCGTTTCTGCCGCATCGCCAGCGACCTGCTGGACACCGACCCGCGGCTGGCCGTGGTGCTGGCCGACATCTCCGCCGACGCGTTCGGCCCGGCCCAGCGCCGCCACCCGGACCGGGTGATCAACCTGGGCATCCGCGAGCAGCTGGTGATCAGCGTGGCGGGCGGGCTGGCCCTGTCCGGGATGCGGCCGATCGCGCACACGTTCGCCAGCTTCCTGGTGGAACGCCCGTGGGAGCAGATCAAGCTGGACCTGGTGCACCAGGGCGTGGGCGCGGTGCTGGCCAGCGCGGGCGCGTCCTACGACATCGCGTCCGGCGGGCGGACCCACCAGTCACCCGGTGACGTGGCGCTGCTCGATACCCTGCCCGGCGCCGTGGTGCACGTGCCGGGCCATCCGGACGAGGCCGAGCGGCTGCTGCGCGCCTCGGTGGCCGGGGATGACCTGGTGTACCTGCGGATGTCGCTGGAGTCGAACCTGGCGCCGCTGGCCGGGCCGGCCAGCGGGTGGACACTGCTGCGGGACGGGTCGGCCGGGGCGGTGGTCGCGGTCGGGCCGGTGGCCGACGAGGTGCTGCTGGCCACCCAGGGGATGGACGTGGCGGTGCTGTACGCCGCGACGATCCGGCCGTTCGACGGGGCGGCGCTGCGGGCCACGTGCTGGGCCGGCCGGACGTGGTCCTGGTCGAGCCGTACCTGGCCGGCACGTCGGCGGCGCAGGCCACGGCGGCGCTGGCGGACCGGCCGCACCGGCTGCTGAGCCTGGGCGTGGGCCGGGACGAGCTGCGTCACTACGGCACCCGCCAGGAGCACCGGGCCGCGCACGGCCTGGACGCGGCCTCACTGCGGGAGCGGATCGCGGGCTTCCTGGGCGGCGGCCTGGCGGGGCCGGCCGGTCGTGGCGGCTACCCGCCGATCGTGGTGCACGGGCGCGAGCGCAGCCACGCCACGTAAGTGTGCGGCGCGCCGACCTTCTCCGCGGCGTCGGCCATCACGCCGAGGTAGTGCGCGGACGGCAGCCCGCCCTCGTACGCGTTGAGCACGTAGAGCCAGGCCAGCACCTCGCCCTCGGCGGTACTCACCCGGACCCTGGTGGTCCGGTAGTAGTCGATGGTCGCGCCGTCCCAGCGGTCGAGGGACTTGGCGTCGGTCTCTGACACCTCGTACAGCACCACGAAGACCCGCTCGGAGGAGTCCTCGACCACCGTGCCGAGGGCTCCTTCCCAGCTGATGTCCTCCCCGCCGAAGGTCAGCCGCCAGCCTTCCAGCCAGCCGGTGCCCTGCATAGGTGAGTGCGGGCAGCGTTCCGCCATCCGGGCCGGGTCCATGTTGCTGCCGTAGGCGGCATACAGCTCCACGACTCAGTAGCCTACGAGGCAGGGGCGTCGCGTGTGACCGGGACCTGACAGCGGGTTCCGTGCCGCGGCGCCCGGAGAGTGGCCGTTGCGACAGAATCGGGCGATGTGAACCAGCCGCAGACCAGGGTGGCCATCATCGGGGGCGGTCCTGGCGGGTACGAGGCCGCGCTGGTGGCCGCCCAGCTGGGCGCGGACGTCACCGTGGTGGACTCCGACGGCCTGGGCGGCGCCTGCGTGCTGACCGACTGCGTGCCGTCCAAGACGCTCATCGCCACGTCGGGGCTGATGGCGTCGCTGGACGGCGCGGCGCGGCTGGGGCTTGACCTGCCGCCCGGCGCGGACCACGCCATGGTCGACGCGCCGCGGCTGTACGCCCGCGTCCGGACGCTGGCCGGGGCGCAGTCCGCGGACGTGGCCAGGCTGGCGGCCGAGGGCGTCAAGGTCATATCGGGTCACGGGCGGCTGGCTTCCCCCCGGACGGTGGTGTCCGGCGACCGGGAGATCGCTGCCGACGTGGTCCTGCTGGCGACCGGCGCGCGGCCGCGGGAACTGCCCGGCGCGGTGCCGGACGGGGACCGGCTGCTGACCTGCCGCCAGCTCTACGACCTTCCTGAGCTGCCCGCGGAGCTGATCGTGGTCGGGTCCGGGGTGACCGGTGCCGAGTTCGCCGGCGCGTACCAGGCGCTGGGCTCCCAGGTCACGCTGGTGTCATCGCGCGACCGGGTGCTGCCCCAGGAGGACGCGGACGCGGCCGTGGTGGTCGAGGACGTGTTCCGGCGGCGGGGGATGACTGTTCTGTCGAGGTCGCGGGCCGCGGGCGTGGAGCGGACGGCCTCCGGGGTGGCGGTCACGCTGACCGACGGGCGGACCGTGCGCGGCTCGCACTGCCTGCTCACGGTGGGCATGGTGCCGAACACCGGCGGCCTCGGGCTGGAGGAGTGCGGGATCACGCTCGGCAAAGGCGGTTTCATCCAGGTGGACCGGGTGTCGCGGACATCGAGCAGTGGGGTGTACGCAGCCGGGGACTGCACCGGCGTCTGGATGCTGGCCTCGGTCGCGGCGATGCAGGGCCGGATCGCGATGTGGCACGCGCTGGGCGAGGCGGTCCACCCGATCCGCCTGTCCCATGTGGCGGCGACGATCTTTACCGAGCCGGAGATCGCCACCGTGGGCCTGACCCAGGCGGCCGCCGAGGACGTCGGCGCCCGGGTGGTCAAGCTGCCGCTGGCCACCAACGCGCGGGCGAAGATGCAAGGGTTCAGGGACGGCTTCATCAAGCTGTTCGCCCGCCCCTCGACGGGAATGGTCCTCGGCGGGGTCGTGGTGGCGCCGCGGGCCAGCGAGCTGATCCTGGGCGTCTCCCTGGCGGTCGAGCAGCACCTGACCGTGGATCAGGTCGCCCACACGTTCGCGGTGTACCCGTCCCTAACGGGAAGCCTGACCGAAGCAGCCCGCAAGCTCATGCGCCCCACGGACGACATCTAGCGCCGGGGCGCCTGTTTCAGAACAGGCGGTCCGCGGCGGCGGGGGCGACGGCCGACTCCAGGTCGAGCAGGTAGCGCTTGCGCTTGAGGCCGCCTGCGTAGCCGGTCAGCGCGCCGTCCTTGCCGACCACCCGGTGGCAGGGCACAACGACGCTGAGCGGATTACGCCCGGTGGCGCTGCCCACGTCCTTGGCCAGGACCCCGTCGCCGAGGCGGCGGGCGATCTCGCCGTAGCTGACGGTCTCGCCGTAGGGGATCGCGGCGATCACGTCCCAGACCCGGTGCTGGAACTCGTCGCCGTCGGCACGGACTGGCACGTCAAACACAGTCCGCTGGCCGCTGAAGTACTCGGCCAGCTGCTCGCGGACCGGGCCGAACCCGCGGTCGTCGCGCTCGCCGAAGCCAGACGGGTCGGGGCGGTGCCAGTGGTGCGGGAAGTACACGCCGGTCAGCACGCCATCGTCGGCCACCAGCGTGAGGTCGCCAAGCGGCGTGCTGGCCACGGTGTGGGTGACGGTCATCGTTGCCTCCCGGTGCTTCTCGTCGTCTGCCTGGTAGACGCGCCAGGGCACCGGTTCGTGAGGTCGTCCGCGGCGGCGAAGCGGGCAGTGCGGATTACGGCTCGCTGGCGCTGGCCGCCTTCTCGCAGATCCAGTCCAGCGCGGCGCGGGCCGACGACAGCACCGACAGGTGCCCGTCGCCCGGCCGGAGCCACAGCTCGGCGCCGGGGATGTGCGCGGCCAGCCACTCGCCGTGCGACGCGGGGACCATGCGGTCCTCGCCGCCGTGCAGGATCAGGACCGGCGCGGTGATCCGGGCCGGGTCGAAGCCCCACGGCGTGTTGTAGGCGAGGTCGTCGTCCAGCGCGCCGTCGTCGGGGCCCGCACCGGCCTTGCGCACCACCGTCATGAGCCAGGACCAGTCGCCGGCCAGCGCCGCGTGGTCGGCCTCGGTGAACACCGAGGGGTCCCACTCGGCCGACGCCTGGTAGGCGGCCAGCGCCTCCTTGCCCTGCTGGGCCGCCCGCATGTTGTCCTTGCCGCCCTCGGTCATGCCGGCCAGCCAGTCCAGCCCCTCGGCGCTGCGCGGGGCCAGGCCCGAGCCGGAGACCGCGGCCAGCACCCGGCCGGGCAGCAGCGCGGCGCAGGCCAGCGCGTGCGGGCCGCCGCCGGAGTGGCCCATGACCGCGAACCGGTCGATCCCCAGCGCGTCCGCGATCCCGGCCACGTCCGCGGCGGCCGAGGCCACGTCCCGCCCCGGCACGGCCGGGGTGCCGGCGTAGCCGGGCCGGTCGTACCCGACCCAGCGGACGCCCAGCTTCTCCGAATCGGGCAGCAGCGGCCCCGGCGGGTCACCGGTGTTCGGCGTGCCCGCGTGCCAGAAGACGGCCAGCCCGGCAGCGCCGCCACCGACGCCGGTGTCGTAGACGTGCCGGACGCGGCCGCCGCCCAGATCAATGTCGGTCTCAGTGAGCATGCGCCGAGACTAGCCCGGCCCGCCGACAGCGGGCCTTCCGCCGCGGCGCCCGCAGCTCTCGCGGGCGGCTACCGGTAGTCGGGGTTCTCGAAGTCGAAGCGGCAGCCGGCGTCCCATTCGGACCGCTGGTTGCCGTGGGCCGGGATCCCGCCGGCGTCCTTGAGCATCCGGGCCAGGTGCAGCAGGTTCCAGGTCATGAACGTGGTGTTGCGGTTGGTGAAGTCGTTGCCCGGGCCGCCAGACCCCGGGTCCAGGTAGGACGGTCCCGGGCCGGCTTCGCCGATCCAGCCGGCGTCGGCCTGCGGCGGGATCGTGTAGCCCAGGTGCTGCAGGCTGTAGAGCACGTTCATCGCGCAGTGCTTGACGCCGTCCTCGTTCCCGGTGATCAGGCACCCGGCCACCCGCCCGTAGTAGGCGTACTGCCCGGCCTCGTTGAGCAGGTGCGAGCAGGCGTAGAGCCGCTCGATCACCTGTTTGGTGACCGAGCTGTTGTCGCCCAGCCAGATCGGCCCGGCCAGCACCAGGATGTCCGCGGCCAGCACCTTCTGGTAGAGCTGCGGCCAGGCGTCCGACGGCCAGCCGTGCTCGGTCATGTCCGGCCACACCCCGGTCGCGATGTCGTGGTCGATGGCCCGGATGTGGTCCACCTGGACGCCGCTGGCGGTCATGATGTGGGCGCTGACGTCGATCAGGCCCTGGGTATTGCTGGGCTCGGGCGACCGCTTCAGCGTCCCGTTGATGAACAGGGCGCGCAGGTCGTCATATCGCGGGCTGGGATGGCTCATCGGCTCGGGCTCCTGGTGAGGTGGGCGCGGCAGCGCCGGCAGGCGCTCCCGCAGGAGATGGGCTCTACAGCAGTTCGGGATCTTGCTCGACGTGGAGCATGGCCGCGTCGAGCTCCTCCCGCCGCACCGCCTTGATCCCGGTCGCGCCGCACAGACGGGCGTACTCCGCCCAGTGCCAGCTATCCGTCTCCATGCGCATCATCCCCCCGGCGCGGCCGGTTCCCTGCGCCGCCCGTCCATCATTCAGTCACAGCACCCGGCCCGGCGTTACACGCTCTGCCGGAAACGTGATCAGGTCACAGGCGCAGGAGGTTGACCACTAGCACGGCCAGGGCCATCGCGGTGAACAGCGTGTAGGCGCCCAGCGCCCGGCCCCGGTCACCGGCCCGGATCTGCCGGTACAGCACCCAGATGAAGATCGCGGCCTCGATCGCCGCGCCGGCCACGCCAACCGCGGGGAAGTCCAGGCCGATCAGCACGCACGCGGTGCCCACCGAGTGCAGGACGCCGAGCAGCGTCACCACCCACAGGTTCCGGCCCTCCAGCACGCCGAGCCGGGTGAGCTGGTCGAGCCGGGTCAGCCCGACCTTGGCGCGGCTCAGGCCGACCACCGCGGACGGCAGGGTCTCCAGCACCAGCGCCACGGTGAGCAGAACGGCCAGCAGAAACATGGCTCCCTATGGTGCCAGCACTAACAGCCACTAACAGCCTTACCGCGCCGGGAAACGCGCTGGCGGCCGGCCCGGCGAACCCGCCAGGCCAGCCGCCAGCAACAGCGAACGGCCTACCAGTGCTGCGTAGTCGAACCGGACGTGCGGGTCACGGACCCTGACCCCTCCGGGTTCTCGAACGCCGAGCTGATCGCCACCCGGCCGGGGCCGGTCAGCGCCAGCCACGTCGACTTGGCCTGCCACCGCGCCGAGGAGTACCAGTACTGGCCCCGCGGGTACTCGAAGTGCAGGTGCATCCGCACCGACCGGTCCTTGTAGATCAGGCCGCCGGGCTGCACCAGGATCTGCTCCTGCGGCCCCAGGTCACGCAGGAACGTGTTGCCCGGCGCGTGCAGCAGCAGCAGGCCGGGGCCGCCGGTCGCGCTGAACGTGTCGATGTACTGGCCGATCGGGTAGTGCCACTCGGTGTCGTCACCGGACCCGGTGGTGAACCAGACGTGCGACTGGTCGTAGTCGTAGGTGACGTTCCCGGTGGCGACCAGGAACCGGTGCTCGGTCACGTCGATCGCCCAGTTCGGGTTCAGCGGCACGGCCAGCGTCTCGCCCGGCTTGTCGGCGCTGAACGCGATGTGCCCAGGACCCCGGGCGGTCATCATGATGACTGGCATTCCGGCCCGCATCCGCTTCCAGGCGCCGCGCAGCGGGAGGTTGTCCAGCTTCACGTCGGTGTCGGTGTGCAGCAGGCTGTGGTGCGAGAAGTAGACCCAGTCGTCCCCGTTCAGGCCCATCTCCGCGACCGGCACGTACGCGCCGCTGATCTGGACGGTGGACCGGCTGAACCGGAGCCTGGCCATGTCCCTGATCGGCGGCTGCTCGATCCAGCCGGAGTTGGTCACCTTCAGCCGGACGTCGACCGGCGCGCCGCAGTGCAGGCACGTCCGGTCGGTGCCGTCGCTGTTCATCCGGCAGTACGGGCAGGTGTACGTGCTCTGGGCAGGTGCGGTCATGGCCGGCCCCCTACTCGGAGCCGTGGTGGACGTACATGGACTGGATGCCGACCCGGCCCGGCCCGGTCATCTCGGCCAGGTACATGCCGCGCCGCATCAGCCCGGTCTTGACGTCCTGCTGGACCGCGTTCATCTGCACCGACGAGTCCTTGTACAGGAAGCCGCCCGGCTCGACCAGGATCTTCTCGCCCGGCTGCAAGGTCTTCTGGAACACGTTGCCGTAGCCGTGCAGGAGCAGCAGGCCCGGCTGGTTCGAGGTGACGAACCGGTCCATGTACATGCCGCTGCCGCCGTGCAGCACGTTGGCCAGGCCCTTGATCCGGATGAACGAGTAGCTCAGCGAATGGGTGCCGGCCAGGAACGCGTGCTCGCGCACGTCGATCTCCATCGACGGGTGCAGCGGCAGCACGACCACCTCGCCCGCGTGGTCCCGGGAGAACGCCACCCGGCCCGGCCCGTGCGCCACGGACAAGATGTTCGGCATCCCGCCGAGCATCCGCTTCATGCCGCCGCTGGTGTTCAGCGCGGTCATCGGAACCTGCGGTTCCTTCCAGAGCATCACGTGGTGCTCGAAGAACACCGCGTCGCCCGGGGCCAGCGCGATCTCGGCGACCGGCACGATCTCGCCCTCGATCTGGCAGACCGAGTTGGAGAACCGGAACTCGGTCATGTCCCGCAGCCGGGGCGCCTCGGCCCAGCCGGAGTCGGTCACCAGGTCCTTGACGTCAAGCGGTGCACCGCAGGTGAGGCAGTTCGGCCGGCCGATCTCGTTCTGGGCCTGGCACCACTGGCATTCAATCCGGTCCATCCGGACAACCTTTCTGGTGGTAAGGGGCAATAACAGCCCATGCCCCGGGGCCGCGGGACGGGCCGGCGGCGGGCCGGGGCAGGAGGGCTGTTACCGGAAGCGGGGGCGCCGGCTGTTATGCGGAGGGGGCAGCCGGCGGGCTCGTGGGCGTGCCGCACTCGGCACAGAACTTGGCGGTCGCGCTCAGGCTGGCGTTGCAGTTCGTGCAGTGCTTCTGCATCGGCGTGCCGCACTCGGGGCAGAACTTCGCCCCCACCGTGACCGCGGACTGGCAGTTGCCGCACGCCGTGGTCGCGGCCGGGGCCGGCGCCGCGGGCGCGGCCGGCGGCGCCGGCGGGGCGTACCCCTGGCCACCGCCGGCGAAGCCCGGGGCGGGCGGCGGCGGGGGCGGCGGGGCCGCGGCGGGCGGGGGCTGCATCATCTGGTTGGCGATGCCGAAGCCGGCCCCGAGGAACGTCGGGCCGACCGCGGCGCCGCCCTGGGCCATGCCCTCGCCGGCGCCCTGCAGCGCCTCGGCCTGGGCCGCCTGCAGGAAGCCGCCGGCCAGCCGCGAGTAGGCGGTGTCCCCGGCCAGCTTCTTCAGCCGCGCGTTGTCGCCGTCGTCCAGGTTGACGTCCAGGTTGCCGAACCGGGCGATGGCCAGCCCGTAGTCGGCCAGCTGGGCGTTCGCCGCGGGCTGGGTGGCGGCCTCGATCTCCGGGCTGTGCACGGACAGGCCCAGGATCGGCCACGCGCCGGACATCAGGTTCGTCGTGATCGCGGTTCGGGTGACCTTCAGCAGCTGCTGCGCGACCCAGCCGGTGATCGCCTCGTTATCGGTCACGTCCACCGTGCCGACCAGGTTGATGATCAGCTTGGTCGGGTCGATCACGCGCAGCGCGTACTCGCCGAACGCGCGCAGCGTGACGATCAGCCCGGTCTGCGGGTCCTGCACCTCGTCCAGCCGGCCGCCGAACCGGCAGCGCGGGAACTCGCGGGCGCCGACGAAGTACAGCTCGGCCTTGAACGCGTTGCTGTTGCTGCCCCAGTCGACGAACATGCCGAGGAACGGCAGCTCGCTCGCTTCCAGCCGGTGCTGGCCCGGGCCGAGCACGCCCATCAGCTGGCCCTGGCTCATGAAAACCGCTACCGCGTCGGGCTCCACGATGGCCCGGGCGAACTTACGGATGTTCTGGTCGGGCCACTTGTAGACGATCTGGCTCTTGGCTTCGTCGGGCGCGGCGATGAACTCGCGCCGGGCCTCGTTGAGAAAGCCCATAGGGCCGCTCCTTCGCAGGTTAATGCGACCCCCGCACCGGGCCCGGCCGCGTGTCACCCGGATAATACTTCGCCCCCGGGGCTGCCGTCGCTCCCTGCGCGAACTGCTTCCGGATCAGAACCACGCGTTACCGCCGGAAAGCCGTTATCCCCGGTGATCCGCGTGATCAGTGAGCCGGATGACCAAGGTCGGGATCGTCGGGGACATCGAGCCCGTGCTGGCGGAGCCGGGACGCGCGCAGGTCGTCGGCGTACGCCACGACCGTGAACACGCTGCCGCACAGGATCAGCGCGATCATCGTCAGCGCGAGCCACAGCGGCGCCGGGATCACCACGGTCAGCACGACCGCCAGCACCACGCAGACCGGGATGATCACGGCCAGGTGGCGCAGCACGGTGCGGCCCCGCCAGCCCGCGTCGGTCAGCTCGTGCCGGACCCAGTCGGTGTTGTCCGCGGGCAGCCGGAACCCGGCCGCGAACCGCAGCCAGCGCAGTGTGCCGGGGTCGCCCGCCAGCCGGGCCACGTCCGCTCCCTCAGTCCCGGATCTGGCAGATCACTTCGCCGGCCGGGACGGTCTGGCCGACCTGCACGGACAGGCCGGCCACGGAACCGGCCTTGTGCGCGGTCAGCGGCTGCTCCATCTTCATCGCCTCCAGGACCACGACCGTATCCCCGGCGGACACCTGCGCACCGTCGGACGCGACGATCTTGACGATCGTGCCCTGCATCGGGCTGACCAGGTCGTCGCCGCTGGCGGCGCCCCCGCCCCCGCCGCCGCGCCGGCCACCGCGGCCAGGCCGCCCGCGCCCCGCTGCCCGGCCCGCGCCTGCTCCCGCGCCGCCCGCGCCCGCCGGGCCGGCGCCCACCGCGCCAAGGCCCGCGGGCAGCGTCACCTCCAGCCGCTTGCCGCCCACCTCGACCGTGATCCGCTCCCGGGCCGCCGCGCCGGCCACGGCGTCTCCGTCCGCCTCCGCGGGGTTGTACGGAGCCAGGTCGTTGCCGAACTCGGTCTCGATCCACCGGGTGTGCACCGCGAACGGCTCGCCGGTGAACGCCGGGTCGCGCACCACCGCCCGGTGGAACGGCAGCACGGTGGGCATCCCGCCGACCTCGAACTCGTCCAGCGCCCGCCGGGCCCGGGCCAGTGCCTCGTCCCGGCTGGCCCCGGTCACGATCAGCTTGGCGATCAGCGAGTCGAAGGCCTGCGGCACGGTCATGCCCGGCCCGTAGCCGGCGTCCAGCCGGACCCCGGGCCCGGACGGCGGCCGCCAGCTGGTGATCGTCCCCGGCGCGGGCATGAAGTTCCGCCCCGCGTCCTCGGCGTTGACCCGGAACTCGATCGAGTGGCCGCGCAGCGGCGGGTCGCCGTAGCCCAGTTCCTCGCCGTCCGCGATCCGGAACATCTCCCGGACCAGGTCGATGCCGCTGACCTCCTCGGTCACCGGGTGCTCGACCTGGAGCCTGGTGTTGACCTCGAGGAACGACACCGTGCCGTCCTGGCCGACCAGGAACTCACAGGTGCCCGCACCGGTGTACCCGGCCTTGCGCAGGATGGCCTTGGAGGACTCGCGCAGCAGCCGGTCCTGCTCCGCGGTCAGGAACGGCGCCGGGGCCTCCTCGACCAGCTTCTGGTGCCGCCGCTGCAGCGAGCAGTCCCGGGTCGACACCACCACCACCGTGCCGTGCTGGTCGGCCAGGCACTGGGTCTCCACGTGCCGTGGCCGGTCCAGGTAGCGCTCGACGAAGCACTCGCCGCGGCCGAACGCGGCCACCGCCTCGCGCACCGCGGACTCGAACTGCCCGGCGATCTCCGCCATGGTCCTGGCCACCCGCAGCCCGCGGCCGCCGCCGCCGAACGCGGCCTTGATCGCGATCGGCAGCCCGTGCTCGGCCGCGAACGCCTCGGCCTCGGCCGCGTCGGCGACCGGCCCGTCGGTGCCCGGGGCCAGCGGCGCGCCGACCGCCTTGGCGATGTGCCGGGCCGCGACCTTGTCGCCGAGCGACTCGATCGCGCCGGGCGGCGGCCCGATCCAGGTCAGCCCGGCCTCGGTGACCGCGCGGGCGAAGCCGGCGTTCTCGGCCAGGAACCCGTAGCCGGGGTGGACCGCGTCCGCGCCGCTGGCCGCCGCGGCGCCGAGGATCTTGCCGATGTCCAGGTAGCTCTCCGCGGCGGTCTGCCCGCCCAGCGCGTAGGCCTCGTCGGCCAGCTGCACGTGCAGCGCGTCCAGGTCCTGCTCGGAATAGACGGCCACGCTGCCGAGCCCGGCGTCCCGGCAGGCCCGCACGATCCGCACGGCGATCTCGCCGCGGTTGGCGATGAGGACCTTCCGCATGAACCGACCCCTCTCGACTGCGCAGGAGTCTAAGGTCCGCGGCCGGCCCCGGTCACGGCGGGTTTGGCTGGTGCTCTAGCGCGGCAAGCCGCTGGCGCGCCATCCGCCGGCGCCCCGGGCAAGCGGCTCGCGCATCCGCCGGGCGGGTGATGACCATTGATTACGGTGGGTGCGGGGCGGGCCCGCGTCTCCGCCGGCGGGCCGGGACAGGGCGGTGAGCACGGCGGCGACCGCGGCGATCTCGGCCGCATCCGGCTGGCCTTTCACGACGGTGAGCCGTGGCCCGGAACCGTAATCCATGGAACTCATGCCGGGCGTGCTGGTCGTCATCGTGGTCAGTTCTTCGACTGGCCGACGCCGAGGCCGAACTGGCGGTGCACCCGGGCCCAGAACGCGTCGCGCAGCCACTCGCGGGCCTCCTGGTAGGCGCGCAGCGACTGGCCGAGTTCCTTCTCCGCGTCCACCAGCAGCTCCTTGTCGATCACCGGGGGCAGGATCGGGCCGGGCAGCAGGTCCCTGATGTTGTCCTCGCCGCGGGTCAGTATCCACTTCTGCGCGACGTGCTCGCCGGCGATCTCGACCCTCTCGCGGTCCGGGCCGAGCCGGGCCGGCGGCGGGGCCATCGCCGGGGCGGGCCGGACCGGTGGCCGCGGGCCCGGCCGGTCGCCGAACACCACCGCCGGGGTGGGCCGGGGCGCGGCCACGTGGCCGGTCCGCGGGTGCGAGCCCGCCGGGGTCGGCTGGCCGGAGTCGGCCGGGTGCTCGGGCTTGCTGAAGTACGGCTCGAGGAACGCGCGCTCCAGCACGTGCACCGTGTCGGACTCCCAGACCAGCCGCTCGGCCTGGTTGGTGCCGTAGGGCGGCTCGATCCCCCACAGGTGCACCCGCACGCCGTAGGCCTGAGCCGCCTCGACCGCCGGGACCATATCCTCGTCCCCGGCCACCAGCACCGCGTCGGTGATGGCCCGGTGCCGGGCCAGGGCCTCCATGTCCGCGCGGATCTGCGCGTCCACGCCCTTCTGCTGGCCGCGCGCGTTCAGGTTGCCGAGCCGCAGCTTGACCAGCGGCATCTGGGCGATGACCCGCTGGTCGAAGGTGGGCACCCGGTCCCTGGCCGCGTCGTACCAGTAGACCCGGAGCAGCTCCCCCCTGATCTTCTCGCTGGCCTCCCGGGACAGAGCCCGGATCAGGTCGGCCGCGTCGACCCGGTACTCGTGCCGGTAGGAGGCGCTGAACAGCAGCTCGCCCGTGGACGCGTAGATGTAGCCAACATCGATCATGATCGCGTAACGGGAAAGCAGCGGCAGCGGGGTGCCGTTTTCGGTCATGGTAGGAAGAACTCTAGTGGCACGGCTGGGTGCCCGGCGCGGGGAATCATAGGCGTCGCCTCCTCCGCCTCCCGGTCAGAGCGGTATGTTTCCGTGTTTCTTCGGCGGGAGTGTCTGCCGCTTTCCGTGAAGCGTCCGCAGGGCCCTGGTGACCTGCGAACGAGTCTCCGCGGGGCGGATGACCGCGTCCACGTAACCTCGTTCTGCCGCGATATACGGGTTCGCGAGCCGGTCCTCGTACTCGGTCACCAGTTCATCGCGGAGCTCATTTTGGTCGCTGGCTTCGGCCAGCTCCCGGCGGTACAAAATGCTCACGGCGCCCTGGGCGCCCATGACCGCGATCTGCGCGGTCGGCCAGGCCAGGTTGATGTCCCCGCCGAGGTGCTTGGAGCCCATCACGTCGTACGCCCCGCCGTAGGCCTTGCGGGTGATCACGGTGATCTTGGGCACGGTGGCCTCGGCGTAGGCGTAGATCAGCTTGGCGCCGCGCCGGATGATGCCGTTCCACTCCTGGTCCGTGCCGGGCAGGAAGCCGGGTACGTCCACGAACGTGAGCACCGGGATGCTGAACGCGTCGCAGGTGCGGACGAACCGGGCGGCCTTCTCCGAGGCGTTGATGTCCAGGCAGCCCGCGAAGTGCAGGGGCTGGTTGGCGACCACGCCGACGCTGGCCCCGTCGACCCGGCCGAAGCCGACGACGATGTTCGGCGCGAAGCTCTCGTGGATCTCCAGGAACTCGCCGCCGTCCAGCACGCTGGTGATCACGGTGTGCATGTCGTACGGCTGGTTGGGGGAGTCCGGGATGAGCCGGTCGAGTTCCTCGTCGTCCGGGGTGATGTCCAGCTCGGCGCCGCCGGTCAGGTCTGGTTCCCGGCGGGGCGGGTCGTCGAGGTTGTTCGACGGCAGGTAGGACAGCAGCTCGCGGGCGAAGTCCAGGCAGTCGTCCTCGTCCCGGGCCTGGTAGTGGGCCACGCCGGACTTGACGCTGTGCGCCTGCGCGCCGCCCAGTTCCTCGAACGTGACCTCCTCGCCGGTCACCGTCTTGATCACGTCGGGCCCGGTGATGAACATGTGCGAGGTCTGGTCGACCATCAGCGTGAAGTCGGTGATCGCCGGGGAGTACACCGCGCCGCCCGCGCACGGGCCCATGATCAGCGAGATCTGCGGGATCACGCCGGAGCAGATCACGTTGCGGTAGAAGATCTCGGCGAACAGTCCGAGGGCGACCACGCCCTCCTGGATCCGGGCCCCGCCGCCGTCGTTGATGCCGATCACCGGGCAGCCGGTCTTCAGCGCGTGGTCCATGACCTTGACGATCTTCTCGCCGTACACCTCGCCCAGCGACCCGCCGAACACGGTGAAGTCCTGGCTGAACACGCACACCGGCCGGCCGTCGATCGTGCCGTACCCGGTGACCACGCCGTCCCCGTAGGGCCGGCTGGCGGCCACCCCGAAGTCCGTGGCCCGGTGCCGGGCCAGCTCGTCGAACTCGGTGAACGAGCCGGGGTCGAGCAGCCTGGCGATCCGCTCCCGCGCGGTGGCCTTGCCCTTGGCGTGCTGCCGCTCAACCGCGCGGGCCGAGCCGGCGTGCACCGCCTCCTCGCGCCGCCGGTCCAGGTCAGCGATCTTGCCCGCGGTCGTGTGCAGGTCCGGGTTGCTGTCCTGGGCGGCGGCCTCAGCGGGCCGCGCGTCGGTGGTCATGCCGCCCAGGGTAGGCCACCGTTACCGGGGGAGCGGGGCGGGAGCCTTCGGGCCGCGGCCGGTCGTCATGTCGTGCCCGGGCCAGCACGGGAAGTGCTGGTCCTGGCCCTCACCGCGGAGCAGGCTGGCGACCGCCTCCCGGCAGCCGTCGTCGGCCGGGTTGTAGATCACCATCCGGGTGCCGGGCAGCGACAGCACGCCCAGGCTGGTGGTGGTCATCGCCATCCGCGGGTGCGCCGGGTGCCGGAAGATCTTCAGGTAGGTCATGTTGCTGGCCACCTGCTGCTCGGCCCACAGCTGGGTGAACTGGGTGCTGGCCGCCTGCAGCCGGGCCACGAAGCTGGTCCACGCGGGCTCGCCCAGGTGCCGCCCGTAGGCCCCGCGCAGCTGGGCGACCAGGCTGGACAGCTGCTCGTCCCGGTTGACGTAGGGGTGGCAGCAGCCCGGGTGGGTGAACACCATCCACAGCGTGTTCCGGTCCGCCAGGGGGGCGTTCAGTATCCCCGGCCACATCGCGGCGTACGCGTCGTTCCAGGCCAGCAGGTCGAACCGCTCGTTGATGATGCTGGCCGGCAGCGGGGTCAGGGAGTCGAGGATCTCCTGGAGCTCGGGGGTGATCTTGGGGCAGGCCGGGCTTGCGCCGTTGGTGGTGGCCGGGTCGGGCACGTCCGCGAGCCGGTACAGGTGCTCCCGCTCCGGCCGGTCCAGCCGCAGCGTGCGGGCGATCGCGTCGAGCACCTGGACGCTGGCGTTGATCGGGCGGCCCTGCTCCAGCCACGTGTACCAGGTCACGCCCACCCCGGCGAGCTGGGCGACCTCCTCGCGGCGCAGCCCCGCGGTACGTCTCCGCAGCCCCGGCGGCAGGCCGACTTCCTCGGGGGTGATCCGCTCCCGGCGGCTGCGCAGGAACGCGGCCAGCTCGCTGCGCCTGACCTGCCGGGCGGGGGCCGGCGAGGGGGCGCTGCGGTCCGCGCCCGCAGACGGCGGGGAGCCGGTGCGCTCTGTCGCGTTGCGGATCGTCGTTGCGGTCACAATGCCATCCTCGCTGGGCCGCGCGCGGCCGCCAAGGGGGTAGCCGGGTGGTGTCAGTACTAGGATAACCAGGCTCTCGGTACTGGCATCAGATCTGCTGCAGACTCGATGGCATGACCGATATTTCTGTAAGCAACGAGCGCGCGGCTGGCATTTCCGCCGGGCTGCGCGACCCGGCCAGGCCCGCCCGGCGGCGGGCCGCCAGCCCGGCCGTGCTGGTGGCGATCGTGCTGGCCGGGCAGCTGATGGCGGTGCTGGACACCTCGGTGGTGAACGTCGCCGTCCCGTCCATCCACGCCGGGCTGCACGCGTCCGGGGCCGCGCTGCAGCTGATCGTGGCCGGTTACGTGATTTCCTACGCGGTTCTGATGGTGACCGGCGCGCGGCTCGGCGACCTCTACGGCCACCGCCGGGTGTTCCTCACCGGGGTCGCCGGGTTCACCCTGGCCTCGCTCGGCTGCGGGCTGGCCCCGGCCACCGGGCCGCTGATCGCGCTGCGGTTCGTCCAGGGCGCCGCCGCCGCGGTGATGATCCCGCAGGTGCTGAGCCTGATCCAGCGCACGTTCACCGGGGCGGCCCGGGCCCGGGCGATGCGCGCCTACTCCGCGACGCTGGCCGGCGGCGTGGTCCTCGGCCAGATCGTGGGCGGCCTGCTGATCAGCGCGGACCTGTTCAGCTCCACGTGGCGGCCGATCTTCCTGGTGAACGTGCCGATAGGCCTGCTGGTGCTGGCCGCGGGCGCGCGGCTGCTGCCACCCGGGACCCGGGACCCGGGCCGCGGCCTGGACCCGGCCGGCCTGGGGCTGCTCTCGCTGGCGGTGCTGGCCCTGGTCGTGCCGCTGGTGCTGGGGCAGCCGGAGCACTGGCCGGCCTGGGGCTGGGCCAGCATGGCCGCCAGCGCGGTCCTGGTCGCCGGGTTCGTGCTGGCCGAGCGGCGGCTCAGCGGCCGCGGCGGGGCGCCGATCGTGCCCGGGCGGCTGCTGCGGCTGCCCGGCGTGGCGCCCGGGATCGCCGCGCTGTTCATCAACATGACGCTGTTCGGCGGGTTCTTCTTCGCGATCGCGCTGCAGCTGCAGAGCGGGCTCGGGGAATCCGCGCTGCGCGCCGGGCTGACCTTCGCGCCGGCTGCGGCCTCGTTCGGGCTGGTCAGCCTGAACTGGCAGCGGCTGCCCGCCCGGCTGCGCCCGGGCCTGATCGTGGCCGGCTTCACGGTCGCCGCGGCCGGCATGCTCGGCGTGGCCGCGCTGCTGCACGGCGGCGGCCGCGGCGGGGCCTGGCTGTACCTCATGATGGCCACGATCGGGGCCGGCATGGCGGCCGCGTTCAGCCCGCTGATGACCGGCGTGCTGATGCGGATCCCGGTGGCCGACGCCGCGGACGCGACCGGGGTTATCGTCACCGTCAACCAGCTGGGCCTGGTGGTCGGCGTGGCCACGTTCGGCACGCTGTACCTGAACCTGGCCGGGGCGCTGCCCGCCGCCCCGTCGCTGGGCACGTTCCGGCTGCTGTCCGCGCACGCCGGCACGGTCACGATCGTGGCCCTGGCGGCCGCGGCCGCGATGGGCGGCGTGCTGGCCGGCCTGCGCGAGCTGTCGCTCCGCACGGCCCGGGCAAACTAGGGGGGCAGGCCGGCGAAAAGCTGCCCGGCTGGGCTCGCGTGACGGGCGGTCCCAGCCGGGCTCCGGCGGCGCTGACGCGGAACTTTAGGGGCCGTCCGCGTCGGCGCTCGCCAGCTCGAGGCCGCCGGGCGGCGGCACGGCGGCCGTGCGCCCGGCGGTCATGCGCCGGCCAGCAGGCCGAGCACCAGCCCGATGCCCGGAACAAGGGCCAGGACCACGCTGTAGCTATCGGTGCCGAGGCTGGCCATCAGCGCGTAGTGGGAGGCACGGGCCGGGGTGAGCGGCTGGCCCGGGTACAGCACGTGCAGCCATCCAGCCCGTCCTGGCGGTCAGCGCGATCACCACCGTGGCCAGGGCCGTGACCATCAGGGCGGCGATACCCGAGGTGAGGAACCCGGCCGCGAGACCCTGCCGGAGCCGGGCAGAATCGGCCTGCGGCTCGTCGCCGGCCGCCGGGTAGCGCGCCCGGCCCGCACCGCGGACCGCAGGGCGGCCGCGAAGGGCAGGGCGAACACCGCGGCGATGGCGGCCAGCCGAGGCCGGCCCGCTGGCCGCGCCCAGCCGCGGGTTGCTGAGCCCGAGCGGGGCGACCGCGAAAAGGACGGCGCCGAGGAGCAGGCCCGCCCCGGTCCCGGCCCGCCGGGTCGCGGTGGCGACCCCGGGCCGCTGCGCGGTCAGCACCAGCACGCCGGCCAGGTACACCGCGATGATGAGCAGGAACAGGCTCTGGCTGACCCAGACGTAGATCATCCCGGTCAGCGCCGGGACCGACGCGTCCTGCGGCACGTGCGGCACCGCGGCCGGGTTGTCCCGCACCTGCTCGACGCTGGCCTTGGCCACGGTCAGCGCCAGCACCAGCGCGTAGCCGCCGAACCTGAGCAGCCGGGGCAGCCGTCCCGCGGCGAGCGGCCCGAACCGCCAGCGCACCAGCAGCGGCAGCCCGGCCAGCATGGCCAGCACGGTGATGCCGTTCAGCCGGTTGACCGCGGTGGCGGGGGTGCTGGCCGGGCCCGGCCAGGCCACCAGGATGACCCAGGCAGCGGTGCCCGCGAGCATCGCCACCCAGGCGGCCCGCTGCGCCAGCAGTGCCTCGCGGGCGATCAGCCGTGCCCCGCCGGCCGCCACGCCAGCCGCGCCCGCCCGTTGGGAGCCTGCCCGGTCTCGGCGAACAGCGCCTCGGCCCACTCTCGGCGCCGGGCCGGCATCAGCCGGAGCACCGCGCGCACCAGCCGGCTCGTCATGGCGGCAACTCTACCTAGGTAGACAAAGCGATGTCTACCTAGGTATTCACATGCTCACAGTGCCGCGGGCGCACGGCCTGGGATGCGCCGGGTCCTGTTCCACCACAGCGAGAGCGCGAGCGCGACGGCGATGAACAGGCCGCCGAAGCCGGCGAACCAGGCGGCTATGTCGAGGTGCTCGCGGATGATCGTAAACGTGCCGGAGAGGTTGCCGAGGGCGGCCTTGAGCTGGTCGGCGTTTTGTGCGCGGTAGAACTTGCCGTCTGTGAGGCCGGCGATCTGCCGGAGCGCGCCGTAGTCGGCAACGAGCGGGTTGCGCCCACCGAACCCGCCGCGGGGCCCCCCGCCGAAGCTGCCGAAGCCGCCGAACTGCGAGCTGCTGCACGCCAGGGACGCGAGCTTGGTGGTGCCGAACCCGATCGTGAAGACGCGCACGCCCCGGGTGGCGGCCTGCCGTGCTGCGGTCTGCGGGTCGACGCCCACGTTGTTCGAGCCGTCTGTGAGTACCACGATCACGTCGTGCGCATGGCCGCGGGCACGAGCGGGTCGCGCACCGGTTGGCGCGACCGAGGGGTCGATCTGCGCGATGGCGTCGAGCGAGGTCAGGATGCCCTGGCCGATCGCGGTGCCCTGCGACGTGGACAGGCCGGCCAGGGCGCGCAGCAGCGTGCCCGTATCTGTGGTCGGGGGCACAACGACCCCGGCGATTCCCGCGAATGCGACGAGGCCAATGCGCGGCCCGCCCGCCTCGGACTTGATGAAGGCGCTGGCCGCGTTCTCGGCGGCCGTTAGGCGGTTCGGGCGCACGTCGGTGGAGCACATGGAGCCCGAGACGTCGAGCGCGAGCATGATCGTGCCGGACGACGACGGGACCCGCACGCTGGCCTGCGGGCGCGCGGCGCCGACGCCGAGGACTGCCAGCCCGAGCAGCAGCAGCACCGCAGGGATGAGCCGGCGCCAGCGGGTGCGGCCGGGAAGGGCCGCGCGGACGAGCGCGATCGAGGTCACGCGCACCGCCCCGCGCCGCCGCCGGCGCCGCGTCCACCACCAGGCTGCGATCACCAGCGGGAGGGCCAGGAGGGCCAGCAAGGCCCACGGCCAGGACAGCGACATTCAGATCACCCGCCCCGATCTGACCACCGTGAGAACGGAGCCCGCGGCGAGAAGCACCATGGCCAGGGCGATGAACGCACCCGCGAGCGGCAGCCGCTGGCTTGTCACCGTGAGCCGGAGCCTGATCGTCGAGGCGATTCGGTCCAGCTGGCCGGCGTCGGAGACGGGGTAGTACGTGCCCCGGGTGGCCCGCGCGATCGACCTCAGGGCGCCGGGGTTAAGAGCGGTGAACAGGTGATACCCGTCGACGTCAACCGTGGTTCCTGCGGTGCTGCCGATCCCGACGGTGTCGATGCGCACGCCCGCCTTCTCGGCCGCTGCGGTGGCCGTGGCCGTGGCGCTGGCCGGGCTTTCGTCCTGGCCGTCGGAGAAGATGACGATCGTGGCCGACGGCCAGTAACCGATGCCGGATACCGTGCCGTCGCGTCCGACGGAGATCGCCCGGCCCGTGATCGCGGACAGCGCGGCTATGACGGCCGGGCCCAGCGAGGTCCCGCCGGAAGCTTTCAGGCGCCTGATCACCGCCGTCGCCTCGGCGTGATCGCGAGTGGGCCGGCCGGTGATGAGCGCGCCATTGGCGAAGGCGACGACGCCGATGTCGATGCTGCTTGGCTGCGCCGCTATGAACGACCGCGCCGCCCGCTGCGCGGCCGCCAGCCGGTCCGGAGCGACATCCTTGGCGCTCATGCTGCTGGACACGTCCATGGCGAGGATGACGGTGCCGGACTGCCGGGGCACCGGGAGCGATGCCGCCGGGCCAGCGACAGCGATCGCGAGCACAGCGATGCCCGTGATCGTCAGCCACACCCCGGCCTGCCGGGCGCGGCGAGGCCCGGCGAGGCCGGCCGCCGCCAGCGCCGCGGCCCGCCGCCGGGAGACGACGACGGCGCCGTAACCCAGGGCGGCGGCGACGAGCAGGCCGGCCGCGAGCAGCGCGGGAGAGGCTAGTGTCATGTGCGCCTGCGACGGGTTCGGGTGACGACCTCGATGAGCGAGGCGGCAAGGTCATCCGTGGTGCTGATGGTCTGCAGGAGCACTCCAGCCCGGCGCATGCCGGCGTCCAGCCGGGCGGCGCGCTCCCCGGCGCCCGCCTGGAAACGTGCCCGCAGCACCGGGTCGCCCGAGTCGACGATGAGCTGCTCCCCGGTCTCGGCGTCCTCCACGACGATCAGCCCGGCGTCGGGCAACTCGTCGTCGGCGGCGTCGATGACGCGAAGGGCGACAACCTCGTGGCGCGGGGTCAGCCGCAGCAGGGAGCGCTCCCAGTCGCCGGTGCCGATGAAGTCGGACACGGCGACGATCAGGCTGCGGCGCCGGGCGAGCCGCGCGGCCGCGTCGAGCATCGCGGCAAGGTCGGTCGTGCTGCCGCGCCGGGCGCCGGCGGTGCGGGCGAGTTCAGCGCCGATGCGCAGGACGTGACGGCGGCCCGTCCCGGGCGGCACCACGCGCACCACCCCGGTGTCGTAGAACAGCGCCCCGACGGAGTTGCCGCCCCGGCTGAGCAGCCGGGCTACGGCGAGGGCCAGCTCGTCTAGCACATCCTGCTTCCCGCGGCCCGGCGCGCCCACCGCCATGGACGCCGAGCGGTCAAGCACCAGCCATGCGGTCATCTCGCGGTCTTCGTTGAACATGCGCACGTGCGGCTCGCCCAGCCGGGAGGTGACGTTCCAGTCGATGTGCCGCGCGTCATCGCCCTCGATGTAGCTGCGCAGGCCGGCCAGGTCGGTTCCGGACCCGCGGTGCGCGGTGCGGTAACCGCCCTGCACGCGTCCCTCCAGGCGACGGACAACCCGCCATTCCAGGCGGAGCAGGAGTCGTTCGGGGACAGTGCGCATGGGGCTCACCGGCTCTGCAGGGCGACCTCGGGCTCGGGCACGGCGTGGCGCACCCGGGTGATGATGTCGTCGGGGCTGATGTTGTCGGCGAGTGCCTCGTAGGACAGCACGATGCGGTGCCGCAGCACATCCGCGGCGAGATCGCTGACGTCGTTCGGCAGCACGTAGTCCCGGCCCCGCAGGAGCGCCAGCGCCCGCCCGCCGACGACCAGCGCAATGGAGGCGCGGGGGCTGGCGCCGTAGGTCAGGTACCGCTTTATCTCGTCCAGCCCGGCCAGGCCCGGCAGGCGCGTCGCGGTCACCAGGCGGACGGCGTAGTCGGTGATGGCCGGGTCGACGTACAGCTGCTGCGCGCGCGCTTGCATCTTGATCAGGTCCTCGGGCGTCAGCATCGCCCGGATCGGCTCGGCGGGGCGCAGCGCCCGGTCGACGATGGCGTGCTCCTCATGGGAGCTCGGGTAGCCGACGAGGACCTTCATCATGAACCGGTCGATCTGCGCCTCCGGCAGCGGATAGGTCCCCTCCGACTCGATAGGGTTCTGCGTCGCCATGACCAGGAAAGGCTCGGGCACCCGGAACGTCTCGCGGCCGATCGTGACCTGGTGCTCCTGCATGACCTCGAGCAGAGCGCTCTGCACCTTGGCCGGAGCGCGGTTGATCTCATCGGCCAGCAGCAGGTTCGCGAAGACCGGGCCCAGCTGGGTCTCGAACTCGCCGGTGTGCTGATGGTAGACACGCGTCCCGGTCAGGTCGGCGGGCATCAGATCCGGGGTGAACTGGATCCGCTGGAACTGCCCGCCGACCGCCGCCGCGAGTGACTTCACGGCGAGCGTCTTGGCCAGGCCTGGCACTCCCTCCACGAGGAGGTGCCCGCCGGATATCAGCGCGACCGCCATCCGTTCCAGCAGCACGTCGTGGCCGACGATAGTGCGCTTGACCTCGAACAGCACGCTCTCGAGCGGGTTCGCTGCAGGGCCCGGGCTCATCTGTCCCCTCCGGGTGGTTGGGCGGTCATATCTGAGGTCCGTTCCCCGGCCCGGGACCGCCCGTGCCGCCGAGCGCGGAGCCGATGGGCACGGCAAACCCGATGCCCGCGAAGGCGTCCTGGTGGTCCGGGTTGGCAATCGAGACAACGATGCCGACAACCACGCCCCCTGCGTCGAGCAGCGGCCCGCCGGAGCTCCCGGGGTTGACCGACGCGTCGAACTGGATGAGCCCGGAGTAGGTGCCCTCGGCTGTCTCCGCGGTCCGGTTGAGGCCGGAGACCACGCCGACGGACACGCTGTCGGTCAGGCCGAGCGGGTTGCCGATGGCGACGACCTGCGCTCCCACGTTGGCCGCGCCGCCGAGGGCCGCCGGTACGACGGTCTCCGGCAGCGAATCCGGCCTCAGCACCGCGACGTCCAGCTTGGGATTGGCCGAGGCGACGGCCGCCTTTGCCGTCGTCCCGTCGAAGAACCTGACCGTGATCCTGGTGGCGCCGGCGATGACGTGGTTCGCGGTCACGATCGTGCCGTCATCCGCCACGACCACCCCGGTGCCGAGCGCGTCGTTGGTACGCACGACCACCACCGACGGCCTGACCCGCTGGTAGATGGCCGACACGGACGGGTCCGCGGTCGCGGTAGGTCTAGGCGTCGCCGCGGGACTGGCATTTCTGGTCACCTCGCGGCGGGTCGCAACGACCGCGAGCACCGCGACCAGGGCAACCATGACCGCGAGGACGGCTGCCATGACCGCGAGGACGGCCGCGCGACGACGGCCCGTGGCACCAGCAGGCTCGCGATCCATCGCCCCACACAGAGAACAGGTTTCTTAACAGGATAAGAGCGGAACCTGAGGCGAAGCCGAGGGGGAGCCGCAAGTCTGCGGTCGCTGACCTGCAGATCGCAGTACCAGGCCGCGCTGCGGTCGGCATCTGTGACGGTGAGGATGACAACCTGGCCGGTGATGTCAGGCATAGGCCAGCCCTGACCGCTCGGGCTCTGCTAGCACCATGCCCCGACTGTAGATAGCCCGTCCTCGCAGGCGCCGAAGCCAGGTGAGTGGCCACCGGGTCCAGGCTGGCCTCAGCAATGATCATGGTGGATCCGCCACCCCGGGGCGGTGCCGATCTCATGCGCCATCGTCAAATGCTGTTCTCAGCCCGGGCACGCCGATTGCCACTCGCCGATGCTGAAGCACCAGTTCCATACGCCGTTCTCGGTCCGGGCCCCGCGGATGCGGAGCTTTTTGAAGTAGCGCGTGCCGTTGTGCCTCCTGACGTCATAAAGCTTCAGCCTGGCATGGCCCTCGTTATGGGTGCCGAAGTCGATGACGTACATCGTGGCCGTACCGAATGCGGTCTTACGGCCCCAGCTCGACCAGTGAGTGCCACGGAACTTGGTGGCCGGCCCGATGGTCAGGTACCACGACGATGGCCGGACCGCGCTCTTGACGGGATGCGGGCCGGTGACGGCCGGCTCATAGACCACGACCGGCCGCGTCGCGGCAGAAGCCGGTGCCGCACCGCCCAAGACCCCCAGCCCGCATGCCGCGGTAAGAACGACCGCAGTCATGTTTCGCTTCATCCTGACCCCCCTGTCAGCACGCCGTCCCGGGCGGGCAGGTGATCGTCCCCCGGTCAAACGGCCCAGCACCCGTAATATTCGCCAGCCGTACCTTGGCGCAAAGACCTTACCTCGCCAGCAATCGGCGGCCCGAAATACCAGCGTTTCGCGGCAGATGTACTGGCTGATTCCCGCCGCGGTGGCAAGCCTGCTGGGCGGCGTGGTCAACGCATGGCTGTTCCTTGTCAGGGTGACCAGCTAGTCCTGTTGACCCCCTGCCTGCAAAGATCGTGGACCTGGCCACCTGACCTGGCCTATCGCTGGTGAGCGCCTATGTGGCGTGTCCGTGAACGACCGTAAGTCACCGCTGATTACCGTCCGATCGGGCACGCCGCAGGCACGCTTAGGTTCGCGCCCATCGCCTGACCGCCATCTGATCCGTAGATCAATGCCATATGTCCGGCCAGTGCGGCACAGTCCGTAGCCGCAGGTCAGGGTCCACCGGATATCCAGACCGTCCGCCCTGGTCCGGCGTCGTCCGGCCAGTCCGTGAGAAAGCTGTGAGAGATCCGGGGCCGCCAAATTCGGATGCAGCGCCAGCCCGGCAGGGGGACGATGGCTGAGTGGTTCGGCTCGACAGCTATCAGAGTGCGCCTGACGCGGGGGCTGCCTCCTGGGTTGTCGCCGGGCTGCGTGGATTCGCCGAAAGCGTGCTGTCGGTCGTGCCTGAGGGGTTCGAGGCTTACGGCAGGATCTTTCACCCGGCCTGGAAGGGCGAACCAGAGGGGCCCGTCAGGTGGCGCGATGTCGCGCAGGCGAACGGCCGGGCCGCCCACCGCGCGATGCAATGGCCGTCCATCACGGGCTCCTTCCGCTTCGTGCACGGCGCCTCGCAACCTGGCGTGTGGGACCGCGAACCGGAAGAGGGAAGTCTTCCGCAAGAGCTGGTGCCGGTGCTGGCCTCGGTGCTGTCACGGCATACCGGGACGCCCGGGCAGTGCTGTTTTGCTGTCTGGGACGGCTACGGATGCCTGGCGTTCGCCGATGACGCCGCTCCGGCCTTTGAGATTCCGAACCGGCGGCTGCTGCTGTTCACCGGCCCGCTCACCGCCGTGCGGACATCGCTATGTGCGGACACCTGGTGGCAGTCGCCGAGCCTGTGGTGGCCCCATGACCGGGCCTGGTGCGTGGAGACCGAGGTGGACTTCATGAGCACCTATGTTGGTGGTACCCGGCAGTGCATCGCCGAGCTCATTGCCCGCGACGACCTGGAGGCCGTCACGGTAGAGCCGTCCGATGGCATCGCCTGGGCAGGCGACCTCCTGAACCCCCCGCCCACCTGAACAGCGCAACCGGCGCGCTCCAGGCAACAGAGCCTGACCCCCTGCTTGCAAAGATTGCGGGGCGGGCGGCCTGACCTCGTCCACCGCAGGTGAGCGCCAACGGGACGTGTCCACCTGCGCGCCCATCCGCTGGCCTGCAAGGACTATGCCGCGCTCAAGCAAGAACTGATCACACGCTGGCACCATGACCGGAAGGCCTACGGGGACGCCAAGACCGGAATTGTCCTCGACACGCTTGCCGATGCCAGGCAGTGGGCGGCAGCGACCGGATGGCAGGTGCAGCCAGCATGGCAGCAATCCTCAGATGAGGACTGAGGGCACGCAACGGGCACGGCGGCGGAAAACGCCTTATGAAGATCAACGGGAGGCGCCCGGCTTGAAGCGCTTGTGATCACGGTGGATCTGCAGTGCCGGGCGGTGGAAGATCCTCCGTGATCATGAGGGTGGGAGGGACCTGGGCGGACGGGTCGGGGAGAATGGCGGGTCATGGTGACGACCTCGGGTTCTGCGGCTGTCGCGGACCGGGCCCCGCTGTCCGCGGCGGCGCTGTCCGCGGCGCTGACCGGGCCCGGCCGGCTCTGGCGGGACGTGACCGTCCGGGCCGAGACCGGGTCGACCAACTCCGACCTGCTGGCCGCGGCCCGGGCCGGTGCGCCCGAGGGCACGGTGCTGGCCGCCGAGGTGCAGACCGCGGGCCGCGGGCGGCTGGACCGCCGCTGGACCTGCCCGCCCCGGGCCGCGCTGAGCTTCTCCGTGCTGCTCCGGCCGGACGGGGTGCCCGCCGTGGCCCGCGGCTGGATTCCGCTGCTGGCCGGGGTGGCGGTGGCGGCCGGGCTGCGCGCCCAGGCCGGCCTGGACGCCAGGCTGAAGTGGCCCAACGACGTGCTGGTCGGCGGAGCCAAGATCGCCGGCATCCTGGCCGAGCAGGCCGGTGACGCGATCGTGCTCGGCATCGGGATCAACGTCACCACCCGCCGCGACGAGCTGCCGGTGCCGCACGCTACGTCGGTCGTGCTGGCCGGCGCCGCGCCGGACCGCGAGCAGCTGCTCGTCGCCGTGCTCGGCGAGCTGGAGACCTGGTACCGGCGCTGGGTGGCCGCGGTGGCGGCAGGCCCGCCCGTGCTGGCCGGAACTGTGCTGGCCGGGACTGTGCTGGCCGGAACTGTGCTGGCCGGGCCGGGCGGCGATCCTGCCGGGCTGCGGGCGGAGTACCTGCGGCTGTCGGCCACCGTCGGGCAGCAGGTGCGGGTCTCGATGCCCGGCGGGAAGCTGGTCACCGGGCGGGCCGGGGACGTCGACGCGACCGGCCGGCTGGTGGTCGGAACCGCGTCCGGGCCGGTCGCGGTGAGCGCCGGCGACGTCGTTCACGTCCGCTAGGGCAGTCCTCGCCGCGGCGGGCGCGCAGGGTGCCCGGGTCATGCCACGATGTCCCCATGGCCGGTGACAGTTCCCTGACCGAGGGCGAAAATTTCGTGCTGCAGCTGCATCCGCACTGGAAGACGCTGCTGCGGCCGTTCTTCATCCTGGTCGTCACGCTCGCGGCCGCGCTGGCCCTGCTGATCCTGCTGCCCGCCAAGGTCGACCCGCCGGTGGTCCGGATCATCATCGGCGCGATCGCGCTGCTCCTGAGCATCGTCTTCTTCGCCGTGCCGATCCTGCGCTGGCGGACCACCAGCTACGAGCTGACCACCCGGCGGCTGCGGCTGCGCAGCGGGATCGTGTCCCGGTCCGGCCGGGACTTCCCGCTGATCCGGATCAGCGACGTGTCCTTCGAGCACGGCCTGATCGACCGCCTGCTCGGCTGCGGGAAGCTCATCGTCGAGTCCGCGGGCGAGCACGGCCAGCTCGTGCTGAACGAGATCCCGCACGTCCAGCGGGTTCAGTCGGTCCTGTTCCAGCTGGTCGAAGACGAGCAGTCCAGGCTGGCCAGGGAACAGGGCTGACCGGCCGGTAGCCTGCGCTCATGAGCGCACCCACCGCAGACCAGGTAACCGTCCGGCGGCATCCGGGCCCGGCGCGGGGCGGCGGGGCCGTCGTCGCGGAGATCGTGCTGGACCGGCCCGCCGCGATGAACGCGCTGAGCACGGCCATGGCCGCGCAGCTGACCCTGATCTGCGCCGAAGTGGCCGCGGACCCGCAGGTCCGGGCCGTGGTGCTGAGCGCGTCCGGGGACCGGGCCTTCTGCGTCGGCGCGGACCTGAAGGAACGCGCGGCGATGAGCGACAGCGACTTCATGGCCCAGCGGCCGGTGTTCCGGGCCGCGTTCGGCGGCGTGCTGAACCTGCCCCAGCCGGTGGTCGCCGCCGTGCACGGCTACGCCCTGGGCGGCGGCTGCGAGCTTGCGCTGTCCTGCGACCTGATCGTCGCGGACGAGACGGCGGTGTTCGGGCTGCCGGAGGTCACCGTGGGCCTGGTCCCCGGCGGCGGCGGCACCCAGCTCGCGCTGCGCAGGCTCGGCCCGGGCCGGGCCGCGGACCTGGTGCTCACCGGCCGGCAGGTGCGCGCCGCCGAGGCCGGGCAGATCGGGCTGGCCGACCGGGTGGTGCCGCCCGGCACGGCGGCGGCCGCCGCGCTCGAGCTGGCCGCGGCGGTGGCCGGCAATTCCCCGGTCGCGGTGCGGGCCGCCAAGCAGGCGCTGCGCAACGGCGCCGGGGTGTCGCTGGCGGCCGGGCTGGACATCGAGGACGCGGCCTGGCGGACCGCGGTGTTCTCCGGGGATAGAAGAGAGGGCATCGCAGCGTTCACCCAGAAGCGGGACCCCGTCTGGCCGGGGCGGTAAGCCCCGGAATGATGCGGCCCTGGCCGGCCGCCGGACACCAGGAGGAGAGGCACCGCGGTGAGTGACCTGCCAGCGAGGATCTCGGTACGCGAGGTCGGGCCCAGGGACGGGCTGCAGAACGAGGACCCGGTGCCGACCGACGCCAAGATCGAGCTGATCGACCGGCTGTCCGGCACCGGGGTGGCCAGGATCGAGGCCGTCTCGTTCGTCCGGCCCGAGGCGATCCCGCAGATGGCCGACGCCAGCGAGGTGTGGCAGGGCATCACCCGGTCGCCGTCGGTGCGGTACTCCGCGCTGGTGCCCAACCTGCGCGGCGCGATCCGCGCGCTGGACAGCGGGCTGACCGAGCTCGAGGCCGTGGTGTCCGCCTCGGACACGCACAACCGGGCCAACGTCCGCCGGGGCACCGCCGAATCGCTCGACGACATCGCGGTGATCATCGAGTCCGCGCATCAGCGCGGGGCCAGCTGCCAGGTCGTGGTGTCCACCGCGTGGGGCTGCCCGTACGAGGGGGACGTGCCGGTCAGCCGGGTGGTGCGGGTCGCCAGCCGGGCGGTGGACGACGGCGCGGACAGCATCTCGTTCGGCGACACCACCGGCATGGCCACCCCGCGCCGGGTCCGTGAGCTGGTCGGCGAGTTCCGCTCGGCGCACCCCGGCGTCCCGCTGAACCTGCACTTCCACAACACCCGGGGCACCGGCCTGGCCAACGTGCTGACCGCGCTCGAGCTCGGCGTGGCCGACTTCGACGCCTCGGTGGGCGGGCTCGGCGGCTGCCCGTACGCGCCCGGGGCGACCGGCAACATCGCCACCGAGGAGCTCGTCCACATGGTCGAGGACATGGGCGTGGCCACCGGCATCGACCTGGCCGCGATGATCGACGCCGCGGCCGACGCGGAGCGGATCATCGGCCGCCGCCTGCCGTCCCAGGTGCTGCGGGCCGGCCCGCGGACCCGGACGATCCCGGTCAGCTGAGCTGGTAGAGGGGCCGGCCCCGCTGGCCGGCCTAGCCGCCCTGGCCCGGCGTGATGCCCTGCGGTGAGGTGTCGTCCGGGGCCCGGCCGTCGTACTCGTCCTCGTAGCCGATCGCCGGGATCGGGCCGGTGTTGTGGACCGCCGGCTGCGGCCTCCCGCCGCGCGGCGTCCGCTTGGGCAGGTCCCCCCGCGGCGTGAACAGGTCCGTGTCACCCGGCCCGCCGTCCAGGACCGGCACCGGCATGGTGGCGTCCGTCTCCCGGTCAGCTCCCGTCCCGGCGGCGCCCGCGGTCCCGGCGCCCGCACCGGCCAGGGCCGCTGCGTCGCCCGGCCCGGGCTTCGTGCGGAGCGCCAGCGCCAGCGTCATGCACAGCAGCGGCAGGGCGGGTATCACGTACCGGTAGGTGTACTCGTGCTCGGCGACCGGCAGGATCACTATCACCGCGGCGGAGATCCACAGCAGCACGCCCGCCCCGGTCCGGCGCCGCGGTATCAGCAGGCCGGCCAGGCCGGCCGCGACGAGCAGCGCGAACAGCGGCCCGGGCATGAACACGTAGGTCTGGTAGATGCGGACCCAGTGGGCGAACGGCTGGTGCAGCCGGACGCCGAAATGACGGCCCAGGTACGGCCCGATCCCCTTGGTGCTGCCGGCGTAGGCCTGGACCGCGGCCAGCGCGTACCGCTTGTTGAGCGGGCCGAGGCCCTGCAGGACCGGCTGCCGGCCCGGGAACAGGAACACGTCCTTCGAGGTGAAGATCGTGGTCAGGTCGTCGGCGACGGTGTGCGCGTAGCTCAGCGGCTGGGCCTTGATCGCGGCCAGCGCGAAGCGCAGCGCCCGCTCGTTGTTCGCCTTGGTGAACGCCTGGGTGTCGGGCCGCACGCCCTTCGGGCCGGCCGCCGGGTCGGTCCACATCCACGCGGTGTGGTCCCACAGGTAGATCTTGGGCAGCAGGCGGCCCGAGCCAGCCGGCAGGGCCTGCTGGCGGGGCTGGTTCTCCGGGCACAGCGGGCGCAGGTCGGCCGGCGGGTTGATCTTGGCGCAGTTGGCGAAGGTCATGGTCCGCGACCACAGGAACAGCCCGTTGCTGTTGGTGAAGTTGAACGAGCCGTACACCGAGGCGAACCAGCCCATGTACGCCACGACGGGCAGCACCCCGGCGAGCAGCGCCGCGCCCGCCCGCAGCCAGCCGGCCCGGGTGAGGAGCAGGTAGATGGCCAGGAACAGGATCAGCGGCAGCGTGGTCGGCCGGACCGTGGCCGAGGCGCCCATCAGCAGGCCTGCGAAGACCACCCGGAGCACCGACGGCTTGTCCCGCGCCAGCAGCAGCACGCAGAACGCGATGACCATCAGCACCATGGCCAGCAGATCGGCCAGCACGATCTGCTCCAGGATGAACTGCCCGGGGTCGAACAGCACGGTCACCGTGGCCGCCGTGGCGATCCACGGCCGGACGTTGTAACGCCGCAGTACCGCGTACACCAGCACCGCGCTGACCAGGCCCAGCACGTGCTGGATCGCGGCGATCAGCAGGAACGAGTGGAACGGCCTGACCAGCCACAGGAACAGCGAGTAGCCGTTCGGGTTAATGGGGTCGGGCTGCAGGTGCGCGGCGTCCCACAGGTAGTCGTAGGTGTCCAGCTTGAACAGGATCGCGGGCTGGTACCCGAGCATGACGATCACCCGGGGGATCACCGAGAGCAGCAGTACGGCGGTGAACAGCCAGTTGCGCCGGACCAGGCCCGCCAGGCGGCCGCCCGGCCCTGGCCGCCTGGTCACCGCCCCGGTCAGGGTTTCCCCGCCCGCCCCCGCCGGGCTGGCCCCGGCGGCTGCCGGGCCGTCCCCGGGGGCGCCGTCACCCGTGGCCGGGTGGTCGGGTACGTGGCTGAGCATCGGTCTTAGCCCCTTTCGCGGGCTTGCGCACCCGCGGTCTGCCGGGCGCCGCGCACGGGCGGCATACGAGGGACCCAGGGTAGCCCGCCGCGGCGGGCCGGCAGGCGAGTCCCGCTCATGTTTGCGTCGCCGCGAGCCGGAGACATTCCGGGCGGCAACGGCCACATGGTGCGCCAGATTGGAGCGGGAAGATGTGGTTCTTCCGGAGATGGGGCCTCTTCGGCACCATTTACATCATCGTCGGGATCGTGATCGCGTGGCTGCACCACTACATCACGGTCCACTTGCTGCTCCTCATCCTCTCCGCGCTGCTGGCCATTTTCCTCTGGTGGCTGCCGCTCCTCGGGGTGAGCCTGCACTTGCATCAATAGAGCCGGCGTAGCCGGCTGAGCGCAGCGGAGGGCCGCCGGCGCTGCTCTCCCGACGGCGCGCTGGCGCGACGAGCGAGCGCCGAAGGAGCGAGGAGGGAAGCATTGCGACCTCTTGACCTGTGGGTTCTGCGCGGGCTGCGGCGGAAATACGCCAGACGCACCTTACTATCAGGGGTATGACCAGCGTTCTGCTCGCCGAGGACGATCCGTCCATATCCGAGCCGCTTGCCCGGGCGCTCCGCCGAGAAGGCTATGAAGTCGGCGTTTCCGCTGATGGGCCAGGCGCACTGGAGGCCGCGCGCGGCGGCGGCCACGACCTGATCGTGCTGGATATCGGCCTGCCCGAGCTGGACGGGCTGGAGGTCTGCCGGCTGATCAGGTCCGAGGGCCAGTCCGTGCCCGTGCTGATCCTGACCGCCCGCGCGGACGAGGTCGACACCGTCATCGGCCTCGACGCCGGGGCCGACGATTACGTCACCAAGCCGTTCCGGCTGGCCGAGCTGCTCGCCCGGGTCCGGGCCCTGCTCCGCCGCGGCGCCTCGGACACCCAGCTCGTGCAGGGCGTCCGGGTCGATCCCGACGCCCGGCGGGCCTGGCGCGGTGATACCGAGATCGAGCTGACCTCCAAGGAATTCGACCTGCTCGCGCTGCTGGTGGCCGAAGCCGGCAAGGTGGTCACCCGTGAGCAGATCATGCGCCAGGTATGGGACAGCAAATGGTGGGGTTCGACCAAAACCCTCGACATGCACGTCTCCTGGCTGCGCCGCAAACTCGGTGACGACGCGCATAACCCGCGCTACATCACCACGGTCCGCGGCGTCGGGTTCCGGTTCGAGCGCGGCGACTGACGTTGGTTGCCCGGGGTGAGCATGCGGCAGGTGCCCAGCCCGTCCGCTGACGACCAGCGCGGGCGCTGAAGCGTGCGCCGCCGTCTGCTGATCTCCACGCTCGCGGTGTCGGTCACCGCGGTCGTGCTGCTCGGCGTGCCGCTGGCGTTCGTGATCGGCCGGCTTCAGCTCAGCGAGTTCTCCGCGCAGGTCCGCCGGGACGCCACCACCATGGCCCGCAGCATGCAGGAGCAGGTCAAGGCCGGGGTGCCGGTCACGCCGAACGAGGTCGGCCGGTCGCTGCCGGACCGGTACGTGATCATAAATCACCACTCGGTGGGCCGGATCACGGTCGGCACCCGGCCGCCCCGCGGGCACACGATCAGCTCCCAGGCCGAGACTAAGGACTTCACCGTCACGGTGGAGGCGGACGACTCGGAGGTCACCGGCCGGGTGACCCGGGCGCTGCTGGGGGTCGGCGCGCTGGCCGGGCTGGCCGTGGCGGTCGCGGTCGGGCTGGCGGTCTGGATGGCCCGGCGGCTGACCCGGCCGATGGAGGAGCTGGCGCTGGCCGCCGAGCGGCTGGGGTCCGGTGACGCGCGCCCGCTCGGCCTCCGGTACGGCATCCCCGAGCTGGACCAGGTCGCCGAGGGCCTGGACGGGTCGGCACAGCGGATCACCGACCTGCTGTCGGCCGGCCGGGACTTCGCCGCGGATGCGTCACACCAGCTGCGGACCCCGCTGACCGCGCTGTCGATGCGGCTGGAGGAGATGATCGGGTCCGCGGACCAGCCAGAGGTGGTCCGGGAGGAGGGCGCCGCCGCGCTGGCCCAGACCGAGCGGCTGGCCCAGGTGGTCAGCCAGCTGCTGGGCCGGGTCGCCCGCCGGTCGGTGGCGGGCACGCCGTCGCTGGCCTCGGTCGACGACATCGTGGCCCAGCAGGTGGTCGAGTGGGACCCGGCGTTCCGGCGGATCGGCCGCAAGCTCGTGGTGACCGGGGAGCGCGGCATGTTCGCCTACGTGACCCCGGTCAGCGCCGCCCAGGTCATCGCCACCCTGCTGGACAACGCGCTGGTGCACGGCGACGGCACGGTCACCATCCGGACCTCGCAGACCCCCAAGTCGGTGGTGGTGGAGGTCAGGGACCAGGGCAAGGGCGTGCCGCAGGACCTGGCCCCGCGGATCTTCGAGCGCAGCGTCAGCGGCCGTCCCGGCGGCACCGGGCTCGGCCTGGCCCTGGCCCGGTCGGTGATCGTGGCCGACGGCGGCCAGGTGGTGCTGGTCCGGCCCCGGCCGGCCGTGTTCGCGGTGTTCCTGCCGCAGGGCAGCGCCGCGGTGACCGAGCAGCCGGTGGTCAGCGGTCCGGCTTGAGCACGGCCCGGGACGGGGCCCAGCTCCGGCCCGGACGCGGCCCGCTGGCCGGGCGGCCGTCGGCGGGATGGCCAGGCGCCGGGTGCCCGGTCGCCGGGTGCCCGGTCGCCGGGTAGGCGGGGGCCTGCTGGCCGGGCGCGGGCTGGCCAGCCTGATGCCCGGGGGCCTGGTGCGCGTCCACGTGCCGGTGGACGGGGGCCGGCCCGCCGACCTGCTCGCCGGGCTCGAAGGCCAGGAACACCCACCGCCGGTAGGACCAGTAGCGGAACAGCATGCCCAGGACCACGCCGAACACCTGCGCCACGTTGTAGGCGGCCAGGCCGTGCAGCTGGAGCACATCGGTGAAGAAGCTGATGACCAGCAGCGAGATCAGCAGGCCGACCAGGTTGAGGCCGAAGAAGATCACCCAGCCGCGCAGCAGTCCCTGGTGCGCCCGGTGCCGGAAGGTCCACAGCCGGTGCCCGGCGTAGGACAGCACGGTGGCGAACGTCGCCGCGATCGCCTTGGCGGTCAGCGGGCCGAGCCCGACCGTGCCGTGCAGAAAAGCCGCGCCACCCAGGTCGGTGATCAGACCTACCGTCCCGACCAGGCCAAACTTCGTCAGCTCAGCGATGAGGGTGGCGAAGCGCCCGTGCAGGTCTGCGACGAAGCTCACGAACCGGAACCGTCCCTTGCGCGTCGGCAGGCGCGTCCCGCGCCGTGAGGATATTTGAAAATTCTAACACTTCTTTACCGACTGATCACTCTATGCACATCTGTTGATTAACCACGGCAACAGGGTGAGCCTAGCCGCTTGGCTGCCGGGGGCAAGGAGCGTTCGCATGCTTACCGCCCGCCGGCTGGGTGACGCCGGCCCGCGCCTCGTAGGCTACGGCGCGTGAGTGATCAGGCCGAGGTCGCCGCCACGGCGTCGCCGGGGGCGACCGCCGCGCCGCGCCGGACGGTACCCGTGGTCGGCATGATCGGCGCGGGCCAGCTGGCCCGGATGACCAGCCAGGCGGCGACCGGCCTGGGCATCGGGTTCCGGGTCCTGGCCGCCAGCCCGGCCGACAGCGCCGCCCTGGTCTGCCAGGGCACCCAGGTCGGCGACTACCGCAGCGCGGATGACCTGGCCGCCTTCGCGGCCGGCTGCGACGTGGTCACGTTCGACCACGAGCAGGTGCCCGCCGCGGCGCTGGCCGGGCTGACCCGGTCCGCCGCGGCGATCCGGCCCGGCCCGGCCGCGCTCCGGTTCACCCAGGACAAGCGGGCCATGCGCGAGTGGCTCACCGCCCGCGGGATCGCCTGCCCGGAGTACGCGCCGGTCAGTACCGCCGCGGACGCCGGGGCGTTCGCGGGGCGGCACGGCTGGCCGGTCGTGCTCAAGGCGGTCAGCGGCGGGTACGACGGCCGCGGCGTCTGGGTCTGCGGCGATGCGGCGGAGGCCGCCGCGGTGCTGGCCGGGGCCGCGGCCCGGGGGATCGCGCTGCTGGCCGAGCAGCACGTCGCGTTCGAGCGGGAGCTGGCGGCCCTCGTCGCCCGGTCCCCGGCCAAGCAGGGCGCCGCCTACCCGGTGGTGCAGACCGTGCAGCAGGACGGGATCTGCCGCGAGGTGCTCGCCCCCGCTCCCGGGCTGGCGCCCGGCCGGGCCGCGGAGGCCCAGCACCTGGCCCTGCGGCTGGCCGCCGAGCTGGACGTCACCGGGCTGCTCGCGGTCGAGCTGTTCGAGACCGCGGACGGCCTGCTGGTCAACGAGCTGGCCATGCGCCCGCACAACTCCGGGCACTGGACCATCGACGGGTCGCGGACCTCGCAGTTCGAGCAGCACCTGCGGGCCGTGCTGAACCTGCCGCTGGGTGACCCCCGCCCGACCGCGCCCGCCGCGGTCATGGTCAACGTGCTCGGCGGCGACGACGATGACCTGCACGACCGGCTGATCCACGTGTGGGCCGCCGACCCGGGGGTCAAGGTCCACCTGTACGGCAAGCAGGTCCGGCCCGGCCGGAAGGTCGGCCACGTCACGGTGGCGGGCGAGGACGCCGCGGCCCTGCGCGACCGCGCCACCCGCGCCGCGAACTACATCAGCCTCGGCACCGAGGAGCCGTGATGACGACGAGCGGCGGGCCACTGGTGGGCGTGGTCATGGGCAGCGACTCCGACTGGCCGGTGATGAGCGGCGCGGCGGATGTGCTGACCGAGTTCGGCGTGCCCTTCGAGGCCGACGTGGTCTCCGCGCACCGGATGCCCAGGCAGATGATGGATTACGGCTCGTCGGCGGCGGACCGGGGGCTCCGGGTGATCATCGCGGGCGCGGGCGGCGCTGCGCACCTGCCCGGCATGCTGGCCTCGCTCACCCCGCTGCCGGTGATCGGCGTGCCGGTGCCGCTGGCCCACCTGGACGGGCTGGACTCGCTGCTGTCGATCGTGCAGATGCCGGCCGGGATCCCGGTCGCCACGGTGGCCGTCGGCGGCGCCCGCAACGCCGGCCTCCTGGCCGTCCGCATCCTCGCGGTCGCCGACCCGGGCCTCCGCCAGCGCATGGCCGGCTTCCAGCAGGAGCTGACCGAGGCCGCCCAGGCCAAGGGCGCCGCCCTGCGCGCCCGCCAGGCCGGCACCGATCCGTCGTCCTGATCGGGTCAGTCAGCCGGGAGCTGGTAGACCCGCTGGGCGGTGCGGCAGAAGATCGCGTCCTGCTCGTCCTTGCTCAGCTGGCTGGTCAGCGCCCGCGCCGCGGCCACGACGTCGCCGTAGCTGGCCGACAGCGTGCTGACCGGCCAGTCCGAGCCGAACATCAGCCGGTCCGGGCCGAACGCGCCGAGCACGGTCTCGTAGTACGGCCGCAGGTGCGCCACGTCGGCCGCGCCCAGGATGCCGGACAGCTTGCAGGTCACGTTGGGGTGCGCGGCCAGCGCCGTGACGGCCGCCGTCCAGGACGGGTCCGGTGCTGCGGCCAGATCGGGATTGCCCAGGTGGTCGAGCACGAACCGCAGTTCGCCGGTCTCCGCCGCAGCCTGGGCCGCGGCCGCCAGGTGCCCGGGCTGGGCCACGATGTCGAAGGTCAGGCCGGCCTTGCCGAGCGCGGCCAGGCCGCGCAGGACCGCGGGCCGGGTCAGCCAGCCCAGGTCCGGCTCGCCCAGCAGCGGGTGCCGGAGGCCGGACAGGCGGTTCCCGCCGGGGAGCTCGCGCAGCCCGGCGATCGCGTCCGCCACGTCCGGCGCTTCCAGGTCGGCCCAGCCGACCACGCCGGCCACCAGGCCGCCGGTGGCGGCCAGCTCCAGCAGTTCCGGGGTCTCACCCGGCTCCAGCACGGTCTGCACCACGACCGTGCCGGTCACGCCGGCCGCCGCGGCCTGCGGCGCCAGCTCGCCGACGGTGAAGTCCCGCAGCAGCGGCGCCAGGCTGGGATGGCTGCGCAGGAACGGCTGGTCGTGCGCGGCCAGCACCCAGAAGTGCTGGTGCGCGTCGATGACCGTCATCGGTGCTCCCCTCTGGCCGGTTCGGCGGCCGCCTGATCCAGCACGATGCCGCCGGGCAGCGGCTCACCCAGCACGGGCTCACCCAGGACGGGCCCGCCGAGCACGGGCCCACCCAGCACGGGCTCACCCAGCACGGGCTCGCTGGGCTCCGGCCCGGTCGGCACGTCCCGCATCCGGCGCAGCGGCGAGAACAGCACCCAGAACCCGGCCGCCCACGAGCCGGCCACGCCCACCCACAGTGCGGGCCGCACGCCGATCAGCGTGCCGAGCACGCCGCCGGCCAGGCTGCCCAGCGGCAGCGTGCCCCACACGATCCAGCGCACCGCCGCGTTCATCCGGCCGAGCAGCTCCGGCGGGCAGATCGCCTGCCGGTAGCTGACCTGCGCGACGTTGTACAGCACCGCGGAGAAGCTGAATCCCAGCAGGCCCACCGCGTAGAGCGAGAGCCGCCAGCCCGGCTCGGCCAGCGGCAGCAGCAGGGCCAGTGAGCCGAAGCCGAGCATCGAGACCCAGATGATCCGGGCCGAGCCGATCCACCGGGCCAGCGCGCCGGACAGAAGACCGGCCACGATGCCGCCGATGCTGCCCGCCGCGACGATCAGGCCGGTGTACGCCGGCCGCACGTGCAGCACCCGGACGAGGAAGATGATCTCCAGCGCGAACACGATGCTGCCGAAGAAGTTGGCCGTGCCGGTGCACGCCGCGATCTTGCGCAGCACCGGGTGCCGGACCACGAAGTTCAGGCCGGCGAAGATCTCGGTGCGCAGCTTCGGCCGCTCGCCGCCGTCCCCGGCGGGCCGCTCGATGGCCGGCTCGCGGGTGCGGATCAGCAGCAGGGACAGCGTGGACACCCCGTAGGAGATCGCGTCCACGGTCAGTGCCCCGGCGCGCAGCAGGCCGAACAGCGCGCCGCCCAGGCCCGGGCCGGCCACCTGGGCGAACGACTGGGTGACCGACAGCTTGCCGTTGCCGTCGGCCAGCTGATCGGCCCGGATCAGCGCGGGCAGGTAGCTCTGGTAAGCCACGTCGAAGAACACCGTCAGGATGCCGGCCACCAGCGCCACCACGAACAGCTGGGCCATGGTCAGCACCCCGGCCGCGGCGGCAACCGGCACCGAGCCGATGACCACCAGCCGGGACGCGTCGCAGGCGATCAGCATCGGCCGCTTGGCGAGCCGGTCCACGACCAGCCCGGCGGGCAGCGCGATGATCAGGAACGGCAGCGTGCTCGCGGTGGCCAGCAGGCCGACGCTGAACGTGGACGCGTGCAGCAGGACCACCGCGATCAGCGGCACGGCCAGCAGGGTGACCGCCGAGCCCAGCTCGCTGACCGCCTGGCCGGACCACAGCAGCAGGAAGTCCCGGTGCCGCCACAGCCCCGGCGGCCGTTCCCGGGGAGCCTCCGGGACCTGATGATCTGTGCCAGACATGATGCGACCCAGCCCGCCCTTCGCTCTGCTCTCCGAGGCTCCCTGCCCGCCAGCTTCTCACCCGATCCGCGGGCGGCGGGCACCCGGTCCGGGCGGCGGGCTCGCTACAGGCCCAGGTCGTCGAGCTGCTTGTGCAGGTCGGCGCGGGAGCCGCCGGCCGGGGGAGAGCCCGTGGCGGAGGGCTTGGACAGGGCGCCGGGCCTGGCTGCCGGCAGGGTCTTGCGGGGGCGGCGGTCCCGGAACACCCAGGCCCCCAGCACGCCGCCCACCAGGCCGCCGATGTGCGCCTGCCAGCCGATCCCGGCCTGCGGCACCAGCACCGTGAACTGGTACGCGAACGAGAGCGCCATGACCGCCCCGATCAGCAGGTCGATCGCGTGCCGGTCGAAGAAGCCGCGGACCATGATGTAGCCGAAGTAGCCGAACACCAGCCCGCTGGCCCCGGCGCCGACCGAGCCCCCGCTCTCGGTCAGCCACGCGGCCAGCCCGCTGGTCAGCACGATCAGCACGGTCACCCCGAGGAACTTTCTGATGCCCCGGTAGGCCGCGATGAAGCCGAAGATGAACAGCGGTCCCGAGTTGCCCTCGATGTGCGCCCAGCTGAAGTGCAGGAACGGGGCCGTGAGGATGTACGGCAGGCTGCCCACGTCGTGCGGCGTGATGCCGTAGTGATACGTGAGCTGGTAGTGGTCGGCCCAGTTCACGATCTGGATGATCCAGATCACGGCGATGAGGCCGGCCATGATGAACAGCGCCTTGCGTGCCTCGGCCAGCACGGTAGCCGGGTCGTCGGTGCCAAGGGTCCAGCCGGAGCGGGCCTTCGTGGTGCCAGCCATACCTGAAAAATATCCCGCTGTGCCTAGCCGCTCGCTACGGCTCTGCTTGCTGGCTCGCGCAGGGCCGCTATGAGCGCTGCCTTCCCTCCTCGCTCCCTCGGCGCTCCTTCGTCGCGCCTCATCGCTCGTCAGGAAAACAGCGCCGCGGCCCTCCGCGAGCTTGGCCGGCTCCGCCGGCGGCTGTCACATCAGCACCAAGTGCCACTCTGGCGCGACCGGTGATCACAGCTCGGTAACTACTACGACGTGTAAGTGACCAATTACGTATTGCCAAACGGTGGTCCGCGGCGGCGCGGGTTGGCGACGCGCCGGCCGGGCCCAAATTAACCGAATCGCCAGTGCCGGCCGGCTCATTTCTGGCAAGGTGATGCTCCGACGGAACCGGACCCGTAAAACCCGCCGCTTGCGCGTTTTGGGCGGGCCCGGAGGACCTTGATTTTCCGGGTCACAGCCGTCATGCGACGCGCTGCCCGGGCCGCAGCGGTTTCTGCGCCGGGCGACTTGCTCAGGCGTGGCTGGCCGACGGAAGGACCGCATTGTCACGACACCGGAAGCCCGCCCCAGCGCGGCCGCGCAAGCGCCGCCCAGCGGGAACTTTCCTGCTCGTGATGGCCATCGTGGTGGCCGGCCTGGCCGGCGGCGGCGCCGTCTACCTGAACCTGGGACGGTCGGGGACGGGCGCGGACCCGGCCGGCGCGGTGGTCGCCGCGATCCCGCACAGCCGTTCGATCGCCCTGCTGGAGCGCGACCGGCAGCACCTGATCCTGATGGACGCCGCGACCAAGACGCTCAACGAGGTCGGCGCCCCCAAGCTCGCCAGCGCCCCGGTTGACCAGGGCTCTTCGCCGGTGGACGGGTCCCCGCCGTCCGCGCCGCCGGTGGATGTGCCGGTGCCCAGCCCGGGCAGCGCGCAGGCCGTCGCCGAGGGTTTGCTGCCCTCGTTCGGCTTCGACCACTCGCAGTTCGGCTGCCTGGTCGACCTGTGGAACAGGGAGAGCGGCTGGCGGGTGAACGCCGAGAACGCCAGCGGCGCGTACGGCATCCCGCAGGCGCTGCCCGGCTCGAAGATGGCCACCGCGGGCCCGAACTGGGCCACGGACCCGGCCACTCAGATCAAGTGGGGCCTGGGCTATATCAAGGGCCGGTACGGCACTCCATGCGGTGCATGGGGTTTCTGGGAAGCGCACGGGTGGTACTGACCAGGGCCTTTCTAAGCGCCGGCGGCGGGAAAGTCAGTTAATCACCGTGTGCGCAGAGTAATCGGCACACGAGGTAGCAAACCACTCATAAACAGAGTGAGAATGTGATTTATCTCATACGGCGTTAAGGGGCGTTTGCCTGCGAGCGATGCCGTTTAGGCTCAGGGTTGAATCCGGTAAGCACCCTGCGTGCGTGATGGCTGCCGCTGAGCAGCAACAGTCGCCCTGACCCGCGTCACGTCCGCGCGCCGCGGCCAGCTAGTGAAGTCTCCTGCTGGCCTGGCCGTTGTCCGGGGTGGACGCGTGCGCGAAAGTAAAGCGCCGATCTAGGGCACCTCTTGACTAGCTCTACCCAGTTGTCCCAACCCACCCATGCCCCCGATACCTCCCCTCCTACCCCTCCTACCCCTTCTGCACCTTCTGCCCCCGCTGGCCGCATCGGCCGGCTCCCGGCTCTGACCGGCAGACAATCCCGGGTCGCGGGCGCTATCGCAGGCTCCGCCGCCGCAGTCGCGGCGGTCGCCTCCGGCGTCGTGGCCCTCTGGCCGGCTAGCCCGGCTTCCCCCGCCGCCCGGGCCCAGCGTCCCGCCGCGGCCAACGTGGGCGCCGACGCTGGCGGCCTGGTCAACGGCGGGCTCGCTTCCGGCGAACAGCTCACGGTGGCCCGCCTGCGAGATGTGGTGTACCCGGCCCGGCGTCACGCTTTGCGCTACGGCCGGATCGGCGGCACCGGGCTCGCCTACACGCCCGCTTTCATGTCGCTGCAGCGGCAGCATCAGGCCGAGGTACTGGCCAGGAAGCGAGCCGCGCAGCGGCGGGCTGCGGCGGCTGCGGCCGCCGCAGCCGCCGTCGCGAACCCGGCTGGCCAGTCGTCTGGCGGCAGCCCCGGGACGGCCGTGGTGCCGACCGGGTCGCCGCAGCAGATCGCGATGGCGATGCTGGGCTCGTACGGCTGGTCGTCCAGTGAGTTCAGCTGCCTGGACCAGCTGTGGACCCGGGAAAGCGGATGGAATCCGCAGGCGGCCAATCCCTACAGCGGGGCCTTCGGCATCCCGCAGGCGCTGCCCGGCTCGAAGATGGCCAGCGCCGGCGCGGACTGGGCCACGAACCCCGCTACCCAGATCCGCTGGGGTCTGGGTTACATCCGGGAGATGTACGGCTCTCCCTGCGGTGCCTGGTCGCACGAACTCGCGACCGGCGCGTATTAGGCAAGGGGAAACTAACCGTGAAAGCTGTAGTTAAGCGCGCCCTCGTGGCGCCACTCATCACGGCGGCCGGGATTCTGCCTGCGGTCGCCTACCCGGCCGCCGCGGGCGCGGCGGTCAGCAGTCCGTCGGCGGTCAGCAGCCCGTCGGTGGCCACCGGGTTCGCGGTGGTCGACCATCAGGCGGCTGGCCAGGAGTCCAGCACGGCGTCCGCGGCGATGCGTCCGCACCATCCGCGGCACCCCCGCCGGTACTGGGCCTACTGGTGGGCCAAGCACCAGCGGGGCGCACCGTACTGCTGGGGCGGTACCGGTGGCTGCTTCGACTGCTCCGGCCTGGTGATGGCGTCCTACCGGCACGTGCACCTGTATTTCGGCCGGGACACGTTCGACATGCTGAACAGCGGCCGGCTGGTCCTGGTCAGCGCCCGCCACGCCCGCCAGGGTGACCTGGCCTTCTTCGGGACCGGTCACGTCGAGCTGGTGGCCGGCAGGCACTTCACCTACGGGGCGCTGCACTCCGGCGCCCCGGTGGGCTTGCACCGGATCACTCAGTGGTGGCACCCGACGGCGTACTTCCACGTCAGGGGCTCTCACTAGCGGATGTTCCGCGCGCCCGGCCCGTTCCGCGTTTCTGCGGGGCGGGCCGGGCGTGTCTTTCCGTGATACCGGGAACGGTTCCTGGTGCCCTGGCTCCCTAGCGCGCTGGCGGCCGGGTCATGGCGAGCACGTCGAGCGCGGCGTCCAGCTGCTGCTCGGTCAGGTCGCCGCGGGTCACGTGGCCGCGGGAGATCACGACCTCGCGGATGGTCCGGCCGGTTTCCAGCGCCTCGTGCGCGACCGCGGCGGCGGCCTCGTAGCCCAGATACCGGTTCAGCGCGGTGACGATGGCGGGGGAGGACTCGGCCAGCCTGCGCAGCCGGGCCGGGTCCGCCTCGATCCCCGCCACGCACTTGCGGGCGAGCAGTTCCGCCACGGCGGCCAGCAGGCTGGCCGACGACAGCAGGTTCCTGGCGATCACCGGGAGCATGACGTTGAGCTCGAAGTTGCCCGCCGCGCCGGCGAACGCCACCGCCGCGTCGTTGCCGATGACCTGGGCGCAGACCTGGCAGACCGCCTCGCAGATGACCGGGTTGACCTTGCCCGGCATGATCGACGAGCCGGGCTGCAGGTCCGGGATGCGGATCTCGGCCAGCCCGGCCCGCGGGCCCGAGCCCATCAGGCGCAGGTCGTTGCAGATCTTGTAGAGCGACACCGCGGTGGTGCGCAGCACGCCGCTGGCCGCGACCAGCCCGTCCCTGGACCCGGCCGCCTCGAAGTGGTCCGTGGCCTCGGTCAGCGGCAGGTCCAGGTCGGCGGCCAGGCGGGCGATCACCGCGGCCGCGAACCCGGCCGGGGCGTTCAGCCCGGTGCCGACCGCGGTGCCGCCCAGCGGGAGCTCGCCGGCCTGGGGGAGTACCCCGGAGACCCGGGCGAGGTCCTTGCGGATGGCCGCGGCGTACCCCCCGAACTCCTGCCCCAGGGTGACCGGGACCGCGTCCATCAGGTGCGTACGGCCGCTCTTCACGTAATCCCTGAACTCGCCGGCCTTGCCTTCCAGGGTCCGGGCGAGTTCGTCCAGCGCGGGCTGGAGCCGCCGGGCCAGCAGCCAGCAGGCGGCTACGCAGATCGCGGACGGGAACACGTCGTTGGAGGACTGGGAGGCGTTGACGTGGTCGTTGGGGTGCACCGGGCGGCCGAGCCGCTTGGTCGCCAGAGTGGCGATCACCTCGTTCGCGTTCATGTTGCTGGAGGTGCCGGACCCGGTCTGGAACACGTCGATGGGGAACTGGTCGAGGTACTGGCCGGCGGCGATCTCGGCGGCGGAATCGTGAATGGCGGCGGCCATGTCCGGGGGCAGGACGCCCAGGTCCTTGTTGACCGCGGCGGCGCAGCCCTTGATCGAGGCCAGCGACCGGATCAGGACGGGGTGCAGCGGCTCGCCGGACACCGGGAAGTTCTGGACCGCGCGCTGGGTCTGCGCGCCCCACAGTGCGTTCGCGGGCACCTGGACCTCGCCCATCGAGTCGTGCTCGGTGCGGAATCCGGCCCTGGTTCTCGTCATGGCGTCCTCCTGACTGGTGCCCGCTAGCTTCGCGCGGAGCCGATCGTGAGCACCGGCCCGCTGGGGTCAGCGAAGAAGTCGTTGCCCTTGTCGTCGACGACGATGAACGCGGGGAAGTCGCGCACCTCGATCCGCCACACCGCCTCCATGCCCAGTTCCTGGTACTCCAGTACCTCGACCCTGGTGATGCTTTCCGCGGCCAGCTTGGCCGCGGCGCCGCCGACCGAGCCCAGGTAGAAGCCGCCGTGGCGGCGGCACGCGTCGGTCACCGCGGCCGACCGGTTGCCCTTGGCCAGCATCACCATCGACCCGCCCGCGGCCTGGAAGGAGTCCACGTAGGAGTCCATCCGGCCCGCCGTGGTCGGGCCGAACGACCCGGACGCGTAGCCCTTGGGCGTCTTGGCCGGGCCGGCGTAGTAGACCGCGTGGTCGCGCAGGTACGCGGGCATCGGCTCGCCCGCGGCCAGCCGCTCGGCGATCTTCGCGTGCGCGATGTCCCTGGCCACCACCATCGGGCCGGTCAGCGCCAGCCGGGTCCTGATCGGGTACCTGCTGAGCTCGGCGCGGATCTCGCTCATCGGCCGGGACAGGTCGATCCGGACCACGTCGTCGTCCAGGTCCGCCTCGGTGGTCTCGGGCAGGTACTGGGCCGGGTCGGTCTCCAGCCGCTCGAGGAACGCGCCTGCTGCGGTGATCTTGCCGACCGCCTGCCGGTCGGCCGAGCAGGACACCGCGATCGCCACCGGGCAGGACGCGCCGTGCCGGGGCAGCCGGATCACCCGCACGTCGTGGCAGAAGTACTTGCCGCCGAACTGGGCGCCGATCCCGGTCTCCCGGGTGATCTGCAGCACCTCCTGCTCCAGCTCCAGGTCGCGGAACCCGTGCGCGGCGGGGGAGCCCTCCCGGGGCAGCGTGTCCAGGTACCGGGCCGAGGCGTACTTGGCGGTCTTCAGCGCGTACTCGGCGCTGGTCCCGCCGATCACCACGGCCAGGTGGTACGGCGGGCAGGCGGCGGTGCCCAGCGAGCGGATCTTCTCGGTCAGGAACGCGCGCATCCCGGCCGGGTTGAGAACCGCCTTGGTCTGCTGGAACAGGAACGACTTGTTGGCCGAGCCGCCGCCCTTGGCCATGAACAGGAACTTGTACTCGCCGCCGCCGGTGGCGTACACCTCGATCTGCGCGGGCAGGTTCGACCCGGTGTTCTTCTCGTCCCACATGGTCAGCGGGGCCAGCTGGGAGTAGCGCAGGTTGAGCTGGGTGTACGCGTCGTACACGCCGCGGGCGATGTGCTCCTCGTCCCGGCCGTCGGTCAGCACCTGCTGGCCGCGCTTGCCCATCACGATCGCGGTGCCGGTGTCCTGGCACATCGGCAGCACCCCGCCCGCCGCGATGCACGCGTTCTTCAGCAGGTCCCGGGCCACGAACCGGTCGTTGCCGCTGGCGTCGGTGTCCTCCAGGATGGACCGCAGCTGGCGCAGGTGCCCGGGCCGCAGCAGGTGCTGGATGTCCCGCATGGCCGCCATCGTGAGCTCGGTCAGCACGCCGGGCTCCACCTCGAGGAAGTCCCGGCCGAGCGCGCTGCGCGCGGTCACCCCGTCCGGGGTCACCAGCCGGTACTCGGTGTCATCGGGACCCAGCGGCAGCAGGTCGGTGTAATGGAACTCGGGCATTGAGGCGCAACTTCCTGGTGGCAGCGGCGGGCTTGCGGCAGCGGGTGACCGGCCAGCCGGGTTTCCGGCGGGCCAGCCGGACCTTGGACGCAGACCATCGTAGATCGCGCCGCTTTCCCCGCAGACCCGGCGGGCCCGGGACCAAGCAGGAATGATGGCGATGACCGGGGGTAGGTCGGCGGCAACCGAGAAACGGCGCCTTCCGGGCGGCGCCGGGTAAGGATGGGGCACGCATGAGCATTCCGGATTCCGGCCCTGGCCTGGGCCTGGATGGAGCTGCGGACGCCGGGATCGGTCCGGCCGACGGCCAGCGGCAGGTCGACATGACCGAGGCGGCCCGCCAGCTGCAGCAGGCCGCGCACGACGCGACCGTGGCCTACGACTGCATCGGCCTGGGCGAGCTGGCCCGGGCGCAGACCTACGCGATCACCGCCCGGGCCGCGGTGGACGCCGCGGAGGCGTTCCTGCGGGCCGCCCTGGGCGGGCCGGCCCGGCTGGACGAGGGAGACATCACCGGCGGGTTCTGATCCAGCGAGCAGGCTGGCCGGTCCCTGGGGGGTGCGGCCAGCCTTCCCGGTGCCGTAATCCTAAAATCTGACTAATGTGTGACTCACACACATATTTGGTGGCGAGCACAGCGCGGGAGGAAAGAGCGATGGCGCAGGCCACGGGCACGTTCACGGTGAAGTCCTGGGAGGAGAACAGCTACGCCGAGCTGGATAGCCCGGTGAAGCTGACCGAGGCCAGCGTGGCTTTCGGCTACGACGGCGACCTGGACGGCAGCAGCAGCGCGCGGACGCTGATGTTCTACAAGGCGGACGGCACCGCGGAGTACACCGGCCTGGAGCTGATCACCGGCCGCCTGGCCGGCCGGGCCGGCAGCTTCGTGGTGCGCGGCACCGGCGGGTACGGCGGCAACGTCGCCACCACCCAGTGGCAGATCGTCGAGGGCTCGGGCACCGGTGAGCTGAGCGGGCTGCGCGGGTCCGGTGCCGCGGTGGCCGACCAGCCCACCGGCGGGCACTTCACGCTCGACTACGAGCTCGGCTAAGCCCGCGGTGCCCCCCGGGCAGGCCGCCGGTCCTCCGGCGGGTGAGCGCGCCGCACAGCCCTTCGGCCAGGCCGCGAACCTGCTGGGTGCGCTGTCGCTGGTCATCACGGACCGCACCGCCGAGGCCATGGCCGCGGCGGGCGGCCGGCCCGAGACGGCCGCCGCGGCGCTGTCCGCGCTGGTGCATTTCCTCGACCACCCGTCGGTCGACCGGCTCCGCCAGGTGCTCGGGCTGACCTCGTCGGGCACGGTGCGGCTGGTGGACCGGCTGGTGGCAGCCGGCTACCTGGAGCGGGGCCCGGGGCCTGACGGCCGGACCACGTCGGTCACGCTCACCGACGCCGGCCGGGCCGCCGCCGTGGGGGTCGCCGCCGCCCGCGCGGCGGTGCTCGACGGTGCGCTGGGGGTGCTGTCCCCGGCCGAGCGGGAGGCGTTCGGCGTGCTGGCCGGCAAGGTCCTGACCGGGCTGATCCGCCCGCCGGGTGCCACCCGGTGGGGCTGCCGGCTGTGCGACACCGGGAGCTGCCGGGCCGCGGCGGGCGGCTGCCCGGTGACGAATGCGGCCCGCGAGCGCGCTCAGCCGGTCAGCTACGCCAGCTGAGCGCGCAGCTTGTCCTGCTCGCTGATCCGCTCGGTCAGCGCCGCGAAGTCCTCGGCGTACAGCACCGGGCGGCAGCCGGCCGCCACCTCGCTTGCGCTCAGCGCCTGGTCGTGCACGGCCCACCAGCGGCCGGTCTGGCTGACCCAGGTGCTCCAGCCGGCGCCGTGGCCGTGGCTGGCTCCCTTGGCCCCGTAGGGGGCGTAGGCGGTGTACTCGTCCCGGGCGGGTGCGGTCCCCACTGTGCGTGTCCTTCCGGTGCAGGCTTCAGCAGTCCTGAGCCCGGCCGGATCCGGCCGGGCGCCTGCCAACCCTGCGTTGCCCGGCGCGGCAGCGGTGGCGTGCGTTACTGGTGAGAACGGACGCCGGCCCCGGCGGGTTCGGGCGCACCGGCGAGAACGCTGTCCACGGGGCTGTCCTGGGAGCCGACCGGGGCGCTGTCCTGGGCGCTGTCCCCGGTGGCGGCGGGCAGGGTCACCGTGATGCGCAGCCCGTGCGGCGTGCTGAGGGCGGCGCTGGCCAGGCCGTCGTGTGCGGCCGCGACCGCGCTGACGATGGCCAGGCCCAGCCCGGAGCCCGGCCGGTGCGCGGGCGCGGCGCCGCGGTAGAACCGGTCGAAGATCCGGTCCAGCTGGCCGGGGGGCACGCCCGGGCCGTCGTCGCTGACCTCGACCACCACGGTGCCGGAGCAGCGGGCCGCGGAGATCGTGGCCACCGTGCCGGCCGGGGTGTGCGCCTGGACGTTGGCCAGCAGGTTGTCCACCGCCCGGCGGAGCAGTTCCTCGTCGCCGCTGGTCACCAGCCCGGACGGGACCCGGGTCCGCCAGGTGCGCTGCGGGTCGGCCGCCCGGGCCCGCGCGGCGCAGCCGCGGAGCACCGCGGACACGTCCACCGTCTCGTGCCGCTGGTCCGGGAGCTGGTCCAGCCGGGCCAGCCGCAGCATGTCATCGACCAGCCCGGACATCCGCTGGGCCTCGGCCGCGATCCGCCGCATCGCCTCGTCGACCTGCGGCCGCCGGCGCAGCACGCCCTGCTGGTACAGCTCGGCGTTGGCGCGCAGTGAGGCCAGCGGGTTGCGCAGCTCGTGGCTGGCGTCCGCGAAGAACCGCCGGGTGAGCTGCTGGCTAACCTCGCGTTCCGCGATCGAGGCTTCGATCCGGGCGAGCATCCCGTTCAGCGCTGCGCCCAGGCGGCCGACCTCGGTTCTGGTGTCCGGCTGGCCGACCCGGTCGGTCAGGTCGCCGGCCGTGATCCTGTCGGCCTCGTCGGCCATGGTCTCGATGGGCCGCAGGCCCCGCCGCATCAGCCAGGCCACGCCCAGGCCGGCCACCAGCGCGGCCGCCACCGAGCCGATGGTCAGGATCATCCCGAGCCGGTCCACGGTCTTGTTCACCGCGGCCAGGCTGGTGCTGGCGATCAGCGTGCCGCCCGCCACCCGCACGGTCTGCAGCCGCAGCTGGACGTGGCCGTTGCGGCTGGCCACGGTGCGGAAGACGCGGGCCGGCCCGGTCCACTCGGTGACCATCACGGCCGGGATCAGGTCCGGGTTGCCGTGCACCAGCCGGATCTGCGTGGTCCCTTCGCGGTAGGCGACGTAGAACTGGTCGAGCACGGACGCGCGCAGCCGGACCCGTGGCCCGGCGATGGCCCAGCTGGGGTCCTGTGCCTGGGCCTGGGCTGCGGACAGCTGGGCGTGGGCCGTCGCGACGGGCTGCCACTCGCCCGCCACCGTCCCGGACAGGGAAATGACCCTGGACACCGCGGGTGCCGTCACGGGACGGGCGGCCACCGCCCTGTACAGCCCGACCACTTCCTGGAGCTGCTCGTCGGTGTGCCCGATCAGGTAGCCGCGCAGCGCGGTCACCGCGGAGAAGTCGAACGCGATCAGCGCGGCCAGCATGATCAGCAGGACGCCGGCCAGCACCCGGGTGCGGAGCTGAGCGCGGCCGAGCCGCTGGAGCAGGGCCGGGTGCCGCCGGGGCTTCTTACGCAACATCGGGCCTCCCGCCGCCGGGGTCAGCCGGGTCGATGGGCCGGGGCAGCCGCAGGCTGTAGCCGACCCCGCGCTGGGTGTGGATCAGGTCGGGCCCGTAGCGCGCCAGCTTGCGCCGCAGGTACGCGACGTAGGTCGAGACGACGGTGCTGGACCCGCCGAAGTCATAGTCCCAGACATGGGCCAGCAGCTGGGCCCGGGTGAGCACGCGGCCCGGGCTGAGCATCAGGTAGCGCAGGAGCCGGAACTCGGTCGGCGACAGGTCGATCGGGTGGCCGTTCCGGCGCACCTCGTAGCTGTCCTGGTCCAGCTCCAGGTCGTCGAACACCAGCCGGGAGTCCTCCGGCGGCCCCTCCGGGCGGCTGCGGCGCAGCACCGAGCGGACCCGCGCGGCCAGTTCCTCCAGGCCGAACGGCTTGGTCAGGTAGTCATCGCCGCCCAGGGTCAGCCCGGTGACCTTGTCGGCCTGCGTGTCCCTGGCGGTCAGGAAGATCACCGGGACCCGGCTGCCGTCCCGGCGGAGCCGCCGGACGATCTCGAAGCCGTCCGTGTCGGGCAGCATGACGTCCAGCACCACCAGGTCGAACGGGCGGTCCCTGGCCAGCCGCAGGGCGCTCGCGCCGGTGCCGGTGGTGGTCACCCCGAAGCCGAGGAAGCGCAGCGAGGCCGCCACGGCGTCGCGCAGGAACGGCTCGTCGTCGACCACCAGCAGCTCGCCGTGGTCGGCCGGAAAGCCCGCCGTCTCCCGCATGCGCTCGCTCCGCTCGCTCCCTGCCCCGTCGCATCCGATCGCGCGTGTGGTGCCTGTGCTGCCCCATCGCATCCGATCACCTCAGCCCCAGGATCGCGTGTGGCTTGTATGGGAGTTCCGTGTGAACGCGGCCCGGCCGGCCCTGGTTTTCACGCGCAACTCACACGCGATCCGCACAGTGCCCTGAGGTCGGCCTTCGATCATGGTGCCCGCACATTCACCAGGCGGGCCAGTGGCGGCATGGTGCGGACCGTGTGCCGTGGTTCCCCGGCGGCCGTGCTTTCCGGCGGCCGTGCTTCCCGGGCCGCGGCGGCGGAACCGGGACGGCCTGGCCGCGAATTAGCCTTGAGGCACGTGCGGCGCGAACGGAGGACGGCGGTGGTGACAGCGTCTGACGGCGGCGGGCGGGTGAGCCGGCTCCGCCGCCGCCGGGTGATCGTGCTGGTGATCGTGGTGCTGGCCGTCCTGGCCGCCGTCGGTGAGCTGCTGCTGACCTCGCAGATCAAGTCGCCTGCCGAGCAGGCCGCGCAGACCCGGCCGCCGGCCGCGACCCAGCTCACCGCCACCGTGCAGCGGACCGTGCTGACCCGGACGGTGCTGGCGCAAGGCGCGGTGGGCGCGCCGAAGGAGTTCACCCCGTCGCAGGTAGGCGGCTCGGGCGGCGGCGGTTCTGGCGGCGCGGCCGGCGGCCAGGACGTGCAGGAGATCGTCACCCACGTGTTCTGCCGCAAGGGCAGCCTGGCCAGCCAGGGCTCGGTGCTGCTGGAGGTAGCCGGCCAGCCGTACTTCGTGCTGCAGGGCACCGTCCCCGCCTACCGGGACCTGGCCCCCGGCGAGATCGGCGAGGACGTGGCGCAGCTGCAGGAGGACCTGATCTCGCTCGGCTTCGGCACCGGCAGCGACACCCTGGGCAGCTACGGCCCGGGCACGGCGGCCGCGGTCAGCGCCTACTACCAGGCCCACGGCTACGCCGCCCCGGTGGTGACGGCGGGCACGAAGAAGCACCCGGTGAAGCTGGCCTTCGTCCCGCTCGGCGACTTCAGCTTCGTCCCGTCGCTGCCCGCCACCGTGATCAAGGTCGGCGCCACGGTCGGGAAGGCGCCCGCGTCCGGGGCGCTGACCCTGGCGCTGGGCAGCCCCAAGCTGACCGGCCAGCTCAGCCCCAGCACGGCCGGGCTGGTCCGGCCCGGCATGCGGGTCACGATCACCGATTCCGGCGGCGGCCCGGTCCGGCACGGCCAGGTGGCCTGGGTGTCGCACAGCACGGCCTCCAATGCGTCCATCTCCGGCGGGCTGTACGTGAAGATGGGCATCGCCCTGAACCGGCCGCTGCCGATGTCCCTGGTCGGCCAGGACGTGTCGCTGGCCATCGGCGCGGCCCGCAGCCGGGGCCCGGTTCTCGCGGTGCCCGAGGCCGCGGTGTTCGCCGCGGCCGACGGCCAGACCTACGTCAGCAAGGTGTCCGGCGGGCGCACGGTCCGGGTCCCGGTACGGGTCGGCCTGACCGGCAGCGGGCTGCTGCAGGTCACCCCGGATCTTCCCGGCGCGCTGGCCGCCGGGGACCAGGTGGTGACCGGCGAGAACTTCGCCGCCGTGGGCGGCACGGGCGGCCTGGTGCGGCCGGGTGGCAGGCCGTCCCCCGGGCCGAGCGGGCGGAAGGACTTCAGTGGCCCCGGCTGATCCCGGCCTGGCCCGGTCTGCGGACGGCGGCCCGGGCGTGGGCCCGGACCCGGCCCCGGGCGTGGGCTCCGACCCGGCCGCTGAGCCGCGCGCGCCGGTCATCGAGCTGGTGGCGGCCGGCTACACCTACCCGGGGCCGCCGCCGGTGCGGGCGCTCAAGCCGGCCGACCTGACCATCTGGCGCGGCGAGCACGTGGCGATCATGGGCCCGTCCGGGTCCGGCAAGTCGACGCTGCTGAACCTGATCGGCCTGCTCGACCGGCCCACCGAGGGGCGGCTCCGCATCGACGGCATCGACCTGGGGCGGGCCAGCGAGCGGGACCGGGCCGCGGTGCGGGCCCGCCGGATCGGCTTTGTCTTCCAGTCGTTCCACCTGCTGCCGCACCGGTCCGCGGTGGAGAACGTGATGCTCGCCCAGGTGTACGCGGACCTGCCGCGCCGGCGCCGGCACCAGGCGGCCATGGCCGCGCTGTCCGCGGTGGGCCTGGCCGGCCGCCCCGACTCGCTGCCCACCGCGCTGTCCGGCGGCGAGCGGCAGCGGGTGGCGATCGCGCGGGCCCTGGTCAACCACCCGTCGCTGCTGCTCTGCGACGAGCCGACCGGCAACCTGGACAGCGCCGCGACCACGGGCCTGACGAACCTTCTGGGTCACCTGCACGCGCAGGGGACCACGCTGGTGGTGATCACCCATAACCCGGCGGTCGGGGCGCTGGCCCAGCGCCAGATCAATATTGCCGACGGCGTGCTGACCGAGATGGCGCCGTCACCCGCGCCGGGGGCCCAGGAGGCTCAGGAGACCCAGGAGGCCGCGGAGGCCCAGGAGGCCGCGGAGGCCACGGAGGCCCAGGAGGGAGGTCACGGTGCAGCCCTGGCTGGTTGACCGGCCCCGCCCGGCCGTCGCCCCGTCCCGGCTGCGGCTGCCTGATCTGGGCAGCGAGGCCCTGGCCGGGCTGCTCCAGCGGCCCGCCCGGGCGGCGCTGACCGTGCTGGGCACGGTGCTGGGCATCGGCGGGTTCGTGGCCATCGTGGCGCTGTCCCAGACCGCCGCCGGGCAGATCGGCCGGGCCTTCAACCTGCAGGACGCGACCCAGGTGACGGTCAGGGACAGCGGCGCGGCCAAGGCCGCGTCGCCCACCATGGACTTCCCGGGCGACAGCGACGCCCGGGTCGCCCAGATCCACGGGGTCGTCGCGGCCGGCGTGTGGTGGCAGGTGGCCCTCAGCAAGGCGTCGGTCAGCGCGCTGCCCGCCAGCGCCGGCGGCAGCCCGCTGGGCCTGCCGGTCATCGCGGCCAGCCCCGGCGCGCTGACCGCCAGCGGCGCGCAGCTGGCCGAGGGAGTCCTGTTCAACCGGTTCCACCAGGACCGGGCGGAGAACGTGGCCGTGCTCGGCCCCACCGCCGCCAGCGAGCTGGGCATCACCAGCCTGGTCAACCAGCCCGCGATCTTCATCGGCGGCCAGCCGTTCACCGTGGTCGGCATCCTGTCCGGCGACGCGCGGCTGCCGGAGCTGCACCTGAGCGTGATCGTGCCGGAGAACACCGCGCTGAAGATCTGGGGCCCGCCGGCCAACGGCAGCGTGGCGCAGATGCTTGTCCACACCCGGCTGGGCGCGGCCCAGGTGGTGGCCAGGCAGGTAGCGGTGGCCCTGCGGCCCGGCAACCCGAAGCTGCTGACGGCGTCGGCGCCGGCCAGTCCCGCCCAGCTCCGGCACTCGGTGACCAGCAGCCTGAACGCCGTGTTCCTGGCCCTGGCCGGCATCGCTCTCTTCGTGGGCGCGGTGGGGATCGCCAACACCACGCTGGTCGCGGTCCTCGAGCGGTCGGGGGAGATCGGCCTGCGCCGGGCCCTGGGCGCCCGGCCCCGGCACATTGCGGTGCAGTTCCTGGCCGAGTCGACCGCGCTGGGCCTGTTCGGCGGCCTGCTCGGGGCCTGCCTGGGCGTGCTGGCCGCGCTCGCGGTCTCGGTCTACCAGCACTGGACCGCGCTGGTCGACCCGCGCATCGTGCTGGCCGCCCCCGCGGCCGGCGCGATCATCGGCCTGCTGGCCGGCCTGTACCCCGCGCTCCGCGCCAGCAGCATCGAGCCAGCCGATGCGCTCCGCCGCTAGCCACCCCGCTCCAGCGGCGGAACGCCCGCCTGGCCGGCGCTGCCCCGGCGCTGCGCGCTGGCCAGACGGGGCCTGGCCAGCGCCGGCCGGATCCCGCCCGGCGGCGCGATGGCGGCCGGCGCTGGCCCGGCTGACGGCCCCGTTGACGGCTGGGCTGGTGGCTGGGCTGGCGGTGGCCGGGCTGCTGGCTGGCTGCTCGGGAACGGGCGGCCCCGCCGGGCCGTCGGCCAGTCACGGCACGGGCCCGGCCGCCCGGCGGTCCGGCCTGGTGAGCGGCCCCGGCAGGGGCGGGCCGGTGGGCGTCATCCAGGTCGGCGGCAGCGGCGGGTCGGTCTTCGTGGCCATCGGCGGCGCAGGCGGCGGGATCGTCGTCGGGCCCGGCCTGGCCGGGTCCAGCGGCCGCCCGGAGATCACCGTCGGGCCGATCCCGCCGGCCGGCTCGGACCAGGTCATCAACCTGCCGCTGAACACCTACGCGGACGTCGCCGAGGTCCAGCAGACCACGCTGGCCGAGGCCAGCACGCTGCTGACCCAGCAGTGCATGTCCGCCCGCGGCTTCGTGTACACCAGCCAGGCCTCGCCGTCCCAGGTGCAGACCCTGTTCCAGACCGCCGAGTACGGCTTCGGGGTGACCAGCCCGGCCGACGCCAGCACCTACGGCTACGGCCAGCCCAAATCCTCGGCCAACCGGACGGGCCCGGCCTTCCTCGGCGGCTTCTCCACGTTCGGCGACCTGGCCAAGCAGCCCCGGGCCTGGGTCCAGGCGCTGCTCGGCTTCGCCCCCGGAGCCCGCATCGGCCGCGTCCGCCAGCGCGGCTGCCTGCAGCAGGCCAGCCAGGAGCTGTACGCGCAGGGCGGCCTGTCCGACCCGGTGCCGCAGATCGCCTTCCAGGCCAGCCAGTGGACGCAGAGCGACCCCCGGGTGCGGGCCGTGGACGCGGCCTGGTCCCGCTGCATGGCCCAGGCCGGCTACCACTACGCGAGCCCGCAGCAGGCCGCCGACCGGGGCTGGCCGTCCAAGCCCACCCCCGCCGAGACCGCCACCGCCACCGCGGATGTCCGCTGCAAGCAGCAGGTGAACCTGGCGAACACCTGGCTCACCGTGGAGGCCGCCTACCAGACCGCCCTGATCCGCGAGAACCTGGCCACGCTGACCTCACTTCAGTCCAGCTTCAGCAAGCTCCTGACCCGGGCCGAGTTCCTCCTCACGGTCGGCGCCCTCAGCGGCGCCAGCCATTGACGCGCTGCCTGATAGCGCTCGCGCTCTTCACTGCGGCCATGAAGGCCTTGTGTAACAGGATGGAGGCGTGACATCCGAGATCACGCTTCCGGACGGCAGGAGGCTGAGCTGGCACGAGTTCGGTGACCCAGACGGGTCACCGGTCATCTACACGGCCGGGACGCCGGTGTCGGGCCTGGGCGGAGCCTCCTACGGCGAGGCAGCCCGGGCCGCCGGGCTGCGCTGGATCTCGCCGGACAAGCCCGGCTATGGTGCCTCGGACTATCACCGGGAGCGCACCCAGATCAGCTGGGGTGACGACCTCGCCGCGCTGGCCGGCCGTCTCGGCCTGGACCGGTTCTTGATGGCGGGCGAGTCCGGCGGCGGCCCGTTCACCCTGACTGCGGCCTGCAAGCTCGCCGGCCGGGTCAGTGCGGTCGCCCTCATTGCGACGGGCGGCCCGTTCAGCCCGGCCGAGCGAGCGGGCATGAAGGCCGACAACCGGGTCATGACCTTGCTCGCCATGAACGCGCCGGTGCTCAACACGATCCGGATCGCGGCGATGCGGCGGACGATGGTCAGCCCGGCGCGGCGGGACCGTGCCCTGCGCCGCGACCTGGCCGCCATGCCGCCGGCCACGCACGCTGACGTGCGGATCGAATTCGAGGCCGTCGCTGACGCGCTCCGGCCGGGGACGCGCGCCACGGTGCAGGAACTCGCCCTGAGCAAGCGCCCGTGGCCGTTCCCGCTCAGCGAGGTCACCACCCCGGTGCACCTGTGGCACGGCGCCCTCGACCGGAACGCGCCGGCCGCCTTCGCGCGCCGCCTCGCGGGCGAACTGCCGGACGCCACCCTGCACATCAGCGAGTCGTCAGGGCACGATGTCGGCCACGACCGCCGCGACGAGATCGTGTCCGTGCTGGCTTCCTACGGGAAGTAACGAGCAGGCCAGCAGCAAAGGCCGGCGGCGGATCAGCGGGCCAGGCGGGGGAGCAGGAGCGCCGCGGCGGTGACCCCCGCGATCGTGGCGCTGACCAGGACGGAGGCGTCCAGCCAGAGATGGGCCGGGGTGCCGATGAGCAGCCCGCGCAGGGCGTCGACCTCGTAGGACAGCGGGTTGACCTTGCTGACCGCCTGCAGCCAGCCGGGCATGAGCTGTTCCGGGTACAGCGCGTTGGAGCTGAAGAACAGCGGCATCGTGATGGCCTGGCCGATGCCCATCAGCCGGTCCCGCGACAGCGCCAGCCCGGCGATGCTCATCGACAGGCAGGAGAAGAACGCCGAGCCGAGCACCACGACCGCGGCCGCGGCCAGCAGCCTCAGCGGGTTCGCGGTCAGGGCGACGCCGAGGATGGCCGACAGCACCAGGACGACCGCCGCCTGCACCAGCGACCTGACGCCGGCCGCGAACGCCTTCCCGGTGATCAGCGCGGCCCGCGGGGTAGGCGTGACCATCAGCTTGGTCAGCACCCCGGCGTCGCGTTCCCAGATGATCTGGATTCCGTAGAAGATCGCGATGAACAGCGCGGACTGGGCCAGGATGCCCGGCGCCAGGTAGGCCAGGTACGGCAGGCCGCCGGGCACCGGGATGGCGTGGATCCTGGTGAACGTCTCGCCGAAGATCAGGAGCCACAGCGCCGGCTGGATGGCCCGCGTGTACAGCTCGGTCCGGTCATGCCGGATCTTGCGCAGCTCGACCCAGCAGAGCGTGACGATGCGGCTGGCCAGCCGGCGCAGCGCGGCGGGCGGCGTGTCGGCCAGCGGGACCGCCAGCGGCTCAGCCGAGGCGGCGTGCAGTGCGCCGGGCACGGCGGACATCGCGGATCCCTCCCTTCTCGGCCCCGTCGTCCAGCGTCCCGCCGGTGTAGTGGCGGAACACGTCGTCCAGGGTGGCGCCGCCGCCCAGGGTCGCCTTCAGCTCGGCGGGGGAGCCGGTGGCCCGGATCCGCCCGGCGTGCATCAGCGCGATCCGGTCGCAGTAGGTGTCGGCCTCGTCCATGTAGTGCGTGGTCATCAGCACCGTCATCGGCGCGGCCGCGCGCAGCCCGGCGATGTAGTCCCACACGTCGGTGCGGGCGATCGGGTCCAGGCCCACCGTCGGCTCGTCGAGCACCAGCAGCCGCGGCGCGCTGACCAGCGCCTGGGCCAGCTCCAGCCGCCGGATCATGCCGCCCGAGTACGTCTTCACGATCCGGTCCGCGGCGTCCTCGAGACCCATCGCGGCCAGCGCGGCGGCGCCCCGCTCGGCGCGGGCCTTCCGCGGCACGTCGAACAGCCGGGCGAACAGCTCGACGTTCTCCCGGCCGGTCAGCGTGGCGTCCGCGGACAGCAGCTGGGGCACGTAGCCGATCACCCGGCGGACGATCATCGGCTGGGCCGCGGCGCTGACCCCGAACACGGCCACGCTGCCCTCCATCGGCTTCAGCAGCGTGGTCAGCATCCGGATCGTGGTGGTCTTCCCGGCCCCGTTCGGTCCCAGCAGGCCGAACGTCTCCCCGGGGGCGATCTCCAGGTCGAGCCCGCTCACCGCGGTATGCGTGCCGAACCGGTAGGTCAGCCCGGCACATAGCACCGCTGGCGTGACCGCGGCGACTGGTGCGGCCACGTCAGTCGCGGCGGCCCCCGGCGCGGCCCGGTCCGTGGGCGCGCTCACCTGGCCTCCAGCTGCCCGGCCAGCCGGTGCAGCGCGGGCACCGCGGCGGCCAGCGCCTGCTGGTCGTCCGTTGTCAGGCCAGAGAGCGCCCGGCCGGCCAGTTCGGCCCGCAGGTCCCGGTAGCCCGCCAGCCGCGCCCGCCCCGCCGGGGCCACGGTCAGCCGGACGGCCCGCCGGTCGGCGGTGTCCGTGCCCCGGTCGAGGAGGTGCTCGGCGGCCAGCTTGCTGACCAGCGTGCTGATCGTGTTCTGGGCCAGGTGCAGCTCGTGCGCGGCCTCGGCCACGGTGATCCCCGGCCGCCGGGCGACCAGCCGCAGCAGCTCGGACCTGGCCGGCGGAAGCGGCTCCTGGTCCCAGGCCTGCTGCACGGCCCGCCGCGCGGTCCGGCGCACCGCGCCGATGGCCGTCAGCAGCGCCGACGCGACGGCCACCGGCCCGGCAGCCGTATCTTCTTCGGAAACATCGTTCACAGAGCTAACTATATAAGGCAAGCCGCGGATGCGGTGGTGTATCACGCGGTGCCGGCCGTGCTGGGGGCCAGGAAGAACCTGGCGGTGGCGTTCGAAGCGGCCTGGAACGCGCGGGTCAGCCCCGGCGCGATGCTCTAACCGCCTCCCCGGAAGGCGCCGGGATCCTGGCCGCCCAGCGCGGAGACGACCCGTTCGCGGTCACTACGCAGATCCGGACCTTGTGGCGATAGCGGGTCGGGTGACCCCTCACCCGGCGCTGCATTGTTCGCGCCGGGGCGGAACCCGTCAAGCCCTCGCCTTCGGGACCCTCGATCGGGGCTTGACTGAACCCGCCCCGCCGCTGGGTTCTGCGCCTATCAGGTGACGGGAGGGGCCTGGTCAGGGGCCTGTAGCGTCGCGGTTATGAGTGATGACGTGCTGGGGTTGGCAGCCCGGTTGGCGGGGGAGTGGCTTGGGTCGCTTGGTGAGCGGCCCGTTGGGGTGCCGGTTGACCCGGGAGACATGCGGGAAAGGCTGGCGGGGCCGCTGCCTGAGGAGGGCGAGGATCCGCGCAAGGTCATCAGCAACCTGGCGGCGGCGCTGGAGCCGGGGCTCGTAGCCTCCCCGGGCCCGCGGTACTTCGGGTTCGTCACCGGCGGATCGCTGCCGGCCGCGCTCGCCGCGGACTGGCTGGTATCAGCCTGGGACCAGAACTCGGCCATGCAGGTCATGTCACCCGCCGTGGCCGCCGTCGAGGAGATCACCGCGGGCTGGCTGCTCGACGTGCTCGGCCTCCCCGCCCAGGCCGCGGTGGGCTTCGTGACCGGCGGCCAGATGGCGAACTTCAGCTGCCTGGCCGCGGGCCGGGACGCGCTGCTGGCCGGAGCCGGCTGGGACGTGGCCGCCGACGGGCTCATCGGGGCGCCGGAGATCACCGTGCTGGCCGGCGCGCAGGCGCACGCCACGATCTGGAAGGCGCTCCGGCTGCTCGGTCTCGGCCCGGCCCGGGCCCGCCGGATACCGGCCGGCAGCCAGGGCGCGATGATCGCCGCGGACCTGCGCCGCGAGCTTGCCGGGGTGACCGGGCCCGCGCTGGTCTGCGCCCAGGCCGGCGAGGTCAACACCGGCGCGGTTGACCCGCTCGGGGAGATCGGGCGCCTGGTCCGGGCCCGGCCCGGCACCTGGCTGCACGTCGACGGCGCGTTCGGGCTCTGGGCCGCGGCCAGCCCGGCGCTGCGCCCGCAGCTGGCCGGCGCGGAGCTCGCCGACTCCTGGGCCACCGACGCGCACAAGTGGCTGAACGTGCCCTACGACTGCGGGCTGGCCATCGTCGCCGACCCGGTCCGGCTGACCGCCGCCCTCGGGCTGCAGGCCGCCTACCTGCCCGCCTCCGCGGCCAGGGACGCGCTCAACCTGGTCCCCGAAGCCTCCCGGCGGGCGCGGGTGCTCCCGGTGTACGCGGCGCTGCGCGCGCTCGGCCGCCGGGGGCTGGCCGCTCAGGTGGACCGCTGCTGCGCGCTGGCCCGTCGGGCCGCGGCCGGGCTGGCCGCCGGCGGCGCCGCGGAGGTGCTGAACGACATCACGCTGAACCAGGTGCTGTTCCGGGTGCCAGGGGCCAGTGCGGACGATGTGATCCAGGATGTCCAGCGGGACGGCACCTGCTGGCTGGGCGGAACCACCTGGCAGGGCGGGAAAGCGATCAGGCTCTCGGTCTCCGGGTGGTCCACCACCGAGGCGGATATCGACCGGTCGGTGGCCGCGATCCGGGCCGCGGCCGAAGCCCGGCGTACCGGGGTGTGTCCCCCCGACCAGCAAAATTCTGACGCCGGACAGGTCATACTGGGGCAATGACTGCCTTAGTGGAACACGATATCGAGCAAGGCGCCGGCCGCCTCCATGCCGGGCTCACCGATCCCGGCCTGGGCAACACCGTCGCCGCCTACTTCGACCCGGACAACGGATTCGCTGGCATGACGTTCAGTACGGTCGGCAGCAACCCGCGAGACGAGATCATCGCGGCGGACCTGCTGGCCGTTTCGCTGCTGAGCATCGACTGGCAGCCCGGTGCGGTGCGGATGCTGCTCGGCAGCCACGCCGCCCCGGTGTCCAGGCTGCTCGCCGAGGTGCGCGACGACATCGACCTGTGGGAGGCCTCCGATGAGGATCTCGCCCCGGTGGACGAGCTGTGGCAGACGTTAAACGCCATGCCGGGCGTGGGCGCGGCCACCGCGGCCAAGCTCCTCGCCCGCAAGCGGCCGCGGCTGTGCGCGTCCACCGACCGGGCCGCGGTCCAGGCCGCCGGGGTGCCGGTGCACCTGGCCGGCCAGGCGGTGCGCACGCTGCTGCAGGACCCCGCGGCCCGCGCCGACATCGAGGCGCTGCGCCCGCGGACCGCCGCCGAGGCCAGCCTGCTGCGCATCCTCGACGTGGCGATCTGGGCGCGGCACAGCCCGTCCAGGGACGCCCGTCACCTTCGCGCCGTCGGGCTGTCGATCGCCGCCTGCGCCTAGCTCTCGTTCCCACGGCCGCGTGCCGGATCGTGACCGCGGGATGAGCGCCAGCCAGGCAAGCTCTAGCCAAGCGGCACCCGTGCCGCCGGAAACCATCACGCTCAGCTCGGTGCCCGGGTTTATCGTGCTCGATCTCCCGGGCGCCGGGCTCAGCGCCGGCGGCACCCGGCTGGCCCCGGATGTCACCCCCGCCGAGGTGGCCCTGCTGGCCAGGGCCATGACCTACAAGTTCGCGGTGCTCGGGGCCCAGGTCGGCGGGGCCAAGGCGGGCGTCCGCGCGGACCCCGCCGGCGGGCCCGCCCGGGCCGCGCTGATGGCCGCCTACTGCACGGAGATCCTCCCGCTGGTGGCCGCGGGCCGGTTCCTGACCGGCCCCGATATGGGCACGTTCGAGGAGGACTTCGCGCCGCTGCGGGCCCGCAACGCGGCCCCGGGCGCGATGACCTCCACCGTCAACGGCGTGCCGTTCGAGGATCTGCTGACCGGCTTCGGGGTCACGGTCGCCGCGGAAACCGCGCTGCGCTCGGGCCCTGCGGGCCGGCCCGCCGGGTGGGACGGCTGCTCGGTGGCCATCGAGGGCTTCGGCAAGGTCGGCGGCGGGGTCGCCACGGAGGTCACCCGCCGCGGCGGCCGGGTCGTCGCGGTGTCCACCCTGGCCGGGTGCCTGTCCGACCCGGCCGGCCTGGACGTCAGCCGGCTGCTCGCGCTGCGCGCCGGGCACGGCGACCGCTGCGTGACCGCCTACGGCTCCCCGGCCGGCCCGCCAGGGCCGCCCGGGCAGCTGTTCACGGTGGCGGCCGACGTGCTGGTGCCCGGCACCAGGCCCGGCGCGATCACCGCCGCGGCCGCCCGCGCGCTGCCCGCCACGGTCCGGGTCATCGCCCCCGCCGCCAACGCCCCCTACACCCGGGCCGGGGCCGGGGAACTGCACCGCCGCGGCGTGCTGGCGCTGCCGGACTTCGTCAGCAACGCCGGCGCGGTGCTCGGCTACCGGTCGCCGTCCGGCTCCACCCCGGAGCAGGTGCTGGCCGGTACCGAGGCGCGGATCGCCGGGCTGACCGGCGAGGCGCTCGGCCACCCGGACGGCCCGCTGGCCGGGGGCTGCGCGATGGCGGAAGCGTTCCTGCGCGGCTGGTGGGGTGAGCCCCCCGGGCCGCCGTTCGCGCCCGGAGACTGACCGCGGCCGCCCTTCCCGTGGCTTGCCCGGCCGTTAGCTTTCGCTGGCGCGAGGGGCGCCTGGTCAATTTACCGGGTAAAGTCGCGCCCATGCAGAACGGCAGGTCGGTGCGGACCTGGTTCCGCAAGCTGACTAATCAGGACGGCGAACAGAGCCAGACGGGGGCGCCGGGGGCTCCTGAGACACCCCCTGCCCCGCCCCGGCCGCGAGCCCGCCGCCACCGCCTCCGCCCCCTCCGCCACCGCCGATGCCCGGCACGGAGGCGGAAACCGCGGCGGCGGTTCCCGCGGGGACCGACGCCACCGCAGTGGCGGCCGCCGCCCCCGCTGCCGATGCCGAGCCGGACACGGCGCCGGACGTGGCGCCGGACGTGGATGCGCAACCGGACGTGGTGCCGCTGCTGCACGGGGTGGACGTGTCCAGCTTCCAGGGCCTGCCCAGCAACTGGAAGCACGCGGCGGGCCCGATCAGCTGGGCCGCGGTGAAGATCACCGAGCTGGAGCCGAACGGCGTCCATTACGTCAACCCGGACGCCGGCCCCGACTGGGCCTATCTGGAGCGGCAGAACCTGAACCGGGTCGCCTATCTGTTCGGCCACCCGTCGGTGAACGCGACTGACACGGTCAGCTTTTTCCTCAGCCAGCTGAACCGGCTCGGCCTCCACGACGGGGACGGGATCGCGCTCGACCTGGAGGTCACCGACGGCCTGGGCCCGGCCGCGGTGTCGGCCTGGGCCCGCAACGTGGCCAGCCAGCTGCACAACCGGACCGGGCGCCAGCCGGTGATCTACACGTTCCTGTCCTTCGCCGAGTCCGGCAACTGCGCCGGCCTGGGCCACTACCCGCTGTGGATCGCCGACCCGTCATCGCCGATGGGCCGTCCGCGGGTGCCCGGGCCCTGGACCACCTGGACCATGCACCAGCACAGCATCATCGGGTCGATCGACCGGGACGTGGCCAAGTTCGCCAGCCCGGCCGCCATGCGGGCCGCACTCGGCAAGCCGAAGGAGTCGCACGTGCACAACCTGGGCGGATCGAACACCTCAGCGCTGGCCGCTATCCGCTGGGACAACGGCGTGACGGTGGTCGCCGGCATGGGCAAGAACGGCTTCATCCAGGCCACCAGGTACGACGGCAAATGGAGCGCGTGGACGAACGTCAGCCCGAGCAAGGCCCTCCACCCGCCGGCCATGATCGCCTGGGGCAAGGGCACCGGGCACCTGTACTACACCGACGAGCACGGCGACGTGATCGAGCTCGCCACCGGCAATTACGGCCAGCACTGGTCCTGACTCCCGGCCGGACCGGCCGCCCGGTATCTTCGGCGCTGTGCCCTCGCGCCCCCGTCCGCACGACCTGCGGGCGTCCGACGACGACCGGGAACGCGTCGTTGCGGTTCTCACCGCGGCGCTTGCTGACGGCCGTCTGGATATTCAGGAGCACGGAATACGGCTGGAGCGTGCTTACTCGGCCCGCACCCTGGGGGACCTCGCCGGGCTGACCGAGGACCTGGTGGCCGCGGATCACCAGCCGATCCGGCTGGATCACCGGCGGGCCGTGGCCGGGTTCATGACCCGGCAGTCCCGGTCCGGCCGCTGGGTCGTGCCGGACTCGTTCCCGGTCACCGTGCTGTTCGGGGAGGTCGTGCTGGACCTGCGCGAGGCGGTACTGCAGAGCCAGCGGGTCACCGTGTACGCGACCCTGCTCGGCGGCCGTCTCGAGCTGATCGTTCCCGAGGGCCTGAAGGTCGAGCTGACCGGGCCAGGCGCGCCCGGCAGCACGCGCAGCCGCCCGGCCGCGCAAGACGCCTCCCAGCCGCGCACCACCGGGCCACCGGGCACGCCGGTGATCGAGGTGCGCACGGTGGTCCCCGGCGGGCGGATCAAGATCACCACGCCGCGTCCGCCGCGGCGCCGCCGCTGGCCGGTCAGTCGTCGCCGTCGAAGTTGACCGCGCTGTACGCGCTCAGCTTCCACAGCTGGTGCTCGCTGCGGATGGTCCGGATCGTGCCCGACCGGGCCCGCATGACCAGGGAGTGGGTGCTGGCGCCGCCGGCCCGGTAGCGGACCCCGGCCATCAGCTCGCCGTCGGTGATCCCGGTCGCGGCGAAGAACGCGTCGTCCGAGGCAACCAGGTCGTCGGTCAGCAGCACGCGGTCCAGGTCATGCCCGGCGGCCAGGGCCCGGTCCCGCTCGGCGTCGTCCCGCGGCGTCAGCTTGCCCTGGATCACCCCGCCCAGGCACTTGACCGCGCACGCGGCGATGATCCCTTCCGGCGTGCCGCCGATGCCGAGCAGAAGGTCGATGCCGGTGCCCTCGCTGGCCGCCATGATCGCCCCGGCCACGTCGCCGTCGGTGATCAGCTTGATCCTGGCGCCCGCCGCGCGCACGTCGGCGATCAGGTCCGCGTGCCGCGGCCGGTCCAGGATGATCACCGTCACGTCGTGCGGCGAGCACCCCTTGGCCTTGGCCACCGCGGAGATGTTGGCCGCCACCGGCGCGTTGATGTCCACCGCGCTGGCCGCGGCCGGGCCGGTGACCAGCTTGGACATGTAGAACACGGCCGACGGGTCGTACATCGAACCGCGCGCGCTGACGGCCAGCACGGAGATCGCGTTCGGCATGCCGTTGGCGGTCAGCCGGGTTCCGTCGATCGGGTCGACCGCCACGTCGCAGGCCGGCCCGCTGCCGTCGCCGACCTCCTCGCCGTTGTAGAGCATCGGGGCGTGGTCCTTCTCGCCCTCGCCGATCACCACCACGCCGTTCATCGACACCGTGTTGATCAGCAGCCGCATGGCCTGCACGGCCGCGCCGTCGGCGCCGTTCTTGTCGCCGCGGCCGACCCAGCGGGCCGCGGCCATCGCGCCGGCCTCGGTGACCCGGGCCAGCTCCAGGGCCAGGTTCCGGTCCGGCGCGGTGCGGCCCGGCGGGGCGGGCGGTTCGGCCTGGACGGCACCGGGGGCCGCGGGGAAGTTGCTGTCCGTCATGGTCGCGGTCCCTTTCAGAACGGGGCAGCCGGGTCGCCGGGCTCGTCGCTGGCCTGCGCGGTGGCCGCCGTCAGCCGGGCCCGGGCGCCTTCCAGCCACTGCTGGCAGATGTCGGCCAGCTGCTCGCCGCGCTCCCACAGCTCCAGCGACTGCTCCAGCGTCAGGCCGCCGGCCTCCAGCCGTTTCACCAGTTCGGTCAGCTGATCGCGGGCCTGCTCGTAGGGAAGCGCGGGCCGGCCGTGGCCGTCCTTCGCCGCCTTGGCTGCCTTGGGTGGCGTCACGCTGTCACCTTAACCGGGTGTGCCGCCGGGCTGATGAGCCGTGGCCGTCAGCTGGTCCGCGGCGAACCTGATGCTGACCTCCTCGCCGTCGCCGACCTCGGCCGCGGCCCGCACGACGGTGCCGTCGCCGCGCTGCACGATCGCGTAGCCGCGGCGCAGCGTGCTGGCCGGGGACAGGGCCAGCAGCCGGGCCCGGGTGTGCGAGATGTCGTCGCCGGCCCGGTCCAGCCGGCTGGCCAGGCAGCGCCGGGCCCGCAGCACCAATGCCTCCACCTGCTCCTGGCGCCGCTCGATGTCCCTGGCGGGCGCGGCCAGCACCGGCCGGGACCGCACGCCGGCCAGCCAGGACAGCTCCCGGTCCAGCTGGCCGGCCAGCCGCCGCCGGGCCCGGGCCCGCAGTCCGGCGATCAGCTCCAGCTGCTCGGACACGTCCGGCACGACCCGGCGGGCCGCGTCGGTCGGCGTCGACGCGCGCACGTCGGCGACCAGGTCGAGCAGCGGCGCGTCCTGCTCGTGCCCGATCGCGCTGACCACCGGGGTCCGGCTGGCGGCGACCGCGCGGATCAGCGACTCGTCGGAGAACGGCAGCAGGTCCTCCACCGACCCGCCGCCCCGGGCGATGATGATCACCTCGACGGCCGGGTCGGCGTCCAGCCTCTGCAGCGCGTCGGTCACCTCGGCCACCGCGAAGCCGCCCTGCACGCTGGCGTTCTCCACCCGGAACCGGACCGCGGGCCAGCGCCGGGCCGCGTTTTCGAGCACGTCCCGCTCGGCCGCCGAGCCGCGCCCGCAGATCAGCCCGACCACGCCGGGCAGGAACGGCAGCGGCCGCTTGCGCGCCGCGGCGAACAGCCCCTCGGCGGCCAGTTCGCGGCGCAGCCGCTCCAGCCGGGCCAGCAGCTCACCGAGGCCCACCGCGCGCAGCTCGAGCGCGGTCAGCGCGAACGCGCCGCGGTTGATGCTGAAGTCGGGCTTGGCCCAGATCACCACCCGGGCTCCCTCGGCCGGCGCGGGCTCGCTGGCCTCCAGCACGGCACGCGGGCAGATCACCCGCACCGACACGGCGGCGACCGGGTCCCGCAGGGTCAGGAACGCGGTCCCCCCGCGCCGGGTCAGCTCGGCGATCTGCCCTTCGACCCAGACCCGGCCCAGGCGGCCGACCCACTCGCCGACCAGGCGCAGGATCGTCCGGACCGGGACAGGTGACTCGGGGGAGGTTTCCAGCGGCATGCCCGCCGCCTGTCAGTGCGCCGGCCGGACGGCGGTCATCCGCCGCCCTCGACCTTGGCGAGGCGCCGCTCGAACATGGCCACGACCTCGTCCCGCCCGGCGTGCGCCCGCTCGTAGGCGATCAGCGCCCGCAGCTGCGCCGGGTCGAGCGTGCGCATCCGGGCCCGAAGCTGCGGCACGGTCAGCCCGTCATAGCCCGCCAGCGGCAGCCCGCCAGCGGCGCCAGACCCACTCACAGCCCCGTCCAGCGCGGCCGTCGCGGACCCGCCCGCGCCCGTCACAGTCCGCGGCTCCCGCCCGTCGCCGGGGCCGGGGCGGCCTTCGCGGACCCGCTCCCGCGCTTCGCCGGGGCTGGCGCGGTGGCCTTCACGGGCCTGCCGCCGCTCCTCGCCGGAGCTGGTGAGTCCGCCGAGGTGGGTGGGGCCGCTGGGGTGCGAGGGGCTGGGGGTGCTGCGGAACTGGCCTTAGCGGAACTGGCTTTGGCGGAACTGGCTTTGGCGGGACTGGCCGCCTTGGCTGCCGGGCCGCCCTGGGCGGCGGGGAACCGCCATATTGGGCCGGCGCTGTCGCGGCGGGGGACGTGCCTTCCGGGGCGGTCGCCGGCCGGGCGGCGTGGCCGTTGCCCTGGCCGGTCTCCTGGCCGGGGCGGTGCCGCAGCCGGTCCGCGACGAGGAGCACACTGCCGACCCCGGAGAACACCGCGCGCAGTGCCTGCGCGGGGGCTTCCTTCAGGCGATCGGTCACCTGCGGGACGCGCATGACAGCCTCTCTTTCCTGACGTGCCCGCGGGACCGTGGCTAGCGGGCCCGCGGCCTGGGTAGTCCGGGCGTCCGGCGGCGCCGGGCACGGTAGCCCGGCTGCGGTCCGGGGGCAGCAGGACACACGCAGCAGACGGGCGCCTATTGTCGCAGCGGCGGCGGATTTACGGAAGAGCCGGGGCCGCCCAGACCCCAGGTCCGCCAGGGATCCGGGCGCCGGGCCCGGCACCGGAGCGGGCCGCCGGGCCGGCCGCGCGAACCATTGACCAGCCACCCCGGCCGGCGAGCCGGCCCGGCTCGCGGCCCGCCGCGAGCGGCTAGCACAGCGCCTGACGGCCGTGTCGGGCCTGGCGATGGTCGGTGCCGGGAGCCACCTACCATGGGGATCATGTCGGAGCCGAAGCGACGTGTCCTGCTCGCCAGCCCCCGCGGCTACTGCGCCGGGGTGGACCGTGCAGTGCAATCCGTCGAGCTCGCCCTCGAGCGGTTCGGCGCGCCCGTCTACGTACGCAAGCAGATCGTGCACAACACGCACGTGGTCCGCACGCTCGAGGAGCGCGGCGCCATCTTCGTGGAGGAGACCGAGGAGGTCCCCGAGGGCGCGGTGGTGGTGTTCTCCGCGCACGGTATCGCGCCGCAGGTCCGCGAGGACGCAGCCGCCCGCGGGCTGCACACCATCGACGCGACCTGCCCGCTGGTGACCAAGGTGCACAACGAGGCCCGCCGGTTCGCCGCCCAGGACTACGACATCCTGCTGATCGGCCACGAGGGCCACGAGGAAGTGGTCGGCACCACCGGGGAGGCGCCGACCCGGATCCACCTGGTCGACGGCCCGGAGGACAGCTCCCGGGTGCAGGTCCGCGACCCGGCCAAGGTCGCCTGGCTGTCCCAGACCACGCTGTCGGTCGACGAGACCAACGAAACCGTCGGCGCCCTGCGCGAGCGGTTCCCGCTGCTGATCGACCCGCCGAGCGACGACATCTGCTACGCGACCCAGAACCGTCAGAGCGCGGTGAAGCAGATCGCCGCCGAGGCCGATGTGGTCATCGTGGTCGGGTCGCGTAATTCCTCTAATTCGGTGCGGCTGGTAGAGGTCGCCACCGACGCCGGGGCCAAGGCCGCGTACCTGGTGGATGACGCGTCCGTGCTGGACCCCGCCTGGCTGGACGGCAGCACCACGGTGGGCGTCACCAGTGGCGCGTCGGTGCCCGAGGACCTGGTCGCCGGGGTGCTGGACTGGCTTGCCGCGGCTGGCTTCGGCGACGTGGAGGAAGTCGAGACGGTCCGCGAGGGCACCGTGTTCGCGCTGCCGCACGAGCTGCGCAAGGCCGGCCCGTCCCGGCGCCGCGACCCGGAGCTAATCCCCGCGGCCCGCGCCGCCGGTCAGTACGGCTCGCCGCGCAGGTCGGTGCGCAGGTCGCGGACGCACCGGTGCAGCCCGCGGAACAGGCTGAGCAGCAGCACGATGCCCTCGCCGGCCAGCAGCCAGAGCGCCGCGCGGCCCAGGGTCAGCGCGATGCCGCTGACCCCGGCCAGCACCCCGCCGCCGTTGGACGACACCGCGGCCACGCAGATCGCCGAGACCAGGAACACCACCGGCGGCAGCGTGACCACCACCAGCAGGTCCTCGCGCCGGGTGGCCAGCGCGGCCAGCACGCAGGCGGCCACGAAGCTCGCCCCGCTCAGCACCGGGAAGTGCAGCCAGCCGGAGGTCAGCGTGCCGGGGAAGATGATCGAGAACATGGCCAGCGCGGCGCCCCGTGCGGTCAGCCGCAGCGTGCCGTGATCCGGCGCGTGGGGCTCTGCGGCGCGGGCGGGGCTGCCGCCCGGGCCCGGCCGCCGCCTGCGGCCTGGCTGCCGCCTGCGGTCCGGCTCCCGGCCGGGTCGTGGCTGCCGTCCGTGGCCCGGCGCAGGCCGGTGCGGGCCTCGCCCGGCCGGATGTGCTCCCGTGCCTGGTCTGACCCTGCTGGTGGATGCTGCGTCCGCATCGCCATGCGCCCCGTGCCCTCCTCCTGCATCCTCCCGGTCCCGGCCGCCAGCCCTCCGGGACGGCCGGCCAGCTCAGCTCGCCGCGCCAACCGCCCGTTGACCGGGAAGCGTACCCGTGGCCGGCCGCGGACCGGTTTCCCTCGCCGGGCCGGCCTCGCCGTTGTCGTCGGCGTCGGCCAGGCAGGGGTCGGCCGGCCGAACGGCGCGGGCCCCGCGGAGGGCCCGGCGACCAGCTGCGGCCCGCCGCTGGTGTCCAGCTCCGGCGCGGACAGCGGCCGGGTGCTGTCCTCGATCAGCCGCGGCTGGTCCAGCGCGGCGTCGGTCACCCCCAGCTGGTTCAGCCGCCGCGCGCTGACCAGCACCCGGCTCTCCAGCGAGCCCACCGTCTGGTTGTACGCGGACACCGCGCCGTTCAGCGCCTTGCCCAGGCCGTCCACGTGCCGGCCCAGGCCGCTCGAGCCGCTCGTACAGCTCGCGGCCCAGGTCGAACACGGCCCGGGCGTTGTCCGACAGCGCCGCCTGCTGCCAGGCGTACTGCGCGGTGCGGAGCATGGTGACCAGCGTGGTCGGGGTGGCGATGTGCACCCGGCGGATCATCGCGTGCTCGAGCAGGCCGGGGTCCCGCTCCAGCGCCGGGGCGAGGAACGCCTCGCCGGGGATGAACAGCACCACGAACTCCGGCGCCGGGCTGAGCAGGGCCCAGTAGGACTTGGCCGCCAGCCGGTCCACGTGCTCGCGCAGGTGCCGGGCGTGCGCCTGGAGCCGCTGCTCCCGGACGTCGTCCTCGTCGGCTTCCGCGGCCTCCAGGTAGGCGGCCAGGGTGACCTTGGAGTCGACCACGATGTTCTTGCCGCCGGCCAGCCGGACGACCATGTCGGGCCGGGCGATGCCGCCGTCCGCGCCGTCCACGGTGACCTGCTCCTCGAAGTCGCACCGGGCGCTCATCCCGGCCAGCTCGACCACCCGGCGCAGCTGCATCTCGCCCCACCGGCCGCGGGCCTCGGGCCGCCGCAGGGCGGTGACCAGGGCCTGGGTCTGCAGCCGCAGCTGGGCGGAGTCTGCGCGGGCGATCTTGACCTGCTCGGCCAGCGCCGCGTGCGACAGGTCCCGGGCCCGGTCCGACTCGCGCAGCTGGTCCTGACCCGGGCCAGGGTCTCGCGCAGCGGCTCGACCAGGTGCTCGACTTCGGTCTTGCGCTTGTCCAGCTCGCTCGCGGCGGTGACGTTGGCCGCGGCCAGGCGGCCCTCGGCGATTTCCAGGAACCGGCGGGTGCTCTGGTCCAGGGCGTCCGCGGACAGCTGGCGGAACCGCTCGGTGAGCTGCCCGTCGACCAGCGCAAGCCGCTCCTGCGCGGCCCGTTCCCGTTCCTGGGCCGCGCGGGCCTGCCCGGTCAGGCTGGCCGTGTCCGCGGCCAGCCGGCCGCGGGCCAGCAGGTAGCCGAGCGCGCCGCCGAGCACGAGGCCCAGTACCAGCCCGGCAAACAGCGCAGTCGCGTCCATATTTCCATGCTGGCAGCCCGGCGCGACATTTCCCGCCTGACACGCGGGCCCGGGCAGCGGTCCGGCCGGTCCTAGACTCGCCGGGTGAGCTTGTCCATTGGCATCGTCGGCCTGCCCAACGTCGGCAAGTCGACGCTGTTCAACGCACTGACCAGGGCCAGCGCGCTGGCCTCCAACTACCCGTTCGCCACGATCGAGCCCAACGTCGGGATCGTCGGCATCCCCGACCCGCGGCTGGCCAGGCTGGCCAGCCTGTACGACTCGGCCAAGATCGTGCCCGCCACAGTGCGGTTCGTGGACATCGCCGGGCTGGTCCGCGGCGCCTCGCTGGGCCAGGGCCTGGGCAACCAGTTCCTCGCGCACATCCGCGAGACCGACGCGATCTGCCAGGTCGTGCGGGTCTTCAACGACCCCGACGTGACCCACGTGGACGGCGACGTGTCGCCGGAGCGGGACATCGAGACGATCGCCACCGAGCTGATCCTGGCCGACCTGCAGACCCTGGAGAAGGCCGCGCCGCGGCTGGCCAAGGAAGCCAAGTTCGCCAAGGACCCGCAGCGCCAGCGGGCCGCCGACGCGGCGGCGAAGGCGCAGCCGGTGCTGGACGGCGGCAGCACGCTGTTCGCGGGCGCGGCGGCGGCCGGGATCGACCTGGCTGACCTGCGCGACCTGCACCTGCTGACGGCCAAGCCGTTCCTGTACGCGTTCAACCTCGACGACCGCGAGCTGGCCGACGACGACCTGCGCAAGCGGCTGGCGGGGCTGGTCGCCCCGGCCGAGCCGGTGTTCCTGGACGCCAAGACCGAGGCCGAGCTGGCCGAGCTGGACGAGGAGGAGGCCGCCGAGCTGCTCGCCGAGCTGGGCCTGGGCGAGCCGGGCCTGGCCCAGCTGGCCCGGGCCGGGTTCGCCGCGCTGGGCCTGTCCACCTTCCTGACCGCGGGCCCGAAGGAAGCCAGGGCCTGGACCATCCCGGTCGGCGCCACCGCGCCGGAAGCGGCCGGCGTGATCCACACCGACTTCCAGCGCGGCTTCATCAAGGCCGAGATCGTCTCCTACGACGACCTGATGGAGGCCGGCTCGATCGCCGCCGCCCGCGCCGCGGGCAAGGCCCGCATCGAAGGCAAGGACTACGTCATGCGCGACGGCGACGTGGTGGACTTCCGCTTCAACGTCTGACCGGCCTCGGCAGGCACCAGCGACAGATGCTGGCGGTGAGTACCGTTGAGGTGACCGGTCGTTACATGATCACGACGTTTCATCCGGGCCACGACGTGGCCTACCTCACGGCGGGCCAGACGAAGCTGAGATCGAGCTGTAGCGGGCGGGCCCCCGGCCGACCCGCTGGCTGCACCCGCGCATGGCTAGCACCGCCGCCCTACCCTGCAAGCGCGTGCGATCTATCAAGACCAAGGACGGGATCATGGCCGAGTCGGGCACCGAAAGGACCAGCCGGCACGCATTTGAGAAGGTCCGGAGCCGTGTCCAGGTCATCCGCGGCTGGGCTGAGCAGACACTGCTGTGGAGAGTATGGGACCGGATGCTCGAAACGGAGTTCATCGACCGCAGCATCGCCCTGGCGGGCAAGGCGTTCATCTCGTTCTTCCCGCTCATCATCGTCGTCGCCGCCTTCGTGCCCGCACACCTCCGCACGTCCATCTTCACGACGCTGACTCATCGCCTCGGCATCACAGGCGCTTCGCTGGCCACGGTTAAGCAGGCGTTCGCCTCCGCAGCGGACATCCGCCGGGCCACCGGCCTGCTCGGCCTGGTCCTGGCGGTCTTCTACGCCAGCTCGTTCACGACCGCACTCCGGCGCGCCTACCTCCGCGCCTGGCGTCGGCCCCCCGTGAAGGCGGCCGGCAACTACGTCCGGGGAGTCGCCTGGGTGGCGGCATTCCTCGTCTACATGGCGCTGCTGGGTGGCACCCGCAACGTCCTGGGGAGCGGCGCGGGGATAGCCGCATTTGTCGTGGTGGCGCTGGCCTTGTCCACTGCCATCTGGTGGTTCACCGCCTGGCTGATGCTCAAGGGGCAGGTACGGCTTCGGGTCCTGTTCCCCAGTGGCCTGATCACGGGGATTGCCCTTTCCGTCTATGCGCTGTCGGCGACGCTGTGGATGCCGGGCAATGTGACGAGCAACAATCACCAATACGGCATCTTCGGGGTGGCGCTCGCCCTGGTCACCTGGATTTCCGGCGCCGCCATCTGCATTATCGTCGGCGCCTGCGTGGGACCGGTGCTGGCCGAGGACCCGGGGCCGATCGGGCGCCTGGTCCGCGGTGGTGCAGCATCTCCCCTGGTCGAGGGGGCCATGCACCCGTTGCCTTCCCCGGTGCGATCGCTCCGTCTCGCCGATGCGTTCTCCTCCAGCGATGACGACATCCCTCAAGAGCCCGAACGACCCGCGAAACCCTCCCCGCCAGAGCAGAGCACCGGCGATCTCCGTGAGTCTGACTTGCCTGGCTGGCCGGGATTCCGGCGGCGCGCCGGTCCCGGCGGCCCGGTGCGGGATCACCGCGATGATCAGGATGCGGAGCAGTCGCCGCGGCGCCGCGGACGGCTCCGGCCGAACGGACCGCTGCGGCGGTCAGGCCACTGGGCAGCAACGGCGGAGTGCCGGGCCGCAGCGCCAGCCGACAGGCCCGTAGTCTCTGACGTGCCGGACGACTCGTCCCGCCGTCCGCCCCCGGACGAGTATCGCCGAGCAGCCACCGGGATCCAGCTCAGCTGGGCGCCGGCGCACCGCAGCAGCACCGGTCCAGATCGTCGACGGCCAGCAGGCGAGCTGGCGATTCCCGGTCAGCCCGGGACGCGGGGACTCGCGCCGCAGACTGCGTACAACTCACTTATGGACCGTCTTGGTGCGGTAGTTCGCGGTCGGCGGACTGGTGCGGCGGCCGGGATGCGGGCTCCCTAGACTCGCTGACCATGAGCACCGAGCCAGCCACCACGACCGGCACTGATGCCGCGGCGGGACCGCAGCCGCCCGCGGTCCAGCGGATCCCCGCCGAGCGGACCCACCACGGCGACACCTTCGTCGACGACTACGCCTGGCTAGCCGACAAGGAGAACCCGGAGACCATCGCGTACCTGGAGGCGGAGAACGCCTACACCGAGGCGATCACCGGCGGGCTGGGAGTGCTGCGCAGCACGATCTTCGGCGAGATCAAGGCGCGCACCCAGGAGACCGACCTGTCCGTGCCGACCCGCAAGGGCCGCTGGTGGTACTACTCGCGGACCACGGAGGGGCAGCAGTACGCCGTGCACTGCCGCCGCGAGGTCAGGCCGGGGGAGACCACCCCGCCGATGCCCGCCGACGGGGCCCCGCTGGACGGCGAGGAGATCCTGGCCGACGGCAACGAGCTCGCGGCCGGCCAGAAGTTCTTCTCCCTGGGCGCGCTGTCCACCAGCCCGGACGGGCGGTGGCTGGCTTACTCCACGGACTTCACGGGCGGCGAGCGGTTCACGATCCGGATCAAGGACCTGGACACCGGCGAGGTGCTCGCGGACGAGGTGCCGGGGGCGTTCTACGGCTGCGCCTGGGCGCTGGACGGGTCGGCGCTGTTCTACGTGACCGTCGACGACGCCTGGCGGCCGTACCGGGTGCTGCGGCACATGGTCGGCACCCCGGCGGACGACGACGTGATCGTGTACGAGGAAGCCGACGAGCGGTTCTGGGTCGGCGTGGGGCTGACCCGCAGCGAGCGCTACCTGCACATCGCGGTGGGCAGCAAGATCACCAGCGAGTCCTGGCTGCTGGACGCGGCTGACCCGGCCGGTGCGTGGAACGTGGTGCTGCCGCGCCGCCAGGGCGTGGAGTACAGCGTCGAGCACCAGCTCGGGGCGGACGGCGACCGGCTGCTGATCCTGCACAACGACGGCGCGGAGAACTTCGAGCTGGTCACCGCGCCGCTGGCGGAGCCGTCCACCTGGGAGCCGCTGATCCCGCACTCCGCGGACACCCGGCTGCTCGGCGCGGCGGCGTTCGCCGACTTCACCGCGGTGTACTACCGGCGGAACGGGCTGACCGGGCTGCGCATCCTGCGCGCCGACGGCAGCTCGCACGAGGTGGCCTTCGACGACGTGGTCTACACCGTCTCGCCCGGCGGCAACCCGGAGTACGAGACCTCGACGTTCCGGCTGGCGTACGTGTCGCTGATCACGCCGGACTCGGTGTACGACTGCGACATGGCCACCGGGGCGCTGACCCTGCTCCGCCAGCGGCCGGTGCTGCCGTCCCCGGACGGCACGCCGTACCGGGCCGAGGACTACGAGCAGCACCGCGAGTGGGCCACCGCGCCGGACGGCACGCAGGTGCCGATCTCGCTGGTGTGCCGGAAGGGCACGCCGCGCGACGGCAGCGCCCCGTGCGTGCTCTACGGGTACGGCAGTTACGAGATCTCGATCGACCCCGGGTTCTCCATCCCGCGGCTCTCCCTGCTCGACCGCGGGTTCTGCTACGCGATCGCGCACATCCGCGGCGGCGGCGAGATGGGCCGCCGGTGGTACGAGGAAGGGAAGCTGCTGCACAAGACCAGCACGTTCACCGACTTCGTGGCCAGCGCCGAGCACCTGGTCAAGGCCGGGTGGACGTCGCCGCAGCGGCTGGTGGCCCGGGGCGGCAGCGCGGGCGGGCTGCTGATGGGCGCGGTGGTCAACCTGGCCCCGGCCGCGTTCGGCGGGATCGTGGCCCAGGTGCCGTTCGTGGACGCGCTGACCACGATCCTGGATCCGTCGCTGCCGCTGACCGTGACGGAGTGGGAGGAGTGGGGGGACCCGCTGCATGACCCGCAGGTGTACGCGTACATGAAGTCGTACTCGCCGTACGAGAACATCTCGCCTGCTGCGGAGTACCCGCCGATCCTGGCCGTGACCAGCCTGAACGACACGCGGGTTCTCTACAGCGAGCCGGCCAAATGGATCGCGAAGCTGCAGGCGCAGGCGCGCGGCGGGCCGTTCCTGCTGAAGACCGAAATGGTGGCCGGGCACGGCGGCCGGAGCGGGCGGTACGACGCCTGGGAGGAAGAGGCGTTCGTGCTCGCCTGGATCGTGAGCGCGCCCGGCACGGCCTGATCGGCCTCTCTGCGGCGCAACGCGGCGGCCGGCGGGGTCCCCCAGGGGATTTCCGCCGGCCGCCGTGGCGCTGGTGTCACAGCGCATGTACACAGTGACTGTCACACGCCGGCTGCTCTGCTGAGCCCTGCCCTGGCGGCGCCACCCGGCCCCGGCGGGCGGCAGCACCCGGAGGGTCCGGGCGGGACGGTTCAGAACGCGCTGAAGTGAACTTCAGCGGCCGATGAGGTAACGTCTCGCTACAGTCCCCTTACTCAGTACGATTAACGCAGGTCAGAGGGCATATGATGAGCGTCCTGGCGCGGCGGGCCCGGCTGAATGGCCGGGCTGACCTGGGGCTGGCCGGCAAGCTGGCTGGCTCAAAGGGTGCCATCTGCAGGGTATTTTGCCTCAGAATGGTGGACAAGACGGGCAAGGGCGGGCCCCAACTCCTTGCTGCTTGGCCGCGGTAGCGGGCGGAGGTGTGATGGGTCGCAGGGCTACCCTTGATCGCGGTGCGCAGCCGAATGAGCACACTGCGGCGGCCGGAGCGGCACCTGGAGTGCCAGAGCTGGCTGAGTCGGCCGATGGCCAGACAGGGAAGCCCTGGCGCGGATCCGGTGGCCGCTGGCTGGTCTGGACGTTCCGCTTCGTGGTCTGGGCCGTGCTGCTCATCATCGGGTATCGCGGGGTCACCGCCATCGTGATGCCAGACAAGAACTCGTCCGGCTCGTCCGGCGCGCCCGCAGCTGATCCCAACAAGGGCTTCCCGGTCGCCATGGCCGAGGCGTACGCCCTTCAGTTCGGTTCGGTCTACCTGAACTTCAGCCCGGCCGACGCGGACCAGCGGGCCAAGGAGCTTGCCACGTTCCTGCCGTCCGGGGCCAGCGACCAGCTCGGCTGGAACGGCGCGGGCTCGCTGGAGCTCCAGTCCGAGCAGGTCGCCGGGATCAAGGTGGCCGACTCCCAGCACGCGGTGGTCACCCTGCTGGCCCGGGCCAGCGGCCAGATGTTCGAGCTCGGCGTGCCGGTCTACGCCGCCGACGGCGGGCTGAGCATCTCGGCCGAGCCTGCGCTGCTTCCGCCGCCCGCCCGGGCGACCACGCCGCAGCCGCCGAACCAGTCCTCGGACCCGGATGCGGCCGACGCGCTCGGCCGCCAGCTGCCCGCCTTCTTTGAGGCGTACGCCAGCGGCGACCCGGTCACGCTGGGACGATTCCTGGCTCCGGGCGCGACGGTAACGGGCCTGGGCGGTTCCGTGACGTACCATTCCATAGCCGGGATCTACGTGCCGCCGGGCGGAGACAGCCGCACGATCACAGTCAGCGTCCTGTGGCACGTCCAGGCTGGGGCAAGCTCGGACTCGCCGGACGTGACGAACACCCCGGCCGGCCTCGAGATGACGTATCAGATGCAGGTAATCCGGCAGGGCGGCAGCTGGTACGTGAAGTCCATAGGGACGTCCCTCCAGCCATTGGCCCAGCCGTGAAAATTTCAATGACAATTGAATGTGATTCCCGCCCGTCGAATCCCCGATAACCCCGGAGTAGACCGATGCCGTCCCACCTGCTCGCCGTGGCCTCACCGGTCGCGCTGAGCACATCCGGCCTTGTGACTTATCTACAGGGCTTGTTCGGGCCGCTTTTCCTTGGGATCGTCGGGATCGTGGCCATTTTCTTCCTGTTCACCCGCGAGATCACTGAGGTTCGTGCAGTTCGTGGTCCTCGCGGTGGCGATCGCCGTCATCTTCTACACCCCGAGCATCGTGCAGACGCTTGCTACCGGAATCGCCAACGCGCTCGGTGTCCACTGATATCCGCGCGAGCGGAAGGGGTGTAGCTGGTGGATCTGCCCACCTACACGAATATCTGGCGCATCGAGAAGCGGCTCTACAAGCTGTACGACTTCAGGCTGCCGATGCCGCTGCCGATCGGCCAGATAGCCGTGTTCGCGGCAATCGCTCTGCCGTACATCATCGTTCTCACCATTCTCGGTCTGCCGTTCAGTCACACCTACTTCTGGCTGTACGTCCTGCCACCGGGGGTGCTGGCCTGGCTGGCTACCCGGCCGGTGCTGGAGAGCAAGCGGCTGCCTGAGCTGATCGTGTCGCAGGTGCGGTATCTCGGTGAACCGCGGACCTGGTGCCGGCTGGCCCCGCTGGCCGAGAAGGACGAGGTCGTGGTGTACGCCCGGGTCTGGCATCAGGCCGGCCTGCGGGCGCGGCCGGCGATGGCCGACGAGGCAGTCCCTTCGGTTTCCGCGGTCCCGGCGCAGGCCGGCGGTCGGGCCGCGCGTCCTGGTGTGGCCGCGCGTCCCGGTGCGCCGCGTACGGCTGGTGCGGCGCCGGGCCGGGCCAAGCTGCGGTCGGCCGGGGCGGCCGCCGGCGCTGCCGCGGCAGCGGGTACGGCTGGTACGGCGCCGCCAGCCTGGCCGGGGACCCCGGCCCGGCGCCGTGGCGCCGCGGGGACCAGGCCGCCGGTTACCCCGGCGCGTGGCCCGGCCGGGAACGTCGCGCCGGCTGCGGCCGGGCACCGGCCGATTCTGCATCCGCCCGCGGGCACGCCCGCCCAGCCGCTGCCGGGCGCGGAGTCGCTGCCTGCGGCGCCGGCGCCGGGCAGCGTGGCCGGCGGGGTGGTGACCGCGGCCGGGATGGCGGCCGGGGCCGCAGCCGCCGGTGTGACCGGTGCCGCCGCGGCGGCCGGGACGGTCAGGGACAGTGCGACGGGGCGCGACTTTGACGGGCGGGACGCCGCGGCGGCGGCCCGGGCGGGCGGCCGGACGGGCTACCGGCCGCGGGTTCCGGGCCAGGCCGCGCCGGGCCGCCCCACCTGGCCCGAGGCGGCGGGGCCGTCAGCGGCCAGCACAGCTTTCGCGCCGGGCCGGAACGGTGCGCACGGTGAGACCGGTGCGTCTGGCGGGCCCGGTGTTAACGGCGGGCACGGCGGGACGGTGTTAACGGCGGGACCGGCGTGACTGGTGCCGCGTTCGCGCCGGGCGCGGCTAACGGGGCCAACGGGACCGTGGCTGCCGGGCCGGCCGTCGGCGCCGGGCTGGGCGTAGGCGCTGACCTGGGCGCTAGGCGCTGAGCTGGGCCTGGGCGCCGGGCCAGACGGGCAGCCGCCGCTGGCCGATCCGCTGTCGCCGCTGCCCCCGCCACCGCCGCGTGCGGCGCGGCCCGCCCGCCCGGCGGTGGATGCGCCGTCGGCGGCCTGGGCGGTCGCCGGGCACCCGGCCGGGCCGGAGGGTGACGCCGCCCCGTTCGCGGACTACCCGTCCGGGCCGATGCCCGCGTACACGGATGACTCGCCGCTTGAAGACCTGCCGGACGTGGCCGAGCCGCTCACTGAGCTGCCGGCCCGGCCGGCGGAAGTCGCGTCCGCCGGGCCGCTGGCCGATCCGGCCGGCCAGGGGCCGGCGGACGCGACCGACTTCGGCCCGCCAGAGGCCACGGTGTTCGGGCCGGCCGTCCACGGCGCCGGGGCTGCTGCGGCCCACCGCGCGGCGGCGAATGGGTCGCTGTCCGGGAATGCCGGCGCGGACGGCGAGGAAGGGCTGCCGCCGGTGCGCCCTTCCACGCCGAAGAACCCCTCGCGGCGGCCGGTCGTGGTCCCGCCGCCGCCAGGTCCGATGGACGACCAGCCCCCGCCCGTCCGGCCGCCTGCGCCGCCGTGGCCCGGCATCCGGGACGCCGTGGCCCAGCCACCGTCCCCGCCGCCGGCCGCAGCGGGGCGCCCGCTGGCCTCGCCGGTGTCCCGCGGCCCGGCCGCGCTGCCCGCGACCGCTCAGCTCACCGTGCCACCCGGCAGCCCCGCCCGGCCCGCAGGCCCGGCCCGGCCAAACCAGCCAGCCGACGGCCAGCGAGATCACGGCCAGCCCGACGGCGGCCAGCCCGACGCCGGCCGCTCGGATCAGCTAACTGACGCTCAGCTCGGCCAGTCCGGCCCGGGCCAGCCTGCTGCCGGTCAGCCGGATCGTGGCCAGTCCGACAGTGGTCAGCCGGGGCAGGCGGATCGTGGTCAGCTTGGCCAGTCCGGTTCAGGGCAGCCTGCTGCCGGTCAGCAGGGGGAGTCGGACTTCGGGCCGCCGGAGCCGTTGCGGCTGGCTGCCTCGGCCCGGCCGCTGGCGCCTGCTGCGCCTCCGTCCGGGCCCGAGCCCGCTGAGGCGCTGCCGGCCGAGCCCCTGCCTGCTGCGCAGACGCCGGATGACGGACAGGCCACAGAGACCGGCCTGGCTGCGGCCGCTCTGGCTGCGGCCGCTCTGGCTGCTGCGCCCACCGGGCCGGCTGTGGCCAGCGACCGGGCTGACGATGTGACGGTGGCTCCCGTCGCGGAGCCTGTCGCGGCGGCTGAGACCTCGCCGGCTGAGACCTTGCCGGCCGAGACCTCGCCAGCCGAGACCTTGCCGGCCGAGGCGCCGCCCACGGAGCAGCCGACTGAGCCGCCGGCGGCCCGGCCGACGGTGACGGTGACGGGGGACCGGGGCGGCGACCGGCCACTGCGGGTGGTCGAGCGTGCGCTGCGCGGGCCCTCGGACCGGCGCGGGGACGGCTGGCGCGACCGGGTTGTGGTCGTGCCTGGCGGTCACCGGCCGGGTCAGCCGGACTTCGCGCAGCGGGACCGGGCCCGGGCCCTGCTGCAGGTGGCCGGCTCGCGCCGGATCGTGGTGCTCGGCTGCACCGTCGGCGCCGGCCAGACGATGACCACGCTGATGACCGGCGAGATCCTGGCCAGGATCAGGAACGAGCCGGTGGCCGTGCTGGACCTGAACTCCGGGTCCGGCTCGCTGGCCCAGCGGGCCGGGTCGATGCCGGCCGTGGCCGTCGGGCCGTCGCCGAACGGCCCCGGCCAGGGCAGCCGGACCCAGCCGCGCCCGTCGCAGCTGGCTGTGATCGGCAGCGAGGCACTGGCTGGGCATAGCCCCGGCGAGGACAGCGGCCGCAGCGCCGCCCGCGTCCTCGAGCTGCTGTCCGCCCGCTATCACCTGACGCTGGCCGACCCGGGCGCGCCCGCCGTGCCGCGGGTGCTGTCCATCGCCGACCAGCTCCTCCTGGTCGCGCCGGCCAGCGCGGACGCGGCCCGGGCCATCGCGATGACGATGGAGTGGCTGGAAGCGCACGGGCACGCCGAGCTGGGAAGCGGGTCGATCACGGTTATCAACGGGGTCAGCCGGCCCACGATGGGCTACGTCGAGCAGGCCGAGGCCGTCGCCCGCGGCCGGTGCCGCGCGATCGTCCGGGTGCCGTGGGATGACCAGCTCAGGAAGAACGACGGCCCGCCCGGCGCGCGGCTGCTCGGCCCCGCCGCGGTCCAGGCTTACACAGCCCTGGCGGGCGTCCTGGTGGCCGGCCTGGCCACCGCCCCCGAACCACGGCGGGCCCAACCGCGGCAGGCACAGCTGTGAGCGCCAAGACGGCAAAGCGCAACCGGCTGGCGGTGCGCTACTTCGACGACCGGATCCTGCTCACCGAGACCCACGGCTGGGCGTATTACCGGCTGCCGACGGTGCCCTACGAGTTCACCACGCCGCTCGAGCGCGAGGCCCTGGCCACCAACATCACCGTCGCGCTGGCCGCCATCCGGATGACCGACGCCGAGGTGCACCTGCGTCTCGCGCACCGGCCCTACGCCGCCGCGGACTGGGCCACCGGCCTGGACGCCACCTCCGACGGCGGTCCCGGCTGGCACGACTATCTCGATGAGATGTACCGGCACGTGTGGAACAAGGACTTCTGGACCAAGGAGGTCTACCTCGGCGTCCGGCTGGGCCAGCGCGGCATGCGCGCGCAGATGTCCGGCGGGGTCATCTCCCAGTTCCTGAACCTGAACCGGGCCGGCGAGCAGGCCATGGGCCTGGACGACGACGCGGTCGGCGCACGCGAGATCGCCCGGTGGACGGACCAGGCCGAGCGCCTCGGCCGTGCCCTGGGCTCCAGCGCCCTGGCCGCGCAGCACGCCAGCTCGGACGAGGTGGCCTGGCTGTTCCGGCACACGCTGATGGGCACCACCGGGGACGCCCGGCCGTCCGCGGTCCGGCGCCGCCAGTGGGGGGCCGGCGAGATCGAGTACCTGCTCGAAGGCCAGGTCCACAACGGGCGGACCTTACTGCGACTCGAGCAGCCCGGCGGTGAGTCGTGGGCTGCGTTCCTGTCGTTCGCCCGGTTCCCCGACGTCATGTACTTCCCCGAGGGCGAGCCGTGGCTGCACTACGCCGACTCGCTGCCGTTCCCGGTCGAGGCCAGCCTGCGGATGAAGCTGATCCCGCCGGCCAAGGCCAGCAAGGATGTCGGCCGCCGGCTGGCGCACGCCAGGGACATGGACGCGCACATCAGGGAAGCGGGCGTGGAGGCGCCGATCGCGCTGGCCGAGCAGATCGAGGCGGCCCGGCTCCTGGAGCACGGCATTACCAAGGAGCGGCTGCCGTTCGTCTACGGCCACTACCGGCTGATGGTCACCGCGCCGACCAGGGAGCTGTGCGTCCGCCGCACCGAGGCGGTTACCGAGCACTACCGCGACGCGGGCATCGACGTGGTGAACTCCACCGGCGACCAGTTCTCCCTGCTGTGCGAGTCGCTGCCTGGCGACAAGGTCCGGCTGAGCTCGTACCTGCAGCGCCAGCCGCTGTACACGATCTCGGGCGGGATGCCGACCGCTACCGTGGGCCTTGGCGACCAGATCATCGCCGAGGCCGGCTGGATCGGCCCGTACATCGGCGAGACCCTGGGCCGGGCCCGGTCGGTGGTGCACTTCGACCCGCTGGTCGCGGCCGCGCGGAACCGGCCCACCGCGGTGGCGATCACCGGCGAGCCCGGCGGCGGCAAGACCACGCTGGCCCTGCTGCTGATGCTGCAGCTGGCGCTGCGCGGCGTGACCGTGGCCGTGATCGACCCGAAGGGCGACGCCGAGTCGCTGGTCGGGCTGCTGCACGAGCGCGGCCGCCAGGCCCGGGTGCTGCCGCTGGGCACGGCTGCTGCGGGGCTGCTGGACCCGTTCTCCTTCGGCGACGACCTGGCCGAGAAGCGGACCATGGCCACCGAGACGCTGCGGCTGCTGCTGCCCCGGATGAGCGAGGAACGCGAGAGCGCCATGGTCCAGGCGGTCGGTGCGGTGGCCGGCGCGGACCGGCCCAGCCTGGGCAAGGTCGTGCAGCACCTGGAGGCGGCCGGGGACCCGGCGTCGAGGAACCTGGGCGCGGTGCTGCGGTCGATGTCGGAGATGCGGCTGGCCCGGTTGTGCTTCTCGCCGTCCGGTGGCCAGGGCATTGACGCGGCGGGCTGGACGACGGTGTTCACGCTGGCCGGGCTGACCCTGCCGGACGCGGCGGTGAACCGCGACGACTACTCCTACGAGCAGCGGCTGTCGGTCGCGCTGCTGTACCTGGTCTCGCAGTTCGCCCGGCGGCTGCTGAACGGGATGGACCGGCGGGTGCCGAAGGCCATCTTCCTGGACGAGGCGTGGGCGATTACCTCCACGCCGCAGGGGGCCAAGCTGATCCCCGAAGTGTCGCGGATGGGCCGGTCCCGCAACACGGCACTGGTCCTGGTCTCGCAGAACGCCGGGGACCTGCTCAACGAGCAGGTGACGAACTGCATCTCGGGAGTGTTCGCGTTCCGCTCGTCCGAGCGGGCGGAGGTTGCCAGCGTGATGGCCTTGCTGGGGGTAGAGCCATCCGACGACCACAAGGCGGTGCTACGCAGCCTGGGAAACGGCGAAGCCATCTTCCGCGACCTGGACGGCCGGGTCGGCCGGATCGGGGTTGACCTGATCTCCAAGGAGCTGGCGAAACTGCTCGACACCAACCCAACCAGGGCCCGGCCCGACGAGGTGCCGCTGCCCGCCGTCCCGGCCGCAAAGGTCGAACCCGGTGGCGCCGGACCACCGGGCTCACCGGGCCAGCGCGGACCGGGGTCTGGACCTGGGCCGGGCCCGGCCCAACCCGGGCGGCCCGCGTCCCGCGTTCCGTAATCCATCAAGAAGCCTGACACCCCCCTCTCAGGAGTCCCCCCGATGGTCCGACTTCTCCGGCGTCCCAAGCTCGGAGCCCTGCTGGCGGTCGGCCTGGCCGCCGCGCTGCTGGGCGGCCCGGCCCTGGCCGCGCAGATCTCCGGCTCATCCCAGGGCCCGTCGCCGGCCGCCGCGCAGCCCGCCGCGCCGGTGCACCGGGCGGCCGTGCCCGGCACGATCCGGCTGACCTCGGCGGTGACCCCGGCCACGCCGGCCGCGCCAGCCACCCCGGCCGCGCCGGCTGGCAGCATCTGCTCGGTTCCCGGCATCGGCGACATCGGCGGGCTGCTCGGCTTCTGCAACGAGGGCTCCAGCGGCGTTCCCGGCGCGCTCAACAACATCTGCACGCCGTCGCTGCCCGACCCGGAGCCGGCCAGCGCGGGCATCAACTCGATGATCCGCCCGCCGGCCGGGACCGGGCCGCCGGCCAAGACGCTGTACAACAACTACGGCGTCGCGGGCCAGTTCTGGCCGGCCACCGGCCTGAAGTGCTCCGATATGACGTCACTCATCGGCAACAACGTGGCCGGCATGGTCTTCGACATCGCCAAGTCGATCGACCGGGTGACGATCACCGTGTACCAGTCCGCGGCCGGCGAGAACATCCTCGGCTGGCTGCGCAACTCGGTGGACCGGCTGATCAGCAGCCTGGGCAACGCGATCTACTTCCCGTACCTGGCCGTGGTGGTGCTGATCGGCGCGATCTGGCTGGCCTGGCAGGGCCTGATCCGCAAGCGCGGCACCAGGACCCTGGAGGGCACCATCTGGATGGTGCTGGCCGCGGCCGCCGCCATCTGGCTGATCGGGCGGCCCGCCGACTTCACCGGGATCGGCAAGAGCGTCTCCGACGGCATCACCCAGACCCTGAACGTGGCCTTCTCCCGGCTGCCCAGCCCCGGCGAGGGCTCCTGCCTGCCGGTGCAGAAGTCCGACCCGCAGGCCGAGCAGAACTTCGGCTTCAGCGGCGGCAACGACGTCGTCGACCAGAACGCCGGCGAGCTGTGGTCGGTGCTGGTGTGCAAGCCGTGGCTGGACGGTGAGCTGGGCACCACCCAGTTCGCCACCACCGCCGGGGCCAAGCCGACGATCGTCAACAAGTACGGCCGGGCGCTGCTGTGGTCCCAGGCCATCGCCCTGAACGAGAAGCCGAGCACCGAGCTCATCCAGGCCAAGCAGGCCGCCTACCAGGGCATCGCGCAGGACATCCAGCAGCAGTACCCCGGCCAGTTCCCGGCGTTCCAGGGCAAGGAGTGGACCACGCGGCTGGAGATCGGGTTCGCCGCGCTGTTCGCCGCGGTGGTGGCGGGCGTGCTCGTGCTGCTGATCGCGGTCACCCTGATCCTGCTCAAGCTGGGCTTCCTGCTGCTGCTCGTGGTCGGCCCGTTCTTCCTGCTGATCGGCATCCACCCGGGCTTCGGGCGGGTCGTCGCGCTGCGCTGGTTCGAGCTGCTCGTCGGCGTGCTGCTCAAACAGGCGGCGGTCGCGCTGGTGCTGAGCATCCTGCTGTACTCCTACACGCTGATCATGGGGACCAGCGACGCGGCCCTGCCGTGGGCGCTGAAGATCCTGATGATCGCGCTGGTCACGATCGCCGTGTTCATCTACCGGCGGCCGTTCCAGCACCTGTTCTCCGCGGTTGGCTACGGGGTCATCGGCTCCCGGGAACGGGCCGAGACCGACCTGTCCCGGGCCGGGGACACCGCCCGCAGCCGGACCCGCGACGTGGCCGCGGCCGTGCCCGGCTTCGCCGCCTACCGGGCGGCCCGGTGGGCCCGGCGCAACCCGGCGGCGGCCGCGGCCGGTTCCGCCGCGGCGGCCCGGGCGGCGGCGGCGCACGGCGCGGCCGGGGTGACGGACGCCGACGGCGAGGCCGCGGTGGCCACGCGCAAGGAATTCGCCGACGGCGGTTCGCCTGGCGGCGGCCCGCCGGACCTCAGCCATGCCGGCCGGCCCGGGGTCAGCGCCCGGGCCCGGGCCTGGGCCGCGTCGTCCGGTGCCGAGCCCGGCCGGGCCGCGCCGCCGCTGAACCTGCCGTCGCGGGGCGGGACCGCGGCCGCGGCCGCGGCCGGGGCTGCAGCCGGTGCCGCGGCCGGTGCTGGCCGCGCCAGCGGCAACGGTCACAGCAACGGTCACGGCAACGGCAACGGTCACGGGGCGGGCAGCGGGACTCCCACCGGCTGGACCCGCGGCAGCGGCGCCGCCGCGGCCGGCGGCGCTGCGGCCGGCGGCGCTGCGGCCGGCGGCCGGGTCCCGCCCGGCCCTCCGGCTCCGGCCCCGAGCCCGGCTCCGCGGCCGGTCAGCTTCTCGCCCGGTGCCCCGGCCGGGGGCGGTGGCAGCCCGCCCGGCCGGCGGACCCGCGGCAACGGCTCCGCGCCGCCGTCCCCGCGCCCGGCGCCGCCGTCCGCCGCACCGCCGCCGGCGCCGTCCGCGCCGCCTGCCCGGCGGCCGGCGCCAGCCCCGCGGCCGGCGCCAGCCCCGCGGCCATCTCCGTCCCGGGCCGCGCCCGGGCCCGATCCGGCCGCCAGCGGCGGCCGGGGATCCGCATCAGCACCGAGCCGCGCGCCGTCCGGACCGGCGCGCGGGCCGGCCCCGTCACCGGGGCAGGCCGAACCCCGGCCGGCGGCCGGGACAGCGAGACGGGATCACCCCCAGCGACCCCGTTCTGGCTGCGCCCGATCCGCCGCCAGAAGTAGCGGTACGCCATGGAGCTCAGCCCTGGTAAGCGCCGGGCGGCGTTCCTGGCCATCGTGGTAGCCCTGGCTGGACTGGGGATCTACCTCGTCGTACCGGGGGTGTTCGGGTCCGGGCGGCACGCGGGCTCATCCGCTGCCGCGCAGAGCCAGGAGCCTTCGGCCACCCCGTCCGCGGCTGCCCCCGTCCCGGTCAGCACGCCGTCGGAGGCGCCCTCCGTGCCGCCTCCGCCGTCCACCGGGCCGGTCATCGGGAAGAGCGCGGGCGCCATCTACCAGTGGCTGCCGTTCAGTCCGGCAGACCTGGCCGCAGCAGCGGAGGTGGCAGTGCAGTTCGGCGACCTGTACGACACGTTTTCCTACAGTCAGAGCCCGTCCGACTACGCGCGGAGCCTGCGTTCGGTGACCACCAGCGACCTGGAAGCCCAGCTTGAGCGGGCGTACTCCACGCCCGGGCTGGCTGGCCCGCGGGTGGACGAGAAGCAGGTGTCCACCGGGCGCGCCAAGATCAACTCGCTGCGGGCCTTCGGGCCGGGAAGCCTGACCTTCGTCGTCACCATCACCCAGAAGATCGCCAGCACCAAGGGCAGCAGCGAGAACACCAGCCAGTTCGCCGAGACCGTCGTCGGCGGCTCCGGGAACTGGCAGGTCAATGACATCGAGCCGGCCTCGGCAGGGAACTTCTGATGGCCTCCAGCGGCCGGAGCCTGTTCAGTGGCTCCGGCGCTCCGGCTCCGGCTCCGGCGGGTCCGGATTCTCCGGCTGGTCCGGCGGCGGGCGCGGCGGCTACGGCTTCGGCGGCCGCCGCGGCGGGCTGGGCGGCGGCTTCCTCGGCGGCCCGGGCGGCTACCGGCCCGGTGAGCCGCCGAGCCGCGGCAAGGGCCTGCTGATCGCGGTCATCTGCGTGGCCGGGCTGCTCGGCGCGGGCCTGGCGGTCGCCCCGATGCTGATGTTCGCGGGCAGCAGCCAGCTGTTCAGCTCGGGCAACGGCTGCTCGCAGGCCAAGGGCGGGAAGTCCGCCCAGCCGCCGCCCAGCCAGGAAGCGCAGAACTCGATCCCGGCCGACTACCTGCGGATCTTCAAGGACACCGGGAGCAAGTACGGCATCCCGTGGGTCATCCTGGCCGGCATCGGCAAGGTCGAGAGCAACGACGGCCGCACCACGCTGCCCGGCGTGCACAGCGGCTCGAACGCGTTCGGCGCGGCCGGGCCGATGCAGATCGGCATCGGCGGCGCGTCCACCAACACCTGGGGCGGCGCCCCGGTGCACTCGGCCGGCCAGCGTGTCTCCGGGGTGGCCGTGGACGGCAACGGCGACGGCACCGCCAGCGTCTACCAGCCCGCCGACGCGGTAGCCGGCGCCGCGAAGTACCTGCTCGACCACGGCGTGACGGACAACGTCAACGGCGCCATCTTCGCCTACAACCACCTGCAGTCCTACGTCACCACCGTGCTGTCCTGGGCCAGCACCTACGCCAGCGGCGGGTTCTCGGTCAGCCCAGTCACCGTGGACGCGGCGCCGGACTGCGTGCCCGGTGTGGGCTCGGCGCCGAACGGGGCGACCTCGACCGCGATCGTGTTCGCCGAGGCCCAGCTGGGCAAGCCGTACCTGTGGGGCGGCACCGGCCCGGCCGCGTTCGACTGCTCGGGCCTGGTCATGCAGGCGTACCGGGCGGCGGGGCTTTCCATCCCGCGCACCTCCGAGGAGCAGTGGGCCTGGGGCCCGCAGGTCCCCGCCGACCAGGTGCAGCCAGGTGACCTGGTGTTCTTCGCCGGGTCCGACGGAACCCGGGCCTCACCCGGCCACGTTGGCATCGTGATCGGCGGCGGCAAGATGGTCGAGGCCTTCGCCACCGGGTTCCCGATCCGGATCGCCCCCTACACCGGCCGGGACGCGGTCGGCTTCACCCGCCCCTGGCAGCACCAGGGCGTCCAGCTCGCCGGGACGCAGACCGGCGGCTGACCAGGCGCCGGGCGCCACCCGGAGCGCCACCCGGCGGCATGAGACGCTGAAGATCGCTCAGCGGCGGGAGGCCAGCATGGATTTTGAGCTGTCGGAGGAGCAGCGGCTGCTGCGGGACACCCTGCGGAAGTTCGTTGACGAGCAGATCCGCCCGGTCGCCAGGGAATGGGAAGCCTCCGGCCGGTATCCGGACGAGCTCGTCGCGACCATGCGCGAGCTCGGCCTGTTCGGGCTGCTCGTCCCGGAGGAGTACGGCGGCCTGGGCGCGGACATGGTCTCCCTGGCGGTCACCTTCGAGGAGATCTCCCGCGGCTGGATGGGCGTGGCCGGCATCATCGGCAGCCATTCGCTGTCCTGCTGGATGATCGCCAAGTTCGGCACGCCCGAGCAGAAGCAGGCGTACCTTCCGGCGCTGGCCACCGGCGAGCGGCGGACCGGCATCGCGCTGACCGAGCCCGGGGCAGGCACCGACCTGCAGGGCATCGCCACGACGGCCCGCCGCGACGGCGACAGCTACGTGATCAACGGCCGGAAGACCTGGATCACCAACGCCCGGCACGCCGACCCGCTGCCGGTTCTGTGCAAGACCGACCCGGCCGCCTCACCTGCCCACAAGGGCATGTCCGTGCTGCTCGTGGAGGCCGGCACGCCCGGCTTCGAGGTCGTCAGGGACCTGCCCAAGCTGGGCTACCGCGGCCCGGAGACCTGCGAGCTCGTGCTGGACGAGGTTCGGGTGCCCGCCACCGCTCTGCTCGGCGGCGCCGAGGGCCGCGGCCTGCAGCAGGTTCTCGGCGCGCTGGAGACCGGCCGGATCAACGTCGCCAGCCGGGCCGTGGGCGTCGCCCAGGAGGCCTACGACCAGGCGCTGCGCTACTCCCGCGAGCGCGAGGCGTTCGGCCAGCCGATCTCCGGCTTCCAGGCCATCCAGCTCAAGCTGGCCGACATGGCCACGAAGGTCCAGGCGGCCCGGCTGCTGGTGTACTGGGCCGCGTCCCGCGCGGACGCCGGCCAGCGGTCCGACCTGGAGTCAGGGATGGCCAAGGTCTACGCCTCGCAGGCGGCGATGGAGTGCGCGATCGCGGCCATGGAGGTGCACGGCGGGTACGGCTACTCGGCCGAATTCACCGTCGAACGGCTGTACCGCGACGCGCCGCTGATGGTCATCGGCGAGGGCACCAACGACATCCTGCGCACGGTCATCGCCCGCGCCCTCACCTCAGGCCGCGGCACGATCGGCTAGGGACGCCGAGCGGCCCAGCTCGCGAAGGGCCGCGGCGCTGTTTTCCCGACGAGCGATGAGGCGCGACGAAGGAGCGCCGAGGGAGCGAGGAGGGAAGGCAGCGCCTCTAAAGCGGCCGCAGCGAGCGGCTAGCACAGTCAGCGCTCCTCGCGCAGGCGGCGCTGGCTCTTCACCCGCTGGCGGGCGACCGCGGCCGGCCGGGACAGCTCGTCGGGCAGCTGGAGCAGCGGATTCGTCGCGCTGGCGATCACGTCGCCGGCGATGTCGATGACCCGCTGGCCACGGGCCCTGGCCACCGAGCGGAGCCGCTCGAAGGCCTGCCGCGGCCGGATGCGGTGCCGCTCGGCCAGGATGCCGATGGCCTGCTCGACCCGGACCCGCACGGACAGGGCGCGTTCCAGCTGGCCGATGGTGGCCCGCAGCCGGCTGGTCTCGTCCTCGCCCGCGGCCGTTTCCGCGGCGGGCCTGGCCTTCGGCTTACTGCCGCCCGGGCTGCCCTGGCCGCTGTGGCTGGGCTCGCTGCCGCCCTGGAAGTCAGGGTCGTGCTCCTCGCGGAGCTCGGCGGCGATCAGGTCGGCCAGCACCATGGCGTTGGTCAGGTCCGGCTCGACCTCGTCGCCGACACTCCACCCCTCGGGGGTACGCCGGAGCACCGCCCCGTCCTGGATCCCCGGGCTGCTGCCGGCCCCCCGGTCCGGCTGCTGGGCGGACATTAACTGACAGCCAGCTGGCTCAGGCGTTCCTTGACTTGCGCGGCCGACGGGTTGGTCATGGCGCTGCCGTCAGGGAACACGACGGTCGGTACGGTCTGGAAGCCGCCGTTGACGCTCATTACGTAGTCCGCGGCGGCCGGGTCCTGCTCGATGTCAACCTCGGTCATCTCGATGCCGTCCCGGGCTAGCTGGCTCTTGAGCCGCCGGCAGAACGCGCACCACGGGGTGGTGTACATAGTCAGCGGCTGCGGCATAAGTCCACTTCTCCTTCGTTACCGTTCTGGTCCGAGCGTAACTAACACGCTGGCCATGCGCCCGATTCCCCGCTGCGTCGGTGGCATAGGCCAGGATGTCGGGCAAGGAGGTGGAGGATCTGTCGACTGCCCCGCAGCGCACCGCGGAAACCGGTTCCGGCGACCTGGAGGCGAGCCCTGACGGCCTGCTGGCCGGCCCGGACGTCCTGCTGGCCGCGCTGGACCCCGAGCAGCAGCAGGTTGCGCTGGCCAGCCGCGGCCCGGTGTGCGTGCTGGCCGGGGCCGGCACGGGCAAGACCAGAGCGGTGACCCACCGGATCGCCTACGCGGTGGCCACCGGCGTGGTCAGCCCGGACCGGGTCCTCGCTGTGACGTTCACCACCCGTGCTGCGGGGGAGCTGCGCACCCGGCTTCGCCAGCTCGGCGCCGCGGTTCCCGGTGCGGGCCTGGACCGGGTGCAGGCGCTGACCTTCCACTCCGCCGCGCTGCGGCAGCTCACCCACTTCTGGCCGTCGGCCGTGGGCGGCCCGGCCCCGCGGGTGCTCGACTCCAAAGTGCCCCTGATCGCCGAGGCAGCCCGGCAGCTGCGGGTCACGGCCGGCTCGGCTGAGCTGCGCGACATCGCGACCGAGATTGAGTGGGCAAAGGTCAGCCAGGTCCGCCCGGAGGGCTACGCCGAAGCGAGTGTTGCGTTGAGGGGTACGCTGCCGATTCCGCCGGACCAGCTGTCCCGGGTGTATGCCGCCTACGAGGAGCTTCGCCGGGCCAGGAACCTAGTGGACTTCGAGTCCGTGCTGGAGCTGACCGCGGCGCTGCTCGCCGACACCCCCGCCGCGGCGGCCTCGGTCCGCGACCGGTACGCCTACTTCACGGTGGATGAGTACCAGGACATCAACCCGCTGCAGAAGCTGCTGCTCGACGTGTGGCTGGGCGGCCGGGACGACGTCTGCGTGGTCGGCGACCCCCGGCAGACGATCTACTCGTTCACCGGCGCCTCGCCCGCCTTCCTGACTGGGTTCGGCCGTCAGTTCCCGTCCGCCACGGTGATCCGGCTGATCCGCAACTACCGGTCGTCGCCGCAGGTGGTCGCTCTGGCCAACCGGGTCAGCGGGCTGGCCGCCGGCCGGCCGCCGGGCGGCCTGGTCAGCCGGCTGACCCGGGCCGGGGCCGCCGCGCCGGACGCGCTGATCGCCCAGCGCCCGGCCGGGCCCGAGCCGGGCTTTGACGAGGTCGGGGACGAGGACGCCGAGGCCGCGCTGGTGGCCCGGCGGGCCGCGGCGCTGATCGCGGCGGGGCTGCCGGCCAGCGACATCGCCGTGCTGGTCCGGATCAACGCGCAGACCCCCCTGCTCGAGCAGGCGCTGGCCGACGCCGGGGTGCCGTTCCAGGTCCGCGGGGCGGAGCGGTTCTTCGACCGGCCCGAGGTCAAGATGGCCGTGGCCCACCTGCGCGCAGCCGCGAAGTCCGCGTCCGCCCCCGACGATCCCGCGAGCCAGGTCCGGCCGATCCTGGCCGGCCTGGGCCTGACCGCCGAGCCGCCCGGCGGCCGCGGCCAGGCCCGGGAGAAATGGGAGTCGCTGCAGGCGCTGGCCCAGCTCGCGGACGACTTCTTCGCCGCCCGCACCGGCGCCTCGCTTCCTGACCTGGCCGCTGAGCTACGGCACCGCAGCGCCAGCGGGCAGGTTCCCCGGCTGGACGGCGTCACCCTGGCCTCGCTGCACGCCGCCAAGGGCCTCGAGTGGGAGGCGGTGTTCATGCCCGGGCTGACCGAGGGCATGCTGCCGATCATCTACGCGCAGACCGACGAGGCGGTGGAGGAGGAGCGGCGGCTGTTCTACGTCGGGGTGACCAGGGCCCGGCACCGGCTGCACCTGTCCTGGGCGCTGGCCCGCACGCCGGGCGGCCGGGCCAGCCGCAAGCCGTCCCGGTTCCTCGATGGCCTGCGCACGCCCGGCCGGCTGGCGGGGGCCGTCCCGGGTGCCAGCGCGCGGGCCGGGGCCGGTCCGGGCAGCGAGGGCCGGCGCGGTACGGCCCGCGGGGCCGGGTCCGGGTCCGCGGCCGGCGATCCGGGCAGCCCGCTGTTCCTGCAGCTGCGCGAATGGCGCCGCGAGGCGGCCAGGGAGCAGTCCGTCCCGGCGTTCGTGATCTTCTCCGACGCGGCGCTGGCCCGGATCGCCGACGCCCGTCCCGGCAGCCTGGCGGCCCTTGCCGCCATCCCCGGTGTCGGCCAGGCCAAGCTGGACCGGTACGGTGCCGCGGTGATCGCGCTGTGCGCGCCACGGGCCGGGACGGAGGGTGCGGTCCGATGAGCCAGGCGCTCGACGACGTGGTGGCCCTGCTCGACCTGGAGCAGATCGAGGTCAACATCTTCCGCGGCCGCAGCCCGGAGAACGAGCGGCGGCAGCGGGTGTTCGGCGGGCAGGTGGCCGGCCAGGCCCTGGTTGCAGCGGGCCGTACGGTGCCCGCCGACCGGCCGGTGCACTCCCTGCACGCCTACTTCATCCGGCCGGGCGACCCCACGGTGCCGATCATCTACATGGTCGACCGGGTCAGGGACGGCCGGTCGTTCACCACCCGGCGGGTCTCCGCGGTGCAGCACGGCAAGACGATCTTCACGCTGTCCGCCTCGTTCCATTACCCGGAGCCGGGGGAGGAGCACGGCCTGCCGATGCCCTCGGTCCCCGCGCCCGAGGCGGTCATCCCCACCGCGGACCGGATGGCGGAGCTGTTCGGGCGGGAAGCCGGGGAGATGTACCGGGGCCCGATCGACCTGCGCCACGTCGGCCCGCTGACGTTCGACGCCATCGCCGACCCGTCGCTGCGGGCCACCTCCAACCTGGTCTGGCTGCGCGCCGACGGCGAACTGCCCGACGACCCGCTGCTGCACGTCTGCCTGATGACCTACGCCTCGGACATGACCCTGCTGGACTCGGTGCTGCTGGCACACGGCCGGTCCTGGGCCGACGGGGAGACATCCGGTGCCAGCCTGGACCACGCCATGTGGTTCCACCGGCCGTTCCGGGCCGACCGCTGGCTGCTGTACGCGCAGGAATCGCCGGCCACGTCCGGGGCCCGCGGGCTGGCCCGCGGGGAGCTGTTCACCCAGGACGGTCAGCTGGTGGTATCGGTGGTGCAGGAGGGGCTGATTAGGACCACGAGACGGGCCGCAAAAGAGCAGGTAGAAAAATAGTTGCCCCGTCCGCCGGCCTCTACGTAGGCTTCACCCATGTCCGCACGCTCGACGCTGTCCTAAGGAGGTGCCCAGGATGCTGAACAAGATCATGCTGCCCGCTGACGCGGATGTGCAGCGTGCCCGCCTGACCAGCGCGGGCACCGCCCTCACAGGGCACCTGGCCGAGACCGGCTCCGCCGGCGCCGGCCTCGTCGTGCGCATCCGACCGTGGCTGTCCACCACTGGTGTCACGCCGGGCCGTTACGCGGCATCCATCAGCTTTACCCCAGCTCGCAATGCGTCGGCTCTGTCGGCGCAGCCCAGCACGGCCGCTGCCAGCGGCCTGTGCGCCCACAAGCAGGACCAGGAGAAGGCCCGTAGCACCGCTGCCATCGGTGGTGCATTGGGTTCGCTTCCGCCAAGGGATCCGGTCTAGAAAGACCGGCCGGAACCCCTCAGGCCGCGGACCCGAAATCGGGTCCGCGGCCTTTGTCATGCGAGGCCGCCGTTTTGTCAGAGGCGTACGAGACGCTCTGAGAGATGAGAGGGGTTGGCTGCAATGCATCGGCCCGGCACCACCGCCGTTCTGGGAAGCCTGGCGGGGTTCGAGGCACGCGCCGCGCAGGGGGCGGCGATCACTGTGACGGGCCCGGCAGCCCTGCCGGGTGGCGTCCCGTCACTCCCGGGACCGGCGGATGGCTCCCGCCCGGCTCCGGTCACCACGCTCGGGGTGCCGTCCAGCCAGCGGCTGCCCTGCACCGACGACCCGGATCTGTTCTTCGCCGAGTCGCCTGATGACGTGGAGTACGCGAAGGCACTGTGCCGTACGTGCCCGCGGCAGGCTGACTGCCTGTCCGGCGCGCTCGAGCGCGCCGAGCCCTGGGGTGTCTGGGGCGGCGAGCTGTTCCTGCGGGGTGTGGTAGTGCCCCGCAAGCGGCCACGGGGACGTCCGCGGAAGACCGACGTCGCCGCGTGATCTGGACGTCCGGCGGGCTCCCGGGGCCCGCCGGACGGCCGGGACACCGGCACGGTTTCCGCGGAAGCCATCGCCACCGCCGCCACCCGGCGGCGGGCTGGCCAGTACCTGGCCGGGCGGCAGGACACCGCCCGGTCACTCACCAGACAACGAAGTCGGGAGTTTGCTGTGTATCACCACGAAGCGGTCGCCATGGAGCGACAGCGCTCACTACAGGACTACGCCCAGCAGCAGAGCCGGGCCCGTCAGGTCCGCGCTATGACCAGGATGTCCCGCCGGGCCAAGCGAGCCGAGCGGAACCTGGCTCAGGCCCAGTGCGAAGCCATGCGGCTGCGCGCTGAGCTGGCCCTGAGGCTGGACCACTAACCGAGATGGCTGGGTTTCTGCTCAGCCGGATGGCTGGGTTCTCGTCTCAGCCAGGCCGAACCCGGGCCGGGATCACCCGGCCCGGGTTTCGCTTTCCCGCGGGAGTTCTTTGAGCCGGGCGGGCGCGTCGGCGTAACCCGGCACCCAGCGCACCACCTCGTCCCGGAACCGGCCCTCGCACTCCAGCTGGCACAGCACGCCGATGCCGGCCGTGGACACCCGGTGGATCAGGATGTACGAGGGCGGCATGTTGAGCTGCCGGGCCACGTTCGCCGAGCGCCGGTCGGTCATCCGGCCCGCCTCCTCCCGCAGCCACTCACGGCTGAACGCGAACGACTCGACCCGGGACGGCTCGGCGAGCGGGGCCAGGAACGCATGCAGCGCGTCCAGGTCGACGCTGACCCCCTCCCGCAGGAAGCCGTGCGACCGGAGCTCCTGCTCCACGTCCCGCGGGTCGGTGTGCTCGTCGTGCATCATCCGCAGCAGCTTGCCGAAGATCGGCGGCAGCCCGTCCGGCAGCCGGTCGACAGCGCCGAAGTCCAGCACGCCAAGCCGGCCGTCCGCGAGCAGCCGGTAGTTGCCCGGATGCGGGTCGGCGTGCAGTAGCCCGGCCCGCGCGGGGCCGGAGAACAGGAAGCGGACCAGCAGGATCCCGGCCCGGTCCCGGTCCTCCTTGCTGCCACTGGCGATGATCGCGGACAGCGGCGTCCCGTCCATCCACTCGCTGACCAGCACATGATCGGTGGCGAGCAGCACGTTCGGCACGGCGAAGTCCGGGTCGTCCGCGTAGGCGTCGGCGAACGCCTGCTGGGCGCCGGCCTCGAGCTTGTAGTCCAGTTCCTCGGCGATCCGCTCCCTGAGTTCGGCCAGCAGCGGCTTGACGTCCAGGCCGGGCATGAGCACGCTGAACAGCCGGCCGATCCGGCTGAGCTGATTGAAGTCGCTGATCAGCGCCTGGCCGGCGCCCGGGTACTGGATCTTGACCGCGACCTTCGTGCCGTCCTTCCATGCGGCCTGGTGCACCTGCCCGATCGACGCGGCGGCCGCGGGCGTGTCGTCGAACTCCGCGAACTGCTCCCGCCAGTCCGCGCCCAGGTCCCCGGCCAGCACCCGGTGGACCGACCGGGCCGGCAGCGGCGGCGCCGAGTCCTGCAGCCGGGTCAGCGTGGACCGGTACGGCCCCGCGATCTCCGGCGGCAGCGCGGCCTCGAAGATCGACAGCGCCTGGGCCAGCTTCATGGCGCCGCCCTTGAGCTCACCCAGGACCCGGAAGATCTGATCGGCCGTGCGCTGCTGGATCTCCTGCGCTACCAGCTCGGCCGGCCGTCCCCCGATCCGTTTGCCCAGGCCAAGCGCGGCCCGCCCGGCGACCCCCACCGGCAGCGTGGCCAGCTTTGCCGTCCGGGTAACGGCCCACCGCGGAAAATCGTTCACGATCTCTATTGTCCGCTACGCCAGCACCGCCTTCTACGGAACGGCCCGATCAAGGCGACCGGAGCACCGCTCACCAAGCCCTTCGTAATTGCCAATGCGCCGCGGGTTCCCGCCGCCGTCCCCGTCATACGCTCCGCGCAGGCAGCCATTCGACCCGGTGACCAGCACCGTCGGCCAATTCATCCCCGGCACCGGCGGGGAGACGGCGCCCGATGCGCCTGCAATGACGGTCCCGTGCGGCGCGGCGCGGTGCGCCAGGCCTGGGCGGCGGCGATCGCGGCGACGACCAGGGCGGCGACCCGGTCGGCCAGGCGCGGCCGGTCAGCTGGCTGAACTGGGGGCATGCGCCTCCCGGTGAGGTGCCGAGGTCCGGTCCCCAAACCATACGGCCGGAACAGCTCGCGCTGGGCTGACGGGACGGAGCCGCCCTGGCTGCGCCAGGTTAGCGGTCAGGCGGTAGCCCGGGCCGGCGGGCGCAGGTGCAGTCCGGGTGCGGCAGCCAGGTCCGGCGACGCCATTGCCAGCCGGGCATTTCCAGTTCCAGGGTGCCGTTCCAGACCGGCCCGGCCCGTCCCGGACGGTCCACGAACAACTGCGCCTGCGCTGCGGCCAGGGCGGCCACAGAGGCGGTCAGCACCGCCCCGCAGGCGGGCGGCTCCGCCTGCCGTCCGGCCAGCTGGGCCAGGATCAGCGGCCAGGCGGGATCCAGCTCCGCCCGGGTCAGGTCCAGGCACCGCAGGCAGGCCGTCCGGCCCGGCACCACCAGCGGCCCCACGATCCCGATCGCCTCCTGGCCCGACGCCACCAGGTGCGGCAGCCCATCCGCCATCAACCGCTCGCCCACCTGCGGGTCCGGCACGCCCACCAGCACGACCAGATCGGGCCGCGGCTCCCGGCCGGCCAGCAGGTCCCGCGCCCGGCGGCTCGCCACTGGCGCCCGCCGGGCCGGGACCGCTACGCGTCGCCCGTCCTGGGCGGCTGGGCTGCCCGGGGATGCTGCTGGCCGGTCCCGGACCGTCATCTGCTGCGCGTCCTGGGTTGCTGGGCTGGCCGGTGACGCTGCCCGCCGCCCCGGAGGCACGCTGCCTGGCTTCGCCGGGTCGCCTGAGGGCGGGTGCGGTGCCAGAGCCGCGGAGGCGACCCGCCCGGAACGTGCCCCGGCAGCCGGCCGCCTCGCCGTGGAGACGCCGGTCCCACCCGCGGATGCCGCCCGCTTCCTATTCCGGTCCTGATCGGTGGATTCGTGTGCGCCCGGCGCCGCATCACCCACCATCCGGCTGGCTGGATCAGCGGCCCGAGCGGGCCGTGCGGCTGGAGCCGGGCGGCGGGCGGGACGGGGCCGCCCGGGCCGGGTGGCGGGTGGCGGGATGGGCCACGTGCTGGTGCAGACGGCCTCGGAGACGCCCGCTGTGGCGAGGATGGCGGCGATCGCGGGCGTGATCGGGCCCGGGCCGCAGACGTGGATGCGGGACGCCTGGCGGCGGGCCAGGACGCGGGCGCCGCCGTCGGTATCGCCGTGCGCCAGCGAGGCGTCCGCCAGTTCCGGGGCCAGCCGGGCGCGCTCCGCCTGGGTCAGGGCCCGGAGGGTGCCCGCGGGGTAGTCGTCCAGTGCCCCGGCGGCGGCCAGCAGGGTGAGCACGTGGTCGGCCAGGCTCGCCGGCAGGCCGCGGTCCGCCGCGGCGGCGATCACCTGGGCCCTGTCCCGGCTGCCGTCTAACAGGCTGAGCAGCCAGGCGGCGCCGCCTAGCCCGGTGAGCGCCACCGCCCGCCGCGAATCGATGCCGATCTGCAGCGTGTCACGGTCCCGCCAGACCGGGAGCAGACCCTGCTTCAGCGCTGGCCTCACGCCGCGAGGATGGCAGCCCGGACCGACAGAATGACCGGTTCTGCCGCGGCCCCGGGCTGGTCACCAGCCTGTGGATAAGTGTGTGGAGAAGATGGGGAGCACGCGGCGTGTCCTTGTGGACACGGACCGGAAAAGACCGCCCCGGGCTGCGGATTCCGGCCATGGCCAGCCAGCTGGCCAGCAGGCTCGTTGTCCACTGCCTGTGGATAGCCGGCTGCGCCAGGTAAGGGCCAGGACCTGGCTAGCCGCCGTCAGCGCCGGGCTTGCCGTCCGCCTCACCCGGCTCGCCGTCACCGGGCTTGCCATCACCGGGCTTGCCATCACCGGGCTTGCCATCACCGGGCTTGCCGTCCGCGGGACCGTCACCGGCCGCAGCTTCGCCGGTCAGGCCCTCGAGGTCCAGGCCGGAGATGTCCAGCTCGGGCCTGCCGCGGACGAAGCCATCCGGGTCGTCGAAGTCGTCCGGGCCGGGCAGCAGGTCCGGGTGTGCCCAGACCGCGTCCCGGCCGGAGACGCCGCGCTCGTCGGTGAGGCCGCGCCAGATCGCCGCGGCTTCGCGCAGCCGGCGCGGCCGCAGCTCGAGGCCGACCAGGGTGGCGAAGGTCCGCTCGGCCGGCCCGCCGGTCGCCCGGCGCCGCCTGATCGCCTCGGCCAGCGCGCTGGCCTGGGGCAGCCGGGTCGCGGCCACCTCGTCGACGACCGTGGACACCCAGCCCTCGACCAGCGCCAGCACGGTCTCCAGCCGGGCCAGGGCGGCCTTCTGCTGCTCGGTATCTTCCGGCTGGAACAGCGCCGCCCCGGACAGCGCCTCGTTCAGGCTCTCCGGGTTCGACGGATCAATCTGCGGCATGGCGTCCCGCAGCGCGGACGCGTCGACCGTGATCCCGCGCGCATAGTCCTCCACCGCGCCGAGCAGACGGGCGCGCAGCCAGGGCACGTGCCCGAACAGCCGGTGATGCGCGGCCTCGCGCATGGCCAGGAAGAGCCGCACCTCGTCCAGGCTGATCGACAGCCCCGCGCCGAACCCGGCCACGGCCGCGGGCAGCAGCGCAGCCACGCCCTCCGGGCCCAGCGGCAGGCCCACGTCGGTCGAGCTGACGACCTCCTGGGCCAGCGTGCCGATCGCCGCCCCGGTCTGCCCACCGACCATCAGGCCGCCCATCCGGCGCATCATCTGGCCGAACCCGCCCAGGCCGCCGAGACCGCCCTGCATCGCGGACATCGCGGCCTGCAGCTCGGGCGGCATGCCGCCGATCTCGCCCGGGTCCTCGGTGAGCATGCCGCCCATGGCGTCCACGGCCCGCTCGGCGATCGGGTCGCAGAGCTTGGACCAGACCGGCATGGTCGCTTCCACCCACTCCGACTGGCTCCACGCCTGCACCGACCGGATCCCGGTAGGGAAGCTGGTGACGTCCTCCAGCCACAGATCGGCCACCCGCAGCGCGTCGGCCACCTGCTGCCGCTCGACATCCAGGACGCTCGGATCACCCTTGGCCGCGACCGTCTGCCGGGCCACGTTCTTGGCCAGGTCCCAGTTGACCACGCCGCCCTGGTAGGACATCAGGTCGGCAAACTGCCGCAGCGCATCAGCGAACTGCTGCGGGTCACCGAGCGGGCCCAGCGGCCCGCCAGCAGGCGGCTTGCCCCGGTCACCGGGATCCGACGGCGGGTTGAAGCCGAAGGGAGGATCAGTCATCACGGCTCCCTGTCAGGCAGGATGGAAGAGTCCACGTTGGCCACGTTATCCGGGAGTGCCGCAGGGTGAGTCACCGAGAGGGCCAGGTTCGCCGACGGCTGAGCCGCGCTGCCCGTCCGGCCGCAGGCCAGGACGACGACAGCGGGCTCGCGGAACGCGGCCACGGGCCGGTGGTGGCGGTCACCGGGGCGGCGCAGGGCCTGGGCCACGCGCTGACCGCCCGGCTCGCGGCCTCGGACCGGATCGGCCGGGTGGTGGCCATCGACGACCACCGCGGCGACGTGACCGGGGTGACCTGGCGGGTGGTGGACGTCCGCGACCCGGCCCTGGCCGGCCGGCTGACCGGGGTGGACGTGGTCGTGCACACCGACGTCGACCTGGCCCCGGACACCGACGCGCGGGCCCGGCGAGCGTTCAACGTGCGCGGCGCGCAGACCGTGCTGACCGCGGCCGCGGCCGGCCGGGTCGGCCGGGCCGTGCTGGTCACCAGCGCGATGGTGTACGGCGCCCGGCCGGACAACCCGGTGCCGCTGGAGGAGTCCGCGCCGCCCGCCGCCGACCTGGACGGCAGCGTGGTCGGCGACCTGCTGGAGATCGAGCAGCTGGCCCGCCGGTCCACCGCGGCCCACCCGGGCCTTGACGTCACCGTGGTCCGCCCCGCCGCGCTGGTCGGCGACGGCGTCGAGACCGCGGTCACCCGGCATTTCGAGGCGCCGCGGCTGCTCACCGTCAAGGGCACCCGGCCGCGCTGGCAGTTCTGCCACGTCGACGACCTGGTGTCGGCCCTGGAGCTGACCGCGGCCGGCGAGCTCACCGGCAGCTTCGCGGTCGGCTGCGAGGGCTGGCTGGAGCAGGAGGACGTCGAGGAGATCTCCGGGCTGCGCCGCCTGGAACTGCCCGCCGGGCTGACCTTCGGCACCGTGCAGCGCCTGCACCGGGCCGGCCTCACCCCGGTGCCGGTGGTCGACCTGAACTTCATCGTCTACCCGTGGGTGGTCGACTGCCGGGCGCTGCGTGACGCGGGCTGGCGCCCGCAGCACGGCAACGCCGAGGCGTTCCGGATCCTGCTGGACCAGCGGTCCAGCCGCCTCGCGGTCGCGGGCCGCCGCCTGGCCAGGAAGGACACCGCCGCCGTGGCGGCCGGCACGGTGGCCGTGGTCGGCACCGCGGCCATCGTGCGCCGGGCCCGGCGCCGTCGCCGCACCAGCTGATCGTGGCGCCCGGTAGCGTTACGTCGTGGACGTGATCAGACTGGCGGAGCTGCGGACCGAGCCGCTGTCCGTCGATGAGGCCCTGCGTGCGGTCAGCCACCCCGAGGCCGGGGGAGTGGCGCTGTTCACCGGCGTGGTCCGCAACCATGACCGGGGGCAGGGGGTCACCCGGCTGACCTACACCGCGCACCCATCCGCCCAGGACGAGCTTCGCCGGGTGGCGGAGAAGATCGCCGCCAGCCACGACGTGCGCGGCGTCGCCGCGGTGCACCGGCTGGGCTCACTGGACATCGGCGACCTGGCCGTCGTGGTCGCGGTGGCCAGCCCGCACCGGGCCGAGGCCTTCACCGCCTGCCGTGCGCTGATCGACGAGCTCAAGGCCGCCGTGCCGATCTGGAAGCACCAGGAGCTGGCCAGCGGCGCCAGCGAATGGGTGAACAGCGAATGGGCCAGCAGCGAGTGGGCCGGCGCCGACGGGGAGCCGTCCGCCGGTGCCTAACCTGCCCAGGATGTCCCGCCGGGCCGCCACGCTGGCGGTCGCCGCCTGCGGCGTCGTCGCCGCCCTGGTGGTCGCCTCTGCCGTCCGCGTCCCCTACGTCGCGCTTCTGCCCGGGCCCACGCTGAACACCCTCGGCACGTCGGGCAAGGAGCCGCTGATCCAGATCTCCGGCCACCGGACCTATCCCACCAGCGGCCACCTCAACCTGGTCACGGTGTCCTACATCGGCGGCCCGGGCAGCCGGTTCAACGTGTTCGCCGCCCTGCGCGCCTGGCTCAGCCCGCACGAGGCGGTCGTCCCGCAGGAGGAGATCTTCACCCCCGGCCAGACCCAGCAGCAGGTCACCAAGCAGGACACCGAGGAGATGACGAACTCGCAGCAGACCGCCCAGGTCGCTGCCCTCTGCCAGCTGAACATCAATTTCAGCGTGATCGACACCGTCGTGAGCACGGTCAAGGGCCTGCCCGCGGACGGCCTGCTGCGCCGCGGCGACGTCATCAAGGCCGTCGACGGCGTGCCGGTAACCTGCACCGCCAGCTCCAGCGCGCTGATCAAGCGGCACCCGCCGGGTACCCGCCTGACGCTGACCGTGGCCCGCGACGGCGCCATCCGCACCGTAAAAGTCGGCACCAAGAAGATCGGCGGCCAGGCGGTCGTCGGGGTGAGCATCAGGGAGGGCTTCCGGTTCCCGTTCACCGTGAAGATCAACATCAGCAACATCGGCGGCCCGAGCGCGGGCCTGATGTTCGCCCTGGGCATCGTGGACAAGCTGACCCCCGGTGACCTGACCGGCGGCCGGTTCGTGGCCGGCACCGGCGAGATCGAGACCAACGGCAAGGTCGACCCGATCGGCGGGGTCCAGCAGAAGATGGCCGGCGCCCGGAACGCCGGCGCCACCGTGTTCCTCACCCCCGCGGCGAACTGCCCGGACGCGGTCCGCGCGGTGCCCGCCGGGCTGCGCCTGATCAAGGTCCGCAGCCTGAGCGGCGCGCTGGACGCGCTCGCCGCGCTCAAAGCCGGCCGCCCCGTCCCCGGCTGCTGACCCCGGCCGGCGGAGCCAGCAGTACTGGCTCGAAGGCAGGCAGCGCCTTAAAGCGGCCCGCAGCGAGCGGCTAATACCGGACAAAACGCCCGCGCCGCGGGCGCGATCGGTCCGGGTACCTCGCCGGGGCCGGTAAGTTGCCCTCTGGGAGCATGGACCACTGCGCCAGGCCCGCGGCCGCGCGCTAGTCTGCTCTGCTTCGCCGTGCCGCATACCGCGGCTCCCGCGGCGTCGCCCCCTCCACGGTCCGCACAAGGGAGATGGCGTGACCTTCCGGTCTCCTGGTCAGCCCAGGCCGGCGGCGAACCGGCCGCTGGTCCTGCCGCGCTGGCCGAAGCTGCTCATCCCGGTCGCCGCCGGGCTGGTCGCGCTGATCATCGTGGTCTCCGTGGTGGCCGGGGTGTGGACCGACTACCTGTGGTTCCGCTCGGTCGGCTACACCTCGGTGTTCGGCACCACGTACGGCACGAAGTGGCTGCTGTTCCTGGTCACCGCGATCTTCATGGCCGCGGTGGTGGGCGCCAACGCCTGGATCGCCTACCGGCTGCGGCCGCCGTTCCGCCCGTCCGCCGCCGACCAGCAGAGCCTGGAGGGCTACCGGACCGTGGTGGACCCGCACCGGCGGCTGGTGCTGGGCCTCCTGCTGGGCCTGATCGGCCTGATCACCGGGCTGTCCGCGGCGAGTTCCTGGCAGACCTGGCTGCTGTTCGCCAACCGGACCTCGTTCCACCGGACGGACCCGCAGTTCCACCTGGACCTGTCGTTCTTCGTGTTCGTCTACCCGTTCCTGCGGATGGTGCTGACCTACCTGTTCACCGCGGTGCTGATCTCGCTGGTCGTGGCGGTGATCGTGCACTACCTGTACGGGGCACTGCGGCCGCAGGTGAAGGGCCAGCGCGCGACACCGGCGGCCAGGGCCCACCTGTTTGTGCTGGTCGGCGTGTTCGTCCTGCTCAAGGCGGCCGCCTACTTCGTGGACCGGTACGGCATCGACTTCTCCCAGCGCGGAGTGGTCCGCACCGGCGCTTCGTATACCGATGTCAACGCGATCCTTCCGGCCAAGACCGTCCTGGCGGTCATCGCCGTGCTGTGCGCGGTTCTCTTCTTCGCCGGCGCGATCCGCCGCAATACGCTGCTGCCCGCCGTCGGCTTCGGCCTGCTGGTGCTGTCCGCGGTGCTGATCGGCGGCGTGTACCCGGCGATCATCCAGCAGTTCGTGGTCAAGCCGAACGAGCAGGTCAAGGAGAGCCCGTACATCAGCCGGGAGATCACGTACACCCGCCTGGCGTACGGCGTCAGCAACGTCAGGAGCCAGCCCTACCAGGCCGGCTCCAGCCTGCCCGCAGCAGACCTCGGCCGGCTGGTCAGCAACCTGCCCGACGTCCGGCTGATGGACCCGGCCGTGGTGTCGCAGACCTTCCAGCAGCTCCAGCAGGTCAAGGGCTACTACAAGTTCCCCGGCGTGCTGGCCGTGGACCGCTACCCGCAGCCCGGCTCGGCCATTCCGCAGGACCAGGTAATCGGCGTGCGGGACATGGACGGCCCGCCGTCCGGCCAGGCCAACTGGATCAACTCGCACCTGGTCTACACGCACGGCTTCGGCGTGGTCGCGGCCCGGGCGAGCACCGCGCAGGCCAATACCGGCGCGCCGGCCTTCACCGAAAGCGACATCCCGCCGACCGGCTCGCTCGGCCTGAAGCAGCCCCGGATCTACTTCGGCCAGCAGGAGACCAGCTACGCGATCGTCGGCGGGCGCCAGGCGGAGCTCGACTACCCCAACGGCTCCACCGGCGGCCAGCAGAACACGCGCTACACCGGCGGCGGCGGGGTGCCGGTCGGCTCGCCGCTGAACCGGCTGCTGTACGCGATCAAGTTCCGGCAGCTGAACATCCTGCTGTCGGGCGCCATCGACGGCAATTCCAAGATCATGTACATCCGCGACCCGCTGTCCCGGGTCCAGAAGGTCGCCCCGTTCCTGACCCTGGACGGCGACCCGTACCCGGTCATCTGGAACGGCGGCATCGACTGGGTGGTGGACGCCTACACCACCACCAACGACTACCCGTACTCGCAGCGGATCGGCCTGCGCCAGGCCAGCACGGACAGCTACTTCCCCAGCGGCTCGGTGTTCGGCGCGCCCGGCCAGGTGAACTACGTCCGCAACTCGGTCAAGGCCGTGGTCGACGCCTACACCGGCCAGGTCACCCTCTACCAGTGGGGCACCAAGGACCCGATCCTGAAGACCTGGATGCAGGCCTTCCCGGGCGTGATCCAGCCGCGCACGGACATACCCCCCGCGCTGATGGCCCACCTGCGCTACCCCGAGGTCCTGTTCGAGGCCCAGCGGCAGATCCTGGCCCAGTACCACGTGCAGCAGGCCGAGCAGTTCTACGGCGGGCAGAACTTCTGGACGGTGCCGGATGACCCGAGCCGGTCCGGCCAGGCCGGGCTCAGCCAGCCCCCCTACTACCTGACCCTGAGCAGCATGCCGGGCTACAAGCAGCCGGAGTTCTCCCTGGTCACCTCGTTCAACCCGCGCGGCCGGCCGAACATGGCCGCGTTCATGGCGGTCAACAGCAACCCGGCGAGCCCCGGCTACGGCACGATCCGGCTGCTGGAACTGCCGCAGGACACCGCGTTCCCCGGGCCCGGCCAGGTGCAGAACGACTTCGAGTCCGACCCGACCGTGGCCTCCGCGCTGACCCTGCTGCGCCAGGGCGGCTCCCGGGTCACCACCGGCAACCTGGTCACCATCCCGGTCGGCGGCGGCCTGGTCTACTTCGAGCCGCTGTACGTGTCCCAGTCCTCCGGCAACAGCAACTCCGGCTCGTTCCCGACCCTGAAACGGGTCCTGGTGTACTACAACGGCACCGGCACCGGCACCGGCAGCATCGGCTACGCGCCGACGCTGAGCGAGGCGCTGGCCCAGGTCTTCACGGTCCCCGGCAGCCCGCCCCCGCCGCCCGGCAGCACCGGCGGCGGCACCGGCCCGCCCTCGCCCGGCGGCACCGCGAACTCCACCGTGCTGAAGTACCTGCAGCAGGCCGAGAACTTCTACAACCAGGCCCAGACCGCGCTGAAGAACGGCGACCTGGGCACATACCAGGCAGATCTGGCCAAGGTCAAGGCGGCGCTGGACAAGGCGCAGCAGGCGGCCGCGGGCGGATCAGCGGCGAAGCCCAAGGCCGGGGCAACGCCGCAGCCGAGCCCCAGTAAGTCCGGGTAACTCCGCGATGGCCCCCGGATGAACACTGCCCAGGGGGCCGAAGCCGCGTCCTGTGCGCCGCCGGCGCGAGGCCGCGTTGTTACCGGCGAGGGCGTACGCTCGGTCCTGGCGGGGCATCCGCCGCCACGGCGGCGGCCGGAGACCACCGCGCCCGGACAGGACCTGCTCGCGAAAGGGGAACGACTGGCCGTGGCGCCTCGTGTGCTTGTCGACGCGACCGCAGTGCCCGCTGACCGCGGCGCCGTCGGGCGCTACGTCGACGGACTGGTCAGCGCCCTGGAGGCGGCGGGAGCCGATCTGGCCCTCGTCTGCCAGCGGGCCGACGAGGAACGCTACGGCCGCCTTGTGCCCAGCGCCCACGTGGTCGCCGCGCCCACCGCGATCTCGCACCGGGCCGCCCGGCTGGCCTGGGAGCAGAGCGGCCTGCCGCTGGTGGCCCAGCAGGTCGGAGCCGGGGTGATCCACGCGCCGCACTACTCGATGCCGCTGCGGCCCGGCGCCCCGACCGTGGTGACCATCCACGACCTGACGTTCTTCACCGACCCCGACGCGCACAACCCGGTCGCGGCCACGTTCTACAAGTCCGCGATCCGCACCTCGGCCCGCCGCGCCACCCGGCTGATCGTGCCGTCCAAGGCGACCAGGGACGAGCTGGTCCGGGTGCTCGGCGCCGACCCGACCCGGATCGACGTCGCCTACCACGGCGTCGACCACCAGCTGTTCCACCAGCCCACCCAGACCCAGTGCCGGCGCGTCTCCGACCGGCTGGGCCTGCACGGCCGCCCGTACATCGCCTACCTGGGCACGCTGGAGCCGCGCAAGAACATCCCGGCGCTGATCGCGGGCTGGGCCGCGGCCGTAGCCGACCTGGACGAGCCGCCCGCGCTGGTGCTGGCCGGCGGCAGCGGCTGGAGCGACGAGGTGAACGAGGCGATCAGCGCGGTGCCCGCGCACCTGCGCCTGGTCCGGCCCGGCTACCTGCACTTCACCGACCTGCCGGGATACCTCGGCGGGGCGCTGGTGGTGGCCTTCCCGAGCACCAGCGAGGGCTTCGGGCTGCCCGCGCTGGAGGCGATGGCCTGCGGCGCGCCGGTGATGACCACGCACATGACCTCGCTGCCCGAGGTGGGCGGCGACGCGGTGGCCTACACCGAGCCGGACGCGGCCAGCATCCGCCACTCGCTGCGCGCCCTGCTGGACGACCCGGCCCGCCGCGAGGCCCTGGGCAGCGCCGGGCACGCCCGCGCCGCCGAGTTCACCTGGGCCGCGTCGGCCGACGCGCACATGGCCTCCTACCTGCGTGCAGCCAGCCAGGGAGTCCAGTAACCTCGCGCCCATGCCGAGCGAACTGGAGGCGATCCTCCTCGTAGGTGGCCAGGGCACCAGGCTCCGCCCGCTGACCATCGCCACGCCCAAGCCGCTGCTGCCCACCGCCGGGGTGCCGTTCCTGGCCCACCAGCTGGCCCGGGCGGCCGCCGCGGGCATCAGCCGGGTGGTGCTGGCCACCGCCTACCGGGCGCAGATGTTCGCGGACGAGTTCGGCGACGGATCGCAGTTCGGCCTGGAGCTGACCTGCGTCCAGGAGGACACCCCGCTGGGCACCGGCGGCGGCATCCGCAACGCGGCGGCCAGCCTGCGCTGCGGCCCGGACGACCCGGTGGTGATCCTCAACGGCGACATCCTGTCCGGCCACGACCTCGGCGCCCAGCTCGACGTGCACGCCAAGGCGGACGCCTCGGTCACCCTGCACCTGGTCGCGGTGCCGGACCCGGCCGCGTTCGGCTGCGTGCCCACCGACGAGAACGGCCGGGTCACCGCGTTCCTGGAGAAGACCCCGAACCCGCCCACCAACCGGATCAACGCCGGCTGCTACGTGTTCCGCCGTGACGTGATCGACACCATCCCGGCGGGCCAGGTCGTGTCGGTGGAGCGGGCCACGTTCCCCGGCCTGATCGCGGCCGGCCACGTGGTCATGGGCTACCCGGACGACGCCTACTGGCTGGACGTCGGCACGCCCGCGGCCTACGTACGGGGCTCCTGCGACCTGGTGCTCGGCCGGCTCGCCTCGCCCGCCGTGCCAGGACCGTCAGGCGAGTCGCTGGCCCTGGCCGGCGCCGCGGTCAGCCCCGGCGCCACGGTCACCGGCGGCACCGTGCTCGGCATCGGCTGCCAGGTCGGGCCCGGTGCCCAGGTCACCGCCTCGGTCCTGCACGACGGCGCGGTGATCGGGGCCGGCGCGCAGGTCACCGGCAGCGTGATCGGGGCCGGCGCGGAAGTCGGGCCGGGCGCGGTGCTCGACGGCGTCGTGCTCGGCGACCGGTCCACCGTCGGCGAGCGCAACGAGCTGCGGCACGGCCTGCGGCTGTGGCCAGGCACCCGGCTCGGCCCGCTGTCCGTCCGGTTCTCCACGGACGCCTGAGCCCGGCCGTACGCGGCACCCCGCCGGCCGATGCCCGACACGCTGACCCGCGACTGGCTCCCGCCGTTCCCGCTCGACCTGCGGCTCGTGCTGGGCGTGCACCGGCGCGGCCCCGGCGACCCGGCCTACCAGGTGGCGGACGGCGCGGTGTGGCGGACCTCGCGCACCCCGGACGGCCCCGGCACGCTGCGGATCACTTCCCGGCCGGCCCCACCCACCTCCCCATTCCCCACCCTCCCCATTCCCCCTTCATGACTCCGCCGACCAGGGATCTGGCCCAGGAAGGGTTACGGTGAGTGGCCCGGCCGGCCGCCGGATCCAGGTCAGTGCCCAGGCCTGGGGACCGGGAGCGGCCTGGCTGCTGGACGGGCTGCCGGACCTGCTCGGCGCGGCCGACGACCCGTCCGGGTTCGTCCCCGTGCACCCGCTGCTGCGCGACCTGGTCAAAGCGCACCCCGGCTTCCGGATCGGCCGCACCAGCCGGGTCATGGAGGCGCTGGTCCCGGCGGTCCTCGAGCAGAAGGTCGTCGGCCTGGAGGCGCACCGCGCCTGGCGGGTGCTGCTGACCCGGTTCGGCGACCCGGCGCCCGGGCCGGGCCCGGGCAACCTCCGGGTCGCCCCGCAGGCCCGCACCTGGTCCGAGATCCCATCCTGGGAGTGGCACCGGGCCGGGGTGGAGAACATCCGGGCCCGGACCATCGCCTCGGCTGCGCTGGTGGCCAGCCGGCTGGAGGAGGTTTCCAGCCTGGACTCTGACCAGGCTGATCGGCGGCTCCAGTCGCTGCCCGGCATCGGCATCTGGACCTCGGCCGAGACCCGGCAGCGGGCCTGCGGCGACCCGGACGCGGTCTCGGTCGGCGACTACCACCTGGCCGGCCTCGTTGGCTGGGCGCTGACCGGCGCCAAGACCGACGATGCGGGCATGCTGGAGCTTCTCGCCCCGTACGCCGGGCACCGGTTCCGCGCCGCCCGCCTGCTCGAGCTGAGCGGCGCCCACCCGCCGCGCCGCGGCCCGCGCAACCCGGTCCGCGACTACCGCTCGTTCTGACCGCTGGTCCGGCTGCGGCACACCGGCGCGGGCCCGTCCCCGATCCCCTCTTAGGGTGGGCCCTATGAGTGATGACGCGCCTTCCGCCGGCCAGCCGGGCCCGACCGCCATGCGACGGGTGCTGGCCCGGGCCCGGGACGGCAAGACCCTGGACCCGGCGGAGGCGGCGGTGCTGCTGCACGCCCGCGGCGCCCAGCTGGACGAGCTGCTCGGCTACGCCGCGCGCACCAGGGACGCCGGGCTGGCCGCGGCCGGGCGGCCCGGCGTCATCACCTACTCGAAGAAGGTCTTCATCCCGCTCACCCGGCTGTGCCGGGACCGCTGCGGCTACTGCACGTTCGTCACCGTGCCGGGCCGGCTGGACAGCCCGTACCTGCCCCCGGACGAGGTCGTCGCGATCGCCGCCCAGGGTGCCGCGCTGGGCTGCAAGGAAGCCCTGTTCACGCTGGGGGACCGGCCGGAGGACCGGTGGCACCAGGCCCGGGAGTGGCTGGACGCGCACGGCTACGACGACACGCTGTCCTACCTGCGGGCCATGGCGATCCGGGTGCTGGAGGAGACCGGGCTGCTGCCGCACCTCAACCCCGGCGTGCTGACCTGGCCCGACTTCCAGCGGCTCAAGCCGGTCGCGCCGTCCATGGGGATGATGCTGGAGACCACCGCCAGCCGGCTGTTCACCGAGCGCGGCGGGCCGCACTACGGCAGCCCGGACAAGGATCCCGCGGTCCGGCTCCGCGTCCTGCAGGACGCCGGCCGCAGCGCGGTGCCGTTCACCACCGGAATCCTGATCGGCATCGGCGAGACCCTGGCCGAGCGGGCCGAGTCGGTGTTCGCGATCCGCCAGGTGGCCAGGGAGTACGGCGGCATCCAGGAAGTGATCGTGCAGAACTTCCGGGCCAAGCCGGACACCGCGATGCGGGGCGCCGCCGACGCGGAACTCGATGACCTGGCCGCCACGATCGCGGTGACCCGGCTGGTGCTCGGCCCGTCCGCACGGATCCAGGCCCCGCCGAACCTGATCGCCGGGCAGTACCCGCTGATCCTGGCCGCGGGCATCGACGACTGGGGCGGCGTGTCACCGCTCACCCCGGACCACGTCAACCCGGAACGGCCCTGGCCGCAGCTGGACGACCTGGCCGCGCAGACCGCGGCGGCCGGCTTCGAGCTGCGCGAGCGGCTCACCGTCTACCCCGGCTACCAGCGCGAGCCCTGGCTCGACCCGCGGCTGGCCGGGCACGTCGCCGCGCTGGCCGACCCGGCCACCGGGCTGGCCGAGCCGGACGCGAGGCCGTCCGGGCGGCCCTGGCAGGAGCCGGACGGCGGCTGGGGCGACGCCAGCGGCCGGACCGACCTGCACGTGACGATCGACACCTCCGGCCGGTCCGCGGACCGCCGGGCCGACTTCGCCGAGGTGTACGGCGACTGGGCGGAGATCGGCGCCCGGATCGACCCGGCTGCCCGTGCAGGCTCCGCCGGCGCGCTGCCACGGCTGCGCGACGAGGTCCGCGCCGCACTGCGCCGGGCGCGAGGCCCGCCCGGCCGGGCTCACCGACGCCGAGGCGCTGGCCCTGCTCAGCGCGGACGGCCCCGAGCTGGACGCCGCTCGCCGAGCTGGCCGACGGGCTGCGCCGGGACGCGATCGGCGACGACATCACGTACGTGGTCAACCGCAACATCAACTTCACCAACGTCTGCTACACCGGCTGCCGGTTCTGCGCGTTCGCCCAGCGGCGCACCGACGCCGACGCGTACACGCTGTCCCTGGCCCAGGTCGGCGACCGGGCCTCAGAGGCCTGGGCGGCCGGCGCGACCGAGGTGTGCATGCAGGGCGGGATCCACCCGGACCTGCCCGGCACCGCGTACTTCGACCTCGCCGCCGAGGTCCGGCGGCGCTGCCCGGACCTGCACATCCACGCGTTCTCGCCGATGGAGGTGATGAACGGGTCGGCGCGGACCGGGCTGCCGGTGCGCGAGTGGCTGATCCGGGCCCGGGAGGCCGGTCTTGACTCGGTGCCCGGCACCGCCGCGGAGATCCTCGACGACGACGTCCGCTGGGTGCTGACCAAGGGCAAGCTGCCCGCCGCGGCCTGGATCGACGTGATCACCACCGCGCACGAGCTGGGCCTGCCGACGACCGCGACGATGATGTACGGGCACGTGGACACGCCCGCGCACTGGGTCGGCCACCTGCGGGTGATCCGCGGCATCCAGGAGCGGACCGGCGGCTTCACCGAGTTCGTGCTGCTGCCGTTCGTGCACGCCAGCTCGCCGATCTACCTGGCCGGGCTGGCCCGGCCCGGGCCGACCCGGCGGGAGAACCGGGCCGTGCACGCGGTGTCCCGGATCATGCTGCACGGCGCGATCAGCTCCATCCAGTGCTCCTGGGTCAAGCTCGGCGCGGACCTGTGCCGTGAGGTCCTGGACGGCGGGGTGAACGACCTGGGCGGCACGCTGATGGAGGAGACCATCAGCCGGATGGCCGGGTCGCAGAACGGCTCGTTCAAGACCATCAGCCAGCTCGCCGAGCTGGTCGCGCCGACCGGCCGGCCGCTGCGCCAGCGCACCACGGACTACGGCCAGCCGAGCGCGGAGCGGCAGGCCGCCGCCGCGGCCAGCGACGGCGTGTGCGCGTCGATCCGCTCAGGAAGGACCACCCTGCCCCTGCTGGGCGCGTAGCGCAAACGCCTTAGCGGACGAGCAGGAAGTCCTCGGGGTCGCGGGGCGGTCGGCTGGGCGGGCTGGCCGCCGGGTGGCCCACGCCCACCGCGCCCATCGGCTCCCAGCCCGCGGGCAGGCCCAGCGCCCGGGCCGCGACCGGCTGGCAGAACAGCGTGCTGGACACCCAGCACGAGCCCAGGCCCTCCACGGCCAGCGCGACCAGCAGGTTCTGCACCGCGGCGCCCACCGAGACCAGGAACATGGACCGCTCCGCGGTGTTGCGGCCCGGGTCCGGGTAGGTGTGCGCGGCGTCGGCCACCAGGCACGGCACGATGATCAGCGGCGCCCGGCGCAGGGGCTCGCCGCGGCGCACCCGGCGGGCGATCTGCTCCTCGGTGAACCCGTCCCCGCGCAGGTCCTGCTGCCAGGCCGCGAGCATGTCGTCGAGCAGCCGGGTCCGCGCCGCGGCCGACTCCACCACCGCGAACCGCCACGGCGTGCTGTGATGCGGCGCAGGCGCGGTCAGCGCCGCCGCGATGGCCCGGCGGACCGGCTCCGGCGCGACCGGCTCGGCGGTGAACTCCCTGACCGTCCGCCGGGCGTACAGCACGTCGGCCGCGCCGAGCCGGAACATGTCCTCCTCCGCGGGCCGGATCAGGGCCGCCGCGCCCGGGCCGTCGCCGTCCGTCACCAGCCCGGCCAGCCCCCGCACGATCGCCACCGGCACCTGCTCGGTCTTGCCCTGCACCAGGTCGGCGGCGCCGGCCAGCTCGTCGGCCACCGCGGCCACGGTGACCTCGAGCAGGCTGCCGAACGTGTCCCGCTCGCCCCGGTGGTCGCGCAGCGGGGAAAGCCCGGCGGCGCCGATCGCGCTGTCGGTCTGGCCGTTGCGCCACGGGCGGCCCATCGTGTCGGTGATCACCACCGCGACCTGCGCGCCGGACCGCTGCCGCAGCCCGGCGCGCAGCCGCCGGGCCGAGCCGTCCGGGTCCTCCGGCAGCAGCACGACGGTGCCCGGCTCGGTGTTGGACTCGTCCACCCCGGCCGCGGCCAGCACCAGGCCGTGCCGGGTCTGCGCGATCGTGGTCGGGCCCCGCCGGGCCACCACGCGGACCGTCTCGGCCTCGATCGCCTCGTCCCGGCCTCCCTGGACCACCTGACCTTCTGATTTGCTGACGACCTTCGAGGTGACCACCACGATGTCGCCGTCGGCCAGCCCGGGTGCCGCGTCCGCGATCAGCGCGGCCAGGTCGTCGCCCGCGGCGATCTCCGGCAGCCCGCGGACCCCGGTCACGCTGAAGCCACCAGAACCGGAACCGGTCACCGGGACAGCTCCTGGGCCAGCGCGACCGCGGCCCCGGCGATCTCCGCCGCCGCAGCCAGGTCGGTCATCAGCAGCGGCCGGGCCCGGACCGCGATCCCGGCCAGCGCCGCATCGTCGGCCGCGGCCTTGTCCTGGTCGTCCACCAGCCAGCCGTCCAGGAGGCCGGGCCCGTAGTGCGCGGCCACCGCCGCCGCGGTGGCGGGCACCCCGATCGCGGCCAGGCAGGCGTCGGCCATGCCGCGGACCGGGGCGCCGCCGATGATCGGCGAGACCCCGACCACGGTGGCCGCCGCCACCGCCCCGGCCACCTCCGGCACGGCCAGGATCGTGCCGATGCTGACCACCGGGTTGGACGGCGGGAACAGCACGAAGTCCGCGTCCCTGATCGCCTCGAGCACGCCCGGCGCGGGCCGGGCCGCCGCCGCGCCGTCCAGCATGATCTCCGCGGCCGGCACCGCCGCGTGCAGCCGGACCCACCACTCCTGGAAGTGCACGGTCCGGCGGCCGCCCGGCTCGTCCAGCACCACGTGGGTCTCCACCCGGTCGTCGGTCATCGGCAGCAGCGTCACCCCCGGCTGCCACCGCTCGCACAGCCGCCGGGTCACCGCGCTGAGCGGCTCGCCCGCGGACAGCAGCGCGGTCCTGGCGATGTGCGTGGCGAAGTCCCGGTCGCCCAGGCCGAACCAGTCAGGGCCAACGCCGTAGGCCGCCAGTTCGGGCAGCACCGCGTGGGTCTCACCGGCCCGGCCCCAGCCCTGCTCCTCGTTGATGCCGCCGCCCAGCGTGTACATCACGGTGTCCAGGTCCGGGCTGACGTGCAGGCCGAACAGGCGGATGTCGTCTCCGGTGTTGCCGATGACGGTGATCCCGGCAGCGGGGACCGCGGCCTTCAGGCCGCGCAGGAAACGCGCGGCGCCGATCCCGCCGGCCAGCACGGTGATTCGCATGAACGCAAGTCTGGCAGGCCGCCCGCAGTGGGGCCGCCCGGCCGCCGCGGGCAGGCTGGGATCCCAGCTTGTCCCCGCGGACTTTCCCGTCATCAGCGGGCAAGAGATGGGCCATTATCACGTATCGCTCTTGACGAACAGCAAGACACGCGCGTGTAATTTCAACCATGTAGTTCGGTGCCCTCGGGAGCAGGGCGCCGCCATAACGCAGGACCGACGGGGTTTACGGAGGGGTGGAGGTGCACAGTGGCTGAGGTCATCGTCCCGCTAGTTCACGACGCTTTCGGCATCGACGAGGACGAGGCCGGGGAACTCGGCTGGCAGGACCGCGCCCTGTGCGCGCAGACCGATCCGGAGGCGTTCTTCCCGGAGAAGGGCGGCTCCACCCGCGAGGCCAAGCGGGTCTGCCGCAGCTGCGAGGTCCGGGCCGAGTGCCTGGAGTACGCGCTGGAGAACGACGAGCGGTTCGGTATCTGGGGCGGCCTGTCCGAGCGGGAGCGGCGCCGCCTGAAGCGCGAAGCGGTCTGAGCCTGGCGCGGCTGGCGGTATAGGCCGTATCCTGCCGGTCTTTGGTCTGCTGCGCGTCCGCCTGCGGGCGCCTCGCGGCGTTGCCGCGTCGCCCATCGCGGAGCCATGGGCGGTTCCTCCTCCGCCTTGCGATGCATCCCGCAGGCGACCGCTCGCGACGACCAAGACCGGCAGGACACGACCTTGCCGCGACCTGCCCGTCCGGCCGGGCAAGCCCTCCGTCTGCCCGCCGTCAGCTCAGCGCTTGGCGTATTGTGCACGGGTATCCCAAGCCCCGCGGGCTGGGCCCGTGAGCGGGCCGGGCCGCGGGCGATGCCCCCCGGACCCTCGACCCCTAGCGGACCATTGTCGCCGAACGATAGTTACGCCCGGCACGTCGTCACGGCGGTCATCGTCGCCCATGACGGCGCAGCCTGGCTGCCGAATGTCATCGACGCCCTGCTCGGCCAGACCCGGCCGGTGCAGCGGGTGGTCGCCGTCGACACCGGAAGCCGGGACCGCAGCGGTGCGGTTCTGGCCGAGCGGCTCGGCCAGCAGGTCGTCTTCGGGATGGACCGGCGCACCGGTTACGGCGCGGCGGTTGCCCGCGCGGTCACCCACCGCAGCGCGACCGTCCCGGTGGGGCTTCCGGCCGGGGTTGCCGACAGCGAGCGGGTCGAGTGGCTGTGGCTGCTGCACGACGACAGCGAGCCCGCCCCGGACGCGCTGGAGCAGCTGCTCCGCGGCGCGACCGAGACCAGGTCCGCGGCGGTGCTCGGGCCCAAGGTGATGGACTGGGCGGACCGCCAGGTCATCCTCGAGGCCGGGATGACCATCGACACGGCCGGCCGCCGGATCACCGGCATCGAGCCGCGCGAGGTCGACCAGGGCCAGCACGACGGCGACGACGACACACTCGCGGTGAGCAGCCCGGGGATGCTGATCCGCCGCGACGTCTGGGAGAAGACCGGCGGGTTCGATCCCGCGATGACGCTGTTCCGCGAGGACACCGACCTGTGCTGGCGGGTGCACGCCGCGGGCTTCCGGGTCCGGGTCATCACCGACGCGGTCATGTACCACGTGGAGGCCACCGCCCGGCGCCGCCGCAGCGTCTCGGTCACCAGGCACCCGGCCCGGCTGAACCGGGCCAATGCGCTGATCACCCTGCTCGGCAACCTGCCCGCCCGGCAGGCGGCCGTCTCGCTGGCGGGCAACCTCGGCGTGTCCCTGCTGCGCACGATGTTCTTCCTGGTCGCCAAGCGGCCCCGGGCGGCGCTGGACGAGATGGCCGCGCTGGGGACGGTGTTCGGCCACCCGCTGCGGCTGCTGCGGGCCCGGCGCCGCCGGGCGCCAGGGCGAAGGGCCGCCTACGCCCGGCTGCACGCCGACCTGCCGCCCGGCCGGTCGCTCCGGGTGCTGGCCGAATGGGTCGCCTCGGCGCTGTCCAAGTCCACCGAGCGGGGCACGTCCGGCAGCCACCACGCGTCCGAGGACCCGTCCGACGACGACTCGCTGCTCATCGACTCCGGGCTGACCCAGCGCATCCTGACCAGCCCCGCCGTCCTGCTGTTCGCCGCGCTGACCGTCATCTCCCTGGTGGCCGGCCGCAGCCTGCTGTCCGGCGGCCCGCTGGGCGGCGGCGCGCTGACCCCGGCGGCCGGCGGCGCGTCCGGGCTGTGGCACACCTACCTGCAGACCTTCCATCCGCTCGGCACCGGCTCGGCCACCACCGCGCCGCCCTACCTGGCCGTGGTCGCCGCCCTGGCCACAGTGCTCGGCGGCAAGCCCTGGCTGGCCGTGGACGTGCTGCTGCTCGGCTGCGTGCCGCTGGCCGGGATGACCGCGTACTACGCCGCCCGCCGGGTCACCAGGAGCGCCCTGGCCCGGGTGTGGGCCGCGGCGGCCTACGCGCTGCTGCCGGTGGCCCTGGGCGCGGTCGCGGGCGGCCGGATCGGCACCGCGGCGGTGGTCATCCTGCTGCCGCTGGTCGCGCTGGCCGCCGCGCGGATCTTCACCCAGCCGCCCAAGCTGGCCCGCCGGGCCGCCTGGGCGGCCGGCCTCGGCGTCGCGGTGTGCGCCGCGTTCGTACCGCTGATCTGGGTGATCGCGGTCGCCGCCGCGGTCGTCGCGGCGGTCACCATCGGCCGGAACCGCGGCTCGCTGATCAACCTGGGCATCACCGTGGTGGTGCCGCCGGTGCTCCTGTTCCCCTGGACGATCCGGGTCGTCACCCAGCCGGCCCTGCTGCTGCTCGAGGCCGGCATCCAGGCCCCCGGGCTGGCCGTACCCGGGCTGCCCGCCCGGTCGCTGGTGCTGCTCAGCCCCGGCGGCCCGGGCGTGCCCGCGTACTGGGTGACCGGCGGGATCCTGATCGCCGCGCTGGCGGCGCTGCTGGCCGGCCGGAGTCGCCGGGTCATCCTGGCCGGCTGGGGAGCGGCGCTGGTCGGCCTGGCCGCCGCGGTGGCCGTCAGCCGGGCGGTCGTGGCCGCGCCGGGCGCCACCGTCCGGCTGCCCGCCTGGCCCGGCCCCGCGCTGGCGGTTGCCGCGATCGGCCTGCTGGTGGCCGCGCTCTCCGCCGCCGACGGCGTGCCCGGGCTGCTGCACCGCGACCCGGGCGTTTCGTCCTGGCAGCGTGGCCTGGGCCGGGTGCCCGTCGTCGGGCTGCTGCTGGTGGCCTGCTCGGCGCCGATCCTGGCGGCCGCGTTCTGGGTGACCAACGGCGCGGGCGGGCCGCTGACCGTGGTGCGCCGGCAGGTCGTGCCCGAGCTGGTCGCGGTGTCCTCGACCAGCGGGCTGCGGCTGCGCACGCTGGTGCTGCGCGCGGACGACGGCCACATCAGCTACACCGTGCTGCGCGGCGCCGGGCCGTCGCTGGGCGAGCCCGACCTGGCCCCGGACCCGGTCACCGGCCAGGCCCTGGACCGGGCCGTGGCCACCCTGGTCGCGCCCAGCGGCGGGGACGCCGCCGACCAGGCCGCCGGGCTGGCCGCCTTCGACATCGGCTACGTGCTGATGCCCTCGCCGGTCAATGCGGACCTGGCCCGGCTGATGGACGGCGTGGCCGGGCTGCGGCCGGTCAGCTCGCCGCCGGCCTCCGGGTCCACCCCGGCCTTCGAGCTGTGGCGGCTGACCCAGACCCCGGCCCGGGTCCGGGTTGTCCAGCCGGACGGCACGATCACCGCGCTGCCGTCCGGCCGGCTGGGCGTCAACGGCGCTACCGCCCCGCAGGCCGGCGGGACGCTGGAACTAGCCGAGCCGTCCGGCGGCTGGAACGCCAGCCTGAACGGCCACGCGCTGACCGCCGTCCCGTCCCCGGCGGGCGCCTGGGCGCAGGCGTTCCGGCTGCCGCCCGGCGGCGGGACGATCATCATTTCCCGGCCCGGCACCGAGCGGGACGCCGCGCTGCTGGTCGAGCTCCTGCTGCTGATCATGGTCGGCACGCTGGCCCTGCCCGGGATCGGCGCGGGCGCCGCGGCGCCCGCCGCGGCCCGTGGCCGCCGCCCGGAGACGGCCCCCGAGGCAAGTGCCCCCGGCCCGGCCGTCCCGGCCAGGCGGGTCCCGGCCCTGGCCGGCGCCCGGGTTGGCGGGAGAGCGGCGGCCACCGGTGCCACAACCTCAGCAGGCACTGTCTCAGCAGGCACTGTGCCGTCCGGTACGGGCCCAGCCGGTGCCGTGGCGACCGGGGCGGTGGATCCCGCGGCCGTGGCCGGCACGGCCGTCATCGGCGCGGCCGCCGCGGGTGCGGCCGGGTCCCGCGCCGCGGGCGGCCGGGCCGCCGCCAAGGGCCGCGGCCGCGGCAAGGGCCGCCCCGGGCTGCCCGGACGGCGCGCAGGCCGCGGCCGCGGGGATGGCCGCGGGGCCGCCCCCGATACCCCCGATGCCGCCCCCCAGGGCCAGCGCGGACGGCGCGGCGCAGTTCCCGGCCAGCCCGGAGCCGGTCCCGACGGCGCACCGGGCCAGCCCGGGTCCCACCGGGGCCAGCCGGCCCCGGCCGGAGCCGGCGCGTGGGCCACCCCGCCGCGGGCCGCTGCCTGGCCGGACAACCAGCAGGGCGCCGGGGCGGCCGGCTACCCCCCGCGCGGCCACCAGGAGCAGGCCGGGCCGGACTACGGCCCGCACGGGCGCGAGGCGGGCGCGGACCGCGGCCAGCAAGGGCCAGGGAACAGCGCGCCCGGCTACCAGGACTACGGCATCGAGTACGGCCCCGGCCAGAGCCAGCCGCCGCGCGGCCGCCGCGCGGCCGGCCCCGCCCGGGCGAACCCGTTCCTGGCCAGCCCAGCCCCAGCCAGTACGGGCCGGGCCAGTACGGCCAGGCTCAGCACGGGCAGGCTCAGCACGGGCAGGCCAGCACGGGCCACGGCAGCCAGCACGGGCAGGCTCAGCACGGGCCAGGCCAGCAGGGTCCCGGTGGCCAGCCCGGTTACGACACCGGCGGCCAGCCGCGCTACCGCCCGGACGGCGACTACGGCTACGACCCGGGCTACCCGGCCGTCGCCCAGCACGGCCCCGGCGGCCACGGTGCCCCGCCGCCCGGCTACCGCCAGGGAACCGCTTATCAGCCCGGCTACGAGCCCGCCGGCCAGTCCGCCTACCAGCCCGGCTACGAGCCCGCCGGATACCGGGACCCGTCCGGCGGCTACCCTGACGGCCGGCGCAGCGGCTCGCACTCGCGGCCGCCCGGCTACCCGCCCCCCGGCGGCGGCTCACCCCCCGGCCAGCCCGACGAGAGCCGCTGGTCCGAGGACGGCCAGTGGTCCAGCGACAGCTGGCCCGCCGGCGCCGGCCGCGGCCAGGACAGCGGCTGGCCGGCCGGCCCCCGCGACCACGACCGCGACCAGGGCTGGGACCCGCCGTCCCCGTCCGGGCGCCCGCCCGCCCCCGCCAGCCCATCTGCCTGGCCGGATACCCCCACCCAGGCCTGGCCGGGCGGCGACCAGGAGGCCACCTCCCACTGGCCCGCCGCCGACGAAGACAACGGAGATGACCGGTGGTAGCCCGCCTGCTCGGGAACCGGTTCTGCCAGGCCGGGCTGGTGCTGCTGGTGGTCGCCGTGCTGTTCCTGGTGACCGGCGCGCTGCATCCGTTCGCCCTGGCGCAGGGGCGCAAGCCGGTGCCGCTCGGCGACATCCCGGTGACCGCGGCGGTCCGCGCCTGCGCGTCGCCCGGCGGGCAGCGGGGCGGCGGCGTGGCCGTGATCAGTGCCGGGGCGAGCAGCGCTAGTACCAGTACGGGCAGCACCAGTACGGGCACGGGCGCGGGCGGCAGTGCGGTGGTGAGCCGGCTGTCCGCGGTGGGCAGCGTTGCCACCGGGCCGGTGCTGAGCAAGCTCTCCCAGACCGGGAAGCTGACCCGGATCGCGGTCCCGGTCGCCCCGGCGAAGTCCGGCAAGCCCACCGCGCAGAGCACCAGCGGGGGGGTTCCCGCGGTGACCTCGCTCGGCGGGGTGGCCATCCGGGCCAGCGCGGGCATGTCCGGCGGGCTGGCCGCCGAGCAGACCGGCCCGACCGGGCTGCCGCAGGCCGCCTGCCCGGCCCCGGCCACCGACTTCTGGTTCGTGTCCCCGGGCCAGCACACCCTGGCCACGCTCAGCCTGTACCTGATGAACGCGGACAGCTCGCCGGCTGACGCCGAGGTGGAAATGTTCACCGACAGCGGCCCCGTGCTGGGCAGCACGGACACCGGCATCACGGTCCCGCCGCACGGCCTGCTCATCCAGTCGCTGGCCAAGGTGGTGCACGGTTCCCGGGTGCTCGGCCTGCACGTGCGCACCAGCGCCGGGCGGGTGGTCGCCATGCTGCACGAGTCGCGCACGGCCGGGCAGCCAGGCTCCTGGATCCCGGCCAGCCAACCGCCGTCGCGGCACCTGGTGATCCCCGGCCTGCCCGGCACCGCGGGCAGCAGGTCGCTGTTCCTGCTCGTGCCCGGGGCGACGCCGGCCCAGGTCAAGCTGACCGCGGTCACCGGCCGCGGGTCCTACCAGCCGACCGGCGGGAACGGGATCAGCCTGGCCGGCGGCTCCGCGGGCACCGTGCCGCTGCCGTCGCTGTCCAAGGTCCCCGCGGCGCTGGCGATCACCGCCAGCCAGCCGGTCACCGCGGTGCTGTCCGCATCCGGCGGGGGCCCAGGCTCGCCCGGCGTGTTCGCCGCGGCGTCAGGCCCCGTTGCGGAGCAGGGGGTAGCCGCGGACAACGTAGCCGGGCCGAACGCCAGCGCCTCCCTGGTGCTGTCCGCGCCCGCCGCCGCGGTCCAGGTCCGGCTCACCGAGCTGACCTCGGGCCGGCCGCCGCGCACCCGCGAGGTCACGATCGAGGCCAAGCACAGCACCGTGGTCCCGCTGGGCAAGCCGCCAGGCCGCCCGCCGGGCACTCCCTACGCCCTGGTGATCACGCCGCTGCCCGGCTCCGGGCCGCTTTACGCCGGGCGGGCCATCCTGTCGAACGGCAGCGTCCAGGCGATCATCGCGGTGCCCGCCGCGCTGACCACGATCCGCCTGCCCGCGGTCGACGAGACCCTGTCCGTCGCCCACCCCTGAGCCGCGCCTGGCGGGGCAGGCGGGGGAGCGGGCGGCTCGCTCAGTCCTCGTCGTAGCCCGGGTCGACCGTCCGCGGGTCCAGGTCCAGCAGCCGGGCGAACTCCTCCACCACCACGTCGAGCACGAGCTCGCCGAGGTCCTCCTCGTCGTCCGCGCGGGCCAGCAGCGGCCGCCGGTACAGCACGATGCGGGGCGGGGAGGCCGGGCGCCGCGGATCCCGCGGGTCTCCCGAGGCGGTGTCGAGCCGGGCCAGCGGCACCGGGTCCGGCAGGTCGGCCGGGCCCGCCGCAGCCGGGATCTCCTCGACCGCGAACTCCACCCCGGACAGCTCCGCCGACCAGCGCGGCTCCAGCTGCGCCACGGCCTGCAGGACCAGGTCGTCGAACCGCTCGGCCCGGCTGCGGTAGGCCGGGGTGTCCATCGGGGCAAGCACGCCGCGGAGGCCGCGGCCATGCCGGTCACGCCGCCGGATCCGCGCGCCGCCGCGGCTCCGGCCGTTGCCAGTCTGCACAATAGCTGAGCGTATCCCGGCGGCCCGCGCGATGCGGGCCCGTGGCCGGCGGTTCCGGCGAAGCGAGCCAGCACGCCGCCGCGAGCCGGCCAGCTCGCGGGCGGCCGCGACGCTGTTTTCCCGACGAGCGATGAGGCGCGACGAAGGAGCGCCGAGGGAGCGAGGAGGGAAGGCAGCGTTATAGCGGCCTCCCGCGAGCCAGCAAGCACAGCGGCCCTGCGCGAGCAAGCTAGCAGAGACACGATCGCGCAGAGTGCCCCGGGTGGTGGCGTTACCGCCCCCGGCAAAGTACGGTCAGCCGTTGTGAGTGATGTACGCGTGCGGGCCTGCCGTCGGCACGCGGGACGCCTGGGCCCGCAGCCGGCAGGCCGATGCCGCGGACAGCGCGATGAGTGAGGTGGGCCGGTGAGTTCGCGTCAGTGTTCACGGCCCGCCTGCAAGCAGGTTGCCCTGTTCACGCTGACCTACGTGTACCGCGACTCGAGCGCGGTGCTCGGCCCGCTGGCCGCGTACACCGAGCCGCACTGCTACGACCTGTGCGCCGCGCACGCCGGCCGGCTGACCGTGCCGCGCGGCTGGGAAGTGGTCCGGCTGCCGGCCGGGCTGGCTGAGCAGGAAGCCGACGACCTCGAGGCGCTGGCCAACGCCGTCCGCGAGGCCGCGCTGCCGCAGGCCGCGGCCGAGCCGGTGGGCCAGGGCGTCGAGGTCGGCCGCCGCGGCCACCTGCGCGTGCTGCGCTCCTCCCCGCCGGACCGCGGCCGCTAGGCCCTGGGGCTGACCCGCGCGGACCCCGCCCGCGGGTGGGCGGGTGGGCGGCGCGCCGGAGCCGGCCCGTCGCGCCGGGCCGGCCGCCGCCGGGGCGGGTAGGCTCGGTCTCCGTTCCGCCCGGCGGACCGTCGCCCCGGGCTCGCCCGCGTGCTGGGGAGGCAGGCCGCAGTGGCCGACTACGCGAAGATCTTCAAGGCATACGACATCCGCGGCATCGTCCCCGACGAGCTGGACGACGCCGCGGCGGAAGCCATCGGGGCCGCGTTCGTCCAGGTCACCGGGGCCAGGTCGGTCGTCACCATGCACGACATGCGGACCTCGTCGGCGCCGCTCGCGGCGGCCTTCGGCCGCGGCGCGACCGCCCAGGGCGCGGATGTGATCATGGGCGGCCTTGGCTCCAGCGACATGCTGTACTTCGCCAGCGGCAGCCTCCAGGTGGCCGGTGCGATGATCACCGCCAGCCACAACCCGGCGCGGTACAACGGGCTCAAGATGTGCACCGAGGGCGCCAGGCCGGTCGGCGAGCAGGCCGGCCTGACCAAGATCAGGGACCTGGCCGCCAGCGGCCCGGCCGCCTACGAGGGCACGCCGGGCCGCGTGACCGAGCGGAACCTGCTGCCGGAGTACGCCGCGTTCCTGCGGTCGCTGGTCGACCTGTCGGCCATCCGCCCGCTGAAGGTCGCGGTCGACGCGGGCAACGGCATGGCCGGGCACACCGTCCCGGCCGTTTTCGGCGGCCTGCCGATCGAGCATCATCCCGCTGTTCTTCGAGCTGGACGGGACGTTCCCGAACCACGAGCCCAACCCCATCGAGCCGGCCAACATGGCGGACCTGCAGCGCGCGGTGGTCAGCTGCGGGGCCGACATCGGGCTGGCCTTCGACGGCGACGCCGACCGCTGCTTCGTGGTCGACGAGCAGGGCCAGATCGTGTCGCCGTCCGTGCTCACCGCGCTGATCGCCGCGCGCGAGCTGGCCCGGGAGCCGGGCGCACCGGTCATCCACAACCTGATCACCTCCCGCGCGGTGCCGGAGATCATCACCGAGCACGGCGGCGTGCCGGTCCGCACCCGGGTCGGCCACTCGTTCATCAAGGCCCAGATGGCGGCCAGCGGCGCGATCTTCGGCGGTGAGCACTCCGGGCACTTCTACTTCCGCGACTTCTGGTTCGCCGACTCGGGCATGCTGGCCGCCCTCCACACGCTGGCCGCGCTCGGCGCCCAGGACCGGCCGCTGTCCGCGCTGCTCGCGGAGTACTCCCGGTACACCGCGTCGGGCGAGATCAACAGCGAGGTCGCCGACCAGGCCGCGGCGACCGCGAAGGTCGCGGCGCACTTCGCCGGCCGCCCCGGGGTGAGCACCGACGAGCTGGACGGGCTGACCGTCTCCGGCCCGGACTGGTGGCTGAACCTGCGCCCGTCGAACACCGAGCCGCTGCTGCGGCTGAACGTCGAAGCGCCCGATGCGGCCGCCATGTCCGCGATCAGGGACGAGGTGCTCGGTATCGTACGGGGCAGGGCGGGCTGACCGCCGGCGGGCCGCGGGCCCGGCCGGCCAGGGCGCCCTGATCCTGCCCGCCACTGAACCCGCGACCCCGGGGAGCTGCCGTGAACATCGACGACTGGCTGCTGGAGATCCTGGCCTGCCCGAACTGCCGCTCGCCGCTGCGCGCCGACCCCGAGGCCAGCGAGCTGGTCTGCACGAACGCCGAGTGCGGCCTCGCCTACCCGGTCCGTGACGACATCCCCGTCCTGCTGGTGGATGAGGCGCGCAGCCCGCAGGCCGGCTAGGTGCGCTCCGACGCACAGCAGCCCGACGCGCCGGCCCCCGCGGCCGGGCACGGCCACGGCGAGGGGGGAACCCGGGCGGTGCTCGCCGCACTGGGCGCCAACCTCGGCATCGCGGTCACCAAGTTCATCGCGTTCCTGATCACCGGGTCGGCCTCGATGATGGCCGAGTCGGTGCACTCGCTGGCTGACAGCGCCAACCAGGTGCTGCTGCTGGTCGGCCGGCGGCGGTCCCGGCGGGCCGGCACGGAGCAGCACCCGTTCGGGTTCGGCCTGGAGAGCTACTTCTACGCGTTCGTGGTCGCCGTGGTGCTGTTCACCGTGGGCGCGCTGTTCTCGGTGTACGAGGGGATCCACCGGATCGCCCACCCGGAGAAGGTGACCGACCCGGTCGTCGCGCTCGCGGTGCTGGCCGTGGCGATCGTGCTGGAGTCGCTGTCGCTGCGCACCGCGCTTGCCGCCGCCGCGTCCGAGTTGCGGTCCCGCGGCCTGCGCCGGTTCATCCAGCAGGCCAAGGCCCCGGAACTGCCCACCGTGCTGCTGGAGGACATGGCCGCGCTGACCGGGCTGGTCGTCGCGCTGATCGGCGTCACCATGGCCACCATCACCGGCAACGGCCGGTGGGACGGTGCCGGGTCGCTGGCCATCGGCGTGGTGCTCGGGCTGGTCGCGGTAATCCTGGCCATCGAGATGAAGAGCCTGCTGATCGGCGAGGCGGCCACCGCCGACACCGAGCGGGCGGTGGTCACCGCGCTGGAGGACAGCCCCGAGCTCGAGCAGGTCATCCACCTGCGGACGCTGCACCTGGGCCCGGACTCGCTGCTGATCGCGGCCAAGGTGGCGGTCAGGCCGCAGGCCAGCGGGTCGGCCATCGCCCGGGCCATCGACACGGCCGAGCAGCGGGTCCGCGCCGCCGTGCCGATCGCCCAGGTGATCTACCTGGAACCGGACCTGTACCGGGTGGGCGACGCGGACACCGGCGACCCGGCGGTGCGGGCCGCGCAGCGCGAGCCTGGCGCCGACTTGACCTCGGCCGGCGAGGCGAACGGCGAGGCTAGCGGCCCGGGGTGAGGCTCAGCAGCCGCAGCGCCCGCTCCTTCTCGAAGTCGACCGCCCGGCTGCCCGGCGTGCCGATCCGGCCGGTCTGCCGGCCCAGCTCGGCGACCTGCGACCGGGCCGCCGGGTCGGTCAGCACCCGCAGGCCGAAGGCCAGCGCGGCCGGGCTGATGTCGTACCGCTGCTCGATCGACAGCGCCAGCGCCACCGCGGCCAGATCCGCCTCGGTGTAGGTCCGGTGCCCGGCCGGGCGCGCCCCGGGCAGCAGGCCGATGGCCTCCCGGTAGCGCAGCATCCGCGGGGAGATCCCGAGCCGCTGAGCGGCCGCTGTGATGCGCATGGTCATGAATCTAACAATTTTTTGTCCGGAACTGGGTTCCAGGCGTGCCGATCCGGCCGGCGGTCTCCTACTCTCGGTTGGGTCAAGCCACCAGAGATCGTGCGAAGGAGCTGTTGATGTCCGCGGAGAACCTCCCGTTCAAGGTCGCTGATCTGTCCCTGGCCGAGTTCGGGCGCAAGGAGATCCGGCTGGCCGAGCACGAGATGCCGGGCCTGATGGCGGTCCGTGAGGAGTACGGCCGCAGCCAGCCGCTGCGCGGCGCCCGGATCACCGGGTCCCTGCACATGACCGTGCAGACCGCGGTCCTGATCGAGACGCTGGTCGCGATCGGCGCCGAGGTCCGGTGGTGCAGCTGCAACATCTTCTCCACCCAGGACCACGCCGCCGCCGCGGTCGCGGTGGGCCCGGACGGCACCCAGGACGACCCGCGCGGCATCCCGGTGTTCGCCTGGAAGGGCGAGAGCCTGCCGGAGTACTGGTGGTGCACCGAGCAGGCGCTGAGCTGGCCGGACGGCGCCGGGCCGAACATGCTCCTGGACGACGGCGGCGACGCCACGCTGCTGGTGCACAAGGGCGCCGAGTACGAGACGGCCGGGGCCGTCCCGTCGGCCGCGGACGAGGACCCCGAGGAGTGGCGGGTCATCCTGGACCTGCTGCGCGCCTCGCTGGCCGAAGCGCCGGGCAAGTGGACCGCGGTCGCCGGGCAGGTCCGCGGCGTCACCGAGGAGACCACCACCGGCGTGCACCGGCTGTACGAGATGGCCACGGCGGGCACGCTGCGGTTCCCGGCGATCAACGTCAACGACTCGGTGACCAAGTCGAAGTTCGACAACAAGTACGGCTGCCGGCACTCGCTGGTGGACGGCATCAACCGGGCCACCGACGTGCTCATCGGCGGCAAGGTCGCGGTCGTCTGCGGCTACGGCGACGTGGGCAAGGGCTGCGCGGAGTCGCTGCGCGGCCAGGGCGCCCGGGTCGTGGTCACCGAGATCGACCCGATCTGCGCGCTGCAGGCCGCGATGGACGGCTACCAGGTCGCCACCATCGAGGACATGGTGGGCCAGGCCGACATCTTCATCAGCGCGACCGGCAACTACGGCATCATCACCGCGGACCACATGGCCGCGATGAAGCACCAGGCCATCGTCGGGAACATCGGCCACTTCGACAACGAGATCGACATGGCCGGCCTCGCCCGCACCCCGGGCATCACGCGCATCAACATCAAGCCGCAGGTCGACGAGTGGGTCTTCGCGGACGGCCACTCGGTGATCATCCTGTCCGAGGGCCGGCTGCTGAACCTGGGCAACGCCACCGGGCACCCCAGCTTCGTCATGTCCAACAGCTTCACCAACCAGGTGATCGCCCAGGTCGAGCTGTTCACCAAGACCGCGGAGTACCCGCTCGGCGTGCACGTGCTGCCCAAGCACCTGGACGAGAAGGTCGCCCGGCTGCACCTGGACGCGCTCGGCGTCCGGCTCACCCGGCTGTCCAAGGAGCAGGCCGACTACATCGGCGTCCCGGTCGACGGCCCGTACAAGCCGGACCACTACCGCTACTGACGGCCGTGCCCCCCGACGGGCCCGTGCCCCCCACAGGCTCCGGCATCGCCGACCCGGGCCTGGCCGCCGCTGGCCAGGCCCGGATCGGCTGGGCCGAGCGCACCATGCCGGTGCTCGGTCTCATCCGGGAGTCGTTCGCGGCCAGCCGCCCGCTGGACGGCCTGGCCGTGGCCGCCTGCCTGCACGTCACCGCCGAGACCGCGGTCCTGGTGAACGTGCTGCGGGCGGCCGGGGCGCGGGTCCACCTGGCCGCGTCCAACCCGCTGTCCACCCAGGACGACGTGGCCGCGGCGCTGGCCTCCTGGCCGGGCGTGACCGTGTCGGCCCGGTCCGGGGCGGCCATCAAGACTTACTACCGGCACATCCACCAGGCCCTGGACAGCGCCCCGGCGCTGGTCTTCGACGACGGCGGCGACCTGGTCAACACGCTGCACGAGGACCGTCCCGAACTGCTGGCCGGGGTGGCCGGCGGGGTCGAGTCCACCACCACCGGGGTGGCCCGGCTGCGCCGGATGGCCGCGGCGGGCACGCTGGCCTTCCCGGTGGTGGCGGCCAACGGCGCGGCCACCCGGCGGATGCTGGACAACCGGTACGGCACCGGCCAGTCCGCGCTGGACGGCATCCTGCGGGCCACCAACACGCTGCTGGCCGGCAAGACCGTGGTGGTGGCCGGCTACGGGCCCGCGGGCACCGGCATCGCCGAGCGGGCCCGCGGCTTCGGCGCCCAGGTCGTGGTGACCGAGACCGACCCGGTCCGCGCGCTGGACGCGGTCATGGCGGGCTTCCGGGTCCTGCCGATGACCGCCGCCGCGCCGCTCGGCGAGGTGTTCATCACCGCCACCGGCTCCCGGGACGTGATCACCCCGGCGCACCTGGAGGTCATGCGCGACGGCGCGATCCTGGCCAACGCCGGCCACTTCGACGTGGAGATCGACGTGCGCGGCCTGGAGAAGCTGGCCGTCACGGTCAACCCGCAGATCCGGCCGTCCGCGGACGAGTACGTGCTGGCCGACGGGCGGCGGCTGATCCTGCTGGCCGAGGGCCGGGTGGTCAACCTGGTCGCCGGGGAAGGCCACCCGGCCGCGGTGATGGACGTGTCCTTCACCGTGGGTGCGCTGTCCGCGGTCTGGCTGACCAGCGCCCGGCCGCCGCTGCCGCCCGGCGTGCACGAGGTGCCGGCGCGAGATCGACGCCCAGGCCGCCGGGCTGATGCTGGCCTGCATGGGCACCGAGATCGACGAGCTCACCCCGGGGCAGCAGGAATACCTGGACTCCTGGCGGTACGGCTCCTGAACCGGGTCAGCACCACCATCGTGATCCACCCGCCGATCAGGATCAGCCAGAAGTTGCACAGCCGGTAAACCAGCACCGCGGTCAGCGCCCCGCCACTGGTCATGCCCACGCCCACCAGCGCCGCCGTCAGCGTCGCCTCGACCAGCCCGAACCCGCCCGGGGTCAGCCCGGTGCTGCCCACCGCGGCGCCGGCCGCGTAGGCCAGCAGCAGGCCGTGCCAGGGCACCGGCTGGCCGGCCGCGTGGATCGAGCAGGCCAGGCAGGCGCAGTCGCCCACCCAGTTCAGCACGGCCAGCGCGAACACCTCGGCGTACCTGGCCGGGGGCATCCGGATGCTGGCCACCCGCTCCAGGAACTCCTCGAACCCGTCGGCCGCCACGCCGTCCGGCGCCGGGCGGCGCAGCAGGCGGCGGGCCCAGGCGGTGAAAGCGGCCAGCGCCACGCTGATCAGGTGCCGCATCCGCGGGCTGCGCAGCGCCAGCAGGATGGCCACGCCCGGGACCAGCAGCACCGCCGCGCCGGCGAAGCCGAGCGCGGTGGTCAGCGACGCCCCGCCCAGCAGCGAGCCGCCGACCAGCACCAGGGCCAGCGCGGACACCGACATGATGGCCGACACCGCCAGTGCCCAGCCGGTGACGGCCTGGCCCAGGCCGCGCCGCCGGTACTGCTGGTAGGAGAACACCAGGGCCAGCTGCGCGCCGGCGAACGGGACGCTGATCGACAGCGCGTTGCTGGCCACGTCGATGGCCAGCACCGAGCCCAGCCGCACCCGCTGACCGTCGGCGCGCAGCAGCCGGCGCCGGGACAGCCCGAACGCGGTCAGCGACAGCGCCTCGCAGGCCAGCGCGGCCAGGAACCAGGTCCAGTCCAGGGAGGTCAGCGAGTTCAGCGACTCGGCCAGCGTGTGCCGCCCGGCGTACACCCCGAACGCGATCGCGGCCGCCGCGGCCACCGCCGCCAGGATCTGCCAGCGCCGCCGCGGCCGGTGCCCGGCCACGGCCGGAACATGCCGGCTCCTGTGTGTCCGTCTGCGCCTGCGCGCCGGACCCGGCCTGGCCACTCATGACGACCCCAGGCTAGGCGATCCCCCCACAGCCCAGTTCCAAAGCGATCGATGTTACGTCGCTTACCTAAGTAGTTAAGCGACGTAACATCGATCGCTTCCGTGGTGGGGCTGAAGGGCTCGCTGGGGCTGGGGGTTCCGCGGGCCGTGGATTTAGGAGTACGGCCCCTGGGTGGCGGGGCGGGTTCGCCTGGCGCACACTCGGGGCGTGAGCATTGCCTCCCTGCGCTGGCTGGACGGGCCGGCCGGGCCTGCCGTCGAGCTTCTGGACCAGACCCGGCTGCCGGCCGCCGAGGTCACCGTGACCTGCGCGGACATTCCCGCCCTGGTGGACGCGATCGGCCGCCTGGTGGTGCGCGGCGCGCCCCTGCTCGGGCTGGCCGGGGCGTACGGGGTGGCCCTGGCCGCCTGCCGCGGCGACGACGTGCCCGCCGCGGCGCGGGCCCTCGGCGGGGCCCGGCCCACCGCGGTGAACCTGGCCTGGGGCGCCGGCCTCGCGCTGGCCGCCTGGGAGCAGGCTGGCCGCGGCGCGGACGGGGCGGCCGCGGCCCTGGCCGAGGCCGGGCGGATCGCCGCGGAGGACGCCGCGGCCAGCGCGGCCATGGCCGGGCACGGGCTGCGCCTGGTCCCGCCGGGCGCCCGGGTGCTGACCCACTGCAACACCGGCGCGCTGGTTTCCGCGGGGGAGGGGACCGCGTTCGCGGTGATCCTGGCCGCGCACCGGGCCGGGCGGCTGGCCATGCTCTGGGTAGACGAGACCCGGCCGCTGCTCCAGGGCGCCCGGCTGACCGCGTGGGAAGCCCGGCGGGCCGGCCTGCCGCACACCGTGCTGGCCGACTCGGCCGCCGCCGCCCTGCTGGCCAGCGGCCAGGTGGACATTGTGCTGACCGGCGCGGACCGGATCGCGGCCGACGGCAGCGTGGCCAACAAGGTCGGCACCTACGGCCTGGCCGTGCTGGCCCGGCACCACCAGGTGCCGTTCGTGGTCGTCGCACCGACCTCCACGATCGACCCGGCCACCCCGGCCGGCCCGGGTATCCCGGTCGAGCAGCGGCCCGCCGCGGAGGTCACCGCGCTGGCCGGCCAGCCGGTCGCGCCGGACGGCACCAGGGCCTGGAACCCGGCCTTCGACGTCACTCCGCCGGGCCTGGTGACGGCCCTGGTAACGGAGAGGGGCATTGCCCAGCCGGTAACAACGGGTACTCTGCGAGTCCTGGGCGCCTGACGTGCCCACGGGAACTGCCCATAACGTCGCTTACGTGGAACGATGAGGACTATGAAGGGTCGCGTTCTGGTTGTCGATGACGATGCCGCGCTGGCCGAGATGCTGGGCATCGTGCTGCGTGGCGAGGGCTTCGAGCCCACTTTCGTCTCCGACGGCGACAAGGCGCTGGACGCCTTCCGTGATACCCGTCCTGACCTGGTGCTGCTCGACCTGATGCTGCCCGGCATGGACGGCATCGACGTGTGCCGGCAGATCCGGGCCGAGTCCGGGGTCCCGATCGTCATGCTGACGGCCAAGAGCGACACCGTGGACGTGGTGCTGGGCCTGGAGTCCGGTGCCGACGACTACATCGTCAAGCCGTTCCAGTCCAAGGTGCTGATCGCCCGGGTGCGGGCCCGGCTGCGCCGCACCGACGATCCGGCTCCGGAGATGCTGCAGATCGGCGACGTCACCATCGACGTGGCCGGGCACGCGGTGCGCCGGGCCGGTGAGCCGCTGAACCTCACGCCGCTGGAGTTCGACCTGCTGGTCGCGCTGGCCCGCAAGCCGCGCCAGGTGTTCACCCGCGAGGTGCTGCTCGAGCAGGTCTGGGGCTACCGGCACGCGGCCGATACCCGGCTGGTCAACGTGCACGTTCAGCGCCTGCGAGCGAAGATTGAGAAGGACCCCGAGCGGCCGGAGATCGTGGTCACCGTCCGCGGGGTCGGGTACAAGGCCGGCACCGGCTGATCCGGGCGGCCGGGCAGAGAAGGATTATGGAGGCAGGGGCAGGCAGCGGGACCAGCGGCGTGCGCTCATCCTGGCGCGGCCGCGTGGTCGTCCCGTCCCCGGCTTCGCTGACCCTGCTGCGCCGGGCCGGGGCCGGCGCCCAGAGCCGCGCCAGCGCCGCCCTGGGCGCCCTGCGGGCGCAGTGGAACCGGTCCCTGCAGCTGCGGGTGGTCGGCACCACGCTGATCTTCTCCGCCGTGGTCATCGCCACCCTCGGCTTCTTCCTGCTCCAGCAGATCGCCAGCGGCCTGGTGCAGAACAAGGAGCGGTCCGCCGCCCTGCTGGCCGCAGACGGGGTCAAGGTCGCGGAGAACCAGCTCGCCCTGGGGCAGTCGGTGCTGCCCGCGTCCGCCGGGGCCGGCGGCCTGATGTACCAGATCCTGCTGACCCTGCCGCAGGAGCGGAACGCGGGCGCGGCGACGGGCGCCGCGGTGATGGTCAACGCGGCCAGGGCCAGGAACGCTAACGTGCTCGGCTGGTTCCAGGGGCCCTACCGGCTGTCGGACATCCCGCAGCACCTGATCGGGCAGGTGCAGGCCGTCCAGCAGGGCAACGGCACCGAGGCCACCTCCGAGCCGACCACGCTGAACCCGGCCGACGGCGGCGCCCCCGTGCCCGGCCTGGCCATCGGCGCCCCGCTGGGCCGGAACTACCAGCTGTACTACCTGTTCCCGCTGACCACCGAGCAGCAGACCCTGGCCCTGGTGCAGCGGGCCATCGTCGCCGTCGGGCTGGCCCTGGTGTTCCTGCTGGCCGCGATCGCCTCGCTGGTGACCCGCTGGGTGGTGATCCCGGTGCGGCAGGCGGCCCGCGGTGCCCAGCGGCTTTCCACCGGGAACCTGGCCGAGCGGATGGCCGTCCGCGGCACCGACGACCTGGCCGCGCTGGCCACCTCGTTCAACGAGATGGCCGCCAGCCTGGCCGAGAAGATGGCCGAGCTGCAGGAGCTGTCGCTGGTCCAGCGGCAGTTCGTGTCCGACGTGTCGCACGAACTGCGCACCCCCCTGACGACGATCAGGATCGCCGCCGACGTGCTGTACGCGTCCCGCCTGCAGCTGGAGCCGGCCTCGGTCCGGTCCGCCGAGCTGCTCCAGGGCCAGCTCGAGCGGTTCGAGTCGCTGCTCGCCGACCTGCTGGAGATCAGCCGCTACGACGCCAACGCGGCCACCCTTGATCCCGAGGCGGTCGACATCTGCGACGTCGTCAGGAACTCGGCCGACGACGCCCAGCAGCTCGCTGAGCGGCGCGGCACGAAGATCCAGTTCCGGCTGCCGGCCGGGCCCTGCGTCGCCGAGGTGGACGGCCGGCGGGTCGCCCGCATCCTGCGCAACCTGCTGGTCAACGCGGTCGAGCACGGCGAGGACAAGGACGCGATGGTGACCGTGGCCGCCGACCGGGACGCCGTCGCGATCGCAGTCCGTGACTTCGGTGTCGGGCTGGCGCCGGGCGAGGCCACCCTGGTGTTCGACCGGTTCTGGCGGGCCGACCCGGCCCGGGCCCGGACCTCGGGCGGCACCGGGCTCGGCCTGTCCATCGCACTGGAGGACGCCCTGCTGCACGGCGGCTGGCTGGAGGCCTGGGGCGAGCCGGGCCGTGGCTCGGTGTTCCGGCTGACCCTTCCCCGGGTGACCGGCGCGTCCCTGGCCGGCTCGCCGCTGCCGCTGATCCCGGACGAGGCCGAGCTGGCTACCGTGCCGAAGGAGGGCCAGGATGGCTGATCGCCGGCTCCTGGCCGCCACCACGGCCTGCGTGGCCCTGGCCGCGCTGGCCGGCTGCGCCACCCTGCCCACCCGGGGCCAGGCCCTGCCGGTCAAGGAGGCGCCGGCCGGCCTGGGCCAGGGCACCGACTATCCCCAGCTGATCCCGGCCGCCCCCGGCAAGGGCTGGAATGCCGGAGCAGATCGTGGCCGGGTTCCTGGCCGCCAGCGCCAGCTTTTCCCAGGACCACGCGTACGCCCGGCTGTACCTGGCCCCCCAGTGGGCGCGTACCTGGAACCCGGGCTGGGCGGTCACCGTGGTGTCCGGGCAGCCTGTCCCCAAGCTGGTGCTGCCCAAGTACATCAACAAGCCGGCCAATAACCCCCGGGTGACCAGCGTGGCGGTCAGCGGTGTGCAGCTCGCCTCGATCAGCGCCAACGGCCAGTACCAGCAGGTCGTGAACGGCCCGGCGCGCAAAATCAGGTTCAGCCTGACCAAGGTCAACGGGCAGTGGCGGATCACCGACCCGCCCAACCGGCTGCTGCTCAGCAACTCCGAGTTCCACCGCGTCTACCAGCCGCGCAACCTCTACTACCTCGACTCGACCGGCAAGATCCTGGTCCCTGACCCTGTCTTCGTCCCGCTCCAGGCCACCAGCACCGACCTGGCCAAACGGCTGGTCGCGGCGCTCGGCCAGCAGCCGCTCGGCTGGCTGCAGGGCGCCACCCAGACGAGCTTCCCCCGCGGCACCAGGCAGCTGTCCCCGGTCAAGATCGAGGGCTCCGCGGCCGTGGTCAACCTGGGCGGCACGATCGCCGGGGCCAGCTCGGAGACCCTCAGGAACGTGGCCGCGCAGCTGGTGTGGACGCTGACCAGCGCGTCGTACGGCCCGTCCGCGATCACCTCGGTGCGGCTCGAGGTCAACGGCGAGCCCCAGCAGATCCCCGGTTCCCCCAACGGGATCGCGGCGCGCAGCACCTACAGCAGCATGGTCCCGGTCCCGTCCGCCGACGCCGGCCTGTACTTCGTGGCCAGCGACAAGACCGTGCAGAGCCTGCCCGCCTCCGGCGCGGCCCAGCCGGCCCGGCCCAGCCGGCCCCGGTCCCCGGTCAGGCCGGCACCGGTGCCGTGCCGATGACCGCGATCGCCGTCTCCCCGGCGACCAGCGGCACCCCGGCGCTGGCGGGCATCGCCGCGAACGGCCGGGACGTATGGATCGGGGCGCTGACCAAGGACGCCAGGCTGGACCGCTGGCGGCCGGGCGGCAAGGTCACCTCGCTGAGCTGGGACCGGGCCGGTGACCTGTGGGCCGCCACCTCCAAGGGAGTGTGGCTGCTGCAGGCGGGCGGCAAGGCGCCAACCGCGGTGGGCCTGCCCTTCGACGGTCAACAGCAGGTGACCATGCTGCGGGTGGCCCCGGACGGCGTCCGGGTGGCGATGATCGTCCGCGGCCCTGACGGCTCGCACGTCATGGTCGGCGCGATCACCCGCTCCGGGTCTGCGGCCTCGATCGGCAGCCCGGTCCAGGTGGGCTCGAAGGTCGCCCGTCCCGGCGGGGTCAGCTGGTACGACGCCGACAACCTGGCCGTGCTCGTGGGGGCCGGCACCGCCGCGGCGCAGGTCCACAAGGTGCCGGTGAACGGCAGCCAGCCGACCGAGATTGCGCCCGACGCGAACGCGATATCGCTGACCGTCGGCGGCGGCCAGATCGTCGCGGGGAACTCCAGCGGGCGGATGGCCACCTTCGTGGTCAGCACCGACAGCTGGCGGCCGCTGCCGGACGGCCAGGCCCCGGCCTACCCGGGCTAGGGCACGGGGAGCCTTGCCAGCGTTAGGTACGCATCGCATCACTATCTGTAGTTTATTCATGACCTCTGCCTCTTGCATTCGCGCGGAACCGGGCTAGCGTCGTGTCATGGCACCCGCCCGGGTCCGTGGTTGCGTCAGGCCGGATGCCCCTAGGGGGCGCCGGTACTGGCAAGCCGATGCCAGCCGCAGGCGAAGCGGCCCACGTAAGGCGACTTATTGTCGACCGATCACGGTGCGGCTTAGAAGTAAGTCCTGCCCCGCCGGGTGGCCAGATGCCGCCCGGGCCGGGAGAAGAGCAGTAGTGGCACTGCGCCGCGAGCCTCTCAGCAGGCGGATGTGGGGTCGAAGACCAGGTCGGCCGGGCGGGTGCCGCCGACTATCCCAATCCCGAGAGCGGGCAGAAGGAGGTCTCCGGTAATGGACATCGTCTTCAAGGGCCGGCACACGGAAGTGCTGGAGCGTTTCCGCAGCCACGCCAGGGCCAAGCTGGCCCGGATCGTCCGGCTGGACAGCCGGGTGGCCCGGATCGATGTGGAAGTGTCCACCGAGCGGAACCCGCGTCAGGCCGGGCGCCGCGAGCGGGTGGAGCTGACGATCTCCTCCCGGGGCCCGGTGATCCGGGCCGAGGCCGCAGCCGAAGACCGGTTCACCGCACTGGACATGGCCTTCGCCAAGCTCGAGTCCCGGCTCCGCCGGTCCGGTGACCGGCGCAAGTGCCGTCATGCCGGGCAGGGCAGCAAGCCGGCCGCGGCTGCGGGCCGGTCTCCGGATCTGGACGAGGCCGGGCCGCCGGGCGGGGATGAGTGGCCCGCGGAGGTGACCGCCGCGGCGGACGGCGAGGCGGACGACGATGACCTGATCGCGATCCCGATGGAGGGCGAGGGCCCGCTGATCGTCCGGCAGAAGGCGCACGGCGCCCAGCCGATGAGCGTTGACCAGGCGCTGTTCGAGATGGAACTGGTCGGGCACGACTTCTACCTGTTCCGCGACACCGGGAACGGGCAGCCCAGCGTGGTCTACCGCCGCCGGGGTTACCAGTACGGTGTGCTCCGGCTGGTGGAAGGCGACCCGGCCGTGAACGGCACGGGTCTGCTGGCGCCGGACGCGACCGCCGTCCGGAACGGCGCCCGCGCCCCCGGTTCCGTATCCCGTGATCCTGAAACCGCGGACGGTGCGGAGCCCCCGAGCGAGCGGAAACGACGGTCGGCGCGGCGGCGCAGGCTGGCCGCCGCGAAACGGGCAGCCAGGGTGAGCTGAGCAGCGCCCCGGGTATCTGGTGCCGCGCGGAGCAGCCGCACGGCACCAGGGCCCGCCGGCGCTGCGGTTTGCGCAGCCCGCGCGGGTCGGCAAGAGTTTGATCGCGCAACCACGGCAGGCTGCACCGGGCGGCCTGAGGAGCGGCCGGACTGGCAGAGAGGGCAGGTCAATGGGAGGAGGCGTCATGGACGGAGCCCCCAGGGCTGCGGTGCAGCCCGAAGAACGCCCTGGACGTCCCGAGCCTATTCGGACGCTGATCGTCGACGATCACGCACTGTTCCGCCGGGGCCTGGAGATGGTCCTGGACGAAGAGGACGACATCGAGCTGGTCGGGCAGGCCAGTGACGGATCTGAGGCGGTGGAGAAGGCCGGCGAGTCACTGCCGGACGTGGTGCTGATGGACATCAGGATGCCGCGCAGCAGCGGCATCGAGGCCTGCCGGGCGATGAAGGAGGTCGCCCCCAGCGCCAAGATCGTCATGCTGACCATCAGTGACGAGGAGGAAGACCTCTTCGAGGCGATCCGCGCCGGTGCCAGCGGTTACCTGCTCAAGGACCTGCCGCTGGACGAGGTGGCCGAAACGGTGCGCGCGGTGCACGGCGGCCAGTCGCTGATCAACCCGTCGATGGCGGGCAAGCTGCTGACCGAGTTCGCCACCCTGGCCAAGCGGGATACCGCCAGCGAGCAGGTGCAGGAGATCCCGGCGCCCAAGCTGACCGAGCGGGAGATGCAGGTGCTGCGGCTGGTGGCCCGGGGCATGAACAACCGGGACATCGCCAAGGAGCTGTACATCTCCGAGAACACGGTGAAGAACCACGTGCGCAACATCCTGGAGAAGCTCCAGATCCACTCCCGGATGGAAGCGGTGATGGTGGCGGTCAGGGAGAAGCTGATCGAGCTGCGGTGAGCCAGCGCCGGGGGCCGGCTGGCCCGGACCCTCAGCGCAGCGCGGCGCCGAGGCGGCTGGCCAGTTCCGGCGGGCTGACCCGGCCCAGGCTGACGTCGTCGCAGCCGACCCAGCTGGCCGCCTCGCGCAGCGCCCTGGCCATCGGCTCGGCCGCGGCCGGGGTGTCCAGCGACAGCTGCCGGGCGACCAGGGTCCGCCCGCGGCGCACCGGGTCCACCCGGCCCAGCAGGCGGCCCCTGGCCAGCAGCGGCATCGTGTAGTACCCGTGCACCCGCTTGGGCTGCGGCACGTAGGCCTCGAGCACGTGCTCGAAGCCGAACATCCGCAGCGTCCGCTTGCGGTCCCAGATCAGCGAGTCGAACGGGGACAGCAGGGTGACCCGGTGCCGGCCGCGGGCGCCGGTGCCGTCGCCGCTGGCCGCGGCCAGGGCGTCCGGGTCGGCCCAGGCGGGGGTCGCGCGGTCGCCGTGGCCGATGCTGACCGGCACCAGCCCGGCGGCCAGCGCGACCTCGTGGGTGGCCGCGACCGTGCTCATCGTCTGCACGCCCCACTGCCGGACCCGCTGGTACTCCAGCAGGTCCGCGCGGGTGGCGACGCCCAGCGCCCGGCCGGCCGTGGCCACCAGCCTCCTGACGCACTCCTCGTCGGGCTTGCCGTCGCCGAGCAGGTCCGCGGGCAGCACCCGCTCGGGCAGGTCGTACACCCGCCGCCAGCCGGTGCGCCGGACGCAGATCACCTCACCGGTGTCCAGCAGCCGCTCCACCGCGATCTTCGTCTCCGACCAGTCCCACCAGGGGCCGCCCTTCTTCGCCCCGCCCAGCTGGGTGGCGGTCAGCGGGCCGTCGGCGCGCAGCCGGGCCAGCACCTCCGCGCAGGCCTTCTCGTTGGTGGCGTGCCAGCGCATCAGGCGGGCGGCCAGCGCGCGGCGGCGGAACGCGTAGTAGGGCCACTCCTCGATGGGCAGCACGCAGGCCGCGTGGGACCAGTACTCGAACGCGCCGGGCGGGTGGGCCGCGCTGGCCGTTTCCTGGCCCCAGTAGGCGCGCTCGATCCGGGCGCGGGGGATGGCGCCGAGCCGGGCGTAGGCGACCAGCTCGTGCGACCGGGCCAGCACGCTGATCGTGTCCAGCTGGACGGCGCCGATCCGGCGCAGCATGCCGGGCACGCCACCGCGTCTGCTCTCGGTCCCGGTCAGGCCCTGGGCGCGCAGCGTGATCAGGCGCGCGTCGTCAGGGGAGAGGCTGACCTGGGAAGCGGGGGCGGCGGCCGCGGCACGGGACATGGCGACCGAGCGTAGCGGGGCCCGCGGACATTACGGGCGGGCCACCTTCGGCTGGCCCGCCTTCGACGGGGCCGCCCGGGCCGCCTGGGTAACGGTCTAGTACCAGTCGTCCATGATGTTGGTGGCCGCGGCGACCAGGAAGCCGGCCACCGCCAGGCCCGCGCTCGCCCAGAACAGCCACCAGATGGGCCCGGTGATCAGGGCGAGGCCGCCGACGATGAACGCGACGACGATCGCGGACACGGCGATCCAGGAGATCGCCCGGCCGTGGTACGAGGGCAGCGGCGTGAAGAGCTCGCTGACCTGATGGGTCAGCATGGCGGCGTCCGCAGGGTGATGCCCCCCGGTCACCGCGGGGTCCTGCGACGCCTCGCCCATGGTGCTTGATGCGAGCTGGTCCGCCATGTGCGCTGCTCCTCTCGTCCTGGGTCCACGGTAGCGGACAACGTCACGGGGCCTGCGGGAGGCTAGCATCCTGGGCACGGGCCCGCTGCCGGCGGCCGTCCTTGGCGCTCAGGCTCGGCATCACCCCGCTACTCGCCTACCATGACTGGTAACCGTGGTGGTATGAGCCTGCCACCCGCACCGGCCGGCCTGGCCCGGCCCCTTTGGAAGCCCAGCGGCTGCGGGGCTAGTCAGCTAGATGATCCGCAAGGAGCGCGACGAGAGTGCCAGTCATCATCGATAGTGTCCTACGCGCAGGCGAGGGCAAGACTCTGCGGAAGCTCAAGCGGATAGCCCAGCAGGTCAACTCCATTGAGGACGATTTCGCCGCGCTCAGCGACACCGAGCTGCGGGCCCTGACGCCCGAGTTCCGCCAGCGCCTGGCCGACGGCGAGACCCTGGACGACCTGCTGCCCGAGGCGTTCGCCGCGGTGCGCGAGGCGGCCAAGCGGACGCTCGGCCAGCGGCATTTCGACGTGCAGCTGATGGGCGGCGGGGCGCTGCACATGGGCAACATCGCGGAGATGAAGACCGGTGAGGGCAAGACCCTGACCGGTGTGCTGCCCGCCTACCTCAACGCGCTGAGCGGCGAGGGCGTGCACGTCATCACGATCAACGACTACCTGGCCAAGCGCGACTCCGAGTGGATGGGCCGGGTGCACCGGTTCCTCGGCCTGGAAGTCGGCTGCATCATGGCCCAGATGGAGCCGGAGGAGCGGCGCCGCCAGTACAACGCGGACATCACCTTCGGCACGAACAACGAGTTCGGCTTCGACTACCTCAGGGACAACATGGCCTGGGGGCTGGAGGAGCGGGTCCAGCGCGGCCACCACTTCGCCCTCGTGGACGAGGTCGACTCGATCCTGATCGACGAGGCCAGGACCCCGCTGATCATCAGCGGCCCGGCCGACCAGAACAGCCGGTGGTACCTGGAGTTCGCCAAGATCGCGCCCCGGCTGCGGCGCGGCGAGGACGGCGAGGGCGACTACGAGGTCGACGAGAAGAAGAAGACCGTCGGCATCATGGAAGCCGGCGTGGAAAAGGTCGAGGACTGGCTCGGCATCGACAACCTGTACGAGGCGGTCAACACCCCGCTGATCAGCTTCCTGAACAACGCGCTGAAGGCCAAGGAGCTGTACAAGAAGGACAAGGACTACGTCGTGATGAACGGCGAGGTCCTGATCGTGGACGAGTTCACCGGCCGCATGCTGCACGGCCGCCGGTACAGCGAGGGCATGCACCAGGCCATCGAGGCCAAGGAAGGCGTGCAGATCAAGGACGAGAACCAGACGCTCGCCACGATCACGCTGCAGAACTACTTCCGGCTGTACGACAGGCTGGCCGGGATGACCGGTACGGCCATCACCGAGGCCAACGAGTTCCACCAGACCTACAAGCTCGGCGTGGTGCCGATCCCGACCAACATGCCGATGATCCGGATGGACCAGCCGGACATGGTCTTCCAGACCGTCCAGGCGAAGTTCCAGGCCTGCGTGGACGACATCGTCGAGCGGCACAATGCGGGCCAGCCCGTGCTGGTCGGCACCACCAGCGTGGAGAAGTCCGAGATTGTCTCCAAGATGCTCAAGCGCCAGGGTGTCCCGCACGAGGTGCTGAACGCCAAGTACCACGAGCGTGAGGCGGCGATCGTCGCCCAGGCCGGGCGCAAGGGCGCGGTCACCGTGGCCACCAACATGGCCGGCCGCGGCACCGACATCATGCTCGGCGGCAACCCCGAGTTCATCGCCGACCTGGAGCTGCACCAGCGCGGCCTGTCCCCGGTGGAGACCCCGGAGGACTTCGAGGCGGCCTGGCCCGACGCGGTCGACAAGGCCAAGCGGGCCGTGGCCCAGGAGCACGAGGAGGTCGTCGAGGCCGGCGGCCTGTACGTGCTGGGCACCGAGCGGCACGAGTCGCGGCGGATCGACAACCAGCTGCGCGGCCGGTCCGGCCGGCAGGGCGACCCGGGCGAGTCGCGGTTCTACCTGTCGCTCGAGGACGACCTGATGCGGATGTTCAACGCGGAGAAGGTCGCCCACTTCATGGAGTGGCTGAAGACCCCGCCGGACGTGCCGATCGAGTCCAAGGCCGTCACGCGGTCGATCCGGTCCGCGCAGACCCAGGTGGAGTCGCAGAACTTCGAGATCCGCAAGGACCTGCTCAAGTACGACGACGTGATGAACCGGCAGCGGCACGTCGTCTACGACGAGCGGACCCAGGTGCTCGAGGGCGCGGACATGCAGGAGCAGATCCGGACCATGATCGACGAGGTGGTCACGGGGTACGTCGCCGCGGCCACCGCCGAGGGCTTCCCCGAGGAGTGGGACCTGGATCAGCTGTGGCGGGCCTTCCGCCAGCTGTACCCGGGCGGCATCACCCAGGAGGAGGCCATCGATCAGGCCGGCGGCGACCGGTCCGGGCTGTCCACGGAGTTCCTGACCGAGCTCATCCAGGCGGACGCGCAGGCGGCTTACGACCGCCGCGAGGCTGAGATGGGGCCCGAGGTGATGCGCGAGCTCGAGCGGCGGGTCGTGCTGTCGGTGCTGGACCGCAAGTGGCGCGAGCACCTGTACGAGATGGACTACCTGCGGGACGGCATCGGCCTGCGCGCCTGGGCCCAGCGTGACCCGCTGGTGGAATACCAGCGCGAGGGCTACGACATGTTCGCCGAGATGATGGAGGGCATCAAGGAAGAGTCCGTCGGCAGCCTGTTCAACCTCCAGGTAGAGCTCCAGGAGCCCACCGTGGAGGAGGCCCCGCCCGCGGCCCCCGGCGGCCCGGTCATCCCGGCGGTCGGCGGTCCCGGCCGCGGCCAGCCCCGTGGCCGGCACGCTGTCGGTAACGGCGGCCGCCCGGCCGGGCCGGCCCAGCCGGACCAGGCGCCGGCTGCCCCGGGCCAGGCCCAGCGGGGCCAGCAGGCAGGTCAGCGGCGGCCAGCGCGGACAGCGCGGCGCGGGCCAGCAGCGGGCGGCGGGCCGCCCCGCCGCGGGCGGCGGCTCTGTCCCGCCCGAGCAGGCCGCTGGCCAGTCGCCGATCCCGGCGGGCCTGGCCCGGCCGCCGCAGCGGCCCGGCCGGCTCCAGTACAGCGCGCCGAGCGAGGACGGCAGCGGCCAGTCCGAGCAGAGGTCCCGGTCCGCCGGGTCGGGGTCCTCGGCGTCCGGCGGCGCTGCCCGGGTCGGCCGCAACGACCTGTGCCCCTGCGGCTCCGGCCGCAAGTACAAGCGCTGCCACGGCGACCCCCGCAACCAGGGCACCTAGGCCCACCCGTCAGCAGCAGTAAGCCCGTCAGCTGACCCGCCGCCCCGGCAGACCCGTACCTGGGTCCGCCGGGGCTGTGCTGGCTCGTCCGGGGTTTGTGCCTGGAGCGGCCTGATTCAGCATGTGCTTGAGTTTGATGATTTGTTCGAGCTGCTCGCGTTGCGTGGCGAGGGTCGTCGTCGCGATCCGGACCGCCAGGTGCCGTGCTCCCGCCGCTACATACCGGTCGAGCTTGTCCGCCACCACGTCCAGCGGGCCCGCTGCAAGCGCCTGGATCTGCTCCAGATCCGCCAACGGCAGCCCGTAACTTGCCTGAGCGAATTCCGCCAGTTGCGAGTGTCCTTGCTCTACCGAGTCGGTCACGGCCACTGACACGAATAGTGCGGGTGTCACCTCGTCCGCGCTGCGCCCGGCCGCGGCCGCCGCGGTGCGCACCGCCGCCAGTCCCTCCGCGTACTGCGCGGCGGCGGGTGGATAGGGCATCCACCCGTCGTACATCCGCCCGGTCCGGCGCAGCGCCGACTCCGACGCACCGCCCAGCCACACCGGCGGGCCGCCCGCCCGTGACGGCGCGATAGTCGGTGGCAGATCGCCGAACCGCAGCAGCGAGCCGTGAAAGGACCCGCCACCGGAGGGGGAGGCCCATAGCTGCCGCCACAGCGCAACGGTCTCATCCAGCCGGGTGAACCGCCGCTCCCACGGCACCTCGGACAGGGCGTGCTGCGGCACGCCGAACCGCCCCGGGAACGCGGCTCCCACGGTGAGCACCAGCCGTCCGCCGGAGAGCCGGTCGATGGAGGCGAGCGTCTGCGCCGCCTGCACCGGCCGGCGCAGCACGGGCAGCAGCGCCGACGTGCCGAGCGTGACCCGCTGCGTCAGCGGCGCGACCGCGGCGAGCATAGTCAGCGCCTCGATCCGGGGCGTCAGCAGGAAGTCGTTCACCCACAGCGAGGAGTACCCGAGTTCCTCTGCCCGCACCGCGAAGCCAGTCAGCGAGCGAGGATCCGCCCCCGGTCCCCATTGCGCCTGCCCGATCGGGATAAGCACGCCTAGTTCAACATGTTCGTCCATGGCGGCCACGATGCGGACGTATGCCGCGGCCCGCAATTCCCTCCCGGGAATCGCGCGGGCGCGCGTGACCGGTTATACCTAGGTTGCGTGGACTTCCCCCAGGCGCTGAAAGAACGCCGTGCCGCCCTCCGCCTGAGCCAACTGGACCTGGCGCTCAAGGCAGGCACCACCCAGCGGCATCTCAGCTTCATCGAGAGCGGCCGGTCGGTCCCCGGCCGCGACGTAGTGATCCGCCTAGGCGAATCGCTTGGCCTGCCGCTGCGCGACCGCAACGACCTGCTCCTCAAAGCCGGCTACGCTCCGGCCTACCCGGAGACCCCGCTGGACAGCGATGACCTGGCCCCGGCCCGCGACGCCCTCCAGCACATCCTTCACGCGCACCTGCCGTATCCGGCGATCATCGTCGACCGCTACGGCGACATCGTCGCCGCCAACGCCGCCCACCGGATCTTGCTCGAGGGCACCGCCGAGCACCTGCGCGTGAATGCCTACCGCCTGGCGCTGCACCCGGACGGCATGGCGCCGCGGATCGCGAACTTCGCCGAGTGGGCCCCTCACATACTGAACAATCTCGAGACGGCGCTGGCCCGCAGCCCCGACGACCGTCTGGCCGCCCTGCTCGCCGAACTCAGCGCGTACGTGCCGCCGGCCCGCGATACCCGCGGACCACTCGGCTTCGCCGTTCCGCTCGAGCTCCGCAGCTCCAGCGGCGTGCTGCGCCTGATGACCACGATCACCAGCTTCGCGACGGCCGTCGACGTCACGCTCTCTGAGCTGAAACTCGAAGCATTCCTCCCCGCCGACCAGGCGACTGCCGCCGCACTCACGCAGCAGAGCCGGGAAGCTGGGACGTGACGGCCCGACGACCGGAGCGGGAGGTCCGATCCTGCGTGATAACCACGAGCGTTTGCCGGGTTCATGCGGCCTGGGTTCTGGACTTTGGCCGCCCCCAGCGTTGCTGGCGTTCGCTGCGGATGCGGGCGCGTTCGCGGCGCTGGGCGGCCAGGAGGTCGGGGTGGCGGGCGTGGGCGTTGCGCCAGCGCAGGTAATCCTGCATGCGGCGGGCCAGGACGGTGTGGCCGCGGTAGTCAGAGCCACCCAGGACAAGGTGCGGATCGGCCCGAACTGCGGCTCAATGCCGCGTGATGGGCTGGCCCAGTGACGCGTTGGTCGGCGTGAAGCAGGTCCGGCCGCAGCTCACGCTCGTCAGTCCAGGTGCCTCCGGCCTCCGCTCGCCCGCGCGGCGCTAGCAGCCGCCGCGCCCGCACCGGCTCGGCCATTTCACGCCTCCAGCACTCAACCCTCTTTCACAAGATCGAGTGTCAGAGCGCCGGGACCGCCGCGTGTCGGCCGGCCCGGTGAACGTATGTGGTCAGCGCACTAGCCGGCTTCGCCGGCACGTCGCGCCGTCAGCGCTCGTCAGTCCAGGCGCCGCCGCGGCCCTCCCGCTCGCCCGGGCGGCGGCATCTCAGCCGCCTCGATGGCTGTGCAGCGCCAGGGAATGCGGCTGGGGGCGTCCGGTGGCGCGGCGCTCAGCTGGTCCCGTTCCAGCCGGACGGCGAGTGCGCGGGTCCGCGGGCCGACGCCGAGGACGACGGTCATCTCCATGACGCCGGCGCACGGCCGGAACGTCACCAGGCGGCGCACCTGCGGAGTGGCGTCCAGCGCCAGGGCCGGGCCGAGTCGCTCGATGTGCCGGCGGGCCTGGCCGGTCGTCCACGGCGTGAGCTGCCGCGGCGGCCGCGCCCCGGACAGCGTCTCGGCCAGCACCTGGGCGAAGTGCTGCGGCCAGCCGTGCGGTGGCCCGCCGGGGCCTGGCTGTCCGGCCCGGCTGGCCGGCGGCCCGCCGGGGCCCGGCGCGCTGGGTGGCTGGCCGGCCTGGCTGCGGGTGGCTGCGTGGGGCGGGCGGACCCGGGTGGGGACGGCTGCGGGCTGGTCGTCGTAGGGCGGCGCAGTCCGGGGGAGGGACAGCGGGCGGACGATGCCGATCGCGTCGGGGAGGGGGCGGCGGGGGGCTGGGGACCGGGGTATCAGGGGAAGGACGGGGGCGAGCGGGGATAAGCCGCCCTCGGGCCCGGCCGTGGCCGGGCCGCGGCGCGGCGGCGGGGGTTCCTGGCATTCCGCTGACATCTGGCCTCCGGAGATCTGGGCCGCGCGTCCGGCCGGCGGGCCGCCTGGCCGGGCGTCGGTTCGCCCGGCCTGATGCAGTTCTACCGCCGGCTAGTGACATTCCGGCCGGGCACCGGGTTCTGGCCGGAATGCGGCGGGGGCTTGCCGGGTTCAGAATCGTGGAAAGCCAACAAGGAAACCGCCTGCCTTCGGGAGAGAAAGTGTCCCTGCCGCCTTTGGTTGAGCCCGCTGAGAGCCTCAGCGTCGATGAGGTCCGGCGGTACTCCCGTCACCTGATCATTCCCGACGTCGGGATGACCGGGCAGAAGCGGCTGAAGAACGCCAGGGTGCTGTGCGTCGGCGCCGGCGGCCTGGGCTCACCGGCCCTGCTGTACCTGGCCGCTGCGGGCGTCGGCACGCTGGGCGTGATCGACTTCGACGTGGTCGACGAGTCGAACCTGCAGCGCCAGATCATCCACGGGGTGTCCGACGTGGGCCGGTCGAAGGCCCAGTCCGCGCGCAGCAGCATCAACGAGATCAACCCGCTGGTCAACGTGATCCTGCACGAGGAGCCCCTGGACCGGGACAACGCCCTGGAGATCTTCGCCGGGTACGACCTGATCGTCGACGGCACCGACAACTTCGCCACCCGCTACCTGGTCAACGACGCCTGCGTGCTGCTCGGCAAGCCCTACGTGTGGGGGTCGATCTACCGGTTCGACGGCCAGGCCAGCGTGTTCTGGGCCGAGTACGGCCCGTGCTACCGCTGCCTGTACCCGGAGCCGCCGCCGCCCGGCATGGTCCCGTCCTGCGCCGAGGGCGGCGTGCTCGGCGTGCTCTGCGCCTCGATCGGGTCCATTCAGGTCAACGAGGCCATCAAGGTGCTCACCGGGATCGGCGAGCCGATTGTCGGCCGGCTGATGATCTACGACGCGCTGGAGATGACCTACCGCTCGGTCAAGGTCCGCAAGGACCCCGAGTGCCCGATCTGCGGCAAGAACCCGACCATCACCGAGCTGATCGACTACGACGCGTTCTGCGGCGCGGTCTCCGAGGACGCCCAGCAGGCCGCGGCCGGGTCCACGATCTCCGCCACGGACCTGAAGGCCATGCAGGACGCCGGGGACAACATCTACCTGGTCGACGTCCGCGAGCCGAACGAGTACGAGATCGTCTCCATCCCGGGCGCCACGCTGATCCCCAAGGACCAGTTCCTCACCGGTGCCGCGCTGGAGCGCATGCCGCAGGACAAGAAAATCGTGCTGCACTGCAAGAGCGGTGTCCGCAGCGCCGAGGTCCTGGCGGTGGTCAAGAACGCCGGCTTCGCCGACGCGGTGCATGTCGGCGGCGGCGTGCTGGCCTGGATCAGCCAGGTCGACCCGTCCCTGCCGGAGTACTGATCCGCCCCTGAGGATCATTCCGCGAGGTGAATCCGCTGCCAGCCAGGCCGTAACATTCGGTTGTGGCCATCCAGCCGGCAGACCCGGGCGGCACCAGCCCGGCGCCGTCCGGAAGCGGCTATGCACCGGGCGGTCACCGGCGTCCCTGGCTGATCATGGCTGCGCTGCTGCTCGGCCTGGCCGGGCTGACTGCCTCCGCGGCCGGCGTGGTGGTCCAGCTGCTGCCCCGCCGGTTCAGCGCCGTGCAGGCGGAGCAGCTCAGCACCTGGGAGATGCTCCGCCGGTGGCGGACCTGGCCGGCCGGCCAGATCTTCCCCCGTACGCTCGGCTACGACCTGCCCGGGTACGCGTTCTCCGGGGACCGCGGCCTGCACCTGACCGCGCGCCGGGCCGGGATCGCGCGGATGGCGCACTGCGCCAGCGCGGTCGATGCGCCCGCCGCTAAGATCCTCACCGGCCAGGGCTGCCAGGTCGTGCTCCGCGCCACCTACGTGGACGCGACCAGGAGCCTGGTGACCACCGTGGGTGTGGCCGTGATGCCCAGCCCGGCGGCGGCGGCGTCCGCCGCGACCGCCCTGTCGGCCGGCAGCGGGGTCCGCCCCGGGGTCGTGCCGGTCCCGTTCCCGCGCACGATCGCGGCCCTCTTCGGCGAGCAGGAGCGCCAGGTGACCGTGGCCACCAGCGACGGCCCCTACCTGGTGCTGTCCGCGGCCGGCTTCGCCGACGGGCGGCCGCGGGTGCGGATCTCCACCGACGGGTACACCGACCGCGAGATGTTCAGCCTCGCCAACGGACTGGCCAGGGCGGTCGAGAAGCCACTCTCCGCCGCGCCGGCCGCGCCGCACTGCCCAGGGTCACCGGGATGCTGACCGGCAGACCGGTCCGCCGGGCGGTTGGCGGCCTGCTCGTGCTGACTGCCGCCGGCGCCGGACCCGTCCTCGCGACCGGCCAGCCCGCCCTGGCCGACAGCGTGCGCAGCGCCCAGCAGTGGGTGCTCGACGCGGTCGACGCGCCCGCCGCCTGGCCGGTCACCCAGGGCAGCGGCGTCCTGGTCGCGGTCATCGACAGCGGCGTCCGGCCAGACGTCTCGGACCTGACCGGATCGGTCACCAGCGGCCCCGACCTCAGCGGCGTCGGCACCCCGGCCAGCGACGCCCACTGGGGCATGCACGGCACCTGGATGGCCTCGCTGATCGCCGGGCACGGTCACGGCCCCGGCGGGTCCGACGGCATCAGCGGCGTGGCCCCGCAGGCGAAAATCCTCTCCATCCGCGTCCTGCCGGACAAGAAGGACCCGGGCTACCGGCAGTACAAGCACGAGTCCTCCAGCCGCGGCCAGCACGCGCTGGCCCAGGCGATCCGGTACGCGGTGGCGCACCACGCCAACGTGATCAGCATGTCGCTGGGTTACGGCGCGTCCAGCCGGGCGGTCAGGGCCGCGCTGCAGGACGCCACCCGGCACGGCGTGGTCGTGGTGGCGTCGTCCGGCAACTCCGGCACGTCCGCCGACGGCGACGGCAAGGCGCACGCCCCGTACATGTTCCCGGCCGATTACCCGGGCGTGCTCGGCGTCGCCGCCGTCGACCGGTCCGGCGGCCCGGCCCCGTTCTCCAGCGACAACCTGTCGGTCCAGATCGCCGCGCCCGGGGTCAAGGTCCCCGCGCAGGGCAGTGACGGCCAGTACTGGCTGGTCAGCGGCACCAGCCCGGCCTGCGCGCTGACCGCGGGGGTGGCCGCGCTGATCAAGTCGGTGTACCCGCACCTGGCGCCGGCCCTGGTCATCCGGGCCATTACGGTCAGTGCGCAGAACCAGCCGAAGCTGGGGTACGACGACCGGGTGGGCTTCGGCACGCTGGACGCTGCCGTCGCGCTGACCACGGCCGGCAAGCTCACCGGTGTCGGTGTCACCGGCCGCGGCATCGGCGTGCACTCCCACTTCGGCGGCGGGCCGAAGGCGATCCCGCCCGCCCCGATCGGGCCCCGCGGCTCCGGCCAGCTGATGCTGTTCGGCGGGCTCGCGGTGGCCTGCCTGATCGTGTCGCTGATCGCGGCGGGCCGGCTGATGCTGTACCGCCGCCGGGTGACCGCGGCTCAGGCCGCCCCGCCGCCCGGCCCGTCCTATCCGGGCGCGACTCCGCCCGCCCTGGCTTACCCCACCGCGCAGCCAGGTTCAGCGCAGCCAGGTTCAGGCCGGCTGGGCCCAGACCGGCCTGCGCCGTCCTATCAGGCCACCCAGCCGCCAGCGGGCCCGGCCACATCCTGGTGGAGCCAGGACAACGGGACCCGGCCGCCGGGCCCGGCAGCCGCGCCCGACCGGGGCGAGCCGGACCGGACCGTGGCTGGCCCGCAGGCGCCCCGGACCGAGCCGCACCCAATCCCGTTGTCGCCGCTCCCGGCCCAGCCGTCGGCGGACCTGGCCAGCACCTGGTGGAGCCAGGGCAACGGGACCCGGCCGCCGGGCCCGGCGGCCGCGCCTGGCCGGACCAGCCGGACCGGACCGTGGCTGGCCCGCAGCCGCCCCGGACCGAGCCGCATCCGAGTCCCGTCGTCGCTGCCCCCGGCCCAGCCGTCGGCGGACCTGGCCAGCACCTGGTGGAGCCAGGGCAACGGGACCCGGCCGCCGGGCCCGGTGCCGTCGCCTGACCAGGACGAGACGGACCGGACCGTGGTCGGCCCGCTGCCGCCGTGGCCGCAGCCGTCCCGGGCTGAGCCGCCCCTGGCCGAGCCGCCCCAGCCCGAGCCGCCCCAGCCCCAGCCCGAGCCGGGCCGGGCCGAGCCGCAGCCGGGCCCGTCATTGCCGCCCCCGGCCCCGCCGTCCGCGTGGCCCGGCCCGTCGCGGCGCGCGGGGGCGCCCCCTTCGCCGGCTGTCCCGGCGGCTGCCGCCGGCCCGGCCGTCCGTCCGTCCGCCGGCGCCACGGGCGGGCCAGTTCCGGCCGGGACCAGCCCGAGCGGGACGATCCCGGACTGGCTGACCTCGGTCCCACCGCCCGGCCCGCCCGCGCAGGTTCCCTGGCCCGGTAACGACGACTCAGAGAACACCTCACCGTCCGGCATCCCGCCGGTCCCGGCCGAGCCGGCCGCTGGCTCGCTGCCGCCCGCAGGCCCGCCGTTTGCGCCGGCACCGGTCCGGCCAGGGAGCGCCCCGGCCGGGACCGACGGGCCCAGCCGGTATCTGCAGGGCCTGGGCCGCCCGTCGCCGTCCGGGCGGCACGTGACCCGGCGCGACCACCCCCAGCCGGCACCGGCCTGGGCCAGGAACCGCCCGCCCGGCAGCCAGGACAACGACGGTGCGGAACCGGACCCGCAGGACGAGCCATGACCGGCGATTCCGCCCCGCACCCCAGGACCGGGCCGGGCGAGCCCGGCCGGGGACTCCGGGGCCGGGACTGGCCTGGGCGGTCCCGGCGATTACGCCAGCCGCGTCCTGGAGGTGGCCGAGACGATCCCGCCCGGCCGGGTGATGTCCTACGGCGACATCGCCGAGTACCTCGGCGAGGGCGGGCCACGCCAGGTCGGCCGGGTCATGTCGCTGTGGGGCGGCGGGGTGGCCTGGTGGCGGGTCGTGCACGCGGACGGCAGTCTGCTGGCCTGCCATGAGTACGAGGCGCTGAGCATGTACCGGGCCGAGGGCACCCCGCTGCGGCCCGCCGCCGATGGCGTCATACCGCGGCTGGACATGCGCCGGGCGCGCTGGGACGGCGTAACCTGACCGTGGCCCGGGCAGCCTGACCGGACCGTGCTAACCGGACCGGCCGACCGGCCGCTGACTGGACCGAACTGACCGGCGCGGCAGATCCGGGCCGGCCAGGCTGGCCATTACCGTTCGCATTGTCGTACCGCTCTGCTGGAATTTTCTCTGATGGAAACATCCGCGCCCGCTTACCGGCTGGTCCGCCGGCCGGTCAGGCCGTCCGGCCCGGTCCGGCTGGATGCCGATCAGCAGCGCGTGGTCAGCCATTCCGGCGGGCCGATGCTGGTACTGGCCGGCCCGGGCACCGGCAAGACCACCACGCTGGTCGCCACGGTCACCGACCGGATCAACCGCCGCGGCACCGATCCGGGCCGGGTGCTGGTCCTCACCTTCAGCCGCAAGGCCGCGGGCGAGCTGCGCGAGCGCATCACGTTCAGCCTCGGCCGGACCACCAGGGCCCCGCTCGCGCTGACCTTCCACAGCTACGCCTACGCCCTGGTCCGCCGCGAGTTCACGCTGGCCGGCGAGGAGCCGCCGACCCTCCTGCCCGGTCCCGAGCAGCTGCTCGAGGTGCGGCGGCTGCTGCGCGGCGAGGCCGCGGACGGCGGGCCCGGCTGGCCGGAGCGGCTCCGCCCGGCGCTTGGCACCCGCGGGTTCGCCGCGGAACTGCGGGACTTCCTGCTCCGCGCGGCCGAGCGCGGCCTGGACGGCGCGGCCCTGGCCGAGGTGGGCCGCCGCCGCGGGCGTGACGACTGGCAGGCCGCGGGCGCCTTCCTCGACCGCTACGCGGCCCGGTTCGACCTGGCCCCGGTGCCCGCCTACGACTACGCGGAGATCGTCCGGATCGCGGGCGGCCTGCTGAGCAAGCCCGAGGTCAGGGACCGTGAGCGGCGCGCTTACGACGTGATCATGGTCGACGAGTACCAGGACACCGACCCGGCCCAGGAGGAGCTGCTGCGCGCGCTGGCCGGCGACGGCCGCGAGCTGATCGTCGTCGGTGACCCGGACCAGTCGATCTACGGCTTCCGCGGCGCGGACGTGCACGCCATGACCCGGTTCCCCGACCTGTTCCGTGCGCCGGGCGGGCAGCGGGCCGCCGTCGTCGCGCTGCGCACCTGCCGCCGCAGCGGCCCGGTTCTGCTGGCCGCGTCCCGCCGGGTAGCCAGGCGGCTGCCGCCGGGGCCGGCCACGGAAGATCTCCAGGGGGTACGCGGCCATAGGGACCTGGTCCCGCTGGCCGGCACGGATCCCGGCGCGGTGCGGGTCATCACCGCCGCCAGCGCGGCCCAGGAAGCCGCCGTGATCGCGGACATCCTCCGCCGGGCCCACCTGATGGACCGGGTGCCCTGGTCGTCCATGGCCGTGCTGGTCCGGTCCGCGGCCCGGCAGGTGCCGCTGCTGCAGCGCGCCCTGGCCACGGCCGGGGTGCCGGTCGCGGTGGCCGGCGACGAGCTGCCGCTGGCCGCCGAGCCGGGCACCAGGCCGCTGCTGCTCCTGCTCGACTGCGCGCTGCGGCCGGCCGCGCTGACCGAGGACACCGCCGCCGAGCTGCTGACCGGGCCGCTCGGCGGGACCGACGCGCTGGGCCTGCGCCGCCTGCGCCGGTCGCTGCGCGCCGCCGCGGACGCGGCCGGCGAGCCGCCCGGGGAGGCGCCGCTGGCCGCCGCGCTGCGCGACCCGGCCCGGCTGGCCCTGGCGGGCTGGCCCGCCGCGCAGCTGGCCGGCCCGCCGGGCGGGCCGCCCGGCGGGGCCGCGGCCGGCCGGGCCAGCCGCCTGGCCACCGGCCCGGCCCCGGGTTCCCCGCTGGCCGCGGCCCGGCGCACCGCGGGCCTCATCGCCGGGGCGCGGCAGGCCGCCGCGGACGGCGGGTCCGCGCACGACGTGCTGTGGGCCGTGTGGGAGGCCTCCGGCCTGGCCGGGGTATGGCAGGCGGCCAGCGTGGCGGGCGGCAGCCGGGGCGCCACGGCCGACGCCGACCTGGACGCGGTGGCCGCGCTGTTCGACGCGGCGGCCCGGTTCACCGAGCGGCTGCCGCCGGGGTCGCCGCGGCTGTTCCTGGACAGCCTGACCGGCCAGGAGATCGCCGGGGACACGCTGGCCGAGCGGGCCCAGCCGGGCGAGGCGGTGGCCGTTCTGACCGCGCACCGGTCCAAGGGCCTGGAGTGGGACCTGGTGGTGGTGGCCGGGGTGCAGGAGGGCACCTGGCCGGACGTGCGGCTGCGCGGCTCGCTGCTGGGCATGGACGAGCTGGTCACTGACCTGGACGGCGGTGGCCTGGACCGGGGCGGCCTGGACGCGGGGCCGGCCGGGCGGGCCGCGTCCGACGCGGCGGCCGCCGCGCTCAGCTCCAAGCTGCTCGACGAGGAACGCCGGCTGTTCTACGTCGCGGCGACCCGGGCCCGGCGCAGCCTGGTGGTGACCGCGGTGGGCGGCGAGGACAGCGAGGACCGGCCGTCCCGGTTCCTGGCCGAGCTGGCCGGCGACGACATCGAGATCGAGCACGTCACCGGGGCCGGGCGGGGCTGGCTGTCGCTGCCCGCGCTGACCGCTGACCTGCGCCGGACCGTGGCCGACCGGGCCGTGCCGGCCGCGCTGCGCCGGGCCGCCGCGGCCCAGCTGGCCCGGCTGGCCGCGGCCGGGGTCCGCGGGGCCAGCCCGCGGCACTGGTACGCGCTGACCGAGCTGTCCGGGCCCGGCCCGCTGACCACCGGCCGGGTCCGGCTGTCCCCGTCCCAGGTGGAGAACTTCACCAAGTGCGGTCTGCGCTGGCTGATCGAGTCGGCCGCCGGGGCCAGCTCGCCGAGCGTGCTCCAGCACCTCGGCACGGTCATCCACGCGGCGGCGGTACTGGCCGCGGACGGCTCGGACGACGCGGAGATCACCAAGCGGATCGACGACATCTGGCACCACCTGGACTTCGGCAGCGCCTGGTACAGCTCCAAGCAGCGGGAGCAGGCCGAGAAGATGGTCCGCCGGTTCCTGGACTGGCACAAGGCCAACCCGCGCGAGCTGGTCGGCGTGGAGCGGGCGCTGCGCGTCCAGGTCGGCCGGGTGGAGATCACCGGCCGGGTGGACCGGCTGGAACGGGACGACGAGGGCCGGGCGGTGGTCGTCGACCTGAAGACCGGGACCACGCACCCGCCCGACGGCGAGCTCGACCGGAACCCGCAGCTCGGCGTCTACCAGCTGGCCGTGCTGATCGGCGCGTTCGAGGCCCTCGGCCTGACCGAGCCGGGCGGCGCCGAGCTCGTCCAGGTCGGCAAGGCCGGCCTGCGCGCCCAGGCCCGGGTCCAGCGCCAGCGCGCGCTGGGCGACGACCCCGACCCGGCCTGGGCCCAGGAGCTGGTCGACACGGTCGCGGCCGGGATGGCGGGCTCGGTGTTCACGGCCAAGGTCAACCCGGGCTGCCGGGTCTGCCCGGTCGCCGCCTGCTGCCCGGTGCACGAGCGCGGCGGCCGGGTGACCCCGTGACCGCGGACCGGTACGGGCCCGCCCAGCTGGCGCGGCTGCTCGGGGTGACCGAGCCGACCGCGGAGCAGGCCGCGGTGATCTCGGCCACGCCGGGGCCGATGGCGGTGATCGCCGGGGCCGGTTCCGGGAAGAGCGAGACCATGGCCGCCCGGCTGGTCTGGCTGGTGGCCAACGGCATGGCCCGGCCCGAGCGGATCCTCGGCCTGACCTTCACCAGGAAGGCCGCGGCCGAGCTGTCGCACCGGGTCAGGACCCGGCTGGACGCGCTGCGCCGCGCGGGCCTGGGCGGTGACCCCCCGGCGGGCCAGGATGGTCAGCCCGCGCCGGGAGCCGTCCTGGGCCCCGGCCGGCCGGGCCTGGGCCCGGGCTCGGCGCCCCCGGCCTGGCCCGGTCAGGACCTGATCGGCCCGGCCGGCCAGCTGGCCCTGGACTTCGGCCCGGACCCGGCGCCGTCCCCGGGCCCGCCCGCCAGCCCGCCGCCCGGCGAGGCCCCGTTCGGCGACCCGGTGGTGTCGACCTACCACGCCTACGCGGGCCGGCTGGTCGGCGACCACGCCCTGCGCGAGGCCCTGGAGCCCTCTCTGCGGCTGATCACCCCGGCGGTGGCCTGGCAGCTGGCCGCGCGCGTGGTGGCCGCCTACGACGGCCCCATGGACGCCGTGCACTGGTCGCCGTCCGCGGTCACCGCCGCGGTCCTTGACCTGGCCGGGGAGCTGGCCGAGCACCTGCGCGGCCCGGCCGACGTCCGCTCCGCGGGCGAGTGGCTGGCGGCCAGGTACGCCGAGCTGGCCCGGCCGACCGCGCTGGCCAGGAAGATCGTCGACTGCCAGCGGACCAGGGAGCAGCTGCTGCCGCTGGTGGCGGCGTACGCCGCGGCCAAGGCGGCCAGGGAGGTCATCGACTACGGCGACCAGATGGCGCTGGCCGCCCGGATCGCGCTGCGCCACCCCGAGGTCGGTGCCGGGGAGCGGGGCCGCTACCAGGTCGTGCTGCTGGACGAGTACCAGGACACCAGCCACGCCCAGCTGGTCCTGCTGCGGGCGCTGTTCGGCGGCGGCCACCCGGTCACCGCGGTCGGCGACCCGTGCCAGTCCATCTACGGCTGGCGCGGGGCCAGCGCCGGCAACCTGCGCCGGTTCACCACCGACTTCCCGTCCCGCGGCGGCGGCCCGGCCCCGGTCCGGCTGCTGTCCACCAGCTTCCGCAACACCGGCCGGGTGCTGGACGCCGCCGCGCTGATCCAGGCGCCGCTGCGGGCCGAGGCGGCCGAGGTGCCCCGGCTGATCGCGCCGCCCGGCCGGGCCGGCCGGGGCCTGGTCACCTGCGCCCTGCTGGACACCGCCCAGGACGAGGCGGACTGGATCGCCGCCCAGATCGGCGAGCTGCTCGCCCTGCCGCCCGGCCAGGCCCCGGACGGCCGCCCCTGGCCGGACTCCCGCGCGGACCGCCTGCACCCCTGCGACATCGCCGTGCTGTGCCGCAAGCGGTCCCAGTTCCCGGCGCTGCGCGCCACGCTGGAGGCGGCCGGTATCCCGGTCGAGGTGGTCGGCCTCGGCGGCCTGCTCACCGTGCCCGAGGTGCAGGACATCGTGGCCACCCTCCGGGTCATGCACGATCCCGGCGCGGCCGACGCGCTGGCCCGGCTGCTCACCGGGCCCCGCTGGCGGATCGGCCCGCGTGACCTGGTCGCGCTCGGGCACCGGGCCCGGTTCATGGCCCGCTACCCGGCCGGACCGCCGTCCGGTGCCGAGGCCCGCGCCCCCGATCCCGTAACCAATCCTGATGCGCTAGCGCAGGCAGTGACCGACTTTACGGCTGAGGCGGGCAGCCTCATCGAGGCCCTTGATGATCTCGGGGAGCCGGGAGCGTACTCGGCCGCCGGGTACGAGCGGCTGGGGGCCCTGGCCGGTGAGCTGCGGGCGCTGCGCGGGCACGCGAGCCGGTCGCTGCCGGAGCTGGTGGCCGAGGTGGAGCGGATGCTCGGCCTGGACATCGAGGTGGCCTCGCGGCCCGGCACGGACCTGGCCACGGCCCGGGCCGACCTGGACGCGTTCGCGGACGCCGCGGCGGCGTTCGGCGGGGACCAGGAGGAGCCGACGCTGGGGGCGTTCCTGGCCTACCTGGCCGCCGCCGACGAGCAGGAGTTCGGTCTTGAGGCCGGCCAGGTCGGCGCGGGTGACTCGGTGAAGCTGGCGACCGTGCACGCGTCCAAGGGGCTGCAGTGGGCCGCGGTGCTGCTGCCCGGCCTGGCGGACGGGGAGAAGTCGCACCTGTTCCCGTCCCGGCCGCGGGCGACCACGCGGTGGACGGAGAACCCGCGGCTGCTGCCGTTCGGCTTGCGGGGGGATACCGCGGACCTGCCGGCGCTGTCCGGTCTCGACGCCGGGGAGCTGGCCGAGTTCAAGGACGCCTGCGCGGACCGGGCGCTGGCCGAGGAGCGGCGGCTGGCCTACGTGGGGGCGACGCGGGCCGCGTTCTGGCTGGGCTGCTCCGGCTACTGGTGGGGGAGCAGCAGCTCGCCGCTCGGGCCGTCGGTGTTCCTGCAGGAGGTCCGGCAGGCGTGTGCGGCGGGCGCGGGGCCGGTCGGGCCGTGGGCCGAGGCGCCGGAGGAGGACGCGGAGAACCCGGTGCTGGCCGAGCCGGACAGCGCGGACTGGCCGCTGCCGCCGGAGGGTGAGCGCTACCAGCGGGCCCGGGATGCGGCCGCGCTGGTCGAGCAGGCGATGGCGGCCCGGCGGCGGGCGGCGCGCGCCGGTGCGGCGGGCGATGACGGGCTGGGCGAGCTGGCGGCCGGCCCGGAGCTGAGCGAGGCGGACCAGGCGCTGGTCGCGGCCTGGGCGCGGGACACCACGCTGCTGCTCGCCGAGCGGGAGCAGCGCCGTGGCGACCAGCCGTCGCACGTCGTGCTGCCGTCCCACCTGCCGGTGTCCGCGCTGGTCACCATGGCCCGGGACCCCGACGAGCTGGCCCGGCAGGTGCGCCGCCCGATGCCGCGCCCGCCCGCGCCGGCCGCGGCCCGCGGCACCGCGTTCCACCGGTGGCTCGAGCAGCGGTTCGGGCCGAGCCCGCTGATCGACCCCGGTGACCTGCCCGGCGCGGCCGACGACGAGGTGGCGGGGGAGGCTCCGCTGACCGCGGCCGGGCAGGAGCTGGCCGAGCTGCAGCGGTCGTTCGAGGCGGGGGAGTGGGCCAGCCGGTGGCCCGCCGAGGTGGAGGTCCCGTTCGAGACCATGATCGGCGACCGGCTGGTGCGCGGCCGGATCGACGCGGTGTTCGCCGACTCGCCGGCCGGCGGCTTCGACGTCGTGGACTGGAAGACCGGCCGGCCGCCGCAGTCCGGCGACGAGCAGCGTGCGGTCGCCGTTCAGCTCGCCGCCTACCGGCTGGCCTGGGCCGGGCTGACCGGGGTGGACGTGAGCGAGGTCCGGGCCGCGTTCTACTACGTGCGCCAGGACGTCACCGTCCGCCCCGCCGACCTTCTCGACCACGACGGGCTCAGAGCGCTGATCGAGGACGTCCCGGTGGCTAACTGACCCTGGCCGCGGGCGGGCTGGCGGGGCGGCCCCATTAGAGTGCGGGACATCACCGGTGCGAGGAGGCGGGCCGCCTGCATGGACGTTCGTGAGTACATCGACCGCAACGCGCCGGGGTTCTTCGGCGCGCTCCGGGAGTGGCTGGCCATCCCGTCGATCTCCGCTGACCCGTCCCGGCACGGCGACGTGCGCCGGTCCGCCGGGTGGCTGGCCGGGCACCTGCGCGAGACCGGGTTCCCGGTTGCCGAGGTGTGGGAAACCGGCGGCCTGCCCGCGGTGTTCGCGCACTGGCCGGCCGCGGACCCGGCGGCGCCGGCCGTGCTCATCTACGGGCACCACGACGTGCAGCCGGTGGAGCCGCTGGACGAGTGGGACTCACCGCCGTTCGAGCCGGCCGAACGGGACGGCCGCCTGCTGGCCCGCGGGGCGTCCGACGACAAGGGCCAGGTGCTGTTCCACGCCCTCGGGGTCCGGGCCTGCCTGGCCGCCTCCGGCGCCGGGGCCCCGCCGGTCACGCTCAAGCTCCTCATCGAGGGCGAGGAGGAATCCGGCTCGCCGTTCTTCGCCGACCTGCTGCGGGCCGAGGCCGGGCGGCTGGCCTGCGACGTCGTGGTGGTGACCGACACCGGCATGTGGGCGGCCGACGTGCCGTCGATGTGCGTGGCGATGCGGGGCGTGATCGACGCGCAGATCGACGTCACCGGGCCGGAGCGGGATCTGCACTCCGGGTCGTTCGGCGGCGGCGTGCCGAACCCGCTGCACGCGCTGGCCGGGCTGCTCGCCGGGCTGCACGACGCCGACGGCCGGGTCACGCTGCCGGGGTTCTACGACCGGGTGGCCGAGGCGACGCCGGAGGAGCGCCGCATGATCGCCGCGCTGCCGTTCGACGAGCAGGCCTGGCTGGCCGAGGCCGGGCACAGCGGGGCCGCGTCCGGCGAGGCCGGGTACAGCACGCTGGAGCGGATCTGGACCCGGCCGACCGCCGAGATCAACGGCATGTGGGGCGGGCATACCGGCCCCGGCGGCAAGACGATCGTCCCGCGCGAGGCGCACGCCAAGCTGTCCTTCCGGCTGGTGGCGCACCAGGAGCCGCTGGAGGTCGGGGCGGCGCTGCAGGAGTACGTGGCGGCGCGGACGCCGGCCGGGCTGACCGCCACGGTGACCGTGGACGGGCCCGGGGTGCGGCCGTGCTTCGCCGAGGTGGGGTCGCCCGCGATGCGGGCGGCGCAGCGGTCCCTGGAGCGCGCGTTCGGCCAGGAGGTGCTGCTCACCCGGGAGGGCGGCAGCGGCCCGGAGGCCGATCTGGCGGACATCCTCAAGGCGCCGCTGGTGTTCCTCGGCGTCGGGCTTGACGAGGACCGGATCCACGCGCCGAACGAGAAGGTCACGATGGCCCTGCTGCTCAAGGGCGCCGAGGCGGCCGCCTACCTGTGGGAAGAGCTCGCGGCGCGGGCCGGGGACCGGACGGCCGCCAGGTGAACGCGGCGAATGCGGCCAGCGCGGCCAGCCCGGGGACGCATCCGGGGGCAGAGATCCTCGGCCGGCTGACGCTGTCCCGCGGCACGGTCGACCGCGCCGCGCACCGGCGCACCGACACCGGCTGGCTGGACGCGGCCTGGGCCGACCCGCGGACCCGGGTGCTTGTCATCGACGACGGGCGGGCGCTGGTCCGCTTCCGTGGCGCGGAAGCCGGCCTGGTCCTGGTGCCGCCCGGCCAGGCGCCGGACGGGCTGCGGTTCCTGCTCGGCGTGGACGCGGATGACGTGGTGTATTTCGGCGTTCTCGGGCCGCTGCCGGAGGGGGCTGAGCACGCCTGGGCGGACGGGCCGGGGGCCGGCACCGAGCGGGAAGCGCCGGGTGGCGCGGCGGCGGACCTGCCCGCGGCGGCGGCGGGCGCGGCGGGCGCGGTGGTCGCAGCGGCCGGGGATGGCAGCGGCGGCCGGCCGTCCGTGCGGCCCGCGGGCCTGCGATCGGTCGGCGAGCTGCTCGGCGACCGGGACGCCGGGCTGATGACGCACGCCGTCGCGCTGGCCAACTGGCATGAGGTCAGCACGCACTGCTCCCGGTGCGGGGCGGAGACGCAGCCGCACTCTTCCGGGCACGCCCGGCGCTGCCCGGTTGACGGCAGCGACCACTTCCCGCGCCTGGACCCGGCCGTGATCATGCTGGTCACCGACCCGGCCGACCGCTGCCTCCTGGCCCGCAACGCGGCCTGGCCGGAGCGCCGGGTGTCGATCCTGGCCGGGTTCGTGGAGCCGGGGGAGTCCGCCGAGCATGCGGTCGCCCGCGAGGTGCAGGAGGAAACCGGCATCGAGGTGGCGCCCGGCCAGGTGGAGTACCTGGCCAGCCAGCCCTGGCCGATGCCGCACAGCCTGATGCTCGGCTTCCGCGTCCGGGCCACGGGGAGCCTGCATATCGAGGTCGACCGCGAGGAGATCGCCGAGGCCCGCTGGTACTCCAGGGACGAGCTGCGGGCCGCGATCGAATCCGGCGAGCTGCTGCTGCCGCCGCCGGTGTCGATCGCGCACCGGATCATCGAGGACTGGTACGGCGAGGACCTGCCCGGCAGCTGGTGACGATGGCGGCCGGGCCGCCTCATCGGTTAGCCGGCTATCGGGATGTACGCGATCATCTGCTCGATCGCGTAGCCAAAGAAGTCGTCTGCGGGGTCGGCACTGCCGACGAACTGGCCGAACAGCTCGAAGCTGATCATGCCGAACAGCTGGGTCCAGGCGATGAGCACGCGCACGATAAGCGGCTCGGGCACCCCGGGAGCAATGGCCCCGGCGACGATCGCCGCCTGCGCGGCCAGGACGGCCGGGAGGGGCGGTGCTGCTGGCGGTGCTGCTGCGGTCCCGGCTGACCGGGCGCGGCCTGGGCGGCACAGGAGTCGCGGACCAGCTGGCCGAGCACCAGGGGGACCCGGGCGGCCGGCCGACGGTGTCCCGCGGGGCCTGGTAGCCCGGCACCGGCGAGCCGTAGATCAGCGCGTACTCGTGCGGGTTCGCGCGGGCCCAGTCCCGGACCGCGTGGCAGACCGCCCGCCAGCCGCTGCGCGGCCCGGCCGTGCCGTTCGCCGCGGCGGCTGCCTCGGCGGCTTCCCCGAGCGAGTCGTAGGCGTCGATGATCAGCGCGGTGAGCAGGTCGTCGCGGCTCGGGAAGTAGCGGTAGAGGGCCGAGGAGACCAGCCCGAGCTCGCGGGCCACCGCCCGCAGGGACAGCTGCGGGGCGCCGGTCTCGGCCAGCTGACGGCGGGCCGCCTCCTTGATCTCCCTGGTCAGCTCGGCCCGGGCGCGCTGCCGCGCGGTCTGGCTGGCGTTCGGCGGGGCGGCGTTCATGGCGGCAGTCTGTCACGGATGAGATCGCCGATCAAATATGAGAGCAGTGCTCTTGACATGGCGCACTCGGCAGGGCATGCTGGAGGCAGAAACAGAGAGCACTGCTCTCGCCGGAACCGCGGAGGGCCTCCCGCCGCTACCCGGGCCGCCCTCCCGACAGGAGAAAGTGATGACCATGACCGAGCACCCCCAGGCCAGTGGCGCCAGCCGGTACGTCGTGCCCGGCGGCTGGACGAACCAGCTGTTCAACCGGGTCGTCGCGTTCCTGACCCGGCACGGCGTCTCGCTGTACGGCAGCCGCGTCCTGTACGTCCGCGGCCGGTCCAGCGGCGAGTGGCGGAGCACCCCGGTGAACCCGCTCGACTACGACGGTGGCCGCTACCTGGTGTCCCCGCGCGGCCACACCCAGTGGGTCCGCAACATGCGCGCCGCCCACGGCGGCGAGCTGCGCGTCGGCCGCCGGGTCGAGCGCTTCACCGCCACCGAGCTGCCCGACGCCGAGAAGCCCGCCCTGCTGCGCGCCTACCTGAAGCGCTGGAAGTTCGAGGTCGGCATGTTCTTCGACGGCGTCGGCCCGGACGCCACCGACGACCAGCTGCTGGCGATCGCCGCCGGCTACCCGGTCTTCCGCATCACCGAGCAGTCCTAGCCCGGCGGTGCGGCTGGCCCGCACCTACACTCGGCCCATGGTCGCTCTGCCGGTCTGGATCGCATCGTGGGTCTGCGAGTGCTGCGGCGTGCCGCGCCGCTCAGGCGAGAACGTGGAGCTGGAGCTGACCTTCTCCGGCGACGTGGTTGCCTCCGCTGAGCCGGACCGCATCGACGTCCTGCCCGACGGGGAGGTCCGCATCACCGGGTCGGTGGCCGGCCGGGTCAAGGACGCACACGCCCGCAAGCGGGGCACCCTCATCCGGTCCGGGGCCGTGCAGTTCGCCATCGCCGGGGCTGCCCCCGCCGCCCGGGTCTGCTGCACCGGGCAGCTCTGGGAAATCCGGCACGGATACGCGGCAGGCAGCACGCGGGGAACGCTGTCGGACATCCGCTGGCGCCCGGCCCTGTTCCGTGAGGGCGGCGAGCTGGGCCGGGTCATCGCCGGGTACGGCCCCGCGACCAGGCTGAACGCCACCGGCGATTGGCCAGATGAAGACGCTGATGACTGGGCCCTGGAGCTGACCCTGCAGGTCCAGCCCTGATGCAGAAGGTCAGGCTGCCCGCCGGGCGGCGACGATGAGGAAGTTCGGCAGGCCGACGTAGGCGCCGATGCCGCTCGGCGGCGGTCCCGGGGGTGAGCCCGTGTTCGTCCACTCCGCCACGGCGGCCGCCTCCGATCCCACTACCTGCGGGATATGCCGAGAACTCCATGATCGCGGAGGATGTCCGCTGCTGGGGGTTGCGTCCCAGATCCGAAATGCCTGACCAGGCCGCCCAGAGTGCGACTGTCTGGACGGCTCAGCTAGTCGGGCAAAGGCCGGGAGCCTAGGCTGTGGTAGGCGCCTGAACCGGGACGGGAACATGGAAGACCCGCGTGCTACGGGTGGGGCGGTGGGCCCGCTGCCCGGTGCGCTTGGAGGCTGGGTGCACGGTATCCGGGTTCCTCATCTGAGCCGCGCTTCCCGGGCCGACATCGCCTGGGTGGTCTTCATCGGGCTCAACCTCATTGCCATGCGCCTCATCCCTGCCTGGCAAACCGTCCCGTTCCTGATCATCTGGGTCAGCCTGACCGTAATGTACGGCTTTCGCCTATGGCGGCTGGGATCTACGGTCCTGACCGTCACGCTGGTGACCGTCGCTACCGGCGGCCTGATCGGCTGGCAGGTCCTGCGGGGGCAACAGGACGCGGAGTACCTCGTGGAGGTCCCGCTACTGGCCATCATGTTCGTGGCGATGGTCTGGCACGCCCGCAGGCGGCAGGCGGCCCTGGTGGAGATGAAACGCGTCTCAGAGCACAACCTGCGGCTGCTGGATCAGCAGCGCCAGTTCCTGCAGGACGCCTCCCACGAGCTGGGCACGCCCATCACCATTGCGCTTGGCCACGCCGAGCTTATCGAGCGCACCGCTCCTGACCAGGCGATCGCAAGCGACGCGCGAGTGGCCGTGGATGAACTGCAGCGGATGCGCCGCCTGGCCAGCCGGCTGCTGCTGCTCGCCTCCACGGACACCTCGGGCTTCCTGCGCCTGGCTCCGGTGGACGTCGCAGAATTCCTGGCCGAGACCCTGCGCCGCTGGAGCCAGACGCCCCGGCGGTGGTCGCTTGGCAACCTGGTGGAGGCAGTGGTGGACGCCGATCAGGACCGCCTGACCGTAGCCATCGACGCGCTCATCGAGAACGCGGTCCGTCACACCAGCCCCGGCGGCCGCATCGAGCTGGCGGCCCGGGCCAGCGACGGGAATGTCATCCTGGCCGTGACCGATTCAGGGACCGGCATCCCGGCCTCAGAGATTGGCCGGATCTTCGGCCGGTTCACCCGGGTCGACGCGGGCCGCAGCCGTCAGAGCGGCGGCTTCGGCCTCGGCCTGGCGGTGGTCAAGGCGATCGCCGAAGCCCACGGCGGCTCAGTTCACGTCCACAGCACAATGGGCCAAGGATCGGTGTTCGAGCTTCTTCTGCCTGCAACAGTGGCCCGGACCACCTCACGACGGGCGAACGGCCGGCAGCTGGCCAGGCCCGACCCACCCGGGTTATTTCCATGATCATGGTGGATTCCGGGTGCGGGGGGTTGCATCCCAAATCCGAAATGCATGACCAGGGGACCGGAAATCCACCGTGATCATGGGGGGATGGGGCCGCGGTTAGCCCGTTAGGGCGAGGGTGGCGCCTGTTGGGTCCAGGAGGCGGTGGTAGCCGGGGGCGCCGTTCAGGGTGGCCAGGTTGCCGGTGATCCGCTGGCGCGGGCCGTGGGGGCCGGCCAGGGTCAGGCCGTCGGCGCCGATGGCGATCAGGCTGTCGTCCTGGCGGAGCAGGACCGGGCCCTGGGCGCTGGCCGAGATCGCGGTCCGCCCGGTCCGCAGGCCGTCGATGATGTCCTGCGGGTCCCGGCTCGCACTCTCTACCCAGGTGGTGGGTGAGCCGGGCAGGGCGTCGGCTCCGGGCCGGTGCCAGTCGCTGCCGCCTACCGGGATCACCGCCGGGTCCCAGGCGAGCCACCAGGCCAGCATGCTGGTCCAGTGCAGGTCCAGCCAGCTCCAGTGCCAGATCTCGGCCAGCGGCGGACGCCGGGTCATCGGGATGGTCCAGCTCACCGAGCCGCCCAGAGGGTGGTTGATGGACATCAGGCCGCCGCCCCGCTCGGCGGCCGCCAGCCAGTCGTCGGCGGGCCGGCGGAAGTCGACCCAGCCGACGTCGCCGAGCACACCGGCATGACCCGCCTCGGTGGTGACCTCCTGGCCGGGTATCAGCGTTACGCCGTGCCGGGCCGAGGCGGCCGGCAGTTCGGCGTGATGGCTGACCGTGTTGTGGTCGGTGACCGCGGCGAAGTCCAGGCCGCGCTCGCTGACCAGCCGGGCCAGCGCGCCGACGGTGAGCGCCCCGTCGGAGTGCAGCGTGTGCGTGTGCAGGTCGCCGGCCAGCCAGCGGCGCCCGTTGCTGGCGGGCAGAGCCCGCCGTGCGGGGCGGTCGGGCAGCGGCGGCGGATCCGCCTCCTGGCCCGGCAGCAGGTTCGCCCGGCTGGTCGTGACCTCGGCCGACACGCTGTACCTGGCCCCGTCCGGCGGCACCTGGTGGACGCCGATGATGACCTGCCAGGTGCCTGGCTCCAGTTCGCCCGGCAGATAGCCGGGGGTCGCGCCGTCCGCGGTGATGACGAACGACTGGCGGGCCCCGCCGGACCAGCCGCGAAACCCCGCGGGACCCTGGCAGCCCAGGTCGAGCACGGCCCCGCGCCGGTCGTACTCCAGCTCAACGCGCAGCGCGTAGGCCCCGGGCGGGATTTCAACGGGAAGGTATTGCCAGACGGACGCGAACCGGTCCTCGGGCATCCAGCGCCCTCGATGCCGTGTCAGTGCCATGCCTCCATCTGACCAGAGTCCCTGGGATGCCCAGGACCGGCAGAGGCGGCGGGCGGCGGGGGAGAGCGGTCAGCCGCGGGCGGGCTCGGTGCGCTGCTGGCCGGGCGGGGCGGACCCGGGGTGCCCGGTCGAGGCCGGCTGGGGGAACGTGGCCGAGTCGGTGGTGACCCAGACCTGGTTGCGGCCGGCGTCCTTGGCCCGGTACAGCGCCGCGTCGGCGGTGGCCAGCAGCTCGGTCAGCGAACTGCGGGAGGAACTCAGCGCGGCGACGCCGATGGACACGGTGACCCTGATGGTCTCCGCGTCGGGAGCATCGCTGAGCGGGATGGGCATCCCGGCGATGTGGGCCCGGATCCGCTCGGCAATGCCGCGGGCGGCGTTTTCGTCGGTTTGCGGCAGCAGCAGCGCGAACTCCTCGCCGCCGAACCGGCCGACCAGGTCGTAGTCCCGGAGGAAGACCTTGATCGTGCGGGCCACGGCGAGCAGGGCCTTGTCCCCGGACAGGTGGCCGTAGGTGTCGTTGACGGCCTTGAACGAGTCCAGGTCGACCAGGGCTACCGCGAGCGGGGTCCGGGTCCTGATCGCACGGGTGATCTCGGCACCGGCTTCCTTCTCCCAGGTGCCCGCGTTCAGCAGACCGGTCTTGGAGTCCTGCCGGGACGCGCTGACCAGCTGGCCGTGCCGCTGGGAACGCTGCAGCAGGGTGGCGAACGGCAGCGCGAACAGGATCGACACCGGGGTCATCGTGGTGCAGACGGCGACGATCGTGCCGACGCATATCTGGGTGCCGTCGTTCACCAGCAGTTCGCGGGACAGGAACAGGCTCTTCAGGCTCTGGGTAGGGTCCGTGGACAGGATCGGCGGCAGCAGCAGGGCCGAGTTGGCGGCCCACTGCAGGACCCCGCAGGCCGCCACGGCCAGGACCCATACGGCGTGCCTGCCGTCCGTGCTGCCGATGGCCCCGATACCGTGCTGGTCCACAAAGTGGAAGGCGACCGAGGCAAGGCCGTAGGACAGGCCGAGCATGGCGGCCGAGAACACCCGGCGGTGCAGCGGGATGTGCTTGACCCGCAGCTGGATCAGCACGGTGTGCGGGATAGGCACCAGCAGCGCGTACAGCGGGGGAAGCAGAACCGCGATCGGCAGCTCCCAGATGCCGTAGATGTCCGCGATCCAGCCCGCGTTCTCACCGGCCCGCCTGGTCGCCTCGACCATCGTCACGCTGCACAGGCACGCGAAGCCGAACAGGACAAGCTGGCTAAGCGAGAACGAGGTGGTGACGGCGGCGGTGCCGATGGCGGCCACGTCGAGGAGGACTACGGCCAGAATGTAGCCGTTCAGCCGAGCGGAGTTCTCCCTGATCGGCCAGGCGCGGACGTCAAGAGCATGCCTCAGCGCGCTGCCCGCACGATGGGCAAGGCTCATGCTCTCCTCCGCGACGTGACATGACGCGAGTCCGGTAGGCAGGTCGGGCAGTTGGGGCTTGCCGCACATTCTGGCAGACATGGTGAGCTATTTGTCAAGGACTAGTTACACAGGGTAAACACTGCGAGCAGGTTCGGTATAGCTACTGCGCGGTTACGTCACGTCACAATCTGGTACGAATTCACCCGCCGGAGGGGTCCGGTCGGGGAGGATCATGCACATTGAAATTTGAAAAAAGCAACATGCAGGTCGATGCCGGAGCAAGGTAGCTGCGACGACGCATGGAATCGAGCTTCTGCGGAAGTCCGGGCGTGGCAACAGATGCGTTCGGGCCGGTTGCGTTGAGTATCGGCCGGGAGGAGTTCGGCAGGCCCGAAGCGGGCGTGTGCGTGGGCCAGATAGGGCATAGTTGCCGGCAGAGAGTAACTGTGGAATCACGCTCTATCAGAGCTGGCCCTCACCGGCCCAGGGCCCCTCCTGATCGCAGGCGCCAAAAACACGAACAGGAGGGCGGCGATCCATGGCATCCACTGGGGTGACTGAGGCAGCCCGGTAGGAGAGCCGGCCACAGGACAGCACGAGAACAGAGAGGAGGACGGCGATGCGTGACCGCACGTGGGGCGGCTGAGGCAGGCACTCGCGACGCGGACCAGGAGAGCGAGGAGGACGGCGATGCGGACCGGCGTGAGGCGGCGAGGCAACGGCAGACCAAAGGGAGGCGAGGGGAACGGCGATGCGTGACCGTACCTGGGGCGGCTGAGACAGCCCGGCAAGCGACCGCGAAGCAGACGGCAGTTCAGCGAGAGGAGGACGGCGATGCGCGACCGCACGTGGGGCGGCTGAAGCGGCCCGGCAGAGAGCCCGCGAGGCAACGGCAGGCCAAAGGAGAGGAGAACGGCGATGCGCGACCGTACCTGGGGCGGCTGAGGTGACCGCGAAGGAGACGGCAGATCAGCAAACGGCAGGTCAGCGGACAGGAGGACGGCGATGCGCGACCGCACATACTGAGCTATCTAAAGGGCTATTACAGAGGCTTCTCACTGACAGGCGGCGGTGCGGGCGTAACAGCGCGGGCTGTTACAGCGCTGTACATACGGTGCCGGTTTTTCAGGAGGGGACAGACCCGAGCCTGGCGATACCGCTAGCCCGGGCCTGCCGATATGAGCACGGCGGCAACGGCGCCGACGGCACCGCTGAGGGCAATGGTGGCGCTCGGCGAGACGTGTTCGGCGATCGCGCCGGCCGCGATCATCGCCGCGCCCTGCCCGAGGCTCATGGCGGCCTGCGCCACGCCGAACAACTGGCTGCGGTGACTGGCCGGCGCCGCGTGGACGAACGCGGCCACCGCCGGCACCTGGTAGCAGTCGAACAGGCCAGACACGACGATGATCAGCAGCGCCAGCGGCAGCGGTGGGTGCAGGGCGAACAGCATGAGCGTGGCGCAGCCGGCGATGGCCAGCGGCCGCATCAGCGTGGTCCTGACGGCCGGGCGGACGAGGCGAGTGAAGGCCACCGCGCCGACCGACGGGCCCAGCGCCCCGGCGGTCAGGACCATGCCGGTGGCCAGGGAGCCCGCGCCCAGCGAATGGGCCAGCGGGGCGGCGATCCCCTCCGGGGCGACGTAGAACGTGGCCAGGCAGCCGAGCAGCATCGGCGTGCGCAACGCCGGGCGGCCGAAGGCCATCCGGACGCCGGCGGTCATGCCGCCGCCGCGCCGGGCCTCGCGGCCTGCGGCTCCGTTCGGCCGGGCGGCGGGGCGGGGGCGGACCCAGATAAAGGCGATCAGGGCGGAGATGCCGAACGTGACGGCGTCGGCGAGCAGGCAGGGCCGGACACCGAAGAAGCCGACCGCCGCGCCACCGCCGGCGAAACCGGCGACCAGGGCGACCTGGTAGGTGGTCATGGTCACCGCGGTGCCAAGAGCGAAACTGTCGCCGGGCAGGATGTCCGGGTACATCCCCGACCGGGCCGAGGTGAACGGCGTGCTGATCATGGTCACCGTGAACAGCAGCCCGACCAGCACCGGCAGCGGCACCCCGGGGATGGCCATGATCAGCACCAGCACCATCCGGGACAGATCGCAGGCGATCATGACCTCGCGCCGGGGCAGCCGGTCGGCCAGGCCGGACAGGACCAGCCCACCTACGAAGACCGGCAGGACGCTGGCCGCAAAGGTGACCGCGGCCAGCAGCGGCGACCGGGTCCGGTCGTAGACCAGCAGGGTCAGCGCCACCCGGGCCAGCTGGTCGCCGAGCACGGACAGGATCTGGGCCAGCCACAGGGCGCGGAACTCAGAGTTGGCGAACAGCGTGCCGTAGGTGCCCTGCGCCCCTACCACTGCGGTATCCAACGCCGGGGGGCCTCCTTCCGTATCCGCTTGCTCGCGGCCGGTGATCCTCCATCAGGTTAGAGCGGCGGCCGGGTCTGGAATAGCCACCCGGGGAACGGCCCTGAAGCCTGAGTTAGCATCCGGACCATGAGCGACGCTGGACGCGAGGACAGGCCGGGACCAGCCCTTCTCGGCAACCCGTCACTGGCCGCGCTCCGGCAGCGGACCAGCGAGAAATGGCGCACCTACCCGGACGACGTGCTGCCGTCGTTCGTCGCCGAGATGGACTTTGACCTGGCCAGGCCGATCATCGACGCGGTCGCGGAGTCCATGGCGGCGAGCGACGCCGGGTACGGGCACATCGGCCGGCTGGGCGAGGCGTTCGCCGGTTTCGCGGCCAGCCGTCTCGGCTGGTCCCCGGACCCGGCCCGGATCTTCGCGATCCCCGACGTGATGACCGGGATCACGGAGATGATCACCGCGCTGACCCCGCCGGGCTCCGGAGTGGTGATCAGCCCGCCGGTGTACTCGCCGTTCTTCTTCCGGGTCGGCTTCGCCGGGCGCCGGGTGGTGGAGGCGCCGCTGCGCCGCCGCGACGACGGCGGCTACGAGCTGGACGCCGAGTCCCTGGACCGGGCGCTGAGCGAGGACGGGGTCAGCGCCTACATCCTCTGCAGCCCGCATAACCCGGTCGGCCGGGTATGGACCGCGCAGGAGCTCACCACGGTGGCCGGCCTCTGCCACGCCCGCGGCGTGCTGGTGCTGGCCGACGAGATCCACGCGCCGCTCGTGCTGCCCGGCGCGACCCAGGTGCCGTTCCTGTCCCTGGACCATCCGGTCACGGCCCGGACGATCGCCTTCACCTCGGCGTCCAAGGGCTGGAACATCCCCGGGCTGAAGTGCGGCCTGGCCATCGCGGGCTCGCCGGAGCTGGCCACCGTGCTGACCGAGCGGTGGGAGGCCCTGGCGCCCGGGCTCCTCGGCGTGCACGCCTCGGTCGCCGCGTTCGAGCAGGCCACCGGATGGCTGGACGCGCTGCTCGCGCAGCTGGACCGCAACCGCGGCCTGCTGGCCAGGCTCCTGGCCGGGCAGCTGCCGCAGATCCGCTACCGGCCGCCCGAGGCCAGCTTCCTGGCCTGGCTGGACTGCCGCGAGCTGGGCGGCGCGCTGGGCGGCGGGGATGATCCGGCCGCCGGCTTCCTGGAGCGGGGCCGGGTCGCGCTGGCCTCAGGGACCGGCTTCGGCGCCCAGGGCCGCGGATTCGCCCGGCTGAACATGGGCACCACCGAACCGCTTCTGGCCGAGGCCGTGCGCCGGATGACCGCCGCGCTGGGCTAGCCGCTGCAGACGCTGCGAGCTGGGCGCGGCAGAAGTTTGCCGTCCCGCGGCAGGGCTGCCAATATCAGCATCTGATCCGGGTCCGGGGCTGGCCGCGGTTCATCCCGTGGCGCCCTGGCTCACCCCAGAGTGAGGTCCCCATGTCCCACCTGCCGCCTGCCCGCCAGGATGCTGGCCGTGCTGGCCGCTGGCGCCGCGCTCACCATGCTCGCCGCGTGCGGCGGCGGCTCCGGCGCGGGCAGCACACAGGGCAGCGGCAGCCCGTCGCCGGCGTCCAGCAGCGGCTCCGCGCCGGCCACGCCGGCACCGAAGAAGGCCCCCAAGCCGCCGGGCCTGGTCGCGGTGACCAAGGCCGGCGCGCTGGTCCTCCTCGGTTCGCGGCACGGCCAGGTGATCAGGACACTGGTCGCCGGCGGCGTCCGGGGCGACGAGGTCTCGGTGTCGCCGGATCACAGCACGGTGTACTTCTCGGTCCGGCACGGCTGCCTGGGCCAGATCGAGTCGGTACCGGTGGCCGGCGGATCGCCGACCGTGATCGCCGACGGAACGGTGCCGGCCATCAGCCCCGACGGCACCCGGCTGGCCTACGCGACCGCGCCGCTGCAGACCGGGGCGTGCGTCCCGGACGCCAACGAGCTGACCAAGCAGTACACGCTGGTGATCCGCACGCTGAGCACCGGCACGCAGGCGGTCTACCCGCAGCTCCCGGCCGGCCAGGACACCGGCCTGCCCGCGCCGATCTCGCACCTGTCCTGGTCGCCGGACGGCGGCACCCTGGCCGTGTCGATCGCCTCGGTGCAGGACAACGAGGGCTGGAACCTGATCCTGCTGAACCCCGCCACGGCCCGGGACTACCTGACCGGGGCCGGCGATCAGTCCGTCCCGGCCGGTGATCCCCAGGGCAGCTACTGGCGCGAGGGCGTGTACATGCCGAACGGGAACCTGTTCGTCAGCCGGGCCTGCTGCAGCGGTTTCCCGGTGCACAACAAGTCCCGGCTGATGTGGATAGTCAGCCCGGCCGGCGCGATGCAGCACCAGGTCGCCATCGGGTTCGCCAACCTGGAGCACACCAGCCTGTCGGCCAGTGGCAACGGCTCCTGGCTGCTGTACCTGGCCGGCGACATCCTGTACATCTCGCATAACGGGAACAAGCCGGTTCAGCTGACAAGCGGGATGATCGCGGCCGCCTGGCGCTAGCAGCGGTAGCCTCCTCCTGGGCCGCATAGCGCCGCCACGCACGCGCCGCCCCCGGCAGAGCCGTGCCCTGGCAGAGCCGGGCAACTCGCCGCATACCGCACTACGATGGTTAATTCAGACGAGCAGATAAGGCGATGGGCGTGGAGTTCCGAATCCTCGGCTCGATCGAGGTCGGCGACGGTGACCAGCGTGTCGACCTTGGAGGCCTGCGGGAACGTACCCTGCTCGCAAGGCTGCTGCTCGCGGCCGGGCAGGTGGTATCGGCCGACCGGATCGCCGAGGACATCTGGGCCGGCGACCCGCCACCGCAGGCCGCGGCCACACTCCGGGTGTACGTGTCCCGGCTGCGCCGCGCGCTCGGGCCCGCCGGGGCGTCCGCCGTGCAGACCCAGCCGCCCGGCTACCGGCTCCAGCTCGAGCCCGGCCAGCTGGACGCGGACCGCTTCGCCGGCCTGGCCGCCAGCGCCCGCGCAGACCTGGCCGCGGGCCGGCCGGCCGCGGCGGCCGCCGGGATGGCAGCCGCCCTGGCGCTGTGGCGCGGCCCGGCGCTGGGCGACATCGCCGACCTGGCCTTCGCGCAGGCCGACGTAGCGCGGCTGGAGGAGGCCCGGCTCGCCGCTCTCGAGGACCGGATCGAGGCCGATCTGGCCTGCGGGCGGCACGCCAGCGTGGCCAGCGAGCTGGACGGGCTGACCCGGGAGCACCCCCTCCGGGAGCGGCTGTGCGGCCTGCGGATGCTCGCGCTGTACCGGTGCGGCCGCCAGGCCGGCGCGCTGACCGCCTACGCCGAGCTGCGGGCCCAGCTGGCCGACGAGCTGGGCATCGACCCCAACCCCGGGCTGCTCCGCCTGCACGAGTCAATCCTCCAGCAGCGGCCCGAGCTGGACTGGGAGCCGGGGCCGCCGGAGCCCGGCGGCGACGGCCCCCACGGGCCGACGGCCGGCACCCCGGCGCAGGCCGGGGGGGCGGCCTGGCCCGCCGGGGCCGGCGCCGGCCCACGCCCGCCCGCGCTGCCCGCCGAGACCACCTCGTTCGTCGGGCGGGAATCCGACCTCGCCACCATCGAGGAGCTGCTCGGGCTGTCCCGGCTGCTGACCCTGACCGGCCCCGGCGGGTCGGGCAAGACGCGGCTCGCGCTGCGCGCCGCCGCCCAGGCGGCCAGCCGTCACCCCGGCGGGGTCTGGCTGGTGGAGCTGGCCCAGCTGACCGGGCCCGAGCTGGTCGAGCCGCTGACCGCGACCACGCTGGGCGTCCGCGAGCAGCCGGGCCGCACGCTGACCGAGGCGATCATCGCCTGGGCCGTGGACCGCGAGCTGCTGCTCGTGCTGGACAACTGCGAGCACGTGCTCGACGCGGTGGCCGACCTGGCCAGCGCGCTGCTGCGGGGCTGCCCGGGAATGCGCATCATGGCCACCAGCCAGAGCCGGCTCGGGGTGAGCGGGGAGGCCACCTGGCCGGTCCCGCCGCTGGCCCTGCCGCCGCCCGGCGAGCTCGACCTGGCCGCGGTGGGCGCCGCCGAGGCAGTCCGGCTGTTCTGCGACCGGGCCGGCCTGGCCCGGCCCGGGTTCACGCTGACCGAGGGCAACGTGGCCGAGGTGAGCGAGATCTGCCGGCGGCTGGACGGCATCCCGCTGGCCCTGGAACTGGCCGCGGCACGGCTGAACGCCCTCGGCACCGGGCAGCTCGCGGCCCGGCTCGACGACCGGTTCCGGCTGCTGGCCGGGGCCAGCCGGGGCGGGCTGCCCCGGCACCGGACGCTGCAGGCCGCCATCGAGTGGAGCCACGAGCTGCTCAGCGAGCAGGAGCAGATCTGCCTGCGGCGGCTGGCGGTGTTCGCGGGCAGCTGCACGCTGGAGGCGGCCGAGGAGGTCTGCCCGGGCGGCGCGCTGGCCCCGCAGGACGTGTTCCCGACGGTCACCGCCCTGGTCGAGAAGTCCCTGCTGACCGCGGACGAGCGGCTGGGCAGCATGCGGTACGGCCTGCTCGAATCGGTCTACCAGTTCGCCCGGCAGAAGCTCACCGAGGCCGGCGAGGTCAGCGAGCTCAGCCAGCGGCAGCTCGGCTGGCTGCGCGGGCTGGCCGCGGCGGCCGACCTGACCGGCCCGGACCAGGGCGCCTGGCTGGATGTCCTGGACGCGGAGCTGGACAACATCCAGGCCGGGCTGGAATGGGGGGTCACCGCCGCGCCCGGGCCGATGCTCGAGCTGGCCGGGGCGCTCGCCTCGTTCTGGCAGGCCCGCGGCCATATCGGGCTGGGCCGCAGCTGGCTGGTCGCGGCCCTGGCCGCGGCCGGCCCGGGGCCGACCCGGCGCTGCGGGCCGCCGCCCTGGACGGCGCGGGCCGGCTCGCCGGGGTGCACGCCGACCACCAGGCCCAGATCCGCTACCAGGAGGAGAGCCTGGCCATCTGGCGGGAGCTGGGGGAGGCCGCCCGGATTGCCGCCTGCCTGGGCGACCTGGGCACGGTGGCGCACATCCTCGGCGAGTACCCGGCCGCCCGGGCGATGTTCGCCGAGGCGCTCGACCTGGCGACCGGGGCCGGGGCGCCGCTGGAGACCGGGGCGGCGCTGTCCGGCCTGGGCCGGCTCGCCCTGCACACCGGCGACCTGGAGGGGGCCACCGAGTACTACCGGGCCGCGATGGACACCTTCTCCGGGGCCGGCGACCTGCGCCGGGCCTCGCTGATCCTGGGCAATCTCGGCGTGGTCGCGCTGGACCAGGGCGACTTCGCGCTGGCCGCGGAGCGGTTCGGCAAGCACCTGGCCAACGTCCGTGAGCTCGGCGACCCCAAGCTGGTGGCCGGCACGCTCACCAACCTGGGCATGGTCATGCAGTACGAGGGCGACCTGGACCGGGCCCAGGAGCTGCACACCGAGGCCCTGACCCAGGCGCGGGACCTCGGCGACCGGCGGCTGATGGCGGTCGCGCTGACCAACCTGGGCCTGGTCGCGCTGGCCCGCAAGCAGTTCAGTGCGGCCCGCGGCTACCACCTGCGCAGCCTGGAGCTGGCCGAGACGGCCGGCGAGCTGCGGTCGGTCGCGGAGAGCCTGGCGGAGATCGCCCAGGTGGACGCGGCCGAGGGCAGCCCGGAGCGGGCGGCGGCGCTGTTCGGCGCGGCGGCCGCGCTGCGGGCCAGCATCGGTGCGCCGGTGCCCGGCCCGGAACGGGACCGGCTGCAGGCCTCGGTGGACGCGGCCCGGCACTCGCTGGGCGGCGCGGCGTTCCAGGCGGCCTGGGCCCGCGGCGAGGCCCTGGAGATCGCCGCGGCCATCGCGCTGGCCCGGCAGGCCAGCCCGCCCCCGGCCGAGCCGGCCGAGCCGGCCGAGCCGGTGGCGCCCGTGGCGCCCGCCCCAGCCGCGGCCGTCCCAACCACGGGGAGCCGGCCGCGAACGGCCCGGCCGAGGCAGGCCGCCCCGCCACAGTGCCCTAACTGGCCACGGCCGGCGCGGCCTTCCGGGGGCTGGCGACGTACATGCCGAAGCGCTGCAGCTAGCCCAGCAGGCCGCCGGCCCGCAAGTCTGCCCTGGTCAGACCGGGCAGAACGTGTCAAGGTAGGGCAACGGCTTCTGCCCAGTCTGCCGCCCGGAGGCCCCTTATGGGCAGAGATGTCCCGGCGATCGCCATCAGCCCGGCGGACCGCCGTGTTTACCGGGCCAAAGTCCGGGGGTGCCTGGACACGTTAGCGCTGATGCTGCGGGACTGGCCGGTGGAGACCACCGAGCGCCGGGTCGGGCTCGAGGTGGAGCTGAACCTGGTCGACGCCCAGGCCGCGCCGGCCCCGCGCAACGCCGAGGTCCTGCGTCTGCTCAGCGACCCGGCCTGGGCGACCGAGCTGGCCCGGTTCAACGTCGAGGTGAACATCCCGCCGCGCCCGCTGGGCGGCGACGCGCTGGCCGGGCTCGAGGACGAGGTGAGGGACGTGCTCACCCGTGCCGACCGGGCGTGCCGCACGGCCGGCTGCCGGATGGCGATGGTCGGCATCCTGCCGACGCTGGGGGAGCTCGACGTGACCGGCGGCTCGATGTCCGCGGTGCCGCGCTTCCGGCTGCTCAACGAGCAGATCTTCGCCGCCCGCGGCGAGGAGATCAGGATCGTCATCGACGGGACCGAGCGGCTCGACACCGTGCTCGGCACGATCATGGGCGAGTCCGCCTGCACCAGTCTCCAGCTGCACCTGCAGGTCAGCCCGGAGGAGTTCGGCACGTACTGGAACGCGGCCCAGGCCGTCGCCGGGGTGCAGGTGGCGCTGGGCGCGAACTCGCCGTTCCTGTTCGGCCGGGAGCTGTGGCACGAGACCAGGATCACGCTGTTCGAGCAGGCCACCGACACCCGGCCGGACGAGCTGAAGGTGCAGGGCGTGCGGCCCCGGGTGTGGTTCGGGGAGCGGTGGATCACCTCGGTGTTCGACCTGTTCGAGGAGAACCTGCGGTACTTCCCGGCGCTGCTGCCGCTGTGCGACGACGAGGACCCGGCGGCGGTGCTGCGCGACGGCGGGGCGCCGCAGCTGGCCGAGCTGACCCTGCACAACGGCACCGTGTACCGGTGGAACCGGCCGGTGTACGCGGCCGACGACGGGCTGCCGCACCTGCGGGTGGAGAACCGGGTGCTGCCGGCCGGCCCGACGGTGGCCGACATGGTGGCCAACGCGGCGTTCTACTACGGCCTGGTCCGGGCGCTGGCCGAGCAGGAGCGCCCGGTGTGGACCCGGATGTCGTTCGCGGCGGCCAGGGACAACCTGACCGAGGGGGCCAGGGACGGCATCGACGCCCGGCTGTTCTGGCCCGGCCTGGGCGAGGTGCCGGTCACCGAGCTGGTGCTGCGCCACCTGCTGCCGCTGGCCCGCCACGGGCTGGCCCTCTGGAAGGCGGACACCGCGGTCACCGACCGGCTGCTGGGCATCATCGAGCAGCGCTGCCTGACCGGGCTGAACGGCGCGACCTGGCAGGCTGCCGCGGTCCGCGTGCTGGAGGAGTCCCGCGGCCTGGACCGGGCCGCGGCGCTGCGCGAGATGACCCTCTGCTACCTGGAGCACATGCGCTCCAACGAGCCGGCGCACAGCTGGCCCGCGATGTGACCCGCGCCGCCGTAGCCCAGGGCCCGGCGCCGTAGCCGCGGCGCCGCCGCGAAGATCATCCCGCCGATGTGGTGAATGTCACATAAGGATTACGGATGGCTGGAAGCGCGCCCCGGAACCAGGAGCAGCGCCTTCGGCGGAAACCGGCGATACCGCGACCTTTACTGATTCATGGCGTTCGTATTGACACGGTGTACAACCGCCCCCAATATGGTCTAAACATCAGGCCATAGAACAGTTGATCCTGGTCAGTGACCTGCGCCGGGTCCCGGTCAGCCGGCAAACCGCCAGGTCCTGACGTCAGTGATCATCGCAGAGGGAGAGGCGGGCAGATGACCGACACCCTAGCCGCCGAGCCGTTCAACGCCCTGCTTTCGCCGGTGGCGATCCGCACGGCCGGCGAGCGGATCGCCGAGCGCTTCGTGACCGCGATCGCGCTGGGCGAGTTCGTTCCCGGCCAGCGGCTGCCGACCGAGCGCGAGCTGGCCAGCATGCTCGAGGTGAGCCGGACCACGGTCCGCGAGGCGATCCAGCGGCTGCAGGCGTCCGGCTACGTGCGGACCCGGCGGGGCCGCGGGGGCGGCACGTTCATCGCCGCGGACAAGGGCCCGGACACCGACGAGATGATCCGCCGGACCCTTCTTCCGGCCTGGGACGACCTGTCCGAGCTGCTGGAGTTCCGCCAGCTGATCGAGCAGATGATCGCGCGGACCGCGGCGCAGCGCCGGGACGACGCGGACATCGCGGCCATCCGGCGCGCGGTCGAGGGCTACACCAAGGCGCCGACCAGGGAGGCGGGCCGGATCGCGGACTTCGCGCTGCACCAGGCGATCGCCAAGGCCACCCACAACCGGCACCTGGCCGAGCTGTCCGCCCGCATCCGCCGGGAGGTCAGCCTGGGCTTCGACGCCGAGCCGTACTCGCCCGAGGTGCGCAACCGGGCGATCAGGCAGCACCCGGCGCTGGCCGAGGCGGTCATCGCGGGGAACCAGGAGCAGGCCGCGCAGATGGCCGCCATCCACTTCTCGCTGACCGAGAACATGCTGACCGAGCTGCACGCCCGGATCCGGCTGCGCTCGGCCGAGCCCGCGCACTGAGCCTTCCGGTCTGGGCCCTCCGGTCTGGGCCTTCCGGTATGGGTCCTCCGGTCTGGGCCCTCCGGTCTGAGCCCCTGATCTGAGCCCGGCCCGTCGCCGCGGCCCGGCCTGCCCGGCCGCGGCGGCGCGGCGACCCCGCTGTACCCGCGACACCGCCTGACCTGAATAACCGCCGGGCCCGGCCTGCGGGCCCGCCCGACCGCCGGAGGCCGCCTCATGCCGATCGCGAACGTCAACGGAACCGAGCTCAACTACCGGCTGGAAGGCGACGGCCCGGAGACGATTGTCCTGGTCAACGGGCTGGCCGACGACCTGGAAACCTGGGTCCTGCAGATGGATGACCTGCTCGGGGCGGGCTACCGGGTGCTGCGGTTCGACAACCGCGGGGTCGGCGGCAGCGCCAAGCCGGCCGGGCCGTACACCACGGAGCTGTTCGCCGCGGACACCAAGGCGCTGGTGGACGAGCTCGGCATCACCGGCTTCCACCTGATGGGCGTCTCGATGGGCGGCATGATCGCCCAGCAGTACGCCCTGGCCTACCCCGGCGACCTGCAGTCGGTCACGTTCGGCTGCACGTACGCGGCGCCCGGCCCGTTCTGCTCGCGGATGTTCAGCATGTGGGCGGACATGGCGCCGGTGCTCGGTGTCCCGTTCATCATGCGGGACGTCACCCTGTGGGCCTTCACCACCTCGTTCTTCGAGGAGCGGGCCGAAGAGGCGGCCGAGTTCGAGACCGCGATGAAGTTCATGGACCAGCCGGTGCACGCCTACCTGGCCCAGCTGTCCGCCATCCAGACCCACGACACCACCGCCCGGCTGGGCGAGATCAGCGTGCCCACCCTCGTGCTGGCCGGCGAGGAGGACATCCTCATCCCGGTGTCGCTGTCCCGGCGGCTGCACGAGGCGGTCAAGGGCTCGGAGTGGGCCACGACGCCGGGCGGCCACGCCTGCGTCTGGGAGCACCCGGCGCCGTTCAACGAGGCGTTCCTGACGTTCGTCCGGGCGCACGGAAAGGGAAACTGATGGCCGCGACCGACGTGCGGAGCGACGGGAAGCTGGAGCGCGGGCAGCTCGGCCTGTTCGGCGTGCTGATCCCCGGGCTGGCCCAGATCGCCCCCGCCTTCAACCTGTTCTTCACCACCGGCGTGATGGTCGCCCTGGCCGGGGTGTCCGCCCCGCTGATCTTCCTGATCAGCATGGTCGGCATGGTCGCCACGGCCAGCACGCTGGCCCAGTTCTCCGGCGTGTACCCGAGCGCCGGGTCGTTCCTGACCTACATCGCCCGGTCCATCGGGCCCGGGGTGTCGGTGGCGGTCGGGGTGATCACGCTGCTCGGCTACATCATCGCGTTCGGCGGTATCTACATCTTCGTCGGCAGCTACATCACCGGTGAGGTGTTCTCGTCGGTGCACTTCTGGGGCTTCACCCAGATCGTCACGATCCTCTACGGCGTGCTCGTGGTGGCCCCGGTCGTGGTCGGGCTCAAGTTCGGCGTCCGGGTCACGGTCGTGCTGTACGTGTTCGAGGTCGTGCTGCTGCTGGCGATCAGCGTGACGATCCTGGCCCGCGGCGGCGCCGAGGGGCTGAGCGCCACCCCGTTCGGCTGGCCGTCCGGCGGCGCGGGCAAGGACGTGCTGGTCGCGTTCAGCCTTGCGGTGCTCGCCTTCGGCGGGTTCGAGGCGGCCGCGCCACTGGCCGAGGAAACCAGGGACCCCAGACGCAACGTGCCGGTGGCGGTGATCGGCGCGGTGGTCGTCAGCGGGATCATCTACGTGCTCGGCTCCTACGCGCTGGTGACCGCGTTCGGCGTGCACCACGCCGGGGCGCTGGCCGCGGACGGCAACCCGTTCAAGACCGCGGCGCACGCCTTCATCCCGTTCCTCGCCCCGGTCATCACCTGGGTCTTCCTGTCCAGCGTGACCAGCTCGTACGTGGCCGCGAACACCCAGACCTCCCGGGTGATCTTCGCCGGGGCCCGCGGCGGGCTGTGGACCAGGTCGCTGGCCGCGGTCAGCCCGCGGTTCAAGACGCCGGCCGCGGCGGCGATCGCGTTCGTCGCGCCGAGCATCATCCTGGCCGTGGCGTCCACCGCGTTCACCGACCCGGGCACCGCGGTGGGCCTGCTGTCCACCTGGGGCATCCTCGGGCTGATCATCATGTACCTGATGGCGAACGTGGCCCTGGTGATCGACTTCGTGAAGTTCCGCCGCGGCGGCGTCAGCAAGAGCCCGCTGCTGTGGGTGGTCGTCCCGCTGATCGGCATCGTGGTGCTGGCCATCCCGGTCTGGGGTGACCTGCGGCCCGGCCAGCCCAGCCCGCTGAACAACCTGCCGTGGCTGACCGCGCTGCTGATCCTCGCGGGAGTCGTGTACGCGGTGGTGCTGCGGGTCTGGCGGCCCGCCGTGCTGCACCGGGCCCCGGCTCTGCTCGAAGGCGAGGAGGCCCTGGCCGTCGACCCGCTGCCGGTCAGCGGCGACTAGCGGCGCCAGCGCAGCCCGCACAAGCCAGTGACCCGGCCGGCCCAGAGGCCGGCCGGGTCACTACCAGATCAGCCGGCCGCCCGGCGGGGGCGGCCGACCAGCTCGCCCCCGCAGTTCGGGCAGACGTGCGCCATGCCCGCGGCGCAGGCCGGGCAGAACGTGCACTCGTAGCTGCAGATCGCCGCGTCGCCGTCAGCGGCCAGCGCGGAACCGCATCGCTCGCACTGAGCCCGCATCTCCAGCACCCTGATCACCGGTCCAGGCCGAGGGTGAACGTCGGCTTGGGACTGGTCTCCGGCAGGCGGTGGTCCTCCGACAGGCGGCGGATGGCGGTCCCGGTGGCCAGGAACTCGGTCGCGTGCGCGCCCCACACATGGTTGGCCACCGTCACGGTGACCCCGACGATGCCGGACGACCGGGCCTCGGCCGCCTCCGCCTGCATCCGGACCAGGGCCAGCTCGCGGGCCTCGTAGACGCCCTGGGTGAACTGGACCATCTCCTGGTTCTGCCCCATCTGGCGCAGGCTCTGCATCATCGACTGGTGCGCCACGTGGTACACGCAGGTGCCGAGCACGAAGGCGACCGGGACCGCGCCGCTGGCCAGCAGCCGGAAGAAGTCCTGCGCGGACAGGTCGGAGGTGAACGCCCCGCCGTCCGGGGCGCGGTGCGCGCCGGTGCCGGCCAGCGCCTTGACCGCGGTGCCGGTGGCCACGAACTCCAGCACGTCCTGGCCCCAGGCGTACATCTGCATCCGCAGGTTCACCCCGACGATGCCGTCCGCGCCCAGCTGGTCGGCCTCCGCGCGCATCCGGGACATGGCCAGCTCGCGGGCGTTGTACATGGCCTGGGTGATCGTCGTCAGTTCCTGGTTCTGCGACCAGCGGCCGACCTGGATGCCGACGTGGTAGATGGACGACCCGACCACGAAACCGAGCGGCTCGAAGCCCGCCTCGCCGAGCAGGACGTACTCAGACACCGACAGATCAGAGGTGAAAACGCCGCCGCCGGCCGAGCCGGCCGTCTGCGCCAGGCGGCCTTCGGCCGCTTCCGGCTCCCAGGTGGCGCCCGGCCCGGCCGGCTTGGAGAACAAAGGCATGACATCTCCCTCAGGCAGGGCCCCGCCCGGAGCGGGAGCCGCTGGCCGGCAGCCTACCGGCCGGGCCGCGGTCACCCGTCCCGGCGCGCCCCGGCCCGGTGACGGGCGGGTAAATGCGCCCTTGACGACTGTTTTAGGGGGGAGTAACAATGATCAAACCAGATTGGAATCGTTTCCAACGTGGGCGATTCCGCTGTGGGAGGTGCCTGTGCGCACGCCGGATCGGCCTACGATCGCGGACGTTGCAGCACTCGCCGGAGTCGGCACCGGCACCGTTTCCCGCGTCCTGAACGGCGGGCTGCACGTCAGCGAGGCCACCAGGAAGAACGTTCTCGACGTCATCGAGCGGCTCGGTTACCGGCCCAGCCACCTGGCCGCGGCGCTGTCCCGCGGCACCCCGCGCACGGTGGCCATCGTGGTCCCGCACCTGACCCGGCCGTCCACGGTGGCCCGCCTGGCGGGTGCGCTGGCCGTGCTGGACCAGCAGGGCTACGACACGATCGTGTGCAACGCGGACACGCCGGAGCAGCGCGATCACCACCTGGCCGCGCTGACCGCCCGGCACCGGGCCGACGGCGTGATGGTCGTCTCGGTCTACCTGGCCAGGCAGCACCTGGCCGCGTTCCGGCGCGGCCCGATCCCGCTGGTGACGGTGGACACGGTGGCCGCCGGCGTGCCGCAGACCGGCATCGACGACGTGGCCGGCGGCCGCCTGGCCACCGCCCACCTGCTGGGCCTGGGCCACCGCCGGATCGGCTTCGTCGGCGACATCGTGGCCCGCCGGGCCGAGGACGAGCTGGGCCACGCCTCGTCCAGGCGGCGGATGCACGGCTACCGGCAGGAGCTGATCGACTCCGGCGCCGTGGCTCGACCCGGGCCTGGTCCGGCTGGGCGCGCACGGCCCGGGCGTGGCCGCGGAGCTGGCCGACGAGCTGCTGGCCCGGCCGGACCCGCCCACCGCGATCTTCGCCGCATCGGACGCGCAGGCCATGGGCGTGCTGTCCGCCGCCGAGCGGCGCGGCGTCGACGTGCCGCGCGAGCTGTCCGTGATCGGTTTCGACGACATCGAGGCCGCCGCGCTGCTGCACCTGTCCACCGTGCACCAGCCGCTGGAGCGCAGCGGCGCGGAAGGTGCCCGGCGGCTGTGCGCGCTGCTCCGCGGATTGCCGGTGCGGCCGCTGCGTCAGCAGCTCCCGCTCCGGGTAGTACAGCGTGCCAGCACGGGCCGCCTCGGCCAGCCCGCCCGTCTGACCCCCGTGGGCGGCCTGCTGGGAACCGGCCTGAGCTGGGGAAACAGGGAGGTTATGTGAACGGCGTGGCGGCCTGGGACGACGATCCCGAGGTTAGCAACGCCTTGGTCAGGGCAAACAGGGAACCGCCGTCACCGGGCCAGCCCCGTGCCTGCGCCCGGCACACCGGCTCCGACAACGCGCTGGAGGAATGATGAGCAGAGGCGACCGCCGGCTGAGCACATCAAGGAGTCGGTCCCGGGCCCGGCCCTGGCCCGCATCCCGGGCGCGACGGACGCTGGCCGGCCTGGCCTGCGCCGGGCTGGCCGCCGCGGGCCTGGCTGCCTGCGGCACGGCGAACGCGTCGAACGGGCCGGTAACGCTGACCTACTACCTGTCTCCGGACAGCTCCGGGGCCACCCAGCAGGCCGTCGACAACTGCAGCAAGCAGAGCGGCGGCAAGTACACGATCTCCTGGCAGCAGCTGCCCAACGCCGCCGACGGCCAGCGAACCCAGCTGGTCCGCCGTCTGGCCGCGAACGACTCCACGATCGACCTCATGGGCCTGGACGTCACCTGGGAGGCGGAGTTCGCCGAGGCCGGCTGGATCGAGCCGTGGACCGGCGCGAACCGGGCGGCGGCCGAGAACGGCACGCTGAAGGCGGCCCTGGACACCGCGATGTGGAAGGGCCAGCTCTACGCGGTCCCCAGCAACACCAACACCCAGCTGCTGTGGTACCGGTCCGACCTGGTGCCGAACCCGCCGAAGACCTGGGCCGAGATGATCCAGGACGCGGAGAACCTGGCCAAGCAGGGTAAGCCGCACTACATCGAGATCCAGGGCGCCCAGTACGAGGGCGGCACGGTGTGGTTCAACACGATGAACGCCAGCGCGGGCGGCACCGTGCTGAACCCGGACGCGACCAAGGTCACGCTGGGCGAGCCGGCCCTCAAGGCGCTGACGATCATGAAGCAGCTGGCCGACTCGCCGGCCGCGGACCCGTCCCTGCCGGTGCAGATGGAGAACGAGAACCGGCTGGCCATGGAGGCGGGCACGGCGGCGTTCCAGCTGAACTACCCGTTCGTGTATCCGGCCATGAAGGCCGACAACCCGGCGATGTTCAAGAACTTCAAGTGGGCGCTGTACCCCTCGGTCATCCCCGGCCAGCCGGCCAAGGTCACGATCGGCGGGCACGACATCGCGGTCAGCAGCCTCAGCACGCACAAGGCGCTGGCCTTCCAGGCCGCGCTGTGCCTGCGTGACCGGCAGAACCAGATCATCGGGGCCAACGTGGGCGGTGTCCCGCCGACCCTCGAGGCCCTGTACAACGACCCGGCGCTGGCCAAGAACTACCCGTTCCACCAGGACATCCTGACGTCGCTGCAGAACGCCAGCGTCCGCCCGAAGACGCCGGTCTACCAGGTCGTCTCCATCGACATCTCGCACCTGATCTCGCCCGCCAGCTCGATCAGCCCGCAGAGCACGCTCAATTCAATGAAGAGCCAGATCAACCAGGGGCTCCAGTCGAAGGGCCTGGTGCCGAGCGGCCACGCGGGCTGTCCCGCCATGGGCCGTCCCGCCGCCCGGCCGCTGCCGCCGAGGAAGGAAGAGGCCGATGAGTACGAGCACTGAGGTGACCGCCGGCGCGGCAGCCGAGCAGCGACCCGCCGGCCACAAGCGGCAACTGTCCGAGGGCGCGCGGGCCGAGCGCAGGCTCGGCTGGCTGCTCTGCGCGCCCGCGGTGATCGTGATGATCGCGGTCACCGCGTACCCGGTCGGCTACGCCGTCTGGCTGTCGCTCGAGCGGTACAACCTGGAACTGCCGCAGGACATCAAGTTCGTCGGGCTGGCCAACTACGGCGCGGTGCTGTCCTCGCCGTACTGGTGGGAAGCGCTGAAGGTGACCCTGATCATCACGGTCTTCTCGGTGACCATCTCGCTGGTCCTCGGCATGCTGCTGGCCATGCTGATGCACAAGACGATCTTCGGCCGGGGCTCGGTCCGCACCGCGGCGCTGATCCCGTACGGCATCGTCACGGTGGCCGCGGCCTACGGCTGGCAGTACGCCTGGACGCCGAGCCAGGGCTACCTGTCCGCGGCGTTCAACAACGCCGCGCCGCTGACCAGCCAGGTCTCGGCGATCGCGGTCATCATCCTGGCCGAGATCTGGAAGACGACCCCGTTCATGGGGCTGCTGCTGCTGGCCGGGCTCTCGCTGGTGCCCGAGGACCTGCAGAAGGCCGCGATGGTCGACGGCGCCAGCGGCTGGCAGCGGTTCTGGCGGATCACGGTGCCGCTGATGAAGCCCGCGATCCTGGTCGCGCTGCTGTTCCGCACCCTGGACTCGTTCCGGATCTTCGACAACATCTACATCCTGACCGGGGGCAACAACGGCACCGGATCGGTGTCCATCCTCGGCTGGGACAACCTGTTCATCGCGCTGAACCTGGGCATCGGGTCGGCCATCTCGATCCTCATCTTCATCTGCGTGGCGATCATCGCGTTCATATTCATCAAGGGCTTCGGCACCGCCGCGCCCGGTTCCGCCATCGGGAAGAGGTGACGACTGATGGCCGCAGCAACCACCCCCGTCCGTAAGGTCGAGTGGGGCGTAGCGAACGTCGTCGTGATCGCGCTCGCGCTGATCCCGGTGCTGTGGATGGTGTCGCTGTCGTTCAAGACACCGGCCGCCGTCCTCGACCCGTCGTTCATCCCGAGTGCCTGGACCTGGAGCAACTACCACGAGATCCTGTCGACCGGGCAGTTCGTCCGCCCGCTGCTGAACTCGATCGGCATCGGGCTGATCGCCACGTTCATCGCCGTGGTGCTGGCCTCGATGGCGGCCTACGCGGTGGCCCGGCTGAACTTCCCGGGCAAGGCGGTGCTCATCGGCATGGCCCTGCTGATCGCCATGTTCCCGGCGATCTCGCTGGTCACCCCGCTGTTCACCATCCTGCGGGCGATCGGTCTTTACAACACCTGGCCCGGCCTGATCATCCCGTACGTGGCGTTCGGGCTGCCGCTCGGCATCTACACGCTGTCCGCGTTCTTCCGGGAGATCCCGTGGGAGCTGGAAAAGGCGGCCAAGGTCGACGGGGCCACCCCGTTCCAGGCGTTCGTCAGGGTCATCGCGCCGCTGGCGGCGCCCGGCATGGTCACCACGTCCATCCTGGTGTTCCTGGCCTGCTGGAACGAGTTCCTGTTCGCGATCTCGTTCACCTCGACGCTCAGCGCGCGGACAGCGCCGGCCTCGCTGGCCTACTTCAGCGGCAGTTCGCAGTTCACAGTGCCGACCGGGCCCATCGCGGCCGCGGCGGTAGTCATTACCATCCCCATCATCATCTTCGTGCTGTTCTTCCAGCGCCGGATCGTCGCTGGACTTACCTCAGGCGCGGTCAAGGGCTAGCTGAGAACCCAAGGAGCAACACAGTGGCTGAAATCACTCTCGAAAACGTGACCAAGCGATTCCCTGACGGGGCGCTGGCGGTCGACAAGATCAGCCTGGATATCGCCGACGGCGAGTTCGTGATCCTGGTCGGGCCGTCTGGCTGCGGGAAGTCCACCACGCTCAACATGATCGCCGGGCTGGAGGACATCACCGACGGCGAGTTGCGGATCGGCGGCAAGGTGGTCAACAACGCCGCGCCGAAGGACCGCGACATCGCCATGGTGTTCCAGAGCTACGCCCTGTACCCGCACATGACCGTGCGGGAGAACATGGGCTTCGCGCTCAAGCTGGCCAAGACCCCGCAGGCGACCATCGACGAGAAGGTCAACGAGGCCGCGCGGATCCTGGACCTGACCCAGCACCTGGAACGGCGCCCGGCCAACCTGTCCGGCGGCCAGCGGCAGCGAGTCGCCATGGGCCGGGCCATCGTCCGCGATCCCGCGGTCTTCCTGATGGACGAGCCGCTCTCCAACCTGGACGCCAAGCTGCGGGTGCAGACCCGCACCGAGGTGTCCAAGCTGCAGAAGCGGCTCGGCACCACGATGGTGTACGTCACCCACGACCAGACCGAGGCGATGACCCTGGGCGACCGGCTCGCGGTCATGCGCAGCGGGATCCTGCAGCAGGTCGGCTCGCCGCACGAGCTGTACGCGAACCCGGTCAACCTGTTCGTGGCCGGCTTCATCGGCTCGCCGGCCATGAACTTCATGGCGGGCACGCTGGAGGAGGGCGGCGTGACCACGTCGATTGGCCGGCTGCCGCTGGCGCCACAGCTGCGCCAGGCCCTGGAGAGCAGCAACTCGGGCCGTCAGGTCATCGTGGGCATCCGCCCCGAGGACATCGAGGACGCGTCCCTGGTCCAGGCCGCCGATCAGGCCAAGGGCGTTACGTTCCAGGCCACCATTGACGTGGTCGAGTCGATGGGCTCGGACGTCTTCATCTACTTCACGCAGGAGAGCGGGCTGACCGCGAAGACCGACCAGCTGGCTGACCTGGCCGCGGATTCCGGTGCGGCCGAGCTGGGCTCCGCCGAGACCGTGACCGCGCGGCTGGACCCGGACACCCAGATCAAGGAGGGTGACAGCGCCGAGCTGTGGGCCGACGTGTCCTCGATGCACATCTTCGACCCGGACAACGGCGCGAACCTGACCCTGGGAGCAGGTGCGCCCGCGGCTACCTGACCTCCTTGCGGAGGCGCTCGATGATCTCGTCGTTCCACTCGTGCGTCCGCATCAGCCGGTAGCGCTCGCGCGCCACCCGCTGGTAGGCCTCGGCCTCGGTGCGGTTGCCGATGAGGTCAGCGGCGCGGAGCATGCGCACGACCGGCCGGTACTCCTCGGAGTACCACCGGCGTGCGATCTCCGCGCGGTCCATGAACCGGCGCGCGTCCTGCATGGCCCGGCAGCCCCAGGCCTCGACCGCGCCGCCCAGCTCGGCGTAGGCCCACGGGCTGGTGAACGTGATCTTGGCGTAGGCCTGCTCGGGCAGCGGCACCCGGTCCCGGAACGTGCGCTCGTAGCCGCGCAGGAACATGGCCGCCCGGCTGCGGGCGCCGGCCGGCGGGATTGCGGTCAGCACCTCGGTGACGTACGCGTCGATCACCTTCTGCCCGGTGGCCAGCGCGATCGACACCCGGTGGTGGCCGTCCTCGACGAAGTACATGTCGCCGACCTGGTACACGTTGATCGGCGGGAGCGACTCGCCCCGCCGCTGGGCCAGGGCCAGCCGCTCCCACCGCTCGCGCACCCGGCCGGTGGTGGGCCGGAACCGCCGGTCGAAGTCCTGGCTGTTGTCCACCGTGCCAACCACGGACTCCAGCCGGATCGTCTGCAGGCCGAGGGAACGCTCGCCGCGCCGCCCCAGCGCGGCCACCACCTCGTCGAACGGCAGGATCAGGTTGACGTCATCCGGCTCGCGGCGCAGCCGCTGGCCCAGCCGGGCCAGCACCTGGCGGCGGCGGGCCCGCTCGAAGTCGTTCTCCACGTCCGAGCGCGGGAACCCGGTGTCAGCCACGACAGCCTCCGCTCTGCTCTCTGGTGTGCCTGGTGTCCTGGCGGGCGGGCCGGCCAGGGGAGATGTCCAGCAGGTGACGGCCGGTCACGTTGCGCACCTCGGTGCGGCCGAGGGGGCGGCCGCCGGTGGTGCTCTCGTGCGGCAGGACGTGCCCGTGCAGCATGACCCCCGGCGCCAGCGCGGCGACCAGCGCGGGCAGCGCGGCGAACCCGTGGTGCGCCGGGTCGGGGCCGTCCCCGTGCCCGGCCGCCGGGGCGTGGGTGAGCAGGACGTCCACCGGCGGGCGGCCGCGCAGCCGCTGCCACCGTGCGGTGGCCCGCAGGGCCCAGGCCCGCCGGGCCTGCTGCGCCTCGGTGTACTGGTTCGGCCCGGGGGAGTAGCGCAGGCAGCCGCCCAGGCCGGCCACCCGCAGCCCGGCCGCCTCGACGATCGTGCCGTCGGCGTTGAGGGCGCCGTCTGGCCACGGGTTCCGGGCCGGACAGCCCGGCCCGCAGCGTCAGCCCGGCCCGGGACTGGCGGTAGCCGGACACGTCGGGATCATGGTTCCCGGGCACGAAGACCAGCGGCACGTCGAGCCCGTTCATCAGGTAGCCCAGGTACTCGAAGGGCAGGTCACCGCAGGCCAGGATGAGGTCCGCGCCGCGCACCGGGCGCAGATCGGCGTACAGCCCCTCGTCCACCTGGTCGGAGACGGCGAGTACACAGACCATCTGACGATCGTATGCGCCGGGCGGGATTGCCCCCGGCCACGGCGCTCAGTGGGCCAGTGGCTCCCGCACGTCCAGGCCGCGCTCGCGCAGCGCCGCCTCGGCCCGGTAGATCTCCGCCAGCGGCGCCCGGGCGCCGCCGTCCGGCGGGCGGACCTCGAGCCGCGTGCAGGCGTCGCCGAGCGCGTCCAGGTAGGCGCCGCGCAGCGCGGTCAGCCGGGCGTGCTTGGCGGTCAGCCCGCTGCGGGTCTCGGTCTGGTCCAGCTGGACCCGGAGCCGGCGCAGGTTCGCGGTCAGCCGCTCGATCGGCTCGGCCGCCGGGCGCAGCGCGTCCCGCCGCCGGTAGCGCCGGTCCGCGAGCCGCCCCCACGCGCCGAAGCTGGCCAGCAGTGCGTAGCCGGCCGCCGTGGGCAGCAGGATCACCAGCACCAGCTCGACTGTATGGAGCACGCTCTTATTGTCGGCTCGCCCGCCTGGCGGGGCAAGCCGCGCCCCGCCCCAGCAAAGGAGGATCATGCCTGACCACGCCCCCGAGCACGCCCCGGATCATGGTCCGGACCGCCGCTGGTGGCCGGGCGCCGTGCTGTACCAGCTGTACGTGCGGTCCTGGCAGGACAGCAACGGCGACGGGTACGGCGACCTGCGCGGCCTGCTGAGCCGGCTCGATCACCTGTCCTGGCTCGGCGTGGACGCCATCTGGCTGTCCCCGACGATGCCGTCGCCGGACCAGGACTGGGGCTACGACGTCAGCGACTACCTCGGCGTGCACCCCGAGCTCGGCACCCTGGCCGACCTGGACGAGCTGATCAGCGCGGCGGGGTCGCGGGGCATGCGGGTGCTGCTCGACCTGGTGCCCAACCACACCAGCTCGGCGCACCCGTGGTTCGCGGACGCGCTGACCGGAAAGAGCGCGGAGCACCGCGACTGGTACGTGTGGGCCGGCCCGGCCGGCGACGGCGGCCCGCCGAACAACTGGCGCGACTTCACCGGCGCCCCGGCCTGGACCTGGCACGAGCCGACCGGCCAGTACTACCTGCACAACTTCCTGCCCGCCCAGCCGGACCTGAACTGGTGGCACCCGCCGGTGCACGAGGCGTTCGCGCAGATCCTGGAGTTCTGGTTCGGCCGCGGGGTGGCCGGGTTCCGCATCGACGTGGCCCACGGCCTGTACAAGGACGCGCTGCTGCGGGACAACCCGCCGCTGGAGCCGGGCGGGACGCGGCTGTCGGGGGCCTACGGCCTGCAGGCGAAGTACAACATGAACCAGCCCGAGGTCCATGGCGTCTACCGGGACTGGCGGGTGATCGCGGACCGGTATCAGCCACCCCGGCTCCTCCTCGGCGAGACCTGGGTGAGCAGCGCCGCGGCGCTGGCCCCGTTCTACGGCCAGGACGACGAGCTCCAGCTCGGCTTCAACTTCCCGTTCGTGTTCGCGGACTTCACCGCCGAAGTCGCTGGCCGCGGTCGCGGCGGACACCGCGGCGACCCTGCCCGCCACCGCCTGCCCGGTGTGGACCGCCTCCAACCACGACGTCGGCCGGCTCGCCACCCGCTGGTGCGGCGGCGACGAGCGCAAGATCCGGCTCGCGCTGCTGATCATGGCCACCCTGCCCGGCGCGTTCGTGCTCTACTACGGCGACGAGATCGGCCTGCCCGACGTCGCGGTGCCGCCCGAGCTGGAACGTGACCCGATGACCGCGGGCGGCCTGGGCGGCCAGCTCAGCCGCGACCGGGCCCGGACCCCGATGCACTGGGACGCGTCGGCGGGAGGCGGCTTCAGCACCGCGGCCAGACCGTGGCTTCCCCTCGGCGACACGGCTGCCTGCAACGTGGCGGCCCAGCGCGGCGACCCGGGGTCCATCCTGGCCTTCACCCGCGACCTGATCCGCCTCCGCAAGGCGCAGGCCACGCCAGACCTGGCCCGCTACGAGCAGGTCACCCTCGACGGCGGCCTGTGGGTCTACCGGGTGGGGCCCCTTCTCGTGGCGGTGAACCTGGCCGGTATCCCAGCCAGGCTGACGAGAGCGGCGGGTGAGGTTCTCTTCCGCACCGGCGAACCGTCCCCGGCGGGGGAGGACGCCACGGTCCTGCACCCCTGGCAGGGCCTGATCGCCCGGGCGGGCTAGAGGCCCGGCCCGGGCCGCCCCGCGCGCGGTGCATATCATCGTCGGGGCGGGCCGGACGCCGACGACGCTGACCGAGGAGCGGGCATGAAGTACGTGACGCTGGGCCGGACGGGGATGTACGTGTCCCGCATCTGCCTGGGCTGCATGAGCTTCGGCGAGCCGGGCCGCGGCGGTCATCCGTGGTCGCTGGACGAGGAAGCCAGCCGCCCGCTGATCCGGCAGGCCATCGAGGCCGGGATCAACTTCTTCGACACCGCGAACGTGTACTCGCTGGGGTCCAGCGAGGAGATCACCGGCCGGGCGCTGAAGGACTTCGCCAAGCGCGACGAGATCGTGCTGGCCACCAAGGTGCACGGGCGTGATGCGCGAGGGGCCGAACGGCCGCGGGCTGTCCCGCAAGGCGATCATGACCGAGATCGACCACAGCCTGACGCCGGCTGGGCACCGACTACGTGGACCTGTACCAGATCCACCGGTGGGACCGCCGGACGCCGATCGAGGAGACCATGGAGGCGCTGCACGACGTGGTCAAGGCGGGCAAGGCCCGGTACATCGGCGCCTCGTCGATGTACGCCTGGCAGTTCGCCAAGGCCCAGCACGTGGCCGAGGCCAACGGCTGGACGAAGTTCGTCAGCATGCAGAACCACTACAACCTGATCTACCGCGAGGAAGAGCGCGAGATGCTGCCGCTCTGCCTCGACCAGGGCGTCGGCGTGATCCCGTGGAGCCCGCTCGCCCGCGGCCGGCTGACCAGGGACTGGGACACCACCACCGCGCGCAGCGAGACCGACGAGTTCGGCCAGAACCTGTACCTGCCCGAGGACCAGCAGGTCCACGAGCAGGTCGCGGAGGTCGCCAGCGCCCGCGGGATCCCCCGGGCGCAGGTCGCCATGGCCTGGCTTCTGGGCCGCCCCGGCGTGACCGCGCCGATCGTCGGGGTGACCAAGGCATCGCACCTGGATGACGCGGTCGCCGCGCTAGACGTAGAGCTGACCCGGCAGGAGACGGAGCAGCTGGAGAAGCCGTACGTCCCGCACCGCATCGCGGGCCATATCTGAGCGGCCGGACTGACGTGGCCGGCCGCTGCCCCGGTTCCCCTCCGTCTGGCGGGGCCGCCTTACGCCCCTGCCACCAGTGAAAGGTTCCTGCCGTGCTGTCCCTGGTGCTGCCCAAAGGCTCCCTCGAGCGGGCGACCCTCGACCTCTTCGACGCCGCCGACCTGACCGTCCGCCGGTCATCGGACCGCGATTACCACGCCACCATCGACGACCCGCGCATCGAGCGGGTCCGCTTCCTGCGGCCGCAGGAGATCCCGTCCTACCTCGAGCAGGGCCTGTTCGACTTCGGCATCACCGGCCGGGACTGGATCACCGAGACCGGCGCGGACGTCGCCTCGCTCGGCGAGCTGCACTACTCCAAGGCCACCTCAGAACCGGTCCGGGTGGTCCTCGCGGTGCCCGCCACGGCGCCCTGGCAGGACGTCTCCGACCTGCCCGAGGGCATCCGGATCTCGACCGAGTTCCCGGCCATGACCCGTGCGTTCCTGGACGGCAACGGGGTCAAGGCGGTGGTCATCCCGTCCTACGGCGCCACCGAGGCCAAGGTCCCCGACATCGTCGACGCGATCGTGGACCTCACCGAGACCGGCTCCTCGCTGCGCCGCAACGGGCTGAAGATCCTGGCCACGCTGCTGGTCAGCTACACCGAGCTGGTCGCCTGCCAGGACTCCTACACCGACCCGGAGCGCCGGGCCGCGATGGAGGACATCGCGCTGCTGCTCCGCGGCGCCATCCAGGCCCGCCGCAACGTGCTGGTGAAGCTCAACGTGGCGGCCAGCGAGCTGGCGGCGGTCACCAGCATCCTGCCCGCGATGGCCTCGCCCACGATCACCTCGCTGGCCCGCGGCGACATGCACGCGGTCGAGGCCGTGGTGCCCAAGCGCGGGGTCAACACGCTCATCCCGGCCCTGCGCGCGGCCGGAGCCCACGACATCCTGGAACTCCCCATTTCCAAGATCATCGAGTAGCCATTCCCGTGATCTGACCGCGGCGCCGGTAAATACCACCGGGAAATGGCCGCGATCCGGTAATTCATCGTGCTCACGAGAGACAGGAGTGGCTGGTGGGACGGGGTATGCCCATCCGGCGGGCCGTTAGGCTGGGCCGGTGCTGAGAATCATCGACCTGCGCGGGACGGATCCGGCCGGCCTGTCCGGCGGGAAGCTGGCCGGCGTGCTGCCGCGGGCCGCGGTCGACGTGGAAAAGGCCACCGAAGCGGTCCGGCCGGTGTGCGAGGACGTCCGGCAGCGCGGCGCCGCCGCGGTACGCGAGTACACCGCCCGGTTCGACGGCGTGGACCTGGCCACCACCCGGGTCCCGGCCGCCGCGCTCGCGGACGCCGGGCGGGCGCTGGACCCGGCCGTGCGGGCCGCGCTGCAGGAGGCCGCCCGCCGGGCGCGGCTGGTGCACGAGGCCCAGCTGCCCGCCGAGCCGGTCACCGAGCTCGCCCCGGGCTCGACCGTCACGGAACGGTACGTGCCGGTCCGGCGGGCCGGCGTGTACGTGCCCGGCGGCCTGGTCGCGTACCCGTCGTCGGTGGTGATGAACGTCATCCCCGCCCAGGTCGCCGGGGTCAGCGAGATCGCCGTGGCGTCGCCGCCCAGCGCCGCGCACGGCGGCCTGCCCGCCCCGGCCGTGCTGGCCGCCTGCGCGCTGCTCGGCGTCACCGAGGTGCACGCGGCCGGCGGGGCCCAGGCCATCGCGATGTTCGCGTACGGGACGGCGGACTGCGCCGCGGCCGACGTGGTGACCGGCCCCGGCAACGTCTACGTCGCCGCGGCCAAGCGGCTGCTGATGGGCACGATCGGCACCGACGCCGAGGCGGGCCCGACCGAGATCGCGGTCATCGCCGACCGCACCGCGGACCCGGACCTGGTCGCCGCGGACCTGGTCGCCCAGGCCGAGCACGACCCGCTGGCCGCCTGCCTGCTGATCACCACCGACGAGGGGCTGGCCGCCCGGGTGGCCGGCCCGCTGGCCGCCCGGGTGGCGGCGGCCCGGCACCGGGAGCGGGTCGCGACCGCGCTCGCCGGGCAGGCCGCCTGCGTGCTGGTGGACAGCATCGACGCGGCACTGGCCGTGTCGGACGCCTGGGCGCCCGAGCATCTGGAGATCCAGACCGAGCAGCCCGGCGCGGTGGCCCGCCGGGTGCGCAACGCCGGCGCGATCTTCGCCGGCCCGTACGCACCGGTGTCGCTCGGCGACTACCTGGCCGGGTCCAACCACGTGCTGCCCACCGGCGGAACCGCGCGGCACACCGGCGGCCTGTCCGTGCTGTCCTTCCTGCGCGGCATCCACCTGGTCGAGTACGACCGGGCCGGGCTGGCCGCGGTCGCCCGGCATATCGACGCCCTGGGCGGCGCCGAGGACCTGGCCGCCCACGTCGAAGCCGTCCGCGCGCGGATTCCCCACGAGGAGGAACAGTGACCAGCGGGGTGCCCCGGGTTCGGGACGACCTGGCCGGGATGACGCCCTACGGGGCGCCGCAGCTGGACGTGGCGGTCCGGCTGAACACCAACGAGAACCCGTACCAGCCGCCGTCCGAGCTGGTCGCGGCCATCGGCACCGCGGCGGCCCGCGCCGCCGCCGGGCTGAACCGGTATCCGGACCGGGACGCCCGCGCGCTGCGCGCCGACCTGGCCGCCTACCTCGGCCACGGGCTGGCCGGGCCGCAGCTGTGGGCGGCCAACGGCTCCAACGAGGTGATCCAGCAGCTGCTCCAGGCGTACGGCGGGCCGGGCCGCAGCGCCACCGGCTTCGAGCCGTCGTACTCCATGCACCCGCTGATCGCGAAGACCACCGGCACCCGGTGGATCCCCGCGGCCCGCGACCCGGACTTCGGCCTGGACGCGGACCAGGCCGCCGCGCACATCCGCCGGGAGCAGCCCGACGTGGTGTTCCTCACCTCGCCGAACAACCCCACCGGCACGGCCCTGGGCCTGGCCGCGATCGAGGCGGTCTGCGCGGCCGCACCCGGCCTGGTGGTGGTGGACGAGGCGTACGCGGAGTTCGCCCGGCCCGGCACGCCGAGTGCGCTCGAGCTGCTGCCGCGGTGCCGGAACCTGGCCGTCACCAGGACCATGTCCAAGGCGTTCGCGCTGGCCGGCGCCCGGGTCGGCTACCTGGCCGCGGACCCCGCGGTGGTCGACGCGCTGCTGCTGGTGCGGCTTCCCTACCACCTGTCCGCGCTGACCCAGGCGGCCGCCCGCGCGGCGCTGGCCCACGCACCGCAGCTGCTGGCCACGGTCGGCGTGCTGCGCGCCGAGCGCGACGCCACCGTAACGTGGCTTCGCGACCAGGGACTGACCGCGGCCGACTCGGACGCCAACTTCGTGCTGTTCGGCGAGTTCGGCGACCGGCACGCGGTGTGGCAGGCGCTGCTGGACCGCGGCGTGCTGATCCGGGAGACCGGGCCGAAGCGGTGGCTGCGGGTCAGCATCGGCACGCCCGCCGAGATGGCCGCGTTCCGGGCCGCGCTGACCGCGGTCCTCCCGCAGACCGAGCGGGTGCCAGCGTGAGCCGGGCCGCGCGGGTGGAGCGGATCACCGGCGAGACCCGGGTGCTGGTCGAGCTGGACCTGGACGGCGCCGGCGTGTCCAAGGTGGCCACCGGCGTGCCGTTCTTCGACCACATGCTGGCCCAGCTGGCCAAGCACGGCCGGCTCGACCTGACCGTGCAGGCCGAGGGCGACACCGAGATCGACGCGCACCACACCGTGGAGGACACCGCGCTGACCCTCGGCCAGGCGCTCCGCGAGGCGCTCGGCGACAAGGCCGGGATCTGCCGGTTCGGCGACGCGCTGATCCCGCTGGACGAGACGCTGGCCCAGGCCGCGGTCGACCTGTCCGGGCGGCCGTACGCGGTGCACGCCGAGCCGGACCGGATGCCGCCGCTGATCGGCAGCTACGACACCACGCTGACCGGGCACTTCTTCGAGTCCCTGGCCGCCGCCGCGGGCCTGTGCGTGCACCTGCGGGTGCTCTACGGGCGCAACCCGCACCACATCGTGGAGGCCCAGTTCAAGGCGTTCGCCCGGGCGCTGCGCGCGGCCGCCGCCCCGGACCCGCGCGGCGGCGGCATCCCCAGCACCAAGGGCGTGCTGTGACCGGCCCGCGCCGCCGGGTCGTGGTGCTCGACTACGGCTCGGGCAACCTGCGGTCCGCGCAGCGGGCGCTGGAACGGGCCGGCGCCGAGGTGACCGTGACCGCGGACACCGCCGCCGCGCTGGCCGCCGACGGGCTGGTGGTGCCCGGGGTGGGCGCGTTCGCCGCGTGCATGGCCGGGCTGCGGGCGGTAGGCGGCGACGAGATCATCGCCAAGCGCCTTGCTGGCTCCCGCCCCGTTCTCGGCATCTGCGTGGGCATGCAGATCCTCTTCAGCGAGGGCGTCGAGCACGGCCTGCGCACCGCGGGCTGCGGCGTGCTGCCCGGCGTGGTCCAGCAGCTCACCGCCCCGGTCCTGCCGCACATGGGCTGGAACACGGTCCGCCCCCCGGACGGCAGCACGCTGCTGGCCGGGATCGGCGAGGGCACCAGGTTCTACTTCGTCCACTCCTACGCGGTCACCGCGATCCCGCCGCCCGGGCGCCCCGCCCCGGACCCGCCGCCCCGCACCGGCCTGACCACGCACGGCGAGGACTTCGTGGCCACGGTCGAGCACGGCCCGCTGGCCGCTACCCAGTTCCACCCGGAGAAATCCGCCGACGCCGGCGCGGTGCTGCTGGCCAACTGGCTGGGGACGCTCTGATGCCCGGCCGGATCACTCTGCTGCCCGCGGTCGACGTGTCCCGCGGCCGGGCGGTCCAGCTCGTCCAGGGCGAGGCCGGCCGGGAGACCGCCTACGGCGACCCGGTGGCGGCCGCAAAGCGCTGGCAGCAGGCCGGCGCCGAGTGGATCCACATGGTCGACCTCGACGCCGCCTTCGGCCGCGGGAGCAACGCCGCGCTGCTGGCCACGATGATCGCCGAGGTGGGCATCAGCGTCGAGCTGTCCGGCGGGATCAGGGACGACGCCGCCCTCGCCGCCGCCCTCAGCACCGGTGCGCAGCGGGTCGTGGTCGGCACCGCCGCATTGGAACGCCCGGACTGGGTTCGCCAGGTGATCGCAAAGCACGGCGACCGCATCGCGGTCGGGCTCGACGCCCGCGGCGACCGGCTGGCCGCCCGCGGCTGGACCACCGACGGCGGCGACCTGATGGACACGCTGGCCCGGCTGGACAGCGACGGCTGCGCCCGGTACGTGGTCACCGACGTCGCGAAAGACGGAATGCTCCGCGGCCCCAACCTGGACCTGCTCAAGCGGGTCTGCGCGGCCACCACCCGCCCGGTGATCGCCAGCGGCGGCGTGTCCAGCCTGGCCGACCTCACCGCGATCGCCGGCCTGCGCGCCGACGGCGTGGAGGGCGCGATCATCGGCACCGCGCTGTACGAGGGCAGGTTCACCCTGCCCGCGGCGCGGGAGGCGGTGCGATGACCCTGGCCGTGCGGGTCATCGCCTGCCTGGACGTGGACGCCGGCCGGGTGGTCAAGGGGGTCAGCTTCCGCGACCTGCGGGACGCCGGCGACCCGGTCGAGCTGGCCGCCGCCTACGACGCGGCCGGCGTGGACGAGCTGGTGTTCCTGGACATCACCGCGTCCAGCGGCGGCCGGGAGACCATGTACGACGTGGTCCGGCGCACCGCGGACCAGGTGTTCATCCCGCTGACCGTGGGCGGCGGGGTTCGCAGTACGCAGGACATCGACCGGCTGCTGCGGGCCGGCGCGGACAAGGTGTCGCTGAACACCGCCGCGATCGCCCGGCCGGAACTGCTCACCGAGGCCGCCGGGCGGTTCGGCGCCCAGTGCGTGGTGATCTCCCTCGACGCCCGCCGCGGCCCTGGCCAGCCCAGCGGCTTCGAGGTGACCACGCACGGCGGCCGCCGCGGCACCGGCCTGGACGCGATCGCCTGGGCCCGCCGCGCCACCGCGGCCGGGGCCGGCGAGGTGCTGCTGAACTCGATGGACGCCGACGGCCGCCAGGAAGGCTTCGACCTGGAGATGATCGCCGCGGTGCGGGCCGCGGTGACCGTGCCGGTGATCGCCAGCGGGGGAGCGGGCGAGGCAGCGCACTTCGCCCCGGCCATCGCCGCGGGCGCCGACGCGGTGCTGGCCGCCAGCGTCTTCCACTTCGGCGGGCTGACCGTGGCCGGCGTCAAGGACGCGCTGGCCGCGGCCGGCTACCCGGTCCGCCAGCCCCGGCCCACTGCCCGAGCCACACTGAGCAAACGGAGACAACGCCAGATGGGCGAGAGGGTGACCGGCTCCGCGCTGGACCCGGCGGTGGCCGCGCGGCTGAAGCGCAACGCGGACGGGCTGGTCCCGGCTATCGCGCAGCAGTACGACACCGGCGAGGTGCTCATGCTGGGCTGGATGGACGACGAGGCGCTGCACCGCACGCTGACCACCGGCCGGTGCACCTACTGGTCGCGCAGCCGCGGTGAGTACTGGGTCAAGGGCGAGACGTCCGGCCACCAGCAGTGGGTGAAGTCGGTGGCGCTGGACTGCGACGGCGACACCGTGCTGGTCCGGGTCGACCAGGTCGGCGCGGCCTGCCACACCGGCGACCGGACCTGTTTCGACGCCCTGGTCCTGGACGCCGTGACCGGTTCCGCGGGAAATGCGACGATAACGGGGTAAGCCAGCGCTGGGAGGTGCGGCGATGTCCGCGAGCAACAGCAAGGCAGCCACGAAGGACAAGGCCGGCAAGAACGGCAAGGCCGGCAAGAGCAGCAAGAACAGCAAGAACAGCAAGACACGGCCACGACGCCCACAAGATAAAGCGGATGAACAAGGAGCTGTACGAGACCGAGCTCTTCCGCCTTCAGGCCGAGCTGGTCAAGCTCCAGGAGTGGGTGCGCACCGAGCAACGCCAGGATCGTGATCATCTTCGAGGGCCGGGACGCGGCCGGCAAGGGCAGCACGATCAAGCGGGTCTCCGAGTTCCTCAACCCCCGGATCGCCCGGATCGTGGCCCTGCCCGCGCCGACCGAGCGGGAGAAGACCGAGTGGTACTTCCAGCGCTACATCGAGCACCTGCCCGCGGCCGGCCAGATCGTGCTGTTCGACCGCAGCTGGTACAACCGCGGCGGGGTCGAGCGGGTGATGGGGTTCTGCACCAACCAGGAGTACCAGCGGTTCCTGCACCAGTGCCCGATCTTCGAGCGGCTGCTCGTCGAGGACGGAATCCTGCTGCGCAAGTACTGGTTCTCGGTCAGTGACGACGAGCAGGAAAACCGGTTCAGGTCCCGGCTGCAGGACCCGATGCGACGCTGGAAGCTCTCCCCGATGGACCTGGAGTCGGTCACCCGGTGGGAGGACTACTCACGCGCCAAGGATGAGATGTTCGTGCACACCGATATCCCGGAGGCGCAATGGAATGTCGTCGAGAGCGACGACAAACGGCGGGCGCGGATCAACATGATCGCCCATCTGCTGAGCACGATCCCGTACCACGACGTGCAGCGGATCCCGCTCCACCTGCCGCCCCGGCCGCCGTCCAAGGGCTACATCCGGGCGCCGCGGGAGATGCAGACGTACGTGCCCGACCACGCGGCGGAGGTGGAGGAGGCGGCCAGGTAACCGTCACCGGCCTGGCCCAGCGCCAGGCCTGGCGGGACGGCCGGCTGCCGCCCGCCGAGCAGGTGGCCTCCGGGGTGTGGTCGCTGCCGGTGACGATCCCGGACAGCCCGCTCCGCTACACGCTGTGCTACCTGCTGCACGGCGACAGCGCGCTGATCGTGGTCGACCCGGGCTGGGACGACGAGCGCACCTGGCAGGACCTGACCCGCGGGCTGAAGGAGGCCGGGACCAGCCCGGAGGCGGTCACCGGCATCGTGGTCACCCACGTGCACCCGGACCACCACGGGCTGAGCGCACGGCTCCGGGAGGCGTCCGGGGCGCCGATCGCCATGCACGAGGCGGAGGTCGCCGCGCTGCCGTCCCGGATGGCGGCCACGGCCGCCGCGGACGGCCGCACCGGGCGCGCCCCGTACGACGGCGGGACCTCCGGCGACCTGGTCTGGCTGCAACGGGCCGGCGTTCCGCCCGAGGTTGCCGCGGAGCTGACCGTCCGGGTCGCCGAGGCGGCCGGCTACCTGCGGCTGCCAGACCCGGACCGGCTGCTCCGCGACGGCGAACGGCTTGACCTGCCCGGCCGCCGGATCCAGGTGGTGTGGACCCCCGGGCACACCCCGGGGCACATCTGCCTCTACGACGCCGACCACAACATGCTGCTCACCGGCGATCATCTGCTGCCCAGGATCACCCCGAACATCGGGCTGACCCCGTACGCCCCGGTCTCGCCGCTGCAGGGTTACCTGGCCTCGCTGGCCAGCCTGGACGGCTACGACAGCGCCGAGGCGCTGCCCGCGCACGAGTACCGGTTCCGCGGCATCGCGGCCCGGGCCGCGGCGCTGGCCGCCCATCACGCCGAGCGCGCGGACGAGGTCGTGGCCCTGGTCGCGACCGCTCCGGGCCTGAGCCTGTGGTCGGTCACCGAGCGGCTGACCTGGTCCCGCGGCTGGGCCGAGATCACCGGTTTCATGCGCCGCGCGGCCCTCGCCGAGACTGCGGCCCACGTCGCCTACCTGCGCGACGAGGGCCGGATCCGGGTCGGCGCCGACGAGGAGGGCCCGGTCCGTCTCTGGCCTGCCGAGGAATTAAGGGTTACGGGATCTGCCGCGCGGGCCCCGTCCCTCGACCGCGATCAGTCCCCGCGGGCGATCCGCTGCAGCCGCTCGTGCAGCAGCGGCACCCGGGTCTCGCTCTCCGGTTTCATCAGCACGCTGCGCAGGATCCTCGCCCCGCCGGCGTCCGCGCTGATCCCGGGGTGCCGCCGGGCGAACGCCTCCGCGGTGACCCGCAGCGTGCTGACGAACACCGGGTGCTCCGGGTCGGCCATGCCGTCCGCCAGCACCCGGGCGCTGGCCGCGTCGACCTCCGAGAGGGTGCCCGCGGCCGGGAAGTAGCTGACGATGTCAAGCTCCGGCGGCTGGTACAGCGTCAGCTGGCACGGGGCCAGCGGCCCGTCCCCGGCGGCCAGCAGGGCGGCCCAGTCCAGCGCCGCCCGGCGGCCCGCGGCCAGCACCTCGCCGAGCCCGTCCCGCTCCGGCGGCAGCAGCCGGAACGTCAGCCACAGCGCGGCGGCCGCCGCCCCGGCGCGCGAGCACTCCAGGCTGATCTCGCCGAGGTGCAGCTCGTCCGAGGTGAAGTAGGTGTACGGCGAGTCGTGCAGGTAGAAGCGGCCTACCGACGGGTCGCTGAACAGCACCGCGCCGCACCCGTAGGGCTGCAGGCCGTGCTTGTGCGGGTCGACGACCACCGAGTCGCAGGCGCTGATCGCCCGCCACGGCGCCGGCTCCAGTCCTGACCGGTCGGCCCGCCCCGCAAGCAGCGTAAAAAATCCTCCGTAGGCTGCGTCGACGTGCACGCGTACCTCGTGCCGGCGGGCCACCGCGAGGATCTCGTGCACCGGGTCGATCGCGCCCAGACCGGTCGTGCCCGCGGTGGCCACCACCGTGCCGACCTCGCCGCGGGCCAGCACCTCGTCCAGCGCGGCCGGGTCCATCCGGCCCGCGCCGTCCACCGCGACCTTGACCGCCGGGATGCCGAGCAGCCCGGCCATCCTCGCGTGCGTGTAGTGCGCTTCCTCGCTGCACGCGATGGCCCGGCCGGGGCTCAGCTCCCGGGCCACGTACAGGGCCTCGAGGTTGGCGATCGTGCCGCTGGAGGTCAGGTGGCCCAGGTGCGCGGGCAGCCCGAACATCGCGGCCAGCTGGGCGACCGCCTCCTTCTCCATCTCCGAGGTGGCCCGGCCGCCGTCCAGCGCGTGGTTGTTCGGGTTGATCAGCATCGCGGCCAGGTAGCCGGCCACCGCGACCGGGTGCGGCGGCTTGAGCATCTGGCCCGCGTAGTCCGGGTGGAAGTACGGGTAGTTCCCGGCCCCCAGGCGATCGGTGAACTCGGCGAACACCCCGGCCAGCCGCTCGTCGCTGACCTGCAGCGACGGATGGGCGGTGAACGGGGCAAAGCCCGCCTGCCAGTCCGCGATCGCGGTCGCTGCGCCGTCCAGCCAGCGCTTCAGATCCATCTGCTGCCTCCCCGGTGCCCGGGGCCGCCCGGCCGCGGGTCATGATCCATGATGGCCGGAGCCTGGTTTCCGCAGACGCGCGGGATTGGCCGGGCGGCGCGCCGGGTAACGCGCTTGACGGAGCGGGGCATTTTGCGAAGGATGTCGGCGGCTTCTCCGTTTCGCCCGCAGCGATGGGACCAGTAGAAGTGACTATGCAAGCGAGCCAGGCCCCGGGCGCCCGTCCCGGCAGCGGCCCGGCCGGCGCCATCAGCCTTCACGGGGTGCACAAGCATTTCGGGGCCGTTCAGGCGGTCCGCGGCCTCGACCTCTCCATCGGCCACGGTGAGGTCGTCGCCTTCCTCGGCCCGAACGGGGCCGGCAAGACCACCACCATCGACATGATCCTGGGCCTGTCCCAGCCGACCGCGGGTGACGTTTCCGTGTTCGGCCTGGCGCCGCGGCAGGCCATCTCCCGCGGCCTGGTGTCCGCGGTGCTGCAGACCGGCGGCCTGCTGCCGGACATGACCGTGGCGGAGACCGCCAGGTACACCGCCAGCCTGTTCCTCGACCCCCGGCCGGTGGACGAGGTGCTGCGCCGGGCCGGCATCGACGAGATCGGCGACCGCCTGGTCGGCAAGTGCTCGGGCGGGGAGAAGCAGCGGCTGCGGTTCGCCATGGCCCTGCTGCCCGACCCCGAGCTGCTGATCCTGGACGAGCCCACCACCGGGATGGACGTGGAGGGGCGGCGCAGCTTCTGGGCCGCGATCCGGGAGGACACCGCCCGCGGCCGCACGGTCCTGTTCGCCACCCACTACCTGGAGGAGGCCGACGCCTACGCGGACCGGATCGTGCTGATCTCCCGTGGGCTGAAGGTCGCCGACGGGACCGCGGCCGAGGTCAAGGCGATGGCCTCGGGCCGGACCGTGCGGGCCACGCTGGCCGGCGCGGACGCCGCCGCCCTGGGCCGGGTCAAGGGCGCGGACTCCGTCGAGATCCGCGGTGACACGGTGATCATCCACTGCAGCGACAGCGACGCGGTGGCCAGGTACCTGCTCAACGACACCCCGGCCCGCGACCTGGAGATCACCACCCGCGGCCTGGAGGACGCCTTCCTCGCCCTGACCGGCGACGGGGCCGATGCGGGCAGCACGGCCAGCACGGGAGGCCCGCGATGACCAGCCAGCCGCTCACCGCGGACCTGACCAGGCGCGCCCCGGCCGCGGGCGGGTTCAACCTGACCCTGCTCCGCCTGGAGATCCGCCGCCTGCTGCGCAACCGGCGGACGGTGCTGTTCACCATGGTCCTGCCGGTGTTCTTCTTCCTGCTGTTCGGGCTGAACAGCGCCTACGCGAACAAGCCCAACGACTCCGGGCACGGCAACGTGTCCGCTTTCGTGATGATCAACCTGGCCCTGTACGGCGCGGTGCTGGCCACCACCAGCGGCGGGGCCATGGTGGCGATCGAGCGGTCCGTCGGCTGGAGCCGGCAGCTGCGGATCACCCCGCTCAGCCCGGTGGCCTACATCGCGGTCAAGATGCTGACCGCGATGGTGCTCGGGCTCAGCTCGCTGACCGCGGTGTTCGTGGTCGGCGGGATCACCGGCAAGCCCCAGATGCCGGTCTGGGTGTGGATCGCCTCGGCCCTGGCGGTCTGGCTCGGCTCGCTGGTGTTCGCCGCGTTCGGCCTGTTCATGGGCTACCTGCTGCCGACCGAGAACGTCATGCAGATCCTCAGCTTCGTGCTGGTGATCTTCGCGTTCGCCGGCGGCGTGTTCATCCCGCTCCAGCAGTACCCGCACGTGGTCCAGGAGATCGCCCAGTACACCCCGCTGTACGGGCTGAACCAGCTGGTGCATGCCCCGCTGCTGGAAACCGCGCCGCACCTGGCCTGGGTCGCCAACGCGGTGGTCTGGCTGGGCATTTTCTGCGCGGGCGCGGTATGGCGGTTCCGCAAGGACACCGCCCGGGTCTGATTTCATAAATCGCGACGCCATTGAGCACCGCGACCGAAGCGCTGGAGGGCAGATGGCGGAGACGTCAGCCGGGGTAGCGGCCGCGCCCCCGGGCGGGAGACCGGACTGGAACCCAACGCCATCGGCGTGGTCCAGGACACCGTCATCGGGATGGCGTCGTCGGCGCCGGCCGCCACGGTCGGGCTGACGCTGGCCTCGCTGGCCGCCACCACCGCCTACGGCAGCGGGCCGATCCTGCTGCTGACCGCGATCCCGATGCTGATCATCGCGAACGCGTACCGCCGGCTGAACATGTGGAACGCGCACGCCGGCGCGTCGTTCGAATGGGTCGGCCGGGCCATCAACCCCTACCTCGGCTTCCTGACCGGCTGGCTGATGGTGGTGGCCTACATCATCGGCACGGTCAGCGCGGTCGAGGTCATCGGCCCGTCGCTGATCACCGTGTTCGGCGGCACCGATACCCCCGGCAAGGACTTCGCCATCGCCGCCGCGGTCGGGCTGGTCATGCTGGTGATCGCGATCGTCGGCATCAAGATCACCGCCCGGGCCCAGATCGCGATGGGCGTGACCGAGTGGGCGATCCTGCTCGGCTTCGCGATCGCCGGCCTGGTCGTGGTGCTCGGGCACCACCCCGGCACGTTCCCCATCACCTCCGGCTGGTTCAGCCCGACCGGGATCGGCGGGCACGGCGACGCGGTGGGCGGGTTCCTGGCCGCGGTGTTCGTGTACGGCGGCTGGGACGGCACGCTGTACGTCAACGAGGAAACCACCCGCAGGCACATCAACCCGGGCCGGGCCGCCCTGCTCGCGGTGGGCCTGCTGACCGTCCTGTACGTGGGCTGCCAGGTCGGCCTGCAGGGCGTGGTGTCGCCCGCCAAGCTCCAGGCCAACTCGGACTCGGCGCTGGTCTACGTGGCCCACGCGCTCGGCGGCAGCGGCTGGGCGAAGGTGATGGCGCTGGCCATCGCGCTGTCCGTGGTCGCCACCACCGGCACCGGCATCGTGCTGTCCGCCCGGATCGTGTACGGCATGGCCAGCCGCCGGGTGCTGCCCCCGGTGCTGGCCCGGGTGAGCCCGCGGTTCGCCACCCCGGTGCTGGCCAGCGTCATCTGCGGCCTGCTGATCGTCGGGATCAGCGGGGTGTACCTGCTGGCCTCGTCCTCGGTGCAGAACGCGTTCGACAACGTGGTCGCCGTCACCGGCCTGCTGTTCTCGATCTTCTACATCCTCACCGCGCTCACGCTGGTGGTGTACTACCGGCGGCTGATCACCCGCGGCGTGCGGAACGCGGTCGTGCTCGGCGTGCTGCCGCTGGCCGCCGCGGGCTTCCTCGGCTGGGTGCTGGTGCTGAGCCTGATGGACGCGCCGGCCTCGCAGGTCGAGTCGGTGATCGGGATCGTGCTGCTCGGCGTGCTGCTGATGCTGGTGGCCAGGTTCGGGTTCCGCTCGGACTTCTTCTCGGTCCGCCGGGAGAGCTACCAGCCGGACGCGGCCGGTACGGTGGCCCAGTGATGGCGGCACAGTGATGGCGGCCAGTGATGGCGGCCCAGTGATGGCGGCACAGTGACCGGCCGGGCGTTCACCGCGGAACTATGGGACGGCATCACCAAGATCTATGACGCGATCCTGGCCCACCCGTTCCTGGCCGGGCTGACCGACGGCACCCTGCCCGAGTCCGCGTTCACCTACTACCTGGTCCAGGACGCGCTGTTCCTCAAGGACTACGCCCGGGCGCTGGCCGCGGTGGCCAGCCGGGCACCGGGCAACGCGGGCACCGAGCTGTTCGCCGGGCATGCCGTCGGCATCATCGCCGACGAGCAGAAGCTGCACGAGTTCCTGCTCGCCGACCTGGGCCTGGACCCGGCCGTGGTGGAACGGGCCGAGCCGGCCCCGGCCACCGTGGCCTACACCAGCTACCTGCTGTCGGCCGTGCGCGGCGGGTCCTACGCCGAGGGCATCGGCGCGATCCTGCCCTGCTACTGGATCTACTGGGAAGTCGGCAAGGAGCTGAGCAGGCGCGGCTCGCCCAGCCCGCGCTACCAGCGCTGGATCGGCACGTACGCCAGCGAGGACTTCGGGGACGTGGCCCGCGCCGTGCTGGACATCGCCGACGGCCTCGGACCCGGCCTGGGCGCGGCCGAGCGGGCGCTGGTGCACCGGCACTTCCTGACCACCAGCCGGTACGAGTGGATGTTCTGGGACATGGGCTACCGCGAGGAGACCTGGCCCGTCTGAGCCAGCCAGGGCAGACTGGCGGGGTGCGCAGAGCTACGCCGATCGCGCTGGGACTGGTCACCGCGGGAGCCGGGGGACTGACCGCCGCCCTGATCCGGGCCGGACGGCGCTCCGGCGTCACCCGGGCGGAACTTGACCGGGCGCTGCCCGGGGACGACCTGGTACGGGGCGCCCGGGTGGTGATGGACCGGGCGGCGACCCTGCCCGCCCCGCCGGAGCGGGTCTGGCCGTGGCTGGTCCAGCTGGGCAAGGAGCGGGCCGGCTGGTATCTGCCCGGCTGGCTGGAACGGGCCGTGCCGCGGGGCCGGCGCAGCCTGCGCTTCCTGGACGCCGACTTCCAGGAGCTGGCGCCGGGCGACGAGGTCCCGGACTGGGGCCCGGGCGAGCCGCGGTTCCGTGCCGTGATCGTCGACCCGCCGCGCGCGCTGGTCTACCTGACCGCGCGCGACCGGGAGAACGGCTACCGCTGGCCGGAGTCCGGCCCGCCCTACCCGGACTCGGTGCTGGTCGCCAGCTGGGCGCTGATCCTGTCCCCGGCCGCCGCCCGGGACTGCGCCGCGGGCACCCGGCTGCACGTCCGGCTGCGCATCAACCAGGTCGGCAAGCGGGCCCCCTGGCTGGCGGCCAGGATCGGCGGGCTGATCGACGAGGCCACCGTCCGCCCGCTGTTCGCCGGCCTGGCCGAGCGCCTCCGCTGAAACCGCCCGGCACCGCCCTAAGATCCGTGCTGTGAACGGCCGGCCGCCCGCGCGGCATGTGATCCCTGGCCAGGTGCAGTGGGCCGAAACCGACGCCAGCGGCCGGGTGCACTTCACCGCGCCGTTCCGGTGGGCCGAGGCGGCCGAGCATTCGCTGCTGCGCACGCTCGGGCACGAGTTCTACGGCGGGTTCCCGCGCGCCGAGGCCCAGGCCACCTTCCACCTGCCGCTGGTCTTCGAGGACCACTTCGAGGTCTTTCTCGGCGTCCGCAGGCTCGGCCGGACCTCGATCACCTACACCTGGCAGGTGGTGTCCGGCGGTGAGGTCTGCGTAACCGGCTCGCACGCCGTGATCTACACCGGCGGCGGCGACAGCCCGGAGCCGCTGCCCCGTCAGCTCCGTGCCGACCTGGCCGCGATGCTCGACTAGGCCTAGCCGCGGCGGCCGGGTCTGGCCCGCTGCAGGCGCCACCAGGTCAGCGAGGCGAACGCGGCGGCCAGGATGAACTCGCCGGCCAGGTCCGTGACCCACTGGCGCGCGGTGTGCCGCCACAGCGGGTCGGCCGTGCCGCCCCGCGGTACGGGCGCCACCTGGTTCAGGTCCACCGTGGACCCGGCCGCGCCCAGACCCCACCGCGACGGCGACAGCCAGGAGGCCTGGTTCAGCCCCGCCTTGTGGTTGAGCCTGAACACCGCGCCGCTCAGCACGACCTGCACCAGCACCACCACGACCAGCAGCGGCATGGTCTTGTCCGAGGAGCTGACGAGCGCCGAGATGAGCAGGCCGGCCGTCATCGAGGCGGCCGCCAGCGCGGCCATCGCCAGCACGATCTCCATCAGCGGCAGGCTGATCAGTGCCCCGTGCGGGGGCAGCGGCCGGCCGGCCACGCCGATCAGCACCAGCACGACCGCCTGGACGGCGCTGATCACGCCGAGCACGGCCACCTTGGAACCGAGATAGGCGCCGGGGGACAGGCCCGCCGCTCGTTCCCTGGTGTACAGCGGACGTTCCTTCACCAGTTCCCTGACCGCGCTGGCCACCCCGGTCAGGCAGGCTCCCATGGTCAGGATCAGCAGCACCTGATTGGCGTCCGGGTTGCCCCGCCCGGTCAGTCCCCCGTCGTCGGGGATGAGCCGGACCAGCGCCCCGAGGATCACGGGCAGCAGCGCGATTGCCCCCACGTAGGTGCGGTCCGAGGCGATCACCGCGAGGTAGCGCCGGGCCAGCGTGGATAGCTGGGCCAGCCGGCGGCGCGGCCGGGGCGCCGCCGGGGCCGCCGGGGCCCTGGCGGTGGCCACCGCCGGAGCCCGCTGCATGTCCGCCGTGACGTAGCTGGCGCAGTACGGCGAGGCCCGGTACTCCGCGGGCCAGTCCCGGCCGGGCTCGGCGTCCAGCGCGCGGAACACCTGGGCCCAGCCGGGCTGCCCGAAGTGCGCCAGGCCGTCGGCGGGCGGCCCGAAGTAGGCCACCTTGCCGCCGGGCACCAGCACCAGCAGCCGGTCGCACACGTCCAGGTTGGCCACGCTGTGGGTGACCACAATGACCGTACGGCCGTCGTGCGCCAGCCCGGCCAGCATCTCCATCACCGCCATGTCCAGGCCCGGGTCCAGGCCGGAGGTGGGCTCGTCCAGGAACAGCAGCGAGGGCTTGGTCAGCAGCTCCAGGGCCACGTTGACGCGCTTTTGCTGGCCGCCGGACAGGGCTACGGTCCTGGTCCCGGCATGTTCGGTCAGGGCCAGCTCGCCGAGCACCTCGGTGACCCGCCGGGCCCGGTCGGCCGCGCTGACGTCCTGCGGGAACCGCAGCTCTGCGGCGTAGCCCAGGGCCCGGCGGGGAGACAGCTGGGTGTGCAGGATGTTCTCCTGCGGCACCAGGCCGATCCGGTCCCGCAGCTCGGCGTAGTTGGCGTACAGGTCGCGGCCATCGTAGGTGACCCCGCCGGAGGTGGCGGGCTGCATTCCGGTCAGCGCGCCGAGCAGGGTGGACTTGCCCGCGCCGCTGGGGCCGATCACCGCCATCAGGTTTCGCTCGCCGAGCGGGAAGCTGACGTCGTCCAGGATGACCTTGCCGCCCGGCAGCCGGACGCTCAGCTGCCGGGCGTGCAGGGTGATGTCCCCCGTGTCGGTGAACTCCTGCAGCTGGTCGCCGACCAGCCGGTAAACGGCCCGGCCGATGCCGATCACGTCCTGGCCGGTCACCCGCGCGGCGAAGACCTCCTGGCCATTGACGAAGGTCCCGTTGAAGCTGCCCAGGTCGACGATCTCGTAACGGTCGCCGGTCTTGCGCAGTTCGGCGTGACGGCGCGACACGCTCAGGTCGTCGGCCACGATGTCGTTGCTGACGTCCCGCCCGATGCGCAGCGTCCGGCCGGTCAGCTGCATGACCGTGCTCGGCGACCGCCCGGCGGGCGACCGCCCGGCCGGGGCCGTGGGCGCCGGGACGGCCGGCGCCGCGGGGACGGGCCTGGCCCCGCCGGGCACCGGGCCGCCGGAACCGGAGGCGCCGGGCGGCCGGCCGTCCAGGACCATGATCCAGCAGCTGGGGGCCTCGCCGACGCGGATCTCGCAGGACCCGGTGATCTCGGCGCGCCGCACCCGGCTGGCCCCGACGAACGTGCCGTTGCTGCTGTCCGCGTCCTCCAGCAGCCAGTGATCGCCGTCCACCCGGAGAATGGCATGCAGCCAGGAAACCGTCGGGTGCTCTACGGCGATGTCGGAGTGCGGGTCGCGGCCTATCCGGTATATGCGACCCGGCCGCAAGGTGCGGGCCGTCTCCCCGGTCCGCACGACGATCATGGGAATATCCGCGGCGCCGGATTGCCCGTCAGCCACCTGCCCACTATAGGGCGCTCTGCGGGCCAGCTGAGGCGCCTGGCCGTGCCCGAAAGGGCGGTAATCGCGGACCCTGGTCACGGTCCCGGTGAAGCGGGGCAGCGGCAACCGGCGCGGTTCGCCCCAGGAGCGGGTACGGTGCGGCAAACTGCGGCGAACACCGAGCAAAGGAGCACACGATGACAGACGCCAGCCAGGCCCCAGGCAACGGGTCATCCGGGGCGGGCTGGCTGGACGGCCGGGTGGCGCTGGTGACCGGCGGCAGCGGCGGGATCGGCCGCTCGCTGGCGGCCATGCTGGCCAACGCGGGCGCGGCGGTGGCCGTCGGCTACGGCGCGAACGCGCAGCCCGCCAGGGACGTGGTCGCGCAGATCCTGGCCGCGGGCGGCCGGGCGGTCTCCATCCACGCCGACCTGATGCGCCCGCAGGCCGCAGCCGAGCTGGCCGAGGCGGCCGAGCAGGCCCTCGGGCCGGTCGACGTGCTGGTCAGCAACGCCGGCCTGGGCCACCGGCAGAAGTTCGAGGATGTCACCTCCGCCGACTTCGACGAGATGGTCGCGGTCAACCTGCGCGCGCCGTTCCTGCTCGCCCAGGCCACCGTGCCGGGCATGGCCGAGCGCGGCTGGGGCCGGGTGCTGTTCGTGTCCTCGACGGCCGCGTTCACCGGCGGCATCGTCGGCCCGCACTACGCCGCCTCCAAGGCGGGCCTGCACGGCCTGGCGCACTACCTGGCGGCCCGGTTCGCCCGGGCCGGGGTAACCGTGAACGTGGTGGCGCCCGCGCTGATCGCCGACACCGGGCTGCTGCCCGGCGAGCCGGAGATGCTGCGCCACCAGGTGCCGGTGGGCCGCCTGGGCCGGCCGGTCGAGGTCGCCGACCTGGCCATGGCCATCCTCCGCAACCCGTACCTGACCAGCCAGGTCGTTTCGCTCGACGGCGGCATGTACCCGCGCTGATTGCTCCAGGCTGGCCGGCTTGCGTTAGAGCGCGCTCTAACATCTAGGGTCGGACCCGTGACTATGCGATCAGTTTCCTTTGGCGAGCTCACCGTCTCCGCGCAGGGCCTCGGCTGCATGGGGATGAGCGAGTTCTACGGCCGGACCGACTGGGACGAGTCGGTCGCCACCGTCCGCCGGGCCCTGGACCTCGGCGTCACGTTCATCGACACCGCCGACATCTACGGGGCCGGCCACAACGAGGTCCTGGTCGGCCGGGCCATCGCCGGCCGCCGCGACGAGGTCCAGCTGGCCACCAAGTTCGGCATCGACCGCAGCGCCGGCGACGGCCAGCGCGCCTACCGGGGCCAGCGCGGCTACGTCAAGCGGGCCTGCGAGGCGTCGCTGCTCCGGCTCGGCGTCGACCACATCGACCTGTACTACCTGCACCGCCCGGCCCAGGACGCGGAGATCGAGGAGACCGCCGGGGCGATGGCCGAGCTGGTCGCCGAGGGCAAGGTCCGCTACCTGGGGCTGTCCGAGGTGGACGGTGACCTGCTCCGCCGGGCGCACGCGGTGCACCCGGTCACCGCCGTGCAGAGCGAGTACTCGCTCTGGGAGCGGTCCCCGGAGAAGACCGTCATCGGCGCCATGCGCGAGCTGGGCACCGGTCTGGTCCCGTACTCGCCGCTCGGCCGCGGCTTCCTGACCGGCACGGTCAACCCGGCCGAGCTCGGCCCCCGGGACTTCCGCACCCGCAACCCGAAGTTCGCCGGCGAGGCCGGCCAGGCCAACCAGAAGATCGCCGACGCGGTCCGTGACGTGGCCGCCGGGAAGGGCGTGGCGCCCGCGCAGGTCGCCCTGGCCTGGGTGTACGCGCAGCAGGACCGGCTGGGCGTGCCGCTGGCGCCGATCCCGGGCACCAAGCGCGTCCGGTGGCTGGAGCAGAACGTCGCGGCCCTGGACGTCACGCTGACCAGCGACGAGCTGGCCGTGCTCGAGCCGCTCGCGGACCAGGTCGTCGGGTCCCGCTACTAGAACGGCCGTGCCGCCCAGCCGGTGACCAGCCCGGGCACGGGCCGCCGGGAATGGCGGCCCGCCCGGGCTGGTTGCCGCCAGAGGCCTGGCAGCGAACTAGTTGGCGCCACCAACCAAGTAGTTCGTGACACCAACCAAGTAGTTGGTGTCACGAACTATGTAGTTGGTGTCACGTACCAAGTAGCTGGTGCTGCCAACCAATGGGCGAGCGAAGGGATCCAGATGAGCAGCGGGCCGGCCGACCGGGTCCGGTTCCGGCTCCCGGCGGGTGTGTCGTTCTGGGTCATGGCCGCCGCCTACCTGGGCCTCATGCTGGCCGCCAGCGCGCCGTCCCCGCTGTACGTCGTGTACCAGCACCGGTTCGGCTTCTCCGCGCTCACGCTGACGATGATCTTCGGCGTTTACGCACTGGTCCTGCTGGCCGCGCTGCTCACCGTGGGCGGCCTGTCCGACTTCGTGGGCCGCAAGCCGGTGCTGCTGATCAGCCTCGCGCTGATGGTGGTCAGCATGCTGGTGTTCGCCCGGGCCAGCGGGGTGGCCTGGCTGTACGCGGCGCGGATCCTGCAGGGCATCGCGGCGGGCTCGTCCCTGGGCGCGGTCAGCGCCGCCCTCATCGACTACGCCAGCCCCCGGCAGCTGCCGCTGGCGGCCCTGATGACCAGCCTGATCCCGAGCCTCGGGCTGGCCCTGGGCGCGGCCGTGGCGGGCGGCCTGGTGCAGTTCGCGCCGGACCCCACGGTGCTGGTGTTCGTGCTGCTGGCGATCGGCTTCGTGGCCATCATGGCGGCCGTTGCGCTGGCCGGCGAGACGGTGCCGCGCCGCCCGGTCGGCTGGCGGGCGCTGCGCCCCCGGGTCGCCGTGAGCCGGGCGGTGCGGCCCGAGTTCGCCAGCCTGGTGCCCGGGCTGATCGCGCCGTGGGCGCAGGTCGGCTTCACGCTGTCGCTGACCACCACACTGGCCTCGGTACGGTTCGGCATCACCGACCGGTTCCTTGACGGCCTGGTGGTCGCGGCGGTGTTCGGATTCGCGTTCGTGGCCACGCTGGCCACCCGCCGGGTCCAGCCCCCGCGGGCCATCGCGGCCGGCTGTGCCGGGCTGATCGCCGGCGCGGCGATCACCCTGGTCAGCCTGGCCGGGCCGTGGGACGTGCCGTTCTACCTCGGCTCCGTGCTGACCGGCCTGGGCGCCGGCGCCACGCTGGGCGCGGTGATGCGGGCGCTGGCCCTGCTGCCCGCCCCGGCCGAGCGGGGCGAGTTCTTCGCGGCCGTGTACGTGGTCGGCTACCTGGCCTTCAGCCTGCCCGCGATGATCGCGGGGATCTTCGTGGTGCACGCCGGGCTGCTGGCCACCACGGTCGGCTACGGCATCGGGGTGACCGTGCTGTCGCTGGCCGCCATCGGCTCCGCGCTGCGGTCCGCGGGCCGGGCCGAGGCCGGCCCGGCCGGGCCCGCCGCGGCGGCGATGGCCAGCCGAGGGTGATCAGCCGAGGGTAAACGGGTCCCTGGTGCCGCCGGTCAGCTCCACCCAGACCGCCTTGGTCTGGGTGTACTCGCGGACCGTGTCGATGCCGTTCTCCCGGCCGATCCCGGACAGCCCCATGCCGCCGAACGGCACGTCCGGGCCGACCACCCGGTAGGCGTTGATCCACACGGTGCCGGCCCGCAGCCGGTGCGCCACCCGGTGGCCGCGGTGGATGTCCTTGGTCCACACCGCCCCGGCCAGCCCGTACCGGCTGTCGTTGGCCAGCGCCAGCGCCTCGTCCTCGGTGTCGAACGGGATCACGGCCAGCACCGGCCCGAACACCTCCTCGCAGGCCACCGTCATGCCCGGCTTGACGCCGGTCAGCACGGTCGGCCGGACGAAGAACCCGCCCAGCTCAGCCACGGCTTCGCCGCCGGCGGCCACCGTCGCGCCCTCGGCCACCGCCGAGCCGAAGAACGACAGCACCTTGCGGAACTGCGGTTCGGTGGCCAGCGGCCCCATCTCGGTGGCCGGGTCCTGCGGGTCGCCGATCCGGATCGCCTCGGCCCGCCGCACGATCCGGTCCACCAGCGCGTCGTGCACGCTGCGGTGGACCAGCAGCCGGGACCCGGCCATGCAGGTCTGCCCGGTGGCGGCGAACACCCCGGCGACCACGCCGTTGCTGGCCGCGTCCAGGTCCGCATCCGCGAAGACCAGGTGCGCCGACTTGCCGCCGAGCTCGAGCAGCGCGCCGGTGATGTTCGCCGCGGCCGCCTTGGCCACCTCGGCGCCCACCCCGGTGGAGCCGGTGAACGCCACCTTGTCCACCCCCGGATGGCCGGCCAGGGCCTTGCCCACCGCCGGGCCGAACCCGGTTACCACGTTGAACACGCCGGGCGGGAAGCCGGCCTCATCCAGCAGCCCGGCCAGCTCGACCGCGGAGGCGGGGGAGTAGTCGCTCGGCTTGGCCACCACCGTGCAGCCCGCCGCCAGCGCGGGCGCCAGCTTCCAGCTGAGCAGCAGCAGCGGCGAGTTCCACGGCACGATCGCGCCGACCACGCCGGCCGGCTCGTGCCGGGTGTAGACGAGGAAGTTTGCCCTGTCGGTCGGGATGGTCTCGCCCTGCAGCTTGTCCGCCAGCCCGGCGAAGTAGCTGTACCACGACGGCAGGCTCGCCAGCTGGCCGCGCATCTCGCGCAGCAGCTTGCCGGTGTCCCTGGTCTCGATCGCGGCCAGCCGGTCCGCGTCCCGCGCGATCAGCTCCGCGAGCCGGCGCATCAGCGCGGCCCGGCCGAACCCGGTCAGCTGGCCCCACGGCCCGGACAGCGCCCGCCGGGCGGCCGCCACCGCCAGGTCCACGTCCGCCGCGTCGCCGTCCGCCGCGCTGGCCCAGGCCCGCTGCTGGTACGGGTCCACGGTGTCGTACCGTCGGCCCGACGCGGCCTCGGTCCGCTGCCCGTCGACGACCAGCTGGTAACGGGGGCTGTCCTGGCTGGTCTGCGCTGCCTGCTCCATCACGGTTCCTCCGCGTTCCGGTGTACCGCAGCCCGGCCCGCCCCGCCGTCTCACTCTGAGCGGGATCCTTCGCTCACGGGATAACACTTCGCTTCTTTCGCGCCATCGTGGCCGGGCCTGCCGCTGCGTTATCCTCGGAGGAAAGTGGCTGACGTGCTATCCGGCGGTATCTCCGCTGCCATACCAGGTGATATTGGCATTGTCCCGAGCTTGCGATCAGTATTGTCTATCCCACCATTGACGCCGGAGCCCCGGATTCCCGGGCACACAGGCAAGGGAGAGACCGTGGCAAGCAACACCGGCGTTCCGATGCTGCGTCCCGGTACGCAGGCGGCGACGGAGGCCGGGCCGGCCGCCGAGCCGGCCGCCGCCGGGGACACCTCCTCCTGGCTGGTCGACCCGGAAACCCTGCTGCTGGTCGAGGACGACCCCGGGGACGCCCTGCTGGTCGAGGAGCTGATCGCGGACAGCGGCGTGACCGCCTCGCTGACCTGGGTGCGGTCGCTGGCCGAGGCGCGCGACCGGCTCCGCGCCGGCCCGGTGCCGGGCTGCGTCCTGCTGGACCTGAACCTGCCCGACGCGCTGGGCATGGAGGCGGTCCGGCAGGTCATCGCGGCCTCCCCGGCCGCGCCGGTGGTCGTGCTCACCGGGCTGGCCGAGGAGGGCTCGGGGCTGAGTGCCGTGGCGGCCGGCGCGCAGGACTACCTGATCAAGGGCCAGTCGGCGCCGGACGTGTTCCGCCGGGCGATCCGCTACGCCGCCCAGCGCAAGCACGTCGAGCTGGCCGCGGCGGCCCTGCAGATCAGCGCGCTGCGCGCGGAGGAGAACGCGCGGCTCGAGCGCGGCCTGCTGCCCAGCCCGCTGCTGCACACGAAGGACCTGGAAGTGGTCGCCCGGTACCGGCCTGGCCGGTCCCAGTCGCTGCTCGGCGGGGACTTCTACGACGTGGTCGAGACCGACGACGGCACCGTGCACGCGGTGATCGGCGACGTGTCCGGGCACGGCGCGGCCGAGGCCGCGATCGGGGTCTGCCTGCGGGTGGCCTGGCGGTCGCTGGTCCTGGCCGGGCTGGCCCCGCAGCCCACGATCGAGCTGCTCGAGCAGGTGCTGGTCGCCGAGCGGGACGGCGACCACGTGTTCACTACGCTCACTCACCTGGTCTTCCCGCCGGACCGGCGCCGGGTCACCGTCCTGCGGGCCGGGCACCCGGGCCTGCTGGTGCGCACCGGCGCCCAGATCGACCTGGTGGTCTGCGAGGGCGGCCCGGCGCTCGGCCTGTTCCCCGGCCTGTCCTGGGAGACCGAGGAGCTCGACCTGCCCGCCGGGGCCAGCCTGGTGCTGTTCACCGACGGGCTGTTCGAGGGACGGACCGGGCCGGGCAGCGAGCGGCTCGGCGAGGACGGCCTGCTGGATATCGCCCGGCGGCTGGCCGGGCTGCCGTCCGCGGGCTTCGTCGACACGCTCATCGACCAGGCCGAGCAGACCGCCAGGGACTACGGCGGGCTTGACGACGACGTCGCCGTTATCCACCTGCGCTGGGAGCCGCAGGCGTGAGCCTGGCCGGACCCAGCCGCCCCGCCCCGGTTCACCGGGCTGACCGTCCGCGGCTGGTTCCGGCTGGTGCTCGCGGCCATCGTGGTGTTCGTGCTGGCCGCCAGCGTGATCATCGCGCTGGTGCTGGCCCGCAGCCGGGTCGTCTCGTCCCGGCTGAACGACACCATCCAGCCCGCCGAGGCGCAGGCCTACCTGCTCCAGCTGTCCCTGCTCCAGCAGCAGAGCAGTGTCCGCGGGTACGTGATCACCCGGGAGCCCGGCTTCCTCAGCCCGTACACGTCCGGCCTGGCCACCGAGCACCGAGCCGCGGCCAGGCTGCGCGAGCTGATCGGCCGGGACCAGCCAATGGCGGCCGACCTGAACCGGGTCGAGCAGGCCGCGGCCCAGTGGCGGGCCACTTACGCGATGCCGCTGATCGAGCTGGGCAAGTCCGGCGCGCCGGCCGGCGCGGCGACCACCCTGCTGGACGGCAGCGAGCAGGCGTTCAGCGGCCTGCGGTCGCTGTTCGACACGCAGAACCAGCACCTGGCCAACCAGGTCACCCGGGGCAGCGCCAGCCTGGGCCGGGCCCGGGCGGTGACTAACTGGACGTTCATCATCCTGCTCCTCGCGTTCCTGGTCGCGGCCGGCGCACTGGCTGTGGTCCTGAACTACACGGTCCTCCATCCGCTGAACCGGATCCGGTCCTCCGTCCGCCGGGTGGTGGCCGGCGACTTCGAGCACCGGATCGCCATCGCCGGCCCGGCCGACCTGCGCGCGGTCGCCACCGACATCGAGGCGATGCGCAGCCGGCTGGTCGCCGCCGCCGAGGCCGCCAGGGCCGCGCAGGAGTTCGCCGCCAGCCAGGCCGCGGACCTGGACGCGCAGGCCGCCGAGCTGATCCGGTCCAACGCCGAGCTCGAGCAGTTCGCCTACGTGGCCTCGCACGACCTCCAGGAGCCGCTGCGCAAGGTGGCCTCGTTCTGCCAGCTGCTGGAGAAGCGGTACGGCGACCAGCTGGACGAGCGGGGCCGTCAGTACATCGACTTCGCGGTCGACGGGGCCAAGCGGCTGCAGGTGCTGATCAACGACCTGCTGACGTTCTCCCGGGTCGGCCGGGGCCACGAGGTGCGCACCGAGGTCCCGCTGAGCCAGCCGCTGGACTCCGCGATCAGCGCGCTGGATGCGATGATCGAGGACCAGGGCGCGGTCATCGACCGGCCGGACGAGCTGCCCCCGGTCAACGGCGACGCGACCCTCCTGGCGATGCTGTGGCAGAACCTGGTCAGCAACGGGATCAAGTTCGCCCGGGAGGGCGAGCCGCCGCGGATCACGATCACCTGTGCGGAGGCGCCGGACAGCATGTGGCAGATCTGCGTGGCGGACAACGGAATTGGCGTCGCGCCGGAGTTCTCCGACAAGATTTTCATCATCTTCCAGCGGCTGCACGGCCGGGACGCCTATCCCGGGACCGGTATCGGGCTGGCGCTGTGCAAGCGGATCGTCGAATATCACGGCGGCGAGATCTCGCTCGACGCGGCATATTCTGGCGGCACCCGGATCTGCTTTACTCTTCCTCGCCTGCGGCCCGCGAAGCCGGACCCCGATGATGCGACAGCCAGCGCCGAAGGGATCCCCGCATGACCTTCCCTTTTCAGGACGTGGAAGTCCTGCTCATCGAGGATGACCCCGGTGACGAGCTGATGACCCGTGAGGCGTTCGCGGACAACAAGATCGGCAACCGGCTGCACGTGGTGCGGGACGGGGAAGAGGCGCTGGACTTCCTGTACCGCCGGGGCGAGCACGCCGAGGCGCCCAGGGTTGACCTGATCCTGCTGGATCTCAACCTGCCCAAGTACGACGGCCGCCAGGTGCTGGAGCAGATCAGGGCCGATCCTGAGCTGACGCACACCCCGGTGGTGGTGCTGACCACGTCCTCCTCCGAGGAGGACATCCTGCGCAGCTACAAGCTGCACGCCAACGCGTACGTCACCAAGCCGGTGGACGTGAACCAGTTCGTGGCCGCGGTGCGGCAGATCGACGAGTTCTTCCTGTCCGTCGTCCGGCTGCCGCGCGGCTGATCACTGGCTGATCACTCCTCATCTGTCTACGGCGCGCCGGCCCGGAACGCCAAGGGCATCGAGGCGACGTTGCGCCAGCTCCAGGAGCGCTTCCCCGCGGCCTGACGGCCTCCGCTGACCCCCTTTGACCATGGGTTTCCTCTCGCGGCTTGATATGTGACCTATTGGTCACCTATGCTGGTCACGTGGACCCGGTTTTCAAGGCACTAGCCGACCCGACCCGGCGCAGCCTGCTCGACGAGCTGTTCCGCCGGGACGGTCAGTCTTTGTCAGAGATGGCGGAGCGCTTCGACATGACGCGCTTCGGGGTGATGAAGCACCTGCGCCAGCTGGAGGAGGCGGGCCTGGTCGTGACCAGGCGCCGGGGCCGCGAGAAGCTCCACTTCCTGAACCCGGTCCCGATCCGGCTGGTGCACGACCGGTGGGTGAGCAAGTACGCCGAGCCGTGGGCCGCCGCGCTGAGCGACCTCAAGCAGACCCTGGAGAAGCCAATGGAGAAGATCTTCGAGATCTACATCCGCACCACCCCGGAGCGCCTGTGGGAGGCCATCACCGACCCGCAGATCCGGGCCAAGTACAACTTCGGGGCCGGTGTCAGCTCCGACTGGAAGCCGGGCTCCCGGCTGGAGATGGCCACCCTCGACGGCAGCTTCGTGCTGGGCGAGGGGGAGGTGCTGGAGGCCGACCCGCCCCGCCGCCTGGTGCACACGATGACCGCGCTGTGGGGCGAGGACGTGAAGGCCGAGGGTGCCTCCCGGGTCACCTGGGACATCGAGCCGGTCGGCCGACTCCTGCCGGCTGACGGTCACGCACGACCAGCTCCGCGAGGGCGCGAACGACCAGCTGTACGGCGGCTGGCCGATGATCATCTCGGGCCTGAAGACCTGGCTCGAGACCGGCGAGCTGCTGACCACGCCCGGCTCGCTGATGTACAGCTGACCCTTTTCGGCAGGGGAGGATCCCGTGAGCACACCGACGATCCAGGTCCAGGAGATCCACACGGTCGGGATCCCGGTCGCCGACCAGGACCGGGCGCTGGCCTTCTATACGGCCGTGCTCGGCTTCACCACGCGCCTCGACGTTCCGATCGGCCCGGGCCGCCGGTGGATCATGGTCGGCGCCCCGCGCGGCACCGCCACGATCGCGCTGGTCGCGGCCAGCCCGGAGGTCCCGGCCGGGGTGGAGACCGGAATCCGGCTGACGAGCCGCGACGTCGACGCTGACCATGAGGCGCTGCGGGCGGCCGGGGTGGACGCCGGCGACGTGCTGCGCTGGCCCGGCGTGCCGCCGATGTTCGCGTTCCGCGACCCCGACGGCAACGGCCTGGAGATCATCGAGGCGGCCGGGTCATGAGCGGGCCGGGACGCGCGGCCGCGCCGGGCGCACTGGACAAGAGCTTTACTGCCACGCTGGTGAAGTCGCCCGCCCCGGGCGGCTGGACGTACCTGGTGATGCCCGGGTCGGCCGAGTTCTTCGGCACCCGGGGGCTGGTCAAGGTGACCGGCACGATCGACGGGCACCCGTTCCGCAGCTCGTTCATGGCGCTCGGCGACGGCACCCACAAGCTGCCGGTCAGCGCGAAGGTGCGGGCCGCGATCGGCAAGGAGGCCGGCCAGGACGTCGAGGTCCGGCTGACTGAGCGCCTGGCCCGCTGACCCTCACGTCACCCGCATGTTACCGGTGAGTCGCGACGTGATTACCCTCGCGTGACTGCCTTCCAGGGCGATCGTTACCTGGCCTCGATGCTCCGGGGCCGGCCGGGTCCTGGCGGGCCGGCGAACGCCTGGGCGATGCCCATCCACTCGGTGGCCGCCGGGCCGGTCAGCGTCAGCGCCGTGTCGGCCAGGTTGCGGCGCTGGGTCACGGCCAGGCAGAAGTCCAGGGCGGGCCCGGTGACCTGGTCGGCGGCGTCGTCCGGGCCCCAGGCCCAGGTCCCGCCGTCCGGGGCGGTCAGCACGACGCGGACCGGACGGTCCGGGGTGGCCAGCCCGCGGTTGGCGTAGGCGAAGTCCCGGGTCCGCACGCCCAGGTGGGCGATGTGCCGCAGCCGCGCGGTCGCCGTCCGCTCCACCCCGAGCGCGTCGGCGATGTCCTGCCCGTGCGCCCAGGTCTCCATCAGCCGTGCGGTGGCCGACGACGCGGCGCTCATCGACGGCCCGTACCACGGTGCCCGGGTGGCCGGGTCGGCCTGGCTGAACGTGTCCAGCAGCCGGGCCCGCGAGGCGCGGAACCAGGCCAGCAGCTCCGCGGCCGTCCGCCCCCGCAGCCCCCGGGCCACCCGGTCCGCCGGGTCCCGGCCCTCACCCGTGGCCGCGAGCATCGCGGCCGTCTCCGCCCGGAACCGCTCAGGGTCGGTCAGGGCGGTGACCGCCGCATCATCAACCCAGGCCAGGTGACTGACCTGATCCCGGACCGCCCATCCCTCCGCGGGCGTGGCCCGCTCCCAGTCCGCGGCCTCCAGCCCGGCCAGCATCCCGTCTGCGTCCCGGCTCTCCGCGGCCAGATCGGCCCGCAGCGCGGCCCAGGCGGAAGCGTCCATAAGCCGTCCCTTCCCTGCGCGGTCCGGCCGGTCTGGCCTCGCCCGTCATTGTGCCCGGCGCGGGACGCCAGGTCCCGGCATCATCCCGTGGCCTGGCGGCCGGCCGCCGCACCGGCTGCATCGTTAACGCCGGGTAGCCGGCTCGGGTTCAGCGGGCGGTGGTCATCGCCGAGGCCAGGGCCAGGGCGGAGCTGGCGAACTCCAGCCTGAAAAGCTGCTCGCTACGGCCCGGCCGGGCCAGTCGAGCGGCACGGGCTGGCCGATGGACTCGAAACCGGCCTTCTCGTACAGCCGTGCGGCTGGGAGGTTGCCATCCATGACCCAGAGGAGAACGGTTCTGACCCCGGCGGCGCGCAGCTGGCCGAGAACGTCCAGGAGGAAGCTGAGCGCGAATCCGGTCCCGCGGGCCTGCGGCACCACCCAGAGATACTCCAGGTAGCATTGGCTGCGCCGGGTCGCCCGGGTACCGGGTGACGCCGAGCAGGCCACCGGCTGCCCGTCGCTGAGCCCTACGTGCCAGTCGCCCCGGCCGAGCTCAGTCCGCCACTTGCTGCGGCCGAAATCGCATTCCCGGTCATAAGCAGAGAGAAAGCAGTCCGGGCGAGTCGCGCAACGCAGAAAGCCTGATATCCCGTAGTCCGGACCAGTCATCACAGTCCAGGATTTCAATTCGCTGGATATCAGGCATAAACCCCGATTTTTACATGGCCAGGCGGGGCTGGCAAGCGGGCGATTGACGGCTGGCAACGGCACGATTGGCGCCCGCCTGGCCCCTGCCGTCCTGAATCCCCATCCCGGGCCAGCTGTCATGGATCAGATTTCAGTTCTGCTAAGGTGACTCGAGGGCGCCGCGCCGAACTCGTCAATGGACGGGCGCGGTGTGGCTGGATATATCAGGCATATACGGTCATAAGGGTCTAGCGGATCATCGCCCGCTCATACCCGCTGGGTTTGGCATCACCTGATGTGTTAACTTCACCGTGAGCGGGGAGTAGCATTTGTTGAAGTAATTTAACTTAAGGGATTTCTGGGATTAGTGAGTTGAACGATGATCCGCGCCAGGTTCTAGCTGATCGCTTGCGTTCGCTCCGGGAGGGGCACGGGCGCGGCAGAAAGATCACTCAGCATCAGCTAGCTCAGGCGCTCGGGGGAGCCAAACCGGTCAGCGTCCCGCTGATCTCGGGGTGGGAGTCCATGACCAGCCCGAAGATCCCGGCCACGCGCTGGATCGAGCTTTACGCGGTGATCTTCGCGACGACCCGGTCGTTCGAAGGGCCGCAGCCAAGGCCCATCGCCGACGACGAGATGACCGACGAGGAACGGCGCCGCATGAGTGAGCTCCGCCAGGAGCTCACCCGGCTGCGTAACGACGCCAGACGCGCTCAGCACGAGGCGGACAGAACATCAGGCCCGGCGGCGGATACGGCTGCCGCGCCAGAAACGGCCGTCGCGGGTGGGGGCCAGGTGGCAAGATCCATTCAGTCCGGGCCCTGGCGATTCGAGGACCGGGAAGTTATCACCCTGGTCTGCGCCCAGCTGCCGCCGGACCTTCGGGCCCAGCAGCTCTACGCGGACCCGGATGACCCTGACTACATTTCCCTGTACACCTACTCAGAGCTTGACGCGCTCTTTGAGCTTTACGGTCACCTGCGAGCGGCCAACCCGCTGAGCAGAGTCAACCTCAGGCTCGCTCATGAGCTGAACCCCGACGTGTACTCCTCTCACCTGGTCTCGCTCGGCGGTACTGACTGGAACCTGGCCACCAGGTCGGTGCTGCGTGATCTCCGGTTGCCGGTCCGGCAGGTGGCCAACTGGGGCCAGAACGGTGCGGAGGATGATGTCTACTTCGAGGTGGAGGACGAGGACGGCCGGAAATCTCAGCACCGGCCAATCTTCGAGAAGTCGAACAGACGGGCGGAACATCCTGCTGTACGACGTCGCTCTTTTCGCCCGTGCAGTGAATCCATTCAACCGCAAGCGCACGGTGACCATCTGCAACGGCATGTACGGGAGGGGAACCTACGGTGTGGTGCGGACGCTGACCGATCCGCGTTTCCGTGACCGCAACGAGGAGTACCTGACCAGCAAATTTGACGACAGTGAGTCCTACTGCCTGCTCACGAGGGTGCCGGTTGTCGACGCCGCCACGCTGACGCCGGACTGGACGTCTCCCGACTCCCGGCTCTTCGAATGGTCAGCGTCTTAGGATGGCCGGAGACCAGGCACGGTTCCATCACGGCTCGCACCGGAAGCTGCTGTGGTCATCGCCCTTTCATCACCCGCTGCCCGGGAACGGCATCGACGCCATCATCGTCCCAACCACCCGGGGCCCGGACAACCTGCTGAACGCCATGCGGCTGGCTGTCGAGTTCGACTGCGTTCTGGTCACGCTGCACAGCAAGCACAGTAAGAACGCGGCCGAGGCCGCCCTGATGCTGCCCGCGGGCATCGACCTCCTGGCGATCGATATCGCGAGCTCAGCCAGCTACCGGATGCCGCACTGGGAAACGTCGCAGCTGCTGGCCAACTCGCCGTTCATCCGCCCGACCGACCTGAGCCTCAAGCGGAACCTCGGGATCATGCTCAGCCGGATGGCCAACTGGTCATGTGTGCTGTTCCTCGACGACGACATCGTCTTTCCCTCCGATAAGGACGAGCGGGGATGCTGGCCCACCGCACAGGACGCCGGACGCCGAGGAGCGAGCCGTCAAGGCGGTAGTAGCAGAACGTCCGGAAAGCCGTTGACCTGCTCGAAACGCACAACGCGGTGGCGCTGCAGGTAGGCGGGTTCCCCGACCACTCCGTGGTCTGCCACGCCTACCTAGATCCGGCGGGGACCAGGAGACCTTTGTCGGCGGCGGGGCCATGGTCCTCGCGGTCGGCGCGCAGCAGATCGTTCTTTCCGGACATATACAACGACGACTGGTTCTTCCTCCTGAACGGCGACAACCGGCTGCAGCCCGTGGCCACGGTGACGCCGCGGGGAGCAGAAAGCAGGTGTGGTAGAGCAGCTCGGAATTCGACCCGTTCCGCACCCGTCCCGGGCTTGCTCAGAGGAACTCGGTGAGGTCCTCGCCGAGGGACTCTATTGGCTGCTTGACCAGGGACAGTCGCTGACCGAGGCAGACGAGGCCTACTGGAAGTGGTTCCTGGAGCTTCGTCGGCAGTTCATTGGCCGGGTCCTGGAAATGATCAGGGCCAGACCGCTTGCGCAGAGCGAACGGGGGCGGCGCGATCCGGTCGCCTGCACGGCTCGCTGGAGCAGCTGGCGCAGGATCGACCCGGCGTTACTGCGCGAGATACCTGGCAGCCTGGGAGCGTGACCGCACGCGGTGGCAGCGTCACCTCGACGGCCTCCCGACCCGTACCGACTGGCCTGGCGGTACCCCGCCTGCTCACCAGGCTGGGAGAGCCGTCACTGACCTGGTCCCTGCGGATAAGACCGCCGGTGCCGGCCTCGGCCTAGGCGGATGCCTGCTGTCCGCGGGCCGGGCATGACCACCAGCCGGTCCTGAGGTCTAACCATGGCCTAACTGGGACCGAGCACGATCATGAAACCGGTCTCCGGCTGGCTGGCCGCGCTGCTACTCTCAGGTGCCGGCTGGGGGCAGATGGTCATACTCATACCGGTGCCGCTCACGTGCGGCGCTCACCCCTTCCCCCGCACGGCAGGCGTCAGACAACGGCGTAGCGGCGCAAACATGGCATGCAAACTGTTCTTCGTGAGACACCTCAGGCCTTGCTAGTCGGGTCGGGTTGCGTTGGCTGACTGCCGATGATTGGCCAGGATCTCTGCTGCATGCGGTTGGCTGCGCTGACGGTGTCAGCCTGATGCGTTCCTGGCACGCTACGAAGAGGAAGTGCTGTTCGGCTGAAGAAGAGCTGGCGCGCTGTGCTCCGCCGTGGTAACTGGGCGCTCGCCTACCGTGAGTCTGAAGCCATAGGCGCCCGCCCGACATCCCTGCTGACGGTTTTTTTTGGATTGATGTGGTTTCGGGTTCGTATGACTATGCCCGTAGTCAGAGTTGTCCTCAGGCACCGGATAACGTCCTAGCCCATAGCCTGCCGCCGGGATCGTTCGCCCGCAGGTCGCGGCTACTCCTCGCCGGGCGACTGAACCCGGGGTCGCATGTCAAAGACCGCGAGGGTCTCCCTGTCTGGGCCACTAGCTGGCCAGCGACTGCCGCATGGACAGTGACGAGATGCCGGGCGGCCAGGGCGGTTGCCAGTGCTGGTACATGGGGAGATAGTGTGACCATGGAACTTCCTCCGTGAGTGAGACCGCGCTGGGGTTCCTTCTGGCGAGCACTTCTGTTGGCGCAGAAGTGCTCGCTTTGCTGTAGCCGGATTTTCGCTGCCGGGCGGTGGTCTGGCGGCTGGCAGGCGCACTGCCTGCGAGCTCTGCCAGCCCTGATTCAGTGAACTTCACTTAACGTTACCCTTCTTCGGCGTGCCGGATGCCTCCGCTATGAGTGTCTTATAACCTGTGACAGTTGAGAAGGTGTTTTATCTAGTTCACTGAACTTCAGTCATATTCTGAACTGAAGATCATGCAGCTCAGATCGTATGACAGACGTCCCCTAGCTGGGCATTCATCCGTAAGAGGACTGTGATGGTACGCTTAAGCTGAGGTTCCTGAACTTCAGTTGAATAGAGGCTAAGATGAACGACGCTGATCCACGGCTGGTCCTGGCCCGGCGGCTGCGCGCTCTGCGGGAAGACCAATGGCCGGACCTGAAGATCACGCAGGCCCAGCTGGCGCAAGCCCTGGGCGGAGAGAAGCCGCTCAGCGTGCCGCTGATCTCGTCGTGGGAGACGCAAGCCAGCCCCAAGATCCCGCCGCTGTCCAGGCTGGACGCGTACGCGGCGCTGTTCGCCACCCGCCGCTCGTTCACCGGGGACGTGCCTCAGCCGATCGAGGCCGCCGACATGACCGATGCCGAACGCCAGGCGATGGGGGAGATCAAGCGGGAGCTTACGCAGATGCGCGCACAGGCCATGGGGGCCACGACGGTCATCGGGCCTGAGGGCTATACCGGGCCCGAGGCAGACCGGCTGGGCGGGCTCGCAGCGTCCCTGAACTCCGGCCTCTGGCGCTTTGCCGACGGCGACACCGTCACGGTCGTCTGCGCTCAGTTCCCGAAGAAGTTTCGTGCGGTAGAGAAGTACACCGACCGCAACAGCCCTGACTACATCGAGCTCTACACGTACTCAGAGCTTGACGCCCTCTTCGAGCTCTTTGGGCACCTGCGTGCCGCCAACCCGGTCAATCAGATCGACCTGCGCCTAGCGGAGGGCCTGGCGCGTGATGTTTACAGCTCACACCTGGTCACGCTGGGCGGTATCGACTGGAACGCCACGACCGCATCGGTTCTGAACCGGCTGAAACTGCCGGTCAAGCAGGTCGCCGACTGGGGCGAGGACAACCCGGAAGACGACGACGTTTATTTTGACGTCACCGAAAAAGGCGGGCGGAAGGCGCAGTACCGGCCCGAATATACCCACATTGACGGCCGGAGAGAACTGGTGTCCGACGTCGCGCTATTTGTCCGCGCGCGCAATCCTTTTAACAGCGAGCGGACTGTTACTATCTGCAGCGGCATGTACGGCCGTGGGACATACGGCGTGGTCCGTGCGCTCACCGATGCCCGGTTCCGTGACCGGAATGGCGAGTACCTGCGAAACCGGTTTGGCAGCAGCGATTGCTACTGCATTCTTACCCGGGTCGAGGTGGTCGACGGAGCTACGCTGACCCCGGATTGGAAGGTTGCACGATACCGTGCTCTTTGAATGGTCGGGGGACAACGATGGCCGGGACTGAGGCATCAGCACCAGACCACCATGGGTCGCACAACGAGCTGCTGTGGCTGCCGGACAGTACCTCGTCGAACAGGCACGTCGCTCGACGCCATCATTGTCCCTACGGTCCGCCGGCCGTCTTTCCTGGCCGACGCGGCAGACCTGGCTGCCGTGCTTGGCTGCACCCTGGTCACCCTGCATAGCGGCAAGTTCACAACCGCCGAGAAGGCACGGCGGGAGCTTCCCGCCAAAGTCGACCTCCTCGCCATCGACGTGCCCAGGGAAGGGCGCCTGCGGCTGCCCCGCTGGCGCACCACCTGCCTGCTCGAAGGGACGGCCTTCGCCCGGCGAAGCGATCTCAGCGCGAAGCGGAATCTCAGCCTCCTGCTCAGCCGCATGCAGGGCTGGCAGCGGGTCCTCTACCTTGACGACGACATCACCGGTCTGAAGCCCAATGACATCAGGCTGGCCAGCGGGATGCTTGACGTGCACAACGCGGTCGGGCTGAAGATCGGCGGTTTTCCCGATCACTCGGTTGTATGCCACGCCTACCGGGAATCGGGCGGGAACCAGCAGGCATTCATTGGCGGCGGTGCCATGGCCGTGCAAACCGGGCGCAATACGTCATTCTTCCCTGATATCTACAATGACGACTGGTTTTTCCTGCTGGACGGTAAAAGGGGGCTGCAGTCCGTGGCTGCCGCGGGGGAGGTCACGCAGGAGGCTTACGACCCCTTTTGCACGCCGGAGCGTGCCCGGGGGGAGGAACTCGGTGATGTGCTGGCCGAAGGTCTCTACTGGCTGCTCGACCAGGGCCGGTCTGTGGCGGACGCGGACCGGGAGCATTGGGAGGCGTTCCTGGCCAAGCGGAAGCTGTTCATTGAGCGGGTCATCACAATGGTGAAAGGCAGCGACCTCGGGGCTACCGAGATCAAGCGCAGGATCGCCGCGCTTAACGGATCGCTGGACTCGCTGAGCCTGATCTCGGCCACGTTGTGCGAGCTATACCTCCGGGCCTGGGCCGATGACGGTGAACGGTGGCAGGAGCACCTCGACAAACTACCGACCGCCATGTCCCGGCGCCAGGCAGTGAACTGGCTGACGAGAAACGACACCCCCCGGCAGGCCGCCCTTCATCCCGTCAGGCCGGATACCCGCAGTTCGCAGGAACACCCGGCTCCTAGCAGCCCGGCCGTCGGGCACAAGACATCCAGACTGCTTCCGGTGGCCGCGCTGCTGTCCATGCTGGTGACAGCGAGCGCTGCTGGGCTGGTGGCGGTGGGCGCTGCTAGCCGGAGCCATGGCCGGCGGCTATGGTCGGCAGCGGGCTGGGAGCGGGGCAGGATCGGGAGGCTGAGATGGCCAGCACGGCGATGATCGTGGGGTCGGGGGAGCACCGGGTACTGGCGCTGCACGGGTGGTTCGGGTCCGCCCGGGGATGGGGCTCGCTGCCCGATTACCTGAACGGCGACGACTACACCTGGGCGTTCATGGACCTGCGCGGGTACGGCTCGCGCAAGGACGTGGCCGGCGAGTTCACCATGCGCGAGGCCGCCGCCGACGCGCTGGCGCTCGCCGACCAGCTTGGGTGGGAGCGGTTCTCCCTGGTCGGGCACTCGATGACGGGGCAGGCCATCCAGCATGTCCTGCTCGCGGCGCCGGACCGGGTCCGGCGCCTGGTCGCCATCACGCCCGTCCCCGCCGTGGCGACCCCGTTCGACGCCGACGGGTGGGCGCTGTTCTCCGGCGCCGCGGAAAACCTCGGCAACCGGGCCGCGATCATCAACTTCACCACCGGCAGCCGGCTGACCCCGGCGTTCGTGGACCGGCTCGTCCAGCACTCCGCCGACGAATCGACCGTGGAGGCGTTCGGCGCCTACCTGGAGTCGTGGGCCAAGGACAGCTTCGCCGAGCAGGTGCAGGGCAACCCGGCCGCGGTCAAGGTCATCGTGGGGGAGCACGACCCGGCGCTGTCCGCCGCCGTGATGGAGCAGACCTGGCTGGTGTTCTACCCGAACGCTGAGCTCGACGTCCTGGCCAACGCCGGGCACTACCCGATGTTCGAGACCCCGGCCGCGCTCGTGGCGTCGATCGAGGGGTTCCTGGACCAGGGGTGACCGCGCAGCCGCCACCACCCGCGCCCGGCGACACGGAGGCCGTGTTCGACCCGGCCACCTACGTGACCGGGGTGCCGTTCGCCGCGCTGGCCCGCCTCCGCCACGCCAGCCCCGTCGTCTGGGTGGACGAGCGGCCGGTGGACGGGTGGCCGGGCGGGCCCGGGTTCTGGCTCGTGCTCCGCCACGACGACACCGAATCCGTCCTCAAGCAGCCGCAGCTGTTCTCCTCCTGGCTGGGCGCCACCCAGATCCGCGACCCGGCCAGCCAGGAAACCCTCCGCTACGTCCGCCGGATGATGCTGAACATGGACCCGCCCGAGCACTCGCGGCTCCGGCGGATGCTCGCGCGATCCTTCACCCCGCGCGCGGTGGCCCGGCTGGAAGAGCGGATCCGCGGCCACGCGCAGGCGATCGCCGGGCGGGTCTTCCGCGGGCCCGGCGGGGAGTGCGACTTCGCCAAGGACGTGGCCTCGGATCTGCCGCTGCTGACCCTGGCCGACACGCTGGGGATGCCCGACCAGGACCGGTGGCTGCTGTTCGACTGGTCCAACCGGGTCATCGGCTACCAGGACCCGGATTACGCGACCTCGGCCGAGTTCGACCCGTCCGGCGGCACGCCGATGGCCCGCGAGGCGCTCGCGCTGCGGCCCGCGCCCGGGCCCGGCGGCCGGATGCCCGACCCGCGGACCCGCGAGGGCATGCCGGATCTGTACGCGTACGCGCACCTGCTCGCGCAGGAGAAACGGCGGCGGCCCGGTGACGACGTGATGTCGATCCTGCTCGCCCAATCCGGCGACGAACGAGCCCGGCGACGAGGAGGACGGCGGACGGGTCTCGGCCGAGGAGTTCGAGAACATGTTCTGGCTGTTCGCGGTGGCCGGCAACGAGACCCTGCGCAACGGCCTGCCCGGGGCCTGCATCGCGCTGCTCGAGCACCCGGGCGCGCAGGCTGAGCTGCGAGCGCGCCCCGGCCTGCTCGCCACCGCGGTGGACGAGATGCTGCGCTGGTGGACGCCGGTGATGACGTTCCGCCGGACCGCCGCCGCGGACACCGTGCTGGGCGGCCAGCAGATCCGCGCCGGCGACAAGGTCGTGGTGTCATTCACCTCGGCCAACCGGGACGAGGCGGTGTTCGCCGACCCGGACCGGTTCGACATCCGGCGGCAGCCGAATCCGCACCTGGTGTTCGGCCACGGCCCGCACTTCTGCCTCGGCTCGCACCTGGCCCGCGCGCAGATGCGCGCGCTGTTCACCGAAGTGCTGGCCCGGACCTCGGTGCTGCGCCCGGCGGGGGAGCCGTCCTACCTGCGCTCGAACTTCCAGCGCGGGGTCAAGCGGCTGCCGGTCGCCTGGCGCGCCGCCTGACCGGCCCGGCTCCTGACCGGCCCGGCTCCTGACCGGCCCGGCTCCTGACCGGCACAGTCGTCAGGCCGGGTCCGACCCGGCCAGAAGCTGCTGGCCGGGGGCGCCGGGCACCCACTGCAGGGCCTTCTCGAAGTGCACGGTCATCGTCTTCTCGTCGTCGCCGGTCAGGCTCAGGCCGTCCACCACCGCGTCCATGATCTGCAGGCCGCGGCCGTGCTCGGCGGTCAGCGGGGCGGGCTCGCCGTCCAGCTCGATCGAGGCCGCGTCGCTGCCGGTGTTGATCACCTCGATCACGCACCGGCCGTTGATCGCGCTGGCCCGAACCTCGTACTCGTCGCCGGGGCCCGCGTGCTGGATGACGTTGGCGCAGGCCTCGCCCAGCGCCAGGGCAATGTCTGACCGGGTCGCCGGGGTCACGCCGAGGACCTCCAGGCAGCCGCTGAGTACCTGGCGGCCGACCGCCACGCTGGCGGCGTCCCTGGGCAGCGAGAGAGCCACATTGATCTCCACGTCGTCAGGATGCCCACCAGGACCAGCTGAAACCTGCGGGCAGCGATAATCCGCTGACCGCCGCCTTTACCCTGGGTTGCTGGCCCGCTCCCGGCGGGCCGGCCGCTGATCCCTGCCGGAGGCTTCGGAGATGACCGAGTTCGTGCTCACCCTGTCCTGCCCGGACCGGCCGGGGATCGTGGCCGCCGTGTCCGGGCTGCTCGCCAGCCGGGGCGGCAACATCACCGAGAGCCAGCAGTTCGGCGACCGGGACACCGGCCGGTTCTTCATGCGGGTGCAGTTCACCGTGGACCCGGCCGGGAGCGCGGCACCGGCCGGGCCCACGGGTTCCGCCGGGCCCTCCGGCTCAGGCAGCCTGGCCGACGGGATGGCGGCCGCGCTGGCCGAACTGGCGCCGGAGTTCAGCCTGGACTGGGAGCTGTACGACACCGCGGTACGGCCGCGCGTCCTGATCCTCGTGTCGCGGGCCGGGCACTGCCTGAACGACCTGCTGTTCCGGCAGCGGTCTGGGCAGCTCGGCATCGACATCGTGGCGGTCGCCTCGAACCACCCGGATCTGCGGCCGCTGACCCAGACCCACGGCATCGACTACCACCATCTGCCGGTCCGGCCGGAAACGAGGGCCGCGCAGGAGGACGAGATCCTCACCCTGGTCGAGCACTACCGGGCCGACTTCGTCGTGCTGGCCCGCTATATGCAGGTGCTGACCGACGCGTTCTGCGGGAAGCTGCCCGGGCGGATCATCAACATCCACCACTCCTTCCTGCCCAGCTTCAAGGGCTCGCGGCCGTATCACCAGGCGCACGCGCGCGGGGTCAAGCTGATCGGCGCCACCGCGCACTACGTCACCACCGACCTGGACGAGGGGCCGATCATCGAGCAGGAGGTGGCCCGGGTCGACCACGCGGACAGCCCGGCCGAGCTGATGGCCATCGGCCGGGACACCGAGTGCATCGCCCTGGCCCGGGCGGTCCGCTGGCACGCCGACCACCGGGTCCTGCTCAACGGCGACAAGACGGTCGTCTTCCGGTAGCGCCCCGGCCGCCGGCCGCGACTGCCCCGCCGTTGCGGTTTCTGATCCAGGACGGGTTACGGGAGCCGGCGCGCGGGTCCCTGCCTCGACGCTAGCCACCGCCGTGCGGTCCACCCGGGCCGGGCGCAGCAGCGGCACGCTGCTCAGCGCGATGCCGGCCAGGATCGCCCCGCCGCCGAGCAGCTGCCCGGTCCCGGCCGGGTCGCCGAACAGCGCCACGCCCGCGGCCGCGCCGATCAGCGGCTCCAGGTTCAGGAACGCCCCGGCCACCTCGGCGGGCACCCGGCTCTGCCCGAAGGCGAACAGGGTGAACGGCAGCAGCGTGCCGCCCGCGGTCAGGCCGATCAGCGCCAGCGCAGGACCGGCCGACGCCGGCGCCGCCGGCAGCCCGCTCATCAGCGCGGCCGGCACCGAGACCAGCGCCGCGCCGAGGAACTGCACGGCGGTCACCGCGGCGGGGTCCCGGCCGGGCAGCAGCCGGTCCTGGGCCACCGTGAACACCGCGGAGACCAGCAGCGAGGCCAGCACCAGCAGGTCGCCGGACAGCGCCGCACCGGACCCGCCGCTGCCCGCGAGCAGGGCCACCCCGGCCAGCGACACGCCGAACCCGGCCCACGCCACCGGCTTGGCCACCGCCCCGTGCCACAGCGCGGCGACGATCGCGACCATGACCGGCACGGAGCCGATCAGCAGCGCGGCGTGGCTGACGCTGGTCCGGGTGATGCCCACGTTCTGCAGCAGCACGGTCCCGCCGTAGCCGATCGCGCCGGACAGCAGGATCGCCGGGGTGCAGGCAGCACGCAGCCGGGACCTGGTCACCACGGCCAGGATGGCGGCGGCAACGGCGAACCGGACCAGGGTCAGCGAGCCCGGCGACAGCCAGCCGAGGGCGACCTTGGACAGGGGGACAGTGGTGCCCCAGAGCAGCCCGGCGACAGCCAGGGCAGCGAGGGCATTACGGCGGTTACGGGTCATATGTACAGTTTGCTGACGCCAACCCAGAAATTTGCCTCTTGGCAGGCTTAGCGATATTTTATTGAGCACTATGGCTGTACAGCTTGATGAAGTTGACATAAAACTGCTCGAAGCGCTTCAGGTCGACGCGGACCGGACCAACGTAGAGCTGGCCCGGATGGTCGGCCTGAGCCCGGCCGCCACGCTGCACCGGGTGCGCTGGCTGAAGGAGTCCGGGGTCATCCGGATCATCAGCGCCCAGCTCGACCCGGCCCAGGCCGGCTTCCCTCTGCTGCTGTACATCACGGCCACGCTGGCCCGTCACGACCCGCGGTCGACGCAGATCTTCGAGGACCAGATCCGGGCCCTGCCGCAGATCATCTCGGCCGACAACGTGGCCGGCGAGACGGACTACCTGATGGTCGCGGTGGCCAGGAACGTGACCGAGCTGGCGCAGGTGCTGGCCAGCCTGTCCAGCCGGGGCGGCCAGCGGCTCTCCACTCACCTGCGGCTGTCCGAGGTCAAGCCGCCGTCCCGGCTCCCGCTGGCGATGGCCGACCCAGCCGCCGAGGAACTCCCGCCCCGCCCCCGCCGCCGCTCGTCCCGAACCCGCTAGAGGCGCTCTCCGGCTTCGATGGGGGCGGCGATGCGGTTGCCCGGCGGGGCGAGGGGGCACTGCCAGGCCGGGTCGTACCGGCAGGACGGGTGGTAGAGGAAGTTGAGGTCCAGGATCAGCCCGGCTGCCGCCCGGCCCGGGGCCCAGGTCCGCGGACTTGGCCGTGTCCAGCGCGTACCGGCCGCCGCCGTAGCTGGTCGTGCCCGCCGTGCCGTCCCGGACCGGGACGAACATGCCGCCGCCGTACTGCCGCATCCACCAGACGTCGAGCGTCCCGCCCACCGGCGCGGGCAGCTCGGCCTGGCCGATCAGCGTCAGCGGCGTCCGGCCGTCATGGTCGGTGGGCAGGGCCAGCTCGGCCGGCTCCGGCGGCGGCCGCAGCTCCAGCTCGAACCGCAGGTCCGGACGGTACGGCCAGTACGGCAGGCCGGTCTCGCGGAGCGGGTCGCCGGGCGGCAGCGGGCTCTGCGGGTGGCTGCGGAACAGCTCGTCCCGCCGGGCCCGCCACAGCGCGTGACCGGCCTGCGGGTCAGGCTCCGCGCGCACGGCTGCGTACACCTCACTTATGCGCCTGCGCCAGTCGAGCAGTTCCAGGAAGGCGGTCACAGGCACCCATCCGTGGTCCAGGGCGGGGCCGCGCGCAGGGCGTCCGGTGCGAAGCCGGCGGCCAGCGCGGTCAGCGCCGCGTCCAGGTACAGCGTGAGATCCGCGTCCGCGCGGTCGGCCCAGCGGTCGTAGGCCGCGCGGCAGGCGGCCAGCGTGGCGCGGCCGACGGCGAGCGGGTACAGCGATCCGGCCGGCTGGCCGGTGCGGCTGGCCACGAAGTCGCTGATCGCCCGCTCCCAGGCGTCGTAGTGGGTGGCCGCGCTGGACACCAGCGCGGGCTCGGTGCCGATCAGGTTCATCCGGGCGCGCAGCTCGGGCACGTCCTCCGCGCGGTAGTGGTTGGCCGTCACCACGGCCTGGCGGATCGCGTCCATCATGGGCGTGGCCGGGGGCACGGCGGCCAGCGCGGCGCGGATCGTGCCGACCTCGTGGTCGAACTCGGCCCACAGCACGCTGGCCTTGGAGCTGAAGTAGCGGAAGAACGTCCGCGGGCTGACCCCGGCCTCGGCCGCGATCTGCTCGATCGTGGTGGCCTCGAAGCCCTGCTCGGTGAACAGCCGCAGCGCGATCAGCTCCAGCGCCCGGCGGCTCGTCCCCGGCGGCCGGCCCCGGCGTATGCCCGCCGGTGCCTCGGTCACGCTCCGCCTCCCGGTCACTTGGCCTTGTCCGGCGACCCAGCCCGACGTTAGCATTCAGCCTATATTCGTCATGATGTGACGGAAAGCAATCCGGCGGCGTCCCACAGGAGAGTGTGAGATGAGCAATCCGACTATGACGGAAGCGGCGCCGGACGTCACGGTGGCCGAGCCCGTACTGGCAGAAACCGTGCTGGAAGAAGAACTGGTCACCGCGGACCTGCTGGTCGAGGAAGTGTCCATCGACGGCATGTGCGGTGTCTACTAAGCCGGTGCCGCACGACCCGGCGCCGTCCGACCTGGCTGTGCCGTTCGATCTTGACGTGGGCTGGCGGCTGCATCCGCAGGTCGCGGTCCGCCCGGAGCGGTTCGGCGCGCTGCTGTATCACTTCGGCACCAGGCGCCTGTCCTTCCTCAAGCATCCCGCGCTGCTGACCGTGCTCGAGTCGCTGGACACTGCGCCCACGGCGCGGGCGGCCTGCGCGGCGGCCGGCATCGAGGGCCCCGGCTTGCCCGCCTTCCGGGCCGCGCTGGCCACCCTGGCCGCCTCGTCGATGATCGAGCCCGCGGCGGCCGCGTCGTGACTGGCAGCACGGGGACCGCCCGCTGGTCGAGGAGTTCCAGTACGGCCTGGCCGCGCCGATCTGCCTGACCTGGGAGCTCACCTACGCCTGCAACCTGTCCTGCGTGCACTGCCTGTCCAGCTCGGGCCGCCGCGACCCGCGCGAGCTGAGCACCGCGCAGTGCCAGGCGGTGATCGACGAGCTCGAGCGCATGCAGGTGTTCTACGTCAACATCGGCGGCGGCGAGCCGACCGTCCGGCCGGACTTCTGGGACCTGGTGGATTACGCCACCGCTCATAAGGTCGGGGTGAAGTTCTCCACCAACGGCGTGAAGATCACCCCGGCGGTCGCCGCGCGGCTGGCCGTCAGCGACTACACCGACGTGCAGATCTCGCTGGACGGCGCGACCGAAGCGGTCAACGACGCGGTCCGCGGCCCCGGTTCGTACGCCATGGCGCTGCGCGCGATGGACACGCTGGCCGCCGCCGGGTTCCGCGGCTTCAAGCTGTCTGTGGTCGTGACCAGGCAGAACGTGACCCAGCTGGACGCGTTCCAGGCGCTGGCGGGCCGGTTCGGCGCGCAGCTGCGGCTGACCCGGCTGCGCCCGTCGGGCCGCGGCGCGGACGTATGGGACGAGCTGCACCCGACCGCGGACCAGCAGCGGCTGCTCTACGACTGGCTGACCGAGCGCGGCGAGCAGGTGCTGACCGGAGACTCGTTCTTCCACCTGGCCGGGTACGGCGGCGCGCTGCCCGGACTCAACCTGTGCGGCGCGGGCCGGGTGGTCTGCCTGATCGACCCGGTCGGCGACGTGTACGCGTGCCCGTTCGCGATCCACGACAGCTTCCTGGCGGGCAACGTGCTCGGGCCCGGCGGGTTCGCCGCGGTCTGGCGTGACTCGGAGCTGTTCGCGGACCTGCGCCGCCCCCAGACCGGCGGGGCCTGCGAGTCCTGCTCGGCGTACGATTCCTGCCGCGGCGGCTGCATGGCGGCCAAGTTCTTCACCGGCCTGCCGCTGGACGGCCCGGACCCCGAGTGCGTCCGCGGCCACGGCGAGGCCGCGCTGGCCGCGCCCGGCCGCCCGGGCGGTGCCCCCCGCCCGTCCGGCGACCACTCGCACCGGACCGCGCCGCGCGCCCGCCTGCGCCAGCCGGTCCCGGTGACCATCGGCCGCCGCCCGCCGGACGATGCCAGCGGGTTCACGGACCGCCAGCACCCGCCCGACCGCGCCTGCGACGCAAGCCCGCTGGCCGGTTTCCGCCCCGGCGGCCCCTGACGTGCCTGCCGCCGGCGGCCCCCGGCTGCTCGACCCGGTGACGCTGGCGGGCCGGACCGCGCCGTCCCGGGTGATCTTCGGGCCGCACGAGACCAACCTCGGCCAGGACCGTGCGCTGTCGGCCCGGCACACCGCCTACTACCAGCGGCGCGCGGCTGGCGGCGCGGGGCTGATCATCACCGAGACCGCGTCGGTGCACGAGTCCGACTGGCCGTACGAGCGCGCCCCGCTGGCCGCGGACTGCGCCGGCGGCTGGCGCGAGATCGCCGCGGCCTGCCGCCCGCACGGCGCGCTGGTCCTGGCCGGTCTCGGGCACACCGGGCTGCAGGGCTCGTCGGCGTACTCGCAGAGCGTGCTGTGGGGGCCATCCGGGTTCACCGACGCGGTGAGCCGCGAGACCCCGATGATCATGGAGGAGCCGGAGATCGCCGCGCTGGTCGCCGGGTTCGCCGCGGCCGCGGCGGCGGCTGCCGGGGCGGGCCTGGACGGGGTCGAGCTGGACGCCGGGCCCGGCGCGCTGCTGCGGCAGTTCCACTCCGGGCTGACCAGCCAGCGCACCGACCGGTACGGCACGGACCGGCTGGCCCTGACCCGCGAGGTGCTGGCGGCGGTGCGCGCCGCGATCGGCCCGGGCCGGATCCTGGCCCTGCGGCTGAGCTGCGACGAGCTGGCGCCGTGGGCCGGGGTCACGCCGGAGCAGGCCGCGGAGCAGGCCGCCGCGCTGGCCCCGGACCTGGATCTGCTGACGGTGGTCCGCGGCGGCCCGTACTCGGCCAGCGCCTACCGGCCGGACGCGCACACCCCGCCGATGTTCAACCAGGACCTGGCCGCCGCGATCCGCGCCGTCGTGGCCGGCGCGGTCCCTGTCGCCCTGCAGGGGAGCGTGGTCGACCCCGCCGCCGCGCAGGCCGCCCTCGACGCGGGCGCCGCCGACCTGGCCGAGATGACCCGCGCGCAGATCGCCGACGCGGATGTGGTGGCCAAGCTGCGCGCGGGCACACCGGACCGGATCCGCCCCTGCATCCTGTGCAACCAGACCTGCCGCGTCCGCGACAACCGCAATCCGGTCATCACCTGCATCAGCGACCCCCGCACCGGCCACGAAACCACCGACCCGCCCCCCGCCGCCGATGGGGTTTCTGGCCCAGGAAGGATTACGGAACCGGGGGCGCGGACCGGGCAGCCCGGCGTGCTCGTCGTCGGCGGGGGACCGGCCGGGCTGGAGGCGGCCCGGGTCGCCGCCGGGGCGGGGCTGGCGGTCCGGCTGGCCGAGCGGTCGGCTGGCCTCGGCGGCATCTTGCGGGCCGCGGCGGGCGGCCCGGCCCGGGAGCGGATGGCCCTGCTGGCCGACTGGCTGGAAGCCGAGGCCCGGCGCCTCGGCGTGCGGTTCGACCTGGAGACCGAGATCACCGCCGAGGACCTGGACGCGGCCGCGGCGGCGGGCACCCAGGTCATCCTGGCCACCGGCTCGCGGCCGGCCGCCCGGTTCGATCCTGCGGTCAGCGTGGACGCCCTGGCCGTCTTGTCCGGCGCGGCCGTGCTGCCGGACGGGCCGGTCGTCGTGCATGACCCGGTGGGCGGGCCGGTGGGGGTGGCGGTGGCGGAATTGCTGGCGGCGGCGGGGCGGCAGGTCGCGCTGGTCACCCAGGATCCGGTGGTGGGCACGCTGCTGTCGCTGACCGGGGACCTGGCCGACGCGAACGTGCGGCTGCAGCGGGCCGGGGTGACCAGGGAACTGCGGTCGCTCATCCGCGAGGTGAGCGGCGGAACCGCTTTGCTGGAGGACGTGTGGACCGGGGCGCAGCGGCGGGTGGACTGCGCTGTGCTGGTCGACTGCGGGCACCGGCTGCCCGATGAGGATCTCTACCTGTCCCGGCCGGAGACGCCGCGGGCGGGCGACTGCGTGGCCCCGCGGACCGTGGCCGAGGCCATCCGGGAGGGCCGCCGCCTGGGCCACGCCGCGGCACTGAGCCCGGCATTCACCCACTGACAGCCAGGAGCACCGATGTCGATTGTGGTCGTCGCCACCATCTCGCCCAAGCCGGAGCACACCGACGCGGTGGCGGCCGCGTTCGCCGGGATCATCCCGCAGGTGCACGCCGAGGACGGTTGCGAGCTGTACGCGCTGCACCGGGCCGGCGACCAGCTGATCATGATCGAGCGGTGGGCCAGCGAGGAGGCGCTGGCCGTGCACAGCCGGGGAGCTGCCCTGGCCGCGCTGAACCCGATGCTGCGCGGCAAGCTAACCGGGCCGGCCCAGATCGTGGTCAGCCACCCGGTGCCGGCCGGCGACCCGGCCAAGGGGCAGCTGTGAGACGCATCCTGGCCGCCCCGTGAGCGGGGCCGGGCCGTACCGGTACCTGTTCTCGCCGTTGCGGATCGGGCCGCTAACGGTGCCGAACCGGGTCGTGTTCTCCGCGCACCTGACCAACTACGCGCAGGACGGGCTGCCGTCGGCGCAGCACGCCGCGTACTACGCGGCGCGGGCGGCCGGCGGGGCCGGGCTGATCATCACCGAGGAGCACTCCACCCACCCCACCGACTGGCCGTACGAGAAGCTGATCCACGGGTTCAGGCCCGAGGTGATCCCCGGCTACCAGCGGATCACGCGGGCCGTTCACGCGCACGGCGTGCCGATCCTGGCCCAGCTCAACCACAACGGCGGGCAGGCCTCGGGGATGTTCTCCCGGCTGCCGGTGTGGGCCCCGAGCCCGGTGCCCGACCCGCTGTTCCGCGAGGTGCCCAAGGCCGTCGAGGAGCACGAGATCCGCGAGATCGTGGCGGGCTACGCGCTGGTCGCCGGGCACTGCGCGGCGGGCGGGTTCGACGGCGTCGAACTGCAGTGCTCGCACTCCTCGATCGTCCGCGGGTTCCTGTCCCCGGCCACCAACCGGCGGACCGACAGGTACGGCGGGCCGCTGGCCAACCGGGCCCGGCTGCTGCTGGAGATCGTCGCCGCGGTCCGCGCGGCGATCGGGCCCGGTCTCGCGCTCGGCGTGCGGATCTGCGGGGACGAGCTCATCGAGGGCGGCACCACGATCGACGAGGCCGTCGAGGTGGCCCGGATGGCCGCGGATACCGGTCAGGTCGACTACATCAACACCTCGATCGGCGTGGCCACCGCCACGCTGTACATGATCGAGGCGTCGATGCAGGTCCCGCCGGGGTACGCGATGTACATCCCGGCGGCGATCCGCCGCGCGGTTTCGCTGCCGGTGGTCGGGGTGGGCCGGTTCAAGGACCCGAAGCAGGCCGACCGGGCGCTCGCGGCCGGCCAGTGCGACCTGGTCGGCGTGGTCCGCGGCCAGATCGCCGACCCGGACTTCACCGCCAAGGCCCGGGTGGGCGAGGCGGCCAGGATCCGCACCTGCCTGTCCTGCAACCAGGAGTGCGTCGGCCGGATGGGGCTGAACCGCTGGCTCGGCTGCATCGAGAACCCGCGGACGGGGCGGGAGTCCGTCCCGCTGCCCGCGCCGCGCCGTGGCGGCCGGCGGGTGTATGTGGTCGGCGGCGGGCCCGGGGGGCTTCAGGCCGCGGTGACGGCGGCTGGGCGAGGGCACCGGGTGACGCTGTTCGAGCGGTCAGGACGGATCGGCGGGCAGGTCGCGGTCGCGGCCCGCGTGCCGGCCCGGGCCGAGTTCGGTGACCTGGTGCGGAACCTGGCGGCCGAGGCGGCCCGGCGGGGGGTGGCGGTGCAGACCGCAGTTCGAGGTATCGGCTGCGTTCCTGCGCGCCGAGGCGCCGGATGCGGTGGTCCTGGCCACCGGGGCCCGGCCGGCCCGGCCGTGGTGGTCGGGCGGCCATCCGCGGGTGGTTGACGTGCGCGAGGTGATCGACGGGACGGCGGGGGCGGCAGGGTCCGTGATCGTGGTGGACGAGCTTGGCTTCCACCAGGCGACGTCGGCGGCCGAACTGCTGGCCGACCGGGGCTGTCTTGTCGAGGTGATCACTAACGGGATGGTCGTGGGCCAGGATCTGGGCGTGACCCTGGATCTGGAGACCTGGAACGTCAAGGCGCACGCCAAGGGCATCCGGCAGCGGACCGACGTGGTGGTGCTGGGCTCCCGGGAGGAGGACGGGCGGCTGGTGCTGTCGGTGCAGCACCACCCGACCGGGACCGCGCTGGAGCTGGTGTGCGACTGGGCGGCGTGCGCGGTGCCGGCCCAGCCCGAGGACGCGCTGTGGCAGGAACTGCGGGCCAGTGGTGACGGGGCCAGTGGTGACGGGGCCAGTGGTGACGGGGCCAGGCGGTGCCGCCGGCGGTGGCGTGCCGTTCGAGGTGCACCGGGTGGGGGACTGCCTGGCGCCGCGGCGGGCACACGCGGCCGTGATCGAGGGCGAGCGGGTGGGGGCGGCCCTGTGACTGAGGCGGCACTGTGACTGAGGCGGCCCTGTGACTGAGGCGGCACTGTGAGCGAGATGGCTGTGACCGGGCCGGCGGTGGCGAGCCTGCCGGCCGGGCTGGACGCGCTGGCCGTGGTGCTGGCCCGGGGCGGGGAACTGCCGGCCGGGGCCGCGGAGGCGGTGACCGAGGCCGGCGGGGCGGTGCTGGTGGCCGGCGATGGCGCTGAGCAGGCCGCGGCGGCGGCGGGCCGGGCTGTTGCGGTGCGGGTGTGGTTCTGCGAGACCGGGTCCGGGCTGCGGCCGGGCCTCCTGGCGGCGCGGCTGGCCCCGGCGCTGGCCGCGGTGCCGCTGATCGTGCTGCCGGCCACCGCGGACGGGCGGGACCTGGCGCCCCGCCTGGCCGCGCGGCTCGGCCGGCCGCTGCTGGCGGGGGCCTGTGCGGCCAGCCTGGTCGCGGGCGGGCCGGGTGTTGCGGCTCAGCTGTGCCGGCTGGACGACCGGATCGTGCTGCCGGTGCAGGTGCCCGGGCCGGCCGTGGTCACGCTGGCGCCGGGGACCGGGATCATCGGCCCGCCGCTCCCGGGCCCGGCCGTGGTGGCCCCGCTGGGCCTTCCCGCGGGGCCCGGGGACCAGTCCGGGGATGCGGATCAGCCGGGGGCTGCTGACCCGCACGTGCTGGCCGTAATCCCTCCTGATCCGGCTGCTATGGACCTGGCTGAGGCTGCGCTTGTGTTCGGCGGCGGCGCGGGCCTGGCGTCCGGGCTGGACGCGGGGGCCGCCCGGGCCGTGTTCGATCTGCTGACCAGGGTCGCCGCGGCGGCCGGCGCGGCCGCGGGCGCGACCCGGGTGGCCACCGACGCGGGCTGGGCCGGGCCTGACCGGCAGATCGGCACGACCGGCGTGACGATCACGCCCCGGCGCTACGTCGCGTTCGGCATTTCCGGGGCGGTCCAGCACACCGGCGGGCTGGGCGAGCCGGAGCAGGTGGCCAGCGTGAACACCGACCCGCACTGCCCGATGACCGCGATGAGCAGCCTTGGCGTCATCGCCGACGCCCGTGGCACGCTGGTCGCGCTGGCCCGGGAACTCGGCGTCGAGGTGCCGGAGGAGGTGACGCCCGATGCCGGCTGAGATCCTGGACGCGGTCGTGGTCGGGGCGGGCCCCGCGGGGTCCGCCGCCGCGCTGGCCCTGGCCCGCGCGGGCCGGTCCGTGGTGCTGCTGGAACGCGGCCCGTTCCCCGGGTCGAAGAACGTCTACGGCGGCGTGGTCTACGGCCGGGTCCTGGACGAGGTGATCCCGCGCTGGTGGGAGCAGGTGCCGGTGCAGCGCTGGGTGGTCCGGCGGGGCACGATGGCGCTGACCGGCTCGCAGGCCCTGTCGGTCGACTACCGGACGCAGGCCTGGGGCGAGCCGCCGTACAACGGGATGACCACGTTCCGCAGCGACTTCGACAGCTGGCTGGCGGACCACGCGGTGGCGGCCGGGGCCGACCTGGTCACCTCGACGGTGGCGACCGGGCTGCTCCGCGGTCCCGGTGGCGAGGTGACCGGGGTGCGTACTGATCGTCCCGACGGAGAAATACGGGCCCGGGCGGTGATTGCCGCGGACGGGGTGAACTCGTTCCTGGCCAAGGAGGCCGGGCTGCTGCCGGCCACCGCGGCGGCCGAGCACACGCTGGGCGTCAAGGAAGTGCTCGGCCTGCCCGCCAGCGTGATCGAGGACCGGTTCGCGGTCGGCCCGGGGGAGGGCGCCGACTTCGAGATGATCGGCGTCACCCGGGGCATCCCCGGCGGCGGGTTCCTGTACACCGGCACCGACACGGTCAGCGTCGGCGTGGTCGTCTCGCTGCCGGGCCTGGCCGCATCTGCGGTCCGGCCCGAGGAACTGGTCGCGGACGTCAAGGCGCACCCGGCCATCGCCCCGTACCTGCGCGGGGCCACGGTCCGGGAGTACTCGGCGCACCTGATCCCGGAGGGCGGCTACCGGGCCATGCCGAAGCTGGCCATCGACGGGATGGTCATCGCCGGGGACGCGGCGGGCCTGTGCCTGGCGGCCGGCCTCTGGCTGGAGGGCGTCAACTTCGCCATCGGCTCCGGGCTGGCGGCCGGCCGGGCGGTGGCCAGGGCGGTCGGGGCCGGTGACACGTCGGCCCGCGGGCTGGCCGGGTACCGCCGGGAGCTGGAGTCGGCGTTCGTCCTGGCCGACCACAAGCGGCTGCGCGGCGCGCCCCGGCTGGTCCTGTCCGAGCGGGTCCAGCAGCGGTATCCGGGGATGGTCTGCGACCTGGCCGAGGGCGTGTTCACGGTGACGAACCCGGTGCCCAAGCCCGGGCTGGCCCGCCTGGCCCGCCGGTCGGCGAAGCGGAACGGCGTGCGCCTGTCCGGCCTGCTCCGGGACACCCTCGCCGGCGCGCGGGTGTTCCGGTGACCCCCGTCGGTGACCGCGGTGGCGGCTGGCCGGAGACGTCGTTCGCCGAGCTGATCGGCACGGTCGAGTTCCGGGTCGGCCAGCGGGCGCACATCACGGTCGACTCCGGGGTCTGCCGGTCCTGCACCACCAAGGCATGCGTCACCGCCTGCCCGGCGAACCTGTTCGCGCCCACCGCCGACGGCGGCATCCTGTTCAGCTACGAGCAGTGCTTCGAGTGCGGCACCTGCTACCAGGTCTGCAACAACGAGGGCGCGATCACCTGGACCTACCCCGACGGCGGGCACGGCGTCGTCTTCCGGAACGGCTGACGATGGCTGCCGACGATCCCGCCGCCGGGCCGCTGGTGGTGGTGTGCCTGCGGCACGCCCCGGCGCGGCCCGACGTTGACCTGCTGACCGGCACGGTCCGGCCGCCGGTGCACGGGGCGGGGCCGGCGCCCGCGGAGCTGGCGGCGCTGGAGCTGGGGCTGCGGTTCGCCGCGGCCTGGCACGGCGAGGTGCTGGCGGTCACCGCCGGGCCGCCCGCGGCCGAGGCGACACTGCGGGACGCGCTGGCGGCCGGTGCGGCTGAGGTTCTCCGGGTGGACTGGCCCGAGGCGGACTACCTGGACGGCCTGGCCGCCGACGAGCAGGCGCTGGCTGCCGCCCTGGCCGGGACGCTCAGGCCGCGCCGGCCCGCGCTCGTGCTGTGCGGCGACCGGTCCGCGGACCGCGGCACCGGGGCGCTGCCCGCCTTCCTGGCCCACGAGCTGGGCGCCGCCCAGGCGCTCGGGCTGGTCAGCCTGACGCTGCCGGGCGACGCGCCGCGCCCGGCCGCCGCTGAGGCAGGGCTGGCGCAGGAGGCCGGGGGGCTGGGGCTCGCCGGGGAACGGCGGCTGCCGGGCGGGTGGCGGGAACGGCTGTGGATCGGGCTGCCCGCGGTGTGCTCGGTCGAGGCCGCTGGAGTCAGCCTGCGCCGCGCCCCCCTGGACGCCATGCTGGCCTCCCGCCGGGCCGCCATCCCGGTCGCCCGGCCGCACGCCGGGCCGGGCCCACCGGTGATCGCTGGCCCGCCCCGCCCGTACCGGCCGCGGACCCACGAGGTTCCGCCTGCGCCGGCCGGCTCGGCCCGCGAGCGGCTGGCTGAGCTCAGCGGGGTTCTGGTGCAGATCGACCCGCCCACGCTGCTCGGCCCGGCCAGCCCGGAGGAAGCCGCCCGCGGCGCTGCTCGGACTTCCTGCGCAAGACCGGGCGCTGCCCAGGCGAGACCCGTGACCATGACGCGCGAGTCGATCCGCACACCGCCGGCAGGTGCCTGAAATCCTCCGGGATCCTGGGAAGCCGGATGGGAGGCGACGTGAGCTCGGTGACGGCCGGGTTGCGCTGGTGACGGGTGCGGCCCGGGGGATCGGCGCGGCCACCGTGGTGGCCCTGGCCGCGTACGGGTGGCGGGTGGTGGCCGTGGACCGCTGCGCGGACGACCCCGCGCTGCCCTACCCCCTGGGCACCCGGGCCGAACTGGACGCGGTCGTGGCCCAGGCCGGGCCGGACGCGTTCGCGGCGGAGGCCGACACCCGGGACGGGGACGCGCTGGCCGCGGTCATCGCCGAAGCCGAGCAGCGGTGGGGCGGCCTGGACGCGGCCGTGGCCGCCGCCGGGGTGATCGCCGGCGGCGAGCCCGCCTGGCAGGTCCCGCCCGCCGCCGAGCAGACGGTGCTGGACATCAACCTGGGCGGCGTGCTGACCCTCGCCCGGGTCGCGGTCCCGGCCCTGCTCCGGCGGCCGGAACCGCGGCACGGCCGGTTCCTCGCGGTGGCGTCCGCGGCGGCCACCCGCGGCCTGCCGAACCTGGCCGCGTACTGCGCGTCCAAGGCCGGGGTGGCCGGGTTCATCCGCGCGCTGGCCGCCGAGCTGGGCGGCACCGGGATCACCGCCAACGCGGTCAGCCCCGGCTCGACGGACACCGCGATGCTGGCCGAGAGCGCCCGGATGTACGGGCTGCCAGGACCGGCCACGTTCGGCCCCCAGCAGCCGATCGGCCGGCTGCTCGACCCGGCCGAGATCGCCCGGGTGCTCGCCTTCCTGGCCAGCGACGCGGCCAGCGGCCTGACCGGGGCGGCCATCCCCGTCGACGGCGGGCTCGCGCTGTGAGCCGCCGCCCAGGGCGTGCCGCGCCGCCGGGGAACCCGGCGCGTGCCGCCGGCCGCCGGGCCGCCGCTGGGTCAGGCACGGGCGGGCCGGACGCGGCCGGGCCGGGCACGGAAAGGCCCGCCGTCCCGCCGCCTGCTGTGGTCCCGCCCGCGGCGGCCGGCCTGGCCCCGGACGCGGGCCTGCCGGCCGGCACGGTGGTCCGGCTGGATCCCGGGACCCAGCGGATGACCAGCGACGTGCTGTTCGGCGGGTCACCGCCGCGGGTCCTGCGGCTCAGCCCGGCCGGGCAGCGGGCCCTGGCCGAGCTCGAAGCCGGCCCGGTCGCCTCAGCCGCCGCCGCCACTCTGGCCCGGCGCCTCACCGACGCGAACCTGGCCCATCCGGTGCTGCCCAGCCCACCAGCTCCGCCGGCTTCGCCCCGGCCGGGGCTGGACGTGACCGTGCTGATCCCGGTCCGCGACCGGACGCCGGAACTGCGGCGCTGCCTGGCAGCCGCCGGAACCGCCTACCCGGTGCTCGTGGTGGACGACGGGTCCGCGGACCCGGACGCGGTCCGTGCCGTCGCCCGGGCCGCCGGGGCCCGGCTGATCCGGCGGCCGGCCAGCGGCGGGCCCGGCGCCGCGCGCAACACCGGCCTGGCCGCACTGGCCAGCGAGTTCGTGGCGTTCCTGGACAGCGACTGCGAACCGCCGCCGGGCTGGATCGACGGGCTCTCCGGCCACTTCGCCGATCCGCTGGTGGCCGCGGTGGCGCCGCGGGTGGTCGCCGCGCCGGGCACCGGGCCCACCCTGGACCAGGGCGGCCAGCCGGCCCGGGTCGCGCCGCTGACCCGGGTCAGCTACGTGCCGACCGCCGCGCTGCTGGCCCGCCGCCGGGCGCTGGGCGGCGGATTCGACGAGACGATGCGCTACGGCGAGGACGTGGACCTGATCTGGCGGCTGACCGGAGCCGGGTGGCGGGTCAGGTACGAGCCGGCCGTCGAGGTCCACCACGCCGCGGCCGGCTCGCTGGCCGGGATCCTGCACCGCCGGTTCCGGTACGGCACCTCGGCGGCGCCGCTGGCCCGGCGGCACCCCGGCGCGCTCACCCCGCTGATCCTGCAGCCCTGGCCCACGCTCACGATGACCGCGCTGCTGGCCAGAAGGCCGGCCGCCGCATCCGGGTCGTTCGCGCTGTCCGCGGTGCTGCTCCGGCGGCGGCTGCAGGCGGCCGGGCTGCCCGCCCGTGGCCTGGTCAAGCCGATGGCCGTGGGCGTCGTGCAGACCTGGCTGGGCACCGGCCGGTGGTGCGGCCAGTTCGGCTGGCCCGTGCTGGCCGCCGTCATCGCCCGCCCGGGCGGCCGGACCGCCCGGGCCCGCTGGGGACGCCGCCTGGCCGCGGCCTCGCTGCTGGCCGCACCGCCTCTCGCGGACGGAGCCCGCCAGGGCGGCGGCGCCCGGCTGCTGGCCGCGGCCGGCCGGACCCTTGCCGATCAGGCCGCCTACGGTGCCGGGGTGTACGCCGGCTGCCTGCGCGAGCGGACCGCCGCCCCGCTCCGGCCCACGGTGGCCTGGCAGCCGGTCGCCGGGCTGCGCCGCACGCCCCCGGGCGCGCCGCCGGGCTAGGCGCGGCCCCCGGCCGCCGGGTTAGGCTTCGGGTGGCCCCGGCGGCTGAGCGGGGCCCCGCCGGTCCCTGAGGTGCTGATGCCGTTTCCGTCGCTGGCTGGCCGTTTCCGGCTGCTCGACCCGGACCGGTACGCCCTGCACCGGGCCATCCGGCTGGCGGTCGTGGTCCCGGCCATGTTCGCGTTCACGTTCACCGTGTTCAGCGATCCGCAGGTGGCCACGTTCGCCTCGTTCGGCGGCTTCGCGCTGATGCTGTTCGTCGATTTCCCCGGCAGCCGGTCCCGGCGCCTGGCCAGCTACCTGATGCTCGCGCTGACCGGTGCGCTGCTGATCGCGCTGGGCACGCTGGCCTCGCAGGTCAGCTGGCTGGCGGTGGCCTCGATGACGGTGGCCGGCTTCGTGATCCTGTTCGCCGGCGCGCTCAGCGCGACCATCGCCTCGGCCGGGCGGTCCGCGCTGCTGCTGTTCATCCTGCCGGTCACGCTGCCCGGCACCGCCGCGGACATCGCGCCGCGGCTGGCCGGGTGGGGCATCGCGGCGGCCGTCAGCATCCCGGCGGTCATGCTGGTCTGGCCGCCCCGGGACCGGGATCTGCTGCGCCGCTCCGCCGCTGATACCTGCCGGGCCGCCGCGGACGTGATCACCGCCCGGGCCGGCGGCCGCGGCGCCCCGGACGACGAGCTGTGCCAGGCGATGACCAAGGCGCTGGGCCGGCTGCGGGACGCGTTCCGCGGCTCCACGTTCCGGCCGGTCGCGCTGACCACTGGCAGCCGGGCCCTGATCCGGATCGTCGACGACCTGGAATGGCTCTGCGCCGGGGTGCTGGCGCTGGACGCCCACGACCTGCCCGGCTGGCCGGACCTGGCCAAGGACACCGCCCGGGCCGCCGCCACCGTGCTGCGGGCCAGCGCCGTCCTGCTGGCCGCCGGCCGGCCAGACCCGGACCAGCAGCGCGCGCTGGCCGGGGCGATGGCCACGCTGGGCGCCCAGCGGCAGCTGGTCGGCAGCCAGGTCAGGGAATTCCTCGACCCGGCCGCGGACCACGGCATCGAGCTGGCCCTCCAGGGCCGGGAACTCGGCTACGCCGCCGCCCTGGTCGGGGCCACCGTGCAGTGGGCCGCGGACGCCGACGCCCGCCCGGTCCTGGACCGGATCCTCGGCCGCCAGCCCCGGCACGCCACCGCCGCGCCGCTCAGCCCGGCCGTCCAGATCGCCGCCAGCCACCTGGAACGGCACTCGGTCTGGCTGCAGAACAGCATCCGCGGCGCGCTCGGTCTCGGCCTGGCCGTGCTGTTCGTCAAGCTGGCGGGCGCCGAGCACGGGTTCTGGGCGGCGCTCGGCGCGCTGTCCGTGCTGCGCTCCAACGCGCTGTCCACCGGCACGACCGTGCTGCGCGTGCTGGCCGGCACGGTGGCCGGCCTGATCGTCGGCTCGGCGCTGCTGCTGGCCCTGGGCACCAGCCCGGCCCTGCTGTGGGCGCTCCTCCCGGTGGCCGTGCTGGTCGCCGCCTACGCACCGGACGCGATCTCGTTCGCGGCCGGGCAGGCCGCGTTCACCGTCACCCTGCTGATCCTGTTCAACATCATCTCGCCGGTCGGCTGGAAGGTCGGCCTGATCCGGATCGAGGACGTCGCGCTGGGCTGCGCGGCCGGGCTGATCGTGGGGATCCTGGTCTGGCCGCGCGGCGCCGCGGCGGCCATCGGCACCGCGCTCAGCCAGGCCTACCGGATCGGCACCGGCTACCTGGCCGACGCGGTCGCCTACGCGCTGGGGCTCGCCGCCGAGCCGGAGGCGGAGCACCGCGAGATGCTGGCCGCGGGCCGCCGCCTCGACGACGCGCTGCGCCAGTACCTGGCCGAGCGCGGCGCGAAGAACGTGCACCTGTCCGATCTGACGCCGATCGTGAACGGCGCGACCCGGCTGCGGCTGGCGGGCGAGGCCATCGGCAGGATGCCGCTGCCGCCCCGGGAGGACACCGGCGGGCGCACCTTCACCGCCAGCAGCGGCCTGATCCAGGACCAGGCCTGGGCGGTCAGCGGCTGGTACGCCGCGGTGGCCGACGCCATCGACCCGCGCCGCCCGGTCCGCACCCCGCCGCCGCCCCGGCCGGCCGACCGGACCGCCGAGCTGCTCGCGGCGCTGCGCCGCGACCTGGGGGCGGGCACCCTGCACGACGGGGACACCGAGCACGCCAAGCGGCTGCTGTGGACCGCGCTCTACCTCCAGGACCTGCGCCGCCTCGAAGCCCAGCTGGAACCCCACCTCAATGCCCTGCCGGGCATCTCACCGCAGCAGCCGCGAACCGGCGAGCCGGCCCGCGCCGATGCGGCCCCTACGACTCCTGCGACGCCTCCTCGACGGTGAGCTCGGCGGTGGGGTAGGCCTCCAGCCGCGCGTCCGGGATCGGCTTGCCGCTGCGCACCGAGAGGCCGTACGTGCCGTCCCGCAGCCGCTGGTCGGCCCGGTCCAGCGCGTCCAGCCGGTTCCGCAGGCTCTCCGCGATCGCGTCGTCCTCGCCCTGAGCGGTCAGCAGCTGCGCGGGATCGGCGATGTCGCCGGTCTCCGCCTGCCCTTCCCGGTCCTCCTGGCCCTCGGCAACAACGTCCCTGAGCAGGCGCTCGACCTCGGCCCGCTCGGCGGCCAGCAGCTCGCGGGCCCGGCTTTCTTCCATGCTCTCCTCCGGCTGATCGCGGGACACCTACGGCGACCCGCCCGTCCGCGGATACTAGCGTCCATGCGGATCAAGGCCGGCCCCAGCCCATGGGCAATCGTCCTCCTCGTGATCGGTGCGCTGGTCGGCGGGTTCGGCGTGGCGCTCGGGGTCAACACGGAAAGCCGCGTGATCGCGGGCGTGCTCGGCGCGGTGGTGGTGCTGGCCGCCCTGGCCGGGCTGGCCTCCTGGACCGAGATCCAGGGCAGCCAGATCACCGCCCACAGCCTGCGCGGCCGCCGGATCCTGCGGCTCGACCAGCTGGCCAGCGCCGGCTACTCCGTCGGGCGGGGCCGCTACGGCCGGATCGAGACGCTGACCCTCGCCGACCAGGCAGGCACCAAGGTGGCCCTGCTGCTCAGCGGCTACAGCAGGGTGACCAGGCAGCGGACCCTGGCCGTGCTGGCCCCGGTGGTGATGGCCGACGGCGTGCGCCGGTCCGGGCCGATCGACCAGGTGTTCCAGGGCGGGTACTGACGGGCCTGGCCATCAGTGCACCGGCGGCGGCGTGCCCGCCGCGCTGGCCGACAGCCCCGGGTCCCACCCGCACACCAGGCAGGCGTGCGTGAACGCCGACCGGGCGAACTCCAGCGCGGCCGCCTTCGGGTCCGCGGCCGCGCGGACGTCGTCCCAGTCGAGCACGTACTCACCGAGCTCGCCGGCCCAGCGCACCGCGGCCGGGGACAGCACGTGGCCGCCGAACCCCTCCGGCGCCGGGTGCGCGTAGGCGTAGAACGCGGCGTGCGGATACCGGGCGTCACCCGGCCACCAGCCCACCGCGACCTCCTGCGCGTCCATCGCGTTCCGCATGATGAAGTCCGTGCCCGGCGGCTCCGCGGGCTGCCCGGAGAACAGGCTGACGGCCAGGTCGAACGACCCCCACCAGGCGTTGACCTGCGTGGACCGGCCCCGGAACGGGGCACGGAACGCGGCCAGCACGGCCGCCGCCTGGGTCGCGGCGGCGAAGTAGGCCGACACCTGGGCCGGGTCGTAGCGCGCGTGCTCGGTGTCGGAGTCCAGCGGCACCGTCCACGGCACCTCCTGCGGCGCCGGGTCGATCGACACCGGGCCGCCCGCCCGGCCCACCGCGGCCAGCACCGCCCGGGTCACCTCGCCGACCGGCCGGTCCGGGGTGAGCGGGATCCGCTCGGCGAAGCCGCCGCTGTGCTCCACCACCGCCTCGTGCGACCGCAGGTCCAGGGCCACGACCAGGGCCCCCGAGCCGTCCGGGGCGGGCAGCGGGGCGGTCTCCCAGCCGCGCGCGGTCAGCCGCAGCGCGGCGTGCTGCAGCTGCGGCTCGGGCGGCGCCAGCCCGGCCGCCAGCTTGCCCAGCACCTGGCTGTGGGCGTGCAGCGTGTCGCAGGTTGCACGCCAGTCCGGATAAGACACCGAGGGCCAGTCCGCTGCCATACCAGCACGCTACCGCGCGGGATCACCGGCCGGCGGCGGACCGAGCAGCGGCTTGATGTCCAGCACCGGGGTGCCGTCCACCGCCTCGAGCTGCGCCACCCCGACCCGGGTCCCGTTGATCGCGGTGACCGTGGTGGGGTGCAGCCCGATCGGGTTCGGCCGGTCCTGCGAGCGGGTGCAGAAAACCCCGGCCAGCGGACGCGCCGGGTCGTCCCGGGGATGCACCGCAAGCACGTCCCGCCGGGCCCGGTGCAGCCAGGTCAGCACGACCACCCGCGCCCCGGCGGCCAGGCCGGCCAGCGCCGGGGCCACCGTCTCGTCCAGCACCAGCCAGGCCGCGGGTGCCCCCTCGTCGGCCTGCTTCGGCGCCTGCCCCGGGTCGGCCAGCGGCGACTCGACCCGCCCGATCACCCGCAATCCCAGGTCCACACCAGGAATCCTGGTGCGCGCCGCCGCTGGCCGCAACCACCCGCGCGGTCAGCGCCGCGCCCGGGCCCCCAGCCCGGCCGCCACCGCCGCGCCGGCCAGCGACAGCACCGCCGACGCCGGCCAGCGCCGGGCGGAACCCGCTGGTCACCGCGGCCGGGCTGGCCAGGCTGCCGTGCGCGGAGAAGACCGCGGTAACGATCGCCACCCCGGCCACCGCGCCGAACTGCTGGCAGGTGTTCAGCACCCCGGCGGCCTTGCCCAGCATGGCGGCGGGCACCGCGTTCAGCCCGGCCGCGGGGATGCACGGCAGCGCCATCGAGATGCCCACCCCGGCCAGCAGGAACGGCGCCACGTAGGCCGGGTAGCCCGCGCCGTGGCCGGCCAGCCAGACGATCCTGCCGAACCCCGCGGCTTGCATGATCAGCCCGGGGATGACCAGCCGCCGGGCCCCGATCCGGTCGAAGAGGGCTCCCGCGGCCGGCGCGACCAGCAGCGGCATGGCCGTCCAGGGCAGGAACCGCAGCCCGGTGGCCAGCGGCGACTGGCCCTGCCCGGCCTGGAAGAACTGGCTGATCAGGAAGGCCGCGGAGAAGATGGCTGAGGTGGTCAGGAACTGCGTCGCCGACGCGGCCGAGAATTTAGGATTACGCAGGAGTGCCGGCGGGATCATCGGCTCCCGGGTGATCCGTTCCCACGCGATCAGGGCGGCGATCAGGCCGGCCCCGGCGAGCAGCGCGGCCAGCGTGCCGGGGGTGGCAAAGCCCGCCTCGGTGCCGTGCACCAGGCCCCAGGTCAGCGCGCCGATCCCGGCCGAGACCAGGACCAGGGCGGGCACGTCGAGCCGGTTCTTCTGGCCGCGCGACTCAGCCAGCCACAGCCGGGCGCCGACCGCCGCGGCGATCCCGATCGGCACGTTCACCCAGAAGATCCAGTGCCAGTCCAGACCCTGGGTGACGGCGCCGCCGATGAGCGGCCCGCTGGCCACCGCCAGGCCGGCGATGCCGCCCCAGATGCCGACCACCGTGCCGCGCCGCTCCGGCGGGAACGCCGAGGTCAGCAGCGTCAGCCCGAGCGGCATGATGATCGCCGCGCCGAGGCCCTGCACCCCGCGGCAGGCGATCAGCACCGGGGCGCTGGGCGCCAGCGCGCAGGCCGCCGAGGCCAGCGTGAACACCACCAGGCCGGTCACGTACACCCGGCGCCGGCCGAGCCGGTCACCGAGCGCGGCCGCGGTGATGATGCCCGCGCCAAAGGCCAGGCTGTAGATGGTCACCGTCCACTGCAGCGTGCCGATGCTGCCGCCGAGGTCGCGGTGGACCGAGGGCAGCGCGGTAACCACCACCAGCGCGTCCAGCGCCACCATGAAGTAGGCCACCGCGGTGAGCAGAACGGTGACCGCAGGGGCGGGCGCCCGGCCCGCCGCCGTCCCCGTCCAGCGGCGCGGCGGCCTGCTGGAGATCCGTCATGTCAGGTTGCGTCCTTCCGTCAGTGCTTGCTGGCTCGCGCAGGGCCGCTGGGAGGCGCTGCCTTCCCTCCTCCCTCCTTGGCGCTCCTTCGTCGCGCCGCGTCGCTCGTCGGGAAAACAGCGCCGGCGGCACCTGCGCTCGCCCGCCGGCTTCGCCGGGCGCCTCGCGTGGATTGCTGGCCCGGGCATCTGGCCCGGACATACGGACCGACCCGGGCCGCGGGCCGGATTGGGCGCCTTCTGGCCGCCCAGTTCCCGGCCCGGCCGGTGTCTGTACCAGCAGGCCCCGGGTGCCCGGCGGCCGGCGGGCCAGGATGACGGCAGGGAGCGCGAGGATGACGGGTGTGGCGACAGCGGATCTGATGGACCAGGCGCGGGCCGGGGACGGCGAGGCGTTCCGCCGGCTGACCGGGCCGCACCGCCGCGAGCTGCAGGTGCACTGCTACCGGATGCTCGGCTCGGTGCAGGACGCCGAGGACGCGCTGCAGGAAACCCTGCTGGCCGCGTGGCGCGGCCTGGACGGCTTCGAGGGCCGGGCCAGCCTGCGGACCTGGCTGTACCAGGTGGCCACCAGCCGCTGCCTGAACCTCCTGCGCGCGGCCCGCCGCCGCCCCGGCCCGGCGCCCTACGACCCGGGCGTGGACATCCCCGAGCCGACCCGGCTGGGTGAGGTGACCTGGCTGCAGCCCTACCCGGACGAGCTGCTGGCCGGCCTCGCCGACCGCGACCCGGGCCCGGAAGCGCGGTACGAGCGGCGGGAGGCGATCTCGCTGGCGTTCGTGACCGCGCTGCAGCTGCTGCCGCCGCGGCAGCGGGCCGTGCTCATCCTGCGGGACGTGCTCGGCTTCCGCGCCAGCGAGACCGCGGACATGCTGGAGACCACCCAGGAGAGCGTGACCAGCGCCCTGAAACGGGCCCGGGCCACGATTGCCGCCCAGGACCCCGCGGACCGGTCGGCCCGGCGCCCGCCGGAGCCGGGCTCCGCTGCCGAGCGCGAGCTCACCGAGCGGTTCACCCAGGCGTTCGAGGCCGGCGACGTCGACCGCGTGGTCGCACTGCTGTCCGACGACGTGCGGCTGGCCATGCCGCCGGTGCCGCTGGAGTACTACGGCCGGGACCTGGCCGCCCGGTTCCTGGCGGCGACCGCGTTCCGGCCGGGCCGGTCGTTCCGGCTGCACCCGGCCCGGGCCAACGGCCAGCCCGCGTTCGCGGTCTACCAGCCCGACCCGCACAGCGCGATCAGCCACGCCCACGGCATGGTGGTGCTGACCCTGGCCGGCGACCGCATCTGCGCGCTGACCCGGTTCGACAGCGCAGCGCTCGGCTGGTTCGGCTTCCCGCGCACGCTGCCGGACTGACCGCGGCGGCGGCCGGGGCCGGCCGCCGCGGCCTCAGCTGGCGAAGTAGATCAGCTCCAGCTGGAGGTTGTCGGGGTCGCGGAAGACCAGCGTCGAGAAGGGCACCGGGTCAGTGACGTCTCTCACGCCGGAGTGCGGCACGCCGAGGCTGTCCAGCCAGGCGGCCCAGGCGTCCAGATCCTCCCGGCTCGCCACGCTGAACGAGATGTGGTCCAGGCCGGTCCGGTTCTCGGCGAACGACTCGCCCGGGTTGGCCTCGTGGTGGTGCAGCCCGATGGTCACGCCGGACTTCGGGTCCATCATCAGCACCGCGTAGCCGCCCTGCTCGTCGCCGTAGTGCGGGAACGTGACCGGCACCCGGCTCATCCCGAACACCCGCTCGTACCAGGCCGCGCTGGCCTCGACGTCCGACACCGTGGGGGAGAAGTGGTGGAAGCCCGTCATCGCGGGCGGCGTTCCGGTCACGGCAGCTCCTTGATCCAGGCATGAGGGCCGCGCCGGGCGGCCCGGACGCTGCCCATGATGCCGCGCTCAGCCCGCTCTGACCATGCTCTGAACCGGGCCGGAACCCCGGCCGCCGCGCGAGGGCCAGGCCGGCCGAAGGTAGCGTGGAAGCCATGACAGCAGATGCGTTCGCCATGGCGTCCGGGCTGGTCGAGCGGACCGCCGCGGCGTTCGTTTCCGGCGTGCCGGAAGACCCGGCCGACGACGGGTTCTTCGGCCCCGGCAGCGTCACCTGGCGGCTCGGGCGGGACCTTTCCGGCGCCGTTTCCGGGCTGCGTGGCGCTGCTGATGCAGTCGCTGCACCCGCTGGCCATGGCCGGGGTCGACGAGCACAGCGGATGGCGGGAGGACCCGGTCGGGCGGCTCGCCGCCACCGGCGCGTACGTCACGATCGTGACGTACGGGGACCGTGCCGCCGCCGAGCGCGCGGCGGCCCGGGTGCGCCGGATCCATACCCATGTCCGCGGCACCGACCCGGTGACCGGGCAGCCGTACGCCGCCGACGACCCGGCGCTGCTGCTGTGGGTGCACGCGGCCCTGGTCGACGCGGGCCTGGCCACGGCCGCGCTGCTGGGCAGTCCGCTGAGCGCGCAGGACGCGGACCGCTACGTGGCGGAGATGACCGCCGCCGCGGTGCTGGTGGGGATCCCGGCGGGGATGGCCCCGGACACCGTCGCCGCGCTGGACGCCTACATCACCTCGGTCCGGCCGGTGCTGCAGGCCAGCCCCGCGGCCCGGGAATCCATGGCCTACCTGCTCGACCCGCCGGGCCTGGACGCGGACATCGCGGAGATCTGGCAGGACATCAGGGACGCGGCCGTGCTCGCGCTGCCCGCCTGGGCGAGGGAACTGCACGGGTTCGCCGACCCGCCGCCCATCACCCCGGAGCGGCGGACCGAGATCCGCCAGGCGCTGGGCGTGCTGGACGCGCTCCAGCTGGGCGAGCCGGGCGTGCTCGAGGCCCGGCAGCGGATCACCCTGCGGATGCGGAGCGCGGCCCGGTCATGAGCAGCGCCGCACCGCGGCGGCGGGTCAGGAAGGCCGCCGCCGTCATTACCGCCAGCCTGCTCGCGGGCACCGCCGCCGTCACTGCCGTCCGCGCGGTCCGCCGCCCTGGCCCGCGTCGCTGCGGCTCCGCCGCGGGCTGGCCGCGGCCGGCCTGGCCGTCCGCGGCGGGATGCGCTACGCCGTCAGCGCGCCGAAGCTGTTCGCCGCGGCCGGGGAAACCCGCCAGGAACTGCGGCACGACCTGGCCCTGCAGACCGCCGAGGACGTCACCGAGACCCTTGGCGAGATGAAGGGCGTGCTGATGAAGCTCGGCCAGATGGCCAGCTTCATCGACGACGGGCTCAACCCGGCGGTCCGCAAGACGCTCAGCCGCCTGCAGGACAGTGTCCCGCCGATGAGCCCGGAGCTGGCCGCCGGGATGATCACCGAGGAGCTCGGCCGCCCGCCGGAGCAGGTCTTCGCGCAGTGGGACCCGGAGCCGATCGCGGCCGCGTCGATCGGCCAGGTGCACCGCGCGATCACCAGGGACGGCCGCGCGGTCGCGGTGAAGGTCCAGTACCCGGGCATCGCGGAGACCATCGCCGCGGACCTGAACAACGCCGCGCTGCTGCGCCGGATGCTGCGCCTCGTCGCCCCGGCCCAGGACGTCGACGCGCTGCTGGACGAGCTGCGCGAGCGGGTCCGCGAGGAGCTCGACTACCGCCGCGAGGCGGCCAGCCAGCAGCAGATCGCCGCCTACTACCGCGGCCACCCGACGATCCACGTGCCCGATGTGATCCCTGAGCTGTCCACCCGCCGGATCGTGACCAGCGAGCTGGCCGGCGGGGTCCGGTTCGCCGAGCTGGCCACCTGGCCGCAGGAAGAGCGCGACCTGGCCGCGGAGACCATCTACCGGTTCGTGTTCCGCAGCCTGTACGAGGTGCACGCGTTCAACGGCGACCCGCACCCCGGCAACTACCTGTTCCACCCCGGCGGGCGGGTGACGTTCCTGGACTTCGGGCTGGTCAAGCACTTCACCGACGACGAGCTGTGGCCGCTCATGCAGATGGCCCGCTACCTGTGCGTAGAGCGCGACGAGGAGGGCTTCCGGCGCAACCTGGAGCTGGCCGGCTTCCTCACCCCGGGTGCGCCGGTCAGCACCGAGCAGGTGATCGAGCGGCTGGCCGTGTTCTACGCCACGATCCGCACGCCCGGGCCGCTGACCATCACCGAGGACTACGCCTCGTCGGTGGTCCGCCAGTTCTTCGACGTGCGCAGCCCGCTCGCGCCGTACATGAAGGTGCCCCGCTCCTACGTCATCCTGCAGCGGATCAACCTGGGCCTGTTCGCCGTGCTCGGCCAGCTGCACGCGACCGCGGACTGGCGCCGCATCGCCGAGGAGATCTGGCCGTTCGTGCAGGCCCCGCCGTCCACCCCGATGGGGGAGGCGGAAACCGCCTGGCGGGCCAGCCGGCCCCGCCCTCCTCGCCCCGGCCCGGCTCAGCCGGCCGCCGCCGGGCCGTCCTCGTCGGTGTAGGTGTACGTGTAGGGGTTCTCGCGGACCGGGCTCTCCGGGATCTCCGGCTGCATGCCGTCGCGCCAGGCCTCCTCGCCCAGCTCGCCGCGCAGGTACTCGACGGTCTGCCCGGCCGCGTCCCGGGCCTTGGCCAGGTCCTGGCCGACCAGCTGGTGGAAGTACTTCACCACCCGGCCGTTGATGACCACGGTGTGCACGTCGCCGCGCTGGGCCTGGAACGCCACGTGCCCGTACGGGTTCAGGATCGGGAACATGGCCGGCGACGCGTCGTTCTTGATCAGCACGACGTCGGCCTTCTTGCCCGGCTCCAGGCTCCCGGTGACCCCGTCCAGGCCGAGCGCGGACGCGCCGCCGCGGGTGGCCCAGTCGACCACGGTCTCCGCGCGCAGCCGGTGGTGGGTGACGGTGTCGTCGCGGCCGTGCGCCTCCAGGTGGTCCCGGGCCCGGTCCGCGCCGAGCGTGGTGCGCATCGCGGAGAACAGGTCCGCGCTCCACCACACGCTGGTGTCCATCGACAGCGACACCCGGATGCCGTGGTCACGCAGCTTCCAGGTGGGCGGGTAGCCCTGCCCGGCGCTCTGCTCGCTCTCGGTGGACACCGACGCCGACCCGCCGGTGGCCGCGATCCGGTCGTAGGAGTCCGGGCTGAGCGTGGCGGCGTGCACGTAGATCGTCTCCGGGCCCATGAACCCGTGCTCGTGCATCAGCCGGATGCCGTTGTCGCCGGTCGCGCCCCGCACCCCGGCGTGCGTGGTCACCGGCACGGCCAGCTCGCGGGCCACCTCGAACGCGGCCTTCTCCGGGAACTCCTCGTTGCCCGGGATGTCGAAGGCCATCTGGAAGCCGAGCATGTCGCCCTTGCCGTCGAACCGGCGGACGTAGAAGTCGCGGAACTCCGGGGTGGCCGACCACTCCCACGGGCCCTGCTGGATGTTGCCGTAGGCCAGGATGAACCGGCCGGGGACCTCCTCCAGCGCGTCGGTGGCGGCCTCCGCGTGGTCGGTGGTCTGCAGGCCGTGCGACCAGTCCACGGTGGTGGTCACGCCCGCGTCGATGGCCTCCAGGGCGGAGAGCAGGTTGCCCGCGTACACGTCCTGCGGCCGGAACGACTTGCCCCACTGCAGGTAGTACCAGACGAAGTACTGCGTCAGCGTCCAGTCCGCGCCGTAGCCGCGCATCGCGGTCTGCCACATGTGCCGGTGCGTGTCGATCATGCCGGGCATGACGATGCCGCCGGACGCGTCGATCTCGGCCGTGCCCTCGGGCACCTGCAGGCCGGGGCCGACCGCCGCGATCGTCTCGCCGGTGATCAGCACATCCGCGCCGGTCAGCACGGTGTGCGCGGCGTCCATGGTGAGCACGGTGGCGTTGCGGAACACCACCGGCCGGCCGGGGGAGAAGTCCGCTGCTGTCAGGTCGGGTGCTGTCATGCCGGGTCTCCGCTCCGCTCGTTCCGCCGCACTGCGGACATCTGTCCGTTACCCTCCCACGCGGCGGGAGCCGGATGTCAAGAGAGGATCAGCCGGACGTCCGCCCGCGGACCCAGCCGGCCGCGTCAGCCACGCAGCCGGGCCGCTCGTGCCAGGGCAGATGGCCCGCCCCGGGAACCACGCGGACCTCGGCGCCGGGCAGCAGCGCCGCGGTCTGCTCGCCCTGCCCGACCGGCATCGGGCTGCGCTCGCCGAGCACGAACACGGCCGGTGCGGTGATCTCCTTCAGGCGGCCGCCGAACCCCGCGTCCAGGTGCCCGGTGACCGAGCCGAACGTGCCCCCGTAGCAGGCCAGCGAGATCCGCATGCCGTCGGGCAGCGGCGGGGCGGCGGCCGGCTCGGCGAAGTAGCCGGGCCACAGCAGCCGCAGCGAGGCCAGCGCGTCGGCGTCCCTGGCCGCGGGGGTGGCCAGCCGGGCGTTGACCGCCTCCAGCTGGACCAGCGCGCTCGGGCTCAGCCGGGAGGCCAGCTCGGCGCCCATCTCGCCCACGCCGCCGTCGCCGACCGCGCCCAGCGGGTCGACGATGACCAGCCCGGCCACCCGGCCAGGGTGCGCCACGGCCAGGTGCAGGGCCAGGTGGCCGCCCCAGGAATGGCCGAGCACCACCGCACGGTCCACGCCCAGTTCGTCCAGCACGGCCACGGCGTCGGCGACGTGCTGCTCGACGGTGAACGGCCCGTCCTCGGCGGACGGCGGCAGGCCCCGCTGCTGGTAGCGGACGCCATGCCAGCCGCCCAGTTCCGGCGCGAGCAGGTCCATGTAGTCGGTCAGCGCCGGGCCGCCGTGCAGCAGGAGCAGCGCGGGCCCGGACCCGGTGTGCGACCCGGCGATCGGGCCGGTCTCAGTGGTCGCGGTGAAGCCGGTCTCGTCGGGCATGGGGCGACTGTATCGGCGTCAGCCGCCGAGGGTGAAGGGCCGTCCCGGCCGGGCCATCGTGCCCGCCGGGCACCACCAGATCATGGCCTCGATCTCCAGCCGGCCAGCCAGCACCAGCGGGTCCTGCTGAGCGATCTGGCGGGCCTGGTCCAGCGACCCGGCGGTGAAGATGGCCATCCCGCGCAGCGCCTCGTCCGGCTGGTCCCGCATCGGGCCGTTGGTCACCACCTCGCCAGTGCGCCGCAGCCCGGCGTAGAAGGCCAGGTGCTCGGCCTGCAGCCGGTCCGCGGTGGCGTCGTCGAGCTCCGCGGCCACGGCCGGCCGGCGCAGCAGCACCAGCTGGAACTCCTCCAGGTCCATCGCCATGCCGGTCAGCCCGCCGCGAGCCGCTCGATGACCGCGGCGTAACCGCTGATGTCGCCGAACCGCGCGATCCCGGCCGCGTCCTCCTCGGACATCGGGCCGACCGCCACCTTGGTCACCCGGACCGTGGTGGTCCCGTCCTGCTCGGTCAGCCGGTACTCGGTGTCCAGCGTGGTGCCCGGCATCAGCCGCCCCCTCGTCGCCCATCCCGTCGGCGGATCGTACGCGGTGACCTGGCCGTACAGGTGGCCGCGGCCGTCGCCCCAGTCCTCGTAGTGCTGGCCGCCGACGCGCGGCTCGAGCACGATCGCGCGGACCCGGTCGCCGCCGTAGCTATGCGGGAACCAGTCCTGCGAGCGCTGGGTCATCACCTCGAAGACCCGGCCGGCCGGGGCGCTGATGCGCAGTTCGAAGGCCAGCTGAACGGTCCTGATCTGGTCCGTGCCGGTGGTCATGGCGTGCCCCTTTGCCTCGGTGGCCCGTTTCAGCGCGAGCAGGCTGGCGGCGCCGGTGTCAGCCATCGGCTGCACCCACCGCTCGTACCAGTCCCGCAGCGGGACGGGATTCAGGTAGTTGAGCCGGTCCCGGCCGCGGCGCTCGGCGATCACCACGCCCGCGCCGGTCAGCACGGCCAGGTGCTGCATGACCGCGAACCGGCTGAGCTCGGGGATCTCGCCGGACAGGCCGCCGGTGGTGCGCGGCCCGTCGCGGAGCAGATCGAGCAGGCGGCGCCGCCACGGGCTGGCCAGCGCCCGCCACAGGTCGGGTGCTGGCTCAGCCGCGGACTCCGTCGCCGGCCGCGCAACCGGGCTCATGTGATAAAAATATCACATGTTGCCGGGCGGCGCACGCTGACCAGGCATTGCGGCAGGCGCGGCTGGTGTGCCGCGGCGGGGCGGCGGGTGAGATCATCGGGGCCATGACCGCGCGGATCGAGCAGATCGTCACGTCCGGCACGTTCTCCCTGGACGGCCAGGACTTCGCCGTGGATAACAACGTCTGGCTGGTCGGCGACGACCACGAGGTGGTGGTCATCGACGCGGCGCACGACGCCGCCGCGGTGCTGGCCGCGGTCGGCGGCCGCCGGCTGGTGGCGGTGGTGTCCACCCACGGCCACAACGACCACATCAGCGCCGCCCCGGACGTGGCCGCGCAGACCGGGGCCCCGGTCCTGCTGCACCCGGCCGACCTGGTGCTCTGGCGGCTGACCTACCCGGACCAGCTTCCCGACGGCGATCTCGGCCACGAGGAGGTCATCGAGATCGCGGGCACGCCGCTGCGGGTGCTGCACACGCCGGGCCACTCGCCGGGCAGCGTCTGCCTGTACGCGCCCGCGCTGGGCACGGTGTTCTCCGGGGACACCCTGTTCGAGGGCGGGCCCGGCGCCACCGGCCGGTCCTACTCGGACTACCCGACGATCATGACGTCGATCAAGACCGAGCTGATGGGCCTGCCGCCGGAGACCGTGGTGCGCACCGGGCACGGCCCGCAGACCACGGTGGAAGCCGAGGCCCCCCGGTTCGCCGGGTAGCGGAGGCACCCTGGTGCGGCCGTCGGAGCAGCGCACGCTGGCCGCGGTCCAGGCGGAGCTGGCCCGGGCCGCCCGGTACGACGACGAGTCGATCGTGCACGACGTGTGGGCCCGGCAGCGCTACGACTGCGGCTGCGCGGGCACCCTCGGCCAGGCCCGCATCGCCGCGGTCACCGTGGCCTGGCACGAGGCCGGGCACGCGGTGGCCGCGCTGGCCACCGGGGCCCGGTTCAGCTCGGCCAGCATCCGGCACGGCCACCGCAGCGAGGGCCGGGTCCACGCCATCGAGGGCGGCGGCAGCCAGTCGTTCGTGATCGACGCGGCCGGCCAGATCGCCGAGCGGCTGCGCGCCTGGACCATGCTGGAGAAGGACGAGGACCTGCGGGCCTGGCTGGCCACCTGGAAGGGCGACGGCGGCGACGCCCGCCGGTTCCGGGCCGGGCTGCCCGCCCGGTTCGCCGGGGACCAGACCAGGTCCGAAGTCGCGGCCTGGCGGCACAGCGAGGCCGTGCTGCTGCCGCTCCGGCTGACGATCCGCCAGGTGGCCAGGGCCCTCCTCGTGCATCCCCGGCACCTGCCCTACCCGGTGATCACCGGGCTGGCTCCAGTACGAACACCGGGATCACCCGGGAGGTCCTCTTCTGGTAGTCGGCGTACGGCGGGAACGCGTCCACCGCGCGCTGCCACCACTCGTCCCGCTCCTCGCCGCTGATCTCGCGGGCGATCATCGGCTGGCGGACCGGGCCGTCCTGCAGCTCCACCGCAGGATCGGCGCGGAAGTTGGCCACCCACTTCGGGTCCTTCGGGGCGCCGCCCTGGGAGCCGACCGCCAGGTACAGCCCGTCGTGCTCCACCCGCATCAGCGGCGTCTTGCGGATCTTGCCGGTGACCGCACCCCGGTTGGTGATGACCACCACCGGCAGCCCGGTTTCCCGCAGCGTGGTGCCCTGCGTACCGCCCGAGCTCTCGTACAGTTCCACCTGGTCCCTGACCCACTGGGCCGGGCTGGGCCCGTATTCTCCTTCGATCGTCATAGCCGTAGTCAACACCCAGCCCGCTACGGGCTTTCGGCCACCCACAGGCAGAACGGGTGCCCGGCCGGGTCGAGCAGCACCCGGACATGCTCCTGCGGCTGGTATCCGGCCAGGACCGCCCCGCAGGCGACCGCGTGCCCGGTCGCCGCGGCCAGGTCGGTCACCTCGATGTCCAGGTGCGTCATCATCTGCGGGTCGCCGCCGGAGGCGGGCCACACCGGCCGGACGTACGCGTCCTCGGTCTGGAACGACAGCCCGGCCCCGCCGCCGTCCGGCCGCAGCGTCACCCAGCCGGGCTCGTCGGTGACCACCGGCCAGCCGAGCAGCCGCTGGTAGAACGCGGCCAGCTCGTTCGCGTCCGGCGCGTCCAGCACGGTCGCGGTCAGCTTCATCCACGGCTGCGTCATCGGCCCTCCTCCGTTTCCCCGCTGTCCGAGCGCGGCCCGGATCAGGCCGGCCAGGCCCACGGGCCAGATCTTCTCGGTCGTGGACTCCAGCTCGGCCAGCGACCACCAGCGCCAGGCGGCGATCCCGTCCGAGGTGTGCATCTCGTCCACGCCGGTGATCTCCCGGCCGGGCTCGGCGGTCCGCGCCAGGAACAGCCGCTCGTGCTGGCGGACCAGCCGGCCGTGACCGAGCCGCAGCACGATCGTCCGCCGGTGGATCTCGCCGGCCAGGGTGATGTCGGTCCACCCGGTCTCCTCGGCCAGCTCGCGCCGTGCCCCGGTCCGGGTAGTCCTCGCCCGGCTCCAGCCCGCCGCCGGGCGTGGACCAGTGCGGGCCATTGGGCAGCGGGTCGTCGTAGCGCATCAGCAGCACCCGCCCGGCCGGGTCGAGCAGGATCACCCGGCCGGCCCGCCGGAACGGCAGCCCGTCCCGGCGGCCCCCGTCGCCCGGGGCCAGATCCTGCGTGTCGGAAGGGCCGGCCATGATTCCTATTGTGCGACAGCCAGCGCCGCGGGCCCCGGGCCCCAGCCCTTTGCCGAACAGCCCCCTGCAGAACCGGGTGAGGCCGGACCAGGAGATCGTCGCGGACCCGGGCCGGGGCACGCTGATGGGCAACCGCGGCTGCCTGCACGACGAGCACCGCCGCCTGCGCACCGCCCGCTGGCGGAGCAAGCTGTGGATCTGCTGCGTGCTGGAATGGCAGGGCGTGCACCGGGACGTGATGCCGCCCGGCCGGTGGACCGCGCTGTTCTTCCTCGACGAGGCCACCGCGCTGGCCGCCGGGCACCGGCCGTGCGCCTACTGCCGCAACGACGAGTACCAGGCCTACCGCCGGGCCTGGCAGAAGGCGCACGGGCTGGCCGAACCGCCCCGGGCCGTCGAGATGGACGCCCAGCTGCACCCCGAGCGGGTGGACCGGGCGACCAAACGTCAGCGCACCACCCAGGCGCGGGCCGGGGACCTGCCCGACGGCGTGATGATCCGCCGCGACGGGCGGCTCTGGCTGCTGGCCGGCGGGCAGCTGCTCGAATGGTCGTTTGGCGGCTACGCGGCCCGGAGCCCGGTCCCCGGGCCGGAGCTGGTCGAGGTGCTCACCCCGCCGTCGTCGGTAGCCGTTCTCGCCCAGGGCTACCGGCCGCTGCTGCACCCCAGCGTGGGCCTTTAGGCTCCGGCGGCGGCCCTGATCGCCGTGGCGAACGTTTCCGGGGCCTCCAGCGGGGAGAAGTGGCCCACGCCCGGCATCATCTGCAGCGTGGCCGCGGCGAAGAACTCGTCCAGCCGGTCGGACCAGGCCGGCGGGAACAGCGGGTCGTGCTCGGGCCACAGCACGGTGGCCGGCACCGCCAGCCGGTCCGCTTCCGCGGGCGGCTGCTCGGCCAGCGACCTGGCCACCGAGCCGGCCCCGGCCCGGTACCAGCCGATCGACGCGGTGAACGCGCCCGGCGCGCCATACGCCTGGGCCAGCCGATCCAGGTCAGCATCTTCGAGCGTGAATGACGGCCCTGACCAGTGCCGCCAGAAGTGCGCCAGGTAGTCGCGGACCGCGCCGGGCTGGCCGTCCAGCAGCTCCTCGGCCAGCGCCAGCTGGTGGAACGACTGATACCAGAACTCCCGCTGCGGCGCCGCGTCCATGATCCGGGCTCCGATGCCGGGCAGCGGCGGGGCGACGACCAGGTGGCGGGCCAGCGCCGGCTGGGCCGCGGCGAGCGTCTGCGCGACCCGGCTGCCGATGTCGTAGCCCGCCACGATCACGCCGTCCAGGCCCAGCTCGGTGAGCAGCGCGGTCACGCTGGCGGCCTGCGCGGCGGCCGAGTACCCGGTCTCCGGCTCGGCCGGGTGCTTGTCAGACTCGCCGAACCCGCGCAGGTCAGGGACCACCACGTCGAACCCGTCCAGCAGCGGCACCAGCGCCCGGTAGTCGTGCCGGTCACCGGGCCAGCCGTGCAGCAGCAGCACCGGCGGGCCGGACCCGGTGCGGTCGTACGCCAGCCTGAAACGGTCGGTTTCCGCGCTGAAAGGCACACCCGCAGACTAGCCCCGGGCGGCCAGAAAAATCTGCCGGCCGGATACGGTCACCGTATGTCGAGATCCGGGGGCGGGCTCCGTCCTGGGGGTAAAGGCGCCGCAACGGGCGGCGCAGCGGATTCGGGGAGACACCGATGACCAGGTACATGCTGCTGCAGGACTACGCCGGCCCGGCGGGGTGCAAGCCGATGACCGAGTGGGACCCGGCTGACGTGAAGGCGCACATCGAGTTCCAGATCGCGCTGAACCAGGAGCTGGCCGGGACCGGCGAGCTGGTCGACGCGCAGGCGCTGGCCGGCCCCGACCTGGCCCGGTTCGTGATCTGGGACGGGCAGGGCGCCCCGGTGGTCACCGACGGGCCGTTCCCCGAGTCGAAGGAGCTGCTGGCCGGCTACCGGATGATCGACGTCGCGTCCGAGGCCAGGGCGATCGAGATCGCGGCCCGGGCGTCGGCCGCGCCCGGTCCTGGCGGCGCGCCGATCCAGCAGGCCATCGAGGTCCGCCAGGTCCTGGGTAGCCCGGGCGAGTGACCGGCCTGACCACGCCCGCCGAGGACCTGCTGCGCGAGCTGGCGCCGCAGGTCCTCGGCGTGCTGGCGCGGCGGTACGGCGACTTCGGCGCGGCCGAGGACGCCGTCCAGGAGGCCCTGCTGGCCGCGGCCACGCACTGGCCCGATGACGGGATCCCGGGCAACCCGCGCGGCTGGCTGATCCAGGCCGCCGCACGGGCGCTGACCGACCAGTACCGCAGCGACACCGCCCGGCGGCGCCGCGAACTGGCCGGCGCGGCGCGCGAGCCAGCGCCGGCCCCGGTGAGCGGCCAGGACGACACGCTCGTGCTGCTGTCGCTGTGCTGCCACCCGGCGCTGACCCCGGCGTCGGCCGTGGCGCTGACGCTGCGCGCGGTGGGCGGCCTGACCACCGCGGAGATCGCGGGTGCGTTCCTGGTGCCCGAGGCGACCATGGCGCAGCGGATCAGCCGGGCCAAGCAGAAGATCAGGGAGTCCGGGCTGCGGTTCGAGCTGCCCGCCGACGAGGCCGGGCAGGCCACCCGGATGCGCTCGGTGCTGCACGTGCTCTACCTGATCTTCAACGAGGGGTACGCGGCCACCGCCGGGCCCCGGCTGCACCGGGTGGAGCTGTCCGCCGAGGCGGTCCGGCTGGCCCGGATGGTGCACCGGATGCGGCCCGGCGACGGGGAGGTGACCGGGCTGCTGGCGCTGATGCTGCTCACCGACGCCCGCCGCCCGGCCCGTACCGGCCCGGGCGGTGAGCTGATCCCGCTGGACGAGCAGGACCGGTCCCGCTGGGACCAGGCCCTGATCGCGGAGGGCACCGCGCTGATCGAGGCGGCGATCGCCGGCCGCCGGGTGGGGGAGTACCAGCTCCAGGCGGCGATCGCGGCCGAGCACGACCGGGCGGCCAGCGTGGCGGAGACCGACTGGGCCCGGATCGCCGCGCTGTACGGGCTGCTGGAGAAGCTCACCGGCAACCCGATGGTGACGCTCAACCGGGCCATCGCGGTGGCCATGGCCCGCGGGCCGGGCGACGGGCCTGCGGCCGGGCTGGCCCTGCTCGAGCGGCTGTCCGGCCCGCTGGAGGGGCACTACCGGCTCGACGCGGTGCGCGGCCACCTGCGCGAACTGGGCGGGGACTGGGCTACCGCGGCGCAGCACTACCAGGCGGCGGCCGGCCGGGCCACGAACCTGGCCGAGCAGCAGTACCTGACCATGCAGGCGGCGAAGGCAGCGGCCAGGGCGGCCGCGGCCGCAGCCCAGGCGAGTGGCCGGCCGCCGGCCGGGAACGGCTGACCCGGCCCCGCGGCGTGGCGGGGCCGGGTCAGGCCGGCTCGCGTCCGGCTAACCGTAATCCATCATCCCGATTGGCCCGCAGAAGCCTCAGTCAGCTGGTGCCGACCCAGTGGCCCGCGCACACGTTGGCGTAATGATGGGTGGTGAAATGCTGGTGGTGCTGCGGGAAATACCACTCGACGGCCTTGTACATGAATGTCCCATTGCACATGCCGCGGTGGAATCCCACGATCGTGACGTTCTGGATACGGCCGTTCGAGACCGGCTGGTTCGGCGGCACCCACACGGCCCGGCCGGTGCCCTTGGCGCGCAGGCCGCCCCAGCTGTGCCAGGTGATCCGCTTGACGAAGCTGGTCGGGTCGCCGCCGAAGTCGATCCGCCGGGGCTTGACCTTGCCCAGGCCAGTGGCGCGCGAGAAGTCGCCCGAGGCCCGGCCCAGGACCGGCTGGTGAACGGCGGGGGCGGGGGCGGGGGCCGCGCCCGCCTGGCTGACGGCCACGCCGGTCAGGCTGAGCACCGCTGCGGCCGGCACCACGGCGACCGCTAGCAGACGGCGGGAAGCGCTCCGGGCGCGGGTTGTTGCGGCAGTGGTCAGGAGTTTCACAGCGTTCCCTTTCCGGCGTTTGCGCGGGGTTTTCGATTCACCCGACTCTGAAACGCCGCACCCTGCCCGCTGGTTGCAGGAATTTTCTCAGGAGTTTCTCTGGGCCGGGCCGGCGGCTCCGGGCCCGGCCGGTTTATCCGCTCGCGGACGGCCCGGGGCGGCCCGTAAGTTGTGGCGCGTGGAGACTGCCGGGCGTGCGGATCAGGGTGCGGACGAGCCGGTCCGGGCGGGGCTGCAGGCGGCGCTGACCGGCGCGCTGCGCCGCCGGGACAAGGTGGCGGCGTCCGCCCTGCGCTCGGGGCTGAGCGCGCTGGCCAACGCGGAGGCGGTCAGCCCGGTGCCGCTGGCCGGGACCAGCAGCCCGCACATTGCCGGGGCGGCGGCCGGTCCTGGCGCGGCCGAGGCGCCGCGGCGCACGCTGACCCCGGCCGAGGCGGAGCAGGTCATCGCGGCTGAGATCAGCGAGCGGCTGGCCGCCGCGGACGGCTACGACCAGGCCGGGCACCCCGAGCGGGCCGGTCAGCTGCGCCGGGAAGCGGACGTGCTCCGCACGGCTGCCGGTCTCTAGGCGCCGGTCTCTAGGCGCCGGACGGGCCGGCGCCCGCGGTCTCGCCAGGGGCGCCGCCGGTCATGCTGCGGGCCTGGGCCTCGGTGAGGATCTGGGCGATGCCGCAGCCGGTCCAGGCCGAGCTGTTCTCGATGTCGTCGCGCAGCATGGCGGCCTGGTACTCGATCGACACCGGCCCGATGGCGACCAGATCTGAGCGCTCGTTCCGCATGATCAGCATGTAGCTCATGCCGGGTATCTTCCCGGCCACTGCGGCCCCGTGCTAGTCAGCGCCTGCTAGCCGGCGCCCAGGTTGTCGGCCGCGAAACTCACCGGCTCCCGGCGGCGGGGCGCTCAGGCCGGCGGGGTGAGCTGCCCGGTGGCGGGGTCCCAGCGCCAGGTGGCGGCGGGGGTGAGGTGGGTGCCGCCGAGCCAGCGGTCGATGCCCAGCAGCGCGACGCGGTCGGCCTGCCGGGCGAGGACCCGGTGGCCGGCCGGGGTGAGGCGGAGCGGCTGGCCGGCGAACGACGGCCCGTCGCCCAGCGGCGGCGGGACGCTGAGCTCCGCCCCGTCCTGGGTCTCGACCAGCCGGTTCCGGCCGTGGCCGAGACCGGCCAGGGCCCGGAAGAACCAGGCGTCGCCGAGGAACGGTGCCTCCTCCAGGTCCTGGGCGGCCAGGAAGGCCGCGGCGGGGGTGGCCGCGCCCGCTTCGATGGCCTGCAGGGCGCATCGCTCGGTGCCGGACAGCCCGTCGGCCGGGGCGGGGAGCTCGGCCAGCAGCCGCCGCAGCGCCGGGGCCAGGAACGGCAGCTCCGGCACCCCGGCGCGGGCGCACGCGGCCAGCTCCACCGGGTCCGGGCGGCGCAGCGCGGCCCACGCCCGGGTGGCGGCGGCCAGCGCGGCCGGGCCGGCCGGCACCCGGGCCGGCCACAGCGTCTCCAGCTCGTCCGCGGTCAGCTCGCCAAGGCCGCGGAACGACGGCCGCCCGGGAAACTCGCCGACCACGATCAGCTCCAGCGTTCCCGGGCCGCGGGCGCCTTCCGCGCTGGCCGGCCCGCCGCGCTGGCCGCCAGCGCGAGCGCGTCGATGAGCTGGAGCTGGTCGTACAGGTCGTGCTCGAACCACAGCACGACCTGGCAGCCGTCCCGCAGCGCCTGCACAAGCTGCTGGTCGCGGCGTTCCAGCGCGGCCAGGACGGCCTGGCCGCTGCCCCAGCCGCAGCCGGACAGGAACGCGGCCCGGGCCTGCCGCAGGTCCGGCCGCGGCCCGGCCGGGACCGGCCCCTCGTGCAGCACGTCCTGCCACGGGCAGGACCGCGCCGCCGAGCGAGGTCTGCCGCAGCGTGTTGCCCGCGCTGTCGCCGTTGGTGACGTGCAGCGGCGACGGCCGCACCGCCGCGTCTCCCGCTCTCACGCTGGAACCATAAACCCGCACTCTGACACCGGCTCCGCACCGGCCAGCCGGGCTAGGCGACGGGCGGGCTGTCGTCGGTCGCGGTGCGGACCGTGCCGCCGCTGCGCCAGTACTCGCCGTCCGCCCGGGACAGGAACTGCTCGTCGACCAGATACCGGCGCAGCGCGGCGTAGTCGCTGTGGATCGCCCCCAGGAACAGGCTGACCCGGCGCTCGTCGTAGCGAACGCCGGGCTCGAACGCCTGCGCGATCACGTCCAGCAGCAGCCGCCGCCGTGCCTGCCTGGCGGGCATGGCGACCTGGCCGCCGCTGATGAACACCTTCAGCTTCGGGTCGTCCGCGACCGCCGCCAGCACGGCGTCAGGGTTCAGCTCAGGCATAGCCCCTATTGTCAGCCGATCCGCACCGGCAGGCTGCGCGGACCGCGGATCTGCCCGGTTGACCACGTCACCGCCCCCGGGTCGGCCAGGCTGAACTCCGGCACCCGCTCCAGCCATACGGCCAGCGCCACCCGCAGTTCCATCCGGGCCAGGTGCGACCCCAGGCAGCGGTGGATGCCGAGGCCGAACGCCGCGTGCCGGTTGACCGCCCGGTCGACCACCACCTCGCCGGCCCGCTCGAACTGCGCCGGGTCCCGGTTGGCCGCCGGGAACGACAGCAGGATCCAGTCGTCCGCCTTCATGTCCACGCCGCGCCAGGTGACGTCCCCGGTGACCAGCCGGGCCATCGTGACCGGCGCGTACGCGCGCAGGAACTCCTCCATCGCGGTGGGCAGCAGTTCCGGCGCGGCGACCAGCCGCCGCCGGTCCCCGGGCACCCGGGCCAGGTGCCACAGCGACGACCCGATCGCGCTCCACGTCGTGTCGATGCCCGCGATCAGCAGCAGCGCCATCGTGCCGACGACGTGGTCCGCGGTGAGCTTCTGCCCGAAGATCTCGGCCTCGAGCAGGTACGTGGTCAGGTCCTCGCGCGGCCGGTCCAGATGGTCGTGCACCTGCTCGAGCAGGTAGTCGAACAGCCGCCCGATCCGGGCCTCGCGTTCCTCGGACTCCAGGTTGATGCCCTCGAGCAGGTCGTTCACGAACTCGCGGAACTGCGGGCCGTCCTCCGGCGGGAATCCGAGCATGTCCGCGATGACCCGCACCGGGATGTGCTGCGCGTAGTCCCGCGCCGCGTCCACCGTCTCCGCGGCCCCGAACTGGTCGATCAGCGAATGGCAGAACGCCCGGGTGGCCGGCTCCAGGCGGGCGATCGCCGTCTTGGTGAACGCGGGCAGCAGCAGCTTGCGCGCGTCGTGGTGGAACGGCGGGTCGGATGAGATCGGCGGCGACCCGCCGATCGGCGCGATGTCCCTGGGCGGCCGGAAGTTGCTCATGATGATCGCCCGCGACGAGAAGTTCCCGGTGTCGTAGGCGATCGCCGCGACGTCCTCGTACCGCACCGGGAGCCAGCCGCCGCCGAACCGGCCGGTGTGCGCGATCGGGCAGCGCTCCCGCAGGTCGTCCTGGATGGGGTAGGGGTCGGCCGCCCACTCCGGCTCCAGGTGCGAGAAGTCGGTCGCCCAGTCGGCCACCGGGCCGGTGACGGGCTCGTTGAAGGTCCCTTCGGGCTCCACCTGTTCCTGCTCGGCCAGGTTGCGCGGGAACCGCTCGTCCACGGCCATCTCAGGTCTCCTCGGTCAGGCTGATGGCCCGTTCCGGGCAGTTGGCCACGGCCAGCCGCGCGGCTTCCTGCTGGTCCGCGGGCACGGTCCCGTCGCCCAGGACGGTCCCGTAGCCCTCGTCGTCTTCGCCGAACACCTTGGGGGCCAGGTCGTAGCAGCGCCCGTGTCCCTGGCACACCTCAGAGTTGATCTGGACCTTCACTGCTCTCCCCGTACGTGTGGCGTCTTCTGGGATGAATCTTCCTGATTCCGGACCAGGTTCATCAAGAGGCGGGCCCACCGGATAAAACGTTTGACGCCAGGACCGTGGCTGCCGACGATGGTGGCCGGCGCCCGCACAGGGCGGCCGTACTGCTGGCTGAGCAGCCAACGACGAGAGGAGGCGCTTATGTCTGACCGGTCCGCAAGCCACATCAGGGAAGGAAGTCAGGCTTGTCGTTTCCCCGTTCGTTTCAGTGCGGCCACTGCGGCGTAGACGTTTCGCTGGACGCGCCCGGCACATCGCACCGCAATCACTGCCCCAGCTGCCTGTGGTCCCGGCACCTGGACCGTAACGTCCCCGGCGACCGGAAGGCCGGCTGCCCGGGAGGCATGGAGCCGATCGCGGTCACCGTCCGCGGCGAGCACCGCTGGATGCTGATCCACCGCTGCACCCGGTGCGGACGGCTCCGGATGAACCGCACCGCCGCCGATGACAACGTGCTCCTGCTGATCCAGCTGGCGGCCCGGCCGCTGGCCACGCCGCCGGGCCCGGCGCAGCGGATGGCCGGGCCCGGGTTCACGTCTGCGGAGCAGGCCGGGTAGCCCCGCTCAGGCTGGGGGCGGCGGCCAGCAGCCGCTGGGTGTACTCGTGCTGCGGGTGGCCCAGGATCTGGCCGGCCGTCCCGGCCGGCGGGCGGCGAACCTGGCCGCCGGATACCGCCGCCCGGTGTCCGGCCGGGCCGTCTCCGGAACGGCCGGCGGCGGAAGGCCAGGGGCGCTTTACGTGCCTAGCCTGGGCGGATCCCGGAATTGCCCGGCCGGGCGATGATCGGTGGCTGGCCGGACTTCTGCGAGCTGGCGTGTTTGCCCTGATCCGGCGCGGTCGTATCCACCGTTACGGAATGCTGGGCCGACGGGGACAATACAAGCAGGCTGGACACCGCGTCCAGCCATGACCGGCCGCCCGTTACCCGCCTACTGCGAGGCGGCAGCCCCAGACCGGGACGGAGGGCTACGATTCCCTGATGACCCCTTCCATTGTCCGCACGGGTCAGCCCGTTGGCGTTACCAGGGATCCGACGGTCCTTGCCATTCTGGCCGCCGCCCGGCGGCTCTTTCATAGCCCCGGCTACACCAGCACCAGAGTGTCCGATATCGGCAACCTTGCCGGGGCGTCCCGGGCCACCGTGTACAACCATTTCCCGAACAAGGCCGCGATCTTGTTCCAGCTGGTCCGCGACTACATGGCGGGCTACCAGGAGATCGGGGCTCGGCTGCGGGCCCGGGTGGATCCCAGCGAGCCGTTCTTCAGCCTGGTGCGGAACATGGTCCGCGAGGCCATGCTGTGGCGCATCCAGAACGCTGACCTCCAGCCGGCCATCGAGATCGCCAAGCAGATGCCGGACAGCGGCTGGAAGGAGGCGGACGAGGCCGCGGACAAGTCCCTGTCCGGCTGGCTGGCCACCGTGCACCGGGCCGGCCGCGAATGCGGCCTGACCCGTCCCGACATTGATATCGATTTTGCCGCGAAAGCGCTGTACTCGATGATTGAGGCCAGTCTCTCCTCGCTCGATCCCGCTTCGCCCAGCGAGGATGTCGAACGGCTGGCCGACCAGCTGGCCCGGCTTCAGTGGCATGCCATCTACACGATCGAGCCGGAAGATTCGCCGATTGCCATAAAGGTGGCTCCGTTCCTGGTCCGCAGCTGATTCACCGCTCAGAAACGGACAAGACGCACCGCCTCGGCCGCCCGTTCCAGCGTCTCGTCGATATCGGCCCCGGTGTGCTCGGTGGACACGCACCAGATATCGCGCGGGGCCGGCTTGGTGTAAACGCCGGTGCTCCAGAGCGCGCGCTCTTCAGCTCCATGATCTTTTCTGTGTTGTTCCGCCGGCCGTCGCGCGGGCCTGGCCCGGTCATGCCAGCCAGCCGTCCTGCAGGCGCCAGTTGTTGTAGCTGAACCCGGCCCCGGCCTTCAGCCCGCGCACGTTGTTCGCGGCCGCGTCCACGTACGGGAGGTTGCCCCAGACCAGGTAGCCGCCCTCGTGGAACTGCTGCAGCTGGCACTGCCGCCACAGCGATGCGGCCTGCGTCGGGTTGGTCGCCCCGATCGCCTTCGAGATCAGCCGCTGGGCCGCGGCGCCGCCCGGCTGGGAACCCCAGTGCGTGTCCGGGTAGGGCGCGTCCGGGGTGTACTCGGACCGGTAGGCGACCAGCAGCGAGCCGACCGGCTGGTCCACCTCGTAGCCGAACGGCCGGGTCAGGAAGCCGCCGGCCGGGGTGAAGTAGGTCGCGGCGCTGCGCACGTCCACGTTGATCTTCAGCCCGGCCTCGGCCGCCTGCTGGGCCAGGATCGTCGAGGACTCCACCATGCCGGGCAGGAAGTTGCAGGTCGGCAGCGTGATGGTGGCCCCGGCCAGCCCGGCCTTCTGCAGCAGCGACTTGGCCTGGTCCAGGTCCCGGTCCCGTTTGAGGTCGGCGGCGTAGTACTGGGTGTTCGGCGCGAGCAGGTCGTAGGCCACGTCGCCGAACCCGGCCCACGCTCCGTCGATCATGGCCTGCCGGTCGACCAGCAGCTTCATCGCCGTGCGGGCCCGGTTGTCGGCGAACGGGCCCTTGTCCACCCGCATGGCGAACATGTAGCTCTGCGCGGCCACCGGCGACTCGAGGATCTGCACCTGCTTCGCGGTGAGCTGCTGCCGCGCAGTGACCAGCGGCAGGCTCGGGAACAGGTTGATCTTGCCCGCCAGCAGCGCGCTGAACAGCGCGTTCGTGTCGGTGAACGACGAGTCGACGACCAGCTGGTCGACGTACGGCTTGCCGGACTCCCAGTAGTCCGTGTTGGCGGTGAACACGCTGTGGCTGCCCGGGGTCAGCGACTGGTACGTGAACGGCCCGGTGCCGACCGGGTGCCTCGCGGTGCTCTTCACCGTCGCGCCCTGCTGCACGACCGGGAAGTCGAAGTAGGCGAACAGCGTGGGGAACTGCGCCACCGGCGTGTTCAGCGGGACGTGCACGGTCAGCTTGCCGTCCTGCCGGACGGCCTTGAGGTCGACCAGGCCGGCCAGGAACCCGCTGGAGTAGTTCAGCGACGGGTTGGACCACACCGACTGGAAGTTGTAGGCGACGTCCGCCGCGGTGAACGGCTTGCCGTCGTGCCAGGTGACCCCGTCCCTGAGCCGGAACGTCCAGGTCTTCGCGTCCTTACTGGACTCCGCGGACAGCGCCAGCCCGGGGATCAGCGGGGTGACGTTCGGGCCCAGGTAGAACAGCAGGTTGTAGAGGTTGTAGTCGCGGACGAAGTCCGGGGTGCCGACCGACGTGCCGGGGAACAGGTTCTCCTCCTGGCCGCCGGACAGCACGCCGACGGTGAACGTGCCGCCGCGCTTGGGCGTGCCCCCGGGCAGCTCAGTCACTCCGTGTGGCCCGCTGCTGGTGCTGCTGCCCCCGCTGGCGCCGCCGCCCGTGCTGGACGGTGCCGACGAGCCGCCGCAGGCGCCGAGCAGCACGGCCCCGGAGACCAGGGCCCCGGCCTTGGCCGCGCCGGCCAGCAGCTCCCGGCGGGTCGGGCTGACCAGGCCGCCGTCCGCGGCCGTTTCCGGTGATCGGTCCATACCTGCCCCCTCACTGCAGGTGCCCTGTGGCGCCGCCGGCCCCGCTGGGAAGGGGCCCAGGCCCGGCTTTCCGGGGAGAATAACAGCGCGTTAGACACGGTGTCTAGAATGCTGCGATTCACTATCAAATTCGGCCCAAGCGGTGGCCAGGGGGCCAGCCTAACCCGCCAGGGCGCGGGAATCGGGGACTGGTGGCCCGGCCCGCGGCAGACGGGCGTCGTGGGAGTGGCCCGCGGGGACGAGCCGTAATCAATCCTGAATCGGGAGCGAATCGGCGGGACAGCGTCTCATGTCGGTGGCCCGCCATAGAATTCGACGGTGACTTCGGGGAGCGAGCCGCTGGAGGTGCTCCGGCGGGTTTTCGGCTACGACTCGTTCCGCGGGACGCAGGCCGAGGTCATCGGGCACCTGTGCGGCGGCGGCGACGCGGTGGTGCTGATGCCGACCGGCGGCGGCAAGTCACTGTGCTACCAGATCCCGGCGCTGGTCCGGCCGGGCACCGGGGTGGTCATCTCGCCGCTGATCGCGCTCATGCAGGACCAGGTGGACGCGCTGACCGCGCTGGGCATCCGGGCGGGCTTCCTGAACTCCACCCAGGACGCCGCGGCGCGGCGCCGGGTGGAGGCGGACTTCCTGGCCGGCGAGCTCGACCTGCTGTACCTGGCGCCGGAGCGGCTGAACACCGAGTCCGCGGTGCGGCTGCTGGACCGCGGCCGGATCGCGCTGTTCGCGATCGACGAGGCGCACTGCGTGTCCCAGTGGGGCCACGACTTCCGGCCGGACTACCTGGAGCTGTCCGGGCTGCACACCCGCTGGCCGCAGGTGCCGCGGATCGCGCTGACCGCCACCGCGACCCGGGCGACCAGGGACGAGATCGTGAGCCGCCTTGGCCTGTCCGGCGCGCGGCAGTTCGTGTCCAGCTTCGACCGGCCGAACATCCAGTACCGGATCGAGCCCAAGGCCGAGCCCGCCCGCCAGCTGCTCGGCCTGGTCCGCGGCGAGCACGACGGCGACGCGGGCATCGTGTACTGCCTGTCGCGGGCCTCCGTAGAAAAAACCGCGGAAACGCTGTGCCGCAACGGGCTGACCGCGCTGCCGTACCACGCCGGGCTCGACGGGCCCACCCGGGCCGCGAACCAGGCCCGGTTCCTGCGCGAGGACGGCCTGATCATGGTGGCCACGATCGCGTTCGGGATGGGCATCGACAAGCCCGACGTCCGCTTCGTGGCGCACCTGGACCTGCCCAAGTCGGTCGAGGGCTACTACCAGGAGACCGGCCGGGCCGGCCGGGACGGCGAGCCGTCGACCGCGTGGCTGGCCTACGGGCTGCAGGACGTCGTGCTGCAGCGGCGGCTGATCGACGGGTCCGAGGGCGACCTGGCGCACCGGCGCCGGCTGGCCGCGCACCTGGACGCGATGCTCGCGCTGTGCGAGACCGTCGACTGCCGCCGGTCCCAGCTGCTGAACTACTTCGGCGAGACGTCGGGCGCGTGCGGCAACTGCGACACGTGCCTGGCCCCGCCGCAGTCCTGGGACGGCACGATCGCCGCGCAGAAGCTGCTGTCCGCGGTGCTGCGGCTGAAGCGGGAGCGGAACCAGAAGTTCGGCGCCGGGCACATCACCGACATCCTTCTCGGCCGCAAGACGCCCCGGGTGATCGACTTCGACCACGCCTCGCTGACCGTGTTCGGCGTGGGCGAGGAGCTGAGCGAGGCGGAGTGGCGGGGCGTGGTGCGTCAGCTGCTGGCGCGTGGATTGCTGGCCGTCGAGGGGAATTACGGCACGCTGGTGCTGACGCCGGAGAGCGGGGATGTTCTCGGCGGGCGGCGCCAGGTCATGCTGCGCCGCGAGCCGGAGAAGCCGAAGCGGGCCGCGGCCGACGGCGGCCAAGGCGGGGTCGGCGGCCGGGGGCGGTGCCGCCGTGGCGCAGCTGAGCGGCGAGGACGAGGCGCTGTTCCAGAAGCTGCGGGCGTGGCGCGGGGCCACCGCGAAGGAGCTCGGCCTGCCCGCCTACGTGATCTTCCATGACGCGACGCTGCGGCAGATCGCGACGGCGCGGCCCGGCAGCCTGGCCGGGCTGGCCGGGATCAGCGGGGTGGGGGAGAGCAAGCTGGCGAAGTACGGCCCGGGCGTGCTGGGGGTGCTGGGCGGCGGGGATGGCCCCGGGGGGGCTAGCGGCGGGGATGCGGCGGGCGACCCGGAGTGGCCGGACGAGCCACCGCCGGACCTGTTCGGTTAGCCGGCGCTGGCGCTGGCTCCGGCCAGGACCTCCTCGGCGCGGTGGCAGGCCACCTGACGGCCGGGGCGGATCGCGGTGAGCGCGGGGACCTCGGTGCGGCACCGGTCGATGGCCAGCGGGCAGCGCGGGTGGAACACGCAGCCGGGCGGTGGCCTGGTGGCGTCCGGCGGGTCGCCGGGCAGCACGATCCGCTGCCGCCGCCGGTCCGCGCTGATCTCCGGCACGGCGGACCGCAGCGCCTGGGTGTAGGGGTGCGCGGGCGCGCCGAGCAGCGCCCCGGTGGGGCCGCTTTCCACTACCCGGCCCAGGTACAGCACCGCGGTCTGCTCGCACAGCTGGCTGACCACCGCGAAGTTGTGCGTGATCAGCAGATAGGACAGGCTCCGCCGGGCGCGCAGGCCCGCGATCAGGTCCAGGATCCGGGCCTGGGTGCGCACGTCGAGCGCGCTGGTCGGCTCGTCCAGCACCAGCAGCCGGGGCTGCACCGACAGCGCGCGGGCGATCGCCACCCGCTGCCGCTGCCCGCCGGACAGCTGGTGCGGATACCGGGCGGCCAGCGCGGGGTCGAGGCCGGCCTCGCCGAGCAGCTCGGCGGTTCGCTGGCTGGCCCGGCCGCGGGGCACGATCCGGTGCGCGGCCAGCACCTCGCCGATCGCCGCGCCCACCCGCAGCCGCGGGTCGAGGCTGTTGTCCGGGTCCTGGAACACGATCTGCGCGGCCCGCCGGTAGGCCCTGAGCTTCCGGCCGCGCAGCTTTGTCACGTCGGCGCCCTCGAACCGGACCTGACCGCCGACGGCGGGCACCAGGTGCAGGACGGCCCGGCCGATCGTGGTCTTGCCGGAGCCGCTCTCGCCCACCAGGGCGAGGCCGAACGGGCCAGAGGGGATGGCCAGGGTGACGCCGTCGACCGCGCGCACCGGCCCGAAGCGGACGACCAGGTCCCTGATCTCCAGCAGCGCGGTGGCGGCCCGTTCCTCCTGGCGGGGGACCGCGGTGCTAGCTGGCTCGGCGGCGGTCACGGGGGCGCTCCTGAGCCAATCGTGGGGACCGCGGCCAGCAGTTCGGCCGTGTAGCTGTCGGCGGGCGCGGCCAGCACCCGGGCGGCCGGGCCCTGCTCCACGATCGAGCCCGCGCGCATGATCGCCACCCGGTCGCACATCTCCGCGACAACGGCCAGGTCGTGGCTGATGAACAGGACCGACATGCCGTCCCGGTCGCGCAGTTCCCGCAGCAGCTCGAGCACCTGGGCCTGGACCGTGACGTCCAGCGCGCTGGTCGGCTCGTCGGCCAGCAGCACCTCCGCGCGCAGGGCCAGGGCCAGCGCGATCGCCACCCGCTGCAGCTGGCCGCCGGACAGCTGGCTGGGGTAGCGGCGCAGCAGGTCCGGGGCCAGCAGCACGCTGCGCATCGCCGCGGCCAGCCGGTCGGTGGCCTCGCTGCCGGCCAGCCCGTGCTGGCGCAGCGCCCGGGCGGCGATATGGCCGACGCGGAACACCGGGTTGAACGCGGTCGCCGGGCTCTGGAAGATCGCCGCGATCCGGCGGCCGCGCAGGTCGCGGTACTGGCCCGGGGACAGCCCGGTCAGCTCCTGGCCGTCCAGCGTGATGCTCCCGGCCACCCGGGCGCCGGCCGTATGCGCCAGGCCGAGCACGGCCAGCGTGGTCATCGACTTGCCGGACCCGCTCTCCCCGGCCAGCCCGACGATCTCGGCCTGCCCGACCGCCAGGTGATCGATGTCCACGACGGCCCGGTCGCCGAACCGCACCGTCAGCCCGCGCAGCTCCAGCCTCACCGCAGCATCACCCGCCGCGGATCGAGCTGGTCCCGCAGCCCGTCGCCGAGCAGGTTGAAGCCGAACGCGGTGATCAGGATGGCCAGGCCGGGGAAGGTGACCAGCCACCAGGCGGTGGTGAAGTACGCCTGCCCGGAGGCCACCATCAGGCCCCAGTCCGGCGTCGGGTCCTGCGCGCCCAGGCCGAGGAACGACAGCGCCGAGGCGGTCAGGATCACCCCGCCCACGTCCAGCGAGATCTGCACGATCAGCGGGGTGATGGAGTTGGGCAGGATGTGCCGGAAGATGATCCGGCGGCGGGAGATGCCCAGCGCCCGGCAGGCTTCCACGTACGGGCGGCCGGCCACCGACGCGGCCTGGCCGCGGATCAGCCGGGTGTACCAGGGCCACCAGGTGGCCGCGATCGCGATCGTCACCGTGGTCAGGCTGGGCGGCAGCACCGCGGCGAGGACCAGCGCCAGCAGCAGCGCCGGGAAGGCCAGGAAGACGTCGGTGACCCGCATGATCACGTCGTCCAGCCAGCCGCCGAAGTAGCCCGCCACGACGCCCAGCGGGATCCCGATCACGCCCGCGATCAGCAGCACGAACACCGCGATCAGCGGGGACACCCGGGCGCCGTAGATGACCCGGGAGGCGACGTCCCTGCCGACCTGGTCGGTGCCGAACCAGTGCACGGCGGACGGCGGCCGCAGCACCGCGAACGGGTGCGTGGCCGAGCCCGCGTCGGCCGGGAACGGCGCCAGCAGCGGCGCGAAGAGCGCGACCACGACGATGAGGACCGCGACGGCGCCGCCGGCCAGCAGCAGCGGGTTGCCGCGCAGCAGGCCGGGCTGGCCGGGGGCGCGGCGCCAGCGGGGGGCGGCCGGGCGGCCGCCGGAGCTGGACGGAACGGACGGGGTCTCGATCACCGCAGCGCGATCCTCGGGTCGAGGGCCGCCTGCACGAGGTCCGCGACCAGGTTGGCGGCCACGTACAGGATCGCCACGAACAGGGTCACGCCGAGGATCGCGGGGGTGTCGAGCGCGGCGATCGACGCGGACGCGTAGCTGCCGAGCCCCGGCCAGTCGAAGATCGACTCGACCAGGAACGTGTTCACCAGCGAGTAGCCGAAGACCAGGGCCAGCGTGGCGGCGACCGGGTTCCAGGCCAGCTTCATCAGGTAGCGGGCGAAGATGGTCCGCTCCGGCAGGCCCAGCGCCCGGGCCATCTGGACGTGCGTCCCGCCCGCGTCGTCCAGCACCTGGGCGCGGACGATCCGGGCGATCAGCCCGGCCGGGTAGGCGGCCACCACCAGCGCGGGCAGCACCAGGTGGATCAGCGTGCTGCCGAGCATCGGCCAGTTGCCGGTGAGCAGGGCGTCGAGCACCCCGAACCCGGTGCGGTGCGCCAGCGGCCGGGTGAGCAGCAGGTTCGGGGAGTACTCGCCGGCCACCGGCAGCAGGTGCAGCCGCTGCGCGAAAACCAGCTGGAAGATCAGCGCCATCCAGAACACCGGCATCGACACGCCGAGGATCGCCCCGGCCCTGACCGCCTGGTCCGCCGCCCGGCCCGGCCGCATCGCGGACCACAGCCCGGCCGGGACGCCCACCAGGACCGCGATCACCAGCGCCACGATGACCAGCTCCAGCGTGGCGGGCGCGGCGGTGCCCAGGTCGGACAGCACCGTCTGGTGGGTGTGGATCGACACCCCCCAGTTGCCGGACAGGAGGCCGCCGAAGTAGCTCACCAGCTGGACCGGCAGCGGCCGGTCCAGGCCGAGGAACCGGCGCGCGCTGGCCACCTCGGCCGCGGAGGCGTGCGGCCCGGCCCAGGTCGCCGCCGGGTCACCGGGAACCGCGTGGGCGATCACGAACGTCAGGATCACGACGCCCGCGACGACCACGACCGCCAGCGCGCACCGGCGGACGATATAGGCCGTCAACTGCCCGTGGGCGTCAGGTCATGCACGAAGACGACGTTCGGGTAGGCCGGGTTGGACGTGAATCCGGTGAACCCGGACGACATCGCGTACTGGTAGGTGTCGTTGTACAGGACCGTGAGCGGGGCCTGCTGGAGGATCGTCTCCTGCATCGACTTGTACAGCGCCTGGCCCGGCCGTCCGGTTGGTGGCGACCAGCGTCTCGACCCGGTTGATCTGCTTGTCCAGCCCCGGGTTGGAGTAGTAGGAGAGGTTGAAGTACGGCTGCTTCTCGGTCTCCAGCAGGTTGACGAACCACGAGTACGGGTCGGCGTAGTCCGGCCACCAGTACTCGAAGAAGATGTCCTGGTGCTGGGCCGGGTTGGCGGACTTGGCCTTGCCCCACTGGGTCGGCCAGGCCAGCGACTGGATGCTCAGGTTGATGTTCAGCTTGGCCAGGCTGGACTTCATGAGCGTGGCGACGACCTGCTCGTTGCTGTCCCCTTGCGTGTAGGTGAGGGACAGGTTCAGCGGCTTCTTACCCGGGCCGTACCCGATGCTGTTCAGGAGGCTGGCGGCCTTCGCCGGATCGTAGCGGTAATTCGGGAGGCTGCTGCTGCCGAAGTGACCGAACAATCCGTCAGGGACGAGACCGCTGGACAGGGTCGCGGCGCCCTTCAGCGCCGCGACGATGCCGTTGTAGTTGATGCCGTACAAGATCGCCTGCCGCTCGGGCAGGCTCAGCGTCTTGGCGTTCAGCTGGCCGAGCAGGTTCTGCCAGGACGCCGCGCTGACCAGCCGGACGCCGGGCGCGCCGCGCAGCGAGTCCCACAGCGCCGGGGCCATCTGCTCCACGAAGCTGACCTGGCCCGAGCGCAGCAGCTGCGCCGAGGTGGTGTCCTGGGTCACGACCCGGTACACGACCTTGGTGAAGTGCGAGCCCTTCCAGCCGCCCCAGTATCCGGGGAACTGGGTCTGCGTGACCTCGAACTCCTGGCCCTTGTTCCAGGTCTGCACGGTGTACGGGCCAGTTCCCGCGTCGTGCGGGGTGTTCAGCCACTTGGTGAGGCTGCCGCTGCCCGCCGCCTTGGTGTCGTAGATGTACGCCGAATAGTCCGCGGACGCCTCGAGGTCAAGCGGGGACGGGTACCTCAGGTGGAACACCAGCGTGTCCGGGCCCGGCGCGTCGATGGACTTGACCGCGCCCCACACGTAGGCAGCGCCGCCGTTCAGCTTGATCGTCCGCTCGATCGCGGCCTTGGCCGCCTGCGCGGTCATCAGCCGGCCGGTGTGGAACTTCACGCCCTGCCGCAGGTGGAACGTCCAGGTCAGCCCGTTCTTCGAGGACGACCACGAGGTCGCGAGCAGCGGCTTGACCTGGTGCGTAGCCGAGTCGTAGCGGGTGAGCGTCTCGTACATGTTGCTCATCGCGATGATGGCGTCGGAGTACTCCGTGGCCGGGTCCCAGCCGTCGTCCATCACCGGGGCGGTGGTGTCGTAAGTGAAGGTCCGGTTGACCGGCCCGGCCGGGGCCGCGGATCCCGACCCAGAGGATGATGAGGGGGCGCCGCCGCTGCTGCAGGCGGCGGCCCCCAGGGCCAGCGCCAGGCCGGCAGCGGAAAGTAGGGCGCCTGGGCGCTTCATGACTGACCTCCGTGGTCTGTCCGGGTGCCCGCTAATTCTGTCGCGGGCCAGGACTTCCTGACCGCCCTGGACTGGCGGCCCAGGTGGGCTTGCAGATGCTGCTCGGGCAGGCCGCCGAGGGCGCCGGCCGCCTTGGCGCGGATCCGGATCGCGGGCGAGGTGAGATACGACAGCGGGATCTCCTCGAGCTCGACGATCTGCACCGTGTCGGGGTCCGCACCGGCGGCGACCGCGTGCTCCCGCGCCTCGTCCTGGGCCTCCTCCAGGATGGCCTGCCGGCCGCTGGTGCCCAGGTGGAAGATCCGGTCGACGTTGCCGCTGACCGAGGCGATGGCGGCGCCGATCGCGTTAGCTGCGTCGAAGTGGTCCGGGCGGATGACCTCGCTGACCCCGGGGATACGGTCGGGGACCAGGATACTGCCGCCGCCGACGGCGACGAGCGGCCGCGCGTCCTTGGACGTCTTGATCCGGTCAATCGCGTCGCTGAGCGCGACGTCGGCGGCGCGGGCGGCGTCCTGGAGAAGGTCGCGGTGGCCCGCGAGCCGCGACGCGTCGCCCAGTTCGGCCCGGCCCACCGCGACCGCGCTGTCGGTGAGCGTGGGGGTGCTTCCGCCGAACACCAGCGCCTCGTCCAGCAGCCGGTAGCCGACGCTCTGCGGCCTGATGCGGGCCCGGCCGTCCACGCTGTCGATCATCGAGCCGCCGCCGAGCGCGATCGTGACCAGGTCGGGCATCCGGAAGTTGGTCCTGATCCCGCCGATCTCCACGCCCAGCGAGGACTCCCGCGGGAACCCGTTGACCAGCACCCCTACGTCGGTGGAGGTTCCGCCCACGTCGGCGACCAGGGCGTCGGCGCTGCCGGTGAGGAACGCCGCGCCGCGGATGCTGTTGGCCGGGCCGCTGCCGATCGTCAGCACCGGGTAGCGCAGCGCGTGGTCCAGGGCCATCAGCGTGCCGTCGTTCTGCGCGAAGTAGGTGGCGGGCCGCAGGCCGTGCGCGGCCAGCGCGGCCTGCATGGCGTTCGCCACGTCCCTGGCCACCTCGATCAGGGCGGAGTTCAGGATCGTCGCGTTCTCCCGCTCGAGCAGGCCGAGCGTGCCGATCTCGTGGCTGAGCGAGACCTCGATGTCGCCCAGTTCGCGCTTGACCACGTCCGCGGCCAGCAGCTCATGCCGCGGTGAGACGGGGGCGAACACGCTGGTGATCGCAACCGCCTCGGCCGTGCCGGCGGTCTCGCCGAGGAATCTGGCGACCGCGTCGGCGTCGAACGGGGACAGGTCGCGGCCGTCGAACTCGATGCCGCCGTCCACGATCGCCGCGCCGGCCGAGACCACCTCGGTCAGGTCGCCAGGCCAGCCGAACATCGGGCGGACGCTGAACGTGGCTGGCCCGCCGATGCGGATGACCGCCACCCGGCGCAGCCGCTTGCGCTCCAGCAGCGCGTTGGTGGCGTGGGTGGTGCCGAGCATCACGTGGGTGATGCGCGCGGGGTCGGCGCCCGGCGCCTGCATGACCGCATCGATCGCCGCGGTGATGCCCCCGGTGATGTCCGGGGTGCAGGGCACCTTGGCCTTGGCCAGCACCCGGTCCGCGGTGTCCAGGATCACCGCGTCCGTGTTGGTGCCGCCGACGTCAATGCCGAGGCGGCAGTCAAGTACCGGCACCGGTGAGATCCTCCACGGGCTTGTAGTCAAAGTCGTAGCCGAACGCGCGCGGGCCCACGGTGGCGATGCCCTTGTCGGTCCGCCAGATCGGGTCGCAGGCGAAGGCAATCACAGTAACCCGCTGGCCGTAGCGGATCCGCTCGGTCACGATCGCGTCGGCGGTCTCGCTGTCGAGCACGCAGATGAGGTCGGGGACCGAGGCGAGGACGCGGCCGCGCTCCAGCGCGATCAGGTTCTCGTTCTGCAGCTCGAGCCGGGCCAGGCGGCCGGCGTCGTCGCCGAGGCCCTCGATGAGCACCGAGCCGCGGACGAACCCGCTGGTGGTGCGCCGCTCCACGTCGGAGATCTTGCCGCTGATCAGGCGGTAGCCGCCGACGTCGGCCAGCAGGGCGTCGACCGGGCTGCGCTCGGCCTCGGCCACGGCCCGGCCGATCCTGATGGCCAGCGAGACGGTGTTGGGCACGATCCCGCCGCTGCGGGCCTGCGCCACGGTGAGGGTGTACTCAGTGGCCGAGGCGGAGCCGCCGAACTCCACGGCGGCGGCGCGCTCGAGCCGCTCCATCCAGTCGCCGCTGATGGTGCGGAACGTCATCACGTTGCCGCGCTCGTCGGTCATCACGGCCGGGCTCGGCGAGATCCCGGCCAGGTGCATGGCGACCATCGGGACCTCGGGGAAGGCGCGGCCCATGCCGTCGCCGTCCAGCACCGGCAGGCCCATCTGCGCGGCCCAGCACACCGGCAGCAGGCCGTTGGCACCGCCGATCTCGGTCGACATCAGCGCGCTGACCTTGCGCCCGGTGACCTCCTCCAGGTACTGCCGGAGCCGGCCGCCCTCGTCGCCGTTCTCGATCTTCTCGATGCTGACCGTGGGCGCGCCGATCCCGCCGCACGGCATGATCAGCGAATCGTCCGGCAGCTCGTCCAGGTCCACCAGGGGAACCGGGCCGTAGTCGGCGCTGGCCTGGAGGACCTGCAGCAGCCCCAGGTGCGGGTCGCCGCCCCCGCCGGCTCCGAGGATGGCGCAGCCGCGGGCCATGGCCCGGAGTTCGCCGGAGCCGAGCAGCATCTTCATGATCGGTAACTTTCAGGAGCTTGCGGAGAATCTTCGCACGTCAGGCAATTGTGCCTGGCTGCCGTACGAAAACAGAAGGGGAATGAGCCTTTTCCTGGGCCAGGTGAGCCCGGTTGAGCTGGCGGCGCAGCCGGCTCTGTGGTGGCGCGCCGCGGGCGGTTATCCCGTGACGTCCGCCCGCCTGATCTGGTCCCTGAGGTCGACCGCGTCCTCCCCGCTGACCAGCGCGGTCGGGTGCGACCCGATCCGCCGGGCGTACACCAGGCCGCTGATGCCGCGCCAGACCCGCCAGTGCGGGAACTCGGCGCTGTACGGCCACCAGTCCGGGGTGTCGTGCGCCTCGGACCCCGGCCAGATCCCTGTCTGCCGCTCCATTGGCTCCCTCCGGGCGAATCTCTCCGTGCTGCCACCGTTCTTGCCGCCCCCGTGCTGCGGCCCAGTGCTGCATCGCTGGTGCTGCAGCCGTGTGCTGCCGTTCGCTCCGGGCATCACTGCGGCGCTCGGTGGCGCTCCGGCGGGACTCTGGTGCTTATTGATCCTCCCAGCCGGAAAGGCCGGCCGCAGTGGGCTGATTGCATGATGATCGCCATTGATGTGTGCTCTGCGCATAAACTGACCCGGTGCCTGCGGTTGACGCGATGCTGGCCAGTTCACCCCTGGCTGGCCTGGAACGAGTGAGCCAGGGCGGCGGGGACCGGATGGTCACCACCGTGCGCCTGGCCGAGCAGCTGGGCGACCTGGAAGGCGCCCCGGCGGGGAGCTTCGTCGTGCTGTCCCGCGCGGCCTCCGAGGAGGCCGTGGACTACCGGCTCGACATGGCCCTGCGCTGGGCCGCGATCCACCAGGTGGCGGCGGTGGCGGCGTTCGCCGGCGGCCGGTGGCGGCCCACACTGACCGCGATGGACATCGCCGAGCGGGCCGGCGTGGCGATGGTCTCGATCCCCGGCGGGATCGAGCTGACCTGGCTGCTGCCCGCGCTGATCCGGGAGACCGGCGGCCCGGCCGACCGGGCCCTGGGCCGGGCCGAGCAGGGCCTGGCCGCCGTGCTGGCGGCCGAGGAGTCCGGCGCGGACCTGGACACGCTGCGGGACCAGGTCAGTCAGGCGCTCGGCGTGCCGGTCGGCTTCCGCCCCGCGGCGCCGGACAACGGCAGCGCGCCGGACGGGGCCGCCGGGCCGGGTGACGGCGCCGCCGGCCTGGCCGGGCTGGCCGTGCCGGACAGCGATGTGAGCGCACCGGTCATGGTGGGCGCCCAGCTGCTCGGCCACTTCACCGCCCCGGACGCGCACGGCGACCTGGCCGTCGCCGCCCGCCTGGTGCTGCACACCGCGGCGTCCACGGCCGGCCGGCTGCTCGACATCGCCGCCCGGGCCCGGGATCTGCCGGTCCGGTCCCGCAGCGAGCTGCTCGCCGAGATGCTGATGACCGACGCCCAGAGCGAGGACCTGCTGGACCGGGCCCGCCAGCTCGGCGTGCCGGTCGGCGGCTGGCACCTGGCCGTGCACGTCGAGGCGGATAACCTCGACGAGCTGCGGCGCGACGAGGTGCACAGCTTCGAGATCCTGGAGACCGCCGGGCAGGTCGCCCTGCAGGCGGTGGCCAGGGCGGGCGGCACCTGGCACGTGGCCCGGGTGGCCAGGGCCGTGGTCCTGGTCCGGATGACCTCCACCCGGCCCGGGCCGCAGGCCGGGCTGCAGACCATGAAGGCAGCCAGCCGGGCGCTGGACGCGATCCGGGACCGCTTTCCCGGGCTCCGGGTCCGGGCCGGCGTGGGCACCCCGCACGAAGGGCCGGTCGGGCTGCGCGCCTCGGCCGCCGAAGCCCGTGTCGCGCTGCTGGCCGCCCGGGCCGGCGGGCGGCCGGACGGGGTGGCCGCGCACGACGCGGTGGGCGTCCGCCGGATGCTGATGGAGTGGTACGCCTCGGACAGCGCCCGGGCCTCGGTCCGGTCGCAGCTGGCCCCGCTGGAGGAACTCGGCCAGTCCCGCGGCGAGACCGCGATCCGCACCCTGGCGACCTACCTGGACCAGCAGGGCTCGATCATCCGCACCGCCGAGGTGCTGCACCTGCACCGCAACGCGGTCGCCTACCGGCTGCGGCGCATCACCGAGCTGCTGGACGTGGACCTGGACGACCCGGACCAGCGGCTGGCGCTTCAGCTGGCCTGCCGGGCGCGGCTGCTCGCCTGAGCCAGGCCGCGGTTGGCTCAGGCGAGCAGGCGGCAGACTGAACGGACGGGCACACCGAACGGATCTGCGGGCCAGGGCCGTCTAGCGGTCGTGACCTTCCTCCCGGGCCTGGCGCACGATCTGGGGGTCCGTACGCGCGGCCGGGGCGGGGCCCTAGGGCGCTGGTTTCTAGCGCGCCGCGGCCGCCTGCCGGATCCGCTCGCGCAGCCCGGCTGCGTCGCTGGCGCGGACCACGATGGGCGGTGTCGACCGGGGCCGCCGCGCGTACAGCAGCCCGGCCACGCCCCGCCACACGTGCCAGTGCGGGAACTCGGGGGCGTACGGCCACCAGTCGGGAATCTGGTCCTCTGCCTCGTCAGTGGCCTCCACCCGGAACTGGGTTTCGATCATGACTCTCCCCTGGAACGTGGGCAGCAGCGTGAGGCTCGTCCGTCTGCGGAACTTTGCATCGCAGCCATGCTGCCAGTCCGCGGCGCGGCGGAGAATGGGCATACTGCACCGCGCTTACGGCCGATGTGTGCGCTCTGCATAGCGGCGCAGGTCACCGTTTAACCCACGGGCAGGCCGCAAGCCGGCGTTCGTCAGCTCGTGCAATCCCAGCTCACGCCGTGCCGTTGTGCGGCGCCGCGACCTGCTCGGCCGCTCGCACCACCTGTGCGTCCGGGGCGTCGACCGCGGTTGGCCCGCCGGGGATGGGCACGAACCAGACGTGCATCATGGCCGGGGTTACCCGGTTCCGCGAGCCCGCCGGGCAGGCCGGATGGCCGGCGCCGGTCACGCCGACAACGCCAAGACCGGCGCGAAGGCACAGGTTGGTGTGCACATGCCACTGGGTGAGGCAGCCACCGGGCTGCGGGGTAGCCCCGCGCGGCGTGGTGATGTACATCGCGGCAACCAGGACGGCGCCCTTTGGCGTGTTTGCATAAACCAGGGACTGCGGCTGGCTGGTGTCCAGCACCGGACCGCCCAGCAGCGTGTCCCGGTAGAAGGCGGGGTTCAGGTAGTGCACCACCGGCAGGCCGGACGGGGTGATCGGCCGGTAGCCGGCCGCCCTGGCCGCGGCCAGGCTGCGGTACTGCTGCGCGCCGCGCCAGCTCGCGTTGACCAGCTGGACGGCGGCCCGCTGCTGGGCCGCGGTGGCTGAGGCGGTGCACGCGACCGGGCTGGCCATCTTCATGCCCGGCTCCATCTGCATGCCGGGGTCGGGGTCGGTGATGAACCCGGCGGGGGAGCTGGTGGCCAGGTGCACCGGCGCCATCGTGCCGGTGCGGCCGCTGCTTCCCGGGCTGGTCATGCCCGCCATGCCGGCGGCCGCGGCGCCGGAGCCGGCCGCGCTGGCCGCCGGGCCCGGGCCGGCGGTCATCACCATCTCCGGGCCGCCGTCGACGAGGGCCACACTGAGCAGGGCGGCCAGCACGCCGGCGCCGGCGGCCGCGGCCAGGCTCGCCTGGTCCCGGCGGACCACCCGGCTGACCCGGGTCACCAGCAGCCACAGGCACCCGGCCACGATCGCGGCCTCGGCCACCGTGCACAGCAGGTCCCCGAAGCCGGCCGGCTCGACGTCGCCGGGGTCCGGGCCGACGATGTCGCCGACCGTGCGGGTCAGGATGTAGACCACGATGACCGCGGCGTTCAGCACCGCTCCGCTGCTGACCAGCAGCCGCGTGGGCCGGAACAGGGCGGCGGCCGCCCAGCCCAGCTGCAGCCAGGCGACGCCCAGCATGAACACGCCGAACAGCCAGTACTCCTGGAAGTGGCTGCCCGCCACGGCAAAGTGGATCACCGCGGCCAGGACGCTCAGCATCGCCAGCCCGGCGAGCACCACCCGCTGCGCCGGCACGGCCCGGTCACCGGGCGCGGGCCGTGCTGCTTGATCGGTCATCACTGCCACTCCGTTACTGGTGCGCCGGTTCTATGGTGCGCCGGGCCGGGATCGCCCGCCACAGCCGTCATCCTCTGCAGCCGGGGTCAGACCGCACCGGGAGCATTTTGTGAGTTGCCTGGGAGCTGCCTGGCGGTTAGCTCTGGGCACTGGCTGCCATATCAGGACGAAGGCCCTGGCAGATAGGGCTGAAATACGTTGGCGCGCGGAATAGCCTGGTCCCGATGGTGGTCTTGCCCGGGCGGGTGAAGGCCAGACCGCTGGCTGGGAGTAAACCGGAAGCTGGACTTGGGGATGATCGCGATGAGCGGTTCATTGCAGCAGCCGCAATATGCGTCGCACCGGCGGGGCCGGTCAGGAGTCGACGCCCGCAAGCTATGGTCGGGCGGCGCCGCCAGCGCTGTCGTCACCGGTTTGCTGGCCCTGACCGGGGTGCTGATCAGCCGGTGGCTCTTTGATCTGCCCGTGCTGGCCCCGAAAGGGAACGGTACCTACGGGGACGTGCACACGACCGCCTTCGTGCTGGCCGCGGCGGGCGGGGCGCTGCTCGCGACCGGGCTGGTGCACCTGCTGATGCTGGCCGTGCCCCGGCCGCTGCTGTACTTCGGCTGGATCATCGCCCTGGTGACCGTCATCGTGGTGGCCTACCCGTTCAGCACCTCCGCAGCGCTGGACGCAAAGATCGCCACCGCGATCGTCGACCTGGTCATTGGCGTGGCCACGGGCGTGCTCGTGGGCGAGGCCGCGTCCCGGTCCAGGCGGTGGCCCCGCTGAGCCTTACGACCGGGGACCCGGTTGCCTGACAGGGCTTTGCCTGCGCTTTCCGGTCCCGTTCCCGGGAAGATACGCCGGTACGCCGGCGCGGCCCGCAAATAGACTGCCCGTGGCTGGTTGGTGCGGCTCTGACCAGCGTAATCAATAGAGAAAAAAGAAATCCGGAAAAAGAGTTAATTGGTCGCCGGAAACGCCCGCGCCCGCCGGGCCGGGTAATTTTCAGGGAAAAAGTTCCGGCCGGCTGAACCGGAGCGGGCTGAAATACGTCATAGCTCCAGCAGGTGTGGGGAAAACCCCACCTTCATCCGTCTGCTCACCCCAATGTCAGCGCGCCGGGCCGTTGGCAGGGTAATGGCCATGAGCATTCGCACATACCTCACCGCCGGCCTGGCGGCGGCCGCCGCCACCGCCTTCGCCATGACCTCCAGCACCGTCACCGCGGCCGCCGGGGCGGCCACCACGCCGGCCCGGCACGTCTACCGGCAGCAGGACCTGCAGCGCGACCTGGCCAGGATCACCGCAACCGGCGTGCCGGGAGTGCTGGCCGACGTGCACATCGGCGGCCGCCAGCTGCGCGGCACCAGCGGCGTGGCCAACCTGGTGAGACGTGCGCCGGTCAGCGCCAACGGGTTCTTCCGGATCGGCAGCAACACCAAGACCTTCCTGTCGGTCGTCGTGCTGCAGCTGGCCGCGGAGCACCGGCTCTCGCTGAACGACACCGTCGGCCACTGGCTGCCCGGCGTGGTGCACGGCAACGGCAACGACGGCGCCGTGATCACCATCCGCGAGCTGCTTCAGCACACCAGCGGCCTGCACAACTACACCGATGACCTGCAGGCGCAGATCACCTCGGTCAAGGCGTACAGGAAGCTGGAGTTCCACCAGTTCAGCCGGATGGACCTGCTGAAGATCGCGCTGGCCCACAAGCCGTACTTCGCTCCCGGCGCCGGCTGGCACTACTCCAACACCAACTACACCCTGCTCGGGATGATCGTCGAGAAGGTGACCCACCGCCCCTGGGCGAACGTGGTCGCCCGGCGGATCACCGGGCCGCTCGGCCTGCACCACACGTTCGCGCCGGGGACCAGCACCCGGCTGCCGGGGCCGCACGCCACCGGATACCTGTTCTTCAGCAGGACCGCCAAGGATCGACACGACCGCCGAGAACATGTCCTGGGCCAACTCCGCAGGGGCGCTGATCAGCAACGCCGCCGACCTGACCCGGTTCTGGCAGGCGATCGGGCGCGGCACGCTGCTGGGCCCGGCGCAGCGGCGAGGAGATGCAGCAGACCGTGCCGGCCGACGCCGGTGACACCGCCAGCGTGCCCGGCTCCCGGTACGGCCTGGGCATCTTCCGGATCCCGCTGACCTGCGGCGGCTTCTACTGGTCCCACGAGGGCGACGTGCCCGGCTACAACACCATCGGCGCGGTCAGTGCCGACGGGCGCAAGACGGTCGTGCTGTCGCTCGACTCCAACGTCGAGAACCCGCAGCTGGCCGCCGAATACGGCCTCGTCGACCACGTCATGTGCAGCAAGTAACGGAAGTTACTTGCTGGGCCAGCGGCCCGCCTGCCCCTCCGCCCGGAGGCCGGCAGGCGGGCCGCTGCACGTCGCAGCGATGAGTTCCGGCGGCTCGATCAGTCACCCCGTGGGACGAGACCAATCGGAGGTGCCGGGCGTGCGGAAGATCGTCGTGTATGAGCTGCTGTCCCTCGACGGGGTTGCCGAGGACCCAGATAGTTTCTTCGCCGACTGGGACGAAGCGATGGACGCCAATCTTGCCGCTGTGATCGCGACCCAGGACGCGGTCATTCTCGGCCGCCGTACCTACACCGAGTGGGCGCAGTTCTGGCCGGACAGCCAGATCCAGCCATTCGCGGCGTTCATCAACGGGGTCACGAAGTATGTCGCGACCTCGACGCCCCTTGACCGGGATTGGCCCAATGCGACGGTGCTCGACGGCGGGCTGGCCGAATTCGCCCGGGATCTCAGGCAGCAGCGCGGCGGCGATGTCGGTGTCCACGCAAGTATCTCGGTCGCGCAGGCGCTGCTCGCCGCCGGCGTTGCCGACGAGCTCAGGCTCGTGATAGCGCCGAGGATCGCCGGCCGCGGACGGCGGCTCCTCGACGGCTTGCCACCGATTCAGCTCGAATCGATCCGAAGCGATGTCTCACCGGCTGGCTATCTGCTCGCCGACTATCGCGTTATCCGCTAGAGCCGAGGCAACCTTTGGCCCGCGCCGGCGTTTCTGATATGTGGACATCAAGCCGCGCCTAGGTGGCCGCTCTGGCACCCGTCGCCCGCACCTGGTCACCGCAGCCGTGACACCAGGCTGGGACGGCGGGGACGATGACGCGATGGACCGCGAGATGAGCGCCAGCCAGGCGGTCACCGCGATCTACGAGAGGCATGCGCTGGGGCTGACCCGGCTCGCGTTCCTCATGGTCGGGGACAGGCAGACGGCCGAGGACGTGGTTCAGGAGGCATTCTGCGGCCTGTACCGCGCCTGGGATCGCATGTCTGACCACGGGCATGCCCTCGGCTACGTGCGGTCATCGGTGCTGAACGGCTCCCGGTCGGCGCTTCGCCGCAGCAGGCGAGTGCCACGGGCGGTGGCCGTTGAGGCCGCCGCCGCCGCGTCGGCGGAAGACACGGTGCTGGCGGGCGAGCGGCAACGGGAAACAGTGGCGGCGCTGCGGCGCTTGCCACCCCGGCAGCGCGAGGCGGTGGTGCTCCGCTACTTCGCCGACCTGCCCGAGCAGGAGACCGCGGTGGCCATGGGCGTCAGCCGCGGCACCGTGAAATCCACCACCTCGCGGGCGCTGGCCGCCCTGGCCCGCATGCTTCAGGAGGAGAAGCCGTGACCCGACTGGAAGAGCGGCTCCGCGCGGATATGCGGGCGGAATCGCAGCAGATCAAGCCGGGCAGCATCCCGGCGCTGCAGCTGCCCGCCCGGGCGCACCCACCCGGCAGGCCGCGGCGCAGGGGCCCGCGGCACTGGCCGGCCTGGCTGAGCACACTGGCGGCTGCCGCCGCTGTCACGGTGGTGATCGTCGGCACCTTCTTCTTCGCGCATATCGTTTCCGGCTCAGGGCCGGGTCCGTCCGCGACCGGCGGGTCGGTGCCGTACTCCGGTATCCCGCCCTACTACGCCTACGCCGTCCAGGGGAATACCTACAGCCGTACCATCCACGGCACGCAATACGGCGACAGCGTCATCGCCCGCTACGTCAGGATCCGGGCCACCGCCAGCGGCAAGGTCCTCCGCACGGTCAGCCCGCCCGCGCCCTACAACGCATTCGAGTCGTTCGCTGGTGCGGCCAACGGCCGCACATTCGTGTTCGCCGCTAACCGGAACCGCTACACCAAGACCGGCGATGAGTACTTCAAGCTGGATCAGAAGACACCGCTGAAGTTCATGATCCTGCGAATCACCCCCGGCGGGCACACGCAGCTGTCCCCGCTATCCCTTCCCGGAACCCTGACCGAGGCGCAGGCGCCGACCCTCGCACTGTCGCCGGATGGCGCAAAGCTCGCCGTGGCCTACGGCGGCAGCGGCAAGCCCGCAGTCGTCCAGGTCATCACGCTGGCCACCGGCCAGATGCGGCAGTGGACCTCGCCGCCCCCCGCGGCGGCACCGGTGCTCGGCGGCCCCGGCGCCTGGACGTCGGACGGGCGGACCCTGGCTCTCGGGCAGATGTCCGTTCAGCCCAGCGGCACCATCCGCAGCACCCCCACCCAGATGCGCCTGCTCGACACCACCGCGCCGGGCAGCAGCCTGGCCGCGGCCAGCACGCTGGTCACCCTGCGCGGCGCGGGAGGTTTCCCCTGGCCATTCATCACCCCCGACGGCACCAAGCTGATCGGCGAAATGAGCCATCAACCCGCCCGGACAGGCACGATCACCGAGTCTGGCGCCCTCGGCGTGTACTCAGCCCGCACCGGAACGCTCCTTCGGGTCATAGGACGGTGGCAGCAGCGCGGGCCAGGCCCCAGGATTCTCAGCCACGCCCGTCAGGCAGTTGTCTGGTCCAGCCCCTCGGGTAGCCGGCTCATCGTGGAGATGCCACGCGGGAAACTCAACGAGGTAGGCATCCTGACCGGAGACACGTTCAGGCCACTCGCGCACGTGGCACGGGCGCCCCTGCTGTTCGCGATCAACAGCGGCGGCTTCCAGACCAGCGGCGGGTACGTCGGATTCGCCTGGTAGACGGCCCCGTCAACGCGGTCATGGCCAGGTCAGCGGGGGAGCAGCAGGCGGCGCCGGACAGCCTCCGCCCCGCGGCCGCCCGGCCGGATGGGTGAGCTGCTCTCGCGGCACTGTCGTTCACCCCTGGTGGGTGATGCCCGCCTGTCCGGTAGCGGCCAGAGTGGAATACGGATGGGGGGCTACTCGGCCACGACGCCGCCGCCTGCGACGGGGTCACATGACGAAGGCCGATTTGGCCAAAAGGTTCTTGGCAGAAACGGGGCGCTAGTGACAACGGGCTGTCGGCCGTCTGGCCGGCCCGTTCCTCGACTGCGCTCGCCTGGACCCGCGGCGCGCCTTGACCGTGAGAGGTCTGGACAGGCCGGGAATGGCGAGTGACACGGAGGAGCTATGAGCGAAACGTTCAAGGGCACAATCAGCGTCGATATCAGGGACTCGGTTCCTGACTGGGCGCCGTTTGAGCCGCCGAAGGCTCCGGATGGTGCGCCCAACGTGGTGTATATCGTGCTGGACGACGTGGGCTTCTCGGCGTTGAACTGCTATGGCGGGCCGATCGAGACGCCGAACATCGACCGGGTCGCGAACGATGGGGTTCGTTACACGCAGTGGCACACGACGGCGTTGTGCTCGCCGACCCGCTCGTGCCTGCTGACCGGCCGCAACCACACCCGCAACTCGATGGCGTGCATCACCGAGGCCGCGATCGGCTTCCCGAACGCCAGCGGGACGATCCCGCCGGAGAACGGCATGCTGCCCGAGATCCTGGGCGAGCGCGGCTGGAATACCTACATGGTCGGCAAGTGGCACCTGTGCCCGACCGTGGAGATGAACGTCGCGTCTACGCGGCGGAACTGGCCGTCCGGGCGGGGGTTCGAGCGCTGGTACGGATTCCTGGGGGCGGAGACCAACCAGTGGTATCCGGACCTGGTCTACGACAACCACCCGGTGGATCAGCCGAAGTCCCCGGCCGAGGGTTATCACCTGACCGAGGACCTGACCGACAAGGCGCTGGAGTTCATCAAGGACGCCAAGACGCTCGCGCCGGACAAGCCGTTCTTCCTGTACTACGCGCCCGGCGCCGCGCACGCGCCGCACCATGTCCCGAAGGAATGGGCCGACAAGTTCAAGGGCCGCTTCGACATGGGGTACGAGGCGATCCGCGAGCAGACGCTGGCCCGGCAGAAGCAGCTGGGCATCGTCCCGGCCGATACCGAGCTGCCGCCGGTCAACCCGATCGGCACGCCTGAGACCCGCAAGGGGCCCAAGGGGCAGCCGTTCCCGCCGCTGGATGTCACCCGGCCGTGGGACACGCTGACCGCCGATGAGAAGCGGCTGTTTTGCCGGATGGCTGAGGTGTACGCGGGGTTCCTGGCGCACGCCGATCATCGCATCGGCCGGCTGCTGGACTACCTGGACGAGTCCGGGCAGCGGGAAAACACCCTGGTCGTGCTGGTGTCGGATAACGGGGCGAGCGGTGAGGGCGGCCCGAACGGGTCGGTCAACGAGAACAAGATGTTTAACGGCATGCCCGACGACTTGCAGGCCAACCTGGCGATGCTGGATGAGCTGGGTGGGACCAGGACCTACAACCACTACCCGAATGGGTGGGCGATGGCGTTCAACACGCCGTTCAAGATGTGGAAGCGGTATGAGTTCAACGGCGGCACCGCTGACCCGTGCATCATCTCCTGGCCCTCGGCCACGGCAGGCAACGCTGGCAGAGGTGAACTGCGCCACCAGTACCACCACGCGATCGACATCGTGCCGACCATCCTGGACACCCTGGGCGTCGAGCCGCCCGCCACGATCAAGGGCCACGTGCAGAGCCGCTTCGACGGGGTCAGCATGCGTTACAGCGTGGACGACCCGTCAGCGCCGTCGGCGCGCAAGACCCAGTTCTACTCCATGCTCGGCTCCCGCGGGATCTGGCACGACGGCTGGAAGGCGATCACCACCCATCCGACCCTGGCGGGGTGGAGCGACTTCAACGACGACACCTGGGAGCTGTACCACACCGACACCGACCGCGCCGAGCTGCACGACCTGGCCGGCGAGCACCCGGAGAAAGTGCGCGAGCTGGTCAATCTGTGGTTCGCCGAGGCGGGCGACAACGGGGCGTTCCCGCTGGATGACCGGTCCCCGCTGGAGATCATCTTGACGCCGCGGCCGCAGCTGGCCTCGCCCCGCGACCGCTATGTCTACTTCCCCGATACCGCCGAGGTGCCGGAGCAGCAGGCAGTGAACGTCCGGAACCGCTCCTACTCCATCGGCGCGCTGGTGAACATTCCAGCTCCTGGTGCGCAGGGCGTCCTGTTCGCGCAGGGGTCGCGGTTCGGCGGGCAGGCCCTTTACGTCAAGGGCAACCGGCTGCACTACGCCTACAACTTCGTCGGAATCATGGAGCAGAAGGTCGATGGGACCGAAGAGATACCCGTGGGAGAGAACCTGATCCTGTCGGCCTCGTTCGACAAGGACGGCGAGGATCCGCCCGGCGTAGCTACCGGGACCTTGTCCCTCTACCACGGGGACAAGAAGGTCGGCGAGGGCCGGATCAAGACCCAGCCGGGGAACTTCAGCCTCGCGGGCGAGGGTTTGTGCGTCGGCCGCGATAGCGGCGAACCGGTCACCGACGACTACCCGGGCGAGCACCCGCACACCTTCACCGGCGGCACCATCAAGCGCGTCGCCGTCGACGTCAGCGGCGATCCCTACCTCAACCTCGAACGCGAGGCACAGGCCATGCTCGCCCGCGAGTAGGGGCCGCCACCTTGACGGATCCGCCGCCTCCTGGCGGCCGGGTGCGGCGACAGCGGCGATCCTGGACTTCGTGAGGTTCATTCCAGCGGCCGGGTAAGTCGATCATGCCGCGGCCGATGGACGAGGACCCGGGCAATCCGGTCCAGCCTCGCTGGTCTCAAAGAGGGAGTGTCATGGACCCCGCAACGAAGCCGTCGGTTGTGTTTGCCTACTTCACGTAGTAGCGAAAGGCGCGCCCACGTGCTCTTGCTGACGCTCGGGCGGCGCGGCGGCCCGCGCTGGCCGTCAGCTGAGGCGTATCAGGGCGCTGATGGCCAGGTAGGCGCCCAGGATCAGGGCGGTGCAGGCCATGAGCTGACGGGTGTGGCCCAGCAGCCAGTCCTGGGCGTGCTCGAGCGCCGCCTTGGTGGCCTCAGGCCGCAGCTCCAGGAACGCGAACGGGATGATGATCAGCAGGAACTCGATGAGGACGAAGAGGATGACGCCGATGACCTGGTTGGTGGTCGAGGATTTGCTGGTGATCAGGATGTGCAGCCCGGTGAGGTAGCTGGCGCCGGGGATGCCGCACACCGCGCCGATGAGCATGGCCAGCCCGAGACGGGGCTCAGCCAGCACCCGCTGCGCCCAGCCGTCCTTCTTCTCCGGCTGCCCGTCCCCCGCCTGCACTGCCGCCTTGCGGCGGCCGTGCAGGCGGCCGGTGGCGACCAGCGCGCCGACGGCGAGCAGGAGCAGGCCCAGGGCCAGGTCGACGCCTGCGCTCACCGTTTTCTGGGAGCTGATGGCATCGGCGTGGACGACGAGTACATCCAGCAGGCCGATCGTCAGGCCCACGGTCAGGCCGCCGATCAGGACGCACAAGAACATCGCCCGCGGCCGGCGGTTCTCGATCAGCAGCAGATCGATGGCCAGCAGCTTGGGGTTCAGCGCCGCGAAGAACGCGAGCGCGAAGAACTCGGCGTTCATCGCCGGTCAGCCAGCATCGGCCATCGTCCCCGGCCGGCAGTCACCCCGAGCTGCTGGTCTTCGGCGAAGCCTTCGTCGATCATCGCCAGCCTGCGCAACGTCTCCTGGAATCTCACCGTCTGGCCCATGTGTCTCCCCCGCTGCCAGGAACCATTCCAACCCGTACCGGGGTGAGTTCCTTCCTCCTCAAGGGGTGAAAGAGCGGTCGTCACCCGTCCAGGAGTCCCAGCTCGCGGGACCGGGCGACCGCGCAAGCACGAACGGGCGGGACTCAGCTGGACTGAGTGCCGCCCGGTTTCCTGGTGTTTGCCCTGGTCTGGGACCGTTGGCAGGGGCAGATGATGAGCGCCCCCAGCAGGATTCGAACCTGCGCACACGGCTCCGGAGGCCGCCATAGCAACTAGGCGAATCTGTACGGTTGACCTGGCAGTATGCCGTCCCTGTCGACGTTCGGAGCCATGCTCGTTCCATGGATGTTCCGGATCATGCCGAGCTGAGCAGCTTCCGCGCCAAACCCGGATGGTTGTCACAATGGTGCAGTGATCTCACCTGAGAAAGCTTTGCACGAGCTGAGCGCAGCAACTGGGCAGCTTCTCGGCGAGCTTGACGGGCTGTCTGATGCCCAGGTCGCCGGGCCGTCGCTGCTGCCGGGCTGGACCCGCGGTCACGTACTCACCCACCTGGCGCACGGCGCCGGTAAGCGGCTGTTCGCGGACAGCGGCCCGGCGATCAAGCTCGCCCTGGCCGGATCGGAGGCCTACAGCAACGGGGCACTGCACCTCAGCTACACGCTGGCCGTATAGGGCCGCAAGGCCCGAGCTTGGCCGATATCAGGCGGTGCCGACTACCACCACGACGGCACCGGGGCAGGTGCCCCGCGGGGGATATGCTTTTCTCAGAGGTCAGGAGCATGCGTACCGGATTGGTTCAGCAAGACGCCCGCGATGATTTTGACCGCGCTCGGCGGCAGGCGAACTGGGCCAAGATGGCCGGTTGGCTGCTCGGCCGTCCAGCCAGCGGCAACCGCTTGGCAGTGCTGGGTGAGGTGACGAGCGCCTCTGGCGCGGGCGGGCCAGGCGTGCGGCGGCTGGAGTATGAACGGGTCGGCCGCCTCGGACGAGCTGGCGAGGCGATGGTGCCGATCGGTCAGATTGTCGGCACGGTGGAGCCGACGAAGAGTTTCGACCACCGGTTCCGGCCGACTTCCGATCACGTGCGGGCGCGGTTTCAGCGAGTCGCCGCCGAGGTCCGATCCGGCCGCGGGATGGACCCTGTCGAGCTGTACCAGTGCGGCGGCGCCTACTACGTGCTTGACGGGCACCACCGCATCGCCGTGGCCCGTGCTCTCGGCCAGCGCTCGGTCTGGGCGCTCGTCACCGAGGTCCGGCTGAACAGCCCGGCCCCGCCTGTCACGCACTAACGCTAACCCGGATCCACGCGGCCCCTTTCCTTGATCCATCGCCTTGATAGGCACCGTTTCCTGGCGAGCGGGGGCAACGCGGACTTGAACCTCTGACCTCTTCCTTATCAGTTCTGAGCAGGGCGCCGGTCGAGGGGCCGGGGCTCCGCGATCCTGAGTGTCATGGTGGGCCGCGTGGGCGCGGCATGTGGTGGCGCTGCTGTCACCGCTGCTGTCAGGCGAACTGGTCCGCGTCCGCATCACCTGCGCGCTGGCGGGCGGACCTTCAGATAGGTCACAGGCCCAAAATGGGCCGCAGGTACCGGTGGTGGTTGGGGGCCGATGCCAAAGTCGGTTCCCGCAAAGGTCCTGGCGGCGATCACGAGCGACAGGTAGCTGCCGGCAGGCGCGTGACCTCCGGCCGGGACGCTGCACAGATTGCAGACGAAATTGCCCTTGATGGTCACCAGGTAGACGATGGCTTTCCCTCCCGGTGTCGTGTCGCCAGGGGTGGCCGAGGTCAGCGCCTTGACGTGGGTGGTGACCACCGCCGTCGCCCACGCCACCGGGTGCCCGCCATCCAATGTCACCGCCCGGTCAGCTATGGCGGTGAGCCGGTGAACCGCCGGCGCGGGTACCGGCTGGCCGGGCTCGGCCACGGCTGGACGGTGGCTGGCCATCACCGCTGTCCCGCTAGCTGAACCGCAGGCGGCAGCGGCAACCACGAGGATCAAGCCGATCAGCCAGCGAGCGCACTTCATGGGCATTGGACGCCCCGCCCTGGAACGTGGTTCCCCGAAACCCTGCGCATCCGGGGTTCGGTCTAGTGCCAGTCTCCCTCTAACGGCACATCTTGCGACCCGGGGGCGACATGTCGTTTACAAGTTCGCGGGCGCGGTGCAGGTGGGGCAGCTTGTGCACTGCTCCTGGTGGCGCGTCTCAGTTCAATGTCGTCCGGTGTCTTGGCTGCATTCTCGGCTGCAAGGAGACCGCACCGCATTAGCTTCTCGGCTCGCGGCCATCCCGACCGGTTCAGGCTGGACCAACGCCGCTGACCGGTCCGTCCTCAACGGCCGTGAACGGTGTGACCTGCAACCTGTTGTCTGCTCTAGGCGGTGAACTCGAAGCGCGGCCCTGCCACATCCACCCGGCGCAGGCATAGGCTCAGTCGCGGCGGGAGGTGACCAGTAGGCCCCGAAAGCTGTCTGCGGTCGCTGACAGCTGAGGTGTTGCTGTCGGCTCATCCGGAGCGCGGGTAGCCCGGTGGGATCGGCACCTGGAGCAGCGCCAGGTGGGCGGGAGTGGGCCGCAGGTAGTACCAGTCCATCTGCGCCCAGTCCCGTGTACCTGCGCCGTTGAGCATCCGGAGCGGTAGGTAGGTGTGCGCGTTCACCCACAGCAGGGTGGGGAGGGGCTGGTAGTGGCCGGCCAGCGTTTCGGTCAGCTCAATGGCCTGCTGCCCGTGCACGTGGCCGCGGCGCGTGACGCGCCACAGCCCGTTGGTGATCTCCTGGGCGAGGGCGGCGGGCTGGAGGTCGTCCAGGCCGGGGTTGGGGTTCCCGAACCTGCCGTAGCGCAGCGACCAGGTGCCTGGCGGGGTGGTGGTGTCGTCGTACCCGCAGCCGGTCTGCCCGGTCCCGGCGTAGCAGACGACCATGAGCCTGCCGTACGCGTTATTCGCGCTGTCCTGCGGCACGACGTAGGCGAATCCATCCTCTTCCGTCAGCTTTAGCGGCTTGCTGATGATGAGTGCCCCGCTGGCGCTGACCGGTCGCTGGCTCCATGTCTCCCGCAAGAGTTCCCGCCCGCCGACTACCGGCTGGGCTGGCCAGGACCAGGTCCGGTATATGTCGACCACGGCACCTGCCGTGGCGCCCGTTTCCGTCCAGTACAGGACGTCGTCGTTGATCGCGCTGAACGAGGCCAGCATCGTCTTGCCCACGGATGAGGCGGACGGCAGTGCCGTGCTGGCGTGCCGCGTTGCGATGTGGAAGGAGGCGCCTCCAGCTAGCAGGGCGACAGTGATCGCCCCCGTGGTGGCGGCCGCGACGGTGGCGATGCCGATTGCCGGTCCCGGCCACCGGAGCCACCGCCGGACCCGAGGTGAGCGAAGCGGCCGGGCCACCCCCCGCCGCCGCGGGGCCGCCGCCTCGCGCACGGCGCGCAGCACCGCCTCCGCGTCCGGGGCAAGCCGTTCCAGCGCCATTAGCGCGCCCCGAAGGTCGTCCTCCGTGCGCACCGGCTGCCGGGGTTCGGATTGCATCAGGTTCCCTCCTCGATCGCAACGGGTGCCGGGTGCTGCGGTGGGGCGAGGTCAACCCGGAGCGCGGCCAGCGCCCGCGCCGCGTAGGCACGGACGGTGCCTGGCCTACAACCGAGGATCACCGCGATCTGTCGGTCCGGCAGGCCCTCGTAATAGCGCAGCACCAGCACCGTGCGCTGCCGCCGGGGCAGCCGGGCCAGCTCGGCGAAGATGGCGTCGCGTTCGGCGTAGTCCGCGGCGTGGTCGGAGACGACGCCGCAGGCCATGTCCACGCCCGTCCCCGACGGAACCAGCCGCCAGGAACGGCGCCGCCAGGACAGGAACTCGTTGACGATCATCGTGCGGACGTAGGCGTCCGGCCGCTCCATCCGGGAGATCTGCTGCCACCGCCCGTTCGCGCGCAGCAGTACCTCCTGGACCACGTCCTCGGCGACGTCGCGGTCGGCGGTGAGCACGGCCGCGAACCGCAGCAGCCCGGGCAGCCGCGTCGCTGCAAACTCCTCGAACGTCATCACGCCTCCGCACCTGGCTCCCATGTAGTAAACGCGCGGCATCCGGCAGGGTGCTGCTTTTGGTTTCACGGCCGATGTACCGGTTCCACCACCGGAAGAGGCGGATCTTGCACTTCCGCGTCATTCCTACTCTTAGGCTCTGGGGCAAGTGAAGTCCCTGGCCTCCTGTCCTGTACCTATCCGTCGTTCTCGTAGGCGCCAGATCCTGGCGAGTGGACGTCGTGTCTAGGTTCGGCGAAGCCGATCGCATGCGACGCGACCGCTGGGAGCGACCTAGACGCGGCGGCCGGGAGCGGGACAATAGATCGCCGAGGACGACGGCACCGTACAGCGCCGGTTGCGTGGTCAGGTGAGCCTGACTGACCAGCGGCGGCCGTGGGCGTTGGCCGACGCGCGCCCGGCCGGGCCTATCCAAGGCTGAGGCCGGGCGCTAGTGTCGGCCCGCGGCGCGCGCAGCGCGGCGCCTTGATCTAGTAAACGGCTAATTCGGCAGTTGGCGATGGCGATGCTGCCGGGTGCTGTCTTGGTGCCAGGGGGTCAGCAAAGTCTTTCAGGGTGACGTGGGTTCGGGCGACACGCCGGTGATGAGCAGGTGAGAGTGCGGGCATGATCACCACAGGACCATGCCCGCCTCGTCATCATCACCGATTCATCCTGTCCTTGGCCACCTTCCAGCGCCTCGGCCAGCCGGTCTACCTCGCCTACCTGCAGCACTGCCGCCTTCCGTGCTTGTCTGTGCCCGCAACCACCGGATAAGCATCGCCGCCCTTACCGGAAGTCGTCGATGCCTGCGCCGTCGTCCCGTTCCCAGCCGTAGGCGGCGAGGTAGCCCCAGCAGTCGGGTCTGCTGCCGTCGGTGTCGGTGATGCCGTAAGCGTCGGCGAGCTGGCGAGCGGAGATGATCGTGCCAGCCCAGCGGTCAGCATCGTCTGCCCGGGCGAGCGCGGCAACACCCCTGGCGACGTAGGTGGGTGATTCGGAGATCGCGAAACCGGGGATCCTGGCACAGGCCTCGCGCCAGGTGGCCTCGGTGACACCGAAGTTTTCCAGCATCCGTTCCGAGCGCAGCCAGCCCGGCGTCACGCCGACCGCGGTCACCGGATGGTCTTCCAGTTCGGCGGTGAGGCCTTTGACGATCCGCTCGACGTTGGCCTTCACCAGGTCGTAGTAGAAACCGACATTGCGGCGGAACTCGGCGTTGGCCTGCGACGTGCCGTCGGTCATCTCCACTACCAGGCCGCGAGTGCCGTGCGCGGTGGCGGTGCGCAGCATCAGCGGGATCGCCGCCCGGCTGGTGATCAGGTGGGTGTGCACGCCCATCTGCAGCATCCGCAGGCCGCCACGCCAGTCGTGCTCCCACAGCGGCTTGTCCCACTGCATGTACCGGTCGCCGCCGAAAATGTCGTTGACCAGCACGTCGAGACGCCCGTGCTCACCGTCGATGCCCGCGACCAGAGCGTCTACCCGGCCGGGATCCTCGTGATCAACCACGCTGGCGGCGCCTGCCCCGCCTGCAGCGCGGATCAAGTCGCCGGTTTCCTCGATCGTCTCCGGCCTGCCGAGTTCCGAAGGACCGGAGGTCCTGCTGCTGCGGCCAGTCGCATAGACGAAGAACCCAGCCCGGGCCAGCTCGACGGCGATTGCCCGGCCCGCACCCCGGGTGGCACCCGCCACCAGGGCAACGCGCATGCTGTCAATCCCATCAGCCACCAGATCAGTTAACACCCCAAGGAGGCCGGCAACGTATTCCGATGGCGGGCAGGCAGCTTGCCCGGGCCTGGCACCTGGCGGTGGTAGCGCGGGCATCGCTCCCTGCGATGATCACGGCAGTTCACTTGCGGGGAACGTGCCCGCCTGGCCACCATCCACCGATCGACCCGGCCACTTGGCTGACCTCGACTTTGCCGAGGCCCTGGTCTTGGTGCTCGTTCGCTGGTGGCTGTCCGGGGCATCCTGGCCTGACCGCTGGTCTGGTAGCCGTCCGGCCCCGCCGTTTGCACGGCGGTCGAGGGTTCGGCCGATGTGGGCCGGTGGGTAACGTCGTAGCTGTGACTGATAGTGAGCCGGAGCCGCCTAAGTGGGATGTTCTTCGGCGAGCGGCTGGTCGATGAGAACCCGTTCATCAGGTTGAGCATCGCCTCGGTGGGCCTTCCGGAAGCCCAGCGTACCGAGCGGCAAACAGCCCTGGATGAGGCCAGACGCAGAGCACAGGAGTCAGGCTGCGGTGTTTCGGCAACGGGGAAGGAGGCTGCGTGATGCCATCACCGAAAGTCCGGCACCTGGACCGTGAGGACGAGTTGCTGACCGTGGCTGACATGTGCGCCGAGCTTGGGGGAGTGTCGCGGCGGACCTTCTACCGCTGGCGGGAGCTTGGCGTCGGCCCGCGGTGCCTGAAATACCGAACGGTGAGCTGCGGGTATGGCGCAGCGAGTTCTCCGCGTGGCTGGATGGTCTGCGGGATGACGCGGCATGAAGTCGCACAACGTCCGGTTCTGGGAAATCCGGCCGCGTAAGACGACGAAGGGCGAGTCGTGGACGGTCCGGTGGACCGTCGCGGGCCGGGAGAAGTCGGCCACTTTGGCGCGCAAGGCGCAGGCGGAACGGCACCGCTCCCGGCTCATGCAAGCGGCTGACCGGGGAGAAGCGTTTGACCTGGACACGGGCCTGCCCGCTTCGATGGCCCGCGAGGTGTCCTCGGTCACCTGGTATGTGCATGCATGTGCGTTCGTGGATGCGCGCTGGCCAAAGGTCGCGGCCAAGGGCCGGATTTCCCTGGTTGAGGGCCTGATGGCGGTGACGCCGGTCCTGGTGACCAGCCAGCGCGGGTCTCCGGATGCCGAGGTGCTGAGGCAGGCCATGCGCCGCTGGGCGTTCAACCCGCCCCGCCGTGTAGCTCCGATGCCTGATGAGGTCGAGGCGGCGCTGCGGTGGCTGGCTCGCTCGTCTTTGCCCATGTCGGCACTTCAGGAGGCCAGCGTGGTATCCCGTGCGCTGGATGCATGCGGCCGGAAGCTCGACGGCTCGGCGGCGGCCCCGGAGTACTACCGTCGGCGGCGCCGGGCCTTCTATACAGCGTTGAAGTACGCAGTGCGGGAGCGGCATCTTTCGGCAAACCCGCTCGACGGCGCGGAGGACCCGGAGTGGAAGGCCCCGGAAGTGCCCGGAGCGGTAGACCGGCGCCGGGTTGCCAGTCCGGCCCAGATGGAAAGCTGATCGCGGCGGTGGGCGCGGTGGGCCGGACTCAGGGACCGCGCCTGCGGGCGTTGTTCGGGTGCATGCACTACGGGATGCTGCGGCCCTCGGAGGCCGCCTCGCTTGTACTGGATGAGTGCACTCTGCCCGGGAGTGGCTGGGGGCTGCTGGAGTTCAGCGAGATCAGCTCGGCCGCCGGACGTGACTGGACCGACGACGGCGAGGTGCACGAGCTGAGCAGGCCGAAGGGCGGCCCGCGTAATGCGATCCGGCGGGTGCCGGTCCCGCCCGTCCTGGTGACGATGCTGCGGGAGCACGTCCAGGAGCACGGGACCGGGCCGGACGGCCGCCTGTTCCAGACCTACCGTGGTGGTATCTACCTGCCGTCCACTCTGTGGCGGGTTCTGCAGGAAGCGCGGCAGCGGGCCTTCGCGCAGGCGCAGCTCGCCTCCCCGCTGGCCCGCAGGCCTTACGACTTCCGCCATGCCGGTGTCTCCTGGCGGCTGAACGCCGGGACCCCGGCGCCGCTGGTGGCCGAGTGGGCCGGGCACACGGTGGAGGTGCTGCTGCGGATCTACGCGCACTGCATCGACGGCGATGATGAGCGGTGGTTCGGCCCGATGGAGAAGGCTCTTGGCCGGGGCTGACCTGGTCCGATGGGTTCTCGCTCGTTCCGGGTATGTTCCGGGAACCGCGACTTCGGGCCGCCTACGGTGGCATCTGGCTGCACACGGCCCACCGGGGCGGTTTGGCGTCATGCCAGGTCAGCGGCCATATGGCCTGGTGAGATCGGCGCCCCCAGCAGGATTCGAACCTGCGCACACGGCTCCGGAGGCCGTTGCTCTATCCCCTGAGCTATGGGGGCTGGTGAGGCCGCCGGTACCGGCGGGCCAGCGAGGCAGAGCAAGATTACCAGCCCGCAGGGGCAGCTTGCCCGCTCCCCGGGCACGGGGCCTGCGGGGCTCCCGATCAGCCTGCATGGGCAGGGGGAGACCGGGTAACCTCGCGCGGGTGGTAGAGGGACTCGGGCGCGTGCTGGTGGTCGACGACGACGAGGTCATCCGTCAGCTCATCGCGGTCAACCTCACCCTGGAGGGCTTCGAGGTGCTCACCGCGGTCGACGGCCGCGACTGCCTGGACAAGGTGACCGAGGCCAGCCCGGACGTGATCACCCTGGACGTGATGATGCCCCGCCTCGACGGCTGGATGACCGCCACCCAGCTGCGGAAGAACCCGGAGACCGCCGGGATCAAGGTGGTGCTGATCAGCGCCCGGGCCCAGGAGGACGACCGGGCCCGCGGCCGGGATATCGGCGTCGACGCCTATCTCACCAAGCCGTTCGACCCGGCGGAGATGATCAGGGTCGTCCGCGAGCTGGCCGGCGCGCCGAACACCGCGTTCGACTGAGCCACCGCTGGCGCAGCCCCCGGGGCGACAGCCCGGGACGGTAACACCCACACTCCCGGTACTTGTGTGTTTCGCCCCGGTCAAGTATTTTCCCGGATCATCCGCATCTTTCGCGGGCACCGGGGCAGAGCACTTCCTTCACGGTCGGCGACGTCTGCCCGGTTGCGGTTGCCCGCCAGGTGAGGGCCGGAATTCGTGAATACTCCGGTGGATTCGACCGCCAGCGAAACGGGTATCGCATGGCATGTAAGCCCCTGACCGGCAGCCGCCAAGGCTTCCTCGCCGGGCCCACCACGCCTCAGCTCCTTGATCCGACCACTGCCGGCGCTGGTGTACCCAGCCGAGGGCAGGCTGCCTGCCCTGGGTTATCCCTGGTGGCCTGCCTGGTCGTGGCTGCTCCCGCTGGAACGTGCCGGACTGCTCTGAGGAATGCCTTGGGCGCTCATGGTGTTAAGCTGGTGGCTGCACTGGATGCCCCTAGCGGGGACAGGTGCTCGCCCGCTCACCGCAATACCGGCGCAGCCGCCGGGAGCGGTCAGCACTTCTCCAGAGGAATTCACTCATCGCTGCACTCCCTCCCCGGCCAGGAGCGGGAGCGAACGCGGATCATAAAGGGTCCCGGGGGCGCGTGTCGCGGCCCAGCGGGCCCGGTCACCAGCCGCGAAAAAGCCGCGAACGCAATGAAGCCCTCGGGGGAGGAAACCGTGCCTGATCAGCGCGGCAAACGCAGGACAAGCAAGATAGGGCCCGGCCGATCAGCCAGGCGATGACAGCGGATGCACCGGCCGCCAGGCAGCCGGGCCGCGCCTTGGGAAGGACCCCTCGTGAGTGACAGCACCGAAGTTTCCACCGGCTCCGCTGGTGCGTCGGCCGATGCTCCCGCCCTGTTCCCCGCTCCGGGGACCGAGGCAGGCGGGGCGCACGGCGCCGGAGCCGGGCACTCCGGGCCGGACACCGCGGCCCCGGCCAGCGGCTCGTCAGCGGGCACGCGGCGCCGGAGCAGCGAGGGAATCGGCGGCATGCTGCTGCCGGAATTGCAGCGGCTGGCCCAGTCCCTGGGCATGACCGGCACCGGCCGGATGCGCAAGGGCGAACTGGTGGCCGCTATCCAGCAGCGCCAGGGCGGTGGCCAGCCGGGCAGCGGCAGCGGCGGCCAGCCCGGTGCAGGCGCCGGGCAGCCCGGTGCGGCGGATCATTCATTCCAGCGAGGCGCGCCCGCGGGAGCCGGCGCGGCCCGCCCGGTTGAGCAGGACGCCATGGGACAGCAGACGACGATACGCCGGGCCATGGCAGCCCGGCGGCCGGCCAATCCGGGTCTTCCGCCCCGGCCGGTTCCAGCCTGGCCGGCCCGTCCGGCGGGCCCTCCGCCACCACCGCCAGCGGCCCGGCCGCCAGCGCGGGCTCGGTGACGGTCAGCTCGGTGGTGGTCAGCGGGCCGGGGATCAGCCCCGCGGCGCCCGCGGCGCCCGCAGTCCAGCCGCCGGCCAGCGCGCCCGCAGACGGCGCCCAGTCTGACGGCGCCGCCAGCCAGGGCCAGGGCCAGGGCGGCCCCGGCCAGGGCAACGGCGGCCAGCGCGGCCAGGACCGGCGCCGCCGGAACAACGGCCGCCGCGACGACCAGCAGGGCCAGAACCGCGCCGCCGACGGCGGTGAGCAGCATCGCGACGGCGGCTCGCAGGGCAACCGCGACCAGCAGGGCAACCGCGACCAGCAGGGCGGCGGCCGCGACAACCAGGCCCGCGAGAACCAGGGCGGCCGCGACCGCGACGGCAACGGCCGCGACGGCGGCCCCCGCGGCCAGGACCAGCAGGGCGGCAACCGCGACCAGCAGGGCAACCGCGACAACCAGGGCCGGGACGACGACCAGGGCGGCGGCCGCCGCAGCCGGGACCGGTTCCGCAACCGCAACGGCCGCGACAGCCAGGGCCGGCGCCGGGACCGCGGCGGCGACGCCGAGCCGGTGATCAGCGAGGACGACGTCCTGATCCCCATCGCCGGCATCCTGGACGTCCTCGAGAACTACGCGTTCGTCCGGACCACCGGCTACCTGCCCGGCTCCAACGACGTGTACGTCTCCCTCTCCCAGGTCCGCAAGTACGGCCTGCGCAAGGGCGACGTGATCGAGGGCTCGGTCCGCCAGCCCAAGGAAGGCGAGCGCCGCGAGAAGTTCAACGCCCTCGTCCGCCTGGACAAGATCAACGGCCTGGATCCCGAGCAGTCCAAGACCCGCGCCGAGTTCGCCAAGCTCGTCCCGCTGTACCCGCAGGAGCGGCTGCGGCTGGAGACCGACCCGGTCATCATGACCACGCGGATCATGGACCTGGTCTGCCCGATCGGCAAGGGCCAGCGCGGGCTCATCGTGTCCCCGCCCAAGGCGGGCAAGACGATGATCCTGCAGGCGATCGCCAACGCGATCACGAAGAACAACCCCGAGTGCCACCTCATGGTCGTCCTGGTGGACGAGCGCCCTGAGGAAGTCACCGACATGCAGCGCACGGTCAAGGGCGAGGTCATCCACTCGACCTTCGACCGGCCCGCCGAGGATCACACCACGGTCGCCGAGCTGGCCATCGAGCGCGCCAAGCGGCTGGTCGAGATGGGCCACGACGTCGTCGTGCTCCTCGACTCGATCACCCGCCTCGGCCGCGCCTACAACCTGGCCGCGCCGGCCAGCGGCCGGATCATGTCCGGTGGTGTCGACTCGACCGCGCTGTACCCGCCGAAGCGGTTCTTCGGCGCGGCCCGCAACATCGAGCACGGCGGCTCGCTGACGATCCTGGCCACCGCCCTGATCGAGACCGGGTCCCGTGCCGACGAAGTGATCTTCGAGGAGTTCAAGGGCACCGGCAACATGGAGCTGCGGCTCCGCCGCGAGCTGGCCGACAAGCGGATCTTCCCGGCGGTGGACGTGGACGCGTCCAGCACCCGCAAGGAAGAGCTGCTGATGTCCCCGGACGAGCTGAAGATCGTCTGGCAGCTGCGCCGGGTGCTGCACGCGCTCGAGCCGCAGCAGGCCCTCGAGGTGCTCATGGAGCGGATGCAGAAGACCAAGAGCAACGCCGAGTTCCTGCTCCAGGTGCAGAAGACCACGACCAGCAACTAGCCAGCGAACGGCCACAAGGGCAATAAGGCCCGTCAGCACAGGCCACGCGCGCCGCGGGCCGCCGGGAATCACCAGGCGTCCCGCGGCGTTGCACGACCTGGCACACTGGGATGCCTCAGCAGAGCGGTACCGGTTCACGCCCTGGCCCGCACCACAAGAGCCAGCGGCGACCCGGCGAAGCCGCCAGAACCAGGAGTCAAAATGCGCAACGGTATTCACCCGGACTACGTGGTGACCACGGTGACCTGCAGCTGCGGGGAGTCCTTCGTCACCCGGAGCACGGCGAAGAACGGTGTCATCCACACCGACGTCTGCTCCAGCTGCCACCCGTTCTACACGGGCAAGCAGAAGATCCTCGACACCGGCGGCCGCGTGGCCCGGTTCGAGCGCCGCTTCGGCAAGAAGCAGGCCGACAAGGCTGACAAGTAGCGTCCTGCCGCTTAGTTCAAAAGCAAAGGCCAGTAAGGGATACGGCATCAGTACGCGGGCCCCGCTGGCCGCAGGGCAATCGCCGCCCCGGCTGGTCCGGCCGCTTCGCGGCCCGGGCCGCCCGCGGGCGGCTTGGGAGGATCACGGTGTTCGACCGGCTGGCTGATCTCGCGAGCGAGCATGCCGCGCTGGAGCGCGAGCTTGCCGATCCCGCGGTGCACGCCGACGGCGAACGCGCCCGGGCGCTGGGCCGCCGCTACGGCGAGCTCGGCGCCGTGGTGCGCGCCTACCAGGACTGGCAGCAGGCGGTTACCGACGAGAAGGACGCGCGCGAGCTGGCGGGCGAGGACGCCTCGTTCGAGGTGCTCGCCGAGGAGTCCGGGGCGCACCGGGCGCAGCTCGAGCAGCACCTGCAGGAGCTGCTGGTGCCGCGCGACCCCAACGACGACAAGGACGTGCTGCTCGAGGTCAAGGCCGGCGAGGGCGGCGAGGAATCGGCGCTGTTCGCCGGCGACCTGCTGCGCATGTACCTGCGCTACGCCGAGCGGCAGGGCTGGAAGACCCAGATCCTGGACGAGACCGTGACCGGGCTCGGCGGGTACAAGGACGTGACCGTCGCGGTCAAGTCCCGCGGTGGCCCGCCCGGCACCTGGGCCCGGCTGAAGTACGAGGGTGGCGTGCACCGGGTGCAGCGGGTGCCGGTCACCGAGTCCCAGGGCCGGATCCACACCTCCGCGGCCGGCGTGCTGGTGCTCGCCGAGGCCGAGCCGGTGGAGGTCACCATCGACCCGAACGACCTGCGGGTGGACGTGTTCCGCTCGTCCGGGCCCGGCGGGCAGAGCGTGAACACCACGGACTCCGCGGTGCGGATCACCCACCTGCCCACCGGCATCGTGGTGTCCTGCCAGAACGAGAAGAGCCAGCTCCAGAACAAGGAGCAGGCGATGCGCATCCTGCGGGCCCGGCTGCTGGCCGCGGCCCAGGAGGAAGCCGACGCCGCGGCCGTGGCCGAGCGGCGCAGCCAGGTCGCGACCGTGGACCGGTCGCAGCGGGTGCGGACGTACAACTTCCCGGAAAACCGCATTTCTGATCACCGGGTCGGCTTCAAGGCCTACAACCTGGATCAGGTCATCGACGGGGACCTGGACGCCGTGATCGACGCGCTGGTGTCCGCGGATAAGGCGGAGAAGATGGCCGCCGCGGACGCCGCCTGAGCGCTGGCCTGACTGCCGCGATGAGCCTCCTGCTGGACGAGATCGCGGTGGCCTCTGCCCGGCTGGCCGAGGCCGGGGTGGAGTCACCGCGGACCGACGCCGAGCTGATTGCCGCGCACGTGCACGGCGTGCCGCGGGGCGGCCTGACGATGGTGCCCGACGCCGCGTTCGATCCCCGGTTCTGGGACGAGATCGCCCGGCGCGAGGCCAGGGAACCGCTGCAGCACATCACCGGGCACGCCTACTTCCGCTACCTGGACCTGGCCGTGGGCCCTGGCGTGTTCGTGCCGCGGCCGGAGACCGAGGTCCTGGCCGGCTGGGCGATCGACGCGCTGACCAGCATGGACGTGGCCGAACCGGTAGTCGCCGACCTGGGCACCGGGTCCGGCGCGATCGCGCTGTCCATCGCCCAGGAGGTGCCCAGGGCCCGGGTGCACGCGGTCGAGGCCGACCCGCTGGCCGCCGCCTGGGCGCAGCGCAACATCGAGCGCGTCGCGGCGGCCGCGCCGCACACCGCGGGCCGGGTCGAGCTGCACGTGGGCGACTTCGCCACCGCGCTCGACAGCCTGGACGGCACCCTCGACCTGATCGTCAGCAACCCGCCGTACATCCCGTCCGGGGCGGGCCTGCCGCCCGAGGTGGGCGAGTACGACCCGGCCACCGCCCTGTGGGGCGGCGGCCCGGACGGCCTGGACGCGGTCCGGGTGGTCGAGGCGGTGGCCCGCCGCGCGCTGCGGCCGGGCGGCCTGATCGCGGTGGAGCACGGCGCGCCCCAGGGCAGCGCGGTGTACTGGGCGTTCCCCGAGGAGCGCGGCTGGCAGCAGACCCGCAACCACAAGGACCTGGCGGGCCGGGACCGGTTCGTCACAGCCGTCCGCGGCTGATCGCGGCGGGCCTGCAGCGGCCCTGACCCTGCCGCGGCGCGAAGCCGGGTAACCTCGCGAACCGTGATCGTCTGGCTCAACGGGACCTTTGGCGTCGGGAAGTCGGCCACCGCGGCGGAACTGGCCAGGATCATGCCGGGCAGCCGGGTGTTCGACGCGGAGATCGTCGGCTACATGCTGATGACGATCCTGCAGGACCAGACCTTCAGCGATTTCCAGGATCTGCCGCCGTGGCGGGCCCTCGTCCCGGTGGTGACCGCGGAGATCGAGCGGCACACCGGCCAGGACCTGCTGGCCGTCCAGACCGTGCTGTCGCAGGCCTACTGGGCCGAGCTGACCGGCGGGTTCCGGGAGCAGAAGCTCGACGTCTTCCACGTGCTGCTGGAGGCCGACCCGCAGGTGCTGGCCCAGCGCATCGAGGCCGACGAGGCGGAGCGCACCGCCCGGCAGTGGCGGCTCGACCACATAGGCGGCTACCTGGCCGCCCGCGGCTGGCTGACCGCGGCCGCCGACCTGGTGGTCGATTCCACCACCCGGACCCCGGAGCAGGTCGCCCAGGTCATCGTCACCGCCGCCGCAGCCCGGCCCGCAGCTGGCCAGCAAGCACAGCCCGTCCGGGGCACCACCCCGGATCTGGAAGGATAGGCAGGCATGAGCCGACGGTTTGACTGCGCGGATCCGGCGCAGCGCGAGGAGGGCATCAACCACGCCGTCTCGGCAATCCGGATGGGCCAGCTGATCGTGCTGCCCACGGACACGGTGTACGGGGTGGGCGCGGACGCCTTCGACCGCAACGCGGTCACCGACCTGCTGCTGGCCAAGGGCCGCGGCCGGGACATGCCCCCGCCGGTGCTGGTGGGCTCGGTGCGCGCGGGCGAGGCGCTGATCGACGACCTGGGTCACTACGGCCGGGACCTGATCGCCGAGTTCTGGCCCGGCGCCCTGACCCTGGTCTGCCGGGCCACGCCGACGCTGAACTGGGACCTGGGGGAGACCAAGGGCACGGTCGCGGTGCGGATGCCGCTGCACCCGGTGGCCCTGGAGATCCTCAGGGAAACCGGCCCGCTCGCGGTGAGCAGCGCCAACATGTCCGGTAACCCGGCCGCGACCACCGCCGACGACGCGCAGAAGCAGCTGGGCAGCGCGATCGAGGTTTACCTGGACGGCGGCCCGACCGAGGGCCCGATGGCCTCCACGATCATCGACCTGACCGGGGACGTGCCGCGGCTGCTGCGCGCCGGGGTGATCCCCATCGACAAGATCCGCGAGGTGACCGGCGTGATCGAGGACCCGCCGGAGCCAGAGCCAGAGCCGGACGCCGCGGACGAGGCCGGCGAGGCCGAGGCTGAGGCCGAGGCTGAGGCTGAGACGGCCGGGGCGGAGACCGCAGAAGAGGCCGGCCAGCCCGCCGCCAAGGAGCAGTAGGCCCGCTCCCAGAAACATGGGAACTGTGCTTGCCCGCTCGCTCAGCGCCTTCCAGCGGCCCGCAGCGAGCGGCTAGCACAGCTAAAGTTGCGCGTAATGCCCGCGCCCAGGCGTCCGGATCGGGGGTGACATGCCGTGCGGGAGTACCTGCTCACGCTGATCCTGACCGCGGCGGTCACCTACCTGCTGACCCCGCTGGTCCGCCGGGTGGCGGTGGCCACCGGCGCGATGCACGTCGGCCGCGAGCGCGACGTGCACACCGAGCCGGTGCCGAAACTCGGCGGCCTGGCCATGTACGGCGGGCTGGCCGCCGGGCTGCTCATCGCCTCCCGGATCTCCCCGCTGCGCACGATCTTCGCGGGCAGCCGGATGGCCGCCGGGCTGCTGATCGCGGGCGGGCTGCTGGTCATCGTCGGCTTCGTGGACGACCGCTGGGAGCTGAACTGGGTCGCCAAGCTGGCCGGCCAGGTCGCCGCGGCCGGCGTGCTGGTGTGGAGCGGCGCTCAGATCAGCTGGCTGCCCGTGCCGGGCGGCGGGACGCTGATCCTGACCCAGGACCAGGCCACCGCGCTGACCATCCTGGTCGTGGTGGCCACCATCAACGCGGTGAACTTCATCGACGGCCTGGACGGCCTGGCGGCCGGCGTGGTCGGCATCGCGGCCACCGCGTTCTTCGTCTACTACTACACGCTGGCCCGGGTGGTCGGGCTGCCCGAGCAGGCCGGCCCGGCGCTGGCCGGCGCCGTGCTGGCGGGCGCCTGCCTGGGGTTCGTGCCGCACAACTTCTACCCGGCCCGGATCTTCATGGGCGACACCGGCTCGATGCTGCTGGGCCTGCTGCTCGCCTACGCGCCGATTTCCAGCATCGCGTCGCTGGACTACGCCAGCCTGACCGAGTACCGGTTCGCCACCGTGAACCGGTTCCCTGAGATCCTGCCGCTGATCCCGCCGCTGGCCATCCTGATCATCCCGTACGCGGACCTGCTGCTGGCGGTGGTCCGCCGGACCCGGGCCGGCCTGTCGCCGTTCGCCCCGGACCGCAAGCACCTGCATCACCGGCTGCTGGACATCGGCCACTCGCACCGGCTCAGCGTGCTGATCATGTACCTGTGGACGATGCTGTTCTCCGGCACCGTGGTCTGGCTGTCGGTGGCGGAGACGCCGGTCTGGATCCTGGCCGGGGTGACGCTGATCGCGATGCTCGCGCTGCTGCTGATGTCCATGCCGCGGTTCCGGTTCTGGAACCGCGCCCGGCCGCCGGGCCGGGCCGCCCGCCGGAGCGGCCCGCCGCCCGTCCCGGCCAGCCCGTCGCCTGCCGCCGCGGGCTCGGTGACCGCCGAGGCCCGGCCCGCGCCGCGGGCCGGCTAGGACACGCCCTAGGGGGGACCTGCCCGGGCCTGCGCTTTGCTCGTTTGTTACCGTTCGCAGGACATGAGCGGTGTTCGTCACGATAGGTGACCCGCTCAGCCCATACGGGGAGCTTGTGATATCTTTCACAAGAGCGGGAAAGTTGAGAAAGCAAGACGTGATAACGTTCGCTCGCCCGGCGCAGCCGCCTCGGCGCGCCAGCGGCCAGGACCCGTCGCAGCACCTGTTTGCGCAGGTCAGGGACTGGTCCCCGCGAACCGGGCGAGTGGTACTCTAGCCGAGTCCCCGGAGCGAAGTAAATGCTGGGCAGCTACGCCCTGATCGTCCGCCGGTCGGCCGCGGTGACCGCGGCCGTGGCGGCGGTGATGGTTGCGGTCAGTGCTGCCGTGGCCGGCGCCAAGGGCGTCCTGGGGGCGCTTCTCGGCACCGCGCTGGTCGTCGTGTTCTTCGCCATCAGCGTGCTCGCGGTGAGCGCCGCGGCCAGGGTCAGCGCCCAGGCCATGATGATCACCGCGATCGGCACCTACGTGGTCAAGATCCTCGTGCTGATACTCCTCGTGAGCCGGTACTCCAGCACCACTGCGTTCAGCCCGCGGATGTTCGGCCTCACCGCGCTGGCCTGCATCCTGGCCTGGACCTTCTCTCAGGTGGCCTGGTCGATGCGGCTGCGGGTGCCGTACGTCGAGCCGGAAGGCAAGCGGTGATGACCCGGCCCGGCCCGGCCGCCCGCGGCAGCGGGCCCGCCGACGGCAGCGAGCACGGCCGGACGGACAGCGGGCAGAACGAGGGCTGGTCGGTCTTCGGCTACCTGATTTCCGGTATGGCGGCGTACGGCGGGATCGGCTGGATTGCCGGCCGGCTGACGCACCTTTCCTTTCTGTTCCCGGTAGGGATGCTTACCGGACTGATCCTGGGCATAGTGTTGATCCTCTACCGGTACGGCAAGGCATGATCCGCGGGCCAGGCCAGATCGCGGCCGCCGGGAGCCAGCAGGCCCCGGTCGCGACGGCGACGGCGGCAGCGGCACCAGACATTCGCACGGCGCCCCGCGGTGCCGCGCACCCGAACGACACCGAAGGAGGCCAGGGTGGCCCCTGAAGCCCGGGCACTCGCCGAGGGCTGCCACATCTTCGGCAGCAATGGCTGCGGCTATCCGGCGCCGAGCCTGGACAGCTTCCTGTTCCAGCCCATTTTCAGCATCGGCCCGTTCCATTTCACCAAGCCCATGCTGCTGGCCCTGATCGCCGCCGCGGTTGGTGATCTGGTTCTTCTGGTCCGCGTTCGGCCGCCCGAAGGCCGTGCCGGGCAAGATGCAGAACCTCGGCGAGATGGGCCTGATGTTCGTCCGCGACCAGATCCTCCGGCCGATGATGGGCAAGCAGGGCGACGGCTACCTGCCGTTCCTCGTCTCGCTGTTCTTCTTCATCTGGGTGATGAACCTGATGGAGATCCTCCCGCTAGCGCAGTTCCCGCCCATGTCCCGGATCGCGTTCCCGGTCTCGCTGATGCTGATGGTTTACGTGACCTATACGTACGTGAGCATCAAGCGGATGGGCCTGGGCGGCTACTTCAGGAGCATGATCCCCAAAGGGGTGCCGATCGGGATCCTGATCATCCTGGCTCCGGTCGAGATCCTTCAGTACACGATCGTCCGGCCGTTCACGCTGGCCGTCCGGCTGTTCGCGAACATGTTCGCCGGCCACATCCTGGTCGCTGTGTTCACCATCGCCACCTGGTATCTGTTCCAGGCTGGCGTGGGCCTGCTGTTCAGCGCCACCTCGTTCGTGCTGACGATCGCGCTGACGATGTTCGAGCTGCTGATCCAGGCCCTGCAGGCGTACATCTTCACCATCCTGACCGCCCAGTACATCGGCGGCGCCTACGAGGCGGCGCACTGAGATGGGCGCACGATCTGACCACCCAAGCCGCCGGGGGGCATCCGCCGGCCCTATCGCAAAGGAATGCGTAAATGCTTGACGTCGCAAACGTACTGGCCGCCGCGGCACCTACCAGGCTGATCATCAACTTCGGCGCGGTGGGCTACGGCCTGGCGGCCATCGGCCCCGGCATCGGCATCGGCCTGATCTTCGGCCACGGCGTCGAGGCCATGGCCCGCCAGCCCGAGGCGGTCGGCCTGATCCGGTCGAACATGTACATCGGCTTCGCGCTGACCGAGGCACTGGCCCTGATCGGCATCGTCATCCCGTTCATCTTCCACGCCACCTGATCCGGCCGGGAACGCAGATGAGAGCCGACAGAGAGGAAACGGGGCCGTGATACACCACCTCTACCTCGCGGCCGGTCAGCAGAACCCGCTGATCCCTGACCTGGCCGAGCTGATCATCGGGGCGATCGCCTTCGCCATCGTGTTCGCGATCCTGTACCGGGTGCTGTACCCGCGGATCGCCACGACGCTGGAAGAGCGCACCGACGCCATCGAGGGCGGCCTCAAGCGGGCCGAGGACGCGCAGGCCGAGGCGAACCGGGTGCTCAAGGACTACCAGGAGCAGCTGGCCGCGGCCCGCCAGGAAGCCTCGCGGCTGCGTGAGGAAGCCAGGGAGGAAGGCGCCGCGATCCGCGCCGAGCTCCGCCAGCAGGGCGAGGCCGAGCGCCAGCGCCTGGTCGAGGCCGCGCACGCGCAGCTCGACGCCGACCGCCAGCAGGCCATCAACGCGCTGCGGGCCGAGGTCGGCTCGCTCGCGGTGGATCTGGCCGGCCGGATCGTCGGGGAGTCCCTGGAGGACGAGGCCCGGCAGCGCCGGACGGTGGAGAACTTCCTCGCCGAACTGGAAGAGCGGTCCGGGCGGACCACCGGGGCCAGGGCCCAGTCATGAGGGGTGCGAGCCGGGCGTCGCTGGCGGAAGCCGCCGAGGCGCTGCAGGCTGCCCTGGACGGCGGGGCCAACGCGAGCCGGCTCGGCGACGAGCTGTTCGCGGTGACCGACCTGCTCGACCGTGAGGCCGGGCTGCGGCGCACGCTGTCCGACCCGTCCCGGCGCGGCGACGCCCGGGCCGGGCTGGCCACCAGCCTGCTGTCCGGGCAGATCGGCGAGCCGGCCATGAGCGTGGTCGCGACGCTGGCGGCGGGCCGCTGGTCGGCCGTGAACGACCTGCCCGACGCCGCCGAGCAGCTGGCCGCGGCGGCCGTGGTGGCCGGCGCGGAGAGCCGCGGCACGCTGGACGACCTCGAGGACGAGCTGTTCCGGTTCGGCCGGATCGTCAGCGCCCAGCCCGAGCTGCAGATGACGCTGGCCAGCCCGCTCATCGCCGCCGAGCGCAAGCAGGCGCTGCTCGAGGCCCTGATCGGCAGCAAGGTGACCGCCGCTTCCCGGGACCTGATCACCCGGGCCTGCGTGCACCCGCGCGGCCGCGGCCTGGAGGCCGCGCTGGCGGAGTTCGCCGCGATCGCGGCCCGGCGCCGGGAACGGCTGATCGCCGAGGTCCGGGTGGCTTCCGAGCTACCGGACGATCTGCGCGACCGGCTGTCCGCGGCGCTCGCCGCGGCCTACGGCCACGAGGTCCACCTGAACGTGATCGTCGACCCGCAGGTCGTCGGGGGCATGTCGGTGCGGATCGGCGACGACCAGATCGACGGCAGCATCGCGACCCGGCTGTCCGTGCTGCGGCGCCGGCTGGCCAGCTGAGCCCTTGCCGCGGCACGGAGCCCACAGACCCATGAACCAGACGAGAGAGACAGGGAAATGGCGGAGCTGACTATCCGTCCCGACGAGATCCGGGACGCGCTAGCCGAGTTTGTCCAGGCGTACCAGCCGGACGCGGCCTCCGCCGAGGAGGTCGGCACCGTCGCCGAGTGCGGCGACGGCATCGCGCGGGTCTCGGGCCTGCCCTCGGCCATGGCGAACGAGCTGCTGGAGTTCGAGGACGGCACCCGCGGCCTCGCGCTCAACCTCGACGTGCGCGAGGTCGGCGTGGTGATCCTCGGCGACTTCAGCAAGATCGACGAGGGCCAGCGGGTGCGCCGCACCGGCGAGGTTCTGTCCGTGCCGGTCGGCGACGGCTTCCTCGGCCGCGTGGTCGACCCGCTCGGCGAGCCGCTGGACGGCAAGGGCCCGATCGAGGGCACCGAGCTGCGCCAGCTCGAGCTGCAGGCGCCCAGCGTGGTGCAGCGGCAGAAGGTCAACGAGCCGCTGCAGACCGGCATCAAGCCGATCGACTCGATCACCCCGATCGGCCGTGGCCAGCGCGAGCTGATCATCGGCGACCGGCAGACCGGCAAGACCGCGATCGCGATCGACACGATCATCAACCAGAAGGAGAACTGGGCGTCCGGGGACCCGGCGCGCCAGGTCAAGTGCGTGTACGTGGCGGTCGGGCAGAAGGGCTCGACGATCGCGGAGATCCGGCAGTCGCTGGAGGACGCGGGCGCGATGGAGTACACCACGATCGTGGCCGCGCCCGCCTCGGACTCGGCCGGCTTCAAGTACCTGGCCCCGTTCACCGGGTCGGCCATCGGCCAGCACTGGATGTACGCCGGCCAGCACGTGCTGATCATCTTCGACGACCTGTCCAAGCAGGCCGAGGCGTACCGCGCCATCTCGCTGCTGCTGCGCCGCCCGCCGGGCCGCGAGGCCTACCCGGGCGACGTGTTCTACCTGCACTCCCGGCTGCTCGAGCGCTGCGCCAAGCTGTCCGACGAGCTGGGCGGCGGGTCGCTGACCGGGCTGCCGATCGTGGAGACCAAGGCCAACGACATCTCCGCGTACATCCCGACCAACGTCATCTCGATCACCGACGGGCAGATCTTCCTGGAGACGGACCTGTTCAACTCCGGTGTCCGCCCGGCCATCAACGTCGGCCAGTCGGTGTCCAGGGTCGGCGGCGACGCGCAGATCAAGGCCATGAAGAAGGTGGCCGGCGGCCTGAAGCTGGCCCTGTCCCAGTACCGCGACCTGGAGGCGTTCGCCTCGTTCGCGTCCGACCTGGACGCGGCCTCCCGGGCCCAGCTTGACCGCGGCGCCCGGCTGGTCGAGCTGCTCAAGCAGCCGCAGTTCAGCCCGCTGCCGGTGGAGCAGCAGGTGGTGGTGGTCTGGGCGGGCACCGAGGGCCTGCTCGACGACGTGCCGGTCGAGGACGTGCGCCGGTTCGAGGCCGAGTTCCTCGATCACCTGCGGCGGAACCGGGCCGGGATCCTGGACACGATCCGGGAAACCGGGGACCTGTCCGACGACACCGCCACCGGGCTCAAGGACGCCATCGCGGACTTCCGCCGTGGCTTCGAGACCCGCGGCGGGGGCACACTGTCGGCAACGGACGAGTACGCCGAGCCGGCCGAGGACGAAGACATCGACCAGGAATCGGTCGCCCGGCGCCGTCCGCCGGCGAAGACCGATAACAAGTAACCCGGAAGGCAGGGCATGGGAGCGCAGCTTCGCGCGGTCCGGCGGCGGATCAGGACAGTCCAGTCCACCGCCAAGATCACGCGCGCCCAGGAGCTGATCGCGTCGTCTCGCGTGCTCAAGGCCCAGCAGCGGGTCAGGGACGCGACGCCGTACGCGCGTGAGCTGGTCCGGGCCCTCGAGGCCGTGGTGAGCCGGTCCAGTTCGGTCGACCACCCGCTGGTCAACGAGGTGGCCGAGCCGTCCCGGGCGGCGGTGCTGATCATGACGAGCGACCGCGGCTTCGCGGGCGGCTTCAACGCCGGCGTGCTGCGCGAGGCCGAGAGCCTGCGCCGGACCCTGGAGGACCGCGGCCTGACCGTGGTGCCGTACGTCACCGGCCGCAAGGGCATCAACTGGCACCGGTTCCGCGATCGCGAACTGGGCGGCGAGTGGGCCGGATTCTCTGAGGTCCCGGCCCAGCGCAACGCGGCCGAGATCACCGAGGCGCTGCTCGAGGCGTTCCTCAAGCCGACCGACGAGGGCGGCGTGGACGAGCTGTACATCGTCTACACCGAGTTCGTGTCCATGCTGACCCAGCGGCCGCAGATCCGCCGGATGCTGCCGCTGGAGATCGAGGACACCGGTGAGTCCCCGGAGGGCCCGATCCCGGTCTACGAGTTCGAGCCGTCCCCCGCGGCCGTGCTGGACGCGCTGCTGCCGTGGTACGTGGAGAGCCGCATCTTCCATTCGCTGCTGGACTCGGCCGCGGCCGAGATCGCGTCCCGGCGGCGGGCCATGAAGTCGGCCACGGACAACGCCAACGAATTGATCGATCAGCTCACCCGCGAGGCGAACAAGGCCCGCCAGGCAGAGATCACCCAGGAAATCAGCGAGATCGTCGGGGGCGCCAACGCGCTGGCCGAGACGGTCGCAGGGAGTTAGTGAGCACCGACATGACCGCAACCGCACAAGACTCCGCCACCCACGGCGACGGCAGCAAGGCGGCTGGCACCGGCCGCGTGGTGCGCGTCATCGGGCCCGTCGTCGACATCGAGTTCGCGTCCGGGAGCATCCCGGGCATCTACAACGCGCTGCACGTCGAGGTCGACCTCGGCGGCGACGAGCCCAGGACCCTGACCCTCGAGGTCGCCCAGGACATCGGTGACAACGTGGTCCGCGCGATCTCCATGCAGCCCACCGACGGCCTGGTCCGCGGCGCCCAGGTAACGGACACCGGCAGCTCCATCACGGTGCCGGTTGGCGACGTCACCAAGGGCCACGTGTTCAACGTGCTCGGCGAGACGCTGGACGTGGACATCGCCTCGCTGAAGGTCACCGAGCGCTGGGGGATCCACCGCGACCCGCCGCCGTTCGACCAGCTCGAGTCGCGGACCGAGATCCTGGAGACCGGGATCAAGGTGCTCGACCTGCTCACCCCCTACGTCCGCGGCGGCAAGGTCGGCCTGTTCGGCGGCGCCGGCGTGGGCAAGACCGTGCTCATCCAGGAGATGATCACCCGGATCGCGCGCGGCGCCGGCGTCTCGGTGTTCGCCGGGGTGGGGGAGCGCACCCGCGAGGGCAACGACCTGTTCGTCGAGATGACCGAGTCCGGCGTCATCAAGGACACCGCGCTGGTCTTCGGCCAGATGGACGAGCCGCCGGGCACCCGGCTGCGGGTCGGCCTGGCCGCGCTGACCATGGCCGAGTACTTCCGCGACGAGCAGCAGCAGGACGTGCTGCTGTTCATCGACAACATCTTCCGGTTCACCCAGGCCGGCTCGGAGGTCTCCACCCTGCTGGGCCGGATGCCCTCGGCGGTGGGCTACCAGCCCACCCTGGCCGACGAGATGGGCCAGCTGCAGGAGCGGATCACCTCCACCCGCGGCCACTCGATCACCTCGATGCAGGCCATCTACGTGCCCGCGGACGACATCACCGACCCCGCCCCGCACACCACGTTCGCCCACCTGGACGCCCGTACTGTGCTCTCCCGGGAGATCACCCAGAAGGGCATCTTCCCGGCGGTGGACCCGCTGGACTCCAGCTCGCGGATCCTGGACGTCAAGTACGTCGGCCAGGAGCACTACGACGTGGCCCGCGAGGTCCAGCGGATCCTGCAGCGGTACAAGGAGCTCCAGGACATCATCGCGATCCTGGGCATCGACGAGCTGTCCGAAGAGGACAAGGTCACGGTGCAGCGGGCGCGGCGGATCGAGCGCTTCCTCTCGCACCCGATGTACGTGGCCGAGCAGTTCACCAATCAGCCGGGCGTGACCGTGCCGCTGGAGGAGACCATCTCCTCGTTCAAGGCCATCTCCGAGGGCAAGTACGACCACCTGCCCGAGCAGGCGTTCTTCATGGTCGGCGGGGTCGAGGACGTCGAGAAGAAGGCCAGGGACATGGAGAAGAGGTCGTGACGCTGCAGGTTGCCCTCGTCGCCCCGGAGGGCGAGATCTGGTCCGGGACGGCCCGGCAGATCATCGCCAAGACCCTGGACGGCGACATCGGCATCCTGTCCGGCCATACGCCCGTGCTGGGCGTCCTGGCCGAGGGCAGCCTGGTGCGGATCTTCCCCGAGGACGCCTCGGGGGAGATCGTCGCCGCGATCGGCGGGGGCTTCCTGTCCGTCGCGGATGACCAGGTATCCGTGCTGGCCCGGCAGGCGCTGCTGGGCCAGGACGTGGACCGGGCCAGCGCACAGACCGCCCTCGACACCGCGCAGAGCGAAGCAGGCGGCGAGGAGACCCCCGAGATCCGCTTCCTCCGGGCACAGCTCAGGGCCGCTGGCGACCGGGCCTGAGCGGGCCGGCCCGGAGAGCTGAGTGCTAGCGACGCTGGAACTCAGCACCGTGTGGTTCCTGGCCGGTCTGCTGGCCCTGGCTGTTCTGGCCGCAGGCGGCCTGGCCATCCGGCGGATCCTGCTCGGCCGGCACGGGGGCATCGTGGAATGCGGGCTGCGCCCCGGGCCTGACCAGCGCTGGCGGCTCGGCCTGGCCGCCTACGAGCCGGCCGAGCTGCGCTGGTACGACGCGTTCGGCGTGCTGCTGCGGCCGCGGGCGATCTTCGCCCGCCGGTCGCTGTCGATCATCACCCGGCGGCTCCCGCTGGACTGGGAGACCGCCCGGCTCGGCGCGGGCATGGTCGTGGTCGAGTGCAGCACCGGGGCGGACGCCGGCCCGGTGGAACTGGCCATGAGCGAGGGCGCCCTCACCGGCTTCCTGGCCTGGCTGGAGGCCGCCCCCCGAGCTAACCCCTAACGCTCACCGCCGGGCTTCCAGAGCAGCTCCCCGGCCGGCCCGGCGGCCCGGCGGGCCAGGATGAACAGCAGGTCGGACAGCCGGTTCAGGTAGCGGGCCGGCAGCGGGTGCACGGCCGCGCCGTGCGTCTCGATGGCCGCCCAGGTGCTCCGCTCGGCCCGGCGGACCACGGTCCTGGCCGTGTGCAGCAGGGCCGTGCCCGCCGTGCCGCCCGGCAGCACGAAGCTGCGCAGCACCGGCAGGCCCTCGTTCCACTGGTCGCAGGCCTGCTCCAGCGCGGTCACGTAGCTCTCGGTGATGCGCAGCGGCGGGTAGGCGGGTTCGGCGGTGACCGGCGTGCACAGGTCGGCACCCACGTCGAACAGCTCGTTCTGGATCCGGCCCAGCAGCGCGGGCATCCCGTCCGGCAGCCCGCCCAGGGTGATCGCCACGCCGATGGCCGCGTTGGCCTCGTCCACGTCCGCGTAGGCGGCCAGCCGCGGGTCGGTCTTGGCCGACCTGCTGCCGTCGCCCAGCCCGGTGCTGCCGTCGTCGCCGGTGCGGGTGTAGATACGGGACAGCACAACCGGGGTCTCTGCGTGATCGCGGGCCATCGTCCCACCGTAGCAATCCGCGCACGAGCGGCCCGGCGCCATACGGTTCCGGACACAACCGACCGTACGAAGCTGTCCGAAACCTGGCAGCTGCAGGCCAGAAGTGACTGGCTGTGAGTGCTCATTGGGAGTTGTGCGAAACATGCTATCTGAGAGAAAATACGCCGAGTGAAGGTATTCCGATCCGGAATACTATGTGGGCATTGTATGTGTACGAAGAGTAGTCAAGACCGCGATCTCCTGGTCTCAATCTGAGGAGTTCCGGGCGCGGTCGGGAACTACTGATGTCAGGCCGAAATGGCCTGACAGGAGCCGGCGGTGCGCGCCGGCTCGCGGGTCGCTCAGCGAGGCGGCCGGGTGGCTTCGGGGGCCCACCCGGCACCGTGACGGCGGCCCGTACCGCGGGGGGAAGCGCGCTCCCGGCTCCTGGCGCCGGGAGCGCGCTCGCGTGCTGACCCGGGTCCGCCATATCGCCCCTGGATAGGCTGGACCGCCCCTGGAAAGATCGGCGCGGCGGGTAAGGTATCGCTCGATATCTCGTCGGTGTACGGGAGTGACCGTGTACGACTACGTCATTGTCGGCGCCGGCAGCGCCGGCTGCGTCCTGGCTAACCGCCTGTCCGAGGACCCGTCGGTACGGGTTCTGCTGCTCGAGGCGGGCCCGCCCGACGATGCCGACGAAATCCATATACCGGCCGCGCTGAACCTGCTGTTCCAGACGACCTACGACTGGGACTACCGGACCGAGCCGCAGGACCGGGCGGGCGGCCGGGCCATCTACTGGCCCCGCGGCCGGGTGCTCGGCGGCTCGTCGTCGCTGAACGCGATGATCTACATCCGCGGCAGCCGGGCGGACTACGACAGCTGGCGCGACGACTACGGCTGCGAGGGCTGGGGCTACACCGACCTGATGCCGTACTTCCTGCGCGCCGAGGCGAACTCCCGCGGCGCGTCGGCGTACCACGGCGCCGAGGGCCCGCTGTCGGTCTCGGACCCTAAGCACAAGTCCGCGATGACCACGGCGTTCGTCGAGGCGGCCAGGGAATGGGGGATGCCCGCCAACGACGACTTCAACGGCGCGGAGCAGGACGGGGCCGGGTTCTACCAGCTCACCCAGCGGGCCGGCCGGCGCTGGTCCGCGGCCGACGCCTACCTGCACCCGGCGGCCGGCCGGGCCAACCTGACCGTCCAGACCGACTCGCTGGTCACCGGGGTGGAGTTCGAGGGCGGCCGCGCCGCGGGCGTGCGCTACCTGCGCCGCGGCACCGAGGAACTGGCCCGGGCGGACGGCGAGGTGATCCTCGCCGCGGGCGCGGTGGGCAGCCCGCAGCTGCTCATGCTGTCCGGCGTGGGCCCGGCCGACCACCTGGCCGCGAACCGGATCTGGGTCACCTCCGACAGCCCGGGGGTGGGCGAGAACCTGTCCGACCATGCGGTCGTGCCGGTGCTGTGGCACACCCCGAAGTCGGCCGGGCCGTGGGAGAAGGCCGGGCCGCGCAACCTGGCCCGCTGGCGGATGATGCACTCCGGCCCGCTGACCACCAACCTGGCCGAGGCGGGTGGCTTCAGCCGGAGCACCGCCACGCTGGCCGCCCCGGATCTGCAGTGGCACGCGGTGGCCGCCCCGTTCCGCAACGCCGGCCTGGCTGACCCGTCGATCCGGGCGCTGTCCGTGCTGATCGCCGGGCTGACCCCGGCCAGCCGCGGCCGGATCCGGCTGCGCAGCGCGGACCCGCGGCACAAGCCCGCCATCGACCCGGGCTACCTGTCCGACGGTGCGGACATCGACCCGCTGGTCCGCGGCATCCAGGCGGCCAGGGAGATCGCCGGGGCCCGGGCCATGGCCCGGATCTGCAAGGCCGAGCTGGCCCCGGGCCCGGACGTGATCACCGAGGTGGAGCTGCGCGAGTACATCCGCCGGGAACTCGGCACGCTGTTCCACCCGGTCGGCACCTGCGCGATGGGCGCGGACGCGGGCCCGGCTGCCCGCCGCCTGACCAGCGTGGTGGACCCCCAGCTGCGGGTCCGCGGGGTGGACGGGCTGCGCGTGGTGGACGCCTCGGTGATGCCCACCGTGCCGCGAGGCAACACGAACGCGCCGGTGATCGCCATCGCCGAGCGGGCCGCCGACCTGATCATCGGCCGCGCCCCGCTAGCCGCGATCGACCCCCAGGACCGGGTCATCCCGATCCTGTCCCAGACCTGACCGCCTGGCTCGGTCGGCCCTAGCCAGCTGGCCGCCGGCGGAGCCGGCCAGCGAGCGGAGGGCCGCGGCGCTGTTTTCCTGACGAGCGATGAGGCGCGACGAAGGAGCGCCGAGGGAGCGAGGAGGGAAGGCAGCGCGCATAGCGGCCCGGAGCTCGCCAGCTAGCACAGCTAGCGCTTGTAACGGCGGCCGTGCAGCAGGTTCACCAGCCGCAGGATGCGGCGCATGTCCGCGTCGGTGCGGCGGAACGTGGTCAGGTTGACCGCGGGCCGGAACCGCTGCCGGGTGATCGCCTTGGGCCGGGCGAACTCCCGCAGCCCGTCGGCGCCGTGGATCCGGCCGAACCCGGAGTCCCCGGAGCCGCCGAACGGCAGCGCGGGCACGCTGGCGTAGCTGATCACCGAGTTGACCGAGACCATCCCGCTGCGCAGCCGCCGGGCCGCGGCCATCGAGCGCTTCCGGTTCCCGGCGAACACCGTGCCGCCGAGCCCGTAGCTGCCGCCGTTGGCCAGCCGCACCGCCTCGTCCAGGTCGGCCACCCTGGTCACCACCAGGGTGGGGCCGAAGGTCTCCTCGGTGACGGCCTGGCTCTCCTCCGGCACGTCGGCCAGCACCACCGGTCCGACGAACGGCCGCCGGACGCTGGTCAGCCCGCCGACGACCGGGCGGCCGCCGCGGGCCAGTGCGTCCGCGATGTGCCGCTCCACGATCTCGACCTGGCCCGGCATGGTCATCGGCCCGTAGTCGGCCTCCCGGTCGTCGCCCGGCCGCAGCCGGGAGACCTGCTCGGTCAGCTTCTCCAGGAACGTGTGGTAGACGTCGGAGACCACGTAGACCCGTTCCACGCCGATGCAGGTCTGCCCGGCGTTGGACAGCGCGCCCCAGGCCGCCGCCTCCGCCGCGGCGTCCAGGTTGGCGTCGCTGGCCACCAGGAACGCGTCCTTGCCGCCGCACTCGGCGACCATCGGGGTGAGGTTCTCCGCGCACGCCGCCATGACCTTGCGCGCGGTGGCCGCCGACCCGGTGAAGGCGATCTTGCCGACCCCGCTGCGGGCCAGGTGGCCGCCTGTTTCCCCGGAGCCGGTGACGAGCTGGAGCACCGGCTGCTCGGGGACGACCTCGGCGAACGAGCTGACCAGCCAGCCGCCGGTGGCCGGGGTGAACTCACTGGGCTTGAACACCACCGCGTTGCCCGCGGCCAGCGCGTAGGCGATCGACCCCATCGGGGTGAACACCGGGTAGTTCCACGGGCCGAGGACGCCGACCACGCCCAGCGGCTGGTACTCCAGGACGGCGGCCTGATTGATCGCGACAAGGCCGCTGCGCACCCGGCGCGGCCGCAGCACGCGGTGCGCGTGCCGGGCCGCCCAGTCGATGTGCACGACCGCGAGCATGATCTCCAGCTGGGCGTCGGCCAGCGGCTTGCCGGTCTCGGTGTGCACCAGCTCGGCCAGCCGGGCCAGGTACCGGGTCAGGTGGGACTTCCAGGCCAGCAGCCGCTGCCGCCGCTGCCGCGGGGTCAGCCCGGCCCACCAGGTGGCGGCCTCCTGCGCCCGTTTGACGGCCGTGTTCACCTCCGCCGCGCCGCACACCGGGAAGGTGCCGATGACCTCCGCGGTCGCCGGGTTGAGCGTGTCGAACGTGGCCGCGGACTGTGCCGGGCCAGGTGTCCAGGTGGTCGTCGCCATCGGCCTCACCGTCATCGATGCGGGCGGTTCCTGCCGCCGCCGTGCACAGTAAACCACCGGTAATGCCAGCAGAGATACTGGCGGTACAGCGGGTCACCACAGCAGGGGAGCCGATGCCCGGAAGCCAGCAGGAAAGCCCAGGTCAGCCCGGTTTGCCGGGCGTGCCCGGGGCGGATGAGGCCTGGCTGGCCCGGGCCGTGGCGCTGGCCGGGCAATGTCCCCCGTCGGCCACCGCGTTCAGCGTGGGCGCGGTCGTTGTCGCGGCCTGCGGTGCGCTGCTGGCGACCGGCTTCTCCCGGGAGACCGGCCCGGCCGACCACGCCGAGGAGGCGGCCCTGGCCAAGCTGGCCGGGGCGGTGCCCGCCGGGGCCACTCTGTACAGCTCGCTGGAGCCGTGCGCGGCCCGGGCCTCGCGGCCCCGCCCCTGCGCGGAGCTGATCATCGCGGCCGGCCTGCGCCGGGTGGTCATCGCCTGGCGGGAGCCGCCGCTGTTCGTGCCCGGCGGCGGCGCCGCGGTGCTGGAGGCGGCGGGCGTGGCCGTGACCGAGATCCCGGCGCTGGCCGCGGCCGCCCGGGTCCCCAACGCCCACCTGCTCGGGTAGTCAGCCGGCGCGCTGGGCCAGGCGGGCGGCGATGCCGTCCAGGATGAGGTCGACGCCAGCCAGGATCCACTGCCGTTCGGTATCGGGGTCCTGGGACTGGCTGCCAACCGCGCCAAACAGCTCGGTGACCCGGGGGTAGCGCCCGCTGGCGGCCATCTTGCCCAGGAACGCCGCTGCGCCGGCGAACACCTCCGCGTCGTCGAGCTTGAACCGGGCCCGGGACCGCTCCTCCAGCAGCAGGTTCAGCGCCGCGTGCAGCACGGTCTGGTGCACCGCGGTGACGAACATCATCTTCTCGGTGGCGGTCAGGTCATAGCCGTCGAACAGGCTCAGCGCGGCCTCCAGGCCGGCCAGGCCGTTCGGCGTGAGCGGCGGCTGGGCGATGGTCGCCTCGGGATACCAGCGGTGCTCCCGGCAGGTCTGCCAGTTGCTCTCCGCGATCAGCCGCAGCCCGTCCCGCCAGTCCATCCCGGCCGGCAGCGACCCGTGCGGCGGCAGCGGGGACTCGCCGATCATGTCGCCAATCACGGTGTCGACCATCAGGCTGACCAGCGCGTCCTTGTCCGGGACGTGCCGGTAGAGGGACATCGCGCCGGTGCCGAGCTGCTGCGCGACCCGGCGCATGGTGACCGCCTCCAGGCCGTCGGCGTCCGCGATCCTGATCGCCTCGCGGACGATCTGCTCGCGGTCCAGCGCCGTGCCCGTCCGGCGGCGCGGCCGCTCGGCCTCCGTCTCGAGCTCCCACAGCAGCTCGATGCCGCCCCAGAAGGAGCGCCCGGGGCTGTCACCTGGCTGAGTTGACATGCGTACAGTGTACCTCTAGCGTACGTTGTACTCGAAGAGTACACCGTACGCATTGGAGGCTACCGTGGCGGAGTACGCCATCCGGGCCGAGGGCCTGGCGAAATCGTTCAAGCGCACGCAGGCACTGCGCGGCATCGACCTGGCCGTGCCGCCGGGGACGGTGTGCGCGCTGCTCGGGCGCAACGGCGCAGGCAAGACGACGGCCGTGCGCATCCTGACCACGCTGCTGCGCCCGGACGCCGGTTCCGCCGCGGTGGCCGGGTTCGACGTTCTGCGCGAGCCGGCCGAGGTGCGGGCCAGGATCGGCGTGGCCGGGCAGGGCGCCACGGTAGATGAGCTGCTCACCGGCCGGCAGAATCTGCGGATCGTGGGCCAGCTGATGCACCTGCCCGCGCCGGTGGCCCGGCGCCGGGCCGACGAGCTGCTCGAGCAGTTCGGCCTGACCGGGGCAGCCGCGCGGCTGGTGCGCGGTTACTCGGGCGGTATGCGGCGGCGGCTTGACCTGGCCGCCAGCGTGCTCGCCGCGCCGCCGGTGCTGTTCCTGGACGAGCCGACCACCGGCCTGGACCCGGTCAGCCGCTCCCAGGTGTGGGCCGCGATCCGGGAGCTGGTGACCGGGTCGGCCACGACCGTGCTGCTGACCAGCCAGTACCTGGAGGAGGCCGAGCAGCTGGCGGACGAGGTCGTCGTGCTCAGCGACGGCCGGGTGGCCGCTACCGGCACCTCGGGCCAGCTGCGGGCCGCGGTCGGCGCGGCCCGGATCCGGGTGGTGCTGCGGGACGGCGCGGCGGTCGGCCCGGGCCGGCTGCGCGAGCTGCTGGGCGCGGGGGAGACCGGGCCTGACGGCCGGACAGTGGTGCTGCCCGCGCCGGACGGGCTCGGCTCGCTGGCCGCGGCGGTCCAGCGGCTCGAGCCGGTGCGCACGGACATCGCCGACGTGGCGCTGCAGCGCCCGTCGCTGGAGGAGGCCTTCACGCTGCTGACCGAGACGGACGGGGTGGTGGCGATGCCGCCCGGGCCGCCCGGCCGTGACGCCCAGCCCGAGCTGGCCGGGGCAGGTGCGCGATGACCACGACACTGACTGCCACCTCAACGGCTGGCGTGGCGCCGTCCCCGGCAATCCGGCCTGTGACCTGGATCGGCCGCCTGCGCCAGGCGATCGGCGACATCCGCACGGTGACCGTGCGGTACGTCCTGCGCGCCCGCAGCCAGCCGGACCTGATCATCGGCAGCCTGCTGATGCCGGTGATCTTCATCGTGCTGTTCGGCTACCTGTTCGGCAGCGCCATCCACGTGCCCGGCGGGCACTACCGGACCTACCTGATCTCCGGCCTGTTCGCCCAGATGACGATCTTCGGCTCGTCGGCGCTGGCGGTCGCGGTGGCGACCGACATGAGCGAAGGCGTGATCGACCGGTTCCGCACCATGCCCATCGCCCGGCCGGCGGTGCTGGCCGGGCCGGACCCTGTCCAACATCATCGTCGGCCTGCCGGGGCTGGCCGTGATGATCGGCTGCGGGCTGCTGGCCGGCTGGCGGGCGCAGGACGGCCTAGGCCCCGCGGTGGCCGGGTTCGCCCTGCTGCTCCTGTTCGGCTTCGCGATGAGCTGGATCGGCGCGCTGATCGGGCTGATCGCCAGGAGCCCGCAGTCCGCGGACACCCTGTCGATGCTGCCCGCGTTCCTGCTCGGGTTCGTGTCGAACGTGTTCGTGCCGATCGCCGGGATGCCCGCGTGGCTGAAGGTGATCGCCGAGTGGAACCCGGTCAGCGCGGTGGTCGCCGCGGCCCGGCAGCTGTTCGGCACGGCCCAGGCGGGCGGCGCCACCGGCTCCTGGCCGCTGACCCACCCGGTCGTGGTGACGCTCGGGATGAGCGTGCTGATGCTGGCGGTGCTGATCCCGGTGTGCGTCCGACGCTACGCACGCCAGGACGCTAGCCGCAGGTGCGCGGCCGCAGCGCCTAGGCTGGGGCAGGCCGCGTACGGCCTCGCGAGCCAGCTAGAACAGCCGCAGCGTGCCGTCGTCGGTGCCGCGCATCGCCTCGTAGTCGAGGATCAGGCAGCTGATGCCGCGGTCCTGCGCCAGAACCCGGGCCTGCGGGCGGATCTCCTGGGCGGCGAAGATGCCGCGCACCGGGGCCAGCAGCGGGTCCCGGTTCAGCAGCTCGAGGTAGCGGGTGAGCTGCTCGACGCCGTCGATCTCGCCGCGGCGCTTGATCTCGATGGCCACCGCGCCGCCCGCGGCGTCCCGGCACATGAGGTCGACCGGGCCGATCGCGGTGGGGAACTCCCGGCGCACCAGCCGCCAGCCCTCGCCAAGAACGCCCAGCTGGGCCGCCAGCAGCTCCTGCAGGTGCGACTCGACGCCGTCCTTGACCAGGCCTGGGTCGACGCCCAGGTCCCAGGAGGAGTCGCTGAGGATCTCCTCGAGCTCGATCGTGAGGGTCTCGCCGGACTTGCCGGTGACCACCCAGCGGCCGGGTTCCTCAGCCCGCCGGCACGGCGGTGACATCCAGTTCAGCGGCTTGTACGAGCCGCCGTCGGAATGCACCAGCACCGACCCGTCGGCCTTGATCATGATGAGCCTGGTGGCCAGCGGGAGGTGGGCAGACAGCCGTCCCGCGTAGTCGACGCTGCACCGGGCGATGACAATGCGCACGGCAGCAAACTGTACGGGGCCGGCCGCCGTAGCCAAAGGCGCCCGACCGCGGCCGCGGCTACGGAGGCGGCCAGGGCCAGCAAGACGCCGCGGATGCGCCGGCAGGCCAGGAGGGAGGATGGCTGCTGATTCTGGGCTGAGTCAGTTCTCCCGCACGCAGAGCATGATGCGCCTGGTCCCCGGGTGGGGCAAGGGCGCGGGGCTCACTCCTCCAGTCCGACCGGGGCCTGGGCGGGATAGGTGCCGTGGCCCTCCCTGACCAGAGGGCCGTCGAAGGTGAGAACCTCGCAGACCACGCCGCCGACCTGGTTGCGGTAGTTGATGACCACGGTGCTGATGCCGGCGTAGACGGCCAGAACCTCGAAGCGGAGGTCCGGGATGAGCCGGACGCCCTCGGACCAGTAGGCCCGCAGGGCCTCCTTGCCGCGGATCACCCCGTCACCGCCGAGCAGCCGCACGGCCACCGGTGAGGTAAAGACAGCATCGTCGGTGAAGTGCTCGAGCAGCGCGTCGATGTCGTGGGCATTCCAGTCCCTGACCCACTGCTCCGCGAACGCCTGCGCCTCGGTGTGATCCATGCGGCACATGATCCCACTGCGGTATGCCCCGGATTGACCGGGCCTTTCGGGCCCGGCCCTGCCGCCCCGGCCCGGGTCCGCGGGCCGGGGCGGCAGGTGGGCGGTGATGCCCTACAGTGACGGCCGTGAGCCCACGCAAGGCCCGGCGCCTGCCTGCTGACCTGCCGCGCCGCCCGCGTGGCGGGGTGCGGCCGGGGCCGGCCGCCGGGCGCGGGGAGGACGAGGGTCCCGCCGCCCGGCTGGGGCCGGAGCGGACCGAGACGTGGCCGGACGGGGACTGGGTGGTGCGCTCGGTGCCGGGCCCGGCGGCGACCAAGACCTACCGCTGCCCGGGGTGCGATCAGGAGATCCGGCCGGGGGTGGCGCACGTGGTGGTGTGGCTGTCCGGGTCCGCTGATGCGGACGGCCGCCGGCACTGGCACAATCCCTGCTGGCAGCGCAGGCCCCGGCGGCCCGCGCCCGGCCAGGGGCGCAGGAACCGCGGATAAGGAGGGGCAGCGTGGGTGAGATCAGGGCAGCCACCGTGCTGCCGGCCGACCGCCGGCCGGTCACCCTGACCACGGCGGACGGGCTCCGCCTGGTCGGCGAGCTGGCGCTGCCGCTGGGGCGCCCGCCGGCGGCCACGCTGATCTTCCTGCATCCGCTGCCGACGGCCGGCGGCATGATGGACAGCCACCTGCTGCGCAAGGCCGCGTTCCGGCTGCCCGCGCTGGCTGGTCTCGCCGTGCTGCGGTTCAACACCCGCGGGACCAGCTCGGCCCAGGGGACCAGCGAGGGGGAGTTCGGCGACGGCGAGCCCGAGCGGTACGACGTGGCTGCGGCGGTCGCCTTCGCGGTGGCTGCGGGCCTGCCCCGGATCTGGCTGGTGGGCTGGTCGTTCGGGACCGAGCTGGTGCTCAAGTGGGGCAGCCAGGAACCGGCCGTGGAGGGCGCCGTCCTGCTCTCGCCCGCGCTGAAGCGGGCCGGCGACGCTGACCTCGACCGCTGGGCGGCGTCCGGCAAGCCGCTGCTCGCCCTGGTCCCCGAGCTGGACGACTACCTGCGGCCGGACGAGGCGGCGCCGCGGTTCGCCCGGGTCCGCCACGCCCGGATGATCGCCGTGGCGCGGGCCCGGCACCTGTGGGTGGGGGAGCCGTATGTCCGTATTGTTCTGAACGAGATCGTGCGGCAGGTCAACCCCCCGGCCTGGCCGCTGCCCACCGACTGGGAGGACTGACCGTGAGCCTGTTCGACCTCACCGGCCGGAACGCGTTCGTCACCGGCGCATCCCGCGGCATCGGCCGCTCGATCGCCGTCGCGCTGGCCGCGGCCGGGGCGGACGTGGCCCTGGTGGCACGGACCGAAGCCGGGCTGGCCGGCACCGCCGCGGACATCACCGCGCTGGGCCGCAAGGCCGTGGTCATCCCCGCCGACGTGACCAGGAAGGACGAGGTCGACTCGGCGGTGGCGGCGGCCATCGGCCAGCTGGAGCACATCGAGATCGTGGTCAACAACGCGGGCGGGTCCCGGTTCATGGCCCCGTTCCTCGACCTGCGCCTCGAGGGCTGGGACAAGCTGATGAAGCTCAACCTGGACTCCGCGGTGTACGTGCTGCACGCGATCGGGCCGCACCTGATCGAGCACGGCGACGGCTCGGTGATCAACGTGGCCTCGGTGGCCGGGGTGGGCGGGGCCGCCGCGCTGTCCCCGTACGGTGCGGCCAAGGCCGGGCTGATCTCGCTGACCAGGACGCTGGCGGTGGAGTGGGGGACCACCGGGGTGCGGGTCAACGCGCTGTGCCCGGGCTGGACCGCGACCGACCTGAACCGCAACATCTGGGAGGACCCGCAGGCCGGGCCGGCCCGGGTGGCGAACGTGCCGATGCGCCGCTGGGGCCGGGCGGACGAGATGGCCGGGCCCGCGGTGTTCCTGGCCAGCCCGGCGTCCTCGTACATGACCGGCCAGGTGCTGCTGGTCGACGGCGGCCAGACCACCGAGGTCTGACCGCGGCCTGAGCTCGGTGGCCTGAGCCCGGTCTGGCCCCGGCCAGACCGCACGGACGCGAAAGCGCCCGGCCCCGTGATCTCGGGCCGGGCGCTTTGCGCTGGTGCGTCAGGCGGTTACTCGGTCCACCAGTCCTCGCCGTCACCGTCGGCAGCCTTGGCCGGCTTGTTGCTGGCCGCCTGCTTGGGTGCGCTGGACGTGCTCTGCCGCGGCGCCTGCGCGGCGCTGCTGGGCACCGGCGCGGGTGCCGGGGCCGCGGTGACCGCGCGGGCCGGGGAGGATGCGACCGCGGGCACCGCCGGGGCCGGCTTGAGCGCGTCGGACAGACCGGGCATCTGGGTGCCGAGCAGCTGGCTGATCTGGGCCAGGTGCGCGGCCACGCTCTCCTTCTGCTTGTTCAGGTCGTCCACGTGCCGCTGGGCGCTGGTGCGCTGCCGCTCGGCCTCGGACTTGGTCTCCGCCAGCAGCTGGTCGGCCTGCTGCTTGGCCTGCGAGAGGATCTGGTCCGCGTTCTTCTTCGCGTTGCTGACCAGCTGGCGCGCGTGCTGGTCGGCGTCGCGCCGGGTCTGCTCGGCCTGGCTGCTCGCCTTGGCGGCGCGCTGCTCGGCGGTCGCGGCCCGCTGCTCGGCCTCGGAGACCAGCTTCTGGGTGGCGCTCTGCGCCGCGGACAGCCGCTCGGCCTCCTGCCGCTCCGCCTCCTCGCGGCGGGACGCAAGCTGGATGTCGAACTCGGCCTCGGCCTGGGCCCGCTGAGCCTCGCTCTCCTCCAGGATCCGCTGCGCCTGGCTCCGCATCTCGTCAGCCTGGCGCTTGGAGGTGGTGAGGATCTCGTCCCGCTCCCGCTTCGAGGACGCCTTCAGCTGGGCGACCTCGCGCTCAGTGGTGGTGCGCAGCTTGGCGATGTCCCGCTCGACCGCGGCGCGCTTCTCCGCCACCTCGTGGTCGGCGGTGGCCCGCAGCTTGGCCACCTCGCGCTCGGTGGTCGAGGTCAGCTCGTCGGACTCGCGGCGGGCGCTGGTCTTGATCGCGTCGGCCTCGCGCTCGGCGGAGGAGCGCAGGTCCTCGGTCTCCCGCTTGGCGTTGGCGCGGAGCTCGGCAGCCTCGTTCTCCGCGGTCGCGCGCACCTCGGCGCCGTCCACCTTGGCCTTGGCGTTGATCTCGTTCGCGGCCGACCGGGCCTCATGCAGGATCTCGTTCTGCTGCTCCTCGGCCAGCCGGAGGAGCTGCTCGATCCGTGACCCAAGGCCGGAGTAGGTCGGGCGTTCCTGCTCCTGGATCTGGCGATGCGCGTCCGCCAGCTCCCGGTGCAGCGCCTGGACCTGATCGCGGTGCTGGCGCAGCTCGTTATCGACCTGCTTCAGGTGCTCGTTGACCTGGTGCGGGTCGTAGCCCCGCATCACTCTCGCGAAGTCGCGCTGAGGGGTTTCCTCGAAGAAGTTGCTGAGCTGAGCGTCAATGTCGGGCTGCATAGTGCCTAATCCTGGGTAGACGGGTATGACACCGGCCAGACGGGTAAGGCTCGGCGCCTTCCCCCCAGGCCGTCGGCGTCAAGGCCGATGGGCCCGGGCAGGCACAGAGCCGCTTGCCCGGTGCACCGCAGCTTATCCCTCTGCTGGGCCGTTGGAAGCGTGTTCGCGCTCGCTCGGGGGGTAGATCCGTGTTGCCGCCCGTATGAGAGTATTTTGTCCGATAAATTAGGGGCAAAGTGCCGGTCAGCGTGATGCTAATGAGACCAGCGGGGCCTGTGTTACGGCTGTTGCGCTGCCTGAACCAGTTCGGTCAGCACCCCGCCCACGCTCTTCGGGTGCAGGAACGCAATCGACGCGCCCATCGAGCCGTGCCGGGGCCGCGAGTCGACGAGCCGCACGCCGCGGCCGCCGAGCTCGCCGAGCGCGGCGGTGATGTCGGTGACCCCGTAGCCGACGTGGTGGACGCCCTCGCCGCGGGTGGCCAGGAACTTCCCGACGGGGGTCTCCGGGGCGAGGGGCTCGAGGAGCTGCACGCAGGACAGGCCGGCCGGGGACTCGGTGACCCGCAGCATCGCCTCGCGGACTCCTTGAGGCTCGTTCACCTCCTCGCTGATCAGCTCGAGGCCGAACACCTCCCGGTAGAAGCTGATCTGCGCGGCCAGGTCCCGGCAGGCGATGCCGATGTGATCGATGCGGGTCAGCACCCTGGATCCTCCGTCCCTCCGGCGGGCCTGCGTCTGCGGTGGCCTGGCCGGTCATAGGTATCGTGGCAGGCATGCGGCAGGCAGTCATCGTGGGCGGGGCCAGGACGGCATTCGGGAAGTTGCTCGGCGCGCTCGGCGGCATCGACGCGACAGACCTGGGCGGCATCGTGATCGCGGAGGCGCTGCGGCGCGCCGGGATCGAGGGCCCCCGGGTGGACTACGTGATCATGGGCCAGGTGATCCAGGCCGGGGCCGGCCAGATCCCGTCCCGGCAGGCCGCGGTGGCGGGCGGGATACCCCTCACGGTGCCCTCGCTGACCATCAACAAGGTCTGCCTGTCCGGCCTGGACGCGATCGCGCTGGCCGCCCAGCTGATCCGGGCGGGCGAGTTCGACGTGGTGGTGGCCGGCGGGATGGAGTCGATGACCCGGGCGCCGCACCTGCTGCCCAGCGGCCGGACCGGGGTCAAGTACGGCTCCGCGCAGATCGTCGACTCGATGGAGCGGGACGGGCTCTCCGACCCGTTCGAGCACATCTCGATGGGCGCGTCCACCGAGCGGCACAACCAGCGGCTCGCGATCAGCCGTGCGGAGCAGGACGAGTTCGCCGCCCGGTCGCATCAGCTGGCCGCCAAGGCGATCAAGGACGGGCTGCTGGCCGAGGAGATCACCGCCGTGCCGGTGCCGCAGCGCAAGGGCCAGGACATGCTGTTCGACACCGACGAGGGCGTGCGCCCTGACACCACCGCCGGCACGCTGGCCGGGCTGCGGCCCGCGTTCAGCAAGGACGGCACGATCACGGCCGGCTCGTCGTCGCCGATCTCCGACGGCGCGGCCGCGGTCGTGGTCATGTCCGCCGAGGCCGCGGCGGCCGCCGGCGCAACCGTGCTGGCCGAGGTCGGCGCGCACGGCGTGGTGGCCGGGCCGGACACCTCGCTGCACTCCCAGCCGTCCCGCGCGATCAGCGCGGCGCTGGCCAAGGCGGGCGCGTCGGTCGGGGACCTGGACCTGATCGAGATCAACGAGGCGTTCGCCGCGGTGGCCATCCAGTCGGTCAGGGACCTGGACCTGCCCGCCGACCGGGTCAACGTGAACGGCGGCGCGATCGCGCTCGGCCACCCGATCGGCGCGTCCGGCGCGCGGCTGGCCCTGCACCTGGTCTACGAGCTCGGCCGGCGCGGCGGCGGCCTGGGCGTGGCCGCGCTGTGCGGTGGCGGCGGCCAGGGCGACGCGCTGCTGCTGCGGGTGCCGGCCGCCCGTGGCTGAATCGCCCGTGGCTGAGTCGCCCGTGGCTGAGTCGCCCGTGACTGAATCGTCCGCGGACGGCGCCGGGCCGGCGGCTACGGCGCGGCGGCGGACGGCCGCCGGGGACCCGGGCACGCTGATCGAGCGGGCCCGAGCGGGCGACCCGCGGGCGCTGGCCCGGCTGGTGTCGCTGGTCGAGAACCGGTCACCGGAGCTGCGCGCAGTGATGAAGGCGATCGCGCCGTACACCGGGCAGGCCCGGGTCATCGGCCTGACCGGCTCGCCGGGGGTGGGGAAGTCGACGGTCACCGCGGCGCTGGTGGCCGCCTACCGGGCCGCGGGCCAGCGGGTGGGCGTGCTGGCGGTCGACCCGACGTCACCGTTCAGCGGCGGGGCGCTGCTCGGCGACCGGGTCCGGATGCAGAACCACGCGACCGACGACGGCGTGTTCATCCGCTCGATGGCCAGCCGGGGCCAGCTCGGCGGGCTGGCCTGGGCTACCCCCCAGGCGCTGCGCATCCTGGACGCGGCCGGGTTCGGCCTGGTCCTGATCGAGACCGTCGGGGTCGGCCAGGCCGAGCTGGAGATCGCCTCGCTGGCCGACACCACGCTGGTCATCGTGGCCCCGGGGATGGGCGACTCGATCCAGGCGGCCAAGGCCGGCATCCTGGAGATCGCCGACGTCTTCGTGGTCAACAAGTCCGACCGGCCCGGCGCCCAGGAGGTGGTCAGGGACCTGCGGACGATGCTGTCCATGGGGGAGTGGCCGCCGGGGCGGTGGAAGCCGCCGATCGTCAGCACCGCGGCGGCGGCCAGCGACCGGGCCGGGCTGGACGACCTCGTGGAGCGCATCGGGCAGCATCAGGCCTGGCTGGACTCCTCCGGCGAGCTGGCCGTGCGGCGGCAGACCCGGGCCCGCGAGGAGATCGCCGCGATCGCGGTGGCCGTGCTCCGCGAGCGGATGGGCGCGCTGCCCGGCGACCAGCGGATGGCCGAGCTGGCCGTGCGGGTGGCAGCCGGCGAGACGGACCCTTACACGGCCGCCGACGAGCTAGTCAGCGGCTGAGCCTCCGGCGCCGTTGACCGGCGTGCCCGGGGTGGCCGGGGCGGCCGGGGTGGCCGGAGTGGCCTGCGGCTGGTGGGCCGCCGCAATCGCGTTCCTGGCCTCCTGGATCACCGAGTCGCTGCGCAGCCGGGCCTCGTAGGCCGCCTTGCCGCCGCGCACCCCGAACAGCCGCCGGGTGACGACCAGGTAGACCACCAGGGCCAGGTTGATCAGGAAAAAGATGATCCTGGTCACGGTGATCTTGTCGGTCAGGTCGTAGATCTCGTAGGGGAGGCCGAGCGAGGTGACGATCATCGCGAAGTACTCGCCCCAGCGCTGCTCCAGCCACAGGCCGATGCCCTCGACGACCTCCAGCAGCGCGTAGACCAGGACGCCGGCCGCGATCAGCTTGATCGTGTTCTGGTGGAGCGTCAGGGCGCTGTGGATCAGGCCGACGATCTTGGAGTGGTCGACGTCGTAGCCGAGCTGGCGGAACAGCGCCCGCAGGGCCGGGTAGTCCTTGTCGAAGGCCTTCTCCAGAGAGGCCCGGGACACGCCGAACTCCCAGACCGCCCAGGCGAGCGCGCCGAAAACGATCGCGCGCAGGAACCGCTCGACGGCAAAGATGCGGAGCACGATCGCGCTGCGGATCTCCTTGCCGCGCAGCGGGGCCGGAGCCTTGTCGGCCGGCCCTGACCCGTCCGCCGGGCCGGGGACAAAGGTGCCGCAGCGCAGGCAGCGCCAGGCTTGCCCCTCCGGCGTGAGGGCGCTGAGCTGCGCCCGGAGGTCCGTTTCGGCCGGGGCGTAGGTCACATGCCCCCGCCGGCCGCAGTCCAGCAGGCTCCATTCCACGCGGGCAGCCTACCCAGAACCGGGGAGCGCGCCACCCGGGGCGAATTTTCGTGATCTTTCGGGCATAAGCCGCGAGGCGTCTGCGGCCCGAACCAGGGTGGGGCCAGTGCCGTTTCAGCGGTAGGGCTCCCGGAGGTTGGCGATGCGCACAAGGACGGCTCTGACGGGTGCGGCCGGGCTGGCTGTGGCTGCGGTGCTGAGCGGCCTGGCGCCCGGGCCAGGGCCGGCGGTGGCGGCGGCCGGGGGCGGCTGGCGGGTGGCTGCCGCGGTCCCGGCCGGTGCGGGCCGGGCCGAGCTGACCAGGGTGGTGGCGACCGGCCCGGCGGATGCCTGGGCCGCGGGCGTGACCTGTACGTCGCCGTGCGCCCGGGGCCGGCTGGTGGTGGACCACTGGAACGGGCAGCGCTGGCGGCCGGTGCGGCTGCCGCGGTCCCTGCCGGCCGTCGGGTACTTCGTGACCAGCATCGGCGCCAGCTCGCCGCGCAACGTGTGGATCTTCGCGCAGAGCCCGCGCCGGGCCACGGTGGCCGTCCGCTGGGACGGAGCGTCCTGGGCGCGGGTGCGGCTGCCGCGCTGGTTCTTCCCGCACGCTGGCGTGGGCGCGTTCGGGGAGGGTTACCTGCGGACGGTGGTGTCCGGGCCGGGCCGGGTCTGGGTCTTCGACGTGTTCGCGCCGTCCCGGCACCCGTTCGCCGCGTTCTGGAACGGCAGCTCCTGGGAGAGGCGGCCGCTGCCGATGTCGCCGCTGGCGGTCAGCGCCCCGTCGCCCAGCAGCATGTGGGTCGTCGGCGAGTCGGGCCTGCCCGTCACCGTGACCGGGGGCCGGACGGGGCCGCTGCGGGAGGCGGCGCGGCACTGGGACGGGCACTCCTGGCAGACGGTGCCGCTGCCCGGCCCGGTCCTGCCCGGCGGCCAGGAGTTCATCCCGGCCGCCGCGGCGGCGCAGGACACCAGGACTCTCTGGGTGCAGGGGACGGTCACCTCGCCCACTGCCGGGCCGGGCCCGAACCAGCTGCTGCGCTGGGACGGCCGCCTGTGGACCCGCATCACCTCGCCGGCCACGGGCTTCGACGTGCTCGGCGCGATGTCACTGGACGGCCAGGGCGGCGTCTGGTTCGCCACGCTCGGCAACGCCTTCCGGAGCCGGCTGGCGCACTACGGTGGCGGCCAGTGGACAGTCCAGAAGCCGCCGCGCTACGCCGGCGCCCGGGTGGTGGTGACTGACCTGGCCCTGATCCCCGGCACGCGCTCGGTCCTGGCCGCCGGGACGACAGGCCCCCCGGTCCCCGCGCGCAAGGGCCACCCAGCCGGGGTCGTCCTGGAGCACCAGCCCTAGCGCGCCGATCGCCGGGCGCTCAGGCCAGCGGGAAGCGGGCCGTCCTGGTCCATTGCCCGCCGGAAGCCGGCCCCACCAGCAAGGTCACCGCGGTCGCATGGGCCTCGATCGGCAGCTGCGGCCGAAGGGACTCCTCGGCAGCTCGCATCTCCGCCAGCGGCTGCCGGAGCCCGACGGTCAGGTGCGGAATGACATCCTCGTGCTGGCCGCCGTACGGGGGACAGGCGGGAAAGGCTGCGAACGCCCGCCCGGTCAGGGCACGGAACGGCGCAGGGTCATCCGGTGCCAGCCACAGCACCTGGTCGCCGAACCACGCCGTCCTCGCCAGCCGGAACCGGAACCGCGGCACGCCACCGAACAAGCGCGAAAGCTCGTCGAGCACCGGCGGCCCGATACCGGCGGGCGGCAGGAACGGGGCAATCACCGTGATGTGCGCCGGAATGCCCATCGCCGCGTTCTCGTCCAGGCGCTCCCGGTGCCGGGCCACCGCGGCCTCAGCCTCGGGAACCTCGACGACCAGGGCGCTTTCCGCACCAGGGTCCGCCACAACCCAGGACGCTACCGCCCGGAGCCCGGAAGCCGCCCGCCGGCCGGGCCGGCAGGCTACGACCTGAGGCGTGCCCAGTCTCAGCCTGCGGAGTGACGACTTCTGGCCGGGCCGGGTCCATTCTGGTGAGCACATCCGCGCCCGGCGCGGCAGATCGCGGGCCGCCCGCCGCACCGCCATCATCGCGAGCACAGGGACGGGCTGGCCGCCGGGCGCCAGCCCGCTGGCTAAGGGGGCCGAAGGGAACGTGACCGCTCACGCGCCGGTGCTCGGCGCAGACCCGGCCGGCGAGCCGGACGCGGGGACCGTCATCGAGACGGCGGCCCTGACGAAACGGTATTCAGCCCAGGTGATCGCGCTCGACGAGCTCACCGTGTCCGTCGCGGCCGGGATAACCGGCCTGGTCGGCGCCAACGGCGCGGGGAAATCGACGCTCATCAAGATCCTGCTTGGCCTGCTGGCCCCGACGAAGGGGAAGGCCAGCGTGCTCGGGCACGACTGCGGCCAGGACGGGGAAAAGATCAGGAGCCTGACCGGCTACATGCCCGAGCACGACTGCCTGCTGCCCGACGTCACGGCCACGGAGTTCGTGACCCACATGGGCCGGATGTCGGGCCTCCCGCCGACGGCCGCGAAGGAGCGCGCGGCCGAGGCGCTCCGCCACGTCGGCCTGTACGAAGAGCGGTATCGCCCGGCAGGCACCTACTCGACGGGCATGAAGCAGCGGGTGAAGCTGGCCCAGGCGCTGGTCGGCGACCCGCGCCTGCTGCTGCTTGACGAGCCGACCATCGGCCTTGATCCCGCGGGCCGGGTGGCGATGCTCGATCTGATCAGCCGGATCGGCGCGAACTTCGGCATCTCCATCGTGGTCGCGTCGCACCTCCTCGGCGAGCTCGAGCAGATCTGCGATCACATCGTGGCGATCGACGGCGGGCGGCTGCTCCGGGCCGATACGGTCACCAGCTTCACCCGGGCCATCCAGGTCCTGGCCATCGAGGTGGAGGAAGGGGCCGGGCCGCTGCTCGGCGAACTGCGGAAGCGCGGTCTCGATGCGCAGCCCCAGGAGCGGGCGGTGCTGGTCCGGCTGGCCGGCGAGGACACCTACGACGTGGTCCGCGACGCGATCGCTGATCTCGGCCTGCCGCTGAACCGGATGGAGCAGCGGCGGCACCGGATCGAGGAGCTGTTCCGCGATCAGGCGGAGCCCGGCGAGATGACGGGAGCGGCCGGTGCCAGCTGAGACGACCAGCCAGGGACCCGCTGACCCGGCCGCCAGTGACCCGGCCGCCAGGTCAGGGGTCATCCACGATCTCGGCTACCGCCGTTACGACGGCCCGCGGCTCGGCCGGGCCCAGATCGGCCGGGCGCTGGCCTGGCACAGCCTGCGCTCGGCCTTCGGGATCGGCCGCGGGATCAAGGCGAAGATTGTCCCGATGATCACGTTCATCATCATGTGCCTGCCCGCCGTCGTGAACGCGGTGGCGGTGGCCCTCAGCACCACGCATGCCCGGGCCATTCCCTACGACACCTACCTCCCCGGGCTGCGGGTCCTTGTCATGACGGTATTCATCGCCGTCCAGGCCCCCGAGCTGGTCTCCCGCGATCTGCGCAACCACATCCTGCCGCTCTATTTCGCCCGGCCGGTCCGGCGGCTGGACTACCCGCTGGCCAAGCTCGCCGCGTTCACCGCCGCTTGCCTGATCATGATCGAGATCCCGGAGCTTCTGCTCTACCTGGGCACGATCATCCAGGCGCACGGCGGCAGCGCTATCTGGGCCGAGACGAGGGCGCTCATCCCCGGCCTGCTCGTCGGGCTGATGTGGGCCGTCGTGCTCGCGGCGATCGGGCTCGCGCTCGCCTCGTTCAGCGGACGGCGGGCCTACGCGACCGGGACGATCGCCGATCTTCTTCTTCCTCAGCTGGACGCTGGCCGGGCTGCTGGGCAGCATCGTCGGGCACGACAGGGGGCCCGGCCTGGCCGCCAGCGCGACGACCGGGGAGCACCTGGCCGGCCTGATCAGCCCCTTCACGGTGCTGGACGGCGTCAGGGAGTGGCTCGGCGGCAGCACCGACCGGGGCATCGTGCCCGATCCGGGCCACTATGGCCCCGCGTACGGGCTGATGCTCCTGGTCTTTCTCGGCGCCGGCGCCGGCGCCCTGATCGCCAGGTACAGGAAGGCCGGCATGGTATGAGCACGGCAATGGTGCAGGTCCGCAACGTCTCGCTGTGGTACGGCAACGTCGTCGCGATCAACGACATCTCCATGTCGATCGGGCCCGGCGTGACCGGCCTGCTCGGCCCCAACGGCGCCGGGAAGTCGACCCTGCTGCACATGATCGCGGGCTTCCTGCCGCCCTCGCGGGGTGAGGTGCTGGTGGGCGGCCAGCCCAGCTGGCGCAACCCCGGGCTGTTCAGGACCGTCGGGCTGGTGCCCGAGCACCCGTCCGTCTACTCCTTCCTCACCGGCGCCGAGTTCGTCCGCGCCACCGCGAGGCTGCACGAACTGCCGGACCCCGATGGCGCGGCGCGCCGCGCCATCGGGCTGGTGGAGATGACCGGGCCCCAGGACCGCAAGATCGCGACGTACTCCAAGGGCATGCGCCAGCGGATCAAGGTCGCCGCCGCGCTGGTCCACGACCCCGAGGTGATCCTGCTCGACGAGCCGTTCAACGGCATGGACCCGCGCCAGCGGCTGCACCTGATGGACCTGCTGCACTCGGCTGCGGCCAGCGGCCGCACGATCCTGTTCAGCTCCCACATCCTGGAGGAGGTGGAGCGTCTGTCGGGAACGATCCAGGTGATGGTGTCCGGCCGCCTCGCCGCGTCCGGGGACTTCCGCGCGATCAGGCGCCTGATGACCAGCCGGCCGCATGTCTTCCTGGTCCGGACCTCGGATGACAGGCTGCTCGCCACCGCGCTGATGGGCCGCCCGTCGGTGACCGGGGTGGAGCTGACGCCCCGCGGGGTGCAGGTGCGGACATCGGACTACGGCACCTTCACCAGGGAACTCGCGAGCCTGTCCAGGGACGCCCGCATCAGGCTGCGCGAAGTGCTGCCTGCCGACGAATCCCTGGAGAGCGTGTTCGCCTACCTCATCGCCTCCTGAGGGCCCCACCGATCCGCGCCACGGTCCGCGAGAAAGAGGCCTCACATGTCCGGCATGGTCAACGGCACGGTCGCCAGGATCACGTTCCGCGCGACGATGGGCCGCAAGCGGGCCCTCCTGTTCGCCATCGCGCCGCTGATCCTGATCGCGGTCGCGGCCCTGCTCAGGCTTGCGCACCCGGAGATGCGTTCCTGGCCCGCGCACTACCTGGGCATCTTCGGGTTCAGCGTGGTCCTCCCGCTGACGGCGCTGATCATCGGCACGAGCGTGCTGGGCGCGGAGATCGACGACGGCAGCATCGTGCACCTGCTGGCCACCCCGGTGCGGCGGTCGGCCGTGATCCTCACCAAGTTCGCGGTGGCCACCGCGCTGACCATGATCTTCGTGGCCCTGCCCGCGCTGCTGGCGGCCCTGATCGCGACCGGGGGCATCACCAGGCTTGCGGCCGGCGTGTTCGCCGGGGCGCTGGCCGGCTCGGTTATCTACAGCGCCTTCTTCGTCACGATCTCCGTCCTCACCACCCGGGCCATCGGAGTCGGCCTGCTCTACCTGCTGGTGTGGGAGGGACTGCTCGGCAACCTGGTCAGCGGGGCGAGCGAGCTGTCCATCGGGCAGTACTCCCTCGGCGTGGCCAACTCCATCGCACGCGACCCCGGGCTGAACGCGCACCTGACGCTGACCACGGCGATCGTCATGGGCGCCGCCGTCATCGTCGCCACGCTCGCCCTGGCCATCCGCGCGCTTTCCGGGTTCTCGCTGCGGGGCGATGCGGTCTGACCCGGCACAGATCACCCGGTGCCGGGTGCCCCCGATTCCCCGGTCAAGCGTTCCCCACGATCAGTTTACTTCCGTAACTCTCCGTGCAGAAGACCGAAACGCCGGGTAATGAGCCGCCCCCCAGCCAGCCGGCCACGCACCCCGGCGAGCCCTGTACCGTGTGCCTGTGCGCAAGCCGCTGGACCTGCCGTTCGACCCGATCGAGCGCGCGGCAAGCATCTGGGAGCGCAGGTTCGGCGATTCCCGGGCGATGGCCGCCGTGACCTCGATCATGCGCGCGCAGCAGATCCTGCTGGCCGAGCTGGACGGCCTGCTCCGCCCGCACGGGCTCACGTTCGCGCGCTACGAGGCGCTCGTCCTGATCACCTTCAGCCGGGCCGGCGAGCTGCCGATGCGGACCATCGGGCAGCGGCTGATGGTGCACCCCACCAGCGTCACCAACATCATCGACCGCCTCGAGCGTCAGGGCCTGGTCACCCGCCGCCCCAACCCCGAGGACGGCCGCGGCACGCTGGCCGGCATCACCCCGGAGGGCCGCGCCGTCACGGCACGGGCCACCAAGGACCTGATGGCCGCCGAGTTCGGGCTGGGCGAGTACCAGGACAACGACCTCGACGCGATCTTCAGCCTGCTGCGGGGGCTGCGCGTCGTCGCGGGTGATTTTGATGATGTACGGCCCGCTGGAGCGGGCCAGGCCGCCCCGGCTGCCGTCCCGCCGGGCGCCAGCCCGGAGGAACCCGCAGGCCCTAGGCGCTAGCGGCTCCGCACCGCCGACGGATGCCAGCTCTGCCCGCCGTCCCTGGTGATCCACACCTCGTGCCGCGAGGTATCCGCAGGCAGCGCTACCCCCTGCGACTGATCGGTCATCCCGACCTAGCTGAACCCGCTGCCCGGCCCGCCGCGCCCCGGGCTCACCGCCAGCCGCCAGGTCTGCCCGTTGTCCGCGGACTCGACCAGGCCCTCGGTGGTGGCGACGATGACCAGGCCGCTCCCGCCGGCCGCCAGCGAGGTCGCGGTGCCGTGCTGGGGCATCGCGGGCCGCTGCGGCCAGCTGCGCCCGCCGTCCGCGGAGACGTACAGCACCATGTCGCCCTGGCCGCTGCACAGCAGGTACAGGCTCCCGGACTGGTAGGTGAGCTGCGCCAGGGACGGGGTCCCGGTGCCCGGCTGCGGCGGCCCGGGCAGGCAGCCCGCCGGGACCCGGCCCGCCGTACTGAGCCGCTGCCCGGTCAGGCCCCCGGCCAGCACCCTGCCGTCCGGCGTGAGCAGGAACACCGTGCCCGACGAAGGATCAGTGGTCGCCCCGGCGGACAGCGTCAGCACGGCCGAGGCTCTGCTGGAGCCGGCGTGCAGCGCGGTGGCGCCGGGCACCGGCCGCCAGGCCGACAGCTGCCCGGCCGATCCGGCCGCCGCCGTCTCCAGCGTGAACCGGTTGCAGTCCGCGGCGAAGTCGGTGCCCACGCCCTGGCACCGCGCCCACACCGCCAGCACCTGGCCGTCCACGGTCTCCAGGTCGGTAACCCGGACCCCCGACGGCAGCCCGACCTGGGCCCAGGACGCCCCGCCGTCCTCGGTCACCCACAGCGCGGGGCCGAACGCGAAGCCCTGGTCCTCGTTGAGGAAGCGCAGCTGGCTGACCCCGCTAGCGCCGTCAGGCGACCCGGCGGCCGGCGCGGACACGCCGAACCAGTTCTTCCCGTAGTCGTCGGTCCCGGCCAGCGACGTGCAGGTGGGCTGGCCGGTGCACGGCCCGGCCGGCTGGCCCTGGCCGATCACCGCGCCGAGCCGGCTGCTGACGAAAGTGATCGAGGTGGGCTGGAAGGCCCCCGCCACCGTGGCCCCGGCCCGGGGCTGGCTGAGCGACGACGGGGCGATCGTCTCCGACAGACTGGCCGACGGATGCGGGATGGGGGAGACCGAGGAGGACTCCGGCTGCGGGGCGGGCGAGGAAGAAGGGGCGCCGGACGGCGTGGCTGTGGTCGGCGCACGGCCCCCGGCCAGGCTCTCCTGCCCGGGCGAGCGGCCGGCCGGGCTGGTCAGCGAGCTGATGATGGCCGGGGCCGACACCCCGCCCACGATGACCACCGCCAGCGCGGCCGCCGAGGCGAGCGCCTGGCGTGTCTTGCGCTGCCGGGCACGGCGGCGGACCCGCTCGAACGTGCCCGGAGCGGGGGCCAGGAGCTCGACGTCCTCGTTCAGCCAGCGATCGAGCTCGTCGTCGTTCGGGTCAGTCACCGGTGCTTCCTATTGCCGACTTCAGCTTGCTGCGCGCGTGGTACAGGTCAGCCTTGATGGTGCCCTCGGGCTTCCCGAGCATGGCCGCCACCTCCCGTACCCCGAACCCGCCGTAGTAGTGCAGCAGGAACGGGCTGCGCAGCCGTTCCGGCAGCCCCTCGATCAGCGTCCGGACGTCCACGTCCTGCGCCGGGTGGTACGACGGGTCGCGCGGCGCCCCCGCGGTCATGGTCGCGATCGCCTTGCGCTCCCGGCCGGTCTTCCGCCAGTGGTCACGGACCAGGTTGGTGGCGATCATGTACAGGTAGCTGTGCGGGCTCTCCAGCCCGGACCAGCGCGCCAGCAGCCGGGTGAACGCCTCGGACGCGATCTCGTGCGCGGTCTCGTCGTCGTCGACCAGCCGCCGGACCCATCCGGCCAGCCGGGGGTAGGAGGCGTTGAACAGCTCCTCAGCGGCGGCACGGTCTGCCAACCGGAGCCTGGCCACGGAGCTCCCTCGCCTCGTCCCCGTTTCCGGCGCCGCGTACCGATGTGCCACCGCCGCCGCGCCGCCCCCGATGGACGCCAGGCTGTGAGCGCCGCTCGCGCAATATCGCATATGTCTTACCACACATTTCGCGCGTCACGGATGAGGCCGCCCGGGCCCCCGTAGTGCCCGGGCCTATCCCTGAGACTGCGCAGACTCCCTGATGGTTGCGGACCAGCCGTTTTTCTTTGCGTGGGCGCGCGGCAGGCGGGGCATACACTGGGGCAGAGAAGATAGTAGGACGTCCTACTAAATCCGGACGACGGCGGGATGACGCGATGACCGCGCACGAGGAGCCAGTGCACGACAGGAGACCGGCCAGGACGGTACTGGCCAGGACGGTACTGGCCAGCACGGGCAGCCCGCGGAGATCGCCGCGGGCCAGGCGCGCTGGCAGCGCCGGTACGACGCGTCGCGCAAGCGGGACGCGGACTTCACCACGCTGTCCGGCGTGACGACCGAGCCGGTCTACGGGCCGCCGCCGGGCGCCGCCGTGCCCGGGTTCAGCCGCATCGGCTGGCCGGGGGAGTTCCCGTTCACCCGCGGCCTGTACCCGGCCGGCTACCGGGGCCGGACCTGGACCATCCGCCAGTTCTCCGGGTTCGGCAACGCGCGGGACACCAACGAGCGGTACAAGATGCTGCTGCGCGGCGGCGGTGGCGGGCTGTCGGTCGCGTTCGACATGCCCACGCTGATGGGCCGCGACTCCGACGACCCGAAGTCGCTCGGCGAGGTCGGGCACTGCGGCGTGGCCATCGACTCGGCCGCGGACATGGACGTGCTGTTCGACGGCATCCCGCTGGCCGACGTGACCACCTCGATGACGATCAGCGGCCCGGCCGTGCCGGTGTTCTGCATGTACCTGGCCGCCGCCGAGCGCCAGGGCGCGGACCTGTCGAAGCTGGACGGCACCCTGCAGACGGACATCTTCAAGGAGTACATCGCGCAGAAGGAATGGCTGTTCCCGCCCCAGCCGCACCTGCGGCTGATCGGCGACCTGATGGCGTACTGCGCGGAGCACATCCCGGCCTACAAGCCCCTGTCGGTATCCGGCTACCACATCCGCGAGGCCGGCTCGACCGCCGCCCAGGAACTCGCGTTCACGCTGGCCGACGGGTTCGGCTACGTCGAGCTCGGGCTGTCCCGCGGCCTCGATATCGACGTCTTCGCGCCCGGCCTGTCGTTCTTCTTCGACGCGCACGTGGACTTCTTCGAGGAGATCGCCAAGTTCCGCGCCGCCCGCCGGATCTGGGCCCGCTGGCTGCGCGACGTGTACGGCGCGAAGACCGAGCGGGCCCAGTGGCTGCGCTTCCACACCCAGACCGCCGGGGTGTCGCTGACCGCGCAGCAGCCGGACAACAACGTGGTGCGCACCGCGATCGAGGCCCTGGCCGCGGTCCTCGGCGGCACCAACTCGCTGCACACCAACGCGCTGGACGAGGTCCTCGCGCTGCCCAGCGCGCACGCCGCCGAGGTCGCGCTGCGCACCCAGCAGGTGATCATGGAAGAGACCGGGGTGACCAACGTCGCGGACCCGCTGGGCGGCTCCTGGTACGTGGAGGCGCTGACCGACCGGATGGAAGCCGAGGCCGAGGAGATCTTCGCCAGGATCAAGGCGATGAGCGAGGACGGCTCGATGACCTCGGGGATCCTGCGCGGCATCGAGGACGGCTGGTTCATGGCCGAGATCGCCGAGGCCTCGTTCACCTACCAGCAGCAGCTGGAGAAGGGCGAGAAGAAGGTCGTCGGGGTGAACGTGCACACCCAGACCGGCGAGCAGCCCATCGAGATCCTGCGGATCAGCCACCAGGTGGAGCGTGACCAGGCCGCGGCGCTGGCCCGCCGCCGGGCGGACAGGGACAACGCCGGGGTCAGCGCCGCGATCGCGGCGCTGCGCGAGGCGGCCCGCGGCGACGGCAACATGATCCCGCCCATGCTCGCCGCGGCCCGCGCCGAGGCCACCCTCGGCGAGATCTGCGACGCCCTCCGCGAGGAATGGGGCACCTACTCCGAGGCCCCCGCGTTCTAGCTGTGCTAGCTGGCCGGGCGGCCCTGGCTTGCCCAGTAGGGCGGATGGGGCAGGATGGAGTCATGCAGCAGCAGCGGGATTTCTCCCTGCACGGGGCCGTGGACCTGGGGGCCAGGAAGGCCGCCGCGCAGCGCCGGGAGCAGGTCAGCCGGTCCGCGGCCGCGGACGGCGGGGCGGACGGCGGCGCCGGGCCGGTGACCGTCATCGACGTCACCGACGAGACCTTCCAGACCGATGTCCTCGAGCGGTCGCTGACCGTCCCGGTGATCATCGACCTGTGGGCCGAGTGGTGCGGCCCGTGCAAGCAACTCGGGCCCATCCTGGAGAAGCTCGCCACCGAGGCGGCCGGCGCCTGGGTGCTGGCCAAGGTCGACACCGACGCCAACCCGCAGATCTCCGCCGCCTTCCAGGTGCAGAGCATCCCGATGGTGATGGCGGTGGTCCGCGGCCAGCCGGTGGACGGCTTCCTCGGCGCGCTGCCCGAGGCCCAGGTCCGCGACTGGATCAGCCGGCTGATGGGCGCGGTCGCGCAGCTCGGCATGGGCCCCGGCGCCGATCCCGCCGCGCCCGGCGAGCCGCAGGACTACCCCGGCGGCCAGGACGGCCCCGGCGACCCGCTGGCGGACCCCGCGTTCGCCGAGGCCAGGGAGGCCATGGACCGCGGCGACCCGGACGCGGCCGCGGCGGCCTTCGAGAAGGTCCTGGCGGCCAGCCCCGGGCACCCGGTGGCCACTCTCGGCCTGGCCCAGATCGAGCTGTTCCGCCGGGTCGACTCCTACGACCAGGCCCAGGCCCGCAAGGACGCCGCGGAGCGGCCCGACGACGTCGAGGCGCAGCTCAAGGTGGCCGACATCGACGTGGCCGGCGGCCGCATCGACGAGGCCTTCGACCGGCTGCTCGGACTGGTCCGGCGCACCTCGGGCGAGGACCGCAACCGCGCCCGGGTGCACCTGGTCAGCCTCTTCGACCTGTTCCCGCCCAGGGACTCCCGGGTGGCCAAGGCCCGCGCCCGGCTCAGCAGCCTGCTCTTCTGATCAGCCGCCCGGCGCGGCGCCGGCCAGGGTCTCCAGCGCGGGCAGGGCCGCGGCCAGCGCGGCGAGCTGGTCGGCCGGGAGCGTGCGCAGGCTGTCCGCCAGGATCGCGGTTGTCTCCTGCCGGATCCGGTCCAGCGCGGCCCGGCCCGGCTCAGTGACCGACAGCGCCGCGGCCCGGGCGTCGCCGGGCACCGCGCACCGTGACACGTAGCCCAGCTCCTCCAGCGCCGTCACCATCCGGGTCAGCGTGGACGGCGCGATCCGCTCCACCGCGGCCAGGTCGCCCAGCCGCAGCGGCCCGCGGGCCTCGACCGTGGCCAGCGCGGCCAGCTGGGTCGGGGTGATCCCGGCCAGCTCGTGCCGCCGCAGCCGCCGCGACACCCGCGCGATCGCCACCCGCAGCCGGGTGACGTCGATCTCCGGCGCGCTCACCCCGTCAGTGGCTCTGGATTCCGGCACATCAGAAGCGTACGTCGGAGCGTCCCGCCACCGCGCGGTGCTGTTGCGGGCTGATGCCGCGGTGGCGCTTGAACGTGCCGAGTGTACCGAGCGTCGACGCTACGAGGCGCGTCCGTAACCCGGACAACGGCACTTCGATCACAATGGGCCGGCCCCCGGGGCCGGGGGCTGCCGGGGCACCTCGCTTTGCCGCATGATGGAAAGCATGGCGGAACGTTCCCTGGGGGGCAGGCTGCTGGTCGCGACCCCACTGCTGGGAGACCCGAATTTCCGCCGCACCGTCGTGCTGATTGTCGACGATCAACATGGTGATGGCACTCTGGGCGTGGTCCTCAACCGGCCTACCGAGGTGCCCGTCGGGCAGGTCCTCGAGCCCTGGACGGACCTGGTGACGGGCCCGTCGGTGGTGTTCCGCGGGGGCCCGGTGCAGCCGGACAGCGCGCTGGCGCTGGCCCTGGCCACCGGGGAGGCCGAGCCCATGGGCTGGAAATCGCTGAGCGTCGCGCCGGTGATGCGCCGGATCGGCCTGGTCGACCTGGAGGCCCCGCCCGAGCTGCTGGCCCCCGGCGTGTCGTCGTTCCGGGTGTTCGCCGGCTACGCCGGCTGGGGGCCCGGCCAGCTCCAGGACGAGATCGACGAGGGCGCCTGGTACGTGCTGCGCGGCGAGCCTGCCGACGCGTTCGCGGCCGACCCGGGGAAACTGTGGCGGACCGTGCTCCGCCGCCAGGGCGGCGAGCTGGCCATGGTCGCCACCTACCCGGACGACCCCAGCGCGAACTGACCGGGCCGGGCGGGGTGGCCCGCGCCCCCGGCTGCGTACATCTTAAAGAGAGATCAGCAGGTGCAGCTGGTCAGCCGTCGCCCTCGGGCAGTGACTCGTAGATTTCCTTGCACTCCGGGCAGACCGGGAAGCGCTGCGGGTCACGGGAGGGCACCCAGACCTTGCCGCACAGCGCGGTGACCGGGGTGCCGGTGACGGCGCTGTCGACGATCTTCTCTTTCCTGACGTAATGCGCGAACCGCTCGTGGTCACCGTCGCCGTGGGACAGATCCGGGCGGGTGCCGGTGTCCTCGCGAGTGCCGGTCTCAGGAAGGATGCTCACGCTGCCCGAGGGTACGCGCCGCGCCCAGCGGGCGCCAACCAGTCGCCCGGTCAGCTCTCGCCGTTGATCTCACCGTTGAGCACGTCGGGCTGGTCCGGCTCGAACACCGTCGGGAGGGCCGGGTAGCCGCGGGCCAGGCTGAGCGCGTGCGGGGGCAGCTCGGCCAGCGCCGCGCGGTGCCGGTCCCGGGCCGCGGTCAGCGGCTCGAAGCCGGTGATCTCGCCGCCGCGGACCAGCGGGCGCAGCAGCGGCCGGCCGCGGCCCTCCGCGGCCGGGCCCTCGGTGGTGATCAGCTCGGTGACCGCGGTGCCTCTCCTGGTCACCCGGGTGGCCCACTTGCGGCCGCCGCGGCCCGGCTTGCCGACCGACCGCTTGGCGACCGGCTGCAGCGGCGCGCCCGGACCGCCCGGGCCCTGTCTCGCGACCAGCTTGTACACCAGCGCGGCGGTGGGCACGCCGGACCCGGTGACCAGCGAGGTGCCCACCCCGTAGCCGTCCGCCGGGGCGGCGGCCAGCGCCGCGATCGACAGCTCGTCCAGGTCCCCGGTGAGCACGACCCTGGTCTGCCTGGCGCCGAGCTCGTCCAGCAGCAACCGGACCTGGCCGGCGATCACCGGCAGGTCGCCGCTGTCCACCCGGACCGCGCCCAGGTCCGGTCCGGCCACCTCGACCGCCTTGCGTACCGCGGCGGCCACGTCGTAGGTGTCGACCAGCAGCGTGGTGCCCGCGCCCAGCGCGCTGACCTGCCCGCGGAACGCCTCCTTCTCGCCGTCGTGGACCAGCGTGAACGCGTGCGCGCTGGTGCCCGAGGTGGGGATGCCGTACAGCTGCCCGGCCCGCAGGTTGGACGTGGTGGCGAAGCCGGCCAGGTACGCGGCCCGGGCGCTGGCCACCGCGGCCTGCTCGTGGGTGCGCCGGGAGCCCATCTCGATCAGCGGCCGGGACCCGGCCGCGGTGACCATGCGGGACGCCGCCGAGGCGATCGCGCAGTCGTGGTTGAGCACGGACAGCACCAGGGTCTCCAGGATCACCGCCTCGGCGAAGGTGCCCTCCACGACCAGGATCGGCGAGCCGGGGAAGTAGCACTCGCCCTCGGCGTAGCCCCAGATGTCGCCGGAGAACCGGTAGGACCGCAGGAAGTCCAGCGTGGCCTCGTCGGCCAGCCCGGCGGCACTGACGAAGTCCAGCTCCGGCTCGCCGAACCGGAACGCGGCCAGCGCGTCGAGCAGCCGCCCGGTGCCCGCGACCACGCCGTACCGGCGGCCGTGCGGCAGGTGCCGGGCGAACACCTCGAACACCGACCGGCGCCCGGCCACCCCGCTGTGCAGGGCCGCGCGCAGCATGGTGAGCTCATAGTGGTCGGTCAGCAGGGCGGTGCTTGCCGCATGCTCGGTCACGGGACAGGAGCCTACGGCGGCGGCCTGCCACGGCCGTGCCGGGATAGGCCGGCGGCCGATGTGACCTGGGCCGCCGGGACTGCCAAACTGGTGACTGCGGAGAGGAGGTGATGGCTGATGAGCGTGTCGCCCGCTGAGGTGCAATCTCCGGACACCGGTGCGGAAACCGAGCGCGACCTGCCCTGGGTCACGATCGTCTGGAACGATCCGGTCAACCTGATGTCGTACGTGACCTATGTTTTCCAGACCGTGTTCGGCTACGCCAAGCCGAAGGCGGAGAAGCTCATGCTCGACGTCCATCACAAGGGCCGCGCGGTGGTCTCGTCCGGCGCCCGCGAGTCGATGGAACGCGACGCCGAAACCCTGCACGGCTTCGGCTTGTGGGCCACGGTCAGCCACGACAAGTGACGGAGGTGCCGGTGGCCCGGTTCCGGGCGAGCCAGGGCGGCGTCACCGCACGCTTCGGCGCGGCCCAGGCCAGGATCGTCCGCGACCTGGTCAGCCAGGTGGCCGAGCTGCTCGGCGCGGACCCGGAGACCGAGACGGATGAGGGCCACGGCGCGAACGGCTCCGGCGGCCAGGACCTGGAAGCCGGGTTCGGGCTGACCGACGCGACCGAGGCGCCGCGGGACCCGGTGCTGGCCCGGCTGCTGCCGGACGCGTACCGGGACGACCCGGAGGCCGCGGGGGAGTTCCGCCGCTACACCGAGCTGAGCCTGCGGGACGGCAAGGTGGCCGCGGCCCGGACCGTGCTGGGCACGCTGCCCGCCCGGGGCGGCCGCGTCCGGCTGTCGCAGCCGGACGCCGAGGCGTGGCTGCGGGCACTGAACGACGTGCGGCTGGCCCTCGGGGTGCGGCTCGGCGTCACCGACGACTTCGAGGAGGTCGGCAACGGGATCAACCCGGCCGACCCGCGGGCCGCCTACGTGTGGGTCTACCACTGGCTGGCCTACCTCCAGGAGAGCCTGGTCGAGGCGCTGTCCTGACCCGGCCGGGGGCAAGTTACCCTCGCTGTCATGCTCACGATCAGCGCGGCGCTGCGCGCCCGGATAGTGGCGCACGCCCGGGCCGACCACCCGGACGAGGCCTGCGGGGTAATCGCCGGCCCGGCCGGGTCCGACCGGCCGCAGCGCTTCATCCCGATGGACAACGCGGAGCGGTCGCCGACGTTCTACCGGTTCGACTCGATGGAGCAGCTGCGGGTCTGGCGGGAAATGGACGACCGGGACGAGGAGCCGGTGGTCATTTACCATTCGCACACCGCGACCGAGGCGTACCCGTCCCGCACCGATATCTCCTACGCCAGCGAGCCCGGCGCGCACTACGTACTGGTGTCCACCCGGGACCCGGATAAGGAAGAATTCCGCTCGTTCCGCATTGCCGGCGCCGTGGTCACCGAAGAGGATGTCGAGGTCGTCGCCGCGCCGGAATGATCGGGCCCCGCGCCCGGTTGGGACGCAAGGAAGGCAGCCGCACCCGCTAAACCCCTTGGAGCGTTACCGATGGCAGTCGAGGTCCGCATCCCGACGATCCTGCGCAGCTACACCGGCGGCGCCAAGTCCGTCGAGGGCTCCGGCGGCACGCTGGCCGAGCTGCTGTCCGACCTGGACTCCCGGCACGGCGGCCTGCAGGAGCGGCTGGTCGACGAGGGCGGCCTGCGCCGGTTCGTGAACGTCTACCTGAACGACGAGGACGTCAGGTTCCTCGGCGGTCTGACCACGCCGGTCAAGGACGGGGACACCGTCACCGTGCTGCCGGCCGTGGCCGGCGGCCGGGCCTGAGCCGCCGCGGCGCGCTTCGATGCGCTACGACTCGCTGCTCGATTCGCTCGGCGGCACGCCGCTGGTCGGGCTGCCGTCGCTGTCGCCGGGGTCCGGCGTGCGGCTGTGGGCCAAGCTCGAGGAGCGGAACCCGACCGGCTCGGTGAAGGACCGCCCGGCGCTGTTCATGGTCGAGCAGGCCGAGAAGGAGGGCCGGCTGCAGCCCGGCTCCGTCATCCTGGAGCCGACCTCCGGCAACACCGGGATCGCGCTGGCCATGATCGCCCGGCTGCGCGGCTACCGGATGATCTGCGTGATGCCGGAGAACACCTCCGCCGAGCGCCGTCAGCTGCTGGAGATGTACGGCGCGCAGATCATCTCCTCGCCCGCCGCGGGCGGTTCCAACGAGGCCGTCCGGGTGGCCCGCCAGCTGGCCGCCGAGCACCCCGAGTGGGTCATGCTCTACCAGTACGGCAACCAGGCCAACATCCAGTCCCACTACGAGACCACCGGCCCCGAGCTGCTCGCCGACCTGCCGGGCATCACGCACTTCGTGGCCGGCCTGGGCACCTCGGGCACGATCATGGGCGTCGGCCGGTATCTGCGCGAGCAGGTGCCCGGCGTGCAGATCGTGGCCGCCGAGCCGCGCTACGGCGACCTGGTCTACGGGCTGCGCAACATGGACGAGGGCTTCGTGCCCGAGCTGTACGACGAGTCCGTGCTGACCTCCCGGATCTCGGTGTCCTCCCCGGACGCGCTGCGGCGCACCCGGGAGCTGCTCGACGCCGAGGGGATCTTCGCCGGGATCTCCTCGGGCTGCGCGCTGCACGCCGCCCTGGTCGTCGCCGACCGGGCCGTCGCGGCCGGGCAGACCGCGGAGATCGCCCTGGTCATCGCGGACGGCGGATGGAAGTACCTGTCCACCGGCGCGTACGGCGGAACGCTCGAGGAGGCCGCGGCCCGGCTCGAGGGCCAGCTGTGGGCCTGACCGCGTTCGACGAGGCGACCGCGGTCCGCAAGCTCGCCGAGGGCCGCTACGAGACCCTGCCGGACCGGCGGTTCGCCATGATCACGCCGGGCGGCACGCCACCGCCGGCGGTGAACGGCGGCGTGCTGCTGGCCACCCTGCTGCGCTGCGTCCTCGACACCTCGCCGCACCCGCACCCGGTGGCGACCAGCGCGCACTTCGTCCGGGTACCCAAGCTGGCGCCCGCGCAGATCGAGGTGAGCTGGCTGAAGACCGGCCGGACCGCGGCCACCGCGCGGGCCAGCCTGCACCAGGACGGCCAGATCCTGCTGGACACCACGGTGACCACCGGCACCGTGCCGGGCCCGGGCCCGGCCGCCGACGGCGAGCTGGCCTGGTCGGTGCCGCCGCCGGAGCTGCCGCCCATCGGCGACTGCGTGCCGCTCGGCCAGTGGCACGGCGCGCCGATGGAGGGCTTCCCCAGCCAGGTCGACGTGCTGCTGGACCCGGCCACCGCGGGCTGGCTGAGCCGGGACCCGGCCGGGACGCCGCGGATGCGCGGCTACTTCCGGCTCCGCGAGGACCGGGACCCGGACGCCTACCTGCTCGCGCTGGCGGTGGACGCGCTGCCGCCGGTCGTGTTCAACCTGGGCGCCCGCGGCTGGGCCCCCACCGTCGAGCTGACCTGGTACATGCGGGCCGTGCCGGTGCCCGGCGACCTGCGGGTGGCCACCGCCAGCCAGGACGTCGGCGGCGGCTGGTTCGACGAGGAGTCCGTGGTGTGGGACGCGGCCGGGCGGCTGGTCGCGCAGAGCCGCCAGATCGCCCGGCTCGGCCGCGGCGCGCCGATTACGGGACGCTCTTGATCTTCCAGACGAACGCGGACGCGGCGATCGCCACCACCGTGGTACCGCCGTACAGCAGCGGGTAGCCGCCCAGCGAGACCAGGGCGGCCGCGATCGCCGCGCCGAACGCGCCCGGGCAGACGATCGCGATGTTGATGATGCCGAGGTCCTTGGCCCGGTCCCTGGCCTGCGGCAGCACCTGGGTGATCAGCGCCTGGTCGACCGCCAGGTAGCAGCCGAACCCGCCGCCGAAGAGCACCGCCGCGACGATCGACGCGTCCCACGTCTCCACGAACGTGAGCAGCAGCGCGGCGACCGCGATGACCAGGCCGGCCACGGTCACCATCCGCTTGCGACGCCCTGAACGGTCAGAAATCATCCCGCCGATGATCGCGGCGAACACGACCATCACCGTGTAGATCACGATCAGGATCAGCAGGCCGTCCTTCGGGTGCGGGTAGTGCACCGCGTCGCGCAGGAAGTACAGCAGGTAGAGCGTGCCCATGGCCACGGCCAGCGCGTTCAGGAACCGGGTGATCCAGGCCCAGCCGAAGTCCGGGTACTCCTTCGGGCTGATCCAGTAGGACCGGGCCAGCTTGCCCCAGGAGAACGGCTCCCGGTGCTCGGCCTCCAGCTCGTAGTCCGGGGTGCGGAACACGAACGGCAGCGCCAGCCCGAACAACCCAATGGCCAGCACCAGGTAGCCGCTGGGTGTGGTGGTGAACACGTCCACCACCAGCACGGTGCCGAGCACCAGGCCGAGCGCCTGCGGCATGCCCACCCAGCCGGCCACCGTGGCCCGCTGCCGGACCGGTACGTGGTCCGGGATGGCCGCGCTGAGGCTGGCGTACTGGGCGTTCTGGAACAGGTTGAAGACCACCCACAGCAGAGCCACGCCCGCCACGGTGTGCTGCACGCCGAGCAGCAGCAGCGATACCGCGCCGAGCAGCGCGGCGAACAGCGTCCACCGGTGCCGCCGCCCGGCCAGCCCGCCGAGCCGCAGCCGGCCCGTGGTCCGGTCCGACATGGCCCCGGCCACCGGGGTGGCGATGGTGGCCGCGATGGCCCCGGCCGCGGACACCAGGCCCAGCGCGAGGATCTTGTGCTTGGGGGTGATGTCCTGCAGCTGGATCGGCATGAGCACCTGGAGCGGCGTCAGCGCTGCCATCCACATGCCGAGGCTGGCGAAGGTCAGACCGGTGATCCAGCCCCGGCGCACATACTCATCCGGCTCGGCCAGCGCCTTGGAGAGCGCGCCGGCCAGCCGTTCGGTGGAGGCCATGGCTGGATCATGCCGCGTTGCGGGCCACATGGGTAGATTGACGGCCATGCGGATCACCGTGATCGGGTGCTCGGGCTCGTTTCCCGGGCCGGCCAGCCCGGCGTCCTGCTACCTCGTCGAGGCCGGCGGATTCCGGCTGCTGCTGGACCTGGGCAACGGCGCCCTCGGCGCACTGCAGAACCACGCCCCGCTGGACGGCATCGGCGCGGTCTGCCTGAGCCACCTGCACGGCGACCACTGCCTGGACATGTGCTCCTACGCGGTAGCCAGGACGTACGCGCCGGGCGGGGCGATGCCGCCGCTGCCGGTCTGGGCCCCGGCCGGCGCGCCGGAGCGGCTGGCCCGGGCGCAGGGCACGAACATCAGCGACGGCATCGCCCGCTCGTTCGCGTTCCGTGAGCTGGCCCCGGGCACCCGGCAGATCGGGCCGTTCGAGGTCACCACCGCGCACGTGAACCACTCGGTGGAGGCGTTCGGCTTCCGGATCGCCGCGGACGGGAAGGTGCTGGCCTACTCGGCGGACACCGGCGAGTCGCCCGCGCTGGTCAAGCTGGCCGCCGGGGCGGACCTGATGCTGTGCGAGGCGTCGTTCGTGGAGGGCGACCCGAACCCGCCGGGCGTGCACCTGACCGGCCGCCAGGCCGCGCAGCACGCGGCCCAGGCCGGCGCCGGGGCGCTGCTGCTCACCCACCTGGTGCCGTGGAACGACCAGGAGCGGGTGCTGGCCGAGGCCGCCCCGGCCTTCCCCGGGCCGGTGTCGCTGGCCCGGGCCGGGCTCACGGTGGACGTCTGACGCGCTTGCCCGTACGTTACCCACAGCAACGACTGGTCTACGATAAGCGTCCACCCTGCCGAGAGAGGCTGTCATGCGCGTTCTGGTCACCGGCGGCGCCGGGTTCATCGGCTCTCACCTCACCGACGCACTGGTGATGCGCGGCGACGAGGTGAGCGTGGCCGATGACCTGTCGTCGGGGGTGGCCGCCCGGGTGCCGGCCGGGGCCGTGCTGCACAAGCTGAGCGTCACCGAGGCCGGGCCGCTCGGCGACCTGGTGGCTCAGGAGCAGCCCGACCTGATCTGCCACCTGGCCGCGCAGATCAGCGTGACCGCGTCGGTGGCCAACCCGGCCGGGGACGCCCGGGCCAACGTGGTCGGCACGGTGAACGTCCTGGAGGCGGCCCGCGCGGCCGGCGCCCGGGTGCTGCTGTGCTCCACCGGCGGCGCGCTGTACGGGCGGGACGCGCCGATCCCGTCCATGGAGGACGTGCTGCCGCTGCCCGAGTCGCCGTACGGGGTGGCCAAGTACTGCGCCGAGCAGTACGTCGGCCTGTACAACCGGCTGCACGGCGGCTGCCACTCGGTGCTGCGGCTGGCCAACGTGTACGGGCCGCGGCAGGACCCGGCCGGCGAGTGCGGCGTGGTGCCGATCTTCTGTGCCGCGGTGGCCGCGGGCCGGGACCCGACCGTCTACGGGACCGGCGCGCAGACCAGGGACTACGTCTACGTTGGCGACGTGGTCGCGGCGTTCCTGGCCGCCGCCGACCGCAACCGCCCTGGCGTGTGGAACATCGGCACCGGCGCCGAGGTCAGCGTGCTCGACCTGGTCGCGCTGATCAGCGAGGTGTCCGGCCGGCCGGTCGAGCCGCAGCTGCTGCCGGCCCGGCCGGGGGAGCTCAAGCGCAGCGCGCTGGACGTGCGCCGGGCCGAGCGGGACCTGGGCTGGCAGGCGCGGGTGCCGCTGGCCGGCGGCCTCCGCGCGGTCTACCGGTGGATCGAGGACGGCTCCCCGGACCGCGGCGCGCTCTGAACCCGGCGCCCGGCCCGGGGACTGCGGTACGGCGCGGCCCCGCTACGCTACGGGCATGCCGAGACCTGATGGGCGCAACCCGGACCAGCTTCGCGACGTGCGGATCACGCGGGGCTGGCTCGACCATGCGGAAGGTTCCGTGCTGGTCGAGTTCGGCAAGACCCGGGTGCTGTGCGCCGCGAGCGTGGCCGAGGAACTGCCGCGCTGGCGCCGGGGCAGCGGCCTGGGCTGGGTCACCGGCGAGTACGCCATGCTGCCGCGCGCCACGCACACCCGCAGCGACCGGGAATCGGTCAAGGGCCGTCCCGGCGGGCGCACCCAGGAGATCTCCCGGCTGGTCGGCCGCGCGCTGCGGGCCTGCGTCGACCCCAAGGCGCTGGGCGAGAACACGATCGTGATCGACTGTGACGTTCTCCAGGCCGACGGCGGCACCCGGACCGCCGCGATCACCGGCGGCTACGTCGCGCTGGCCGACGCGGTCAGCTGGCTTCAGGGCCGCGGCCGGTGCAAGGGCAGCAGTCCGCTGATCGCCTCGGTGTCCGCGGTCAGCGTCGGGATCGTGGACGGCCAGCCGCGGCTGGACCTGTGCTACGAGGAAGATGCGGCCGCGCAGACGGACATGAACGTGGTCTGCACCGGCGACGGCGGCTTCGTGGAGATCCAGGGCACCGCCGAGCGCGAGCCGTTCGGCCGCGCCCAGCTGGACGAGCTGCTCGGGCTGGCGGTGGCCGGCTGCGCCGAGCTGACCAGGCGGCAGTCCGCGGCACTGGCCCCGTGAGGCTGGCCCCGTGAGGCTGGCACTGTGAGGCTGGCCCCGTGAGACTGGCGCTGTGACCGCCCGCCTGGTGCTGGCCACGTTCAACCCGCACAAGGTCACCGAGCTGTCCCGCATCCTGGACGGCGACGGCGGGCCGGGGGCGGGGGTCTCGCTGACCAGCCTGGCGGAGTTCCCCGGGGCCCCGGACGTGGCCGAGACCGGGGCCACGTTCGCGGACAACGCGCTGCTCAAGGCGCGCGCGATCGCCGCGTTCACCGGGCTGCCCGCGGTCGCCGACGACTCGGGGATCTGCGCCGACGCGCTGAACGGCATGCCCGGCGTGCTGTCCGCCCGGTGGTCCGGGCGGCACGGCGACGACCAGGCCAACCTCGACCTGCTGCTGGCCCAGCTGGCGGACATCCCCGACGAGCGCCGCGGCGCGGAGTTCCGCTGCGCCGCCGCGCTGGTCCAGCCCGGCGGCGCCGAGCAGGTCACCGAGGGCGTGCTGCGCGGCGCGCTGATCCGGGCCCGGCGCGGCACCGGCGGGTTCGGCTACGACCCGATCTTCGTGCCCGACGGCGGCACGCAGACCACCGCCGAGCTGAGCCCGGCGGAGAAGGACGCGATCAGCCACCGCGGCCGCGCCTTCCGCGCGCTGGCCCCGGCAATCGCAGTGCTAGCCGCTCGCTCCGGGCAGTGCTAGCCGCTCGCTCCGGGCCGCTGGGGGGCGCTGCCTTCCCTCCTCGCTCCTTGGCGCTCCTTCGTCGCGCCGCGTCGCTCGTTCGGGAAAACAGCGCCGCGGCCCTGCGCGAGCTTCAGGGCCGGCTCGCGGCGGGCTAGCTGGTCTTTCGTCCTGCGGCCCGTGGCGCCCGGCATATCCCGTTCTGGGCGGGGTAACCGGGAGCCGCGCAGCCGCGCCGCGGCTGGCTGACGGAGGGTCCCGGGGTCATGAGTGAGCCGAACGACAGCCGCCGCCTGGAACTGGTCGCGGCCGCCCAGCGGCAGTGGATCGACGCGCTCACCGATCTGGGCGGCCGGAACACGCTGCTGTACTTCAAGGACCGCCGGGCCGGCACGCTGGACCTGGCCGGTGCCGACCCGGAGATGATGGAGCGCTTCGTCCGGACCGGCTCGGCCCGGCTGACCAAGCTGTTCCGGGACGCGGACCTGCGGGCCGACGCCATCCACCGGGTCCAGACGATCTACCGCAAGGCCCGGGAGCTCTCCGAGGAGCGCGGCATCCGGGCCGCCTACCTGGCCACCGGGCTGGCCCGGTGGGACGAGCTGTTCCTCGAGCCGGCCGCGCCGGTGCTGCTGCGCGGCCTGACCATCACGCCGACCCGGGCCCGGTACGACGACTTCGACCTGCTCCTGGAGGACGAGGAGGAAGTCAACCCGGTCCTGCTGCACAAGCTGGCCAGCGTGTTCGGGGCGGTGATCGAGAAGCCCGCCCCGGAGCGGATCGCCGGCCAGCTGGCCCGGGCCGCCGCGCAGGCCGAGATCCCCGGGTTCGGGATCCTGCGCCGCCGGGTGATCGGCACGTTCACCTACGCCAAGCTGCCGATGGTCCGCGACCTGGAGGCGGCCGGCGACCTGCTGGCCGACAGCGACCTGGTCGCCGCCATCGCCGGGGACGCCGAGGCGCAGCGGCTGGTCTCCGCGGACCGTGAGCCGGTCAGCCCGTCCGACGACCCCGAGGACGACTACTCGGTGCTGGACGCGGACTCCTCCCAGCGCAGCGCGATCGACACCGTGCTCGAGGGCCGCAGCCTGGTCATCCACGGGCCGCCCGGCACCGGCAAGAGCCAGACGATCGCGAACCTGATCGCCGCGATGGTGGCCCGCGGCCGCAAGGTGCTGTTCGTCGCCGAGAAGCGCGCCGCGATCGACGCCGTGCTGTCCCGGCTGGTCGGCGTGAACCTCGGCGACATGGTGCTGGACATCCACGAGGGCACCAGGGACCGGCAGCGGATCGCGGCCGGCCTGGGCGCCACGCTGGACCTTGCCGGGCACGCCACCGCCCCGGACACGGCCAGCCTGCGCCGCCGCCTGGTGGACCGCAAGCGGCGGCTGACCCGGCACAGCAGCGCGCTGCACAAGGTGCACGAGCCGTGGGGCCTGTCCGCCTACGACGTGCAGTCCGCGCTGCTCGGCATCCCGGCGCGGGCCCGGGGCAGCGCCCGGCTGGCCGCGCCGGAGGAGATCACCCCCGAGCTGGCCGACCGGGTCCGCGACGACCTGCGCGAGTTCGCCCACCTGGGCGGGTTCACGCTGCGGCCGGGCGGCTCGCCGTGGCTCGGCGCCGCGCTGCACGATCGGGAGCAGGCCCGCGAGGCCGTCGACCGGGCGGTCCTGCTGTCCACCCGGACGCTGCCGCGGCTGACCGCCCGGCTGTCCGCCGCCTGCGCGGAAACCGGCCTGCGCCGCCCGGCCAGCCAGGCGGAGAAGGCTGCGGTCCTGGCCCTGTTCGCCGCGCTGCGGGACGCGGAGCGGGCCGGGTTCCGGGAGCGGCGGGCGCTGCGCAAGCAGGCCCGGGCCCAGTGGGAGGAACTGCGGCTGGCCGGGCTTGACGGCGAGCCGCGGCTGCCGTCTGGCTACCCGGCGCTCGCGCAGGCCTGGCAGGACGCCGCCGCCCAGGTGGACGCGCTCGCCGCGGTGGCCCCGCTGGCCGGCCTTGACGAGGACCCGGACGCGGCGGCCGCGGCGCTGGCCGCCGACCAGGAGACCCCGTGGAAGCTGCCCCGGCTGCACGAGCTGGCCCGCCGGTTCGGCGAGCTCGGGCTGGCGCCGCTGCTGGACGAGGTGACCCGCGGCGCGGCCGGCCCGGACGCGGTCACGCCGGACCTGATCGCGAGTGCGTTTGACCACGCCTGGTACCGGTCGGTCCTGGACCAGATCCGGGTCCGCGACCCGGACTACGGTGCCGAGTACGGCGCCGCGCTGGACGAGATCGCCGAGGAGTTCCGCCGCCGCGACGTGGAGCACCTGGCCGCCAACCGGTCCCGGGTCCGTTCTGCGTGGGCCGGTCAGCTGCGGGACACCGTGGCCAGGCACCCGCTGCAGGCCCGGGTGATCCGCAAGCAGGCCGCGCTGCGCCGCGGCCACCTGCCGCTGCGCCGGCTGCTCGACCAGACCAGCGACGTGCTGTTCGCGCTGAAGCCGTGCTGGGCGATGTCCCCGCTGATGGTCAGCCAGGTGCTGCCCGCCTCCCGGCTGTTCGACCTGGTGATCTTCGATGAGGCCAGCCAGATCGTGCCGGCCGACGCGATCGGCTCGATGATCCGGGCGCATCAGGTGGTGGTCGCGGGCGACGATCATCAGCTGCCGCCGACGAACTTCTTCCGCCAGGTGGACTCCGGCGACCCGGGGGACGACGACGACCTGGACGAGGAGCTGGTGTCGTTCGGCGCCGGGTTCGAGTCGGTCCTCGACGCGCTCACCCCGCTGCTGCCCACCTGCCCGCTGAACTGGCACTACCGCAGCCGGGACGAGCGGCTGGTGGCGTTCTCCAACGACCGGATCTACGGCGGAGCGCTGACCACGTTCCCCGGCGTCGCGCGGGACGACTGCCTGCGGCACGTCGTGGTGTCCTCGGTGGACGACGAGGTCACCGAGGTGGTCCGGCTGATCCTGGAGCACGCCCGGCAGCGGCCGGGGGAGTCGCTCGGGGTGATCGCGCTGGGCATGCGGCACGCCGAGCGGGTGGACACGGCCCTGCGCGCCGCGCTGGCTGCGGTCCCGGACGACGCCCGCGCCCCCGGCACCGTATCCCTGCCAGCTGGCGCTGGGGAGGATGTCGAGTCGTTCTTCGCCGAGGATGCGCCGGAGCCGTTCTTCGTCAAGAACCTGGAGCGCGTGCAGGGCGACGAGCGGGACGCGATCATCCTGTCGGTCGGCTACGGCAAGCACGCCGACGGGCGGATGCGGTATCAGTGGGGGCCGCTGCTGCGGGACGGCGGCGAGCGCAGGCTGAACGTCGCGGCGACCCGGGCCAAGCACCGGCTGACCGTGGTCAGCTCGTTCTCCGCGCACGACGTGGACCCGGGGCGGCTGACCAAGGCGGGCGCCCGGCTGCTCGCCGAGTACCTGGAGTACGCCGGTTCTGGCGGCACGCCGGTCGCCGCGTCCGGGTCGGCGGCCGAGCCGGGCGCGTTCGAGGCGGACGTGGTGGCCCGGCTCGCGGAGTGCGGGATCACCGTGGTCCCGCAGTTCGGCGTCGGTGGCTACCGGGTCGACTTCGCCGCTGCGCACCGCGACGACCCGGCCCGGATGATCCTGGCCGTCGAGGCCGACGGCGCGTCCTACCGGGACTCAGGGAGCGTCCGCGACCGGGACCGGCTGCGCAAGGAGCACCTGGAGCGGCTCGGCTGGCGGGTGCACCGGCTGTGGTCCACCAGCTGGTTCCAGGACCCCGAGGCCGAGCTGGCCCGGCTCCGCGAGGCCTACCAGGCCGCGGTCCGCGACCAGCCGCCCGCGCCCCCGCCGCCCCGCCGCCAGAGGACCCGCCCCAGCCGGATGACCCGCCGCCCGCACCGGAGGTCAGCGACCCGCCGGGGGCCGGTGCCCCGCCGGGCCGGGCCCTGGAGCGGCTGGCGCGGCGGGATCCCGCGGTGCCCCCGCGGTCTTAGCGGTCCCAGCGCCCCTAGATGCTGGTGCCGAGGCTGGCCGGGGGCGAGGTCACCTGGCTGGGCGGCGGCAGCGTCACGTTCACCGGCTGGTTGATCGAGATGATGTCCAGCTTGGTGGTGATCGTGCTGCTCGAGCCCTTCTCCACGGTGATCACCCGGCGCATCTGGTGCTTCCCGTCGATCCAGATCGTGAAGTGCACCCTCGTGACGCCCAGCGCGGCGATGCTCTGGGAGGTTATCTTGCGCAGCGCGGGCGGCAGCTTCTTCATCTCGTCCGCGACCGAGTAGGAGCCCTCGTACCGGGTCGTCGGGATGCCGTTGATCACCTCGGTGCCGGTCTTGCGGAGGTCCTTGGACGCGGTCAGCGCCGCGGTCTGGTTCGCCGGGTTGGAGTTCTCGGCCGACTGGAGCAGCTGCCCGAGGGCCGCGCCCGTGCCGGTCTTGCCGGCCAGCGACAGCTTCACCCACGGCTTGCCGGTGCTGCCCAGGCCGGGGATCTTGAGGTAGGCGACCTTGGTGGTCAGGATCTCGTTGACCGAGGCCGGCGGGATGCTCAGGCTCACCTGGGCCAGCAGCGTCGGCTTCAGCCGGAACTGCATGTTCCCGGTGATGTGCTCGGCGGTCGCCCCGGTCAGCGATTCGTCCATCCGGATCGCGTACGAGTTGATCTTCTTCGCCTGGTCGGCCGCGGCCTGGATCGCCTGCGCAGCGGTCTCGCTGCCGGTCTGCCCGCCGGACCCCGGGCCGCTGCTGCTGCCCTGCCCGCCGGCCGGGGTGAAGGCAGGCTGCGGGCTGCTGCCGCCGCCGCACCCGGCCAGCGCCGCCAGCACGGCCCCGGCAGCCAGCAGCCCGGCCGCGGGCCGGACCGCAGTAGGGCGGGCGCGGCGCCGCGTGACGCCGTACTTGGCAATCATCGCAATTCTCCCGGAAGTAGGCGGGCCCCGCGTCATGCTAGGGCCCGCCCCGGCCCCCCGCAATTCAGGCGGCCGGGCCCGCTGGGCAGCCGGTACGGTAAGCAGTCACGGAGGCGAGAGGAGCGCAAGTGACCGATCAGCGGCTGGCCCCTGGTGACCTGGCGCCGGACTTCACCCTGCCCGATGCGAACGGCCAGGAGCACACCCTGTCCGCGCTGCGCGGCCAGCGGGTGATCATCTACTTCTACCCGGCCGCGATGACCCCCGGCTGCACCAAGCAGGCCTGCGACTTCAGGGACAGCCTCAGCAGCCTGTCCGCCGCGGGCTTCGCCGTGCTCGGCATCTCCCCGGACCCGCCCGCCAAGCTGGCCAGGTTCGCCGAGCGCGACGGCCTGACGTTCCCGCTGCTGTCCGACCCGGAGCGCAAAGTGCTCCAGGCCTACGGCGCCTACGGTGAGAAGATGCTGTACGGCAAGAAGACCGTCGGCGTGATCAGGTCCACGTTCGTGGTGGGCGCGGACGGCCGGGTGGAGAAGGCCCAGTACGCCGTCAAGGCCACCGGCCACGTCGCCCGCCTGCGCGCCGAGCTGGGCGTCTGACCCGCTCGCCGGGGCCGTAGCCCAACGGCAGAGGCACAGGATTTAGGATCCTGCCAGTGTGGGTTCGAATCCCACCGGCCCCACCGTGAGCCCACGCCCCCGTGATGTCTCAGGACATCCGCGTTCTGCCCGGTCCCGCTCAGACGCCTTGGACTGCCTCTAGCCGTCCGGATTTGACCGCGTTGACGAACGCCGTGTAGTCGCGCTCGTTCTGGTCGGCGTACCGCTCCGAGAAGTCGGTGATCGATTTGTCGAACGCGTCGGTCTCGCCGAGGTATTCGGCGATAGCGATCGGGTCGCCGGACCGGGCGTGGGCCCGCGCCAGCGTCCACCCGCAGATGCGCGCGTAGTAGGTGAGCCCGAGCGGGATCATCGCCTCGACATCGACTGAGCCCTTCATGTCGCGGAGCTGGCGCCAGTAGAAGTGGCGGCGCACGTCCAGTCCCTTGGTCCAGCCGAGGTAGATGTCGCTGGCGGCCTGCATCATCCGCTGCCCCTGCACCACCCGCTCGCCGTGCTGCCGGTAGCGGCTCTTGCGCACGTAGGGCTCAAGCACCGAGGCCGTCGCCTCCTTGATCTGCAGGAACAGCGGGTCCTGCGCGTCGCGTCCCTGGAGCAAGACGATGAACGCCCGGGTGCCGACGCTGCCGACGCCGACCACCTTGCGGGCCGCATCCACGATCTCGAACCGTTCCAGCAGGTGGCGCCGGTCGTCTTGCAGGGTGGCCCGGTAGGCGCGGAACTGCTCGTGGAGCACCGGCAGCACCTCGTCCGGGGACAGGCCGTAGGTGGCGGCCAGGTCGCGCGCCGGGACCACGATCGGCGGCTGGCTGACGATCCGGTACTGGCCATCGACCTGCTCGCCGAGCTTGGACAGCGCCTGCAGGCTGTCGCGGGTGTGCGCCTTCGCCAGGATCTTCTCCGCCCGCTTCCCCGCCGTCTTCGCCAGCCTTCTCTTCCCTGTCCGCCTTCTCCTGCTTCGCGGCCCGTTTCTCGGCCTTCCTGGGCGCCTTCGCCTGCTTGTCCGCCTTCTCGGCCTTCTTCGCCGCCTTCTCCTGCTTCGCCGCCCCGGCCACCACGGTGCGGATCCCGGCCCTCAGCTCGTCCTCGTCCAGGTGGGCGTACCAGATGTCCATCGTGCCCATCTGCGCGAAGCGCGGCCATCGCCTCCCGGTAGGCCCGCACCGACGCCAGCGTCGCCGCTTGCGTGTCGGCCTTGGTGAACCCGTTGTTGCGGGCCGCGATGGTGAAGCTGGCCGCCATCCGCTTCACGTCGTACTCGAACGGCCCGGGCAGCGTCTCGTCGAAGTCGTTCACGTCGAACAGCAGGATCCGCTCGGGCGAGGCGAACACGCCGAAGTTCGACAGGTGGGCATCCCCGCACAACTGGGCCTCAAGACCGGCCACCGGCGTCCCGCCCAGATCCGCCGCCATGACCGTGGCCGCGCCCCGGTAGAAGGTGAACGGCGAGACCATCATCCGGCCGTGCCGCACCGGCACCAGGTCCTGCTCGCGGGTCGTGTCCTGCTCCCCCAGCAGAGCGACCGGGTCCGGGCGGTCCGCAGCAGGGCTCCACTTCGTATGGCTCGACAGCGGCGCCCGGTCCCGGGCCTCCAGGCCCTTGGCCTTGCGATCGCTGACGGTCGGATGCGCGACTTTTCTTATGACCATCCGGTTCACCTCCCGTTTGGGTTCCCGAGCGGTGTCCTTCTACCCTCCAGCGCAGCGCAGGGCACCGCATCACCCAAAAGAAGGCATGATGTGGTGGCCGCACCCTTCTCACGTCCCGGTAAGACGCCCCTGACCTGAGCGGAGAGCAGGCCAGGGGCGGCGGTCAGCGCGGCTTCTCGCCGGTCTCGGCGAGCCGGGCGAGCCCGTCGATCCAGCTCTGGTGCGCACTGATCATGCGCGGCCGCATCCGGCCCCGGAGCAGCCCCGGGAGGAACCCGCGCTGGGTCTCCTCGGTCACGATCTCCCACTCGGGACCGGTGGCGTCGAGCAGCCACGCGTGATGCGCGGTCGCGCCGAGCGCGGCGCCGGTCCAGGCCAGCCGCCGGAAGGGCTCGAACTCGGTGATCTCGGTGGTCACCGGGGCCCCGAAGGTGACCCAGGAGAAGCGGCTGCCGGGCCCGAGCTCCGGCCACGGGCCCGAGCGGTGCCGGATGCGCCGGGCGTTGCCGTAGAACCGGCTCCATTGCCCGGGCCGGGTCAGCCAGGCCCAGACCAGCTCCGGGTCGGCGGTGGTCAGCGTGCGGTTGGCGACGTAGATCGAAGCGCCCTCGGGGCCATGGCCGGCGGGCCAGCGCACCCTTGTCGCGGTGGTGTCCGTGCTCATCAGAAGTCCTCCCTCGATGTCTGGGACAACGATAGGAAGGCTGGTATCTTCTGGGAAGAAGGCACTTTCTCGTGGTATAGGTACCTAATGGAAACCACCGTTGACCTGGCCCCCGGCGTGGCTTCTGGCGCCGCCCTGGTGTGCCGCTGGAACGTGATGAGCGCGGCCTGCCCGACCCGCCAGGTCCTCGGCCGGGTCGCGGACAAGTGGACGATGCTCGTCATCAGCGCGCTGTCGGACGAGGAGGTGCTCCGGTTCTCCGAGCTGCGCCGCCGCGTCGAGGGCGTGACCCAGAAGATGCTCACCCAGACCCTGCGCGGCCTGGAGCGCGACGGCCTGGTCGAACGCACCGTGTACCCGACCGTGCCGGTCACCGTGGAGTACCGGCTGACGGCCCTGGGCCACAGCCTGGCCGCCGCGGTGAGCGTCATCAAGGCCTGGGCCTACGAGAACATCGAGGAGCTCGAACGGGCGCGGGACCGCTACGACCGGGCCGCCGCCGCAGTCTGAGCCCTACCAGGACTCGAGCAGGGCGGGCAGCTCGGCCAGCCGCTCGATGACCGCGTCCGGCTCGGTGCCGTCGTAGGACGGGACCGAGCTGTGCGGGATCAGGATGGCCCGCATCCCCGCGCTCTTCGCGCCGTGCACGTCGTCGTAGGGCCGGTCCCCGATGAACACGCAGCGGGCCGGGTCGCTGGCCCCGACCGCCTGCATGGCCGCGCGGAACGCCCCGGGGTGCGGCTTGGCCCAGTCGATCTCGCTGCTGTACACCGCGCCGTCGATCAGGTCGAGCACCCCGTCCCGGCGGAACACGTCCTCGTGCCAGGCCCGCGGCCACATCGTGTTGGACAGCACGCCGATCCTGATCCCGCGGGCGCGCAGCGACCGCAGCACGCTGGCCGCGTCCGGGTCGGTGAACGTGTGCGGCTCCCACGCCCGCGTGTAGCTGGCCAGGAACTCCTCGGTCGGCGTGTGCCCGGCCCGCTCGAACACGTCGGTGAGCGTGGCGCTGCGGTGCTCGCGCGCGGACACCAGCCACAGCTCTTCCTCGGCCGCGCGGATCGCCTCGGCCATGGCCGCCACCTCGCCGGGCGGCAGGTGCCCCTCGCACACGGCACGCCACAGCGCCGCATGGTCGACCGTGTGCCACGGGGTCAGCGTGCCGCCCCAGTCGAAGATAACCGCGTCAACCGCCACGGCCGCATCCTAGAATGCGGCGTTTGCGGGCGGGTGCACGCCGTACCGGGCCTGGCGCCGGGGCGCACCGGGGCGCGCGCCGCGCGCGCCCCGGGCCCGTATCGCATTCCAGGAGCCGACCTGGAACACTATGGGAACCCCTGTGGCGCCGAGCGGGTCACAGCAGCGAAGGGACACTGGCGATGCCTGATCCGGACAGCGCGGCGGTCGCGCGGCGCAATGCCGCCGCCAACGGCTTGGCGCGCAGCACCAATCCGGACCAGCTGGTCGCCCACATCGAGCGGACCCGGGAGAGCCTGGCCCAGACCATCGACGAGCTGGCCGACCGGGTCAGCCCGTCGAGCAACATCAGGAGGCTGCGCGAGCGCGCCCTTCAGGAGGCCGAGCGCCCCGAGGTCCAGCTGGTCATCGCCGCGGCCGGCCTGTTCGTCGTGGGCTACGTCGTGTTCCGCGCGCTCCGCCGCAGCAGGTAGCCGCGCGCCGCGGCTCAGCCGAACGACTTTCCCTCGCCCCGGTAGGTAGGCACGGTCCCGGTGACCTGGTCGCCCTCCACCAGGTGCAGCTGGGTGAACCGCTCGCACAGCTCGCCCGCCTTGGCGTGCCGCAGCCAGGCCCGCCCGCCGACCGCCAGCCCGTCCGCGGCCGGGCCGATCAGCGGGGTCTGCACCTCACCTGCGCCCTCGTTCCGGTCCAGCCGCAGCCCGGCCGGCAGGTACGGCTGCGGCAGCCGGGCCGCGTCGGCCGGCCCGGACGCGAGGTAGCCGCCGAACGCCGCGGTGACCACCCCGGGCCCAGGACGGCGCACCACCGGCACCGCGAACAGGGCGGCCAGGCCGCCCGGAGAACGCCCGGTAGCTGTCGAACAGGGCCGGGTGGTACAGCCCGGACCCGGCGCCGATCTCGGTCACGGCCTGCTCGGCCGCGGTCTGGTGCACCGAGCCGGTCCCGCCGCCGTTGACGAACTCGACCGGCGCCACCTCGCGCACCGCGGCGGTGATCGCCGCCCGCCGCCGGGCCAGCTCGGTCGCGGACTGGCGCTGCATGACCCGGATCGCCTGGGCCCGCAGCGGCCGTCCCGGCGGGCTGTCGCCCACCCCGGCGATCTGGCCCTCGTAGGCCATCAGCCCGGCCAGCAGCAGCCCGGGCCGCTTGGTGATGTCCGTTGCCAGCCGGGCCGCGTCGGCCGGGGTACGGACGGGGGAGCGCAGCGCCCCGGCCCGCACCCGGCCGCCCAGCGCGGCGAACGAGGCGTCGATGTCGATGCACACCCGCAGCGGCACCGGGCTGGCCCCCGCCGCCGCGGCCGCCTGCCCGATCAGGTCCAGGTGCTCGGGGCAGTCCACCATCAGCGTGACCGCCGCCGCGGCGTGGCGGTCCGCGGCCAGCTCGGCCAGCGCGGACCGGTCCACGGTCGGGTAGGCGACCAGGATGTCCGGGCTGATCCGGCCCGCCGCCAGCCAGAGCGCCTCGGGCAGGCTGTAGGCCATCACGCCGCGGAACCCGGGCAGGCCCAGGGCCAGCCGCAGGATGGCCCGGCACCGGACCGATTTGCTGGCCAGCCGGATCGGCTTGCCGCCGGCCCGGGCGGTCATCGCGGCCGCGTTTTCCCGCAGCGCGGCCAGGTCGACGATCGCCAGCGGCGGTTCGAGGTGCGCGGTCGCCGCGTTGTACCTGTCCAGGTCGCTGGCTGCCGCGCCGGGCACTAGCCGGCTTCTTTCGTCAGCTCCAGGTAGTCGTCCGCGGAGAGCATGCCGGCCGGCAGCTCGCCGCCACTGGCCAGCGCGACCCTGAACAGCCAGCCCGCGCCGTAAGGATCGGCGTTGACCAGCGCGGGGTCCTCGTCGATCTCCTCGTTGATCTCGGTGACCTCGCCGTCGACGGGGGAGTAGATGTCGCTGACCGACTTGGTCGACTCGACCTCGCCGCACGGCTCGCCCGCGGTGACCGTGGCGCCCACCGTGGGCAGCGACACGTACACCACGTCGCCGAGGGCCCGCTGCGCGTGGTCGGTGATGCCGACCGACGCGGTCGCGCCGTCCAGGCGGACCCACTCGTGCTCCGCCGTGTAGTGCAGTTCCGGGGGAACGGTCATCGTTGCCTCTCCTCTGCGGGATCGGTAGGGCCTGCGGGTTCGGTAGGGCCTGCGGGTCGGTGCGGCTGGGCCGGCTACGCCGGGCGCCGGTAGAACGGGAGCGGGACGGCCCGGGCGGGCTCCGCGCGGCCGCGGACGTCCACCGCCAGCCGCCCGGTGCCGCCCCCGGCATCGGCGGCCTGCCGGGCCGCCTCCGGCTCGAGGTAGGCCAGGGCGATCGGCACGCCCAGGGTCGGCGACGGCGCGCCGCTGGTCACGGTGCCGCACGGCTCGCCGTCCCACAGGACGCCGTACCCGTGCCTGGGCACCCGGCGGGACTCGCCGGCCAGCCCGGTCAGCACCCGCCGCGGCCCGGCCTCGGCGGCCTGGGCCAGCGCGTCCCGGCCGACGAAGTCGCCGGGCTTGGTGAACTTGACCACCCGGCCCAGCCCGGCCTCGAACGGCGTGATGTCCGGGCCCAGCTCGTTGCCGTACAGCGCCATGCCGGCCTCGAGCCGAAGCGTGTCGCGGGCCGCCAGCCCGGCCGGGACCAGCCCGTGGCCCGCGCCGGCCTCGGTCAGGGTGGCCCACAGCGGCTCGGCGTCGTCCGGCCGGGCGAAGATCTCGAACCCGTCCTCGCCGGTGTAGCCGGTCCTGGCCAGCATCACCGTGCGGCCGTCCACGGTGGCCGGGTGCCCGGCGTAGTAGCGCAGCGCGGTCAGGTCGGCGTCGGTCAGCGGGCCCAGGATGGCCGCCGCGGCCGGGCCCTGCAGCGCGATCAGCGCGTAGTCCGCGGTCTGGTCGGTGACCGTGGCTGACCGCCCGGCGGCCCGCTCGGTCAGCTCGGCATGGACCCGCGCCGCGTTCGACGCGTTGGCCACGACCAGGAAGTCCTGGTCGCCCAGCCGGTACACGATGAGGTCGTCGAGGACCCCGCCGTCCGGCGCGCAGATCAGCGTGTACCGGGCCCGGCCGGGCGCCAGCCCGGACAGGTCGCCGGTCAGCGCGTAGTCCAGCGCGGCGGCCGCGTCCGGGCCGGTCACCGCGATCTCGCCCATGTGCGACAGGTCGAACAGCCCGGCCGCGGTGCGCACGGCGTTGTGCTCGGCGGTCTCGCTGCCGTACCGCAGCGGCATCAGCCAGCCCGCGAAATCAGTCAGTGCCGCACCCAGCCGCTCGTGTACGGCGGTTAGCGGGGTCCGCCTCGGCCCGGCGGCGTCGGGATCGCTCAACTGGCCCTCCGGTAGGCGGGGCGGTCCGGCGCGGGTCAGCCTACCGGGCGCAGCTGGGACAGCCGGCGCCCGGCCGGACCGGCGGTTATGGGCCGGTGTGCCCGCAGCGGCACGCGATTGAGGCGGCGCTTCCCGCGCGGCCCGCTGCCCGGCTCGCGGTCATTGTGATATCCCGGGAGGCATGGACCTGCTCACCGAAGACGAGATCGCCGCCGAGCTGAGCAAGGTGACCGGCTGGGCGCGGGACCGCGGCAGCATCACCTGCACCGTGACACGGGACGACTTCCGCGGCGCGATGCTGTTCGCCGGGGCGGTGGCCTTCCTGGCCGAGGAGGCCGGCCACCACCCGGACATCACGATCCAGTGGAACCGGGTGACGCTGACCCTGTCGACCCACTCGGCCGGCGGCCTGACCGCGGCCGACTTCCGTCTCGCGGCGAAGATCAGCGCGCTGACCTGACCCGCCTGATGACCCGCCTGACCTGCGCGCCTGGCCTGACCGCCGCCGTCGCAAGCCTGCTTGTGCCTGGCCCTTATTCGGCGGCCGGCTGGCGCAGGGTACGGTATTCTTTGCCCATGCGCTCCACCCGGCTGCTCCTTACCTAGCCGCGCCGACTGATCCGTCGTTGGCGCGGCTGCCCCTCGTGAACGAGGGGCATTTTGATTGGACGCCGTATCTGGCGCGGCACCGGGCCGCGGGCCCGGGGCCCACTTCCCGGCCGGACGGGAATTCGCGCTAGCCAGACCGATCAGACTTGGTGAGGGATCATGACAGCCGCCGAGAGCGCGGACCGGGTCCAGACCTACGACCCGCGCGCGATCCAGGAAAAATGGCAGGCCCGCTGGGAAGCGATGGACCTGTTCCGGGCCAGCGACGACCCGGAGGACACAAGACCGCGCCGCTACGTGCTGGACATGTTCCCGTACCCGTCCGGGGACCTGCACATGGGCCACGCCGAGGCGTACGCGGTGGCCGACGCGATGGCGCGGTACTACTTCCAGCGCGGTGACAACGTGCTGCACCCCATCGGCTGGGACGCGTTCGGCCTGCCCGCCGAGAACGCCGCCATCCGCGGCAACTCCCACCCCGCCGACTGGACCTACAAGAACATCGAAACCCAGGCGGCCTCGTTCCGGAGGTACGCGCTGTCCTTCGACTGGTCGCGCCGGCTGCAGACCTGCGACCCGGAGTACTACCGGTGGACCCAGTGGCTGTTCCTGCGGCTGCACGAGCGCGGCCTGGCGTACCGGAAGGACGGCTACGTCAACTGGTGCCCGGTCGACCAGACCGTGCTGGCCAACGAGCAGGTCATCAGCGGCAAGTGCGAGCGCTGCGGCTCCGAGGTCGTCCGCCGGTCGCTGACCCAGTGGTACTTCAAGATCACTGAGTACGCCGACCGGCTGCTGGCCGACATGGCCCCGCTGGAAGGCAAGTGGCCGGAACCGGTTCTGCTGATGCAGCGCAACTGGATCGGCCGCAGCGAGGGCGCCGAGGTCACCTTCACGATCGAGGGCGCGGCCGAGCCGGTGACCGTGTTCACCACGCGGCCCGACACGCTGTACGGCGCGACGTTCTTCGTGGTCGCCGCGGACTCCGCGCTGGCCGCCGAGCTGTGCGCGCCCGAGCACCGCGCCGAGCTGGACGCCTACCTGGCCGACGTGCGCAAGCTGACCGACATCGAGCGGCAGGCCACCGACCGCGAGAAGACCGGCGTGTTCCTGGGCCGGCACGCGGTCAACCCGGTCAACGGCGAGCAGATCCAGGTCTGGGCGGCCGATTACGTCCTGCCCGACTACGGCACCGGCGCGATCATGGCCGTCCCCGCGCACGACCAGCGCGACCTGGACTTCGCCCGCAAGTTCGGGCTGCCGGTCCGCGTTGTGGTGGACACCGGCGGCCCGGACCCGGCGGAGACCGGCCAGGCCACGCCGGGGGAGGGCACGCTGGTCAACTCGGGCCCGCTGGACGGGCTGAGCAAGGCCGACGCGATCCAGACGATCACCGGCATCCTGGCCGGGCGCGGGCTGGGCCAGGCTGCGGTCAACTACCGGCTGCGCGACTGGCTGGTCTCCCGGCAGCGGTTCTGGGGCGCGCCGATCCCGATCCTGTACTGCGAGGGCTGCGGCGAGGTTCCGGTGCCCGAGGAGGACCTGCCGGTCCGGCTGCCCGACCTGCGCGGGCAGGACCTGGCGCCCAAGGGCGTCTCGCCGCTGGCCGCGGCCAGCGAGTGGGTGAACACCACCTGCCCGAAGTGCGGCGGCCCGGCCAAGCGGGACACCGACACGATGGACACGTTCGTCGACTCGTCCTGGTACTTCCTGCGCTACTGCTCGCCGGGGTACACCGAGGGGGCGTTCGAGGTCGGGTCCGTCCGCCGCTGGTCGCCGGTCGACCTGTACGTCGGCGGCGTCGAGCACGCCATCCTGCACCTGCTGTACAGCCGGTTCTTCGTCAAGGTGCTGTACGACATGCGGATGGTGGACTTCGTCGAGCCGTTCACCGCGCTGATGAACCAGGGCCAGGTCATCAACCGCGGCAAGGCGATGTCCAAGTCGCTGGGCAACGGCGTTGACCTGGGCGAGCAGCTGGCTGCGCACGGCGTCGACGCGATCCGGCTGACGATGGTCTTCGCCAGCCCGCCCGAGGATGACGTCGACTGGGCGGACATGAACCCGGACGCGTCGGTCAAGTTCCTGGGGCGGGTGACCCGGATCGCGGCCGACGCGGGCGGGGCGAGCGCGGCCGGGGCTGGCGCGGTCGCTTCGGGGGACATCGCCCTGCGGAAGGTCACTCACCGCACGATCAACGAGGTGACCCGGCTGGTCGAGGGCACGCGGCTGAACGTCGCCGTGGCCCGGCTGATGGAGCTGGCCACCGCGACCCGGCGGGCCATCGACTCCGGCCCCGGCGCGTCCGACCCGGCGGTCCGCGAGGCCGCCGAGACCCTGGCCGTGCTGCTGTCCCTGTTCGCCCCGTACACCGCCGAGGAGTGCTGGGAGCTGCTGGGCCACCCGGCGTCGGTCGCCAAGGCCGGCTGGCCGTCCGCCGATCCCGCGCTGCTGGTCGAGGACCTGGTCACCTGCGTGGTCCAGGTGGCCGGCAAGGTCCGCGACCGGCTGGCGGTGCCGCCCGGCATCACCGCCGCTGAGCTGCGCGAGCTGGCCCTGGCCACGCCCGGCGTGAGCCGCACGCTGGCCGGCCGGGGCATCCGCACGGTGATCGTGCGCGAGCCCAAGCTGGTCAACATCGTGCCGGAATGACCGGCGAGCCCCACCCTCGGGCAGCGCAGCCCGGGGCGGCGGCGCCGCCCCGGGTGGCGGTGTTCACGCTCGGCGGCACGATCGCGATGGTGACCGAGCCGGGTTCGGCGGGTGCCGTGCCGGTGCTGGGCGCGTCGCAGCTGCTCGGGTCGGTGCCCGGTCTGGCCGGGCTGCCGGCCAGCCCGGTGCTGCACGATTTCCGCCAGCTGCCCAGCTCGGCGCTGAGCATCGAGGACGTGCTCGGCCTGTCCGCCGCGATCGCCGCCGAGCTGGAGGCGGGCTGCGCGGGGGCGGTGGTCGTGCAGGGCACCGACACGATCGAGGAAACCGGGTATCTGCTGGATCTGCTGCACCGCGGCGACCAGCCGGTGGTGGTGACCGGCGCGATGCGTACCCGGGATGCCGCGGGGGCGGACGGGCCGGCCAACATGCTGGCCGCGATCCAGGCGGCGGCCAGCCCGGCGCTGGCCGGTCTCGGCGTGCTGGTGGTCTTCGCGGACGAGATTCACGCCGCGCGGCACGTCCGCAAGGCGCACGCGACGAGCATCGCGGCGTTTGTGTCGCCGTCGTCGGGTCCGGTCGGGCACGTGATCGAGGGGCGGGTCCGGCTGCTGGCCCGGCCGGTGCGGCCGGAGATCGGGCTGCCGGCCGGGGCGGGCGCCGCGGTGCGGAGGTCCGGGTGGGGCTGGTCACGATGGCGCTCGGCGACGACGGCGCGATGCTGCGCGCCGCGGCCGACGCGGGCGTCCTGGACGGCCTGGTCGTGGCCGGTTTCGGCGCCGGTCACGTGCCGCCGGGAGTGGCCGGGATCATGTACGAGCTGGCGTCCAGGATGCCGGTCGTGATCGCGTCCCGGACCGGGCCGGCACGGTGCTCGAGGGCACGTACGGCTGGGTCGGCTCGGAGATCGACCTCACGTCGCGTGACGTCATCAGCGCCGGCTTCCTCGACCCGCCCAAGGCCCGGTTGCTGCTGCACCTGCTGCTGTCCCGTGGCGCCACCCGGGCCGATGTCGTGGCCGCGTTCGCCGCCGCAGGCGCTTAGCTATAGCCCTTCCAGGATTGATTACGGTTCCGGGGGCGCGAGCCACTCGCTCTGGCGCCGGCCCACCGTCCGCGCGTTTCACGCGGGCCGGCCGACGCCGTGGTGACTGGCCCCGTGGTGACTGGCCCCGTGGTGACTGGCCTAGTCGCGGCGGCCCGCGGGCTCGGCAGCGTAATCAATCCTGAAAGGGCTAACCGCCGACGGCGGACTCAGTCACGGCCCCGGCCCGGCGCCGGGGATGCCAATGAGGCGCCTGGCGGATTAACCCGTGACGCTGTTATCCCTCCGGGCTCAGACGCGCCGCAGTACCGCGACGACCTTGCCCAGAATGGCCGCGTCGTCGCCGGGAATGGGGGTGTAGGCGGGGTTGTGCGGCATCAGCCAGACGTGGCCGTCGTCGGACCGCTTGAACGTCTTCACCGTGGCCTCGCCGTCGATCATCGCGGCGACGATCTCACCGTTGTCGGCCACGGGCTGCTGCCGGACCACGACCCAGTCGCCGTCGGTGATGGCCGCGTTCATCATTGAGTCCCCGACGACGTGCAGCAGGAACAGGGTGCCTTCGCCGACGATCTGCCGGGGGAGCGGGAAGATGTCCTCGACCTGCTCCTCGGCCAGGATCGGCCCACCTGCGGCGATCCGGCCCAGCAGCGGGACGTAGGCAGCCTCCTGCGAGGCGATGTCCATCGGGGGAGTGCCTTCTTCGGCGGCCGGGTCGGGCCGCACCGCCGGGTGCCCGGGCAGCCGGACCTCCACCGTCCGCGGGCGGCCCGCGTCCCGCCGGAGGTAGCCCTTGGCCTGCAATGTCGACAATTGGTAGGACACGCTGGACGTGCTGGTCAGCCCGACCGCCTCGCCAATTTCGCGCATGGACGGCGGGTAGCCGCGGCGCTGCACGGATTCCCTGATGACCTGCAGGACCTTCCGCTGCCGCCAGGTCAGCACGTGACTGGGATCCGGGTGGTCCGGTGGTTCGGTGACGATCGCCGGAACGGTGCCCCTGGGCTTTCTGCCCGGCTTGCCTTTCGGCTTGGCAGCGGTCCCAGTTGCGGCGGCGGGCTCGCCACTGGGCGACGCCGTGCCCTGGGCCGCGGGGGCCTGCTGCACGGTCCCGTCGTCGTTGCTGGTACTCATCTAGGGCCTCCGGCTTGAATTTTCGCTTTCACGGCCGACGCTAGCGCGCGGCGTGCCGGATCTCAAACATCTGTTCGACGAAAACTCAAAGTGTCGTACCCGTGGGTTAGAACAGAACTAGCCGGCGTTCGATAGAACAGATTAGCGATAGAACAGGTGTACGATCGAACGGCCGTTCGGTTCTGGGAGGTATCGATGAGCATCGTTCGCGCGGCGCGAGACGACACGCCAGCCAGCCACCTGCCATCCCCGGCGGTAGCCGTGCCCCAGCCCCGCCGCCCCGAGCCAGCTAGCCCGAGCCTGGCCGCGCCCAGTTGTGCCGCCAGGACCGTCTCCGCGGGTGCGAGTGCCGCTCCCCGTCCGGCCCGGCCAGCGACCCCAAGCCGGCATCATGTTCGCGCGGTCCTCACCGGCGCCCCCCGTAACCCCCGCTCCGCTCCGCGCCTGCGCATAGTCCGCCCCAGCGACCAGCCGGCCGCATACCGGCCCCCTGCCGCCACCCGCCCAGGCGCCCCTCAGCCAAGCCGGCCGCCCGCCCGTCCCAGCCCGGTCCGGCCCGGCTCGCCGACCGCGGTCCGCCCCTGCTCCGCACCGTCCACCGGGCTCCGTCTCACCCGCCGCGGCCGCCTCGTGCTCAGCGTCTTCGCGCTGGCCCTGATCCTGGGCCTGATCGCCATCCTCTGGGCCAGCCTTGCGGGCGGCGCCCAGGCCGCCAGCGGGCGCGCCCGCACCGGCTCCGTCTACCAGGGCCTGCGCCGCGTCACCGTCCTGCCCGGCCAGACCCTGTGGGCCATAGCCCAGCAGGCCGAGCCGTCCGCCGACCCGCGGACCGTGATCCCGCAGATCATGCAGATCAACGCGATCAGCAGCACCAACCTCCAGCCGGGCCAGCAGCTATGGGTCCCGCGCGCCTGATCCCGGCGTCATCGCCCAGCCCGCCTCTCCCCAGCGCCGGGCCAGCCCCAGCCCGGCGCCGGGCCTTCGTCGCACCTGCCGCATCACTCTCGGAGCCACCCCGGGGCCGCCATCTCTTCGCGCTGGCTCGCGGCGCGCCGGCGATGGCCCGGCCCACGCTGGCCGGGCAGCATCCTTTCCCTTACGCGAGCGGCGATCCTCTCTCCGGGACGCCACTGGCGGCGGCCCCGCCCGCCCGCGAACTGTGCCTGCCGCGCCGGGACACGCCGCCGGAACTTGCGTCCGGGCCCGCCCTGGACCACAATATCTAGTAGTTACATCGGTGTGATTTTGCTATAGGTTGTGTTTCTCGGGGTTTGATCGGCCGGGGAGGTGAGTGCGATGTTCTGCCCCTACTGCCGCAATCCCGATAGCCGGGTCATCGACAGCCGGACTGCGGACGATGGCGCCGCCATCCGCCGGCGCCGGTCCTGCCCCGGCTGCGGCCGCCGGTTCACCACCCAGGAAACAGTCATCCTGATGGTGAGCAAGCGGAGCGGCGTCACCGAGCCGTTCACCCGGGAGAAGATCACCAACGGGGTGCGGAGGGCCTGCCAGGGCCGCCCGGTAACCGAGGACCAGCTGGCCATCCTGGCTCAGCGGGTCGAGGAAGCCATCCGGGCCCGTGGCTGCGCTGAGGTCCCGTCCCACGACGTGGGCCTGGCCATCCTGGGCCCGCTCCGCGAACTTGACGAGGTGGCCTACCTGCGGTTCGCCTCGGTCTACCGCAGCTTCGAATCGCTCTCCGACTTCGAGGCCGAAATCGCCACGCTGCGCGCCGCCCGCGCAGGCACGTGGCCCGACGGGGCCGGCCCCGCAACGAGGCCGGACCCCAGCACGGGGCCGGCCCAGCGCCCGTCCGGACCACCAGGACCCCCCGGCCGTCACGGCCGCGGCGGGCCTGGCCGTCCCGGGCCCGGGGCCCGGGACGCAGGACGGGCCGCGCAGCCCGGACCAAGCCCGGCCCGGGCTGCGCGCGTCAGCCCGGTAGCACCGGGCAGCAGCCGGCAGGCATGCGAACGGCCCGGGCGGGGGCCACAAAGCAACAGGTAAACCGGATCAGATCCCTGAAGGGGGAGGAAATGACCGAGACGGCCAGCGGGTCGGCACGGCAGGGTGGCAAGGGCGCACGCAAGGGGCTGACGATGCGCCGGATCCATACCCGCGCCGGCACGCATCCCTATGACGAAGTCACCTGGGAGCGCCGTGATGTCGTGATGACCAACTGGCGGGACGGCTCGGTCAACTTCGAGCAGCGCGGCGTCGAGTTCCCCGACTTCTGGTCGGTCAACGCCGCGAACATCGTCACCACCAAGTACTTCCGCGGCGCCGTCGGCACGCCGCAGCGGGAGACCAGCCTCCGCCAGCTGATCGACCGCGTCGTCGGCGTCTACGTCGCCGCCGGCCGCCAGAACGGCTACTTCGCCAGCGGCAAGGACGCCGAGATCTTCGAGCACGAGCTGAAGTACGCCCTCGTCCACCAGATCTTCAGCTTCAACTCGCCGGTCTGGTTCAACGTCGGCACGGCCTCCCCGCAGCAGGTCTCCGCCTGCTTCATCCTGGCCGTCGACGACACGATGGACTCGATCCTGGAGTGGTACAGGGAAGAAGGCCTCATCTTCAAGGGCGGCTCCGGCGCCGGCGTCAACCTCTCCCGCATCCGCTCCAGCAAGGAGCTCCTGAGCTCCGGCGGCACCGCCAGCGGCCCGGTGTCGTTCATGCGCGGCGCGGACGCCTCGGCCGGCACGATCAAGTCCGGCGGCGCGACCCGCCGTGCCGCCAAGATGGTCGTCCTCGACGTCGACCACCCGGACGTCGAGGAGTTCATCGAGACCAAGGCCCGCGAAGAGGACAAGATCCGCGTCCTCCGCGACGCCGGCTTCGACATGGACCTCGGCGGCAAGGACATCACCAGCGTCCAGTACCAGAACGCCAACAACTCGGTCCGGGTCAACGACGACTTCATGCGCGCGGTCGAGTCCGGCGGCACGTTCGGCATGACGTCCCGCCAGACCGGCGAGGTCCTCGAGACTGCCGACGCCAAGGACCTGTTCCGCAAGATGGCCAAGGCCGCCTGGGAGTGCGCCGACCCCGGCATCCAGTACGACGGTGCCATCAACGGCTGGCACACCTGCCCCGAGTCCGGCCGGATCAGCGCCAGCAACCCCTGCTCCGAGTACGTCCACCTGGACAACTCGTCCTGCAACCTGGCCAGCATCAACCTGCTGAAGTTCCTCCGCCACGACGACACCTTCGACGTCGAGAAGTTCCAGCGGATCACCGAGCTGATCATCACCGCGATGGACATCTCGATCTGCTTCGCCGACTTCCCGACCGAGAAGATCGCCGAGACCACGCGCGCGTACCGCCAGCTCGGCATCGGCTACGCCAACCTCGGCGCGCTGCTGATGGCCACCGGCCACGCCTATGACTCCGATGGCGGACGGGCGATCGCCGCCGCGATCACGTCCCTGATGACCGGCACCGCCTACCGCCGCTCGGCCGAGCTGGCCCGCGTCGTCGGGCCGTATGACGGATATTCGCGGAACGAAGCCGCGCACAAGCGCGTGATGGCCAAGCACGCCGAGGCCAGCGCCCGGATCCGGGCCGTGGGCGGCATGGACGAGATCATCCTGGCCGCGGCCAACCACGCCTGGCAGGACACCCTCACCCTCGGCGAGTCGCACGGCTACCGCAACGCGCAGGCCTCGCTGCTCGCCCCCACCGGCACCATCGGCCTCATGATGGACTGCGACACCACCGGTGTGGAGCCCGACCTGGCCCTGGTCAAGTTCAAGAAGCTGGTCGGCGGCGGCTCCATGCAGATCGTCAACCAGACCGTGCCGCGGGCCCTGAAGAACCTCGGCTACCAGCCGGAGCAGGCCGAGGCGATCATCGAGTACATCGCCGAGCACGGCCACGTGATCAACGCGCCCGGCCTGAAGCCCGAGCACTACGAGGTGTTCGACTGCGCGATGGGGGAGCGGGCCATCAGCCCGATGGGCCACGTCCGGATGATGGCCGCGGTCCAGCCCGCGCTGTCCGGGGCGATCAGCAAGACCGTGAACCTGCCCGAGTCGGCCACCATCGACGACGTCGAGAAGATCTACTTCGAGGGCTGGAAGCTCGGCCTCAAGGCGCTGGCCATCTACCGGGACAACTGCAAGGTCGGCCAGCCGCTGTCGGTGGCCAAGAAGAAGCAGGCCGAAGTGCAGGCCCCGGCGCCGGCCGCGGCCCCCGTTCCGCACGAGGTCCGCCCGGTCCGCCGCCGCCTGCCCAAGCGGCGCTCCGCCACCGTGACCCGGTTCTCCGTGTCCGGCGCCGAGGGCTACATGACCGCCTCGGAGTACCCCGACGACGGCGTCGGCGAGGTGTTCCTGAAGCTCGGCAAGCAGGGCTCGACGCTGGCCGGGGTTATGGACGCTTTCTCGGTGGCGATCTCGGTGGGCCTGCAGTACGGCATCCCGCTCGAGTCGTACGTGGCCAAGTTCACCAACATGCGGTTCGAGCCGGCCGGCATGACCGACGACCCGGACATCCGGATCGCCAGCTCGGTCATCGACTACATCTTCCGCCGCCTGGCCCTGGACCACCTCCCTTACGAGCAGCGGGCCGAGCTGAGCATCCTGTCCGCCGCCGAGCGGACCGCCCAGCTCGACAACGAGGGCGCCGGGTACACGCCCGAGGAGGCCGACCCCGTCGAGATGGCCCAGTCCGTCCCGGTCGAGCCCGTCCCGGTCGAGCCCGCCCCGCCCAGCCGGGCCGCGCAGGAGCCGGTGCCGGCGCACCCGCACAGCTCGATGGAGCTGATCGAGTCGCACCAGGGCCGCAGCGCCGACGCGCCGCTCTGCCTCACCTGCGGCACGAAGATGCGCCCGGCCGGCAGCTGCTACGTCTGTGAGGGCTGCGGTTCCACCAGCGGCTGCAGCTAGCCCGGAGCTAGCCACCGATCTAGCCACGGTGGCACTTCGCCGCTGGTCCACGGGGTGATGGGGCCGGTCCCATCACCCCGTGGCCGACGGCTGCGGGGCTCGCCCTCTGGGGGCCGATGGCGGGCTCCGGCAGAACAGGTGCTCGATAACCAGAATACGTTCATCGCTCTTTCGAATACAAGTTTGATTTCCCCTCCCCGGCTCAGTAGCGTTGCTCCCACCAACCACGATGCCGGAGGCCGGACATGCGACGTGCGGAGCCAGAAGACCCGACCGGCGACCAGCTCACCGACCGGCAGCGCCGGATCATGCAGGTCATCGAGGAAAGCGTCCGCCGCCACGGCTACCCGCCCACGCTGCGCGAGATTGGCGACGCCGCCGGCCTGGCCAGCACCTCCAGCGTCAGCCATCAGCTGATAAGCCTCCAGAAGAAGGGTTACGTTAGCCGCGGCGCGGGCCGCCCCCGCTCGGCGGTAGTCCGCCCTGTCGCGGACCCCGAACCGGGCCCCAGCCCGGAACCCGGCGGCTCCTACCGTGATCTCGCCGCCCACAAGATCACCCCGGTCCCGCTGGTCGGCCGCATCGCCGCGGGTCCCCAGATCCTTGCCGACCAGATCATCGAGGACGTCTTCCCGCTGCCCCAGCGCCTCGTCGGCGACGGCAACCTCATCATGCTCAACGTGGTCGGCGACTCCATGATCAACGCCGCCATCGCCGACGGCGACTGGGTCGTCGTCCGCCGCGAGTCAGACGTCGAGAACGGCGACATCGTCGCAGCCATGATCGAGAGCGACACCTCGGCCGACGGCGAGGCCACGGTCAAGACCTTCAAGAGGAGCGACGGCCACGTCTGGCTGATCCCGCACAACCCGCTCTACACGCCGATCCTCGGCGACACCGCCACCATCATCGGCAAGGTGGTAGCGGTCCTGCGCCGGGTCTGACCCGCCTGCCGCCGCTGCGGCCGCCCGCCCTGCCCGGCGGTCGCTGACTTCGGCATTGGCATCCGGGATAACCGATGTGATAGCCCGTAGCGCCGGGCCGGGGCAAGTCCAGGCGCTCGATCACCGTGACGTGCGACAAGCGACCGCCGCCCGGCTGACTTTGAGACACCAAGCCAACCAGCCCATTAGCTGCCTGCTCCTCCCCGCTTCCTGATAGGCGCGAATCCAAAGCCGCCCAGCCGCTGGACACTAGAGCGCCAGGAAGCGGCGAGGACAATGGCGAGGGACAATCCTGCCGCTGCTCCTGCACCGAGCTTCAGAAGGCGCTCGAGCTCGGTGTCCTGATCGCGGTCGGTGGCGTTGACTTCGATGGGCAGCCGGGATTTCCCGCAATGAGTTCTGCCTGCTCAGCACCCGCCTCGCCCCGCTCTGATGCTCCCTTAGTCGCGCAGGCGGGTGAGGCGTTCCTGGGCTCGGCGCTGGGCGGCCTGGGCTTGGCGGGCGTTGACGCGGGCTTCGGCGTGCCGCTGGCGGGCCTGGGCAAGCTGCTCGGTCAGCGCCCGGACGGACGTGGAGGCGTCCTCTTCCTCGCGCGCTGCGGCGGTGGCCGCCTGGTCGGCGTCGGCCGCGGCCTGCCGGGCCTCGGCCAGCGCCGCCTGGCGCGCCTCGCGCTCCCGCCGGGCGCGGGTTTCCTGCTCCTGCCGGGCCCGCTCGCGGGCGAGCCGGTCCTGCTCGGCCCGGTCCCGCGCGGCGCGTTCCCGGTCCGCGCGGACCCGCGCTGCCTGCTCCTGCCGCGACCCCTTCTGCGCGGCACGGCCGGCCGTGGCCTCACCTGGCGCCCGGCCACCTCGCCCGGCCTGGCCGTCTGGTTCCGCATGACCGCCGGGCGCCGGGGCCGGCCTGGCGCGGCCCGTCCGCGGTCTGGCCCGGCCGGGACGGTTCCGGGGCCGTCACCTTTCGCCCGGGACGGCGGGCCGGCCGGGTGCTGGCGGGAGCGGCGCCCGCCCCGTCAGCCGGGGCCGGGTCTGCGGCGCGGGAGCCCCTGGCGGCCGGGCCGCGGCTGGCCGACGCGTCGGCCCAGGCGGCGGGGTCCTCTGCTTCCAGGATCGCGAAGCCCTCCCGGTAGACGGCGCGGACCAGCGTGCCGGCCCGCAACTGCTCCGCGACCCGCGGGTCGGCCAGGGCGGCGGTCAGCGTGCTGGTCACCTCGTCGCGCAGGGCGGCGGGCGGGGACTCCAGGCCCGCGGCGCTGAACGCCTGCTGCAGCAGGCTGGCCATCAGCTCGCGGCGCCGCCGGGACAGCTCCCTGATCCGCGTCCCGTCCATGGCCCGCTCGGCGTCCCTGAGGTCATCGCCCAGCGCGGTCATCCGGGACACCGCGAACCGGTCGGCACGGACCAGCATGTTGACCACCCACGCGGACCGGGTCGGCTTGCGCAGCCCCGCGATGGTCTTGGCCAGCGCCTTGTCGCCGCCCTCCCGGGCCCGGGCCACCAGCGCCTTCCGCCGTTCGGTGAACTCGCCGGGATCCGACGAGTACAGCGACGTCACGGCGTCGCGCAGGGAGGCAGCCTCGGTCACACCCCTATGTTTCCCCACCCAGCCCGCCCGCGCGCCCGCTGCCAGCCATGACACGCTGGCCGTAACCGTGGTCGGCGCCGGAGGTGGGCGTGAGGGTCGTGGTGGCAGGGGCGGGATTCGCCGGGCTGATGGCGGCGTGGCAGCTCACCCAGCGGGGCTGTGACGTCGTCGTGCTGGAGGCACGCGACCGGGTCGGGGGCCGGGTCTGGTCCCAGGAGCTGATACCCGGCGATCCGCGGACGGTGATCGAGCGGGGCGCCGAGTTCGTCCTGGACGGCTACGACGTGCTGCGCGAGACGCTCGGCGAACTCGGCCTGGAACTCGCGGACACCGTGATGTCCTACTACGAACGTGAGCCGCGCGGCGGCGGGCCAGCCACCGCCGCGCAGGTGGGCGAGTGCGCGGCCTGGGTGGCTGAGGCCGCGGCGGCCGCGGCCCCCGGAACCTCCCTCGCCGAGGTGGCCGCCGGCTGGCCGGGCGAGCCCGCGGCCCTGGCCGCGTACATCGCCCGGATGGAGACAACCTCGGGGATGAGTACCGACCAGCTCTCCGCGGCGGTGGCCGAGGATGCGACCGCCGGGTTCGGCGGGCGGCCAAGCTGGCGGGTGGCCGGCGGCAACCAGCAGGTGGCCACCGGCCTGGCCCGGCGGCTCGGCTCAGCGGTGCGGCTGGCCAGCCCGGTCCGCGCCGTGCAGCAGGACCAGCACGGGGTGCACCTGAGCACCGCGACCGGAACCGTGACCGGCGACGCCGCGGTCATCGCGGTGCCGATGGCCGTGCTGCGCCGGCTGCCGATCGTGCCGCCCGTCCCCGGCCGGCAGCGGGCCGCGTGGGAGCGCAGCGGACTCGCGCACAACGCCAAGCTGCATATGCCACTGAGCAAAGCCGCGCCGGCGTCCGCGGTGCAGAGCGTGCCCGGCCGGTTCTGGACCTGGACCGCGGCCGACAGAACCGGCCAGGTCCAGCCGGTCCTGCACGCGTTCGCCGGGACCGAGCAGGGCCTGGCCGACCTGGAGGTCAGCGACGGGCCGGCCACCTGGGCGGGGCAGGCCGCGGCGCTGCGCCCGGAACTGGACCCCGATCCGGCCGGCGCGGTCCTCACCACCTGGAACGACGACCCATGGGCCGGCCAGTCGTACTCGGCGGACACGGTCACGGCAGCCACAGCCGATCCGGCCGTTCTGGCCGCCCCGGCCGGCCGCATCCATTTCGCCGGCGAGCACACCGCCGGCCACTGGGCCGGCCTGATGGAAGGCGCCTTGCGGTCCGGGCAGCGCGCGGCCGGCGAGGTGCTCACCGGCCGGCCCAGGACCGCTGACGGCCCGCCGGTCCGCTAGTCGGTGGGGGCCCAGGCGAGGAGGCTGCGGATCAGGTCAGCGTCCCCGGTGATGCGCAGCGCGCCCGGGTCGAGCCGGCCGAACAACGTCAGCAGCAGATCGCTGGCGCTGCCGGCCAGCACCGCGCCAGGCGGCGGGACCGCGGTGACCTCGCCGCGGGTCGCGGTGGCGCCCGGCTCCGTCAGGTCGATCAGCCACGACGGCCCCTCGTCGGCCGCCAGCCCGACCCGGGCCGGCGGCGACTTCCACGACCCGGCGGCACCCAGGCTCACGCTCAGGAACTCATCGACCGCGTCTGCCGCCGGGCCGGCCGGAAGCGGTTCGGCCCGGCCGGCGGTCTGCTGCGCGTCCCAGGCGTGGACCGCCGCCTCCTGCGCCTGGTGCCGGGCCACCGCCCCGGTCGTGCCCGGCGCGCCCCACCAGGTCCAGCACGGCCGGTCCGGGCCGGCCTCACGCAGCGCCGCCAGCAGATCCGCGGTGCACGCCGCCGACCAGGTCAGCAGGTCGCCCTCGAGCGTCCGGCCGGGGACATCCCCGGGCGGGCTGGCGGCCGGGCCCGCGGCCACGACCGCGGCCCAGAAATGCTGAACCTCACCCAGGTGCCCGACCAGGTCAGCGGTATGCCAATCCGGGCAGCCCGGCACCCGGGCCCCGGCCGGGGCCGCCGCCGCGGCCGTACGCAGCGCAGCCGACCGCTCCTCGATAAAGGCCAGGTGATCAGCAAAGCTCGGTGTGGTCATAGCTCCGTCCTACCCCCGGCCACCGACAGCCCGCCACCGCGACACCCCGCCGGCGGCACCCGACGTCAGATTTGCTTGACCAGCCGCCCGGCCCGCCAGACCCGGGTAATACGCCCCGGATCGGCCAGCACCGAGATGTCCGCCAGCGGATCAGCATCCAGCGTCAGCACATCCGCGTCGAACCCCTCCGCCAGCAGGCCGCTGCGCGGCGCCTGCGGCCCCAGGGTCAGCGGCCCGGTCGCCGTCGCCGCCTCGATCGCCTCCGCCGGCGTCAGCCCAAGCTCCACCAGGTGCACCAGCTCAGCGCCGTTCTTCCCCCACGCGTTCGGCCGGTCAGGCCCGGTCAGCCCGATGTCGGTGCCCATCGCGATCGTCACCCCGCGCTCGTGCGCCAGCGCCACGGCGCCAGCGTGCACGTCCGCGATCGCGACCAGCTTGGCCGCCGCGTAGTCCGGCACCCGCTCCAGGTTGGCCAGGATGTCCTCGACGATCGTCCGGGTCGGCACCAGGATCGCGCCGGTCTCCACCATCGCGTCGCAGCACTCCTCATCCAGGTAAGTGCCGTGCTCGATGGTCCGCACCCCGGCCTCCAGCGCGGCCATGATGCCCGGCTTGCCGTGGCAGTGCGCGGCGACCGCCCGCTCCGCCAGGCCCGCCACCTCCACGATGATCCGCAGCTCAGCGTCGGTGAACTGCTGGTGCACCGGGTGGTCGATCTCGGACAGCACCCCGCCGCTGGCGCACACCTTGATCACCCTGGCGTTGCGCCGCAGCTGCTCCCTGACCGCCCGGGCGCACGCGGACGGCCCGTCGGCCAGCGCCATGATCCCTTCCCGCCGGGAGAACTCGTCCATCCACGACAGCGGGTACGAGTGCAGGTCACCGTGCCCGCCGGTGGTGCTCAGCACGGCCCCGGCCCCGTACACGGACGGGCCGTCGAGTACCCCCTCGGCCACCACCCGGGCCAGCTCCACGCCCAGCCCGCCGACCTCGCGCACCGACGTGACCCCGGCGTCCAGCGCGGCCCGCAGGTCCCTGGCCGACCGCGCCGCCCGGACCGTCAGCGGCTCCAGCGGCAGCTGGCCCAGGTCGAACACCCGGGTGCCGAGAAAATGACCGTGGCAGTCCCACAGCCCCGGCATGACCACGGCCGCGTCATGCACGTGCGCGCCGGGAGTGGCCGGCGCGCCACCGGCCGGCCCGGCGTAGCTGATCGCCCCGCCGTCAATAACGACCACGCCGTCGCCAATCGCGTCACCACGGCCCGGGATAAGCAGCGCTGCCTGGATCCTGTGCATAGCTGAGCTCTGTCCTCCATTTCGCCGCCGGGGCGGCCGTCCGGTGCTGGCCGGTGCTGGCCGGTCATGCTGAGCTGATCATGCTGAGCTGATCATGCTGAACCGGGGCTGAACAGCTCCCATCCAGTCCTGATCCCGGCGCCCTGGATGGGCGCTGTTGCACCATATTTCTTGGCGGTATCCGATTGTGTGCCTTCGTATGCACACAGCGATGCGCTATACAGTTCTGAGTAAGAGGGAGCTGAATGCGGTCATCGGCGGGGTCATCCTTCCTGCGTGCGCGGCGTGCGGTGCAGGACGGGTTTGACCATTTCCGGCAGCGGTTCGCCGCCGCGCCGGTCACGGTCAAGGTGGTCACCGTCGCCGCGCTCCTCATCATCGCCTGGCTGATCGGCGAGCACGTCAAGAGTCTGCTCGGTTTCGTCGTCGGCGTTCTGCTCGTCGCCGGTCTTGTGTACGGCCCGTTCGCCGTCGCCCGCGGCCGCCGGTCGGTCGCGGCCTCGCTGTCCGTGGCCGTGCTCGGCCTGGCCTTAGTGACGATCTGGTACGACACACAGGGCCATCAGCAGCAGTCCGCAGGCGCGCTGGCCGCCGTGCTGCCGTTCGCGGTGGTGGCCGGGGCGCACGCCGGGTCGCTCGGCCGCTGGCTGATCCCGTGCCGCACGGTCGCCTGGGCGCTGCTGTGGGCTGTCCCCGTGCTGTTCCTGGCCGGCCTGATCCCCGGCCTGTCGCCGCTGGTCGGGGTGGCCCTGGCCGGGGCCCTGGCGGTGATGGTGCTCGGCTGGCGGCTGGCCAAGTCAATGCTGGCCAGCCGCGAGTTCGGGGGCGAGCAGTCACGCTCGGCCGCGCTGGCCGCCCCGCACGCCGGCACCCTGCCCCGGACCCCGCCCCGCCAGAACCGGCCCGGCACCCGGCCCGGCGGCCCGCCCGGCGCCACCCGCCCGGCCGGCCTGCCCGGCGCCATATCCGGCGCCCTGGCCGGCGAGCAGGTCCGCGGCGTCCGCGGCGGAGACCCCGCCCCCCGGGCCGGCGCCGCGGCCGGCCGCACCGCCGCCGACCAGCCGCAGCCGCCGGCCATCACCGTCGACGAGGCCATGGCCGAGCTCGACGCCATGATCGGCCTGACCGCAGTGAAGGACCAGGTCAGGTCCATCGCCGCCTCCATCGAGGCGGCCCGCCGCCGCGCCCTGGCGGGCTACGGCACCGAGAAGCCGATGCAGCACTTCGTGTTCATCGGCCCCTCGGGGACCGGCAAGACCGCCGTCGCCCGCATCATCGCCAAGATCTTCTACGCGTTCGGACTGCTGGAGGCCCCGGCCGTGGTCGAGGCCCACCGCGCCGACCTGGTCGGCGAGTACCTCGGCGCAACGGCCATCAAGACCAACGAGCTGGTCGACTCCGCCCTCGGCGGCGTCCTGTTCATCGACGAGGCGTACAGCCTGGTCAACGAGGGCGACGGCCAGGGCGACCGGTTCGGCAACGAGGCCGTCCAGACCCTGCTCAAGCGGGCCGAGGACGACCGTGACGACCTGATCATCATCCTGGCCGGCTACGAGAAGCAGATGGACTCCTTCCTGTCCAGCAACCCCGGCCTGGCCTCCCGCTTCGCCATCCGGGTCAGCTTCCCCGGCTACACCCCCGCGGAGCTGCTCCAGCTGGCCGACGCCGCGATGGCCCGCCGCGGCGAGCTGCTCGACCCGGACGCCCGCCCCGTGCTCTGGCGCATGTTCGAGGACATCGGCCGCCGCCGCCTGACCGACGAGCTCGGCAACGGCCGCTTCGTCCGCAGCCTGCTGGAGAAGGCCGGCCAGGCCAGGGACGTCAGGGTGATGAGCGCCACCGAGGAGCCGTCCTCGTCCGACCTGGTCACGATCCAGGGCGGCGACCTGGAGCGCGCCTTCACCGAGCTGAGCAGCCGGTTCCGCGGCTACCGCGACACACCCTCGCTGGAGAGCGCCCTCGCCGAGCTGGACGAGCTCATCGGCATGGAGCCGGTCAAGCGCCAGGTCCACGAGATCACCGCGCAGCTCCAGGTGGCCAGGCTCAGAGACCGGCAGGGCCTGGCCAGCCAGCCACCCGCACGGCACTTCGTCTTCACCGGCCCACCGGGCACCGGCAAGACCACGGTGGCCCGCATCCTGGGCCGCATCTTCGCCGCGCTCGGCCTGCTGGTGCGGCCCAGCGTCGTCGAGGCGCACCGGGCCGACCTGGTCGGCGAGCACCTCGGCTCGACCGCGATCAAGACCAACAAGCTGGTCGATTCCGCGCTCGGCGCGGTGCTGTTCATCGACGAGGCCTACTCCCTCTACAACGACGGGTACTCCGGCGGCGACGCGTTCGGCTCCGAGGCCGTGCAGACCCTGCTCAAGCGGGCCGAGGACGACCGGGACCGGCTGGTCATCGTGCTGGCCGGCTACACCGCCGACATGGACCGGTTCCTGCGCAGCAACCCCGGCCTGGCGTCCCGGTTCGGGGTCAGGATCGGCTTCCCCAGCTACACGCCTGACGAGCTGGTGCGGATCGCCGAGGTGATCGCCCAGCAGGCCGGCGACAGCTTCGCGGACGACGCGCTGCCGGTGCTCGACGGCATCTTCGGCAAGGCCTGCGCTGAGGGCCGGATCGACGAGCTGGGCAACGGCCGGTTCGCCCGGTCCCTGTTCGAGCGCGCCTGCGCGTCACGCGACCTGCGCATCGCGCACCTCGGCGAGGCGGCCAGCGCCGCCGACCTGACCACGGTCGCCGCGGCCGACCTGATCGCCGCCTACGACGAGCTCAGCGGCTGAACCTGACCGGCCGCCCCGGCCGCAGCTGCGCCGCCCGGCCGATGTCCTCCGACACCACGACCGCGAGAACCGGGTAACCGCCGGTCACCCCATGATCGGCCAGCAGCAGGATCGGCCGCCCGTCCGGCGGGACCTGCAGCGCCCCGGTCACCATCCCCTCGCTGGGCAGCTCACCGGCCCGCGCCCGGGCCAGCGCCGGCCCGTCCAGCCGCAGACCGGTCCGGTCGCTGGCCGGCGTGACCGTGTACTCCGCCCCGCACAGCACGTCCAGCGCCCCGTCGCGCGAACCAGTCCTCCCGCGGCCCGGCCCGCACCCGCAGCGTCACCGGGCCCGCCGTGCCCGCATCACCGGGACCGAGGAGCACCGGCAAGGCGCCGCAGGGCTTCGTTCAGGATTGATTACGGCTACCGGGAGCGAGTCACCCGCCCGCAGCGGAGCAGGCCCGAGGCGCGCCAGCAGATCCGACGACCGGCTGCCCAGCTCGGCCGGGCCGGCCAGCCCGCCGCGCACCGCCAGGTACGTGCGCAGCCCGGTCACCGGCCCGCCCACCCGCAGCTCCGCCCCGGCCGGCAAGGTCAGCGCCCGCCCGAAGCCCGCCTCCTGCCCCGGCTGCCCGGGGGCGCTGATCACGGTCAGCGGTGCCGCCGCGCCCGCCACCGCCACCACCGCCCCGCCAGGAAAACGGAACGCCCCGCGCCCCAGCGTCAGCTCGATCCCCGCCGCCCCCGGCGGGTTCCCCGCCAGCTCGTTGGCGCGCACGAGGCTCCCCGGGTCGGCCGCCCCCGACCGGGACACCCCCAGGTGCCCGTAACCCGGCCGGCCCAGGTCCTGCACGGTCGCCAGCGGCCCAGGACGCACCACCTCGACCACCGGGCCGCCCGCGGCCACCGGAGCCGCCCCGGACGGCGGCCCCGGCGCGCACCGCCGGCGCCCGCCGGGAAATCCGCCGGCGGAAGCTCGCTGACCGGCCGGAACGTCACCCGCTGACCGGCCGAGAACACGGCAGGCGGCTCGCGGCCGGTGTCCCACAGCCGGACTGAGGTGCGGCCGATGAGCCGCCAGCCGCCCGGGCTGGCGGTGGGGTAGACGGCGGCCAGCGGCCCGGCGATGGCCACCGAGCCGGCCGGGACCCGGGTCCGCGGCGTCGCCAGCCGGGGAACGTGCAGCGCCGGGTCCAGGCCGGTCAGGTAACCGAACCCGGGGGAGAAGCCCAGCCACCCGACCGTGTACTCCGACGCGGCGTGCCGCTCGGTCACCTGCTCCTCGGTCAGCCCGGCCAGCCGCGCGACCTCGGCCAGGTCCGGGCCGTCGTACACGACCGGGACGACCAGCTCGCCGGCCGGCGGCGGCTGGTCCGGCACGTCCAGCCCGCCAACCGCCTTCGCCAGCGCCACCAGATCCCGGCCCGGCTCGGTGACCAGCAGAACCGTCACCGCCCCGGTCACCACGTCGGTCACCCCGGGCAGCCGCGCCGCGCGCACCGCGGCCGCCAGCGCGCCCGCCTGCGGCCCGGCCTCGACCAGCAGCGCGGCGTCACCCGCCGCCCGGGCCGTGATCATGCGAACGGCTGCACCGTCACCCCGGCCGCGGCCAGTGCCGCGCGCACGGCGCGGGCCAGGCCGACCGCCCCGGCGGTGTCCCCGTGGATGCACAGCGACCGCGCGGGCACGGGCACGTCCTGCCCGCTGGCCGCGCTGACCACCTGACGCGTGGCCATGCCGACCGCCCGGCCGGCGACCTGCTCCGGGTCGGTCAGCACCGCGCCCGGCTGGCCCCGCGGCATCAGCGTGCCGTCGTCCAGGTAAGCGCGGTCCGCGAAGGCCTCGGCCACCACGGTCAGCCCGGCCGCGGTGCCCGCCGCCGCGGCCTCGCCGTGCGGCAGGGTCAGCAGCGGCAGCGCCGGGTCGTACCGGCAGACCGCCTCGACGATCGCCTTCGCCTGGACCGGATCGCGGATGGCCCGGTTGTACAGCGCGCCGTGCGGCTTGACGTAGCTGACCCGGCCGCCCTCGGCGCGGGCGATGCCGTCCAGCGCGGCGATCTGGTAGAGCACCTCGGCGGTCAGCTCCGCCGGGCGGCACCACCATCTCCCGGCGGCCGAACCCGGCCAGGTCCCGGTAGGACACCTGGGCGCCGATCGCGACCCCACCCGCGACCGCGTTCGCGCAGGTCCGCTGCAGCGTCAGCGGGTCCCCGGCGTGGAAGCCGCAGGCCACGTTGGCGCTGGTCACCAGCGTCAGCAGCGCCTCGTCGTCGCCGAGCCGCCACGTGCCGAAGCTCTCGCCGAGGTCGGCGTTCAGGTCGATCACCGGCGGCGCCCCGGCGCCGGTCACCCGGCTCCCTCCGGCGGCAGCTCGGCCAGCGCGGTGGCGATCTCCTCCTCGCTGGGCCCGGCGCTGGCCACCACGTCGATCAGCGTGTGCAGCACGGAATGCCGGTCCTCACCCAGGTCGAGCAGCCGCTGCGCGGCGTCCCACAGCTCCGGCGGGTCGCCGCGCCAGAGCCGGTCGGCCAGCGCCAGATGCCGGCTGATGTGCGTCTCGTCGGCGGGCGGGCGGCCCGGCTCGTCGTGGTCGGCCTCCAGCAGCACCCGCCGGTCCGCGTGGTCGCCGGGCTGCAGCGTGCTCAGGTCCGTGCCCCGGTACCGGCCCACCAGAACGCCGAACACGAACGCCCGGCGGGGCAGCGCCTCCAGGTCGGAGTCCGGCAGCAGCCGGGCGACCAGGGCCGGCTCCAGGCCGAACGAGGCCGGGTCGTGGTAGACGCGGGTGAACGTGCCCATCGAGTCGTAGACCGCGTCCAGCGCCCGGCCGACCGCCGCCGGGCCGAGCCCGGCCTTTGCGCCGGTCCAGCGCACCCAGGCGGCCAGCACGTGCGGCATCGCGTGCTGCTCGGCGGGCGACAGCACGACCCGCCGGGGCAGCCAGTCCAGCAGGAACGTCTCGGCCTTGGCCGGGCTCATCCGCAGCGGCCGCCCGAAGTCCCGGTCGCAGCCGTAGTCCACGATGTGGTCCGTGCACCGGCTGGCCGCGGTCCGGTCGGACAGGTCCTCGGCCTCGTCCGAGGCCAGGAACTCGGCCACCACCATCGCCCGGCGGTCCTTGCTCCACGCCGGGCGCTTCGCGGCGCCACCGGGCAGCCAGGCCGGGGTGCTCCGGGCGGGCGGCGGCAGCGTGCGGATCCGGGCCCGGATGAACGCGTGGTACGCCGGGAACGACTCGCTCACCGCCGGGCCGGCCGTGCCGTCGGTCAGCGCCAGCGCGGAGTCCAGGAGCCGCCGGGCCAGCCGCGGGTCCACCGGGACCAGCGAGGTCGAGTCGTCAGCGGCCGCCCGGGCGGGGCCGGACCCTGCCGCATCGCCGCCCGGCGGCTCGGCGCAGTACTGCAGCAGCTTGCCGACCTGCGAGGTGACCCAGCCGTCGGTGGTCATCCCGCCCTTGTTGTAGTCGACGACCACGACCAGCGCGTGCGGCTCCTCGCCGGCGTAGCTGAACACGCAGACGACCTCGTCGGTGTCGCCGAGCGGCCCGGAGTTCACGTAGCAGTCGGCCGCCTTCACCGCGCCGACGTGCTCGGCCCAGGCCGGCCGGGCCACCCCCATGTCCATCAGGCCCAGCGCGGCCCGCTCGGCCAGCGACGCCTGCCGCGCGGTGCCCAGGCAGGCCACCCCGGACAGCAGGGCCAGCGCAGCCGGGCTGCCCTGCTGCGCGGCGTACGTCACCAGGCCCTCGCCGATGAGCTCTTCCACGTCCGCCTGGCGGCGCCGCGGGGTCGTGCCCCGGCGCGGCGACGACTGGCCCCACCAGGTGCCCAGAAGCTCGCTGACCATCAGCTCGGCGTCCAGCGGGCTGCGGATGGCGAGCAGTTCCCTGGCCGCCCGCAGCATCTCGGCGAACAGCGCGTTGGGCGGCGGAGCCGGCAGGCCGGCCCGGCTGGGCGGGAAGCCGGGCGCCCCGGGCCGGCCTGAGTTGCCCGGGCCGTCGGAGGGCGGTCGGCGTCGGCTCTGCGGGCTCACACAGCCAGCTTTTCAGATCCGCGCTGCGGCATGCCACGCATGATCCCGGCGCGCCGCCCGTTTCCGGGGTAAAGCGGGCCCGCCGCGCCACGGCGGCCGCCCGCGCTGAGCCTGAGCAGTGCCGTGAGCATCAGTAAGTACCCGCCGCCAGATTCGGTGGATGGACCGTGAATGTGCCCATGCTGCCATAGATGTAGCAGCGCGGTAGCTGTGTTAGCCGCTCGCGCCAGGCCGCCCTTAGCCGCGCTGCCTTCCCTCCTCGCTCCCTCGGCGCGCTGTGCTTGCTGCGAGCTCCGGGCCGCTGGAGGGCGCTGCCTTCCCTCCTCGCTCCCTCGGCGCTCCTTCGTCGCGCCTCATCGCTCGTCAGGAAAACAGCGCCGCGGCCCTCCGCTCGCTGGCCGGCTTCGCCGGCGCGTCGCGCCTCATCGCTCGTCAGGAAAACAGCGCCGCGGCCCTCCGCGAGCCTGGCCGGCTCCGCCGGCCGGGTGCGGGCTGGTGTCCAAGCTTGTACGTTCAGTTGTTGCTCGATGCCTTCTTGTTCGCGTTGATGACGCTAGCCTGCTTGTGTCCGCAGTGAGCAGGAAGGAGCCGTTCATGGCACGCGCACACTCGGCGCCGGGGTGCTGCACATGAGCACCGGGACGTCGGTGCCGGGCCCTCGCGTGTCAGGGATGGACGTGTCCGACTCCGCCCTGCTGGCCACGCTGCTGCGGGAAGCCCCGATCGCGTTCGCCTTCTTCGGCTCTGACCTGCGGTTCCGCCGGGTGAACCAGACCCTGGCCCGGTGGCAGGGGATTGACCAGTCCGAGCACATCGGCCGCACGCCGTCCGAGATCTGGCCCGGGCCGCTGGCCGGCCGGGCCGAATCGGCGGTCCGCCAGGTGCTCGCCGAGGACCAGCCGCTGCTCGAATCCGACCAGGCGGTCACGTTCCCGGTGCCGGCCCCGGACGGGGCCGCTGCGCCGGCCAGGGACGGCCAGGACCCGGCGGCGCCCGCCGTCCCGGCCGCGGGAACCGGCGCGCCGCCCGCCAGCCCGTCCGCGGGCAGCCAGCAGTTCCGGCACTGGGCGTTCTCCTGGTTCCCCTCCCACGACCCGGACGGCGACATCACCGGCGTCGCGCTGATCGCGGTGGACATCACCGACCGGCAGAACTCCCAGGAGGCGGTGAGACGCAGCGAGGAGCGCTACCGGTCGCTGGTCCAGGCCGGCGCGCAGGTGGTGTGGGTGACCACGCCCACCGGGGAGATCGCCGAGGACTCGCCGGAGTGGCGGTGGATCACCGGCCAGTCTGCCGAGGAGTTCCGCGGCAGCGGCTGGCTGGACGCCATCCACCCGGAGGACCGGGACCGGGTCGAGCGCGACTGGCGGGACTGCATCAGCACCGGCAAGGTGTTCGACGCCCGCTACCGGGTCCGCACCAAGACCGGCTCGTACCGGCACTTCGACGTTCGCGCGGTGCCGATCGAGCGGGACGGGCGGATCGTCGAGTGGGTCGGCGCCAGCACCGACGTGACCGGCCAGCGCGAGGCCGAGGAGATGCGCGGCCGGCTGACCGAGCAGCTGTCCGCGGCCGCGCTGCGCACGGCCCGCCTGCAGCAGGCCACCTCGATGCTCGCCGAGGCGCTGACCGTGGAGCAGGTCGTCGAGGTGATCACCGAGGTCGGCCGGTCGGCGATCGGCGCGGACCGGTCCGTCGTCGCGCTGCTGAACCCGGAGCGGCTCCGGCTGAATACGGTCTCGCCGTCCGCGCTGCCAACCGGCCCGGGCGCCCCGGCCGACGACATCCCGCTGGACACGCCGAGCGTGATGACCGCCGCGATCCTGACCCGGCGGCCGCTGCTGCTGGAAAGCCCCGAGGCGCTGCGCCGCCAGTTCGACGGCGTGGCCAACGTGGGCCTGTTCCTGACCCACAGCGACGAGCGGGCCTGGGTCGGCCTGCCGCTGATCGCCGCGGGCGCGCCGCTGGGCGCGCTGCGGTTCTCGTTCACCCGGCCGCGCCAGATCACCGAGGAGGAGCGGGTCTTCCTGGAGGCCCTGGCCGGGCAGTGCGCGCTGGCGCTGGAGCGGGCCACGCTGTTCGAGCGGGAGCACACCACGGCGGAGACCCTGCAGCGCAGCCTGCTGCCTGACACCCTGCCGACCGTGCCCGGCATCGTGCTCGAGGCCAGCTACATGCCGGTGACCAGGAACATGGAGATCGGCGGCGACTGGTACGACGCGTTCCGGCTGCCGGACGGCAAGCTGGCGGTTGCGGCCGGCGACGTGATGGGCAAGGGGCTGACCGCCGCGGCGGGCATGGGCCGGGTCCGCAACGCGCTGCGCGCGCTGGCGCTGACCGACCCGCGGCCCGCGGCCGTGCTGTCCGGCCTGGACCGCCTGTTCGAGGCGACCGAGCAGGAAGAGCAGGTCACCACCGTGGCCTACCTGGTGGTCGACCCGGAAACCGGGGACGGGCTGGCGGGCAACGCCGGGCACCTGCCGCCGCTGCTGCTGTCCGCGGACGGGCCGCCGCGGCTGGACACCACCGAAGCGGGCACTCCGCTGGGCTGGACCAGCCCCCGGCAGCAATATGCTTTCCGGCTGCCGCCTGGTAACACGGCGGTGCTGTACTCCGACGGGCTGGTGGAGAACCGCAAGCGCGGCCTCGACGCCGGCCTGGACGAGCTGGTGGCGGTGGCCGGGCAGGCGCCGGCCGACGTGGTCGAGGACCCGGAGCGGCTGCTCGGCTACCTGGTCGAGCGGATGCTCACCGGCTACGAGCAGGACGACGACGTGACGGTGCTGGTGCTGCACATCCCGCACCGGGGCGATCCGCCGCCGGCCGGCCCGCCGGACGCCGCGACGGGCAGCAGGAGGGGCAAGGGATGAGAAAAGCGGGGTCAGGGGCACCCCGGGGGGCGCCTGCCGGGCGGGATTTCGCGCGGTCACGGGCCCGTGTGGTACGACCTACCTTCAGACTCCGCCTAAGGTGGAAGGCGGGAAGTCAGCCGAGTCGGGTCGCCGTGGCGAGCGTCGTGGGTGCGGTGACCGGCCTCGTCCCAGCCAGACCCGCGGTAGGGTCCATTTCCCGCCATACGTATGCAGGAGAGGGTGTCCGTGTCGCTTGCCAGTCCGGTCAGCCATAGGTCGAGCGCTCAGCGGTTGGCCGCCATTGAGCGAAGGAAGGGGTGACTGCGGTGGCAAGCGCTGCAGGCTCCGCAGCGCGGAGGCAGCCAGGCAGCACGGGCCGCAATGGCCGGCCGGCGACGGGCAAGCCCCGTGGGCGCGGTGCGGCTGAGCCGAACGGCGGCCGCGCGGACTCCGCGGTAGCCCTCGCCGACCCGGAGACGGACGCGAGCCCGCACGCGGGCGGGTCCGCAGGCCAGGACGGGCCGCCCAGCCGCCGCAAGGGCGGGCGCGGGCGGGCCGGCGCGGACGCGCCGGAGCGCGCGGCCGGCCCGGCCGAAGACGCCGACGCGGGCACGGACGAGGCGGGCCTCGACGGCACCGCGGACGACGCCGACGCCGACGACCTCGAAGGCGAGGCCGACTTCGAGGCGGCGGCCGTCGAACTGGCCGACGACGTCGACGTCGAGGGTGAGCTTGCCGAGCTGGACGAGCTCGTAGCCGAGGACGACGCCACCGACACGGACGCCGAGGCGGACGCGGACGGTGACGGCGAGCCGGCCGCCGCCGCCGGCGGCGCCGTGGCCCCGGACAGCGCGGCCGGCCAGCCCGGCGCGGCCGTGGCCGGCCGGGTGGTCGCCCCGCCCGGGACCAAGACCGGCGAGGAGCCCGAGGACGAGGCGTTCGTCTACGGCGACGACGACGAGGACCTGCCCGCCGCGCAGGTCGCCGCGGCCGGCGCCACCGCCGACCCGGTCAAGGACTACCTCAAGCAGATCGGCAAGGTCCCGCTGCTCAACGCCGAGCAGGAGGTGGAGCTGGCCAAGCGGATCGAGGCGGGCCTGTTCGCCGAGGAGAAGCTGGCCGAGGGCCGGGGCACGCTGCACCTGGACGCGCGCGGCGACCTGGAGTGGATCGCCGACGACGGGCGCCGGGCCAAGAACCACCTGCTGGAGGCCAACCTGCGGCTGGTGGTCTCGCTGGCCAAGCGGTACACGGGCCGCGGGATGCTGTTCCTGGACCTGATCCAGGAGGGCAACCTGGGCCTGATCCGCGCGGTGGAGAAGTTCGACTACACCAAGGGCTACAAGTTCTCCACCTACGCCACCTGGTGGATCCGCCAGGCCATCACCCGCGCCATGGCCGACCAGGCCCGGACCATCCGGATCCCGGTCCACATGGTCGAGGTCATCAACAAGCTGGCCCGGGTGCAGCGGCAGATGCTCCAGGACCTGGGCCGCGAGCCCACCCCGGAGGAGCTGGCCGCCGAGCTCGACATGACCCCGGAAAAGGTCATCGAGGTGCAGAAGTACGGCCGCGAGCCGATCTCCCTGCACACCCCGCTCGGCGAGGACGGCGACAGCGAGTTCGGCGACCTGATCGAGGACTCCGAGGCGATCCAGCCGGGCGAGGCGGTCAGCTTCACCCTGCTCCAGGAGCAGCTGCACTCGGTGCTGGACACGCTGTCCGAGCGCGAGGCCGGCGTGGTCTCGATGCGGTTCGGCCTGACCGACGGCCAGCCCAAGACCCTGGACGAGATCGGCAAGGTCTACGGCGTGACCCGGGAGCGGATCCGCCAGATCGAGTCCAAGACCATGTCCAAGCTCCGCCACCCGTCCCGGTCTCAGGTCCTGCGGGACTACCTGGACTGACCGCACGGCAAACGGGACCGGGCGGCCGCCCCCTGCGGGGCAGCCGCCCGGTCCCGTCTTCCGGCCAGAAGGAAACCCGCTAGCAGCGGGGCTGCTAGCGGGTCCCTGGGGTTATGGCTTACCGGCCGCCTGCGGCGTCAGGCCTATCGGCCCCCAGCAGCACTCAGCCGGTCGGTCTCGTCCTGGATATCGACAGCGACCTTGGCCAGCGCCGCGGCGTGCTGCCGGTTGTGATGCGCGCAGAACAGCAGCTCCGCGTCACCCTGGAGTACGACACGGACATAGGCCTGGGCGCCGCACCGGTCACACAGGTCCATGGCGTTGAGCGGCTTGGGTGGGGCTATCGCTCCGGTCATGTCGCCTCCTCGCCTGTGCCCTCCGGCTCCGCCGGCAGGGCCACCGAACGTTGCTTACACAGCATCACAACACACCCCCCGAAGGGGAGCTTCCCCGGGCGGGGGTTTGTACGCCACGAGCGAACACCCTCGCAGCGGCGGGTTTTCCGGCCCCCGCGGCGGTCGCCGGCGGGCAGAATGAGCCGTTCCCGGACCTGTCCTGGCTGGTCAGTGCGGGCGCCCCGGCCAGCCCCGGCCGGCCCGGTGCATGTTGCCCCAGGTCGCCGGGTATGTGGCGGCGTGGTTGCGCCAGGCTGACAGAGCCGGCCGTTACCCTGCCTTCAGAGCCAAACCGGGGCTGGCAGGCGAGCGGAGGGCCGCTCATAGCGGCCCGCAGCTCGCCAGCAAGCACTGCCTCTGGAGTCAGGAGATCTGCAGGTGACCGTCGTGAGTTCCGCGCCCGCCCGGCGAGCCGCCCCCTCCGATGGCTACACCGCGCGCCATCTGACCGTGCTCGAGGGCCTGGAGGCGGTCCGCAAGCGCCCCGGCATGTACATCGGGTCCACCGACGGCCGCGGCATGGCCCACTGCCTCTGGGAGATCATCGACAACGCGGTCGACGAGGCGCTGGGCGGCCACGGCGACGAGATCGACGTCGTGCTGCACCCGGACGGGTCCGCCGAGGTCCACGACCATGGCCGCGGCATCCCGGTGGACATCGAGCCGAAGACCGGGCTGAGCGGCGTCGAGCTGGTGATGACCCGGCTGCACGCGGGCGGCAAGTTCGGCGGCGGGTCCTACACCGCCTCCGGCGGCCTGCACGGCGTGGGCGCCTCGGTGGTCAACGCGCTGGCCGCCCGGATGGACGTGGCCGTGGACCGGGGCGGGCACGAGTGGGTGGCCAGCTTCCGCCGCGGGGTCCCCGGCGAGTTCGCCGGCGACGGCCCCGACGCGCCGTTCGTCGCCGGGCCCGGCCTGCGCAAGGTGCGCCGCGTGGCCAGGACGCTGACCGGCACCCGGATCCGGTTCTGGCCGGACCGGCAGATCTTCGTGGCCGACTCGCAGTGGTCCTTCGACAGCATCACCCAGCGCGCCCGGCAGACCGCCTACCTGGTGCCCGGCCTGGCCATCCGGGTCCGCGACGACCGGCCCCCGGCGCTGGCCCTGGTCCGCCCCGCCGACGACGACGCCGACGCGGGCCGCTCCGGCCCGCAGGAGGCGACGTTCCGGTTCGAGGGCGGGATCAGCGAGTTCTGCGAGCACCTGTCGTCCGGCACCCCGGTGTCCGAGGTCATCCGCCTGGCCGGGGCGGGCCAGTTCACCGAGACCGTGCCGGTCCTCGACGACCAGGGCCACCTGACGCCCACCGAGGTGGAGCGCGAGCTCACCGTCGACGTGGCGCTGTGCTGGGACTCCGGGTACGACACCGTGACCCGCTCGTTCGTCAACGTCATCGCCACCCCGAAGGGCGGCACCCATCTGACCGGCTTCGACCGGGCCCTGGTCCGCACGCTGAACGAGCAGCTCCGGGCCACCAGGCTGGTCAAGGCCGACGAGGAAGCGGTCACCAAGGACGACGTGACCGAGGGCCTGACCGCGGTCGTCGCCGTGCGGCTGCCCGAGCCGCAGTTCGAGGGCCAGACCAAGGAGGTGCTCGGCACCCCGGCCGCGACCAGGATCGTCCAGCAGGTCGTCAGCGCTGAGCTGAAGGAGTTCTTCGAGTCCCGCGGCAAGGTGGCCAAGGCACAGGCCCGGGCCGTCCTCGAGAAGGTCGCCACCGCCGCCCGTACCAGGATCGCGGCCCGCGAGCACCGCGAGAACCAGCGCCGCAAGTCGGCCCTGGCCAGCTCGGCCCTCCCGGCCAAGCTGGCCGACTGCCGGTCCGCCGACGACCGCAGCGAGCTGTTCATCGTCGAGGGCGACTCCGCGCTGGGCACCGCCAAGCTGGCCCGCAACTCCGAGTTCCAGGCCCTGCTGCCGATCCGCGGCAAGATCCTCAACGTGCAGAAGGCGTCCCTCTCGGACATGCTGAAGAACGCCGAGTGCGCCGCCATCATCCAGGTCATCGGCGCCGGCTCAGGCGGCGCGTTCGACCTCGACGCGGCCCGCTACCAGCGGGTCATCTTCATGGCCGACGCCGACGTCGACGGCGCCCACATCCGCTGCCTGCTGCTCACCCTGTTCCACCGCTACATGCGGCCGATGGTCGAGGCGGGCCGGGTGTTCGCCGCGGTCCCGCCGCTGCACCGGGTCAAGCTGCTCAGCCCGAAGAAGAACCAGCCCCGGTACGTCTACACCTACTCCGACGCCGAGCTGCACCGCACCCTGCTGGAGCTGGAGCGCAAGGGCCAGCGCTGGGAGGAGCCGCCGCAGCGGTACAAGGGCCTCGGCGAGATGGACGCCGTCCAGCTGGCCGAGACCACCATGGACCCGCGTCACCGCACCCTGCGCCGGATCCGGATCGGCGACACGGCGGCCGCGTCCGGCATCTTCGACCTGCTCATGGGCAGCGAGGTCGGCCCCCGCCGCGACTTCATCGTCAGCGGCGCCACCGAGCTCGACCCCAGCCGGATCGATATCTAAAGACCCCCGCCCACCGGGGCCTGGCGATGGCCACGGGCGCCGGTCCCGGCGGGGGCCAGCGGTCCCGCCGTAGCAGGCGGCGCCAGTGCGCCGGTAACGGCGCGGCTCGCAAGGGCGCATGACCCCGCCGGGGTCCCGGCGGCGCGGCCGTAGGCGGGCGGCGCCAGTTCGCCGATGGCGGCTCGCCCGCGAGGCGCATGCCCCGGTCACGGCCGGCCGGGTGAGTGGGTTCTGTGCTGCGAGGGGCCCGTGCGGTTCTGCTCGCCGGGTGGGGGCGGTCGGGGGGCGGAGAGGGGCAGGCGGATACTGATCATGGACTGGCCCCTCGACGGAAGGACCCCCGGTGGCTAAGAACCTGCTGCTGCACGGCGCCGCGCTGGCCGACGGAACCGGACCGGAGCTGCAGACTTCGGTCAGTGTCCTGGTGGCGGGGGGCGAGGTGGCCGGGATCTTCCACGGGGAGGTGCCCACGGAAGCCTGGGACTCCGCCGAGGTGATCGACGCCAGCGGGGCCACGATCGTGCCGTCGTTCGTGGACTGCCACAGCCATCTGACCCTGCCGGGCGGGGCGCACTGGATCGACCGTGGCGCCGACCCGACCGCCGAGCTGGAGAAGGCCGCGGAGCGCAACGCGGCGCTGCTGGTCGCGTCCGGGGTCCGGTGGGTCAGGGACGTCGGCTCACCGCGGCGGGCGGACACCCCGGACGGGCGGGAGCGGGCCCTCGCGCTGTCCCTGCGCGACCAGTGGCAGGGCCGGCCGGGCTTCCCCTACATCCGCGCCGCGGGCACCTGGCTGACCAAGGCCGGCAGCCTGCCCGCCGGGCTGGCGGTCGAGGCGGCCGACGCGGACGCGCTGCTGGCCGCCGCGCTCGGTCAGCTGGACGACGGCGCCGACCTGATCAAGCTGTACCTGGACGGCCCGGACGCCGGCGTGGCCCCCTGGTCCGCCGCCGAGGTCCGGCGGGTGGTGGACGCGGTGCACGCCCGCGGCGCGACCGTGGCCGCGCACGGCACCGGCCTGGCCAACTGCAAGCTGGCCGCCGAGTCCGCGGTGGACACGCTGGAGCACGGGTTCACCATCGACGCCGACGTGGCCCGGCTGCTGGCCGAGAACCGGGTCACCGTGGTCTCCACGCTGTCCGTGCTGCGGTCCTGGCAGGGCTTCGCGACCACCACGACCGTCGACCGGTTCACCACCGGGGACGGCGTCAAGCGGACCGCGGAGCTGCGGGAGACCGCCGAGGCCAGCATCAGGGCCGCCCACGCCGCGGACGTGCCGATCGCCGCGGGCAGCGACTTCGGCGGCGGCTCGGTCCGCGCCGGGCACCTGGCCTGGGAGGTCGAGTGCCTGGTCGACGCGGGCCTGGAGCCCTGGGAGGCGCTCGGCGCGGCCACCTGGCGGGGCGGCGACGTCCTCGGCGACGCCCGCGCCGGGCGCATCGCGGTCGGCGACCCGGCCCACTTCACCGTGGTCCACGGCGACCCGCTGACCGAGCCAGCCGCCCTCTGGCGCGTCTGGCACGTCCAGTAACCCCGAACCCGCCCCGGCATTCCATGATCGCGGAGGATGGCGGGTGTCCGAGAACCCTTCGGGATCATGGGCGGCCTGCAGCTGCGGGGGATTAGCTGGTCACCCTGACAAGGAACAGCCATGCGTTGACCACGCCGCCCAGGAGACTCGCCACCGCGGCGGGAATCAGCCAGTACAAGCCACCGCCGGCCTTCAGCAGGAAGGTGAGCCCGGCCACGCCGACCAGCACGGCGGCAGATCGTGTTGCGGCAGGCAGACCCGCACGCGCCCAGGGCGCCCGGTGGCTGAGGAGCCACCAGCAACACCGCGATGAGCACGGAGATCATGAACAGCACCAGGGTCTGAGCGGCGCGGGAGCGGAGGCTGCGTGACGCGGCCAGCGCATCAGCCTTCACCGACAGCGCGACGAACAGCAGGCCGGTCAGCGCACCGGCCACGGCAGCCAGGGCCCCGCCGAAGCTGAGCCACGCTGCGGTCGTGTACCCCACCGAGGGCTACCTCCCAGGTCTCAGGCGGGCGGGGCTGAGCCTCCTATGGCGGCCAGGGGCTGGGTGATGCGCTCGCCGGAGCCGTCACGGCGGCCGGTCGGCGGACCTAGCTCGACCGGGGTGCCGGCGTCCGTGGCCCCCCGCGCCGGGCCCGGCCCGGCCCACGCCAGCACCAGCGCGTCCTCGCCCTTGAGGAAGCGGTGGCAGCGCACGCCGCCGGTGGCCCGGCCCTTGGGCGGGAACTCCGCGTAGGCCGACACCTTGACCGTGGCCGCCGTGGTGCCGGGCAGCGCTCCGGACCGGCCCGCGACCGTGACTACCTCGGCTGCCGGGTCATCCGGGTTGACCGCGCCGAACCAGACCACGCTGGCCCGCGCCGCCAGCCGGATGCCGGCCATGCCGCCGGCCGCCCGGCCCTGCGGCCGCACCGAGTTGGCGCCGAACCGCAGCAGCTGCGCGTCGCTGGTGATGAACACCAGGTCCTGAGCGTCGCTGGCCAGCTGAACCGCGCCGACCACCCGGTCGCCGTCCTTCAGCGCGATCACCTCGAAGTCGCTGGCGCTGCCCGGGTAGTCCGGCGCCACCCGCTTGACCACCCCGGCCGCGGTACCCAGCGCCAGGCCGGCCCCGGCCTCGTCGGCCGCGACGATGGCCACCACGGTCTCGCCCGGCTCGGTGCCGACGAACTCGCCGATCGGCGCGCCGCCGGCCAGGCCGGGGGAGTGCGCGCTGGGCGGCAGGGCGGGCAGTTCGAGCACGCTGAGCCGGATCAGCCGGCCCAGCGAGGTGACCACGCCGACGGTGCCGCGTGCGGTGGCCGGCACCGCCGACACGATCGCGTCGTGCGCGGACCTCGGCCCGGCCTCGGCGGGGCCGGCCTGGGCGCCGGCGCCGCGGCCTCCGGATCCGCAGCGAACAGCGTGCCCTCGGGCGCCGCGCCGGTGGTCCCGACGCGGCCGGCCTGTGCGGGTAGCACGCAGCGGTCCTGGCCAGCAGGCCGGCCGAGGACAGCAGCACGGTGCAGGGGTCGTCGGCCACCTCCAGGGGCACCGCGGCGGACCTGGTCGCCGTGCCGCTGGCCTCCAGCAGCACCGTGCGCCGCGGCGTGCCGAACCGCTTGGCCACGTCGGCCAGCTCGGACGAGACCAGCTCGCGCAGCGCCGTCCCGGACTCCAGGATCGCGGTCAGCTCGGCGATCTCGGCCCGCAGCTGCCCGCCCTCGCGCTCCAGCTCGAGCTTGTCGTACCTGGTCAGCCGGCGCAGCGGAGTGTCGAGGATGTACTGGGCCTGGACCTGGGACAGGTCGAACACCGACATCAGCCGCTCGCGCGCGGCGGCCGCGTCGTCGCTGGTGCGGATGACCTGGATGACCTCGTCGATGTTCAGCAGCGCGATGATCAGGCCGTCGACCAGGTGCAGCCGGTCCTGGCGGCGGGTGCGGCGGTACTCGGTCCGGCGGCGGACCACGTCGATCCGGTGGTCGACGTAGATCTGCAGCAGCTCGCGCAGGCCGAGCAGCCGCGGCTGCCCGTCCACCAGCGCGACGTTGTTGATGCCGAACGTCTCTTCCATCGGCGTCAGCCGGTACAGCTCGTCCAGTACCGCCTCGGGCACGAACCCGCTGCGCAGCTCGATGACCAGCTGCAGCCCGTGGTGCCGGTCGGTGAGGTCCTTCAGGTCCGCGATCCCGTTCAGCTTCTTGGCCTGGACCAGGTCCTTGATCCGGGACATCACCTTCTCCGGCCCGACCCCGTAGGGCAGCTCGGTGATCACCAGGCCCGTCTTGCGCGGGGTGAGCTTCTCCACCCGCGCGGTGGCCCGGGTGCGGAAGATACCCCGCCCGGTGGCGTACGCGTCGCGGATCCCGTCCAGGCCGACGATCTTGCCGCCGGTGGGCAGGTCCGGGCCGGGCACGAAGCGCATCAGCGCGTCCAGGTCCGCGTCCGGGTGCCGGATCAGGTGCCGGGCGGCGGCGATGACCTCGCCCAGGTTGTGCGGGGCCATGCTGGTGGCCATCCCGACCGCGATCCCGGCCGCGCCGTTGACCAGCAGGTTCGGCAGGCCCGCGGGGAGCACGTCGGGCTGCCGCTCGGTGCCGTCGTAGTTCGGCACGAACTCGACCGTGTCCTCGTCCAGCGAGGCGGTCATCTCCAGGGCCGCCGCGGCCAGCCGGGCCTCGGTGTACCGCATGGCGGCCGGGGCGTCGTCGAGCGAGCCGAAGTTGCCGTGCCCGTCGATCAGCGGCAGCCGCATCGCGGACGGCTGCGCCATCCGGACCAGCGCGTCGTAGATGGCCGTGTCGCCGTGCGGGTGCAGCCGCCCCATCACCTCGCCGACCACGCGGGCGCACTTGACGTGCGGGCGGTCGGGCCGCAGGCCCATCTGGTTCATCTGGTAGAGGATCCGGCGCTGCACCGGCTTGAGGCCGTCCCTGGCGTCCGGCAGGGCGCGCTGGTAGATGACCGAGTAGGCGTACTCGAGGTAGCTGCCCCGCATCTCCTCGGTCACATCGATGTCGACGATGTTTTCCTCGAAGTCCTCGGGCGGCGGGGTTGTCGTGGTGCGTCTGGCCATGACCGATATTGTGCCGTCACCTACTGACGTGCGGGCCCGCGCCGCGCGGCTCAGCTGACCGAGAAACCGCCGTCCACGCAGATCATCTGCCCGGTCACGTACCCGCTGGCCGGGCTGGCCAGCAGCACCGCGGCCCCGGCGAAGTCCGCGGGCAGCCCGTTGCGGCCGACGTGGGTCCTGGCGGCGTACGCGGCCACCCGGACCGGGTCGGCGGACACCTCGGCGGTCAGCGGGGTGATCACGAACCCGGGGGCCAGCGCGTTGGCGCACACCCCGTGCGGCGCCCACGCCTCGGACTGGGACCGGGTCAGCGCGGCCAGCCCGCCCTTGGCTGCGCCGTACCCGCCGCTGTTGCCGAACGCCCGGTGGGCCTGCTGGCTGGTGATGTTGATGATCCGGCCCCAGCCGCGGGCGGCCATCCGCGGCCCGAACGCCTGGCCGAGCAGGAACGGCGCGGTCAGGTTGGCCTCGATGGTCTGGTCCCAGGAGGCGGTGGTCTGCTCGCCCAGCGGCGGCCGCAGGTTGACCGCGGCCGCGTTGACCAGGATGTCCGGCTCGCCGAACCGGGCGGTGACCTCGCCCGCGGCGGCGGTCAGCGCGGCCCGGTCCGCGGCGTCGGCGCTGACCCAGCCGGCCGCGGCCATCCGGGACGCCGCCGCTTCCAGCCGCGCCTTGTCGCGGGCCAGCAGCACGACCCGGGCGCCGGCCCCGGCCAGCGCCACCGCGATGCCCTCGCCGATCCCCGAACTGCCGCCGGTGACCAGCGCCAGCCGGCCGTCCAGCGAGAACAAACTGCTGAGGTAATCCGAGACAGACGCCACGAGCGGTGAGCCTAGCGAGCAGCAGCTGCCGGCGACGGCCGCGAGCGGAGGGCCGCGGCGCTGTTTTCCTGACGAGCGATGAGGCGCGACGAAGGAGCGCCGAGGAGCGAGGAGGGAAGGCAGCGCTCTAGCGGCCCGGAGCGAGCCAGAATTACAGCGCCGGGCGGGCGCCGACCATGCCGAGCGCCTGGGCGGCCAGCCGGCAGCCGGCCGACAGGGCCTCGTGCGGCGGCTTCTTGTCCAGCCAGGCGGGCAGGAAGCCGGCGCAGAACGCGTCGCCCGCGCCGGTGCCGTCGACTACCCGCTCGATCGGCGGGGGAGGCACCCGGACCGGGTCAGGGCGCCCGTTGGCGTAAAACTGTGCGCCGTTCGGGCCGAGCTTGAGCACGACCTGCGGATACCAGGCGTTCAGCACGCGGGCGGCCTGCTCCGGGTCGTCCCGGCCGGTGATCACCCGGGCCTGGGCGCCGTTCACGAACAGCAGCGTCGCGCCGTTCGTCAGCTGCAGGAAGGGCTCGGCCCCGACCCGCTCGAGCGGAGCGGCCGACGCGCCGTCCACCGAGATCGACATCCCCGCCCGGCGGCCGAGGTCGAAGGCGGCCAGCGCGGCGTTCCTTGACCGCTCGTTGAGCAGCGTGTACCCGGACACGTGCAGGTGGCTGCCGGGCACGAACAGGTCCTGCGGCAGGTCGTCGGGGGACAGCGCGGAGTTCGCGCCCGGGTCGGACATCATCGTGTGGTCGCCCTTGTGGGTGACCATCACCACGCAGGTCCCGGTCGGCCGCTCGGGGTCCATCACCAGCCGGGCGTCAACGCCGTAGCCCATCAGCTCCATGTCGCGGTTGCGGCCGGCGATGTCGGCGCCGCGGCGGCCGACGAACGCCACCTCGGAGCCGTCCACGGCCAGCCAGGCCGCGATGTTGGCGCCGGAGCCGCCGCCGTGCATGGTCACCGTGGCCGGGGTGTCACTGCCCTTGGCCAGCGGCAGGTGAGCATGCGCGACCGTGTCCGTCATGAGGTCGCCAACGACGACAACGCGAGTCATGTGCCGCCACCACCCTTGTTCCCGGGGCTGGCCGGAAGCCCGGCGCTGCGCGCGCAGGCTCAGCCGCTAATCGTAGAACTTAACAGGTTCGCGGCGTTCCTCTCGTGCCGTTCGCGACCGGAATCCGGGTTGGGCCGTTATTACCGCCCCGCGGGCGGCCGGTTTGGCCGTCTGGTCGCGCACCGTCACCCCGGCAGCGTGATCACCCGGCCCGCCACGACCAGTACGGCTTCCTCGGATTCTGCCGCCAGCCGCTGGTTCAGCAGGCCGAGCTGGTCGCGGAACAACCGCCCGGCGGCGGTGGCGGGGATCACGCCGCTGCCCGCTTCGTCACTGACCGCGACGACCCGGCCCGGGGCCTGCCGCCACGCGCTCACCAGTTCGTCCACCGCGGCGGCGACCCGGCCCGCCCAGCCGGGCCGCGGCGCGGGCTGGTCCCAGCAGCCGCTCTCGTCGAGCACCGCCGTCAGCCAGGTTCCGGCCCCGTCCCAGAGGATCGCCAGGTTTCCCGGATTACGGAGGGCACGGGCCGCATCCCGGGTCTCGGCCGTCGCCCAGTGAGCGGGCCGCCGGGCCTGGTGCGCGGCGACCCGCCGGGCCCAGTCCGGGTCGGCGTCCGGGTCGGGCACGGGCCCGGTGGCCAGGTAGGTCACGGCCGGCTCGGCGGCCAGCCGCAGCTCGGCCTCGGCCGACTTGCCGGACCGGGCGCCGCCGAGGACCAGCGTGCGGGCCGGGAGCGGCACGGGACCTGGGGCCGTCGCGGGACCTGCGGCCGGAGCCGGGGCGGGGCGCGGCGACGCCAGCCGGGTGCCGTCTGAGGGCGCGGTCGCGCCCCACAGCGCGCAGCGCCGGGCCAGCTCGGCCTCCGAGCTGATCCGGTCGTCCGTGAACCACGCGGCAACCTGCGCGCCGGGGGCGATCAGCCCGCGCCGGGCCAGCTCGCCGAGCTGGAACGGGTGCCCGGCCAGGTCGAGCAGCAGCACGCCGTAGGGCACGGCGCCGTCCGGCGGCACCGGGACCGCGCCCGGGCCCGCGGCGGCCAGCAGCCGGCCGCCGTCCGGCGCGGTGACCTCCCAGCCGCCGGGCAGCGCGCTGACCCGGTAGCCAGGCGGCGCCCCGCCGGGCGCCGGCCCGTCCGGGCCGATCCGCAGCACGCCGTCCAGGACGGCCCCGGCGGGCCGCCGGGACCGCCCGGCCGCCCGCCCGCGCCCGCAGCACGCGCACCGGCAGCCCGGCCGCGGCCAGCCCGCCGGGCCCGCCGTGCCCGCCAGCTCAACGTCCATGGCAGCGGAGTCCAGCACGCCCGCCGGCCCCGGTCAACGAGGGGCGGGCGGGTGGTGGACTAGTGTCGTCAGCCGGGCCGGCCCCGCCGGGCAGGCCCGGGACCGGAACGGCACGCAGGGGAAGGATGCCGCAGTGACCTGGAGCTGGCAGCTGGAGCAGCAGGACGGAACCGTGCTGGCGTCCCGTGGCCTGCCGAAGGAGACCTTCGGCAGCCAGGGCGACGCGGAGAGCTGGATCGGGGAGCACTGGCGCAGCCTGCTGGACGCGGGCGTGGACCAGGTCACCCTGCTGGACGACGGCGAGAAGATATACGGCCCGATGAGCCTGCACCCGGCCGGCTGACGGCTCCGCGGCGCCAGCCGGCCGCGCGTGCTCAGCGGGCCTGCTCCCTGGTGTAACTCGGGGGTACGCCGAAGGCCTCGCGGTAGTACGCGGCGAACCGGCTCGAGCTGGAGAACCCCCAGCGGACCGAGACGGCGGTGACGGTCGGCCCGGCCAGCCCGCCGGCCAGCAGGTCCCGGTGCGCCCGCTCCAGCCGGACCCGGCGCAGATAGCCCAGCGGCGTGACGCCGAGCTCACGGCGGAAGGCCAGCTGGACGGCGCGGATGCTGACGTTCGCGGCCGCGGCGATGTCCGCCGCGCTCAGGTCGGCCCCGGCGTGCTCCTCGATGAACTCGATGGCCCGGTTCAGCGTGCCGGGGCTGGCGTCGTGGCGGTCGCCCCGGGTCGGCTCGGCCGTGGCGGTGTTCGGGAAGGTGCTCAGGGCGGCGGCCGCGAGCAGCCGGGCGGTGCTGCCGGTGACCAGCGGCTGGTCCGCGGCCGCAGGGTTGCCGGCCACCAGGTCCCAGGCGAAGTCCACGGCGGACCGCAGGCGCTTGGCGGCCGCGGCCGACACGGCGGTCATGCCGGTGAACCGGACCGGGACCGGGGCGCGGTCGGGCAGCCCGTCCGCGACCTCGTCCAGCACCGACGACTCGAAGCTGACAATGCGGACACAGGCGCTCTCGGACCGCCCCCAGTACGCCTGGCCCGGCTGCTTCAGCACCGCCACGTCGCCCGGGCCCAGCACCGCCGCCTGGCCCGCTGCCTGCCGCCGGACCACGCCCGCCACGACGTAGCCGATCAGCACCCGGCTGGCCGGGGCGGCCTGGTAGTCCACCGTCATCCGCAGGTCGGTCTGACCCAGCCGGAGCGGCCCGGCGCCCAGCCCGGTCAGCTGGACCCGGGTGGTCTTGTCCTGGGTGCTGATCCGCACCGGGCCGTAGACCCGCGTGATGAGATCACAGGCCTCGCCGAGGTCGCTGATATCGATGCGGAACCGGTCCGGCAGGCCGCCGCCTGCCGCCCATTCGGCGCGGCCAGCAGCAGATTGCTCCTGACCGGTTGCCAGCGTGCTGGTCATGGCACTCGTCCCCCGGGGAACAGGCCGCGTTCCGGAGGTGGCGCGCCGTTGCCAGGCGAGCCCAGGCCCGCGGCTGGCTCGACAACCGATATGACCTCAGTATGCCCTCCGCACGGAGGGGGCACGCAAGAGCCGCGCGCCCGGGGCCGGGGCGGCGTCAGGGGCGGCGGGGCGGGCTGACGGTGCGGCCGGGGTCGGTCTGGATGACCGGGCCCAGGATGCCGTCGATCCGCTCCAGGATGTCCGCGCCGAGCTTGACCCCGGACGCGCCGGCGTTGTCCCTGACCTGCTCGGGCCGGGTGGCGCCGACGATGGCCGCGGACACGTTGGGGTTCTGCAGGGTCCACGCGATCGCCAGCTGGGCCATGCTCAGGCCGGCGTCGGCGGCGACCGGGGCCAGTTCCTGAACCCGGGTGAGGATCTCGTCGGTCAGGTAGCCGCTGATGAAGTTGGACCCGGACGGGTCGGTGGCCCGGGATCCGGCCGGCCGCTCCGCGCCCGGCTTGTACTTGCCGGCCAGCACACCCTGGGCGATCGGCGACCAGACGATCTGCCCGATGCCCTCGCGCTCGCACAACGGCACGACCTCGGCCTCGATGACCCGCCAGATCATGTTGTACTGCGGCTGGCTGGACACGATCCGGTCCAGGCCCATCCCGGCGGCGATCTTCAGCGCCGCGGCGATCTCCTCGGCCCGCCACTCGGACACCCCGATGTACAGCACCTTGCCCTGCCGGACCAGGTCGTCGAAGGCCCGGAGGGTCTCCTCCAGCGGCGTCTCGTGGTCGAACCGGTGCGCCTGGTACAGGTCGATGTAGTCGGTCTGCAGGCGGCGCAGCGAGGCGTGCGCGGACTCCATGATGTGCTTGCGGGACAGCCCGCGGTCGTTCACGCCAGGACCGGTCGGCCAGAACACCTTGGTGAAGATCTCGACCGACTCGCGGCGCACCCCGTGCAGGGCCCGGCCGAGCACCGCCTCGGCCTTGGTGCCCGCGTACACGTCCGCGGTGTCGAAGCTGGTGATGCCCACGTCCAGGGCCGCGGCCACGCACGCCTTGGCCGCGTCCTCCTCGACCTGCGAGCCGTGCGTAATCCAGTTGCCGTAGGCGATCTCACTGACCTTCAGGCCGCTGCGGCCGAGATGACGGTGTTCCATGCCGCTGACCTTAACGGCCATCCCAGCACAGGCCAGAGCCAGGCCGGCCGCCCACCCGCCGACCGCTCGCTCAGACCTGGTCGCCGGCCTTGACCCGCGGCTTGGGGTTGCGCAGCGCGCGGATCTGCATGGCGCGCAGCGCGGAGTACACGGTCAGGCCCTTGGTCCGCTCGCCGGGGAACCGCTGCGCGGCCAGCTTGCGCACGTGGCGGCCGAGGAACATCGCCTCGATCAGCATGACGAAGATCACGGCGAGCACGACGTAGTCCACGATCGTGCGCAGCTGCGGGATGAACAGCAGCACCACCAGCGCGCCGACGATGTACATGTAGAACTCGCTGACCCGGCGGCGGGAGTCGACGACGTCCCTGGCCAGCGCGCGGACCGGGCCGCGGTCCTTGGCCGGCAGGGCCCAGTTCTCGCCGCGCCGCATGGCCTCGTACCGCTTGGTCCGCTCGGTCCGGCCCTGGGAGCGGGACTGGGCTACCGCGGCCTTGCGGTCGGCCGGTGCCGAGTAGGGCTGCCGGCGGCGCTTCTCCGCCTCGCTGCGCTTGGGCGTGGGCAGGCCCTTGGCCGCGGTCATGTTGCGGGGGACGGCCCCGGGGGCCTCGTCCTCGCCGCTGGCCTGGTCAGCCGGGTCAGCCGCCGGTACGTCGGCGAGCTGCTCGCTACGTCGCTTGAACACGCCCACAGCCTACCGGGACAGTGCGTTGCGGAGACTAGGCTCGGCAGTGCAGAAATGGGCGCTCTGCCCGGCCGGGGCCGGGCCGCAGTCTGCTGGATGACGCTTGCCAGCGCCGCGCGTAGGCTGTGACCCAGACCACTGGCCGGTAATGTCCGCGGTCGTGCAGCAAGCCCGGAGTCGCGGCGCAGACCGCGCTGCGCGTCAGCGGTCTCACAATTGACGAAGGGGATGGTCGCGCCTATGAGCGTGATGAAGCGGGTCACGATGATCTTCCGGGCCAAGGCCGACAAGGCCCTGGACAAGATGGAAGATCCACGGGAGACCCTGGACTACTCCTATAAGCAGCAGCTCGAGCTGCTGCAGAAGGTCCGCCGCGGGGTGGCGGACGTAGCAACCTCGCGCAAGCGCCTGGAGCTGCAGATGAACCAGCTCCAGCAGTCCCAGAACCGGCTGGACAAGCAGGCCAGGGACGCGCTGTCGGCGGGCCGGGAGGACCTCGCCCGTGAGGCCCTCACCCGCAAGTCCGGCATCAGCACCCAGCTCGCTGACCTGGAGACGCAGTACACCAATCTGCAGGGCGAGGAAGAGAAGCTGACCCTGGCCTCGCAGCGGCTGCAGGCCAAGGTGGACTCGTTCCGCACCAGGAAGGAGACCATCAAGGCGACCTACACCGCGGCCGAGGCGCAGACCCGGATCAACGAGGCGTTCACCGGCATCTCCGAGGAGATGGGCGACGTCGGCCTGGCCATCCAGCGGGCCGAGGACAAGACCGAGCAGATGAAGGCCCGGGCCGGCGCGATCGACGAGCTGATGGCGTCGGGCGCGCTGGACGACGTGGTTTCCGGCTCGCGCGACGACATCCAGGTCGAGCTGGACCGGATGGGCAGCAACCGGGACGTCGACCTCGAGCTGGAGCGGATGAAGGCCGAGCTGACCGGGGGCGACGCGCCCAAGCAGCTGGAGGGCTCCGCGGGCCAGGCCGGCGCCGCGCCCGCCGGTGCGCAGCCCGCCGAGCAGCCGCAGGCGGGTGAGGGCGCATGATCGTGCGCATCCTGGGGCAGGGCCAGCTGGCCATCGACCCTGCGGCCGCGGACGAGCTGAACAAGCTGGACTCGAAGGTGGAAGCGGCGGTCAACGCCAGCAACGAGGAGGCCTTTCGTACCGCGTTCTGCGCTCTGCTGGGCCGGATCCGTGAGCTCGGCAAGCCGCTCGACGACGCCGCGCTGGAGCCGTCCGACCTGATCCTGCCGGACGAGGACGCCACCATCGAGGACGTCCGCAAGCTGCTCTCGGACGACGGGCTGATCCCCGGCTGAAGGCCCGCTGAGCGTCGGCTGGCAGGTTCCTGAGGGCCTGCCAGCGCGGGAACGTGTCCCGCCCGCCCGACGTTGACTCAGGTAGGCCAGCCAGGACTGGCTGGCCAGCCGGCGGACCGCACGGGGCAGTCCGCCCGGTGCGCTTCAATGGTTTGACGGGGCCGCGGCAAGCGGCCCGGACGGGAAACGGAGGCGCCGCAATGGCGCGCACCCGATACGCCACCGACCGGGGGCTGATCGCGCGGATGGGCGTGACCATGTTCCTCATCGGGCTGGTCTTCGTCGCCTTCATCGCCGCGCTGGTGTACCTGCTCGGCGCGTTCTCCAATATCAGCACCGGCGGGATCGTGTTCCTGGCCGTAGCGGCGGCGCTGGCGGTGAGCCTGGGCTCCTACTTCTGGTCGGACAAGATCGCGCTGTCCACGTCCGGTGCCCGGCTGGTCACCCCGCAGGACGGGCCCCAGGCCGCGGAGCTGCACGGGATCATCGACCGGCTGTGCGCGCTCGCCGACATGCCCAAGCCGCGGGTGGCGATCGCGCCGACCGACATGCCCAACGCGTTCGCCACCGGCCGCAACAGCAAGGTCGCGGTGGTCTGCGCCACCGAGGGCCTGCTGCGCCGGCTCGAGCCCGAGGAAGTCGAGGGCGTGCTGGCGCACGAGATGTCGCACGTGGCGCACAAGGATGTCGCGGTGATGACGATCGCGTCGTTCCTCGGCATCATCGCCGCCCTGGTCGTCCGGTTCGCGTTCTACTCCGAGCTGTTCGGCGGCGACCGCCGCGGCAACAACAACGGCAACAACCAGAGCGCGCTGCCGGTGATCCTCGTCGTGATGGTGGTCGGCATGGTCGTGTACGCGATCAGCTTCCTGCTCATCCGGATGCTGTCGCGCTACCGGGAGCTGGCCGCGGACCGGTCCGGGGCGCTGCTCACCGGAAAGCCCTCGGCGCTGGCCAGCGCGCTGCAGAAGGTCACCGGGGACATGGCCCGCATCCCGACCAGGGATCTGCGGGCCGCGGAACCGCTGAACGCGTTCTACTTCGCGCCCGCGTTCGCCAAGCGCGGCGCGATGGTCACGCTGTCCGGGCTGTTCTCCACGCACCCGTCGCTGGAGCGGCGGCTGGAGGAGCTGGCCAAGATCTCCCGGCAGCTCAGCCAGTAACCGCAGACACCGGCCGTCCCGGGTCCCCGGGGCGGCCCCGAGCCAGGGAGACCTGCTGGTGGGGTTCCTCGACACGATCCTGGGCCGGACCAAGCCGGTTGCGCCCAACCTCGACGCGCTGTTCGGGCTGCCCAGCGCCGCGCTCACCCTGCAGGCCTCGATGGACGTGCAGCCGACCGGGACCGGCTCGGTCTGCTTCCGCGCGGCCGAGGGCCGGGCCTTCAGCGACATCGAGAAGGAAGTCACCGACCTGCTCAGCATGGGCTCGGGCAAGGCGCGGCCGGAGCTGAGCCAGGACTCCTACGGCTTCACCTGGCTGGTCTGCCGCCACTCCGCGGACGACCTGGAGGGCCTGGTCACCGACCTGCACGCAGTGAACAGCTCGCTGGAGGCGGGTGGCTTCGGCCCGCAGCTGCTGTGCACGCTGGTGGGCTTCCGCAGCCCGGCCGGGCAGCGCCTCGGGCTGGTCTACCTGTACAAGCGGGGCACGTTCTACCCGTTCGCGCCGGCCGGCGGGGAGCGCCGGGACAGCGCGCTCGAGATGCAGGTCCGCGGCGCGCTGGGCGGCGACCTGAAGATCGAATCCGACCTGAGCCGGTGGTTCCCGGTGTGGGGCGCGCCCGGCCTGTGATCCCAGCCGGCGGCCAGGAAACCGGGCCGCATGGCCGGGAATGCCAGCCCGGGGCATATCGTTGGCAGTGCACATCAGGCCCGCCGGGAACCCGGCGGCCATCTACGCGCGGGAGCAGACTAGATGACCGTTCAGGACGAGACGACCTCGCAGGAGGGCATCAGCCTCACGGCCAAGGCAGCAACCAAGGTCAGCAACCTCCTCGAGCAGGAGGGCCGCGATGACCTGCGGCTGCGGATTGCCGTGCAGCCCGGGGGCTGCTCGGGCCTGCGCTACCAGCTGTACTTCGACGAGCGCCAGGCCGACGGGGACATCGTGCACGAGTTCAGCGGGGTGGCGGTGGTCACGGACAAGATGAGCGCCCCGTACCTCAGCGGCGCCACCATCGACTTCGTGGACACGATCGAGAAGCAGGGCTTCACGATCGACAACCCGAACGCCACCGGGTCCTGCGCCTGCGGCGACTCCTTCCACTGATCGGGGCGGTCGCCCGGTAACCTGAGCAGCCCAGCGACACCGCCGAGAAGGGCCGCCTGCCGTGCGCATTGCCGTTACCGGGTCGATTGCGACCGATCACCTGATGACCTTCCCCGGCCGGTTCGCCGAGCAGCTGGTCGCCGGGAAGCTGGACAAGGTCGCCCTGTCCTTCCTCGTCGACAAGCTGGTCATCCGCCGCGGCGGGGTGGCCGCGAACATCGCGTTCGGGATGGGCTGCCTGGGCCTGCGGCCGTTCCTGGTCGGCACGGTCGGGCCGGACTTCACCGACTACCGGCGCTGGCTGGAGGACCACGGCGTGGACACCCGGGCGGTGGGGGAGTCCGCCGAGCATCACACCGCCCGCTTCGTCGGCACCACCGACCTGGACATGAACCAGATCGCCTCGTTCTACCCCGGGGCGATGAGCGAGGACATCGGCATTGACCTGGGCGAGGCCGCCGCCGTGGCCGGCGGCTACGACCTGGTGCTGATCGGCGCCAGTGACCCGGACGCGATGGTCAGGTACACCGAGCAGTGCCGCCAGCACGGGCTGCCGTTCGCCGCGGACACCTCGTGGCAGCTGGCCCGCCTGGACGGCGAGCAGGTCTGCGGGCTGATGGACGGCGCGGACTACCTGTTCTGCAACGAGTACGAGGCCTCGCTGACCGAGCAGAAGACCGGCTGGTCGCACGAGGAAGTGGTGGACCATGTGGGCGTGCGGGTCACCACGCTGGGCGGCGACGGCGCCCGGGTGGACCGGGCCGGGCACGAGCCGATCATGGTGCCGCCCATCCCGGACGCCGTCCCGGTGGAGCCCACCGGGGCCGGTGACGCCTTCCGGTCCGGCTTCCTGGCCGCGGTGGCCTGGGGGCTGTCCCTGGAGCGCGCCGCCCAGCTGGGCAACCTGACCGCGGTGCACGCGCTGGAGACCTCCGGGCCGCAGGAGTACGAGCTGAAGCCCGCCGCGGTGGCCGAGCGGCTGACCGCCGCCTACGGCGCCGAGGCCGCCGCCGACATCGCCCGGCACCTGCTGACTGTGCTTGCTGGCGAGCGCTGGCCGGCTTCGCCGGCGGCTTGCTGGCTCGTTTAGTAATTGCGGCGGATGTGGATAGCCCAGCCGGCCGGCTGGACGTCGGTGGTGGCCACCCAGTCGTGTGACTTCATCCCGCACCAGGACGGGATGTCGGTCCGCGCGGCCGGGTCGTCGGCCAGAACGGTGACCACCGCGCCGACCGGGACCTCGCCGATGCGCTGGGCCAGCCAGATGATCGGGATCGGGCACTTGCGCCCGAGCGCGTCGATGACCAGGGCGGGAGCGGGCAGTTCCGGCTCCGCGGCCTCCGGCGGCGGGGGAGTCTCCTGCGGTCCTGGCGGCTGGGCGGCCGGATGGCGCTGGTTCGCGGAGCGGCTCAGCCCGCCGAAACGGCGAGTCGAGCGCATCGCGTCACCTCCTGACCAGGACCCTGCCGGGCCCGCCTGGTGCCGATACCCGCTAGTAGCGTTCCGTCCTGCATCTGCCGCGGTATCTGCTACGACGAGAATGCCACAACCAGGGCTGTGCTAGCTGGCTCGCTCGCTCCCGGGGACACGGGGCGGGTTGTTGGCGGGGTCGGTGAGGCCTGCCGGACGCTGCGCGGTACTGTTTCCACGACAAGCTGTAGGACGAGCAAATACCGGCCAGTGGAGCCGGGTGTCATCCGCTGGGAAGGCCATCTGTGAGTCCCATCCGCAGCGCGCCACATCAGGCTGGCGCCGAAGACCCGGGGAGCGCGGCGGGCCGCGCGGCCCGGCTGCGCCGCTGGGCGCCGCGGGCCGTGCTGGCCGCTGTTCTTCTCCTGGTCACGACCGGGTGCAAGTCGACCACGCTCACCCGGCTCGGGCTGCCGCCTTCGGTGACCAAGCAGGGCGATGTCGTCATCAGCCTGTGGCAGGGCTCCTGGATCGCGGCCTGGATCGTCGGCGCCGTGGTCTGGGGCCTGATCCTCTGGGCGGTCCTGTTCCACCGCAAGCGCGGCGACCGGATCGCGCACCAGGTGCGGTACAACCTGCCGATCGAGTTCCTGTACACGGTCGTGCCGTTCATCATGGTCGGGGTGCTGTTCTACTTCACCGCCCGGGACGAGAACTTCATCGACAGGCTGTCCGCCCACCCCGACGTGGTCGTGGACGTCAAGGGCTTCCAGTGGAGCTGGGAGTTCGACTACCCGCAGTACAAGGTGGCGGGCTCGCAGACCGGCGACGTGACCGAGCTGGGCCAGATGTGGCCGGGCAAGCTGCCGGTGATGGAGATCCCGGTCGGCAAGACCGTGCGGTTCAACCTGTCCTCGGTCGACGTCGTCCACGCGTTCTGGGTCGATGCGTTCGAGTTCAAGCGCGACGTGCTGCCCGACCACCCGAACCAGTTCGAGATCACGGCCACCAAGACCGGGACGTTCACCGGGCGCTGCTCCGAGCTGTGCGGTCTGTACCACAGCCGGATGCTGTTCACCCTGAAGATCGTGACCCCGGAGCAGTTCCAGCAGTGGATCACCGAGCAGCAGAACCAGCAGCTCGCGTCTGGGGGAGTTCAGTGACCGCCATCCACCCGCCGGTCCCCGGCACATCGGGCACGCCGACCCCGGCACCGCGTGAGAAAAGCTACAAGAAGGGCTCGCTGCTCGCGGACTGGCTGTCCTCGACCGACCACAAGGTCATCGGGCACCTGTACCTGATCACCTCGTTCATCTTCTTCCTGATCGCCGGGCTGATGGCGATGATCATCCGCGCCCAGCTGCTGGGCCCGGACGAGCACCTGGTGTCGGACCAGCAGTACAACGAGCTGTTCACCATGCACGGCACGATCATGCTGCTGCTGTTCGCGACGCCGCTGTTCGTCGGGTTCGCGAACGAGATCATGCCGCTCCAGATCGGCGCGCCGGACGTGGCGTTCCCCCGGCTGAACCTGCTCAGCTACTACATGTTCACGTTCGGCGGGATAATCCTGGTCCTGTCCTTCCTGACCCCGGGCGGGGCGGCGGCCTTCGGCTGGTACGCCTACTCGCCGCTGACCAGCGCGGTGAACTCGCCGGGCATCGGCGGGGACATGTGGATCATGGGCCTGGTGCTGTCCGGGCTCGGCACGATCCTGGGCGGGGTCAACTTCGTCACCACGATCATCTGCATGCGCGCGCCGGGCATGACCATGTTCCGGATGCCGATCTTCACCTGGAACATCCTGCTGACCAGCCTGCTGGTGCTGCTGGCCTTCCCGGTGCTGGCCGCCGCGCTGCTGGTGCTGGAGATCGACCGCAAGCTCGGCGCGCAGGTGTTCACCGCGGCCAGCGGCGGGGCGATCCTGTGGCAGCACCTGTTCTGGTTCTTCGGCCATCCCGAGGTCTATATCGTGGCGCTGCCGTTCTTCGGCATCGCCACCGAAGTCCTCCCGGTATTCGCCCGCAAGCCGCTGTTCGGCTACAAGGGCCTGGTCGGCGCGACGATCGCGATCGCCGGCCTGTCAATGACCGTGTGGGCGCACCACATGTTCACCACCGGCGCGGTGCTGCTGCCGTTCTTCTCGTTCATGACGTTCCTGATCGCGGTGCCCACCGGGGTGAAGTTCTTCAACTGGGTGGGCACGATCTGGCGCGGCCAGCTCACGTTCGAGCCGGCCATGCTGTTCATCCTCGGGTTCCTGATCGTGTTCCTGTTCGGCGGGCTGACCGGGGTCATCCTGGCCTCGCCGCCGCTGGACTTCGCGGTCAGCGACTCGTACTTCGTGGTCGCGCACTTCCACTACGTGCTGTTCGGCACGGTGGTGTTCTGCATGTTCGGCGGGTTCTACTTCTGGTGGCCCAAGTTCACCGGCAAGATCCTCAACAGCACGCTGGGCAAGTGGCACTTCTGGGCGGTGTTCATCGGGTTCAACATGACGTTCCTGGTGCAGCACTGGATCGGCGTGGAGGGCATGCCGCGGCGCACCGCCAACTACCCGGACCTGCCCGGCAACGTGACCACGCTGAACCAGATCTCCTCGATCGGCGCGTTCATCCTGGGCGCGTCCACGCTGATCTTCATCTGGAACGTGTACATCACGTGGAAGCACGGCGAGCAGGTGACCGAGGACGACCCGTGGGGCTTCGCGAACTCGCTGGAGTGGGCCACGTCCTGCCCGCCGCCGCGGCACAACTTCACCTCGATCCCGCGGATCAGGTCCGAGCGGCCCGCGTTCGACCTGCACTACCCGCACATCAAGGCCGGGCGGGACCGGGCGCTCGAGCACCGCAAGCAGGCCATCGGAGGCCCCAGTGAGCACTAGCGGGGCCAGCGGCCGCGCCGGAGTGACGGGAGTGACGCGATGAAGGTCGAGGGATATCTGTTCCTTGGCTGCGCGCTGTTCTTCGGCGTCTTGGACGTCATCTACTGGAACGTGTCCGGCGACCCGACGGGCACGACCGCGCTCGCGCTGTCCGTCGCACTGGCCTTCCTGACGGGCTTCTACCTGCTGTTCACCGGCCGCCGGCTGCCCAAGCGGCCGGAGGACGACCTCAGCGGCGAGATCGAGCAGGGCACCGGCGAGCTGGGCTTCTTCAGCCCGCACAGCTGGTGGCCGCTGTTCCTGGGCCTGTCCGCCGCGCTGGCCGCGGTGGGTTTCGCGGTCGGCTGGTGGCTGTTCCTGCTGGGCGCGTGCTTCACCGTGCTCAGCGCGATCGGCTTCGTGTTCGAGTACTACCGCGGCAACTACGCGCACTGAGCGCGGCGCCTGATGGACGTCTGGGAGGCCCTGTACACGACCAGGGCGATGCGACGGGTGCGGACCGACCCGATCCCGCTGGCCGTGCAGGAGCGGATCCTGGACGCCGCGGTGCGCGCGCCGAGCGGCGGCAACACCCAGGACTGGCGGTTCCTGCTGGTCGACGACCCGGCGGTGAAGGCCCGGCTGGCGCCGCTGTACGCGGACAGCATCCGGCAGCTGTGGGAGACGGCGTACCGGGCGCGGCTCGAGGCGGCGCGGGCGAACCCGTCTGACCCGGCCAGCGTGTCGTTCCTGAAGGTGCAGGCCTCGGCGCAGTGGCTGGCGGACCACTTCGCGGACGTGCCGCTGTACCTGTTCGCGTTCAGCCGCGACAGCAGCGGCGGGTCGATCTTCCCGGCGGTGTGGTCGGCGCAGCTGGCCGCCCGGGCGCAGGGGGTGGGCAGCGCGCTGACCTCGGTGCTGGGCCACTTCCATCCGGCGGAGACGCTGGAGATCCTGGGCGTGCCCGAGGGCAAGGGCTGGCAGATGGCCTGCTGCGTGTCCTTTGGCTATCCCACGGGGCGGTGGGGCGTGGCGCCGAGACGGCCCGCGCACGAGGTCACCTACCGCAACACCTGGGGCGCTGGCTCTGGCCTGGATGCCGCCGAGCCGCTCTGGCCGGAGGGTGCCCGCTAGGCCCATGGGCAGGCCGGACCGGCGGTGGAACCACAACACCCACTACTACCCGCTGGTCCTGGCGGCGGTGCCGGACGGCTGCCGGCGGGCGCTGGACGTGGGCTGCGGGGAGGGCATGCTGGCCCGTGAGCTGGCCGTTCGCGTGCCGCAGGTGGTGGGGATCGACAAGCATGAGCCCAGCATCGCGCTGGCCCGCGAGCAGGGGCCTGACGGCCGGGTCGAGTACGTGCTCGGGGACTTCCTTGAGTACCCGTTTCCGGCCGCGTCGTTCGGCCTGGTCAGCTGCGTGGCCGCGCTGCATCACCTGGACCCGGCGGCGGCGCTGACCCGGATGGCCGGCCTCCTGGCTCCCGGCGGCACGCTGGTGGTCAACGGCGTGGCCCGGTCCCGGTGGTTCGACCTTCCCCTGGACGTCGTCGCGGTGATCGCCAACCTCGGCTACCGGGCGGTCAGGGGCTACTGGCAGCACCCGTCGCCGACCGTGTGGCCGCCAGCGCACACCTACCGGGAGATCCGGGCCCTGGCCGGGGACCTCCTGCCCGGCGTCCGCTACCGCCGTCACCTGCTGTGGCGCTACTCGCTCACCTGGACCAGGCCCGTGGCGTGAATTCCTGCCTGACTATCAGCCGGCGGCTAGATGCCCCTTTTGTGTTACGTTCGGCGGTGCCGTGCACCGGTGCGGATCTGAGGAGGTGAGACCGATCAGCGCAATGACAGGTCGGGGCTCCCTCCCTCGCATGGCCTAGGGAGCGCCCGCAGTAGGCGTTACGAAAGGCCTGAACGCTATGCGTTTCATCGCTGCGACGTCGCTGGACGGCGTCACCGAACAGCTCTTCACCGTCGGCGGGGTCCCTGGTGTGCTGTGGACCCCGGAAGGCGCCGCCGGCCCCGTCCCCTGATCCTGATGGGCCACGGCGGCGGGCAGCACAAGAAGGCCCCCGGCGTCGTGGCCCGGGCGCGCTGCTTTGTGGCCGAGGGCGGTTTCGCGGTGGCCTCGGCCGACGTGCCCAACCACGGCGACCGGCCGAAGGACGCGGAACTCGACCGGATCGCCGCTGAGAACCGGGCCCGCGTGGCCGCCGGGGATGACGCGGCGCCGCTGGTCGCCGCCCTGCAGGCACTCGTGGCCGGGCAGGTCGTTGCGGAATGGCAGGCGGTCGTGACCGCGGTCCAGCAGCTCGGCCAGGTCGGCGCCGGCCCGGTGGGCTACTGGGGCGTGTCGATGGGCGGCGGGCTCGGTGTGCCGTTCGTTGCCGCGGAGCCCCGGGTCCGCGCCGCGGTGCTGGGCCTGACCGGGTCGCCCGGGCTGGCCGGCACCGCCGCGCGGATCACCGTGCCGGTGCAGTTCCTGGTCCAGTGGGACGACGAGCGGATACCGCGGGCCCAGAGCCTGGCGGTCTTCGACGCCCTCAGCTCAGCCGAGAAGACGCTGCACGCCAATCCCGGCCAGCACGGGGATCTGCCGTGGTTCGAGACGGACAGCGCGCTGCGGTTCTTCGCCCGGCAGCTGATCTGACACCCGCCTGCCTCCTCGGCGCGCCGGCCGTGATCCGCGCACGGCCGGTGCGCCGGCGGCTTACCGGGCGGTGCTCCGGGTTCCTTCTGGCTGCGGCAGCGGGATGAGCGTGGCCAGGCGGGGGATCGTCAGGCGGGCCAGGGCGGCGGCGAGGAGCATGATCGCGGCGGCCACCGCGGCGGTGGCGGGGAACCCCGCCGACTGGGCGAGGACGGGGCCGGCGACCGCGCCGGCCAGCGTGACGGCGGCCTCGGCGGTGAGGAACGCCGCGGTGACCCGGCCGAGAACCGCATTGGGAACCACCCGCTGCAGGGTGACCTGGGCGGCGGTCAGCGTCATCGAGCCGGACAGGCCGACCGCGACCGCCGCGGGCAGCGCGGTGGCCAGCGCGGACGAGGTGAACAGGGCCAGGCAGGCGGCCGCGTTGACGGACAGGGTCACGGCCAGCAGGGTGCGCGGCTGGACCCGGTCGACCAGCCAGCGGATGACCGGGGCGCCGGCCAGGAAGCCCGCGCCCAGGGCGGCGAGCAGGAAACCGGCCGGGCCGCTGCCGCCCAGGTGCCGCAGGGTGAACGGGATGAGGACGGCGCTCAGCGAGGCGTTGGCGGCCAGGAAGGCCGCGGTGACGGGGAGCAGGGTCCGGGCGGGCGGCTCGCGCCGCAAGCACCGTATCCCTTCTGAAAGATCGTGAAGCGCCACGGCGGGCAGGCGGCGGAGCGCGGTGACCCACGGCCGGGCAGGCCGGTCGTGGCGCGCGGGGACGCGGACCGGGGCGTAGCGATCCGACCGGGAGGTCAGCGCGATCGCGCCCGCCGCGAGCAGGTAACTGGCGGCGTCGGCGCAGATCAGCCAGCGGATGCCCGCCGCGGCCAGCAGGACGCCGCCGAGCGGGCCGCCGATCAGCCGGACGGTTCCGCTGCTGACCGCGTTCAGCGCGCCGGCGCTGCTCAGCAACGGGCCGGTGCCCACGATGGCCGGGATCCTGGCCTGCCAGGCGGGCGCGCACAGCACGATGCCGCTGTTCTCGGCGACCAGCGCGGCGTAGAGCACCCAGTACCGGCCGGGGGACAGGCCCGCCAGCATGAGCGCGACCGCGGCCGCACAGGCCAGGCTGGCGCCGACCATCAGCCGGCGGCGGTCGCAGCGGTCGGCGATGACCCCGGCGGCCGGGCCGAGGAGCAGGATCGGCAGGTATTCCGCGGCGAGGGTCAGGCCGGTGGCCCGGAGCGAGCCGGTGACCAGGAAAACGTGCGCCGGGACGGCCAGGACCAGCAGCCACGAGCCGAGATCGCTGACCAGGTCGCCGGCCCACAGCAGGCGGAAATCCCGGACCCGCAGCGCCTGGAACATGACCGCTACCCCCGTGTTGGACTAGCCCCGTGTTGGACTAGCCCTGCCGTTGGCTATTCTGTCAGAATAGTTTTGGTGATTACTTGTCTGTCAAGACAGGAGAGCGGGAATGGCGGCGGACCTGGTGATCGGGCGTCAGCTGCGGGCCCGGCGGACCGCGGCGGGCCGGACCGTGGCCTCGGTCGCGGCCGACGCGGGCCTGTCCGTGCCCTACATCGCGAACCTGGAGAACGGCCGGGGCAACCCGACCACGGCGGCGCTGTCCCGGCTGGCCGGGGCCCTGGGACTGCGCCTGGAGATCACGCTCGGGGCGGAGGAGGACGCGGGGCCGGGTGCGGTGCCGGGGCCCGGGCCCGGGTTTGCGCCGACGCCGGGTTCGCTGGTCCGGCTCGGCCGCACGCGGCGGTTCCGGGAGGCGACCCGGGCCATGGCGGCGGCGCTGGGCCGGGACGCGGACGAGCTCGCCGCTCAGCTCGTGCCGGCGCTAGCGCTGCTCGGCCAGGCTCTCGGGCGTGACCTCGCCGAGCCGGACTGGTGGCGGGTGATGGACGCGCTGCTGCTGGTGGCGGCGCACCCCGGCTAGGGCAGGCCTAAGGCCGGTCGCGGGCGGTCAGGGTGGCGGGCGGGTGCCAGTCCGCTGCCCACCGGGCCATGACCAGGATGGCCTCGGACAGCTCGGCGCCGCGGGTGGACAGGCGGTAGCCGCCGTCGGTGCGCTCCACGATGCCCGCCTCGCGGAGTTCGGCGAGCCGGTCGGTGAGCACGCTGGAGGAGACGCCGCCGCAGCGGCTCTGGAGCTCGCGGAAGCTGGGCACCGGCGCGCCGCGCAGCTCCCACAGGACCCGCAGCGTCCACCGGCGGCCCAGCAGGTCCAGCAGGGCCATGATCGGCCGCCCGGTGGCGGAGCCGCGGACCGGGCGGCCCGGCAGCGGTGTGCCCGAGTACGTCATCCGTGCCCCCTGCTGTTTGGGCCGGCCACCCTGCTTGATCCTGACCTTGCGTGCTTCTATTTCCGAAGCAGAAGTGCTACCGTGGCCAGCATGCTTCGGAATTCAAACCAGGATAGGCCGGATCTGGCTGCGGCGCCCAGGATCGAGCCCGTGTCGCCGCCGTACGACGAGGAGACCGCCGCCGCGCTGGACCGGCTCGGGCCACCGCTAGCGATCTTCCGGGTGCTCGCCCGGCGGCCGGACCGGGCGCACGGGATAGCCGGCTGGGGGCGCTACTACCTGTCCCGGCAGTGCGCGCTCTCGCTGCGGCACCGGGAACTGCTCATCCTGCGCACCACCGCGCGGTGCGGGGCCGAGTACGAGTGGGGCGTGCACGTCCAGGTGTTCGCGGAGAAGGCCGGCCTGACCGGTGACCAGCTCCGCTCGGTGACCAGCGGCAGCCCGGACGACGCATGCTGGACCGATCCGGCCGACCGGGCGGTGCTCCACGCCGCGGACGCGCTGGACCGCGACTGCGACCTGACCGATGCCGACTGGACCGGGCTGGCCAGCCACGTCGGCGAGGAGGGCGCCGTCGACACCCTGCTGATCTGCGGCTGGTACCGGGCGATCAGCTACCTGGCCCGGGCCACCCGCCTGCCCGCGGAGCCGGGCGCCCCGGGATTCACCGGCGCAGGCCGCGCTCGATAGCGCCGATGATCCGGGGGCGCAGCTGGGCGACGCTGATGATCTCGTCGACCGAGCCGACCTGAACCGCCCGCTGGATGGAGTGGATCCGGTCGAACTCCGCGGCCACCTCGCTCACCTTCTCGGCCCGCACCGCGGCCTGGACCTCGGCCAGCTCCGCGTGCAGCGCGGCCCGCTCGGCCCCGCTGGTCTCGGCCGCCCGGGCCTGCAGGCCGGCCACCCGGGGATCGGTCGCGGTGCGGTCGCGCACCTCGCCGGAGAACACCACCGCCGCCGCGGGGGCGCCGCCGAGGACCGACGCGAACGAGCCCTCCAGGGCCAGCACGGTCAGGTTCGGGTTGAGCGACTTGGAGAACACCACGAACGCGCCGCCGTGGTAGCGGGAGATCACGCAGAACACGATCGGGCCGCGGAAGTTGACGATGGCCCGGCCGATCTCGGCCCCGTACTCCAGCTGCAGCTTGCGCATGGACTCAGGGGAGCCGTCGAACCCGGACAGGTTCGCGAGCACCACCAGCGGCCGGTTGCCGGACGCCGCGTTGATGGCCCGCGCGGTCTTCTTCGATGAGCGGGGGAACAGCGTGCCCGCGGTGTAGGTGTCCGGGCCGTCGGTGGGCGGGAAGCCGCGGCGCGGCACGTTCTGGGACTCGATCCCGATCAGGCACACCGGCCAGCCGCCGAGGTGCACGTCCTGCACCACGGACATGTCCGCGTCGGCCATCCCGGCCCAGCGCTCGAGCGCCGGATGATCCTGGTCGGACAGCGCCCGCATCACCGCGCGGATGTCGAACGGCTTCTTCCGGTCCGGGTTGTGCGCGGCCGAGAAGATCTCCCCGACGGTGGCGAAATCGCTGCCGGGCACGGCGTGCGGGTAGCCGGAGACGTCCCGGTCCCGCGGGTCCTGGCTGGCCGCCTGCCGCGGCGTGGTCTCGCCCGGGGCCAGGTAGGTGTGCTCGTAGTGGGCCATCAGCACGTCGCACGCGGCGGCCAGGTTGGGCGCCCAGTACTGGGCCTGGCCGTTGGGGCCCATCACCCGGTCGTAGCCGCCGATGCCGTAGTTGTCCTCGGCCGACACGCCGCCGGAGAAGTCCAGGGCCTGCTTGCCGGTGAGCACCATCGCCGAGTCCGGCGTCATCACCAGGATGCCCCGGGTGTGCATGAGCATCGTGGCCTCGGCGTTCCAGTACGGCTGGGCGCCGACCGCGATGCCCGCCACCACGATGTTGATCTCGCCGCCGGCCTGGGTGAACTCGACGATCCGCTTGAGTGCGGCGGCCACCCAGTCCATGTTCTCGGTGCCGGAGGTCATCGAGACCCGCGCGCCCGAGGACAGCGCGAACCACTCGACCGGCACGGACATCCGCTCGGCCAGGTCCAGCGCGGCGATCACCCGCGTGCACTCCGGCTCGGCCAGCGCGCCCAGCGACTTGACCGGGTCGCCGAGCAGCACCACCCGGGTGACGCCGTCCGGATACCGCCTGGTCGGCGTGCTGACCACCCCGGTGACGAGGCCCGCGGTGTTCCTGCCCGGCGGCCGGTCCACCGGCACCAGCAGGCCGCTGCCGTCCAGGTCGTGCTCGGTGAACCGGCCCCGCGGCCCGGCCAGCATGCCGGTCAGCTCGTACGGGTACACGTTGCCGCGCCGGGCCGCGCGGAGCACCTTCTGCCGGTAGTCGTCCAGCGGCGGCACCGGCTCGGCCGGGGGCGGCCCGATGTGCAGGTGCATGCGGCCGCCTGCGTCCGCGGTGACCCGCACCGACGCCTCGGTCGTTTCCCCCGGACTGGGCCTCAGCCTAGCCACGAACTGGATCTCCTCGAGCCCGGCGCCGGACACGGTGGGCCGGATCCGGTGCGCGAGGGACTCCAGCTCCTCGCGGGTGAAGTCGCTCGCGGGCCAGACGTAGATCCAGACCCGGTTGGTGTCGAAGCGCTTGTTCTGCGGCCGCTGTGCCTGCACGATGCGGATCGCGTCCAGGCAGGCGGCCAGCACGTTCTCCAGCTCGGGCAGGGCGACCAGCCGGCCGTCCGTCTCACGCAGCGGGGTGAGGTCGCGGACCTGGCTCATCGCGATCAGCCGCTCGTCGGCCGGGTTGCTCTTGGCCACCGCCCGGAACAGGTAGATCTCCTCGTCCGCCGAGGGCAGCCGGGTCAGGCCGAACTCGCGCAGCCGGCCCAGCTGGAGCCGCTCGGCGACCTGCGGGTGCAGGCCGCGGATCAGCCGGTCCTCGGCGAGGCCCGCGCCGTCCGGGCGGAACGTGAAGTGGTGCTGCATGGCCAGGCCGCTGACGCCGGCCACGGTGACCGTGACCCGCCGGAGCGGCCCGGACGCCGGGCCGGCCGCCACCAGGTCGCCGATCCGCGCGGCGAGCGCGTCGGCGTCCTGCTCGCCCTCCGCGGTCACGTACAGGTCGGCGACCAGGCCGCCGTCCGGGGCCTGCGCGGCCAGCCCGGCCGGCCCGGCCAGGCTGGCGATCACGCCGGGCAGCCCGGCCAGGCTGGCGGCCGTGGCGGCGATCAGCGTCACGCCGCCGCTGGAGCCGTTGCCGCCGTTCCCGCCGTACTCGGCGGTGACGAACCGGCGGCCCGCCACCTCCCGCGTCCCGACCCGGGCCAGGCTGCGGTTGCCGTAGTAGCGCCGGGTCAGCACCTCGATCAGCGGCGTGTGGTCGGCGGCGCCCCGGTCGATCCGCTGGCCGAGCAGCCGGATCAGCGGCTCCGCGGTGGCCACCATGGCCTGGATCCGGTCCGCGCGGTCCGGGGCGTCCGGGAACAGGTCCAGGTAGCGCAGGTCGCTGCGGACCGCGGCGTACACCCGGGCCCGGTTGCGGCGCAGCAGCGGCTGGGCGAACCAGCGGAACACCACGCCCCGGGCCAGGTCGGACACCGCCGGGAAGCGCACCTGGGTGGCCTCGATGAGGTGCTCGAGCGCCAGGCCGGCCCGCTCGCGCAGCGGCTCGGCCGGCGGCGCCTCGGCCAGCCACTGACGCAGCAGCCCGGACACGACTCCCTCGCTGCCCGCCATCTCCTGCTGGGCCAGGAAGATCCGGAACACCGCCGTCTCGAGCTGCGGCGAGCGGTCCAGGCTGGTGACGCCGTAGTGGCCGAGCATCCGGGTCAGCCGCGCGCGGAAGCCTTCCGCGACGCCGGCCCGCTCGACGTCCAGGCTCTGCAGGTAGCTGTAGAAGTACTCGCGCGGGCTGTGCACCGGGTTGCCGGGCTCGGCCTCCAGGCTGTTGCCCGGCTGGTTGCGGCTCAGCTCGGACAGGTCGGCGAACACCGTGAGCAGGTCCAGCTCACCGGCGACCGGCTGCCCGCCGGCCTCGGCGCGGGCGGCCAGGAACCCGGCCAGCAGCCGGCTGCGCTCGGCGGCGCCGCCGTCGAAGCCGAGCAGCAGGCCGCGCAGGTCGGCCAGGCACCGCCGGGCCCGCTCACCCGCGGGCAGGTCCGCCGGGGGAGCAGGCAGGCCGGCTTCCGCGGCCACCGCGGCAGCCGCCGCGCCCGGCCGCAGCCGGCGCCCCGGCCGAGGCGTCCTCGGCGGCGACCGGCTCCAGCCGCAGCAGCGGCGCGCCGGCCTCGACCTGGCTGCCCACGGAGACCAGGCACTCCCGGACCAGGGCGCGGAACGGCGCCCGCAGCACGGTCTCCATCTTCATGCTTTCCAGCACGATGACCGGCGCGTCCGCGTCGACCTTGTCCCCGGCCGCCAGCGGGGTGGCGACCACCAGGGCAGGCGCGGGGGAGCGGACTACCCCGCCCTCGTCCAGGCTGACCCGGTGCGTGACCCCGTCGACCTCGACCAGGTGAATGGGCCCGTGCGTGGCCGTCGTCAGCCGGAACCGCACGCCGTTGACCACGATCCGGCCGCTGTGCTCGTCGAACCGCTCGATCACGACGTCGGCCTGCTCCGCAGCCGCACCGGCGGCGCCGGCCCCGGCACCGGCTCCGGCTCCGGCGCCGGCGATGGCACCTCGCCGGCGGAAACACTGACCCGGAACCGCTCCGGGCCCAGCCGCGCGACCCGCACCCGGTAGCTGGCGCCGCGGAGCTTCAGGTCCAGCCCGCGGCCGGGATCGTGCTGGGCCTGGGGCCGGCCGCCGTGCGCCGTGGCCAGCAGGCGCTGCCTGCTGATCTCCTCCTCGTCCTCGTACGCCTCGATCGCCGCCGCCGCCAGCGCGACCCCGGAGTGCTCGTGCGCCGTCAGGCCGCCCTCGCCCCGCGTCCGGTCGATCCACCCGGTGTCCGCGCTGCCGCTCACCACGTCCGGCTCGTCGAGCAGCCTCAGCAGGAAGCTCTTGTTCGTGGCGCCGCCCTCGATGACCACGCTGGTCTCGGCCAGCGCCCGGCGCAGCCGCCCCAGCGCGGCCTCCCGGTCGCCGCCGTAGGCGATGACCTTGGCGATCATCGAGTCGAAGTCGGCCGGGATCGTGTCGCCTTCGCTGACCCCGGTGTCGACCCGGATGCCGGGGCCCGCGGGCAGCACCAGCCGGGCGATCCGGCCGGGCGCCGGCGCGAAGTCGCGGTCCGGGTCCTCGGCGTTGAGCCGCGCCTCGACCGCGTGCCCGGACTCGCCCGGCCGGGCCCCCTCCAGGCGGCCGCCCGCCGCCACGTGCAGCTGCAGCCGGACCAGGTCCGTCCCGGTGGTCAGCTCGGTGATCGGGTGCTCGACCTGGAGCCGCGTGTTGACCTCCAGGAAGGCAAACCGCTTCTCGCCCGGGTGATAGAGGAACTCGACGGTCGCCGCGCCCCGGTAGCCGACGGCCAGCGCCAGCCGCTCCGCCGACGCCTTCAGCTCCGCGGCCTGCTCCGGGGCCAGCACCGGCGAAGCCGACTCCTCGATGATCTTCTGGTTGCGCCGCTGGACCGAGCAGTCCCGCACCCCCAGCGCCCACGCCGTGCCCTGCCCGTCCGCGATCAGCTGCACCTCGACGTGGCGCGCCCCGGTGACCAGCCGCTCCAGGAACAAAGTGCCGCTGCCGAACGCCCGCAGCGCCTCGGCGGCAGTGCGCTCGAACGCATCGCCGAGATCCTCGGGCGAGGAGATGACCCGGATGCCGCGCCCGCCGCCGCCCGCGGTGGCCTTGAGCATCAGCGGGTAGCCGATCTGCTCCGCCGCGGCCAGCGCGCCCTCCAGGGTCGCGACCTCGCCGCGGCTCCACGGCGCGACCGGGACGCCGACCTCCTCGGCGAGCAGCTTGGCGCCGATCTTGTCGCCCAGCTTGCGCATCGCCTCGGCGTCCGGCCCGATGAACGTGACGCCGATCTTCTCGCACAGCTCGGCGAACGCCGGGTCCTCGGCCACGAAGCCCCAGCCGACCCAGGCCGCGTCGGCCCCGGTCTCCACGAGGGCCCGCTCCAGCACCGCATGGTCCAGGTAGGGGCGGGCCGCGGCGGGCCCGAGCGGGTAGGCCAGGTCGGCCTCCCGGACGAACGTTGCCGTAGCGTCGGCGTCGGTGAACAGGGCCACGGTCTCGATCCGGTCGCCGGTTTCCGCGGACAGATCCCTGGCGGTGTGGATCAGCCGCATTGCGGCTTCCCCGCGGTTAACGATCGCCACACGACGGAACACCGGCTGAGCCTCCCGGGTACTGACCGGCAAAAGGCGATGCTGGCCACCCAGCCTCGCCTCACTCGCGTTCCTATCCTCCCGGTTACATGCTGGCGAACCAATGCAGGACAGGACGCATTCAGCCCCCGCCCGTTGTAGGAAACCGACAAAAGCGGCCTTCCGGGCGGCCTCCTTCGCTACCCGCCGCTACCAGCCGTGGCCGGTCACGCAAAAGGGCCCGGCAGCCTCCCCGGCCGCCGGGCCCTGCGCTGAGAGCCCCCAGCGAGATCAGGACCCGTGCTGGTCGCCTTCCCCGGTACCGGACCCGGTGCCCGTCGGCTCGCCGCTGGTCACCGCGGCCGGGGCGTGATCTTCCCCGTGCCCGTTCCCGTGACCGTTGCCGTGCGACGGCTCCAGCTCCGCGCTCTCGGTGACGATGTTGTAGAGCCGGGCCCGGACCTTGCCCAGCGCGCCGCGCATCTGCGGGGCGGGCACGCCGTTCTCGTCCTCTTCGCCGGACGACGGCAGCCCCGGCGGCTTCGACCGGAAAACCAGCGCCGCCCGCTTCTCCTCCGACACCGGGCGGGTCTCCTCGATGTACTCGCCGTTGGGCAGCTGCCGGATGATCCCGGTCTCCACCCCGTGCTCGAGCAGGTGCGCGTCCTTGCGCTGGAGGCCCAGGCAGATCCGCTTGGTCAGGATGTACGCCACCACCGGGCCGACGAACATCGTGACCTGAGCGATCCGCGTGGTGAGGTACAGCGGGATATCGAAGTGCTGGGCGAGGATGTCGTTGGCGCCCTCGGCCCACAGGATGCCGTAGAAGGTGACCACCGCGATGCCCAGCGCGGTCCGCGTGGGCGCGTTCCGCGGCCGGTCGTTGACGTGGTGCTCCCGTCTGTCGCCGGTGATCCACTGCTCGATGAACGGCCAGAATGCGGCCGCGGTGAAGATCGCCCCCAGCGGCACCAGGGCAGGCAGGAACACGTTGAAGCTGAACGTGTGCCCGGCCACGTTCCACTCCCAGGGCACCATCACGCGCAGCGCGCCCTCGAGCATGCCCATGTAGAAGTCGGGCTGCGACCCGGCGGACATCGCGATCGGGGTGTAGGGCCCGTACAGCCAGACCGGGTTGATCTGGGCGAACGTCGAGGCCAGCGCCAGAAAGCCGAAGATGAAGAAGAAGAACGCGCCGGTCTTGGCCATGAAGTACGGGTACATCGGCGCGCCGACGACGTTCCTGTCGGTGCGGCCCGGGCCGGGCATCTGGGTGTGCTTCTGGTGGAACATGATGAACAGGTGCGCCGTGACCAGGGCCAGGATCAGCCCGGGGATCAGCAGCACGTGCAGGATGTAGAGCCGGGGGACGATGTCGTGACCCGGGAACGGGCCGCCGAACAGGAAGTACGCCAGGTAGGTGCCGACCACCGGGATGGACTGCAGGACGCCCTCGAGGATCCGCAGCCCGGCGCCGGACAGCAGGTCGTCCGGCAGCGAGTAGCCGAACAGGCCCTCGAGCAGGCCCAGGGTCAGCAGCACGATGCCGATCAGCCAGTTGACCTCACGCGGCTTGCGGTACGCGCCGGTGAAGAAGATCCGCAGCATGTGCGCGAAGATCGCGGCCATGAACAGGTCCGCGGCCCAGTGGTGGATCTGCCGCATCAGCAGCCCGCCGCGCACGTCGAAGCTGATGTTCAGCGTCGACGCGTAGGCCTCGCTCATCCGCACGCCGTGCAGCGGCACGTAGGAGCCGTGGTAGGTCACGCTGGTCATGCTCGGCTGGAAGAAGAACGTCAGGAACGTGCCGGTGAGCAGCAGGATGATAAACGAATAGAGGGCGATCTCGCCGAGCAGGAACGTCCAGTGGTCGGGGAAGATCTTCCGGAAGAAGGTACGGAAGCCCTTCGCGCCGTGGAACCGGTCGTCCAGCCAGGTGCCGACGCCCTCGAGGCCGCGTTCGATGCTCATGGCCTACCCCCGCTCCCAGAAGCTGGGTCCCACCGGCTCGTGGAAATCACTCTGTGCCACCAAGTATCCCTCGGAATCGGTGGTGATCGGCAGCTGCGGCAGCGGCCGGGCCGCCGGGCCGAAGAGGACCGCGGCGCCGCGCGCCGCGTCGAACGTGGACTGGTGGCACGGGCAGAGAATGTGGTGCGTGGTCTGCTCGTACAGCGCGGCCGGGCAGCCCAGGTGGGTGCAGATCTTGGAGTAGGCCACGGTGCCGTTCACCGTCCAGTTCATGACGGTGGGCTTCTCCAGCTGCTCCGGGCGCAGCTTGATGAGCAGCACGGTGGACTTGGCCAGCTCTTCGTCGTCGCTCAGCGTGCCCTCGGGCACGACCGTGAGGATGCCGCCCGGGGTGACGAAGTCGGCGGCCAGCACCGGCACGCCGGTCACCGCCTGGACCAGCCGGGTGCCCTTCTTCCACGCGGTGTGCCGCAGGCTGGTGCCCGGCAGCGGGCCCATGTCGCGCAGCAGCACGATCGGCGCCACCGCGACCGGCACGGTCGCGGCGATCAGCGTGCGGCGCAGGATCGGCCGCTTGACGAACTGGCTGGCGTCCGCGCCTTCGGTGAACGTCTCCTTGAACGCGGCCTTGTCCTCCGGCGAGGACCGCAGCGGCTTGCGCGCCTCGGTCAGCTCGACCTCGGGCATCAGGTGCCGGACCCAGATCACCGCGCCGGCGCCCAGGGCCAGGAAGGCGACCGCCATCGACAGGCCGAGCGCCAGGTTGGAGCGCAGCACCGCGTCCAGCGAGTGCACTTCCAGCCCGATGTAGGCGGCGATGAACCCGAACCCGGCCAGCATGGCCAGGATGAAGAGGGACGCCACGACCTTCTCGGCCTTCTTGGCCAGGACCAGGTCGTCCGGCTCGGACGGCAGTTCCCTGTCCGGCGCCTTCTCCTCGTCCTCCGGCCTGACCAGCAGGGCCCTGGCCTGCGCGGGCGGCGGGGTGCCCACCACGCGGCGCGGTCCCTCGGGGGCCTCGTCCGGCGTGATCCCGGCCGGCTGCTCCGGGCCCGCTGGCCCGTTGATCTCAGTCATCGGGTCGTCTTTCCGTGCTGCTTCGCGACAATCCACATAGCCGACAGGATCACGGCGAACAGGAGGCCGAGGAACGCCACGAGACCTTCGGTGACCGGCCCGATCCGGCCCAGGCTGAAGCCGCCCGGGTTGGTCTCGGGGCCCTTCCCGGTCACGTACGCGATGATGTCCCGCTTGGACTGCGGGGTCAGCGTGGAGTCACTGAAGTTCGGCATGGCCTCGGGCCCGGTCAGCATCGCCTCGTAGATCTCGGTCGGCGTGGACTGGTTCAGCGCGGGCGCGTACTTGCCGTAGGTCAGCGCGCCGCCCGCCCCGACGAAGTTGTGGCACGCGGCGCAGTTCGCGATGAACAGCTCCTGCCCCCGGCCCACGTCCCCGCCCTCGGTGCTGACCTGCGCCGGGGTCGGGATCGGCGGGCCGCCGGCCAGCGACTGGATGTAGTCGGCCACGGCGCGGATGTTCGCCGGTCCGTCCTCCCCGGCGAAGTCCGGCGCCAGCGGCTTGCGGGCCTGCTCCGCCTCGGTCTGCTTGGCGGGCATCCGGCCGGTGCTGACCTGGAAGTCAACCGCGGCCGCGCCCACGCCGATCAGGCTCGGCGCCACCGAGGTGCCCTGCGCGTCCAGCCCGTGGCAGGTCGCGCAGTTCCTCGCGAAAAGGTCAGCGCCCTTGGCGATCGACGCGGAGCTGGGGCCGGAGACCGGCGCCGCGGCCGCACCCGACCCGGTCAGGAACGCGTATCCGCCGCCGAGGGCGACGAGCATCAGCAGGACGACGGCGTAACCCGCGGCCGGGTGCCGTCGCCTGGCGGTGATCCAGCGCACTGGTCCTCAGCTTCCGGTCAGTGGATCAGGTAGATGGTCGTGAACAGGCCGATCCACACCACGTCCACGAAGTGCCAGTAGTAGGACACGACGATCGCGCTGACCTGCTGCTCGTGGGTGAAACGTTTAGCCGCGTAGGTGCGGGCGAGCAGGAAGATGAACGCGAACAGGCCGCCGGTCACGTGCAGCCCGTGGAACCCGGTGGTGAGGAAGAACACCGACCCGTAGTTCGACGACTGAAGCGTGACACCGTCCCTGATCAGCGCGAGGTACTCGTAGCCCTGCCCGAGCACGAAGTACAGGCCCATCAGGAAGCTGAGCACGTACCACTCGCGCAGGCCCCACCGCGCCATGTTGAACACCGAGCCGGTCCGCCGGATCTGCCCGCGCTCCACCGCGAACACGCCGAGCTGGCACGTCACGCTGGACAGCAGCAGCACGGTCGTGTTGACCGAGGCCAGGGTCAGGTCGAGATGAGCCTGGGGCCAGGGCTGACCCAGGCCCTTGTCCACCGAGCGGATGGTGAAGTACATCGCGAACAGCGCCGCGAAGAACATCAGCTCCGAGGACAGCCAGATGATGGTCCCGACACTGACCAGATTCGGTCTGCTGGCCGTTGGCCGGGGAACCACCTCAGTCGTTGCTTGCGCCACGTCGCTCATTATTACGACACCGCGTAGGCCTTCGTGCCCCGACCCCCCGGGTCGGTAGCATCGTTTCCCATGAAAGTCGTTGTCTTCAGCCACGACGCCGACGTGCGCAGCCGCATCCGGCTGGCGATCGGCCGCCGTCCGGCCATGGACGTGCCGGAGGCCGAGATCGTCGAGGTGGCCACTGAGCCGGCTCTGTTCCGGTTGCTCGACAAGGGCGGCGCCGATGTCATGGTGCTCGACGGCGAGGCCCAGCCCGCCGGCGGCATGGGCATCTGCCGCCAGGCCAAGGACGAGATCTACAACTGCCCGCCGGTGCTGCTCATCATCGGCCGGGCCGATGACGGCTGGCTGGCCACGTGGTCCCGGGCGGACGCCGTGATCAGCCACCCGATCGACCCGAAGGCGCTGGCCCAGGCTCTGGCCGGGCTGATGCGCGAGCGGGCCGCGGGCAGCGCCCCGGCCACCCTCTGACCCGCCGTGGACTCCCGGACCACCTGGCCGTCCCTGATCGGCGCGCTGATCAGGGGGGAGACCCTGTCCGCCGACGAGACGTCGTGGGCGATGGCCGAGATCATGGAGGGCGCGGCCACCCCGGTGCAGATCGCCGGGTTCGGCGTGGCGCTGCGGATCAAGGGCGAAACCCCCGGTGAGCTCGGCGGCCTGGCCCAGGCCATGCTGGACCGGGCGACGCCGCTCCGCCTGGACGGCCCGCTGACCGACCTCGTCGGCACCGGCGGCGACGGCGCCCGCACGGTGAACATCTCCACGATGGGCGCGATCGTGGCCGCCGCGGCCGGGGCCCGGATGGCCAAGCACGGCAACCGGGCCGCCTCGTCCGCCAGCGGCGCCGCCGACGTGCTCGAGGCCCTCGGCGTGGCCATCGACCTGCCCCCGGCCGCGACCGAGCGGCTGATGGCCGAGACCGGCATCGTGTTCCTGTTCGCCCCGCTGTACCACCCGGCGCTGCGGCACACCGCTACCGCGCGCCGCGAGCTGGCCGTGCCGACCGTGTTCAACTTCCTCGGCCCGGTGGCCAACCCGGCCCGGCCCGGCGCCCTGGCTGTCGGCGTGGCCGACCCGCGGATGGGCCCGGTGCTCGCCGGGGTGCTGGCCGGCCGCGGCAACAGCGCGCTGGTCTTCCACGGCGACGACGGCCTGGACGAGCTCACCACGACCACGAAGTCCACGGTGTGGGTGGTGCACTCCGGCACGGTCAGCCAGACCAGCTTCGACCCGGCCGCCCTCGGCATCGCCCCGTCCCGCCCGGAGGATCTGCGCGGCGGCGACCCGGCGCACAACGCCGCGGTGGCCCGCGCGGTGCTGGCCGGCCAGCCAGGCCCGGTGCGGGACACCGTCCTGCTGAACGCGGCCGCGGCGCTGGCCGCCGGGGCCGGCGTGGCCGATCCCGGCCACCTGACCAGAGTCGCTGGCGGACGGCTACGCCCGGGCCGCCGCCGCGGTCGACTCCGGTCAGGCGAGCGCCCTGCTGGACACCTGGGTGGCCGCCAGCCAGCGGCTCGCCGCGCCGCCTCGCTAGCCTGCGTCCCAGCCCACCCTGACTTAAGGATTACGCATGGCTGTGCCGCGGGCGCAGGGACCAGGCCAGCCAGGCCCGGCGTGGTAGGCCGGTCAGGCGCCCTCGGTGAAGCCGAGTGCGAACGCGGCCTCCAGATCGTGCCGGGAATAGGCACGAAACGCAATGTGCGTCTCGGTATGCGACACGCCGGGCACTTTATTCAGCTGGCCGGGAATGACATCGGCAAGAGTGTCGTGGGACCGGACGCGCACTATCGCGACCAGATCGAATTCGCCGGTAACCGAGTAGACCTCGCTGACCCCGTCGATCTGCGCGATCGTTTCCGCGGTTTCCGGGATGCGCGCCACGTCTGCTTTCACCAGGACGATCGCGGTGACCATGCGCGCTTCCTCCGTTCCGGGCGGGCCCCTCCGGGCGGCCCGTGCCTCCGGCACGGGCCGCCGCCAGCGTACCGCTGCGCCCCGGCCTAGGCCTCCCCGTGCTCGCCAGTGCTGTGCTCGCCGCTGTGCTGGCCACTGGGCTCGCCGAGTTCGGCCAGCGTCCGCACGCCGGCCAGGGCAAGCCGCCCGAGCAGGCCGTGCAGCACCTCCACGGTAGCCAGCGCGTCCGGCAGGGCCCGGTGGCAGGGCAGGGTGCGGGCCCGGAAGAACGCGGCCAGCGTGCCCAGCTTCCGGTCGGTGACCTCGTCCTCGCCGAGCACCAGGCGGGCCAGCGGGACGGTGTCCAGCACCGCGAAGTCCGGCCAGGCCAGACCGCACGCCGCGGCGCCGGCCTGCAGGAACCCGATGTCGAACGCGGCGTTATGGGCGGCCAGGATGCTGCCCGCCGCGAAGTCGAGGAACCGGGGCATGACCGCGCCGATCGCCGGGGCGCGCCGGGCCATCGCGTCGGTGATCCCGGTCAGCGCGCTGATCTCGGCCGGGATCTCCGTACCGGGGTTGACCAGGGCAGAGAAGTGCGCGAGCACCCGGCCGTGGCGGACCCGGACCGCCCCGATGTCGGTGATGTGCGCCTCGCCCGGCTGCCAGCCGGTGGTCTCCACGTCGACGACGGTGAACTCCAGCGCGTCGATCAGCCCGGCCGGCGCGCCCGGCGTGATGATCGGCGCCGGCGGGCGCTCCGCGGTCTCCGGCGGCGCCGCCCCGGGAGACGGCGGGTCGGCCGGCCTCCCGGGCGCCGGGACCGCCGGAGCTGGACGGATGGGCTCCGCGGCCGGCCAGATCAGCTCAGCAGCCACGGCCCGTGCTGCCAAGGACTGTGCTGCCAGGGAAGGGCGCCGATGTCGGGTATCACGTATGTCACGTTAGGGCCCGGTGCTGACAGTACGGCCGGGAAGGGCACCGACACGCGGGGTGAAATCCGCCGTAGCAAACAATCACGATTCCGTTACCCGGCCTGATGGGCCGGGTCAAGAAGATGGCCAAGAGTTAGCGAAGTGCCTGAATCCACTGCCTGATCTTCGCTAGTGTCAGGCCCCGAGCCGGTCCGCTAACAGTCGCCAGGCAGGTGACGGCGACCGGCCGCCGCCGAGTTTCCGTGCTGGCGAAGCTGCCAGCAGGTGAGCCGGGGAACCACCGGTGAATCGCCAGGCCCAGCGCCCGGCGTCACCAGGGGTGAATCGGCTAGGTGCAGACCGGCCTGGCCGTAGGGCGCCTTCCACAGCCCGAACCCGTCAGCTCACCCGGTAGGCGGTCAGTGGGAGAAGGAGCGTGTCGCCCGTGGCTGCACGACCCGCGATGAGCACTGGCCTGAAACGGTCAGCGACGGCTGTATCGGCCGGCCTCCTGGCCGGCGGCCTGATCATCACGGTTGGCCCAACCGCCGGCGCGGCCCCCAAGCCGACGCTCAGCGAGGTCCAGGCCAAGCTCCAGAAGCTCACCAACCAGGAGCAGGTTCTCGACCAGCGCTACGACCAGATGAAGCAGGACCTGTCGCAGGCCAACCAGCGGCTCAAGCTGGTCAACCAGGAGACGGCGCGCTACCAGGCCAAGTTCGAGGCGATGCGCAAGCAGGTCGCCAGGATCGCCGCGCAGGCCTACGAGGGCGGCCAGCTCACCTCCATCGCCGCCCTGCTCACCTCCGACGACCCGCAGTCCGTGCTGGACCAGGGCTCGATCCTGATGGAGCTCTCCTCGGCGAACTCGGCGCAGATGACCGAGTTCATCACGGCCGCCCAGCAGCTGGAGAGCGCACAGCAGGCGGCCAAGAACGCCAAGGCCGCGATCATCACGCTGCAGGCCCGGCTGAACGGCCAGCGCACGGTGCTGGTCAAGACCATCGACCAGCAGAAGAAGCTGCTGGCGCAGCTCACCCCGGTGCAGCAGGCCCCGATCGGCCCCGGCGGCGGCAACGGCGGCGGGGGCGGTACACCTCCCCCCGTCTACAAGGGCCCCACGAACACCCAGGCCGAGAAGGTCGTCGCTTTCGTCTACGCGCAGATCGGCAAGCCGTACGTGTTCGGCGCCTCGGGCCCGAACTCCTACGACTGCTCCGGGCTGACCAGCGCGGCGTGGGCCTCGGTCGGCATCAGCATCCCGCGGACCAGCCAGGAGCAGTGGGCGGGCCTGCCGCACGTGCCCACGTCGGACATGCAGCCCGGCGATATCCTGGTCTTCAACGGCGCCGGGCACGTCGGCATCTACGTCGGCGGCGGCATGATGATCGACGCCCCGCACACCGGCCTGGACGTGCAGAAGGTCGCACTGTCCGGCTGGTACGCCTCGACCCTGGACGGCGTGGTCCGGCCCTGACGGCCTGAGCGTGGCGCCCGCCGGGCGCCAGACTTGCCGGCAACCGGAGCAGCATGCCCAAGGTCCTGATCGTCACCAACGACTTCCCGCCCCGCCGCGGCGGCATCCAGTCGTTCGTTCACGCGCTGGCCGTCCGGCTGCCCGCGGACGGCGTCGTGGTGTACGCACCCGCCTGGGAGGGCGCGGCCGCGTTCGACGCGCAGCAGCCGTTCCCGGTGATCAGGCACCCGGGATCGCTGATGCTGCCGGTCCGGCCGGTGGCCCGGCGGGCCGCGGCGCTGCTGGCCGGGCACGGCTGCGACACGGTGCTCTTCGGCGCGGCGGCGCCGCTGGGCCTGCTCGCCCCGGGGCTGCGTGCCGCCGGGGCCCGCCGGATCGTCGGGATCACGCACGGCCACGAGGCCGGCTGGGCCGCGCTGCCCGGCGCCCGGTCGCTGCTGCGCCGGATCGGCGAGCACACCGACGCGCTGACCTACCTGGGTGAGTACTTCCGCGTGCGGCTGGCCCGGGCGCTGACCCCGCAGGCCGCGGCGCGCCTGGTGCGGCTCGCGCCCGGGGTGGACACCACGGTGTTCCGGACCGGCCCGGGGGGAGAGGCGGTGCGCGCCCGGCTCGGCCTGGCCGGCCGCCCGGTGGTGCTGTGCGTCTCCCGCCTGGTCCCGCGCAAGGGGCAGGACACGCTGATCCGCGCCTGGCCCCGCGTCCTGGCCGCGCGCGCCGCGGCGGGCGGCCAGGAGCCGGTGCTCCTCATCGTGGGCGACGGCCCGTACCGGAAGGACCTCGGCCGCCTGGCCGGGCACCTGGGCGTGACCGGCTCGGTCCGGTTCACCGGCCCGGTCCCCGAAGCCGATCTCCCTGGCTACTACGCGGCCGCCGACATCTTCGCGATGCCGTGCCGGACCCGCCGGGGCGGCCTCGACGTCGAGGGCCTGGGCATCGTCTACCTGGAAGCGTCCGCGGCCGGCCTGCCGGTGATCGGCGGCGACTCCGGCGGCGCCCCGGACGCGATCGAGCCGGGGGAGTCCGGCTACGTGGTGCCAGGCCGCGACCTCGACGCCCTCGTCAGCCGCCTGACCGCGCTGCTCGCCGACCCCGCCGCCGCCGCGGCCATGGGCGAAAAAGGGCAAGCCTGGGTCCACCGCGAGTGGCGCTGGGACCTCGTCGCCGCCCGCCTGGAGCACATCCTGGCGGGCTGACCCTAACTACGTTCAGCCGCTTCGCATGTTCTCCGCGACGCCCGTGCGAATCAGCGCGCGGTGCACGATTCGCTGAATCCGGCGGCGCCCAGGCCGGCGATGGACGGGTCGCTTGCCGCGGACTTCTTCTCGGCGTCGATCTCGCGCCGGTACGCGGCAGCACCGTGCCGCGCGGCCCGCAGTCGCGCCGCGTCGAGTCTGTTGGCGAAGGCGATGTAGGCGGCCAGCGCCCGCGCCTTGGCGGCCGCCGCCGGGGGCACGGCGATCGCGGCGAGCTGGCGATCGAAATCGTCGCGCAGCTTGCTGTGCCGGGGGAGCTGGGCGAGGAAGTCCTTCAGCGGGATGTCGAACTTGCCGCCGTTCAGCGCGGTGATCTTCTGCGCTAGCCCATCACAGAGCGCATTGACCGCAGTGAGGTACTGCGGGACCGCGTCGCTGCTGCCCGGCGACGTCACCGGGACCGGTGCGGGAGCCGCCGGGTGCTGGGCCGACGAGCAGGCCGCGACGAGGACGCAGCTGCTCACGGCGACTGCGACTGCGACTGCGCGCATCCGTCCCATGTTCACCATGGTCGGCGCAACGGAGCTAGCTGTGTGTTTTCGTGGCCAGTTCGTTGCGCAGACGATATATCGGCGATATGGCGTCAGCGGCTTCGGAACTGGACCCCAGCCCCCTGCTATGAACCCGCCGCGATCACGAGTAGAGGGACTCGATCTCGTCGGCGAAGTCCTTGGCCACCTGCGCCCGCCGGACCTTCAGTGACGGGGTGATGTGGCCGGACGCCTCGGTGAAGTCGGCCGCCAGCACGGTGAACCGGCGGATCGACTCGGCCCGGGAGACCGCCAGGTTGGCGTCGTCCACCGCGGCCTGCAGTTCCGCGATCAGGTCCGGGTCGTCGGCCAGATCCGCGGGGCTGGCTCCGGCCGGCTTGCCGTTCTGGTCCTTCCACTTCGTGAACGCCTCGTCGTCCAGGGTGATCAGGCAGGCGATGTACGGCTTCTGGTCGCCGACCACCATGGCCTGGCTGACCAGCGGGTGGGCGCGGATCCGGTCCTCGAGCACGGCCGGGGCCACGTTCTTGCCGCCGGCCGTGACGATCAGCTCCTTCTTCCGCCCGGTCACCGACAGGAACCCGGCCTCGTCCAGCGAGCCCAGGTCGCCGGTGCGCAGCCAGCCGTCCTGGTCCAGGTCCGCGGCGGTGGCCTCGGGGTTGCGCCAGTAGCCGCGGAAGATGGCCGGGCCGGACAGCAGGATCTCGCCGTCCTCGGCGATCCGCACGGACACGCCCGGCAGCGGCTGGCCGACCGTGCCGATCCGCTGCCGGTCCGGCCGGTTCACGGTCGCCGCCGCGGACGTCTCGGTCAGCCCGTAGCCCTCGAGCACCGGGATCCCGACGCCGCGGAAGAAATGCCCGAGCCGGTCGCCGAGCGGCGCGCCGCCGGACACCGCGTAGCGCACCCGGCCGCCGACGGCCTGCCGCAGCTTGGCGTAGACCAGCCGGTCGTACAGCGCATGCCGGAGCCGCAGGCCGGGGCCGTGGCCGGCGTCGCCGTCGGCGCGGCTCCACGCCTCCGCGGTGTCCACCGCGGCCTTGAAGATCCTCGCCTTGGCGGGCGAGGCGGCCGCCTGCTGCTGTGCGGTGCTGAACACCTTCTCGAACACGCGGGGCACGGCCAGCAGGAACGTCGGCGTGAACTCGGCCAGCCCGGCGGTCAGCGTGCGGGTGTCGGCATAGTGCCCGAGCACCGCGCCGGACTCCAGGCAGCCGATCTGGATGATCCGGGCGAAGCTGTGCGCCAGCGGCAGGAACAGCAGGGTGGACGCGCCGGGCTCGGAGAGCACGCTGGCCAGCGGGCCGGCCACCGCGTTGCGGACGTCGGACAGCAGGTTGCCGTGGGTCAGCTCGCAGCCCTTGGGGCGGCCGGTGGTGCCCGACGTGTAGACGATCGTGGCCAGGTCGGCCGCGCCGCGCAGGGTCCGGCGGCTGGCCAGGTCCGCGGCGGCGCCGTCCGGGTCGTTGCTGTTGCTGGCCTGCGCGGACAGCTTGCTGAGCTCGTCGAACTTCCAGATGCCGAGGTCCAGGCCGGGCAGCCGGTCCGCGGCAGCGCCGATCGTGGCCGCGTGGGCGTCGGACTCGGCGAACACCCCGCGGGCGCCGGAGTCGCCGAGATACCACTCGATCTGCTCCGAGGACGACGTCTCGTAGACCGGGACGGTGACCCCGCCCGCGGTCCAGATCGCGTAGTCGATCACCGTCCACTCGTACCGGGTCGCCGACATCAGCCCGACCCGGTCGCCGGGCTCGAGTCCGGCCGCCACCAGGCCCGCGGCCACCGCCTCGACCTCGGCGCGGAAGGCCGCGGCGGTCACGTCCTGCCACTGCCCGGGCCCGGTGCGGCGGCGCAGCATGACCTCGTCCGGCCGGCGCTCGGCCCGGGTGACCACGATGTCGGCGAGGCTGGCCGAGGCGGGTATCTCGGCTAGCGCAGGGACGCTGAAGGACTCCACGGTCTCTCCCAGGCGGCGGCGCGGCCGGCTCGTCCCGGGCACGCGTTCATGCCGACCGTACCCGCCCGGGGGCGATACCTCTCACCGGCAGGCGGTTTTCCGTCCGGAACCCGTGGGCCGGGCCGCGAACCGGGGCCCGGGGAGGGCCGGAAACCGGGTGCCGGCCGGGCCAGGAAACGGCCGGCGGCGGGCGCTTACGCTGTCTGCATGCGGGTCCACGTGGTGAGCGATGTGCACGGCCGCGCCGACGCGCTGGCCGCCGCGGCCGACGGTGCGGACGCCCTGATCTGCCTGGGCGACCTGCTGCTGTTCGTGGACTACGCCGACCCCGGCGCGGGCATCTTTCCCGACCTGTTCGGCGAGGCCGCGGCGCGGGAGCTGATCGGGCTGCGCACCGCGATGCGGTTCGACGAGGCCCGGGCGTTCTCCCGGCAGCTGTGGGCGGGCCTGGACGGCGACCCGGCGCAGCGGATCGAGGCGGCCGCGGCCCGGCAGTACGCCGAGCTGTTCGCGGCCATGCCGGAGCCGTCTTACCTCACCTACGGCAATGTCGACCTGCCCCGGATGTGGGACGCGCACCTGCGGCCCGGTCATCAGGTGCTCGACGGCCAGCGGATCGAGCTGGGCGGCTGGACGTTCGGGTTCGTCGGCGGCGGGCTCCGCTCGCCCTACCGGACCCCGCACGAGCTGGACGAGGAGGACTACGCGGCCAAGGTGGCCGCGATCGGGCCGGTAGACGTGCTGTGCGCGCACATCCCGCCGGACCTGCCCGAGCTGCTGTTCGACACGGTGGCCGAGCGGATGGAGGTGGGCAGCACGGCGCTGCTGGACGCGATCAGGGTCACCCAGCCGCGCTACGCGCTGTTCGGCCACGTTCACCAGCCGCTGGTCAGCCGGGTCCGGATCGGCCGGACCGAGTGCATCAACGTCGGGCACTTCCGCGCCACCGGCCAGCCGTTCGTGCTCCGCTGGTAGCCCGCCCGGTCCCGGGCGCTGCGGCGTCCCGCCAGGAGCGCCGCGGGCGGTACGCTCCGAGCATGGCCGACAGCACCACGTCGAAGATCAGCATCTCGGTGCCGCGTGCCGCGGTGATGGCCGTGGTCGCCGACTTCGAGGCCTACCCGCAGTGGGCCGATGGGGTGAGAAGCGCGGAGATCCTGAGCCGCGGCGGCAACGACCGGGCCGACCGGGTCCGGTTCGCGCTGGACGCCGGGATCATCAAGGACCGGTTCGTGCTGCGCTACGACTGGGACGGCGACGCCAGCGTCCGCTGGACGCTGGACCCGTCCGAGCCGGGCTCGGTCATTACCGAGCTGTCCGGCGGGTACGCACTGGACGACCAGGGCGTCAGCACCGGCGTTACCTACGACCTGACCATCGGCCTGCGTATCCCGGTCATCGGGATGCTCAAGCGCCGGGCCGAGAAAACCATCATCGATACCGCGCTCAAGGGCCTGAAAACCCGGGCCGAGAACGGAGTGGGCCGGTCATGACCCAGCAGACGCAGCCGCCGCGCCCCGACCCGATTGGCGACTTCCAGCGCTGGCTGATGAAGTCCGGCGCCAAGGGGCTTGGCCGCGAGGTCCGCGGCAACCTCCGCAAGACCTTCGGCCGCCCCTCCGGGGAAGACGTGTGGTCGCAGGCGACCAGGGAGGAGCCGGACGAGCCGCCGGAGTGCGAGTGGTGCCCGATCTGCCGGGCCGCGCGGAAGTACCGGGACAGCAGCGGGCCGGGCGTGGGCGGGCACCTGACCGGCGCCGGTGACGCGTTCGCCTCGGTGGTGTCGGACGCGTTCTCGGCGGTCGAATCGGCGCTGTCCGTGGTACGCACGCCGTCCGCGCCGAAGACGCCGTCCGGGTCTCCGGCGCCGTCCGGGCCGGGGGCGCCGGCCAGGCCCGCGACGCCGCTGGCCCGGCCGGCGGCGCAGGCCGGGCCAGCGGCGGCGGGCCGGGGTGGCGTGGCGGCGGAGCCGGAGCCGGCTCCTTCGGCAGGGTCAGCCGCGGCGGCGAGCGAGTCCGTGGCCGCGGGCGGCCGGCCGGCCGGCGCGGGCGAGGAGCCGGTGACTGCGGGCCCGGTGACGGGGGGCCCGGTGAGCGTGGGGGCCCGGTGGCTGGGGGCCCGGTGGTTGGAGGCCCGGTGGTTGGAGGCCCGGTGAGGCCGGCCACGGCCGAGCCGGACGCGTGGGACCTGGCCGCCGGGGACGGCCAGGGAGAGCCGGTCGATGACCCTGACCATCGGGGTTGACGTCGGCGGGACCAAAGTCGCCGCGGGGGTGGTAGACGAGCGCGGCAAGATCATCGAATCGCTGCGGCGCCGGACCCCGGCGGCCAGCCCGGCGCAGACCGAGCAGGCCATCGCCGACGTGGTCAGCGAGCTGCTCAGCCGCCACCAGGCCACCGCGGCCGGCATCGGCGCGGCCGGGTTCGTGTCGCACACCCGGGACTCGGTCGAGTTCGCGCCCAACCTGGCCTGGCGCCGCGAGCCGCTGCTGGCCAAGGTCCGCCAGCACGTCAGCATCCCGGTGATCATGGAGAACGACGCCAACGCCAGCGCGTGGGCGGAGCTGCGGTACGGCGCCGCCCGCGGGCACGACGACGTCGTGCTGATCACCGTGGGCACCGGCATCGGCGGGGCCATCATCATCGGCGGAGTGCTGCAGCGCGGCCGCTGGGGGATGGCCGGCGAGCCGGGCCACTACCGCGTGGTGCCGGACGGCCGCCTGTGCGGCTGCGGCAACCGCGGCTGCTGGGAGCAGTACGCCAGCGGCAACGCGCTGGTCGCCGAGGCCCGCGAGTTCGCCTGCCGGACCGCGTCCGGCGCGGCGAGGCTGATCCAGCTGGGCGGCGGCACGCCCGAGGGGATCGGCGGCCCGGCCATCACCCAGGCGGCCCGCGAGGGTGATCCGGGCGCCCTGCAGTGCTTCGCCACCGTGGGTCTGTGGCTCGGCCAGGGGCTGGCTGATCTGGCGGCGATCCTGGACCCGGGCTGCTTCGTCATCGGTGGCGGCGTGTCCGAGGCCGGCGACCTGCTGCTCGGCCCGGCCCGGGAGGCGTTCAGCCACGCCCTGGTCGGCGGCCGCTACCGGCCGCACGCCGAGATCCGCCAGGCCGAACTGGGACCGGAAGCCGGGCTCGTCGGCGCCGCCGACCTCGCCCGCCTGGCCTGCCCGGGCTGACTGTGCTTGCTGGCTCGCGGGAGGCCGCTATGCGCGCTGCTGTGCTTGCTGACTCGCAGGAGGCCGCTATACGCGCTGCCTTCCCGGCGAGCGCTGCTCACCGAACGGGTGGAGCGCCGGCCGCTCGCCGGGAAAACAGCGCCGCGGCCGCCCGCGAGATGGCCGGCTTCGCCGGCGGCTGGCTGGCTCGCTAGCCCCGGCTGGGGCTAGATGACGGCGCCGTCGTCGGAGCCCGGGTCGCGGGGCGGGCGGTCGCCCATCCGGGCCACGATCACCGCGAAACCGCCGATGAACGCGGCCACCGCGCCGAACGTGGCCCACCCCGGCATGGACCACCCGGCCGTGGTGGTGACCAGGAGGAACGCCGGGCCGCCGAACAGGGCCGTCCAGGCGCCCTTGGCGACGGGGTCCAGGGCGGGCAGCGGCGGCGGGGGCGGCGGGATGTAGTGCTCGTCGTCGTCCTCGTCGAACCGGCCGGACTGGATGGCGTCCGCGGCGAACGCCGGTCCCGGTACCGGTGGGGGACTGGCCGGCCGCACGACCCGGCGCCGGCCCTCGCTGGCCGGGTCGGCACCGTCCAGGCTGCGCCCGTCCCGGCCGCGTTCCTCGGTGCTGCGCTGGCCAAGGCCGGCCTCATCGATACCGCGCCCGTCGAAGCCGCGTGCGTGCAGGCCGCGCCCAGCCTGGCCGGGACTGTCCTGGCCGAGACTGTCCTGGCCGGGACTGTCCTGGCCGCCGAACCCGCTGAGCCCGCCGAGGCTGGCCGGTCCTGGACGCCCGGTGCTGCCGGTGCCGCCGTCCAGGTCATCGGTCACGGACCCGGGCCAGGTGGTCCACCGGCCCGGGCGGTCGTCACGGGTGTCCTGGGCGGTGGCCGGGCCGGGCTCGGGCTCGGGCGGCCCGGGCGAGTCCGGCGAGCGGCGCGGGTCGCTGTGCCGGGCGGGCGGCAGATCCTCACGCTCCGGCCACGGCCGGTCGGTGCCGGCTGGCGCGGCCGGCAGGTCGAACCGGGCGACGAGGTCACGCCAGGCCGCGTCCTCGCCGCTCATGTCCTCTGCCCGTCCCCGCTCCGCCAATCTGCGTCCCTCTCCCCGCTACCATCCTGCTGGCCAATGGCACTGTGCTCATGAATGAACTCCAGGCTGCCAGTGAAGATGGCTTCCGCGTCGTTGTCCAGGGTTGCGACATGAAAACTATCTGGGCAATCTTGCACGGTGAGCTGCCCGGCGGGCAGTGACCGGCGCAGCACCTCGAGGCTGGCCGGGCCGACGACGTGGTCCTCGGTGCTCTTGAACACCAGTACCGGAGCGCTGACCTGGCCAAGCTGCGCCTGGGTGGCCTTCCACAGGCCGGGCAGCGAGGCGGCCGCCTTGGTTGGCGTCCGGTCGTAGGCGCCTTCGGTCACGCCGGGCTTCTTGATGTCGTCGCCGACCGCCTTGAGCGAACTCACGACCAGCTTCAGGACCGGGGCGAGCAGGAACAGCTTGGTGTCCGCGGTGACCGACGGGTTCACCAGCACCAGCCCGCGGACCGCGGAACCGCGCTGCTCGGCCAGCCGCAGCGCCAGGCACGCGCCCATGGACAGGCCGGCCACGAAGATCTCCTCGGCGTCCGCGCGAAGTTCCTGGAACGCCCGGTCCACCTCGGCGTACCAGTCACCCCACCGGGTCCGGTTCATTTCCTGCCAGGTGGTGCCGTGCCCGGGCAGCCGCGGCAGCGACACGCTCAGCCCGGCCGCGGCCAGGAACTCCGCCCACGGCCGCAGCGACTGCGGGCTGCCGGTGAAGCCGTGGCACAGCAGAACGCCGACCGGACCGCCGGAGTGGCGGAACGGCTCCGCCCCCGGGGTCACCGCCATGACCGCGGCGGCTGCTCCGGCCTGGGCCCGGCTGGCCAGCAGCCGTCCTGGCGGGGGGCGGACGGCCAGCAGCCGTCCTGGCGGGGCCGGCCCGGCCGTGGCGCGGGCGGCTTCGGCGCGGCCGGCCAGCACCACGGCGATCCGGCCCGCGGAAGACCCTCGGCAGCGGCGCCGCCGCGTGGCAGCATGTGATCGTGTATTACTGGGCGGTGAAGGCGGTCCTCGGCCCGCTGCTGCGGATCCTGTTCCGCCCGTGGGCGGAGCATGCGGAGAATGTGCCCCGGACGGGACCGGTCATCATCGCGAGCAACCACCTGTCGTTCTCCGATCACTTCTTCGCGCCGTTGCCGCTCCCGCGGAAGGTCGTGTTTCTCGCCAAGTCCGAGTATTTCACCGGGCGCGGTCTGAAGGGCCTGGTCAGCAAGGCTTTTTTCCGTGGTGTCGGGCAGATTCCGGTGGACCGGTCCGGCGGCGAGGCCAGCGAGCGGGCCCTGCGCACCGGGCTGCGCGTCCTGGCCAGGGGCGATGTGCTGGGCATCTATCCCGAGGGCACGCGCAGCCCTGACGGCCGCCTGTACCGCGGGAAGACCGGCGTGGCGCGGCTGGCGCTGGAGGCCAGGGCCCCGGTCGTGCCCTGCGCGATGGTCGGGACGTTCGAGTTCCAGCCGCCGGGCTCGATCCGGCCGCGGCTCTCGGTCCGGCCCGGGGTCAGGTTCGGCGAGCCGCTGGACTTCTCCCGGTACTACGGCCTGGAAACCGACCGGATCGTGCTGCGCGCGGTCACCGACGAGATCATGTACGCGATCATGAAGCTGGCCGGTCAGGAGTACGTGGACCAGTACGCGAAGCGCACCAAGGACCGCGGCAAGACCGACCGGGAGCTTCCCAGAAGCGCTTAGCAGGTGAACTTTTCTGCCGTGGGAGCCGAGCCCCGGCCGCGGCCGCCCCGTGACGGCTACCCTTTCGGGCGAGACCACGAGAGGGAGTCCCAGTATGCGAGTGGGAGTGCTGACCGGAGGCGGCGACTGCCCCGGTCTGAACGCGGTCATCCGCGCCGTTGTGCGCCGCGGTGTGACCGAGTTCGGGTACGAGTTCATCGGCTTCCGTGACGGCTGGCGCGGGCCCATGGAAGGCGACACGGTGCCGCTGGACATCCAGGCCGTGCGCGGCATCCTGCCCCGCGGCGGGACGATCCTCGGCTCGTCGCGGACCAACCCGATGGCCGAGTCGGCGACCGCGGGCGGGCGCACCGGCGTCCAGCGGATCCGCGACAACCTGGAGGGCCTGGGCGTCGACGCGCTGATCGCGATCGGCGGCGAGGACACCCTCGGCGCCGCGTCCCGGCTGCACGAGGAGGGCGTCAACGTCGTCGGCGTGCCCAAGACGATCGACAACGACCTGGGCGCCACCGACTACACGTTCGGCTTCGACACCGCGGTCAACATCGCGATGGAGGCCATCGACCGGCTGCACACCACCGCGGAGAGCCACCACCGGGCGCTGATCGTCGAGGTGATGGGCCGCAACGTGGGCTGGATCGCGCTGCACGCCGGGATGGCCGGCGGCGCGAACGTGATCCTGATCCCGGAGAAGCCGTTCGACATGGAGAAGGTCTGCGCCTACGTCGAGCACCGCTTCGAGACCCGGTACGCCCCGATCGTGGTCGTGGCCGAGGGCGCCCGGCCGGTCGACGGCGACATCACCGCGTCCGGGCAGCTGGACGAGTTCGGCCACGTGCGGTTCGGCGGGGTGGGCCAGATGCTGGCCGCCGAGATCGAGAAGCGGACCGGCAAGGAGGCCCGCTGCACGGTGCTCGGCCACATCCAGCGCGGCGGCACGCCGACCGCGTTCGACCGGGTCCTCGCCACCCGGTACGGCCTGCAGGCCATCAGCGCGGTGCACGACGGCGACTTCGGCATCATGGTCGCGCTGTCCGGGACGAACATCGTGCGGGTCCCGCTCGGCGAGGCCACCCGTGAGCTCAAGCTGGTCCCGGAGGAGCGGTACGCCGAAGCTGAGGTGCTGTTCGGCTGACCTAGGCTGGTCAGGCCCGACAGCGCCGGGCGAGGAGGAGGCAACGATGCCGGAACTCGACCGGGACGCGGCGCTGGACTGGGTCGCGCGCTGGGACAGCCAGCAGCTCGGCTACCTGCCGGACCGGGAAGAGCGGTTCACCGCGCTGATCGACGCGGTGCAGGAGGGCACCAGCAGGCCGGACCCGCTGGTGCTCGACCTCGGCGCGGGGCCCGGCTCGCTGGCGGTGCGGCTGCTCGACCGGCTGCCCGCCGCGACGGTCGTCGCGGTGGACGCCGACCCGCTGCTGCTCGCCCTGGGCCGGGTCGCCTGGCCGGACCGGTCCGGGCTCCGGTTTGCCGAGGCCGACCTGCGCCAGCCCGGCTGGTCGGGCGGGCTGGGCCTGGACCGCCCGGTGGACGCCGCGGTGAGCACCACGGCGCTGCACTGGCTGCCGCCCGGCGCGCTGGCCGCGATGTACGCCGAGCTGGCCACCGTGCTGCGGCCGGGCGGGCTGCTGCTGAACGGCGACCACCTGTCCGAGGACGAGCAGACCGCGCCGACCCTGGCCCGGCTCGGCCGGGCGCTGATCGAGCGGGAGGAAGAACGGCGGTTTCCGGCCGGACACCCGGAGACCTGGGACGGCTGGTGGGCGGCGGTCGGCGCGGAGCCGGCGCTTGCGCCGCTGCTGGCCGAGCGGGAGAAGCGGTTCGGCGGCAGCGACCATCACGGCTCGCCGTCCGGGCGGCTGGTCACGCACGTCGCCGCGCTGCAGGTGGCCGGCTTCGCCGAGATCGGCATCCTCTGGCAGCGCGGCGAGAACCGGCTGCTCTGCGCCGTCAATGGGGCCTGAGCCAGGCCGCGGCAGGCCGGCCAGGACCGCCGCGGGTTAGCCCGGTGGCCCCCGGGGGCAGGCGGGCGGCTGGTCGCGTGATTAGGTCGAGCCAACCGTAATCCTGAAGAAAGGTCATTAACGTGCACGTTGGCCTGCAGATACCTGACTTCACCTACCCCGGCGGGGCGTCCCGGATGGGCGCCGACCTGGCCACCGTGGCCCGGACCGCCGACGACGCGGGTTTCGGGTTCATCAGCGTGATGGACCATTTCTGGCAGATCGGCGTGGTCGGGCCGCCCGAGCACGACATGCTCGAGGCCTACACCACGCTGGGCTACGTGGCCGCCTGCACCTCGCGGGCCAAACTGGTCACGCTGGTCACCGGCACCGTCTACCGGCATCCGGGTGTGCTCGCCAAGATCATCAGCACCCTGGACGTGCTGTCCGGCGGGCGGGCCTGGCTGGGTATCGGCGCAGCCTGGAACCAGGAGGAGTCCGAAGGTCTTGGCATCCCGTTCCCGCCGGTGGCCGAGCGGTTCGAGCGGCTGGAGGAGACCCTGCAGATCTGCCTGCAGATGTGGGGCGGCGACGAGACCCCGTTCGAGGGGCAGCACTACCAGCTCGCCCGGCCGCTGAACCGGCCGCAGCCGCTGACCCGGCCGCACCCGCCGATCATGATCGGCGGCGGCGGGGAGCGTAAGACGCTGCGCTTCGTGGCCCGCTACGCGCAGGCCTGCAACCTGTTCCCCGGCCCGGACCTGGCCCGCAAGCTGGACGTTCTGCGGGAGCACTGCGAGGCCGAGGGCCGGGACTACGACGACATCCGCAAGACCTGCTACTTCATCTTCGACCCGGGCGAGAAGGGCGAGAAGTGCCAGGAGATCGTTGACCAGCTGGGACGCCTGGCCGAGATGGGCTTCGAGACGGCGATCGGCGCGGTCGCCAACGTCTGGGACGTCACCCCGCTGGAGATCATCGGCTCCGAGGTCATCCCGGCAGTCGCCAGCCTCTGAGGTCGCCAGCCTCTGACGACCGGGGTTACGCTCGGTTCCTACTGGCGAGTGGGGGTGCCGGTCATGGCCGGACCAGGGGACCTGGCGGGTGATAGCTGGCTGCGGGTGTCGCATGCCGACCGCGATCAGGTGGTCGCGACGCTGCAGGACGCTTTCGTGGCGGGCATGCTGACCAGGGACGAGCTGGACACGCGGGTCAGCCGGGCGCTGGCCGCGCGGACCCGCGGCGACCTGGCCGTGCTCACCGGCGACCTGCCGCCTGTGCCGGCCGGGGCGGGCCGCCCGGCCGGCACTGGCGCTCCCGCCGGTGCAGCCGCTCCGGCCCGGCGCCGTCGCCCGCTGGTCCGGGCGTCCGCCCAGGCGGCCTGCTGCCTGGTGTTCGCGTTCTGCATGGTGGCGATCGCCGGCCACTTCGATCCGGGTGGTCCCGGGCCGAATCCGCAGCACGCCATGGCCCGGCCGTTCCTGGCCCTGGCCTTCGCGTCCGTGATCATGGCCTTCGGCCTGATGGCGTGCGGGGTAGCCAGCTCCGTGGAGCAGCGGAGCGACCGGCGGCGGGCGGCGGCGGGTCTCCCGCCGAGGTCCGCCGGGCCCCGGTAGCCTGCCGGAGCCCGGCGGATTCACGAGACTACGGGGCGGCCGTCCAGCCGGTCCAGTGGTGGACGGTGATGGCGATAACCGGGCCGGCCGGCGGGTCGGCCCGGTACTGCGGGTAGCGGGCGGCCAGCAGGCGCAGCGGGCCGGCCATCGCGGCCCTGCCGGTGACGATGGCCGCGTCGCCGTCCGCCCGGACCCACCACAGCCGGGCCCAGTCCTCGTCGTAGTGGTCGGCCAGCATGGACACCCCGGCGCGGGCCGCGATGTTGGCCAGCCGCCTGAGCTGGCGGGTGGACTTCGGCTTGCCGTCCACCGCGCTGTACACCTGGTCGCCGTCCACCGCGAAGACGCAGGGGACCAGGTGCGGCCGGCCGTCCGCGCCGGTGCTGCCCAGGGTGGCGGTGCGCGCCCCGGCGAACAGCGCCCGCGCGTCCGGGCCGGCCAGGCGGGGCACGGTCAGCCCACCGGGAGCGGGGGCTCGGGCTCGGGCTGCGGCGGCACGGTGACGGTACTGGCCCGCGGCGCCGGGGCCAGGGACCGGCCCATGACCGGCGGCAGCGCCTGCATGGCCGCGGCCAGTTCCCTGATGTCGGTGTCGACCAGCGCCTGGTCGCCGTCGCACAGTGCGACCTCGGGCTCCGGGTGCACGTCCACGATGATCCCGTCGGCGCCGGCCGCGACCGCGGCCCGGGACAGCGGCAGTACCAGGTCGCGACGGCCGCCGGAGTGCGACGGGTCGATGATCACCGGCAGGTGCGACAGCCGCTGCGCGACCGGGACCGCGCTGATGTCCAGCGTGTTGCGGGTCGCGGTCTCGAACGTGCGGATGCCCCGCTCGCACAGCACGATGTCCAGGTTGCCGCGCTGCGCGATGTACTCCGCGGCCATCAGCCACTCCTCGATCGTGGCGCTCATCCCGCGCTTGAGCAGCACCGGCTTGCCCGCCGCGCCGACCGCCTGGAGCAGCGCGAAGTTCTGCATGCTGCGCGTGCCGACCTGCAGCATGTCGGCGTACTCGCAGACCAGGTCCACGCTGGCCGGGTCGATGACCTCGGTGACCACCGGCAGCCCGGTCTCGGCCCGCACGTCGGCCAGGATCCGCAGGCCGGCCTCGCCCAGGCCCTGGAACGCGTACGGCGAGGTGCGCGGCTTGTACGCGCCGCCGCGCAGGATCGAGGCGCCGGCCGTCATCGCCATCCGGGCCGCGGTGAGGGTCTGCTCCGGGGTCTCCACCGTGCACGGCCCGGCGATCACGGTCAGCGTGCCGGGCCCGATCGGCACGCCGCCCACCCAGATCACCGACCGGTCCGGGTGGTGCTCGCGGCTGACCAGCTTGTACGGCACCGAGATCCGCATAACGTCGAGAACACCCGGGCGGCTGCGAAGGTTCAGCGGCCCGAACGAGCCGACGTCCCCGACCAGGCCGATGATCGTCCGGGACACGCCCCGGCTGACGAACGCGTCCCCGCCGGCCGCCCGCACCAGATCCACGATGGCGTCGACGTCCTGCTGGGTGGCCTCGGGGGCCATCACCACGACCATTGCACCGCTCTCCTTGTCTCCGCATAACGAAAGCCCCGGGCCGTTGGCCCGGGGCTTGGGATGAGGTCGCTTGGCGTCAGCGCAGGCGCTGGCAGGCAACCGTCCGGGAGCCGGGCCGGTAGCCATAAAAGAACCAGAACTGCTGACGCACGGGGTCAGCGTAGCGCATGCCTGATCGGGCGCGCGCCAGACGGGGGGCGGGCAAAGCCGCCGCGGGGCGGATGGCAAGATGACCAGATCCGGCCCGGAGCGGGTATGCCGTGACCGGATCGGCCGCGCACCGGCCGGGTCAGGCCGAGAGGCGAGGCGAGACGGAAGGGGCAGGCAGCAGGGCATGCCGCCGGAGACCAAGGAGCGGGTGACCGTGGCCGCGGGGGACCGGCCGCTGCCCCCTGGCCAGCACGTTCCCCGCGTGTGGCCGGCTCTGCACTACGGCCGCGTCCCGGCGTTCCGGCCGGGTCGCTGGAACCTGCGTGTCTTCGGCGCGACCGAGGACGGCGCGGATCACCGCTGGCCGTGGCCCGGGTTCTGCGCCCTGCCGCGCACGCGGGTGGTGGCGGATTTTCATTGCGTCACGAAGTTCACGATCCCCGACGTGGTGTGGGATGGGGTCCCGGCCACTGCGCTGCTCTCGCTGGCCCCGCCCGCGCCGTCGGTCACTCACGTGATGATCTGGGCCGAATACGGGTACAGCGCGAACCTCCGCATCGCCGACTTCGCGGCTGATGATGTTGTGCTGGCCACGCACCGCGACGGCGCGGAACTGACGCCCGAGCGCGGCTTCCCGGTGCGCCTCGTTGTGCCGCACCTGTACGCGTGGAAGAGCGTGAAGTGGGTCCGGGCTATCGAGTACCTGACCCGTGACCGGCGCGGCTTCTGGGAAGAGCGCGGCTACCACAACGTCGCCGACCCCTGGCGCGAGCAGCGCTACTCCCACCAGGAAACCCCCGGCGAGGGCCCGCCCCTGTAGTTCGCTCGGCTTTGGGGTTAAGGCCAGACCTCCAGTGGTTCGCGGATGGTCTCGCCGGACAGGAAGCGGGGGAGCAGCCTGGGCAGCTGGCCGGGGTAGAAGCGCTCGGGGCTGGCGGTTACCTCGGCGATGGGCCACCAGCGGAAGGCGAAGTAGTCCTCGTGCTCGTAGTCGAGGCGGCCGCTGACGTCGATGTCCGGGCCTGGCCCGGGCAGGCGGACCTGGACGACGACCTCGTGCTGCAGGTGGCGGACGCTGCGGTGCCGGAACGACCCGTCGCGGCTCCAGAGGGGCGGGCCGATCTGGCCGTCGGTGACGGTGAGGCCGGCTTCCTCGCGCAGTTCCCGCTGAGCCGCCTCGCGGTACGTCTCGCCCGGCTCGATGCCGCCGCCGGGCAGTTCCCACCACTGCCCGTACTCCGGGATCGTGACCTCGTGGGTGTGGAACAGCAGGATCCGGTCCAGGGTGTCCCGCACCACCAGGCGCACGGCCTCGCGCTCCCGGATGGGCAGGTCCCGGGGCAGTCCGTGCACGGGTGGCTCAGAGGCCGGTGGCGCCGTCGATCACCTGGCGGAGCAGGTCGGCATGCCCGTTGTGGCGCGCGTACTCCTCCACGAGGTGCTGCCACATCCACCGCACCGACATGGTCTGCTCGCCGAAGGTGAACGTGTCGTCCAGCTTCGCGCCGTCCAGCGCGGCGTCGACGGCCAGGCACTCGGCCCGGTAGCGCTCGAAGTCCTCTTCCGCGGTGGCCGGGGTGGCCTCCTCGAAGTCCGCGTCCCTGGCGTCGGGGCGGTAGTACAGGTCGGGTATCTGCTGGCCCCGGAAGGTCTGCCGGACCCACCCGCGTTCACAGTCGGCCATGTGCCGGACCAGGCCGAGCAGCGAGAGGGTCGACGGTGGTACGGCCCGTTTGGCCAGAAGGGCGGCATCCAGGCCCGCGCACTTGCGCAGCAGGGTGGCCCGGTGCCAGTCGAGCCAGTCGCGGAGCATCTCCTGCTCGGGCTCGTTGCGGCGCCCCGGGTAGTGCTCCGACCGGTCGACGTCAGGTGCGATCCAGGACATTGCGGCAGCCTACGTCCGGGCTTCCCGCGGACACCAGCGAATTGCCGCCGGCCGGCCTGAGCCGCCCGCCGGTCTAGCTGGCCTTCACCCGCGCGGTGAAGGCGGCCCACTCGGCGGGGGTGAAGAGCAGCGCCGGGCCGTCGGGGTCCTTGGAGTCGCGCACCGCGATCGTGCCGGGCAGGTCGGCGACCTGGATGCAGTTGCCGCCGTTGCCGCCGCTGTAGCTGCTCTTTCGCCAGGAGACGCTGGTCAGGTCCATCTCTCCTCAACCGCCTTCATGATCAGGTCTCGCGACGCCCGCCGGGGAAGGCACTCGGACCGGAGAGCATCGAAGATCAGCTTGACCTCGCTGACCATGGAGGGCTGCTCTGCGATCTGCCCGCCGGCGGCCGTCTCTAGGTACACGATAGTCGCTTCATCCTCGAATTCGGCGATCGCGAAGGCTCCTAGAAGTGCAATGTGGCCGCCGGCGCTAAAGGGCACGATCTCAACGGTGATGTTCGGTCGCTGTGACATTTGAGCCAGGTGATGCAGCTGTGCATTCATGACGGCCTTGTCGCCGACCTGACGGTTGAGAACTCCTTCATCGAGCACCACCCATAGCAGTGGTGGTTCGCTCCTGACCAGGATTTCCTGCCGGGTCAAGCGCGCCTAGACTAGCTGATCGGTCTCCTCGTCGGTCGTGTTTGGGCGAGCGGCCAGAACAGCACGGGCATAATCCTCGGTCTGCAATAGACCTGGTACGAGTGCATGCTCAAACAAACGCAGTGACTTGGCAGCCGCCTCATAATCCACGAAAGGGCGGAACCATGACGGGAACGGGGCTGTCCCGACATGCCGCTGGATCCGGGAGAGCAGGCCACCGGTGCCGAGCGCCTCGTCGCTGCGGGTGGCGAAATCCATGGCTAGGGGCGCCACGGCAGGTCTCGATCTTCGCGACCAGCGACGAGCTGTATCCGATCTGCTCGGCTAACTGGCTCTGGGACAGACCCGGACCGGGCGCGGGCCAGCTTGAGCTCCTCGGCGAACAGCACCAGACAGGACGCATCGAAGTTACGGTCTCCGCTCACCAGCGCTCACCCTTTTCCCTGTGATTCTTACCGGCGCTTACCCGCTTACTCAGGAAGCCACACGGTTGCTAAGTACGTGCGTTTCCTCTGCCCATCGTAAGTTGATTGGCGCACACTACTTATCACATACACGCCAATTAATTGATGAACTCCGGGAGAGCCGATGCCCGAGCCGTTCGATCCGCGGGTGGCGCATCCGGCGCGGGTGTACTCCTACTGGCTAGGCGGCAAGGACCACTACCTGGCCGACCGGGAAGCCGGTGACGAGGTGGCCCGGCTCCGGCCTGAGGTGGTGGCCGCGGCGCGGGCGAACCGGGCCTTCGGCCAGCGGGTCGCCCGGTACGCCGCCGCGGGCCTGCGCATTCGCCAGTTCCTCGACATCGGCGCGGGCCTGCCCGCGCCCGGTCCCACCCACGAGATCGCCCAGAAGATCAGCCCGGCCTGCCGCGTCGTGTACGCCGACAACGACCCGCTGGTCCTGGCCCACGGCCGGGCCCTGCTGACCGCCCAGCCCGGCGCCGAACCGTGCACTTTCCTGAACGGCGATGTCCGCGACCCGGCCGCCATTCTGGAGCAGGCGAGCGCCGTGCTGGACTACCGCCGCCCGGTTGCGGTCCTGCTTCTGGCCGTCCTGCACTTCCTGGCCGACACCGACGACCCGGCCGGGATCATCAAGCAACTGGCCGCCGCGTTAGCGCCCGGCAGCCTGATCGCGATCTCGCACCTGACCGCCGACTACGCGCCCCAGGCCATCGCCGACAGCGCCGCCGCCTACAACGCCCGCGTCCCGGTCCAGGTCCACCCGCGGACCCGCGACCAGCTCACCGCCATCTGCGGCGCCCTCCCGGTCCAGCACCCCGGCGTCGTCCCGGTCAACCTCTGGCTGCACAGCCCGCACGAGTCGCCCGGCCCGGCCGTCGATCTGCACGCCGCCGTGCTGCGCCTGCCGCTGCCCGCCCGCATCACGACCCGGCCGCTGACCCGCCCCCAGCCCAGCCCGCAGGAGCAAGCCGCCGAGCTAGCGCGAACCGCTGCCCGCCACCCGGCCCACGAGATCACCACGGACCTGACGGCCGGCCGCCTGCGCTACATCGCCCGCGCCCGCCGCCTGAGCACCCATCCGTACCTGGTCATCGCCTCGACGCTGGATGAGCTCACCGCCGAACTCAGCTCAGCGCAGGCGTGAGGGGTGGGCCGTGCCGATGTCTAGAATCGGCACGGCCCACGCCTCATGACGGCGCGCCTGAGGCGCGATCTATAGACCAATCTCAACAGAACCCGGTCACCGGCGTTCCAGTACGTAGGTGCCCCACCCCGGAACCACCTCGGCTAAGCCCTCATCCACCAGCGCCTGCTGCGCCCTGGCCGCCGTGGCCCGCGCAATCCCATGCTCTTCGACCAGCTCCGCAATGGACGGCAACCGCCGCCGCGGCCCTAAGTCCCCGGACTCGATCCTCATCCGCAGCACGTCCGCCACCTGCCGGTGGGGCGGAACGCCGCTGTCACGCACGACCACCATCCCGTTACCCTATGCGTTTTCCTGCCCGCTTGTGGCCCTCTTGTCCGAACTCGCGGAGTCCCGCAAAGTTCGCAGAAGCGCGATGTCGCGGGCGTGGCCCTTTTCGCCTCCTGGGGTCTCTGCGACGAAGGGGACGCCGGCCGTGGCGGGGTGATGCAGCAGGTCGCGGAACGGGCCCGGTGCCGATCTTGCCGGCCCCGATGGTCTCGTGCCGGTCGTGGTGCGATCCGCAGCCGTCGAGCGAGTCGTTGGCGTGGATCAGCGCCAGCCGGCCGCCGCCCGCACCCGCGGCGGCCAGGGCGGCCATCAGGTCGTCCACCCCGTCCGGCGCGGTCAGGTCGTGGCCGGCCGCGAACACGTGGCAGGTATCCAGGCAGACCCCGGCCCGCGGGTGCCAGTCCAGCGCCGCCAGGTAGTCGTGCAGCTCGGCCGGCTGGGAGCAGAGCATCGTGCCCTGCCCGGCCATCGGCTCGATCAGCAGCCAGGGACCCTGCCCGCCGGCGCCGGGCCCCGCCTCCAGCATCGGCAGCACCAGCTCCCTGACCTGCCGCAGCGCACCGTCCCGCGGCGCGCCCACCGACGACCCGGCGTGCATGATGACGCCGCGGGCGCCGAGCCGGGCGCCGCGCTCCAGGCAGTACCGGACCGCCGCCGCCGACCGGTCCCTGGTCCCGGGATCCGGCGAGGCCAGGTTCACCAGGTACGGCGTATGGACGAAGACCGGCCACCCGCGCCGCTCAGCCTCCGCGCCCAGCAGCTCGTCCTGCGCCGGATCCGACGGGGGCAGCGCCCAGCCACGCGGGTTGGCCGCGAAGACCTGGATCGCCTCGGCGCCGACCGCCTCGGCGTACCGCAGGCCGCTGGCCGCCAGCCCGCCGGTGAACGGTACATGCGAACCCACCGGCCGCGGCACGAGAACTGAACCCGCAGCTCAGAACTGGAAGCCGATGAAGAGCGTGATCGTGGAGCCCTTAGGGACCTGCCCGGTCGGCTGCTGGCCGAACACCTGGTTACCCGGGCCCACGTGCTGCACCTGGACCTGGAAGCCCTGCTCGGTGAGGATCTGGACCGCCTCGTGCTCGTCCATTCCCTGCACGCTCGGCACGGTTACCAGCGGCGGCCCGTCCGACACCCGCACGGTCACGACCTCGCCGGGGGTGATCGCGTCACCAGGACGCGGCGTCTGCCCGGTGATCGTGTTCGCCGGCATGTCGCTGTGGTGATCGGTCACCACGTTCAGCTGGAAGCCGAGCTGCTGGGACTGTGCCTGGGCGTCGCTGAGCTGCTCGCCGACCATCGAGGGCAGCGGCGGCCCGGCGCTCACCACGATCGTGACCGGCTCGTCCTGCGGCTGCTTGTGCCCGGCCAGCGGCTTGGTGGTGAGCACCGTGCCGGCCGGGATCGTGGCCGACGCGCCCTTCACCACGGGCCCCGCCTTCAGCCCGGCCTTGACCAGCGCGTCCTGGGCGTCCTGCAGGCTCATCCCGCTCACCGGCGGCACCTTGATCATCACCGGGCCGAGCGACGGGACCAGCGTGATCACGCCGCCCTTGTGGATCTGGGCGCCGACGCCCGGCTTGGTGGACACGATCTCGCCGCGCAGGAGCGTGTTGTCGTGCACGCCGTCGGCGATCTTCACGGTGAAGCCGAGGTTCTTCAGCTCCTGCCGGGCGGTGGCCTTGGTCAGGCCCACCACGTGCGGCACGGTGGTGTACTGCCCGGCCGTCATCCACCAGGTGACCAGCCCCGCGGTCAGCACGATGGCCAGCGCGCCGGCGATGTAGGCCAGCCGCCGGCTGAACAGCCAGCGGGACAGGAACGGCTCGTGGCGCCGCGTCCCACGGCCGGGCCCGCGCCCCCGGCCCGCGGCCAGGACCTCGTCGCGCTGGGTGTCGGACACGATCAGCGTGTGGTTCAGCCCGTCCCCGGAATCCGCGGGCGGGGGCCGCAGGCCAGGCACAAGATCAGGGCCAAGGCCAGCACCGGCCCCGGACGTCACCGCGGGCAGGATCTCGACCTTGCGAGCCGGCCCGGACCGGCTGTGCCGGCCCAGGCGACCGCCGGGCGGGGCGGGCGGCGGCACCAGGTCGGCGGGCAGGGCCAGCGACGGCGGGCCGCCGCCGGGCGGCATCGTGACCGCCGGGAACCCGGCGCCGGTGGAGTCGGAAGGCCCCGGCGGCCGCCCGGGGGACAGCGGCGCGCCCGGGCCGGTGCCGGCCACCAGCGGCGGCCACGGCGACGGGTCGAACGGGCCGCGCGCGGCCGGGCCGCCCGCGCCGCCGGGCCAGCTGGACGCGTCAGCGCCGGGGTGGCCAGGGGTGGCCCCGGGGAACACCGGCACCGGCCCAGCCGGCAGCCCGGGCCCAGGACCCGTGACCGGCTCAGAAAGGTGCTGGCCCGGCCAGCTGCCCACGGCGTGCGCGCCGCCGGCCGCGTGCGCGCCACCGGCGGCATACGCGCCACCGGCGGCATACGCGCCACCCGGCCCCGCGATCGGCAGGCCCTGCCGCACGGCCGCGATCGCCCGCAGGAACTCACCCGCGTCCGCGGGACGCCGGTCCGGGTTCCGGCTCGTGGCCAGCGCCACCAGCGCGTCCAGGGCCGGCGGCAGGCCGTTGACCATGCTGGACGGGGCCGGCACCACCTCATCGACGTGCTTGTACGCGGTCGCCAGCGGTGTCTCGCCCTGGTGCGGCTGCTGCCCGGTCAGCAGCTCGAACAGCATGATCCCGGCCGCGTACACGTCGGTCCGCGCGTCCGACGTGCTGTGCGACACCTGCTCCGGCGCCAGGTACGCGGCCGTGCCGATGATCATCCCGTCCTGGGTGTGGCCCACCCGCGCGGCCGCCCGGGCCAGCCCGAAGTCGGCCACCTTGACCGCGCCCTGCGGGGTGATGAGGACGTTCTCCGGCTTGACGTCGCGGTGGATGATGCCGGACTCATGCGCCGCGGCCAGCCCGGTCAGCACGCCCTCGATGATGTCCAGCGCCTCGCGCGGGCGCAGCCGGCCGCGCGACATCAGCAGCTGCCGCAGCGTCTGGCCGGGCACGTACTCCATGGCCAGGAACAGGATCGCGCCGTCGGCCCCCTGGTCGTAGACGGCGACCACGTTCGGGCTGGACAGCCGGGCCACGGACTTGGCCTCGTCGATGAACCGGCGGACAAAGCCGTCGTCGCTGGCGAACTCGGCATGCGCGATCTTCAGCGCGACGGCCCGTTCGAGCCGCGTATCGGTGCCCAGGAAGACGGTAGCCATACCGCCCCGGGCGATGCGCGCGTCCACCCGGTAGCGCCCGTCGAGCAGATGCCCGATCGGCAACCCCGCCACGGTGGTGTCCATCGGACAGAAGTCTATGGGCGACGAAAGAATCCCGCCCAGCTAACCGGCAGGCCACCCGCCGGGGTAAGTGCTAGACCACCGGAGGCGACGACGCGGTCGCGTAGCGCCGCATCGGCACCCGGCCGGCCAGCCGCGCCAGCCGCCCGGCGATCACCGCCGAGCGCATCGCCTCGGCCATCAGCTCCGGGTCATGAGCCCTGGTCACCGAGGTGGCCAGCAGCACCGCGTCGCAGCCGAGCTCCATCGCGATGGCCGCGTCGCTGGCCGTGCCGATGCCCGCGTCCAGCACGACCGGCACCCCGGCCGACGCCACGATCAGCTCGATGTTGTGCGGGTTCCTGATGCCGAGCCCGGACCCGATCGGCGAGCCCAGCGGCATGATCGCCGCGCAGCCCGCCTGCTCGAGCCGCCGGGCCAGCACCGGGTCGTCGTTGGTGTAGGGCAGCACGGTGAACCCGTCGGCGACCAGCCGCTCGGCCGCGTCCAGCAGCTCCACCGGGTCCGGCAGCAGCGTCCGCTCGTCCGCGATGACCTCGAGCTTGACCCATGACGTGCCGAGCGCCTCGCGGGCCAGCTGCGCCGTGCGCACCGCCTCGGGCGCGGTGTAGCAGCCGGCCGTGTTGGGCAGCACCCGGATGCCCCGCCTGGTCAGCACGTCGAGCACCGAGCCGGCGGCGGCCGGGTCGACCCGGCGCATGGCCACCGTGGTCAGCTCGGTGCCGGACGCGGCCAGCGCCCGGTCGAGCACGTCCAGGCTGGGCGCGCCGCCGGTGCCCATGATGAGCCGCGAGCTCATCGGCTCCCCGGCGATCACGAACGGGTCGTCCATCTCAGCCTCCCTGCACAGCCGTGATGACCTCGACCAGGTCGCCGTCGCGCACCGGGGTTCGCGCCCACGAGGACCGGCGCACCACCTCGCCGTTGACAGCTGCGGCTACTCCGGTGGTTGCGGTCGTCAGAAGGGTTACGCAAGTTTCAACGCTGGCGCCGTCCGCAACGTCATGCGGCGTCCCGTTGACAATGACCTTCACCGGCGGGCCTCCTGCCGGACAGGGCTGAACCGCCCGGGGCCGAACGGCGCGGCCCGCTCGTCCAGCTCCCCGGTGGCCAGGTATCCGCTGATCAGGTCCGCGGTGACCGGGGCGAGCAGAACCCCGGCCCGGAAGTGGCCGGTGGCCAGGACCAGCCCGGGCAGCCCGGCTGGGCCGAGCACGGGCGCGTTGTCCGGGGTGCCGGGCCGCAGCCCGGCGACCGCCTCGGCCAGCTCCAGCTCGGTGATCCCGGGCACGATCGCCCGCGCGTCGCGGAGCAGCTCCCACACGCCGCCCGCGGTGACCCGGGTGTCGCTGCCCATCTCCTCCTGGGTGGCGCCGACCACCAGCTCACCGCTTTCCCTCGGCACCAGGTACACCGACGAGCCCTGCACGACCCCGCGCACCGTCCGGGTCAGCAGCCCGGGCGGCCCACCCGGTGCGGGCCCGCCGGGGCCCGGCCGCAGCCGCAGGATCTGGCCCTTGACCGGGCGGACCGGCGGAGCCGCGTCCGGCGGCAGCCCGGCCAGCGAGCCCGACCGCCAGCCCGCGGCCAGCACCACCCAGTCCGCGCGCAGCCCGGTGCCGTCGGCCAGCACCGCGCCGTCGGCCCGCCCCCCGGTGACGGTCACCTCCACCGCGGCGGACCGGATCAGCCGCACCCCGGCCCCGGTGGCCGCCATCAGCAGGGCCGAGGTGAGCAGCCGCGGGTCCACGGAAGCGTCGTCCGGCGCCAGCAGGCCGCCGCGCACCGACGGGCCGAGCAGCGGCTCCGCGGCCCGGCACTCCCGGCCGGTCAGCGGCTGCACGGTCACCCCGAAGGACTCCTGCAGGGCCCGGAACTCGCCCAGCACGGCCAGGTCGTCGCTGTCCCAGGCGACCTGCAGGGTGCCGGCCTGCCGGTAGCCGGTGGGCAGCCCGGTCGCCTCGGTCAGCTCGGCCGCGAACGCGGCGTACTGCTGCTGCGCCGCCACGCCCAGCTGGTACAGCTCCCGCTCGGCGTAGGCTGCCTCGGACACCGGGGTGATCATCCCGGCCGCGGCGTACGACGCGCCCTTGCCGGGGTCCGGGTCGGCGACGGTCACCGCCAGCCCGCGCTGGGCGGCCCGCCAGGCCAGGCTCAGCCCGATCACGCCGCCGCCGATAACGACCACGGAGGGGCCCGCTGGTGTGCCCATGTCCGCTCCCTTCGCCGGCATGACCCGGATCAGGTTCCTGCGGTCGGCGGCTCCGAGCCGCCCTCTCAGCCCGGTCGGTACCGGGCTCCCGCGCGCTGCTTCCTACCCTAAGTGATCGTGGCTAGCAGACGAGTGGTGGTAGCGGGCGCGGGCCTGGCCGGCCTGCGCACGGTTGAGCAGCTCAGGGACCGCGGGTTCGGCGGCGATATCACGCTGATCGGCGCCGAGACCAGGCCGCCGTACGACCGGCCGCCGCTGTCCAAGAAGGTGATGGCCGGGGTCATCGACGACACGTCGCTGCCGTTCGACCCCGGCGCGCTGGGGATCACCGCCCGGCTCGGCGAGGCCGCCTGCGCGCTGGAGGACGGCGTGCTGCGCACCGCTACGGGCGGCGCGTACCCGTTCGACGCGCTGGTGCTGGCCACCGGGTCCGAGCCGGTCCGGCTGCCGGGCCCCGGTGCGCAGCGCACCCTGCGCACGCTGGACGACGCGCTGGCGCTGCGCGCGCTGCTCCGCCCCGGGCTGCGGCTGGCGATCGCCGGTGCCGGGCTGATCGGCGCCGAGCTGGCCACCGCGGCCGTCGCGGCGGGCGCCCAGGTCACCGTGGTGGAGTACGCCCCGGCGCCGATGCTGGCCGCGGTCGGCCCGGACATCGCCGCGGTGATGACGCGCTGGTACGCCGACGCCGGGGTGGACCTGCGCCTGGCCACCGGGGTCAGCTCGGTCGAGGACGGCGGGCTCGCGCTGGCCGACGGCTCCTGGCTGGCCGCCGACGAGGTGGTCACGGCCATCGGCGCGCGCCCCCGGCTGGACTGGCTGGATGGCTCCGGGGTTCACACCGAAACCTGCGTACTCACTACTGAACGGCTGGAAACGTCGGCGCCGGGTGTTTTCGCGGTCGGCGACTGTGCGGCGTACCTGTCTGGGCGCTACGGCCGGCGGCTGCGGTTCGAGCACTGGGACATCGCGCTGCACGCGCCCGAGGTGGCCGCCGCGAACGTGCTCGGCGGCTCCGAGGTGTTCGACCCGGTCCCGTATTTCTGGACCGAGCAGTTCGGCCGGATGGTGCAGTACGCCGGGCTGCATTCGCCGTCGGACCGGCTGGTGTGGCGGGGCGATCCGGCGGAGGCGAAGTTCGGCGCGTTCTGGCTGGATGCGGACGGCCGGCTGACCGCTCTGCTCGCGGTGGGCGTGCCGAAGGACGTCGTGCAGGCCCGGCGGCTGCTGCTGGCGGGCCGCGCGGCGGTCGACCCGGACGCGCTGGCCGACCCGTCGGTCCCGGTCCGCGCGGCGGCGCTGACCGGCTGAGGCGGCGGTAACCGGCCGAGGCGCCGGTTTGACCTGGGGGTGGATGTGGGAACTTGGTAGGTGTGGCACCGATTGACCCACAGGCCGACGCTATGGTCGGCGACTGGCTCACCCTCCCCGAAACTGCCGACCGGCTGGGCATGCCCGCCAGCAGGGTGCGGCAGATGCTGCGCGACCGCAAGCTGCTGGCCGTGCACCGGCCCGACGGCACGCTGTGCGTTCCCTCGGCGTTCCTGGACGGCTCGCAAGTGGTCCGCGGCCTGCACGGCACGCTGACCCTGCTCTTCGACTGCGGGTTCGACGCAGTCGAGGCGCTGCGCTGGCTGTTCACCGCCGACGACACGCTGCCCGGCACGCCGATCCAGGCCATCGCGCAGCACCGCCGCACCGAGGTGAACCGGCGGGCCCAGGCGCTCGCGATCTAGCTTCGCCCGCCGGCGAGCCAGGCCGGGGGCGGGCGGTGGCTGGGGATCTCCTGGCGCCCCGAACCCGGGTGAGCACCCCGGGAATGGCAGGCTGGCCGCATGACCTCCCTGCGCGGCCGGCTGGCCGAGGCTGTCCTGTACCTGTGCACTGACGCCCGGGAGCGGCAGGGGGACACCGAAGGGTTCCTCGACCGGGCGCTGGGCGGCGGGGTGGATATCGTCCAGCTGCGGCACAAGGGCCTCGAGGCCGGGGCCGAGCTGCGCTACCTGGAGACCTTCCGCCGGGCCTGTGACAAGCACGGGGCGCTGCTGGCGGTCAACGACCGGGCCGACGTGGCGTACGCGGCCGGGGCTGATGTGCTGCACCTGGGCCAGGACGACCTGCCGGCGGCGGTGGCCCGGCAGATCTGCGGTCCTGACATCGTGATCGGTCTGTCCAGCCACGACGAGCAGCAGGCCGCGGCGGCCGCGGCCCGGCCGGAGGCGGACTACTACTGCACCGGGCCGGTGTGGCCGACGCCGACCAAGCCGGGGCGGCCCGCGCCCGGGCTGCCGCTGGTCAGGTTCGCGGCCGGTCTCAGCTCGGCCGGTCTCAGTTCGGCCGGTCCGGCTCGGCGGCCCGGCGGCGCGGCCGTGGTTCGCGATCGGCGGGATCGATCTGGGCAACCTGGGCCAGGTGCTGGACGCGGGCGCCAGCCGGGTGGTCGTGGTGCGGGCCATCACCGAGGCGGACGACCCCGGTGCTGCTGCCGCGGCCCTGGCCGCCCGGCTCCGGGCCGCTTCATGATCGTCCGGCGCCGTCGCGTGAGGCAATCGCGCCGTAATGCGGATTTGCCGGCGCACCGTTACCCTGGTGATCATGTCGCGTAACCGACCGCTGCAGGCCCCGGCCATCCGCGAGTTGCTCGAGGCCGGACTGCCGTCTTTCTCCTTCGAGTTCATGCCGCCGAAGACCGCGGCCGAGGAGGAGAAGCTGTGGCGGTCCATCCGCCAGCTGGAGCCGCTGCGGCCGACGTTCGTGTCGGTGACCTACGGGGCCGGCGGGTCGACAAGGGACCGCACCGTCCGGGTCACCGGGCGGATCGCGGCCGAGACCACGCTCACCCCGGTCGGCCACCTGACCGCGGTCAGCCACACGGTTGCCGAGCTGCGGCACGTCATCGGCTCGTACGCGGACGTCGGCGTGCGCAACGTGCTGGCGCTGCGTGGCGACCCGCCGGGCGCGCCGGACGGGGAGTGGGTCCCGCACCCCGAGGGGCTGGCGTACGCCGACGAGCTGGTCCGGCTGGTGCGCGCGTCCGGCGACTTCTGCGTCGGCGTGGCCGCGTTCCCGGAGAAGCACCCGCGCAGCGAGAGCATGGACTCCGACGTGGCGAACTTCGTGGCCAAGTGCCGGGCCGGCGCGGACTTCGCGATCACCCAGATGTTCTTCTACCCGGACGACTACCTGCGGATGCGGGACCGCGTCTCGGCTCTGGGCTGCGACGTGCCGATCATCGCCGGGATCATGCCGATCCAGTCCGTGGCCATGATCGAGCGGGCCGCGCTGCTGTCCGGGGCCAAGTTCCCGCCGGAGCTGGCCGCCCGGCTGCACGCCTGCGGCGACGACCGGGCCGCGGTGCGGGCCATCGGCGTGGACTACGCCACCTGGATGTGCGAGCGGCTGCTCGCCGAGGGCGTGCCGGGCCTGCACTTCTACACGCTGAACGGGTCGCTCGCGACCCGGGAGATCTACCAGCGGCTGGGGCTCGGCCCGCGGGCCGGGTCGCTGGCCAGCAGCGGCAGCAGCGCGCCCATCACCGCGTAGGGCGGGCCGCCGCCGGGGAAGCAGAACCCGGTCAGCAGGTCGGCGAACCCGAGCCGGGCGTACAGCCGCCGGGCCGGGGAGTCGGCGTCCTGCGTGGACAGCAGCGCGGTGCGCTGCTGGCAGCCCTCCATCAGCCGCTCCAGCATGGCCCGGCCGATGCCGCGGCCCTGGTAGGCGGGCAGCACGTGCACCTCGGCGACCTCGAACGAGTCACTCAGCCAGGCGGCCGAGGTGGTCGCGCCGAGCCGGGCGGTCAGCCCGGCCTGGACCACGTCGTGCCACCACTGCCCGGGACCGCCGCGGAACCCGTAGCAGAACGCGATCAGCCGCCCGGCCTCCTGGTCCGCGGTGACCAGCACCGAGCGCAGCTGCGGGTAGCCGGCGTGGCGCTCCATCATGGCCCGCCGCCCGGGCAGCTGCTCCCGTGGCGCCCGCATGGCCGCGCCGTAGACCTCGGTCAGCGAGGTCAGCTCGGCCAGGAACCCGGCCGGCCCGGTCACCGAAACCGTGGTGGTGTGCTGCACGGCATGCAGAGTAGCCAACCAGGCCAAGCGGCGCTCAGGGCTAAGGCCCGGAGCGAGCCAGCCAGTACTGTCGGAGGCCGCCGGTAACTTCGAACGCAGGTTAGGGAAGTGGACGTTCGACCGAATCTATGTTCGAATAGTCGGGGCGAAGGTTTTCCCGGCGGCCCGTCCGGGCGGCCGGGAGGGCCAGCCGGGCGGCGGTGCGGGGAAGCGCCTCGCCCGGCAAGGCTCGACGCGAAGGGAGGAACGGCGATGAACTCGGTCGCGCACACGCGCACAGACAGGCCGCGCTGCAGGGTCGCGCCGTCGGCGCTCGCGCTGCTCGCCTCGGCCCGGCAGGGCCTGGCGGCCGCCGAGGATGAGGTGACCGCCGGCGGCCGGTACGTGGCCGCCCACCTGGCGGCACTGCGGGCCGCCGCGGCCGTGGTGGCCGCCCGGGCCGAGCCGTCCACGTCCAGCCGCCGCAAGCGGCCGCAGAGTGTCTGGGTACTTCTCCCGCGGGTCGAGCCCGCGCTGGCCGAATGGGCCGCGTTCTTCGCGGCCGGGGCGAGCAAGCGGGCCGCGGCCGAGGCCGGCCTGCCCGCGGCGGCCTCCGCCCACGAGGCCGATGATCTGCTCCGCGACGCGGAGACCTTCGTATCCCTGGCCGAGAGCACCCTGGGCGTGCCCAGCGGCCAGCCGCTGCTGCCGCTCCGGACGGCCGGGTAGGCCGTCCCAAGCGGCAGCTGTGCAGCAAATCCCCGTGCGGCAAAACCCACTGCGGTAAAACCCTGTGCAGCAAGAATCCTGAGTTCAGCGGCGGCCGGGGACGGCTGGGTGGGCCGTCCGGACGGCAGCCTGGGAGAACAGCTCAGCGGCGGCCAGGGACGGCTGGGCGGACCGTCCGCAGGCGCCCGCTAGAAGCTGTCGACGGCACCCCGCGCCTCAGCGTCGAGGATGCCCCAGCCAATCAGTTCCTCGGTCAGGTCCCCTGGGGACTTGTCGTAGATGACCGCCAGCGAGCGCAGGTCCTCCTGCCGGATGGACAGCACCCGGCCGTTGTAGTCACCGCGCTGGCTCTGGATCGTGGCGACGTAGCGGGCCAGCGGGCCGGCCTTCTCCTTCGGCAGCTGGCTCATCCGCTCCAGGTCGATGACGAGCTTGGGGGCTGGCGCAATCAGGGCGGGCATCACATCGCCGGGCAGCAGCTCCGAGACGGGAACCCCGTAAAACTCGGCAAGCTCGGCAAGCTTCTGCACGGTCACCGACCGGTCGCCGCGCTCGTAGGAACCAACGACGACGGCCTTCCAGCGGCCGCGCGACTTCTCTTCCACTCCGTGCAGCGAGAGGCCCTGCTGAGTGCGGATGGCACGCAGACGGGCGCCCAGGGTCTTGGCGTACTCAGATGGCATGTTCGTCGGCCCCCCGGCCAGTTGGTCTGATCAATGGGTTGGTTACGCACAGTGACGGTAGGCCGCGAGCGCGACAAGGTCAAGCCGAATGGCAAAAAGCGGTCGAACTTACCCGTGATGACCCATCCTTAACCCCAGATCCGGATGTACGGATATCCCGGGCACGATCCCGCCGATTCCGGTACGCGCCGTAGCCGGTCGGCTAGAGCCAGCCAGCCGCCGGCGGAGCCGGCCAGCGAGCGCACGGCCGCGGCGCTGTTTTCCCGACGAGCGACGCGGCGCGACGAAGGAGCGCCAAGGAGCGAGGAAGGGAAGGCAGCGCGCATAGCGGCCCTGCGCTCGCCAGCAAGCACTGTTGCCCCTGCTAACGTGGTGCCACCCGACGTCCTTTAAGACCCGTCCGGAGAGGCGGGAAAGGAGGTCCCGCTGTGCATACCGCCCATCGCGGCGAGCGGGCTGACCGCAACTCTGCTGACCCAAGCCCCACGGACAGCGACCCTGCCGACCGCAAGCCGGTGCTGGAGCCGGCCGAGATCGGCCGGGCGCTGACCCGTATCGCGCACGAGATCCTGGAGCGCACCGACGGCGGGGCCGGCGTGGTCCTGCTCGGCATCCCCACCCGGGGCGTTCCGCTGGCGGCCCGGCTGGCCGAGCGGATGGCGCAGGTCGAAGGCCACCCGGTGCCGTCCGGCTCGCTCGACGTCACCATGTACCGCGATGACCTGCGGCTGCGGCCTGCCCGGGCGCTCGGCCGCACGGCCATCCCGCCCGCCGGCATCGACGGCACGATCGTCGTGCTGGTCGACGACGTGCTGTACTCCGGCCGCACCGTGCGCGCCGCGCTGGACGCGCTCAACGACATCGGCCGGCCGCGCGCGGTCCAGCTCGCCGTCCTGGTCGACCGCGGCCACCGGGAACTGCCGGTCAGGCCGGACTACGTCGGCAAGAACATCCCCACCTCCCAGCGCGAGGCGGTGCACGTGCTGCTCACCGAGACCGACGGCCAGGACCTGGTGCTGATCAGCGACGAGCCGCGGGGTGGCGGCCCAGCGGGCGGGGGCCGCGGATGAACCGGCACCTGATCTCGGCCGGCGACCTGTCCAGGGACGACGCGCTGCTCATCCTGGACACCGCCGACGAGCTGGCCCAGCTGGCCGACCGGCCGATCAAGAAGCTGCCCACGCTGCGCGGCCGCACCGTGGTCAACCTGTTCTTCGAGGACTCGACGCGGACCCGGATCTCGTTCGAGGCCGCGGCCAAGCGGCTGTCCGCGGACGTGATCAACTTCTCCGCCAAGGGCTCCAGCGTGGCCAAGGGGGAGAGCCTCAAGGACACCGCGCTGACCCTGGAGGCCATGGGCGCGGACGCGGTGGTGATCCGGCACAGCGCCTCGGGCGCGCCGCACCGGCTGGCCGGCTGGGTCCGCGGCAGCGTGCTGAACGCCGGCGACGGCAGCCACGAGCACCCCACCCAGGCCCTGCTGGACGCCTTCACCATGCGCCGCCGCCTGGGCCGCCTCGACGGCCTGGCGGTCACGATCGTCGGCGACGTGCTGCACAGCCGGGTGGCCAGGTCCAACGTCCTGCTGCTGAGCACGCTCGGCGCGGACGTCACGCTGGTCGCCCCGCCCACCCTGCTGCCCTACGGGGTCGGCGTGTGGCCCTGCAGCACCGGCTACGACCTGGACGCCGCACTGCCCAAGAGCGACGTGGTGATGATGCTGCGGGTGCAGCAGGAGCGGATGACCGCGGCCTACTTCCCCAGCGTGCGGGAGTACAGCCGCCGGTACGGCCTGGACGCCAGGCGGATGGCGATGCTGCCCGACCACGCCCTGGTCATGCACCCGGGGCCGATGAACCGCGGCGTGGAGATCGCCGCCGACGTGGCCGACTCGGGCCGGTCCACGATCGTCGAGCAGGTCACCAACGGGGTCACCGTGCGGATGGCCGTGCTGTACCTGCTGCTGGGCGGAGCGGAGGCGCAGTGACTACCGGAGGGCCCGTGCTTACCGGAGGAACAGTGACCACAGGCCAGCCAGACTGGCTGATCACCGGGGCGCAGATCACCAGAGCACGGGCGGCCGGAAGCGCCGGCGGCCCGGCGGACATCTGGATCAGCGACGGCCGGATCGCCGCGATCGGGCCGGCCGCGGCCAAGGACGCCCCGGCTGGCGCCGAGCGCCTGGACGCGGCCGGGCTGATCGCCCTGCCCGGCCTCGTCGACCTGCACACCCACCTGCGCGAGCCGGGCCGGGAGGACGCCGAGACGGTGGAGACCGGCACCGCCGCGGCCGCGCTCGGCGGCTACACCGCGGTGCACGCGATGGCCAACACCGACCCGGTGGCCGACACGGCCGGCGTGGTCGAGCAGATCTGGCGCCTGGGCCGCCAGGCCGGCCGGTGCGACGTCCAGCCGGTCGGCGCGGTCACCGCCGGGCTGGCCGGGAAGGCCCTGGCCGAGCTGGGCGCGATGGCCGACTCCGCGGCCCGGGTCCGGGTGTTCTCCGACGACGGCCGGTGCGTGGCCGACGCGGTGCTGATGCGCCGGGCGCTGGAGTACGTCAAGGCCTTCGGCGGGGTCATCGCCCAGCACGCCCAGGAGCCGCGGCTGACCGAGGGCGCGCAGATGAACGAGGGCGAGGTGTCCGGCGTGCTGGGCCTGGCCGGCTGGCCCGCGGTGGCCGAGGAGGCCATCATCGCGCGCGACTGCCTGCTGGCCGCGCACACCGGCTCGGCGCTGCACGTCTGCCACGTGTCCACGGCCGGCTCGGTGGAGATCATCCGCTGGGCCAAGGCCAAAGGCTGGCAGGTGACCGCCGAGGTCACCCCGCATCACCTGCTGCTCACCGACGGCCTGGCGGCCGGCTACGACCCGGTGTACAAGGTCAACCCGCCGCTGCGCACCGCCGCCGACGTGGCCGCGCTGCGCGAGGGCCTGGCCGACGGCACGATCGACTGCGTGGCCACCGATCACGCCCCGCACCCGGTGGAGGACAAGGAAACCGAGTGGGCCACCGCCGCGTTCGGCATGACCGGCCTGGAGACCGCGCTGCGCGTGGTGCACGAGGCGGTGGTCGCCCCCGGCCTGCTGGACTGGGCCGGGGTCGCGGACCGGATGTCGGTCCGGCCCGCCGCGATCGGCCGGCTGGCCGGGCACGGCCGGCCGCTGGAGGCCGGGTCCCCGGCCAGCCTGGTGCTGTACGACCCGGCGGCCCGCGGCGAGGTCGACCCGGCCCAGCACGCGTCCCGCAGCCGGAACAGCCCGTTCGCCGGGATGAGCCTGCCCGGCCGGGTGGTGGCCACGTTCCTGCGCGGCGAGCCGACCGTGCTCGACGGGAAGCTGGCCCGGTGACCGCCCCGCACGGCGCCCCGGGCGGCGAGGCCGCGCCCTGGCTGAGGTCCAGCGCCGGCGACACGCCGCCGCGCCCCGCGATCCTGGTCCTCGAAGACGGCCGGGTGTTCCGCGGCACCGGGTTCGGCGCGGACGGCGAGACGTTCGGCGAGATGGTGTTCAGCACCGGCATGACCGGCTACCAGGAAACCCTGACCGACCCGTCCTACCACGGGCAGATCGTCGCGATGACCGCCCCGCACATCGGCAACACCGGGGTCAACGACGAGGACCCGGAGTCCCGCCGGGTCTGGGTCAGCGGGTACGTGGTCCGCGAGCCGGCCCGGATCGCCTCGTCCTGGCGGGCCACCGCCACCCTCGACGCCAGCCTCCGCGACCAGCAGGTCACCGGGATCGCGATCACCGCCACCCGGGCGCTGACAAGGCACCTGCGGGACCGCGGCGCGATGCGCGCCGGGATCAGCACGGTCACCACCGACCCGGCCCACCTGCTGCCCCGCGTGCTCGCCAGCCCGGAGATGACCGGCGCCGACCTGGCCCGCGCGGTGTCCACCCCGGAGCGCTACACGGTGCTCCCGCCGGATGGCACCGCGGAGCGGTTCACCGTGGCCGCGGTCGACCTCGGCATCAAGGCCGCCACCCCGCGCCGCCTGGCCGCGCTCGGCTGCCGGGTCGAGGTGCTGCCCGCCACGGTCACCGCCGCGGAGATCCTGGCTGCCGGGCCCGGCGGCGGCCGCCCGGACGGCGTGTTCTTCTCCAACGGGCCCGGCGACCCGGCCGCGCTCGGTTACGCGGTCGACGCCGTGCGCGGCGTGCTCGAGGCCGGGGTCCCGCTGTTCGGCATCTGCCTGGGCAGCCAGATTCTCGGCCGGGCCCTCGGCCTGGACACCTACAAGCTGCGTTTCGGGCACCGCGGGGTCAACCAGCCGGTCAAGGACCTGCGCACCGGCCGGGTGCATATCACCAGCCACAACCACGGGTTCGCGCTCGCCCTGCCCGGGGCGGCGGAGCCGCCTCCGGTCGCGGCGGGGCCCGCGCCGCTCCCTCCGTACCCCACAAAATTCGGCCGTGCGCAGATAACCCACCTGAACCTGAACGACGGCGTGGTGGAGGGGCTTGCGCTCCTCGATGCGCCCGCGTTCGGGGTGCAGTACCACCCCGAGGCCGCGCCCGGGCCGCACGACGCGGCCGGCCTGTTCGGCGAGTTCTGCGCGCTGATGGCGCGCGGCCAGGCTGTGCCTGACAGTCACAACGGCCAGGAGGGGCAGCATGCCGCGGCGGACTGACCTGAACTCGGTGCTGGTCATCGGGTCCGGCCCGATCGTGATCGGCCAGGCCTGCGAGTTCGACTACTCCGGCACCCAGGCCTGCCGGGTGCTGCGCGCCGAGGGCCTGCGGGTCAGCCTGGTCAACTCCAACCCGGCCACGATCATGACCGACCCGGAGTTCGCCGACGCCACCTACGTCGAGCCGGTCACGCTCGACGTCCTGGAGAAGGTGATCGCCAAGGAGCGCCCGGACGCGATCCTGGCCACGCTGGGCGGGCAGACCGCGCTGAACGCCGCCGTCGAGCTGCACGAGGCTGGGGTCCTGGCCAGGTACAACGTGGAGCTGATCGGCGCGAACTTCGAGACCATCCAGGCCGGCGAGGACCGGCGCCGGTTCAAGGAGATCGTTACCGGGCTGGGCGCCGAGGTGCCCGCCAGCCGGATCTGCCACACGGTGGCCGACTGCGAGGCGGCCGCCGCCGAGCTCGGCTACCCGCTGGTGCTGCGGCCCTCGTTCACGCTGGGCGGGTCCGGGTCCGGGATCGCGTCCGGGCCCGCCGAGCTGCGCCGGATGGCCGCGGCCGGCCTGGACGCCAGCCCGGTCACCGAGGTGCTGATCGAGGAGTCGATCCTCGGCTGGAAGGAGTTCGAGCTCGAGCTGATGCGCGACCGCGCCGACAACGTGGTCGTGGTCTGCTCGATCGAGAACGTCGACCCGATGGGCGTGCACACCGGCGACTCGGTCACGGTCGCGCCCGCGATGACGCTGACCGACCGCGAGTACCAGCACATGCGGGACGTGGCCATCGACGTGCTGCGCGCGGTCGGGGTGGACACCGGCGGCTGCAACATCCAGTTCGCGGTGCACCCGCGGACCGGCCGGATGGTCGTCATCGAGATGAACCCGCGGGTGTCGCGGTCCTCCGCGCTGGCCTCCAAGGCCACCGGGTTCCCGATCGCGAAGATCGCCGCGCGGCTGGCCATCGGCTACACGCTGGACGAGATCCGCAACGACATCACCGGCGAGACCCCGGCCAGCTTCGAGCCCGCGCTCGACTACGTGGTGGTCAAGGTGCCCCGGTTCGCGTTCGAGAAGTTCCCCGGCGCGGACCAGGAACTGACCACGCACATGAAGTCGGTCGGCGAGGCGATGGCCATCGGCCGCAGCTTCCCCGAGGCGCTGCAGAAGGCGCTCCGCTCGCTGGAGAACCCGTCCGCGCCGCTGAGCTGGGCCGCGCCGCCCGGTGACCGGGACGCCCTGGTGGCCCGGTGCGCCCGGCCGCATGACGGGCGGCTGTCCGCCGTGCACCAGGCGCTGCGGGCGGGCGCGAGTGTGACCAGCCTGGCCGCGGTGACCGGCATCGATCCCTGGTTCATCGACCAGCTGCTGGCCATCGAGGAGCAGGCGGTACGGATCCGGGGGCGCGGGCCTGGCCACCAGGCGGACGCCGCGGAGCTGCGGGCGGCCAAGGCCGCCGGGTTCTCCGACGCGCAGCTCGGCCAGCTCATGGGCATGGACGAGGCCCTGGTCCGCGGGCTGCGCCAGGCGCTCGGCGTCCGGCCGGTCTACCACACGGTGGACACCTGCGCCGCGGAGTTCGCGGCCCGCACGCCGTACCTGTACTCGTCGTACGACGAGGAGACCGAAGTGCCGTCCGGCACCCGGCCGAAGGTGATCATCCTGGGCAGCGGGCCGAACCGGATCGGCCAGGGCATCGAGTTCGACTACGCCTGCGTGCACGCCTCGTTCGCGCTGGCCGCGGCGGGCTACGAGACCGTGATGGTCAACTGCAACCCGGAAACCGTGTCCACCGACTACGACACCTCGGGCCGGCTCTACTTCGAGCCGCTGACCCTGGAGGACGTGCTCGAGGTGGTGCACGCCGAGGCGGAGACCGGTCCGGTCGCCGGGGTGATCGTGCAGCTCGGCGGGCAGACCCCGCTGGGCCTGGCGCTGCCGCTGGCCGCCGCCGGGGTGCCGGTCGTGGGCACCTCGCCGGAGGCCATCAACCTGGCCGAGGACCGCGGCGAGTTCGGCAAGGTGCTGGCCGCCGCCGGCCTGCCCGCGCCGCGGCACGGCACGGCCCGGTCGGTCGCCGAGGCGCAGGCGGTGGCGGCCGAGATCGGCTACCCGGTCCTTGTCCGCCCGTCGTATGTTCTCGGCGGCCGGGGCATGGAGATCGTGTACGACGACCAGACGCTGGCGGCGTACGTGGGCCGGGCGACGGCGGCCAGCCCGGAGCATCCGGTGCTGATCGACCGGTTCCTCGACGACTGCATCGAGGTCGACGTGGACGCGCTGTTCGACGGCTCCGAGCTGTACCTCGGCGGGGTGATGGAGCACATCGAGGAGGCCGGCATTCACTCCGGCGACTCGGCGTGCGCGCTGCCGCCGATCACCCTGGGCCACGAGCAGATCGACCTGATCCGCGAGTCCACCGTGGCGATCGCCCGCGGGGTGGGCGTACGCGGGCTGCTCAACGTGCAGTACGGGCTGGCCGCCGGGGTGCTCTACGTGCTGGAGGCCAACCCGCGGGCGTCCCGCACGGTGCCGTTCGTGTCCAAGGCCACCGCGGTGCCGCTGGCCAAGGCCGCGGCCCGGATCATGCTCGGCGAGACCATCGCGGGCCTGCGCGCGGACGGCACGCTGCCGGCGTCCGGGGACGGCGGGACGCTGCCGCTGGACGCGCCGATCGCGGTCAAGGAAGCGGTGCTGCCGTTCGGCCGGTTCCGGGACGAGCAGGGCCGGGGCGTGGACACCGTGCTCGGCCCGGAGATGCGGTCCACCGGCGAGGTCATGGGCATCGACGAGGTGTTCGGCAACGCCTACGCCAAGTCGCAGGCGGCGGCCTACGGGTCGCTGCCGGTCAAGGGCCGCGCCTTCGTCTCGGTCGCCAGCAAGGACAAGCGGGCCATGGTGTTCCCCGTCAAGCGCCTCGCTGACCTGGGCTTCGAGATCTGGGCGACACGGGGAACCGGGGAGGTACTGCGGCGCAACGGTGTCCGTGCCACGATCGTGCGTAAGCACGGCGAAGGCCGCGGGCCAGGCGGCGAGCCGACCATCGTGGACCTCGTGATGGCCGGTGAGGTCGATCTCATCGTGAACACGCCGTTCGGCAGCCCGGGCCAGTCCGGGCCGCGGCTGGACGGGTACGAGATCCGCACCGCCGCGGTCCGCCGCGGCATCCCGTGCGTCACCACGGTTCCCGGGCTGGCCGCGGCGGTCCAGGGCATCGAGGCGATAACCAGGGGTGAGGTGGGAGTGCGTTCGCTGCAGGAGCACGCTGCACACCTGCGCGGGCAGGACGGCGGGACGACGTGAACCCCAGGGACGGCGACGCCGAGACCGGCCCGGTGCAGGCCCGCGGCACCGTGCTGACCGTCCGCCGGGTTGACGCCTATAACGCGATGACCGTGGTGGCGCCGGGCATCGCGGCCCGGTTCCGGCCCGGCCAGTTCCTCGCGGTCGCGGTGGGCGGGCCGCAGAGCTCGATGCTGCTGCGCCGGGCCTTCTCTATCCACGACGTACGGCCTGACCACGGCGGCACGGTGGAGTTCATCTTCGCCGCCAGCGGGCCCGGCACCCGGTGGCTGGCCGAGCGCCGGCCCGGGACGTGCTGGACGTGACCGGGCCGCACGGCCGCCCGTTCCCGGTGCCCAAGGAGCCGGCCGCCTGCCTGCTGGTCGGCGGCGGGTACGGCAGCGCGCCGCTGTTCGCCCTGGCCGGCAAGCTCAAGGACCGGCACTGCCCGGTGGACTTCCTGCTCGGCGCGGCCAGCGGGGACCGGGTGTTCGGCGCGCTGACCGCGCGGCGCATGGGACGCACTGCGACGATTACCACCGAGGACGGGTCGCTGGGGTCCCGGGGTCTGGTTACCGACCTTCTGGGGCAGGTGATCCAGCAGGCGCGCACCGACGTGATCTACGCCTGCGGGCCGATGCCGATGCTGCGCCAGGTCACGGTGCTGGCCCGGCGCTGGGACCTGCCCGTGCTGGCCGCCGTGGAAGAGGCTATGGCCTGCGGCATCGGGGTCTGCATGACCTGCGTGCTGCCGGTGGTGGGCAGCGACGGGATCACCCGGATGGTGCGGGCCTGCACGGACGGGCCGGTGTTCCGCGGCGAGCAGATCCGCTGGGACGACATCGGCACGGTCCCGTTCGACGCGTTCGGCGCGCCGGGCTGGGAGCCGCGGCCCGGCGGCGGTGCGGGCGGTCCGGCCGTCGGCGCGCGGCGGTTCCGGCGCGGCCGGCGGTTCCGGCGCGGCCGGCGGTTCCGGCGGCCCGGGGGCCGCCGCCGCGGGCGGAAGGCGGCCCCATGGCCGTTGACCTGCGCACCCGGCTGGGCGACACGGAGCTGCCCAACCCGGTCCTGACCGCGTCCGGCTGCGCGGGCTCGGGCCGGGAGCTGGCCCAGTTCCTCGACGTGTCCCGGATCGGCGCGGTCGTCACCAAGTCGGTCCAGCTGGCGCCCCGGGCCGGGCGGCCGACCCCGCGGATGGCCGAGACCGCCAGCGGCATGCTGAACTCGATCGGCCTGCAGGGCCCGGGCATCGACGCGTTCCTGCAGCGCGACCTGCCCTGGCTGCTGTCCCGCGGCGCGCGGGCGGTGGTGTCGATCGCGGGCAGCACGGTGGGGGAGTACGCGGAGCTGGCCGCCCGGCTGTCCGCCGCGGCCGGGGTGACCGCCATCGAGGTGAACATCTCCTGCCCGAACGTCGCGGAGCGCGGGCAGGTGTTCGCCTGCGATCCGTCCGCAGCCGCCGCGGTGATCGACGCCGTGCGCGCCAGGACCCGGTACGACGTGCCGGTGTTCGCCAAGCTCTCGCCGGACGTGACCGACATCGTGGCGGTCGCCCGGTCGTGCGTGGCGGCCGGCGCGGACGGGCTCTCGATGATCAACACGCTGCTCGGCATGGCCATCGACCCGGTCACGATGCGGCCGGTGCTAGCCGGGCAGACCGGCGGGCTGTCCGGCCCGGCCATCCGGCCGGTCGCGGTGCGCTGCATCTGGCAGGTCCGCGAGGCGCTGCCCGATGTGCCGATCATCGGCATGGGCGGGATCCGGACGGGGCAGGATGCTCTGGAGCTGATCCTGGCCGGGGCCTGGATGGTCGCCGTCGGCACCACGATCTTCCACGACCCGTCGGCCTGCATGCGGATCCTGCGCGAGCTCGACGATGAGCTGGCGCAGCGCGGGATCGAGCGGCTCGCCGACGTCGTCGGGCTGGCCCACGAACCGCGGGCGATGGCCGGCCGCCGGCCGGCCAGGAACACCCGGTGACGGAGGAGATGTGAGCAACCGGGCCCCGATCGCGGTCGCCCTGGACGCGCCCAGCCTGGAGACCGCCGCCCGCTGGGCCGGCCTGGTGACCCCGTACGTCAGCACCGTCAAGATCGGCCTGCAGCTCTACCTGCGGTACGGCCCGGACGCGGTCGACTCGATCCGCGGCGCCAGCGGCGTCCAGGTCTTCCTGGACCTCAAGCTGCACGACATCCCGGCCACCGTGGCCGGGGCGGCCCGGGCCGTGGCCCGGCTCCGCCCGGCGATCCTGACCGTGCACGCGGCCGGCGGCGCGGCCATGATCAAGGCCGCTATCCAGGCTGCCCCGCAGACCAGCATCGCCGCGGTGACCGTGCTGACCTCCCTGGGCGACGACGACCTGGCCGCGATCGGCACGGCCGGGCCTGTCCACGACGCGGTCCGCCGCCTGGCCCTGATGGCGGTCGAGGCCGGCGCCCGCGGCCTGGTCTGCTCGCCGCACGAGGTCGCCGCGGTGCGCGCCGAGGTCGGCCCGGACATCACGCTGATCACGCCGGGCATCCGCCTGGCCGGCGCGGACGCCCAGGACCAGGCCCGGATCGCCACCCCGGAGGCGGCCCTGACGGCCGGCGCCGACCTGCTGGTGATCGGCCGCCCGATCACCGGCGCCCCCGACCCCGGCGCCGCCGCCGCCATGATGGGCTCCGCCCTCCGCCGCCTGACCGCCGCCACCGGCACCTAGCACCCGCCGCGCCCAGGCCAGTCCCGCCGCGCCTCTGCCTGCTCTCAGGGCGCGACGATGTGCCATCGGAGGCGACTCATGACGCCGGCGATGGCACATCGTCGGTGTGTGCCGGGGCCCCGCCGCCCCACCAGCCCCGGCCGTCCCACGCTCGGTCACATTGCAGCCGGGGCGGCGGACTGGCGCGGGCGCCGACGCCAGCGCGGTCGGCCGGGGTGGCTCGCTCCGCGGCGGGGACGCGGCCGGCCCGGTCCGGGCGACCGGGAGGCGTCGCCCGGGGAGCGGGGCTGGCCCGGGTCCGGGGTGGCGCGGGGGCGTGGCCCGGGGGAGCGGGGCGCTGGGCCGGCCCGCGCCCGCGGTGGCCCCTGTCGTCACGGAGAGTAAGCACAGGATTCCGTACAGCGGGAAAATTGGTGCGCAAATAACGGGCATATTCAGGAATGTTCTGATGGCAATTTAAGCGATTTACCGGAATCCCCGGAGCGGGGCGGCGCGGATGGCGGGGACAGGGCGGGCCGGGGCGGTCTGCGGGGCCCCGGCGGCCGGGCCGGAGGGCGGCGGCCCGGGCGGCCGGCGCGGGCTGCCGGGCGCCGCGGGGCGGCCGGCCGGGCGCGGCCGGCGGCGCGCCGCAGCGGGCTCCGCGGGGCGCCTGAGCGATCATGGGCGCCGCGGCGGCAGGGCGGTCACCTCGGGCGCGGCCGGCTGCAACCGTTCGCTGTGCGCACTCACCGGCCGGCGCCGGCAACCCGGCCCGCCGGCGGTTACGGCGGGTGATCTTCCGCCTCGCCGGCGGGCGCCGGGCGGCCCCGGCGGCCCCTCAATCGGGCTCCGCCCGCCGCGCGCGACCCTGGACGCCATGTCCAAATGCCGGCAATCGACCGGCAGTTTTTGCGGTCGGCCAGCAATAACCGCGTGACGTGTGATAACACATCTGACTACGTAGCGTATCAAACCATATTCGAAGAGTAGTATCGGATAAATTGTGGCGTGACAAACCCCGGTTTGCGTTGCTACCGGCCGCCGGACTCGCTAGTTTCCCCTCGCGGAGCGACTTTTTCGATACGAAACCCGAGGTGACCACGCGTGGCTCTTCCTCCACTCACCCCCGAGCAGCGGGCGGCAGCGCTAGAGAAGGCTGCCAAAGCACGCAAGGAGCGGGCCGAGGTGAAGAACCGTCTGAAGCGAGCCGCTACCACCCTGCCTGAGGTTCTCAAGGAGGGTCAGACGGACGATGTCATAGGCAAGATGAAGGTCTCGGCGCTGATCGAGTCCATGCCGGGGGTCGGCAAGGTGCGCGCCAAGCAGATGATGGAACGGCTTGGTATCGCCGAATCCCGCCGCGTCCGCGGACTGGGTGCGAACCAGCGCACGGCCCTGGAGAACGAGTTTAGCGAATGACAGTATTGTCGCTGGGTGGCATTCCGCAGACCGGTATGCTTTGCGGTCTGCGGAATGCCAAATGGCCCGGTGACGGGATTTCCCGGTGCGCCGGCGCCAGCCCTTGCGGCTCGCCGCCTAACCTGTCGGGCGGTGGTTTGTAACCGCAGGATGGACAGCCGAGAGGCGGGGCGGGGGACGACGGTCTGTGGCCGATCCGATGACTGATCGCGCGTCATGCGCGGCCCTGACCCCGGCCCCTGTCCCGGCCCGGCTGACGGTTCTGTCCGGACCTTCCGGCGTCGGCAAGAGCACGGTGGTGGCCCGGCTGCGCCGGGCTTCCCCTCAGGTGTGGCTGTCCGTCTCGGTGACCACCCGGGCCCCCCGGCCCGGCGAGGCCGACGGGCGCGAGTACCACTTCATCACCGAACCCGAGTTCCAGCGGCAGGTCCGCGACGGCGAGCTGCTGGAGTGGGCGAACTTCGCCGGGCACTGGTACGGCACCCCGCGCGGCCCGGTGCTGGACAGAATGGCCGCGGGCACGCCGGTGCTGCTGGAGATCGATCTGGCCGGGGCCCGGCAGGTGCGCCAGGCCGTGGACGGCGCGCTGCTGGTCTTCCTGGCCCCGCCGTCCTGGGATGAGCTGGTCCGCCGCCTGAGCGGGCGCGGCACCGAGCCGCCCAGGGTGATCGAGCAGCGGCTGGCCGCGGCCCGGCTGGAGCTGGCCGCCGAAAGCGAATTCGACATCACGCTGGTGAACACTTCCGTCGAGGACGTCTGCCGCCAGCTGGTAACCTTGACCACGGCCCCATCGGGCCGTTGACGCGGCGCCGCTGACGCGGTATGCCGTGGTCCCAATCCGGAAGGCTCAACGTGGCAGGCACTTCTTCCCCGGAAGGCATCATCAACCCGCCCATCGACGACCTGCTGAACGTCGTCGACAGCAAGTACGGCCTGGTCATCATGGCCTCCAAGCGGGCGCGGCAGATCAACGCATACTTCGCCCAGCTCGGCGAGGGCATGCTGGAGTACGTCGGCCCGCTGGTGGAGACCCGGGTCCAGGAGAAGCCGCTGTCCATCGCGCTGCGTGAGATCAGCGAGCGGCTGCTGAGCGCCGAGCAGATCGAGGGCACCGGCACCACGCCCGCGGCCTGATCCGCGCCGCAGCTTTGCCGCCGGGCCGGCCCGTGCGCATCATCCTGGGCGTCAGTGCGGGCATCGCCGCCTACAAGGCGTGCGAGCTGCTCCGCCTGCTCACCGAGAGCGGCCATCAGGTCCGGGTGGTGCCGACCCCGGACGCGCTCCGCTTCGTCGGCGAGCCCACCTGGGCCGCGCTGTCCGGCCAGCCGGTAACCGTCACCCCGTGGGAAAACGTGCACGAGGTGCCGCACGTCCGGCTCGGCCAGGAAGCCGATCTTGTCTTTGTGGCGCCGGCCACTGCTGACCTGCTGGCCCGGGCGGCCGCCGGGATGTCCGGCGACCTGCTGACCGCCGTCCTGCTCACCGCCCGCTGCCCGGTGGTGTTCGCCCCGGCCATGCACACCGAGATGTGGGAGCACGCCGCGACCCAGGCGGCCGTGGCCACGCTGCGTTCGCGTGGAGCGGTGGTGCTCGACCCGGCCGCGGGGCGGCTCACCGGCGCCGACAGCGGCCCCGGGCGGCTGCCGGACCCGGCCGAGCTGTTCCGGGTCGCGAACCGCCTGCTGGCCCGCGGCGCCGCGGGGCTGGCGGCGGACCTGACCGGCCGCCAGGTCGTGGTCTCGGCCGGGGGGACCAGGGAGGAGCTGGACCCGGTCCGGTTCCTCGGCAACTGGTCGTCCGGGCGGCAGGGCTACGAGCTGGCCGCTACCGCGGCCGCGCGCGGGGCCAAGGTCACCCTGGTCGCGGCCAACACCGCGCTGGCCGACCCGGCCGGCGCCCGTGTGCTGCGGGTCGTTTCCGCGGCCGAACTCCGGGAAGCGATGCTGGACGTGTCGCCCGGCGCGGATGCGGTCGTGATGGCCGCGGCGGTTGCCGACTACCGGCCGGCCGCGAGGGCCGGCACCAAACTGAAGAAGACCGGCGGGGCGCCGGAGCCAATCGAGCTGGCCGAGAACCCGGACATCCTGCGCGAGCTGGCCGGGCCCGCCCGGCGGGCCGGGCAGGTCATCGTGGGGTTCGCCGCGGAAACCGGCGACCTGCTGGCCAACGGGCAGGCCAAGCTGGCCGCCAAGGGCTGTGATCTGCTGGTGGTCAACCAGGTGGGCGGGGGCCTGGCGTTCGGCACATCCGACAACGCCGCGGTTATCCTTGCTGCGGACGGGGGACGCATCGACGTGCCGCGTGGCCCGAAGGAAGTCCTGGCGGACTTCATCTGGGACGCGGTCGCCGCGCGGCTACCTGGCTGACCAGCGGGGCTGGCGGGGGCGGCTAAACTCAGCGGGTCCCCGACCAGGGAAATGTGAGGAGTCAGGTGGCCGGTCGTCTATTCACCTCGGAATCCGTCACGGAAGGGCATCCGGACAAGATCGCTGACCAGATCAGCGACGCGATTCTGGACGCCATGCTGGACGGCGACCCGAACAGCCGGGTTGCGGTCGAGACAATGATCACCACGGGCCAGGTGCACGTCGCCGGCGAGGTGACCACTGAGACCTATGTCGACATCCCGGACATCATCCGGGAGAAAATCCTCGACATCGGCTACGACTCCTCGGCCAAGGGCTTCGACGGCGCGTCCTGCGGCGTATCGGTGTCGATCGGGTCGCAGTCCCCGGACATCGCCCAGGGCGTGAGCCACGCGTTCGAGCACCGGGCCGGCGAGGGCGCCGACGAGCTCGACCGCCAGGGCGCGGGCGACCAGGGCATGATGTTCGGCTACGCCTGCCAGGAGACCCCCGAGCTCATGCCGCTGCCGATCATGCTGGCGCACCGGCTGTCCCGGCAGATGTCGGTTATCCGGCGTGACGGCACCGTGCCCTACCTGCGCCCGGACGGCAAGACCCAGGTCACCATCGAGTACGACGGCATCCGCCCGGTCCGTCTCGACACGGTCGTGGTGTCCACCCAGCACGCCCCGTCCATCGACCTGGACGGGCTGCTCACCCCGGACGTCCGCGAGCACGTGGTCGAGCCGGTGCTGGCCAGCCTGGGCATCGAGCTGGACACCGCGCGCTACCGCCTGCTGGTCAACCCGACCGGCCGGTTCGAGGTGGGCGGGCCGATGGGCGACGCCGGCCTGACCGGCCGCAAGATCATCATCGACACCTACGGCGGCATGGCCCGCCACGGCGGCGGCGCGTTCTCCGGCAAGGACCCCTCCAAGGTGGACCGCAGCGCCGCGTACGCGATGCGCTGGGTGGCCAAGAACGTGGTCGCGGCCGGCCTGGCCGACCGCTGCGAGACCCAGGTCGCGTACGCGATCGGCAAGGCCAAGCCGGTCGGGCTGTTCGTGGAGTGCTTCGGTACCGAGCACGCGCCGGTGGAGCAGATCCAGGAAGCGGTGCTCAAGGTCTTCGACCTGCGGCCGGCCGCGATCATCAGGGACCTGCAGCTTCTCCGGCCGATCTACTCGCCGACGGCGTCGTTCGGCCACTTCGGCCGGGAGGAGCCGACGTTCTCCTGGGAGCGGACCGACCGCGTCGACGCCCTGCGCGCCGCCGTCGGCCTGTAGCCAGCCGCGCCCTTGATCAACGAATCTTGATCAAGGTTCGTTGATTAAGATTTATGGATTACGGGATCTGCGGCGCGGGTCCCGGGCTGCCGGGCGACTCACCTGGCGCGTGCCCGCGCGTGCCTCTCCCGGCTGATCAGCGAATCTAGATCAGCGTTTCCAGATCAAGATTCGCTGATCGGGAAACGCTGAGGATGGGGCCCGTGGTGCGGCGGGTGAGGCTGGCGGGGCCGTGCTGGGCCGCCCCGGCCCGCCCGTGCCCGCCCGGCCCGGCCCGTGCGCACGCCACGGCCCGGCCCGGCCCCGGCCGCAGCCCGTGGCACGCCCAATATGTGCGTGCGCACGCACATATCTCCTGACTGTCATTAGTTATGTGCGTGCGCACGCACAGACCGACGGTCGGTGGCTGGGCTGGCCCGGCATGCGGTGGCAGGCGGCTGGGCTGTGCGGCAGGGCGGCCGGGTTTGCGCGGCGGGCAGGACGGGCTCCGCGGTGGGGCGCAGCCGGGTCGTGACCAGCGCGGCTGGCTGCCGTGGCACGCCGGGTAGTGGCCTCTGGTAGGACAGAACCGTGCCCAGTCCAGCCGCGCGGCCTGCGCGCACGTCCCGGCGGCCGCCCGCGGCGGAGAAGCTGCCGGTGGCCCGGGTCGCCGTGGACGTGCCGCTGGCCCACCTGGACCGGCCGTTCGACTACCTCGTGCCCGCGACGCTGGACGAGGCCGCGGTGCCCGGCTGCCGGGTCCGGGTCCGCTTCGCCGGCCGGCTGACCGGCGGCTACCTGCTGGAACGGGCCGAGGCCAGCGACCATCAGGGCACGCTGGCCTTCCTCGAACGGGTGATCTCGCCCGAGCCGGTCCTCACCGCCGAGGCCGCCGGGCTGGCCCGGGCCGTCGCCGACCGCTACGGCGGAACCCTGGCCGACGTCCTGCGGCTGGCCATCCCGCCCCGCCACGCCCGCGCCGAGAAGGCCGCCCCCGAGGCGGTTGCGAACACGGGCGCGGACGCGGGGGAGACCCTGCCGCCCGCGCCCGCGCCGGGACCCTGGGAGCGGTATCCGGCCGGGCCGTCGTTCCTGGCCGCGCTGGCCGGCGGGCGGTCGCCGCGGGCGGTGTGGAACGCGCTGCCGGGGCCGGACTGGCCCACAGAGATCGCCCTGGCCGCGGCGGCCACCGCCGCGTCCGGGCGGGGGACCCTGATCGTGGTCCCTGACCGCCGTGACCTCGACGCGGTCCACACCGCGCTGGCCGCGCTGCCCGCCAGGCCATCCGGCGCTGGCACGCCAGGCAGCGGGCCGCCTGGCGGCAGCCCGCCCGGCGCCGCCGCGCCCGGCGCTGGCCCCGGCGGTGCTGGCCCAGACGGCGCGCCGGGCGCCGGGCCCGAGGGCGCTGGCTCAGCTCGCGCGGTCGCGCCGGGCGTCGGGCTTAGCGGGACTGGCCCCGGCGGTGCTGGGCGCCGGCGGTGCTGGTCTAGACGGCGCGCTGGGCGTCGGGCCCGAGGGCGCTGGCTCAGCTCGCGCGGTCGCGCCGGGCGGTGGGCCTAGCGGGACTGGTCCTGGCAGCGCTGGTTCCGGCGGTGCTGGCCCCAGTGGTGCTGACCTAGACGGCGCGCTGGGCGTCGGGCCCGAGGGCGCTGGCTCAGCTCGCGCGGGCGCGCCGGGCGGCCCAGCGGGACTGGCCCCGGCGGTGCTGGTTCCGGCGGTGCTGGCCCCAGGTGGCTGCTGGCCCCGGCGGCGCGCCGGGCGGCGGGCCCGGCGATGCTGACTCAGCTCGCGCGGGCGCGCCGGGCGGTGGGCCGGCCGGTGTGATCCCGCATAGCTGCCTTTCGGCGGAGCTTGGGCCTGCTGAGCGGTACCGGCGGTGGCTGGCCGGGCTGCGCGGCACGGCCACGGTGGTCGCCGGCACCCGGTCCGCGATGTTCGCGCCCGTGCACAACCTGGGGCTTGTCGTGCTCTGGGACGACGGGGACGACCTGCACGCCGAGCCGAGAGCCCCCTACCCGCACGCCAGGGAGGTGCTCGCGCTCCGCGCGCACCGGGCCGGCGCGGCCGCGCTGATCGGCGGGTTCGCCCGCACCGCCGAGGCGACCCAGCTGGTCAGCGGGGGCTGGGCCCATCCGCTGGGCGCCGACCGGGCTACGGTGCGGCGTTTCGCGCCCGCCATCACCCCGGCCGGGCAGGACCGGGAGCTGGCCCGGGACCAGGCGGCCCGCTCCGCCCGCATCCCTGGCCTCGCGCTGCGCACCGTCAGGGACGCACTGGCCCGCGGCCCCGTCTTGTTCCAGGTGCCGCGCCGCGGCTACCTGGTCGCGGTGGCCTGCGAACGGTGCCGGGCGCCAGCCCGGTGCGCGTCCTGCGGCGGCCCGCTGGCGCTGGCCGGCGCCGCGGCCGCGCCGGTCTGCCGGTGGTGCGGGCGGGTCGCGCCCAGCCGGGTCTGCCAGCACTGCGGGCACGCCGGGCTCCGCGCCATCGTCACCGGCGCCGGCCGGACCGCGGAGGAACTCGGCCGGGCCTTCCCCTCGGTGCCGGTCCGCACCTCGGGCCGCAGCGGCGTCCTGCACGAGGTGCCCGCCGACCCGGCTGTGGTGGTGGCCACCCCGGGCGCTGAGCCGCGCGCCGCGAACGGCTACGCCGCCGCGGTCCTGCTCGACGGCTGGGTGCTGCTCGGCCGGCCCAGCCTGCGCGCCGCCGAGGAGGCGCTGCGCCGCTGGATGAACGCCGCCGCGCTGGTCCAGCCCGCGGCCGAGGGCGGCACCGTGGTCGTGGTGGCCGACGCCGGGCTGCCCGCGGTGCAGGCCCTGCTCCGCTGGGACCCGGTCACCCACGCCGAGCGGGAACTGGCCGAACGTGCCGAGCTCCGCTTCCCGCCCACCGTCCGGATGGCGTCGCTGACCGGAGCCGAGCCCGCCGTCCGCGACATGATCGCCGCGGCCAGCCTCCCGCCGTACGCCGAGGTCCTGGGTCCCGTCCCGGTCACCGCGCGCCCCGCGGCGCCCGCAGACGGCCGTCACCCGGCCGCCGATGGCCAGCCTGACCTTCCGGCCCCCAGGGACGCGCAGGTTCGCGCCCTGATCCGCGTCCCCCGCAAGGACGGCGCGGTCCTTGCGGCCAGCCTGCACGCGGCCCAGTCGCTGCGCAGCGCCCGCAAGGACACCGAGGTGATCCGGGTCCAGCTGGACCCAGCCGAGCTGATTTAGCCAGGTCATCGGCTGACTGCAAACCCAGTCTCCAGCCCTGGTAAATAGGGGGTATCCCGGCTCCGGGGATATGTAGACCGCGCTGAGCTGATCTGACTACGCGGCTGGAGGCCTTAGGGTTGCTCAGGTGGCCAACACCCGAAGAACCCCGAGTACGCGCGGCAGCCTGCCCCAGGCCCGCGCGGCAGCGGATGACGCGGTCAGTGCCGGCCCCGCCGCGCGTGGCCGCCGGGACGACAATCCCCGGCTGCCCCCGGTCCGGCTGGCCCCCCGAGAGGAACTTGCCCACGCTGCCCGGGTAGCGCCGCTGCTGCGGGCCGCGCGGGACCTGGCCCGCTGGGCCGAGACCGGCCGCGGGCTGGCCGCGGGCAGCGTGCTGCTGCCGGACGCCGCCGCGGCCGCAGCCGACCTGGAGCTGACCCCGGGCGAGGTGGACGCCGCCTGGCGGGTCGCGGTGGCCACCGGCATGGTGCCCCAGCAGGGCCGCCCGCAGCCGCCGGGCCCGGGCATCCTGGAGTCCGGCGACGCCGAGGAGGTCCTCGCCGCCTGGTACGGCGCGCTCGAGGTCATGCTCGACGCGGACGACCTGGACGGGCTCGCCACCGCGCTGTACACGGTCGGCGGCCCGGTCCGGATGGAGAGCCTGTTCGACGCCCACGCCGCCGCGGCGGGCACCTGGCGCGCAGCCGGCCTGACCGGCGCCGCCACCCCGCCCCCGGACGCCGCAAGCGCTGACGCCCCAAGCACTGGCGCCCCAGCACGGCGCCAAGCACGGGCGCCCCGAGCACGGGCGCCCCAGGCACTGATGCCCCCAGCACGGGCGCGGCCGGCCCGGACCAGGCCGCCGTCCTGTCCTGGGCCCTGGAGGCCCTGGCCGACCTCGGCGTGGTCGAGCTCGGCACCGACGAGGACGAGCAGGCCGGCGGGCTGACCGTGGCGCTGTCCCCGCTGGGCGTGTGGGGCGTGCACCGCCGCCTCCGGGCGCAGGGCTGGCACGTCCCGGTCCTCGGCAACCGCGGCCGGGACGGCGCGCCCGGCCTGCTGGCCGCGCTGGCCAGCTGCGACGCCGAGGACGGCGAAAGCGAGATCGCCGCCTGGCTGGGCGCCAGGACCCCGGCCCAGGCCGCCGCCGAGCTGATCGCGGCGGCCCGCGGCGGCACCCCGGGTCTCCGTGGCGCGGCGTTCGCCGTCCTGGACCGGATCGGCGCCGACGCCGTCCCCGCGATCCGCGCCGCCCTGGCCGAGCCGGTGCTGCGCGCGCACGCCGCGGTCTGGCTGCACGAGCACGGTGAGGCCGCCGAGCTGGGTCCTGAGGACCGGACCTGGCTGCTGGTCGACCTCGGCGCCGGGCTGCTGGAGGAGGCCGACCCGCGGGACGTGGTGGCCGAGCTGCTGCCCGAGCTGCCCCCGGAGACCCAGGCCGAGATCGTGGCCGGGCTGTGGGAGGTCAGCCATCCCGCGGTGACCGACCTGCTGACCGCGCTGTCCAACCATCATCCCGAGCCGTCGGTGGCCAGGGCCGCGCGCAAGGCCGCGTTCAAGGCCCGGTCGCCGGTGGCCGCCCCGGGCAGCCGGAGTTCATAGACTCTTCGGTGGCAGCCGCCTGCTGCCGCTGGGTGAAAGGGAAGCCTGTTGAGCGTCAAGCCCATCCGCCTGTTTGGCGACCCCGTGCTGCGGACCCCGGCCGAGCCGGTCCGCGACTTCGACGCCGAGCTGCGCCGGCTGGTCAAGGACCTCACCGACACGATGATGGAGGCGCCCGGCGTCGGCCTGGCCGCCCCGCAGATCGGCGTCGGCCTGCGGGTCTTCACCTACTACATCGACGACGAGCTCGGGCATCTGATCAACCCGTCGCTCGACCTGTCCGATGAGCAGGAGACCGACGACGAGGGCTGCCTGTCGTTCCCCGGCCTGGCCTACCCGACCGCGCGCTCGTACGGCGTGGTCGCGGCCGGCTTCAACATGCACGGGGAGCCGGTAACCCTGGAAGGAACCGGTCACCTGGCCCGGTGCGTGCAGCACGAGACCGACCACCTGGACGGCGTGCTGTTCATCGACAGGCTGGACCCGGCGCAGCGCAAGCTCGCGATGAAGGAGATACGGTCCGCTGAGTGGTGGGGCGAGCCGGTCCCGGTGATCAAGGCTTCCCCGCACGCGACCTACGGCAAGGCCCTGTAGCCCATGCGCCTGGTGTTCGCCGGGACCCCAGCCGCCGCGGTGGCGTCACTGACCGCGCTGCTGGAATCCCGGCACGAGGTGGCCGCGGTGGTGACCCGCCCGGACGCGCCGGCCGGGCGGGGGCTGCGGACCGTGGCCAGCCCGGTGGCCGAGGTCGCCGAGCGCGCGGGCCTGGAGGTGCTCAAGCCGCGCCGGGTCCGTGACCCGGAGTTCCTGACCCGGCTGCGCGAGCTGGCGCCGGACTGCTGCGCGATCACCGCCTACGGCGCGCTGATCCCGGACGAGGTCCTGGCCATCCCCGCGCACGGCTGGGTGAACCTGCACTTCTCGCTGCTGCCCGCGTGGCGCGGCGCGGCGCCGGTCCAGCGCGCGATCATGGCCGGCGACGACATCACCGGCGCGACCACCTTCCGGCTGGTCCGCGAGCTGGACGCGGGCCCGGTGTACGGCATGGTCACCGAGCCGGTGCGGGACGACGACACCGCGGGCACGCTGCTGGGCCGGCTGGCCGCCTCCGGCGCGGGCCTGCTGGTGGCCACCCTGGACGGGATCGAGTCCGGCGCGCTGGAGGCCAGGGAGCAGCCCGCGGACGGGGTCAGCCTGGCCCCGAAGGTCACCCCCGAGCAGGCCCGGGTCAGCTGGGACCACCCGGCCCTGGCGATCGGCCGCCAGATCCGCGGCTGCACCCCGCAGCCCGGCGCGTGGACCGAGCTGGCCGGCTCCCGCCTCAAGCTGGGCCCGCTGGCCAGCCTGGACGCCGGGGACGGCGCGCCGCTGGCCCCCGGCGAGCTGGCGATCGAGCGGTCCCGGGTACTGGTCGGGACCGGCTCTTCCCCGGTCGAGCTGGGCGAGGTGCAGCCGCACGGGAAGCGGCCGATGGCGGCCGCGGCCTGGGCCCGCGGGCTGCGGCTGGCCGAGCCCGCCCGGCTGGCGTGACCCCGCCACCGCGCCGGGCCCCGGGCCGTGCCCGGCCCGCCCGGCACGCCGCGCCGCGGTCCGCGGCCAGCGACCCGGCCCGGCTGGCCGCCTACGAGGTGCTCATCGGGGTCGCCGACCGGGACGCCTACGCCAACCTCCTGCTGCCCTCGGTGCTGAAGCAGCGGAATCTGGCGGGCCGGGACGCCGCGCTGGCCACCGAGCTGGCCTACGGCACGCTGCGCGGCCAGGGCACCTACGACGCGATCCTGGCCGTGTGCAGCGCCCGCGGCCTCAGCCAGATCGACCCGCCGGTCCACCAGGTGCTCCGGCTCGGCGCGCACCAGCTGCTGGCCACCCGGATCCGCGCGCACGCCGCGGTGGACACCTCGGTGAACCTGGCCCGCGCGGTCGCGGGCCCGCGCACCGCCGGGTTCGTCAACGCGGTGCTCCGCAAGGTCGCCACCCGGGACCTGGCGGCGTGGCTGGACATCGCCGCGCCGCCGCGGTCCGTCGACCCGATCGGCCACCTGGCCGTCCGGCACAGCCACCCGGCCTGGATCGTGGCCGCGCTGCGCGACGCGCTCGGCGACGACCCGGAGGGTGACCTGGCCGAAACCGAACGGGCCCTGGCCGCGGACAGCGCCCGGCCCCGGGTGACCCTGTGCGCGGTGCCCGGGCTGGCCACCCAGGACGAGCTCACCGGCGAGCACGCCGAGCCGGCCCGCTGGTCCCCGTACGGCGCGTACCTGGCGGAGGGCGACCCGGCCGGGCTGGCCCCGGTCGCCCAGGGCCGGGCCGGCGTGCAGGACGAGGCCAGCCAGCTGGCCGCGCTCGCGCTGGCCCGGGCCGAGCTGGACGGCCAGGACCGCCGCTGGCTCGACCTGTCCGCCGGGCCGGGCGGCAAGGCCCGGCTCCTGGCCGGGCTGGCCGCGGGCCGTGACGCCCGGCTGGTCGCCTCCGACGTGCGGCCGCACCGGGCCGGGCTGGTCCGCTCGGCCACCGCGCGCACCGGCCGGGCGGGCGTGCTGGTCGCGGACGGAACCCGGCCCGCGTGGCGGGCCAGCGCGTTCGACCGGGTGCTCGCCGACGTGCCCTGCTCGGGGCTGGGCGCGCTGCGCCGCCGCCCGGAGGCCCGCTGGCGCCGGTCGCCGGACGAGGTCGCGTCGCTGGGCGGGCTGCAGCGCGCGCTGCTGGCCACGGCCCTGGACTCGGCCCGGCCCGGCGGGGTGGTCGCCTACGTCACCTGCTCGCCGCACCTGGCCGAGACCCGCGACGTGCTGGCGGACGTGCTGGCCGCCCGCGCGGACGCCGAGGTGCTCGACGCGCCCGCGCTGCTGCCCGAGGTGCCCGGCCTGCGCTGCCCGGCGGACGGCGGGCACTACGCCCAGTTCTGGCCGCACCGGCACGGCACCGACGCAATCTTCCTGGCCGTCCTCCGCCGCGGGCCTGACGGCCCTGGCTCGCGGCCAGCGGCGCAGGCCGCGGCGCTGTTTTCCGACGAGCGATGAGGCGCGACGGCGCCGAGGCAGGAGGGACAGCGCTAGCGCCCGCGCTCGCCAGCAAGCACAGTACAGTGACGCCGGTGAGCGGGCCGGTGCTGTACCTCATCGTGTGCGCCGCGCCGCCCGCCGCGGACGCCGCCGAGGCGGTCCGGCTGGCCCAGGGCCGCGGCTGGGACACCTGCGTGGTGACCACCCCGTCCGGCCGCCGGTTCACCGACCCGGACGCGCTGGAGCGGCTGACCGGGCACCCGGTCCGCAGCGAGTACAAGAACCCGGGGGAGCCGGACGTGCTGCCCCCGCCGGACGCCATCATCGTCGCGCCGGCCACCGTGAACACGGTGAACAAGTGGGCCCTGGGCATCTGCGACACGCTGGCCCTGGGCCTGCTGGTGGAGGCCATCGGCAAGCGGCTGCCGCTGGTCGCGGTGCCGACCACGAACCCTGAGCACGCCGCCCACCCGGCGTTCGGCCAGAACGTGGCCCTGCTGCGGTCCTGGGGCGTCACCGTCCTGACACCCGCCGGCGGCGGGGGACAGCCGTTCCCGTGGGCGCAGGCGCTGGACGCGGTGCGGGCCGGGTAGCCGCGCCGGAAAGCTACCGGGCCCGCCCGGACAGGGCGCGGCCGCGCGGCCTGGCCATCCGGGCGGTGCCGATGTCGGCCCGCTGGCCCTGGGCGTATCCGGTCCTGTAGCCGCTGCCGCTGTAGGTGATCCGGCTCCGGCGGAGCCGCGGGTAGGCCTGGCCGACGTGGCCGCGGATGACGTCCGAGCGGTCGGCCAGCACGAGCGCGGTCCGGGACGCCGAGGCGGGCCTGCTGCCGCCGGCGGCCTGGCTGGCCGCCGTCTCCTCGGCGGCGCGGACCCGGGCGACCACCGCGCTGGCGAAGCCGAGCAGCCAGCTCCGCCGCCAGGCCCGCGGGCTGCTGGCCCACTCCGGCACCGGCGCGGCCACCAGGCCGTGCCACATCTGCACCAGCAGCGAGGTGTAGAGCAGGTCGGCCCGCTCCAGGTCGGAGGCGTAGCCGAAGATGTGCACCCGCATCCCGTCCCGGGCCGGCAGCAGCACGCACTGGCAGCGCAGCGCGGTGGCCAGCCCGGTGAGCAGGTGCGCCTTGACCCGCCCCCACGGGTTCTCCACGGTCACGATCCGGTCCGCGGGCCGGTCGGTCTCCGGCTGGTCCGCCGCCAGCAGCGCCCGGTCGATGCCGTACTTGGCCATCAGCTCGGCGGCCTTGGCGGTCAGCGCCTGCGCCTCCGGCGGGGTGACGCTCTCGTCCCCGGCCTTGGCCAGCAGCTTGCGGACCCGCTCCAGCAGGCGGCCCGGCGCCTCGGGCGGCGCTGCCTCGTCCGGTATCACCGCAGACAGTCTGGCACGGCAGTCCCTAGACTTTGCGGTGACATGAGCATGCAGATCGCGCCGAGCATCCTGGCCGCCGATTTCGCCCGGCTCGCGGACGAGGCCGCGGCCGTGGCCAGTTCCGCCGACCTGCTCCACGTGGACGTCATGGACGGGCACTTCGTGCCCAACCTGACCCTCGGGCTGCCGGTCGTCCAGTCCCTGCTGAAGCACGTCAGCCTGCCGGTGGACTGCCACCTGATGATCGAGGACCCGGACCGCTGGGCGCCCGGCTACGCCGAGGCCGGCGCGCGGAACGTGACCATCCACGCCGAGGCCGCCCAGTCGCCGGTGCGCACGCTGCGGGAGATCCGCGCGGCCGGGGCCCGGGCGGGCCTGGGAATCAACCCGGCCACCCCGGTCGAGCCGTACGCCGACCTGCTGGCCGAGGTGGACATGCTGCTGCTGATGACGGTCGAGCCCGGCTTCGGCGGCCAGCACTTCCTCGACTTCGTGCTGGAAAAGATCCGCCGGGCCCGGCGGCTGATCGCGGGCCACGGCGCCGCGGTGTGGCTGCAGGTGGACGGCGGGGTCAGCGAGGAGACTATCGGCCGGTGCGCGGAGGCCGGCGCGGACGTGTTCGTGGCCGGCTCGGCGGTGTACGAGGCGCCGGACCCGGCCGCCGCGGTCCGCTCGCTTCGCGCGCTGGCCGAGCGGGCCGCTGGTAGCTGACGACCCGATCAGGAGGGTCTGCCGGATCCGGATTTCTGATCTGAAGGTGCTGTCGATTCCGGCCCGGGCCGTTCGTCGGTTGATTGCCAGGCAGGAAATCACGAACTGCGAAGGAGACCGTCATGACCCAGTACATGATCCTCATCTACGAGAGCGAGGCCGGTTACGCCACCGCCCCTCCCGACATGTGGCAGACCGCCATGGAGGCGCACGGCCGGTTCGCCGAGCAGGTCGTCGCGCAGGGCGGCAAGATCCTCGGCGGCGACGCGCTGCAGCCCACCGCCACCGCCACCTCGATCCGCGGTGACGTGGTCACCGACGGACCGTTCGCCGAGACCAAGGAAGCCCTCGGCGGGTTCTACCTGATCGAAGCCAGGGACCTGGACCATGCGCTGGCCATCGGCAAGCTCTGCCCGGCGCCGTACGGGGGCGTCGAGGTCCGCCCGATCATGGACACCTCCGGCGGCCCGCCGCAGGCCTGAGTTACCAGACAGCACCGGGTCACCGGACCGCACCGGGAGGCTGAGCGGCCATCGACGAGGCTGGGGCACCGGACCAGGCCGCGGACCCGCAGCCCGCGGACCCGCGGGCTGCGGTAGCCGACGCGCACCGTCGCGAGTGGGCCTTCGTGCTCGCCGCGACGGCGCGCGTGGCCAGGGACATCGACCTGGCCGAGGAATGCGTCCAGGACGCCTACGTGGCCGCCCTGGACGCCTGGTCCCGCAATGGGGTGCCGCGCAGCCCGGGGGCGTGGCTCACCACCGCCGCCAGGAACCGGGCGCTGGACGCGCTGCGCCGGCAGCAGACCCTGCGGGCCAAGCTGCCGCTGCTGATCGAGCCGGACCCGGAGCCCGGCGGCCTGGCCGGCGCGCCGCCCGGGGACCGCGGCGCGGGTCAGGAGGATGACGTGATCCCCGACGACCGGCTCCGGCTGGTGTTCACCTGCTGCCACCCGGCGCTGGCCAGGGAGGCCCAGGTGGCGCTGACGCTGCGGCTCGTCTGCGGGGTGACCACCGCGGAGATCGCCCAGGCCTTCCTGGTCTCCGAGCCGACCATGGCGGCCCGGGTGACCCGCGCCAAGAAGAAGATCTCCGCCGCCCGGATCGCCTACCGGGTGCCCGGCGAAGCCGAACTGCCCGACCGGCTCGACGCCGTGCTGACCGTCGTGCACCTGCTGTTCACCACCGGCCATACCGCCCCGGCCGGCCCGCGGCTGGTCCGCGCCGACCTGGTGGACCGGGCCATCGGCCTGGCCCGCATGCTGCGCGAGCTGATGCCGGACGAGCGCGAGGTCCGCGGGCTGCTCGCGCTGCTGCTGCTGACCGACGCGCGGCGGGCCACCCGCACCGACGCGGCGGGCCGGCTGCTGCTGCTCGAGGACCAGGACCGGGCCCAGTGGGACCGGGCCGCGATCGAGGAGGGCATCTCGCTGGTGCCCGGTGCGCTGCGCGGCGGCTGCCCGGGCCGGTTCGCGCTGCAGGCCGCGATCGCGGCGCTGCACGCCGAGGCGCCGTCCTACGCGACCACCGACTGGCCGCAGGTGCTGGCCCTCTACGGGGAGCTGCTGCGGGCCTGGCCGTCGCCGGTGGTGGCGCTGAACCGGGCGGTGGCGCTGGCCGAGGTGGACGGCCCGGAGGCGGCGCTGGCCGAGCTGGACGAGCTCGGCCGGGACGGGCGGCTGGCCGGCTACCACTACCTGCCCGCGGCCCGGGCCGCCCTGCTGCGCCGCCTCGGCCGCCGGGCCGAGGCCGCGGACGCCTACCGCGCCGCGCTCGAACTGGCCAGCAACGAGGCCGAGCGCGACTTCCTGGCCCGCCGCCTCGCCGCGCTGTGCTAGCCGCTCGCTGCCGCTGGGCGCTGCTCCCTCGGGCTCCTTCGTCGCGCCTCATCGCTCGTCGGAAACAGCGCCGCGGCCCGCCACGAGCCAGTACTTCTGGCTCCGCCGGCACCAGGATCAGCCGGGAGTGCTAGCGAGCCAGCAAGCACGGCGCAGCTGAGCTGGGAAAATACCCCCACAGTGGACATAACCCGGGCGCTGGAGTCAACAATGTGCAGGTGAGTGCTGCCCCCCAGGCCCGGCCTGAGCCCGCCGACCCGCTGCTGCGGGTGTCCGGGCTGGCGGCGCGGTTCGGCGCGGTGCACGCGCTGGACGGCGTGAACCTGACGGTCGCCCCGGGGGAGCTGGTCGCGCTGGCCGGCGAGAACGGCGCGGGCAAGACCACGCTGGTGCGCTGCATCGCCGGGGACATCGCGGCCAGCAGCGGGCGGATCACGCTGGCCGGCCGGGTCGCCGGGTCCGGGCCGGCCGACGCGGCCCGCGCCGGGGTCGCCGTGGTCTGGCAGGACCTCGCGCTGTGCGACAACCTGGACGTCGCCGCGAACCTGCTGCTCGGCCGGGAACGCCGCCGCCACCTGCTGTTCGGCACCCGGTTCCACGCCAGCGCCGCGGAGCTGCTGGCCGGGCTCGGCATCGGCCTGACCGACACGACCCGCAACGTCCGCACGCTGTCCGGCGGCCAGCGCCAGCTGCTGGCGGTGGCCCGGGCCATGATCAGGGAACCGCAGCTGCTGCTCCTCGACGAGCCCACCTCCTCGCTGGGCGTGCAGGAATCCCGGCAGGTGGAGGAGCTGATCACCCGGCTGCACGGGCAGGGCACCACGATCATGATCGCCTGCCACGACATCGACCAGATGTTCCGGCTGGCCGACCGCATCGTGGTGCTGCGCCAGGGCCGGGTGGTCGGCGACCTGCGCCCGGACGAGGCGCACCCGGACGACGTTCTCGCGCTGATCTCCGGCCAGCAGGTCAGCTCGTCGGCCCGCGGCCAGCTGACCCGGCTGCACGGGCTGGCCGACCGGCTGGTCTCCGCGGACCCGTCGTCCAGCCTGTCGCTGATCCTGTCCGCGCTCGGCGCCGCGCTGTCCGCCGACCGGCTGTGCATCCACCTGGCCACCGAGGACGGGCTGGTCTGCGCGGCCTCGCTGGGCCTGTCACCGCCGCTGGCCGCGGCCTGGGCCCGGCTGCCCGCGGGCCCGGCCGGCGGCCCAGTCGGCCTGGCCGCCGCCACCGGCGAGCCGGTCATCCAGGCCAGCGCGCAGCGCGGCGCGGCGTGGGCGCCGTTCGGCGGCCTGGCCAGTGCGGCCAAGGTGGCCAGCTCCTGGTCGGTGCCGGTGCTCGGGCCCGGCGGGCTGGCCGGGGTCATCACCGTGTTCCGGCCGGTCATCGGGCCGCCGCAGCGGGACCAGCTGGACCTGGTCACGCTCTACGCCGGGTACGCGGCCAGCGCGATCGAGCGGGACCGGCTGCTGGACCAGGTCACGGCGCGGAACCGGCTGCTGGAAACGATCAGGGAGATGCTGGAGACGCTGGCCGGCCCGGTCCCGGTGGACGACGGCCTGGTGCTGGCGGTGCAGGCGCTCCGCCGCGGGCTGCAGGCCCATGACGTGGCGCTGGTCCTCGGGAGCCGGGACGGCAGCCTGGAATGCCGCGGTGCGGCCGGCCCGCCCGGCTCGGACCGGTCCGGCCGGCCCGCGCCCGGGCTGCTCAGCCGGGCCGCGCACGTGCTGGCCGCGGCCGGCCAGGACGGGCAGGCCCGGCCGGTCCCGGCCGGTCCCGGCGAGCTGGTCCTGGCGGTGACGTTCGCGGCGCCCGGCGGCCCGGCCGCGCTGCTGGCCCGGTGGCGCGGCGAGAAGATGACCGCGGACGGGACCGCGCTGATGGAGGACGCGGCGCACTCGCTGCAGCTGGCCCTCGAGCGCGAGGAAGCCGGCCTGGCCCACCAGGAAGCCGCGGCGCTGCGCCGGTCGCAGGAGCTGCAGCGCGACTTCCTGTCCCGGCTCAGCCACGAGCTGCGCACCCCGCTGACCGCCATCAAGGGGTACGCGTCCAGCCTGATGCAGCCCGACGTGACCTGGGACGGCGAGTCCCAGCGGAGGTTCCTGGCCCGGATCGCGGCCGAGTCGGCCCGGCTCGGCCGGCTCGTCGACGACCTGCTGAACTTCTCCGCGATCGAGTCCGGTGTCCTGCGCCTCCACCCGGACTGGTGCGACCTGGGCCTGGTCCTGGACGCGGCCATCGCCTGCCTGCCGCCGGACGCCGCGGCCGCCGTCGAGGTAGACGCCGACCCCGGCCTGCCCCCGGTCTGGGCCGACCACGACCGGCTGGAGCAGGTGTTCGTGAACCTGCTGGACAACGCCTTCGGGCACAACCCGCCGGGCACCCGGGTCACCGTCCGGGCCGCCGCCGCGGAGCCGGCCGGGGTGGCGGTCACCGTGGCCGACGACGGCATCGGCATGCCGGCCGAGGTGACCGCGGCCCCGTTCGAGCCGATGCGCCGCCGCCGGGCCCCGACCGCCGGGGCAGGCCTGGGCCTGTCCATCGCCCGTGGCATCATGACGGCCCACGGCGGACGCCTGGACCTGGAGAGCGCGGACCGGGGCACCCGGTTCCGGGTCTGGCTGCCGGTCGAGGCGGCGGCCGCCCCGGCTCCCCGCAGGAAGGTCAGATCCAGTGCCTGAGCAGGACGTGCGGACCCGCGCGCTGGTGGTCGAGGACGACCCGAACATCGTCGACCTGATCCGGTCCAACCTGTCGGTGCGCGGCTTCGACACCGTGGTCTCGGTCGACGGCGTCCGCGCCCTGCAGCTGCTGGAGACCGAGACCCCGGACATCGTGCTGCTGGACCTGATGCTGCCCGAGGTGGACGGGTTCGAGCTGTGCCGCCAGATCCGGGAGCAGTCCGCGGTGGCGATCATCGTGGTGTCCGCCCGCGGCGGCGAGCGGGACAAGGTCACCGCGCTGAACATGGGCGCGGACGACTACATGACCAAGCCGTTCAGCATCGAGGAACTCCTCGCCCGGATCACCGCCACGCTGCGCCGGACCCGGCCCGCGGCCGCGCCCGACCCGGCCCCGCCGGTGATCGTCGTCGGCGACCTCTCCATCGACCTGGCCAGCCAGCAGGTGACCAGGGGCGGCCACCCGGTGCACCTGACCCCGACCGAGTTCGCGCTGCTCCGCGAGCTGGCCACGAACCGGGGCAAGCTGCTGACCCACGCGCACCTGCTGCGCCGGGTGTGGGGGCACGGGTACGAGACCGAGACCGAGTACGTGCGGGTCTACATCCGGCGGCTGCGGGCCAAGCTGGAGGGCGACGGCGGCCAGCCGCTGATCCTCACCCAGCCCCGCGCGGGCTACCGGATAATCCCGGAAGCCTGATTACCGTCCGTTATCCCCGGTGCCTTCTGCGCCACTGTGCGTTCCGGTGGACCGGGGCTGACCGGTGCGTTAATGGATTATTAACAGGACGGCGCAAATGTTAATGAGGCCGTTAACGCATCCCGTTCTATGGTCATCCCAGCAGGCTCCGGCCCCCGCGGGACCGCTGGTAATGGCAGCGCAAACAGAAGCCATGCCCGCGGTTTGTCCCGCCCACGAGCGAGGTGGTTTTCCTTGTATTCAGTTTCCAAGCGGGTCGGCCTGACGGCAGTCGCCGGCAGTGCCGCGCTCATCCTTGCTGCCTGCGGCAGCAGCGGCGGCGGCTCGGCGGCGCCCAGCTCCGGCAGCACCGGCTCCAGCAGCGCGGCGTCGGTACCGTCGATCTCGGCCACCGATTTCACCAATGACTTCTCCGCGATGGCCAAGCTCAAGCCGCTGGCCGCGCAGGGCAAGGGCGGGGTCGGCGTGATCCTGCCGGACACCACGACCTCGGCCCGGTACACCGAGTTCGACGCGCCGTACCTGACGAAGGCGCTGGAGGCGGCGGGCCTGTCGAGCTCGCAGTTCTCCGTGCAGAACGCCCAGGGCAGCGACGCCACCCAGCTGAGCCTGGCCCAGGCCGACATCACCAAGGGCGACAGTGTCCTGATCATGGACCCGCTGGACTCCGGCGTCGGCAAGTCGATCGAGAAGTACGCGGCCGCGCACGGCGCCGTGGTCATCGACTACGACCGGCTGACCCTGGGCGGCAGCCGCAAGTACTACGTCAGCTTCGACAACGTCAAGGTCGGCACGCTGATCGGGAACGGCCTGGTCAGCTGCATCGCGGACTGGAAGGTCAAGAACCCGAACGTGCTGGTCATGCGCGGCGACCCGACCGACAACAACGCGACCCTGTTCGCCCAGGGCTACGACGCGGTGCTGGCCCCGCACTTCAGCTCCGGCTGGAAGAACGTCGGCAAGACCGCCGGCACCTGGGACCCGCCGACCGCGCTGACCGAGTTCCAGCAGCAGTTCACCGCGCACCCGAACATCAACGCGCTGCTCTCGCCGAACGACGAGAACGCCGCGCCGATCATCCACTACCTGCAGACCAAGGGCGTGAAGGCGAAGACCTTCCCGGTCACCGGGCAGGACGCGACCCTGGTCGGCCTGCAGAACATCCTGGCCGGCTACCAGTGCGGCACCGCCTACAAGCCGATCTACCTGGAGGCCCAGGCCGCCGCGGCGCTGGCCATGTACCTGCGGGCCGGCGCCACCCCGCCGTCCTCGCTGGCGAACGGCAGCACCAAGGACACGACCGCGGGCGTGGACGTTCCCTCGGTGCTCTTGACGCCGCAGTGGGTTACCTCGTCGAATATGAACGCCACAGTCATCGCGGACAACTTCGTCCCGGCGAGCCAGCTCTGCACGGCGAAGTACAAGGCCGCCTGCCAGGCGGCGGGAATCTCGGGGTAACTGAATGAGCGCGCGTTCTACAGCTGGACCCCCTCAGTGGTGACAGCCAGCGCCGGTGACAGCGCCCGGCCCGCGGATGCGGGCCGGGCGCCGTCCGGCCCCGGGCCAGACCCGTCCGCGCCGCTGCTCAGCCTGCGCGGCATCGGGAAAAGCTTCGGCCCGGTGCAAGCGCTAACCGACATCAGCTTCGATATCCCGGCCGGGCAGGTCACCGCGCTGGTCGGGGACAACGGGGCGGGCAAGTCCACCCTGATCAAGACGATCTCCGGGATCTGGGAGCCCAGCGCCGGCCAGATCGTGTGGAAGGGCCGCCCGGTCCACCTGCACGGTCCCAGGGACGCCACGGCCCTCGGCATCGCGACCGTCTACCAGGACCTGGCCCTGGCCGACAACCTGGACATCGTGGCCAACATGATGCTCGGTCACGAGAAGCTCAGGTTCGGCCTGCTGGACGAGGTCGGCATGGAGCTGACCGCCAAGAAGACCCTGGCCGATCTGCGGGTCACCACGGTCCGGTCGATCCGCCAGGTGGTCGGCTCGCTGTCCGGCGGGCAGCGCCAGTCGGTGGCCGTGGCCAAGGCCATCATGCAGGAGGCCCAGCTGGTCATCATGGACGAGCCGACCGCCGCGCTCGGCGTCACCCAGACCGACCTGGTGCTCAGCCTGATCGAGCAGCTGTCCAGCAGCGGCCCGGCCGTGCTGGTGGTCTCGCACAACCTCAGCGACGTGTTCCGGGTCGCCGACCGGATCGCGGTGCTGTACCTCGGCCAGCTGGCCGCGGTCGGCCCCGCCTCCGACTTCGACACGCAGTCCACCGTCGAGCTGATGACCACGGGCCAATCCGCCCGGGTCGGCAACGGCAACGGGAGCAGCGCGTCATCGGTATCCGCACGCGGTAGCGGCACGGAAGGCTAGCCATGTCATCCACTCCGAGCGGCGGGCCGGACCCGGCCGCCACCGACGTGATCGAGCCGGGCCAGGCCCCGCAGACCGGCGACCCGGCCGCCGACCTGGCCGCGTCCGGCGGCGCCGCGGAGCTGATGGCCAACTCCATCGGCGACTACGCGGCCATCTGGTGGCGGCGGGTCAGGAACGGGGAGAGCGGCGCGCTGCCGATCATCCTCGGCCTGGTCGCCGTTGTGATCTTCTTCCAGGTCAAGAACTCGCTGTTCCTGTCCGCGGGCAACCTCGTCAACCTGATGATCCAGAGCGTGCCGTTCATCCTGCTCGGCATGGCGGAGATCTTCGTGCTGCTGCTCGGCGAGATCGACCTGTCGGTCGGTTTCAACGCGGCCATCGGCGCGACCATCTGCCTGTGGGCCGCGTACACGCTGCCCTGGCCGGTCGCGATCCTGGTGGGCCTGGCGTCCAGCGCCTTCATCGGGTTTGTGCATGGGCGCGATCATCACCCTGCTGGGCCTGCCCTCGTTCGTGGTCACCCTGGCGGGCCTGCTCGGCCTGGAAGGCCTGCTCATCGTCCTGCTGCCGCTCACCGGGCACGGCGCAGGCGGCTCGATCGGCAACCCGAGCAACATCATCTTCGACCTGACCGCAGGCAGCCTGGACCCCGCCGCCGGCTGGGTCGTGATGATCGTCCTGGTTGTCCTGGCCGCGGTAGTGATGATCACCCGGGACCGGCGCCGGCTGAAGGCGGGCCTGGACGCGCCGCCGCTCGGGGTCACCGTGCTCAAGGTGGCCGTGATCGCGGTGGCCGGGGTTCTTGTCGTCATCGTCTGCAACACCAACCGCGGTGTCGGCCTGGTCACCCTCAACGGCGTTCCCTGGGCGGTGCTGATCGTGCTCGGCGTGCTGATCCTCTACACCGTGCTGACCACCCGCACGCGGTTCGGCCGGTACATCTACGCGATCGGCGGCAACGCCGAGGCGGCCCGCCGGGCCGGTGTCAGCCTGGGCCGGGTCCGCACGCTGTGCTTCACCCTGTGCGGGCTGACCGCGGGCCTGGGCGGCATCATGCTGGCCTCGAACCTGAACTCGATCGGCACCAACATCAACGGCGGCGAGTACGTGCTGTTCGCGGTGGCCTCCGCGGTCATCGGCGGCACCGCGCTGTTCGGCGGCCGGGGCAAGATGATCCACGCGCTGCTGGGCGGCCTGGTCATCGCGGTGATCTACAACGGCCTCGGCCTGATCGGGCTGAGCGCCGGGCCCACCTTCATCGTGACCGCGATCGTGCTGCTGGTCGCGGTGACCATCGACACCCTGGCCCGCCGCCGCAGCCCGGGCGGCTGACCCGGCTGACCTGGGCCGGCACGCCCGGGATCGGCCACGCGCCGATCCCGGGCGTGACCGCGGAATACGGGACATGGCACAATAGTTAACTGAAGCAAAGCGTGCTCCGGGGTCGGTGAAACTCCGAACCGGCGGTGACAGTCCGCGACCCGGCCGCCTCCAGCGGCCGGCTGACCCGGTGAAATTCCGGGACCGACGGTTAAAGTCCGGATGGGAGGCAGCACGCGCACGGCGGGCCCGGCATAACCGGGCAGACCGCCGTGCCTGCGCACCCGTGCGCCCCGGAGCCCGCCCGCAGGCGGTTAGCTCGCAGGAGGCGAGGCAGGGTGTTCACCGGAATCGTGGAAGAACTCGGCGAGGTCGTCGCGCTGGACGAGCGGGACGGCTCGGCCCGGCTGGCCATCCGCGGCCCGGGGGTGACGTCCGACGCGGCCCGCGGCGACTCGATCGCGGTCAACGGCGTCTGCCTGACCGTGACCAGCCTGCCCGGCGACGGCGTGTTCACCGCCGACGTGATGGGCGAGACGCTGCGCCGCACCGGTCTCGGCGGCCTGGCCCCCGGTGATCCGGTCAACCTGGAACGGCCGCTGCGCTTCGACGGCCGCCTGGACGGCCACCTGGTGCAGGGCCACGTCGACGGGACCGGCACGATCACCGCGCGGACCCCGCACCCGGACTGGGAAGTCGTCCGGATCGCCGCGGGAGACCAGGTCTTCCGGTACGTCATCGAGAAGGGCTCGGTCGCCGTGGACGGCGTCAGCCTGACCGTATCGGCGGCCAGCGAGCCGGATCCCGGCGGCGGCCAGGGCGCGGGCCCGCCCTGGTTCGAGGTCAGCCTGATCCCGGAAACCCTGGCCCGCACCACGCTCGGCCGCAAGCAGCCGGGGGCCACTGTCAACCTGGAGGCCGACATGATCGCCAAGTACGTGGAGAAGCTCGTCACGACGGGAGCCCGGTCATGACCCGGCTGACCCCGGCCGAGGCCGGCTACAAGCTGGACGACGTCGAGCGGGCGATCAGCGACATCGCGGCCGGCCGCCCGGTAGTCGTGCTCGACGACGCGGACCGCGAGGACGAGGGCGACATCATCTTCGCCGCGGCCAGGGCCACGCCGGAGCTGATGGCCTTCACCATCCGCTACACCAGCGGGGTGATCTGCGTGCCGATGCCCGGCGCGGACCTGGACCGGCTCGCGCTGCCGCTGATGACCGCGCAGAACTCCGAGCGCATGCGGACCGCGTTCACGGTCAGCGTGGACGCCGCGGACGGGGTCACCACCGGCATCTCCGCGGCCGACCGGACCACCACGGTCCGGGCCCTGCTCGACCCGGAGTCCGGCCCCAGTGACCTGCTCCGGCCCGGGCACATCTTCCCGCTGCGCTACGCCGAGGGCGGCGTGCTGGCCCGGCCCGGGCACACCGAGGCAGCCGTGGACCTGGCCCGGCTGGCCGGGCTCCCGCCGGTGGGCGTGCTGGCCGAGGTGGTCAACGACGACGGCACCATGGCCCGGCTGCCGGACCTGCGCAAGTTCGCGGACGAGCACGGGCTGGCGCTGATCTCCATCGAGCAGCTCATCGGCTACCGGCGGCGGACCGAGCAGACCGTGCACCGGGTGGCCGACACCCGGATCCCGAACCGGTACGGCGTCTGGCGGGCGGCCGGCTACCGCAGCGCGATCGACGGCACCGAGCACCTGGCGCTGGTCCTCGGCGACGTGACCGGCGCGGGCCAGGACGCGGACGAGGGCGTGCTGGTCCGGATGCACTCCGAGTGCCTGACCGGGGACGCGTTCGGGTCGCTGCGCTGCGACTGCGGCACCCAGCTGGAGGCGGCGATGGCGATGATCGCCGCGGAAGGCCGCGGCGTCGTGCTCTACCTGCGCGGGCACGAGGGCCGCGGGATCGGGCTGATCAGCAAGCTGCAGGCGTACCAGCTGCAGGACGGCGGCCTGGACACGGTGGACGCGAACCTCGAGCTTGGCCTGCCGGCCGACGCCCGCGAGTACAGCACCGGCGCCCAGATGCTGTCCGACCTGGGGGTCTCCGCGATCCGGCTGCTGACCAACAACCCCGCGAAGCTGGCCGGCCTCACCGGGTACGGCCTCAGCATCACCGGCCGCGTGCCCCTTCCCGCGGCCCCCACCGATGACAACCTGCGGTATCTGCTGGCGAAGCGGGACCGTCTCGGCCACCGGATCGATGACCTGCCGCAGGCGGCCTGCGCGGGGCAGGCGTGAGCGGGGAGGGCCGCCCGGCCGGCGGCCCGGTGGACGCGGCCGGGCTGCGGCTGGCCATCGCCGCGACCCAGTGGCACGAGGAGATCACCGGCGCGCTGCTGGACCGGGCGCTGGCCGCGGCGGCCGCCTGCGGGGTGGACGGCCCGACGGTCGTGCGCGTGCCGGGGGCCATCGAGCTGCCGGTGGTGGCGGCCGAGCTGGCCGCCCGGCACGACGCGGTGGCCTGCCTGGGCGCGGTGATCCGCGGCGGCACGCCGCACTTCGACTACGTCTGCGACGCGGTCACCTACGGGCTCACCCGGGTCTCCCTGGACACCGGCACCCCGGTCGGCAACGGCGTTCTGACCTGCGACGACGAGCAGCAGGCCAGAGAGCGGTCCGGAGCCGAGGGCAGCAAGGAGGACAAGGGCTGGGAGGCCACGGTCGCCGCGCTGGAGACCGCCCTGGTGCTGCGCGGCCTGCGAGCGGCCCCGGCCTAGCGAGATAGTCCGCGGCACCGACTAATGGTCGGTGACACCAACTATTTTGGTTGGTGTCACGTACTAGTTGGTTCGGCACGACCAGGTCCGCGCGACCAGGTCAGCACGGGCCCGCGGGCCCGCAGGATGACCCGCGCCCCGGCGGTCACCGGCGGGGCGCCCATGATCCGCACGGTCAGCACCGGCAGCCCGGGGTCGCCCTCGGCGCGCACCCGCAGCACCGCGTCGTGGCCGTGGTAGCCGCAGTCGGTGACCTGCCCCGGCACACCGCCCGGCCGGTCCGCGCCGTCCGCCTCGATCTCCAGCTGCTCGGGCCGCAGCAGCACGGTGACCGGCCCGGTCCCGTCCTGACCGCCAGAGCGCACCGGCAGCAGGCCGAACACCGTCTCCACCCCGGCCTCGGTCAGCTTCCCGTCGATCAGGTTCGCCTCGCCCACGAACCGGGCCAGGTCCGCGTCCGCGGGCCGGTCGTACAGCTCCTGCGGCGCGGCGTACTGGGCCATCCGGCCGTCCCGCAGCACCGCCACCCGGTCCGCCACCGACAGGGCCTCGTCCTGGTCGTGGGTCACCAGCACCGCGGTGATCCCCGCGCCGGCCAGCAGCCGCCGCAGGTCCGCGCGGACGCTCGCGCGCAGGCCCGCGTCCAGCGACGCGAACGGCTCGTCGAGCAGCACCACCGCGGGATCGATGGCCATCGCCCGGGCCAGCGCGACCCGCTGCTGCTGGCCGCCGGACAGCTGGTGCGGATACCGCCGGCCGAGCCCGGCCAGCCCGACCTGCTCCAGCAGCCCGGCCGCCTTCGGCCCGCGCCGCTGCCCGGCCGGCAGCCCGAACGCCACGTTGCCCGCCGCGGTCAGGTGCGGGAACAGGCTGCCCTCCTGCGGCACGTAGCCGATCCGGCGGCGCTCGGGGGGCAGGTGGACGGCGGGCCCGTCGGCCAGCTCGCCGCCGATCCGCACCGTCCCGGCGTCCGCCCGCTCGAAGCCGGCCAGCACCCGCAGCAGCGTGGTCTTGCCGCTGCCGGACGCGCCCAGGATCGCGGTCAGCGACCCGGCCGGGACCGCCAGGTCCGCGTCGGCCAGCACCTGGTGCGCGCCGAACGCCTTGTACAGGCCGGTCACCTCGAGCTGGCTCATGCCTCTATCTTGGCGCGGCCGCGGACTGGTCGAAGAACCGGCTGAGCACGTAGCTCGGAACCGCCGCCACCGCGATCATGACCAGCGCGAACGGCGCCGCCTGGCCGTAGGACAGGTTCTGCTCGTACGACCAGAACTGGGTGGCCAGCGTGGCCGAGCCGGTCGGGATCAGCAGCAGGGTCGCGGTGAGCTCGGTCACCACCGACAGGAACACCAGGCAGAACGCCGCGGCCAGGCCGGGCCCGGCCAGCCGCAGGGTGACCCGGGCGAGCACCGCCAGCGGCCGGTGGCCCAGCGACCTGGCCATCTCGTCCAGGCCGGCCGGCGCCCGGGCCACCGAGGCCTTGACGCCGACCAGCGCCAGCGGGAAGAACATGATCGCGTAGCACAGCACCAGCAGCGGCGCGCTCTGGTACAGGAAGCCGGCCGCGTACCGCTCGGTGAAGTAGGACAGCGCGAACGCGGTGACCACGCCGGGCACCGCGAGCACCAGGTAGGAGGACCGCTCCAGCAGCTGGCGCAGCCCGCCGGGGTGCCGGATGACCATCAGCGCCATCGGCAGGGCGGCCAGCGTGGCCAGCGCGCCGGCGGCCACGCCGTAGCCGGCCGTGTGCAGCGCCGCGGTGGGCAGTGACACGCCGTCCAGGGCTGCCAGCCCGCCCGCGAAGATCCAGTAGACGCTGGCGCCCACCGGCACGCCCAGGGACAGCACGGTCAGCGCGGTGAACCCGGCCAGCACCGGGACGGTGGCCCAGCCCAGCCGGTGCCGGGCCGGCCGCCGCGCGGCCAGCGGGCCGGTGCGGGTTACACGGCCGCGCCCACGGCTCAGCAGCCCCTCGCCGGCCAGTACCACCGCGGACAGCAGCACCAGCACCAGCGACAGCCCGCTGGCGACCGGCAGGCTGAACGAAATCGAGAACTCGGTGAAGATCTCGGTGGTGAACGTCCGGTAACCGAGGATCTCGAACGCGCCGTACTCGGCCAGCATGACCAGCGCCACGAGCAGGCAGCCGCCGAGGATCGCGCCCCGCGCCTGGCGCACCGTAATCCGGAAGAAGGTCTTAACCCGGCCCGTGCCCAGGCTGCGGGCCACTTCCTCCTGGCCCGGGTCGGCGGCGCGGAAGCTGGCCGCGGCCGGCAGGAACACCAGCGGGTACAGGGCCAGCGTCATCACCACCACCGCGCCGCGGAAGCCCTGCGCCCAGTTCCACAGCGAGGCCCAGCCGAAGCTGATCACGAAGTCCGGGATCGCCAGCGGCACCACGATCAGCACCACCCAGACCCGGCGCCCGGGCAGCCGGGTCCGCTCGGTGAACCAGGCCGCGGCGGTGCCGATCACCGCGCAGGCCACGGTGACCGTGACCGTCAGCCGGACCGTGTTCCACAGCAGTTCCCTGGTCAGGCCGCGGAAGATCAGCCGGGTGACCGGGCCGGCCCCGGCGCTGTGCGCCTCGATCAGCAGGAACACCAGCGGCACGGCCAGCACCGCGGCCACCGCGGCGCTCAGCGTGATCAGCACCACCGGACGCCGCGGCCGCCGGGCGCGCGGCGGCGCCCCGGTGGCCGCGGGACCGGGGCCCGGCGGCCGGGTGAGCTGCCCGGCCGCGCTGGTCACAGCAGGCCGGCCTGGTGCATCAGGGCGATCGCGGCGGACCCGTCACCGAGGTCGCCGAGGCTGATGCTGTCCGGCTGGAGCTGGGACAGCGGGGTCTCGCCCTCCTGCCCGGTCACCCCGGACGCGATCGGGTACTCGTAGCTGATCGACTTCTGCGGGTTGCCGATGATCTGCTGGCCGGCCGGGCTGAGCAGGAACGCGACGAACTTCTGGTCCTGCGCCTGGTGCTTGCTCGACTTCAGGATCCCGACGCCGGACACGTCGATGACGTACCCCGGGTCGCGCGGCGCGAAGTGCACGATCTCCGCCGCCACCCGGCCGGCGCCCAGCTCGGCCCGGAGCCGGTACCAGTAGTACTGGTTGATCACGCCGAACGTGGCCTGGCCGCGGCTGACCTTGTCCACCAGCGTCTCGTTGTCCGGGTAGATGTGCCCGGACGCGTTCGCCTTGACCCCGTCCAGCCAGCTCAGCGTGGCCTGCTTGCCGTAGGCGCGCATGAGCGAGGTGACGATCGGCTGGAAGTCGGTCTCCTGCGGGGCCAGCGCCAGCTTGCCCTTGAACTTCGGGTCGGCGAAGTCCTTGATGTGGGTGGGCAGCTCGGAGGGCCTGATCAGCTTCGGGTTGTAGACGATCACGCTGACCCGGGCCGACACCCCGGCCCAGTCGCCCTGCGGCGAGCTGTACTTAGCGGGCGCCAGCCCGAGCGTGGCGGGCTTGACCGCGGACAGCAGGCCCTTGTCCTGGAGCAGTTCGAGCGGCGGGGTGTTCTCGGTGAAGAACAGGTCCGCGGGGGAGCGCGCGCCCTCGGTGGCGATCTGGTTGGCCAGCGCGTCCTCGTCGTCGCTGCGCACGTTGACGGTGATGCCGGTCTTGTCTTCGAACGCCTTCACCAGCGCCTGGGTGGTCTGCGGGTGCTGCCCGCTGTACAGCGTCAGGGCCGGGCCCGAGCCGGTTCCGCCCGCGGCACCGCCGCCGCAGGCGGCGAGCACACCGCAGGCCGCGACCGCGCCGAGTGCGGCGGCCGGGGCCGGAAGCCAGGAGAGCCGCCGGTGCCGGCGACGGGTAGGCGCGCTGAACACAGGTACTGCCTCCTTGCTCGCGTGATTCTGCCGGGAAAGGGGCGCTCCGGGCCCGCGGCTCCGGACAAGACCGGTCCGGCCAGGAAGTGAGCTTAGGCTAACCTAAGAAACAGTGTCAACGCTGGGCTGCGGTGACTTGTCACACACTCGTCAGGTACGGGCCATCACTGCCCGGGACCGGGAATCTCATGCGCGCCCGGCGGGTTTTCCCCCGGACAGCGTGTTCGCCAGCGGAGTTGCCACCCGCGTACGGTAGTGATTACTGCGACTCAAGTGCCGAGGTGCCCGCAATGCGAGACATCCTGGAGCCGGTCCTCAAGTGGTGGACCTCCGGAGAGACCGTCGGCCTGGCCACGGTGGTGCGCACGTTCAGCAGCGCGCCCCGCGAGCCGGGCGCCGCGCTCGCCGTGTCCGCCGGGGGCGAGGTCGTCGGCAGCGTGTCCGGCGGCTGCGTCGAGGGCGCTACCTACGAGCTGGCCACCTCGGTCATGGCCAGCGGCCAGCCCGTCCTGCAGCGCTACGGGATCAGCGACGACGATGCCTTTTCTGTCGGCCTGACCTGCGGCGGCATCATCGACATCTTTGTCGAGCCGGTGAGCAAGGAGCGGTTCGCCGAACTGGCCGAGGTCGCCGCCGCGGTGCAGGCCGGCGAGCCGGTCGCGATCGCCACGGTGATCGACGGCCCGGGCCGGACCGGCGCCCGCCGGATCATCTGGCCGGCCGGGAGCCGGCCGCGGCGAAGGGCACGCTCGGCTCGGGCGACCGGCTGGATCAGGCCGTGGACGACGACGCCAGGGGCATGCTGGCGCAGGGCGTCACCGGGGTCCGGCGGTACGGCGCGGAGGGCGAGCGGCGCCTGGACGACCTGGGCGTGTTCGTGCAGTCCTTTGCCCCGCCGCCGCGGATGCTGGTGTTCGGCGCGATCGACTTCGCCGCCGCGGTGGCCCGGGCCGGCAAGTTCCTCGGCTACCGGGTCACGGTCTGCGACGCCCGGCCGGTGTTCGCCACCGCGGCGCGCTTCCCCGAGGCGGACGAGGTCATCACCGAGTGGCCGCACCGGTACCTGTCCCGGATCACCGTGGACGAGCGCACGGTCATCTGCGTGCTCACCCACGACCCGAAGTTCGACGTGCCCCTGCTCGAGGTCGCGCTGCGCACGCCCGCCGCCTACATCGGCGCGATGGGCAGCCGCCGCACCCACGACGACCGGCTGGCCCGGCTCCGGGAAGCCGGCCTGACCGAGGCCGAACTGGCCCGGCTGCGCTCGCCGATCGGTCTCGACCTCGGCGCCCGCACCCCCGAGGAGACCGCGGTCGCCATCGCCGCCGAGCTCATCCAGCTCCGCTGGGGCGGCACCGGCAAGCCGCTGACGCTCACTTCGGGGCGTATCCACCACAACCAGCCCGCTTAGGGCCCGCTCCCCGCCAGGCGCGCCCCGCGGCCGCCCGTCCCCCGTTCAAGGACCAGTAAGGATTACGGTGCCGGGCGCGCGGACCACACGGCCGAGGCCGGCGACCCGGATCAGTGGACCTAAGGTGGCTGGCGTGAGCGGCACAGGCGAGCCGGAGGGCGTGGCGGGGATCCTTCTCGCGGCGGGGTCAGGGAGCCGGCTGGGCCGTCCCAAGGCCGCCGTTGAGATCGGCGGCGAGACGCTGGCCAGCCGGGGGATCGCGGTGCTGCGCGCGGGTGGGGCCGCGCCAGCGGTGCTGGTCACCGGCGCTGTGGCGGTGACGGTGCCGGGCACGCTGGCGGTGCACAACCCGGACTGGGCTTCCGGCATGGGGTCGTCGCTGGTCGCCGGGCTGTCCGTGGTGCCCGCCGGATGCGGCGCGGCGGTGATCGCGCTCGCCGACCAGCCGCTGGTGGGCCCGGCCGCGGTGGCGCGGCTGATCGCCGCCTACCGGGCCGGGGCGGCGGTAGCGGTGGCCGCCTACGGCGGCGCGCCGCGCAACCCGGTGCTGATCGCCCGCGTGCACTGGCCCGCGGTGATCGCGCTGGCCACCGGGGACGCCGGGGCCCGGCCGTTCCTGCGGGCCCACCCGGAGCTGATCACACTTGTGGAGTGCGGTGACACCGGCCGCCCCGACGACATCGACACCGAGGCCGACCTGGCCCGGGTCGCCGGCCTGGCTAGCCCAGACCTGGCTAGCCCAGACCTGGCTAGCCCAGACCCGGCTAGCCCAGAGAGGCCGTGATACCCCAGGAGCGGGTCACGCTGGCGCCGGGGTCCAGGGTGATCAGGTCGTCGCCGGTGACGAACGCGTTGGGCGGGCAGGTCATCGGCTCGATCGCGATCGCCGTGCGGCGGCGGGCGGGGGGCAGCGGGTCGCCGGTGAACACCTGCAGCCAGGAGTAGCCGTCCCCGGCCCACAGCGCCACCTCGGTACCGCCGGACCGCAGCCGGGCCCAGGCCCGGCCGTCGCCGTCCCGGCGCAGGCCGGTCAGCGCGTGGTCCATGACGGTCGCGCCGATCTCCCGGCCGGCCAGGAAGTCGAACTCCGACCCCGCCACGTCCTGCGGCGGGCCGCCGGGCAGGCCGCGCTCACCGGCGGGCACGTACGCGGCGGTGGGCAGGGTCAGCTCGCAGCCGTCGATGAGCGGCGCCCCGGCGGTCAGGTACGGGTGGTGCCCGGTGCCGTACGGGGCCGGGCGGGACCCGGCGTTGCGCGCGGTGACGGTCACCGTCAGGCCGTCCGGGCCGAGCCGGTAGCCGGCCGCGAGGTCCAGGCAGAACGGGTAGCCCGGCCGGCCGAGCAGCTGGTGCCGCAGCAGCACCTGCGCGCCGTCGCTGACCGCGGCCTGCCAGCCGGCCCACCGGGTCAGCCCGTGGATCGCGTTGCCGTTGGCCGGCTCGCTCAGATCGAGCTGGTAATCGCCGCCGCCGAAGGAGTAGCGGCCCCGGTCGACCCGGTTGGGCCAGGGGGCCAGCAGCTCGCCGGCGCCCGCGGGCGGCACCTCGTCCGCGTCGTAGCTGATGATCAGGTCCTGGCCGCGGTAGCTCAGCCGGCGCAGGCCGGCCCCCAGGGCGGTGACGGTGGCCCGGTAGTCACCGGCGGCGAGCTCGTACTGGCGGCCGGTCAGCGGGACGGAATTGGCCATTGCGCGTGTCCTTCGTCAGTATCCATCGTCAGGGAGGCGGAACTGCTGGGGGCGGAAGGGACGCCGGCCATACGTGCCGGCGGGGCTGATAGGGGAGCGGGGGACCGTCAGCCCCGCCAGCAATTGCACGATAACCGCCGCCGGGTGCCGTGTGGGGTGAATTTAGCCAACACTGTGCTTGCTGGCGAGCGCAGGGCCGCTATGAGCGCTGCCTGCTGTGCTTGCTGGCGAGCTGCGGGCCGCTATGAGCGCTGCCTTCCCTCCTCGCTCCCTCGGCGCTCCTTCGTCGCGCCTCATCGCTCGTCAGGAAAACAGCGCCGCGGCCCTGCGCTCGCTGGGCTCGCTGCGCTCGCGCCTCATCGCTCGTCGGGAAAACAGCGCCGCGGCCCTCGCGAGCTGGCCGGCTCGCCGGCGGCTGGCTGGCGAGCCAGGCCCACTTCGGCAGCGGGCAACCTGCTAGCGGTGGGGGGTGAGCAGGCCGGTCCTGACCGCCTCGGCGGCGAGCACGCCGAACAGGTAGAAGTACGCGGACTCCTCGTCCTCGAACGTGCGGACCTCGTGCCGGGCGCCGCCCATGAAGCTGAACACCTCGAAGCCGTCCGCGCTCTCGATCAGGCACAGTGCGCCGTCGACCTCCTCGCCCACCGCGTAGGCGGCCGGCGAGATCGCGGCCTGGCTGGCCAGTTCGGTGAAGATGCCCCGGATCGCCGCCCGGGACTGCGCCGACCGGCGGCGGCGCCGGGCATCGGGGCCCTGATCCGGGGCGGGTGAGCCGCCGCCGGGCGGAGGCGGGCTGGCCGGGGCAGACCCCGGGGCCGGGCGGCTCAGCGGGGCCCGGGCCGGGGCCGGGGCGGCCGGCGGTGCGGGCGGGGCCAGCGTCGGCGCGGCCAGCGGGGAGCTGCCGAAGCCGGGGCCGGCGCCGCCCGGGGTGGGCCGCGCCGGGGCTGGGCGCGGCGGCGCCAGCACGGACGCGGCCGGGCCCGCCGCGGGCGCGCTCAGCCCGGGCGGGGCGCCGACCGTGGCCAGCGTGCCGCCACCCGGGGGGACGGCCGGCGCGGGCGGCAGCGGAGCGGGGGCCAGCGGCGCGGGCGGTGGCGTCCGGCCGGACGCCGAGGCGCCTGCGGTGGCCAGGGCGGGCTCGGCCGCCATCACGTTGGGCGAGGTGGCGTCGGCCGGGGTGGCCCGTGGTGGTTCCAGGCCGCCCGGGCGGGCGCCGATGGGGCCGCTGATGCTGTCACCGGGCCGGGGGCCCATCGGCCCGCTGGTGTTCTCGCCGGGCCGTGCCGGGGGACGGCCGCTGAGCCCGGCGGGACCGGCGCTGCCGGCCCCGGGCCGGGTGCCGATCGGCTCGCTGAGATGGGCGCCGATGGGGCCGCTGGCGTTGTCCCCGGGCCGGCCCGGGGAACGGCCGCCGGCCCGGCGGGCACGGCCTCAGCGGGGCCGCGGTCGATCGGGCCGGAATGGCTGGCCGCGGTGGCCGCCCGGAAGGCGGCTGCCTCCAGCGCCGACGGGCCGGCGCTGGCCGCGGCCCGGCCCGCGGGCCCGGGCCGGTAATCCGGGCTGGTGAGCGGCGAGGCACCGAGCGGCGAGGCACCGGCCGGCGACGGGCCCGGCGGGGCGGCCGGCATCTGACGCGGCCTCGCGCCGGGCGCCGGGAACTCGCCGGTGGCGGGCCCGAAGCCAGCGCCGCCCCGGACGTCAGGGCCGGGTCCGGCGGGCGGCCGGGAACCGGGGGCTGGCCCGCCGGGGCCGCCGCCGGACGGGGAGTACGCGGCGGGCGCCGGATAGCCGTAATCCTTCTGGCTTGTCCGGCTGGGGCCGTAACCCGGCCCGCCTGGGGCGCCGGGACGCGGACCGTCGCCGCGGGCCGGGCCCTCGCGGTAGCCGGGGCCGCGCCCGGGGACGGCGCCGAACCCGGGGCCCGGCGCGGAGGCGGCGCCGAAGCCGGGCGGGGCCGAGTAGTCCGGGGCCGGGCCGAAGTCGGTCGTCACGGCCCCGAAGTCGGCCGCCGGGCCGTAGCCGTCGGCCGGGGGCCGGTAGCCGACCGCGGGCACCGGCCCGGTGGTGACGGCCGGCATGCTGCCGGTGTTCACCGCGGGCATGTTCCCGGTGCTGATCGCGCGCATGGTCCCGGTGTTGATGGCGGGCATCGACCCGGTGTCCGACCGCGGCGGGAAGTAGTCCGACCGGTCCTCGGTGATCTCGGTGACCTCGTCGCGCGGGGTCACCAGCTCGTAGACACCGCGGTCGACCTGCCAGTAGCCGAGTTCCTGGGCCTGGAAGGCGTCGTGGCCGATGTAGGCGATGTGCAGCCGGTCGCCGAGGTCGTCCAGGACCATGCAGCGCTGGCCCCGGTACCGGCCCATCGGCCGGGACTCCCACAGCGCCTGGACGTACTCCATGCTCAGCTGCTTGCGCCAGTGCCCGGTGGCCGGCTCGAAGCCCAGTTCCTCGGGCGGCGGGCAGGCCGCGAACAGCACCACCTGGCCGTCGGCTGGCCCGATCCCGGCCTCGTACGGGACACCCTGGTAGGTCGCCATCAGCCGGTACCGCATGTCAGATCCCTCCGGACGGGCGCAGCCATGCCTGGCCGTCGAACCGGGCGATGAACTCTTCCGTCCCGTTGGCAAGCCGGTGCATCTCGGTGCCGACCGGTACCGGGATCGGGTCGGTGTAGTACTCGGCAATGCTGTTCGCCCGCGAGGAGGTGTAGCCCGTACCGGAGAACGGCGGCTTGCCTCTCCAGTCACCACCCAGCTCAGGAGAATAGGGGATCATGTACGAATCCACGGCCACGGCGGTCCAGCGCAGGAGGTAGACCTCGGCCGTCTCCGGCCCGAACTCGGACCCCTCGTAGCCAAGATCGAGGGCGTCGGCGAGCTCCGCCGGATCCCGGAACGAGCAGTCCCTGGCCCGGTACACGAAGCCCGCGATCACCGCCCGGCGGCCCGTCAGGTACGGCTCGACCAGCCGCGGCGGGATCGCCTTCTGCAAGAGCGTTCCGGGCGGAATGGGACTGGATGCACTCTGGGCCTGGCGCACGCGCTCCCCTGGTAGGACTCCTTGTGCAGTGCCAAGAGACTCTCATATACGGAAATAAGCCCTCAACCGCTTCGGCTGACTGGCCGGGCAGCCGGGCCGTACCGCGCCTGATCCCGGGCCGGCGGGCGCGGAAACTACAGTGGTCGGCGTGCTCGGCCACACCGACAGCAAGTTCGCCGCGGACGACGGCTCGGCCGATCCGGCGGCGGCCGCGGCGCTGGCCGCGTTCGCCGCGGGCACCGGCAGTGAGCACGCCGCGCTGACCGCGCTGGCCGGGGTCCGGCTGCTGGTCCCGGTGGTCGCCGCCGAGGTGCCCGGCGGCGACCCGCCGCTTCCCGGTCTTCCCGCCGCCAGGGACAGCTGCCACGTACCCGGTGGCGAGAAGACCAGTGAGATGAGCATCCCCACGCTGATCGGGCAGGACGGCCGGGCCGCGGTCCCGGCGTTCACCAGCCTGGCCGCGATGCACGCCTGGCAGCCAGGCGCCCGCCCGGTGCCGGCCGACGCCGCCCGGGTCTGGCAGGCCGCGGCGGCGGACGCCGCCGCGGTCGTGCTCGACATCGCCGGCCCCGTGCCGCTGGCCATCGACGGCGCCCGGCTGGCCGCGCTGGCCGCCGGCCAGCCGGTCCCGCCTCCCGAGCAGGACCCCGACATACACGCGGTGATCAGCGCGGTGGCTGCGGGGCATCCGCAGATCGCGGCCGTGCGCCTAGCTGGCGACCCGGGCGGCGAGGGCCCTGATCTCACCATCGAGCTCACGCTGGCCCCGGGCGCACCACCTGGGACGGCGGAGCAACTGGGCACCGACGTCCTCGCCCGCCTGGGCACCCGCCTCCGCCGCGGCCTGGCCGTCACCATCGCCCCGCCCCGGGCCTGACCAGAGTCCGCTCCGCGCCTGACCAGGGTCCGCCAGGCCCATGACTCGCCGGCTGCCGGCGCAGCGGGCTGGGTGCGCTGAGGCGAGTGGGACGCAAGGGATGCCTGATCCGGCGCTGCGCATGCCGTGATGCGCAACCCGGCTGCCGCCTGCGGCGGTCCCATGATCGCGGAGCATTTCCACGGCGGTCGAAACCCTCCGCGATCATGAAGGCGCCCGCCGCTGGCTGACCGGGCTGGGCGCTGGTGGGGCGCATGGGGCGGGTGTTTCTCGAGCGCCGGGGCGGCTGGCCTGCGCGGTGGGGTGGCCAGTGCGATGTCGTGGCTTGGCGGGGGATGCCGGTCGCGGAAGGTGGGCCGGTGGCGCGCGGTGGGGTGGGTGGCGCGGCTGGGCGGGGTGGCGCGGTGGCGCTGCGGGGGAGCGGGGCTCACTAGGATCGGCTGCATGTTGCGCTGGCTGACCGCGGGGGAGTCGCACGGGCAGGCGCTCGTCGCGATCTGCGAGGGAATGCCCGCCGGGGTGCAGATCAGCACCGCCGACGTAGCCGCGGCGCTGGCGCGGCGGCGGGCCGGGTACGGCCGCGGGGCCCGGATGAAGTTCGAGCAGGACGAGGCCGAGATCACGGCGGGCGTGCGGCACGGGCGGACGCTGGGCGCGCCGGTGGCGTTCCGCATCGCGAACACCGAGTGGCCGAAGTGGGACACGGTGATGTCGCCCGACCCGGTTGACGAGGCCATCCTGGCCGAGCAGGCCCGCAACGCGCCGCTGACCCGGCCCCGGCCCGGCCACGCGGACCTGGCCGGCATGCAGAAGTACGGCCACGACGACGCCCGCCCGGTGCTGGAGCGGGCCAGCGCCCGGGAGACCGCGGCCCGGGTGGCGCTGGGCGAGCTGGCCCGCCGGTTCCTGCACCAGGCCCTCGGCATCGACATCGTCAGCCACGTGGTGGCGATCGGCACGGTCTGCGTTCCCGACGGCACCGCGCCAGGGCCGCAGGACGCGGAAAAGATCGACGCCGACCCGGTCCGCTGCCTGGACCCGGCCACCAGCGCGGCGATGGTGCACGAGATCGATATCGCCCGCAAGGACGGCGATACCCTCGGCGGCGTGGTCGAGGTCCTCGCCTACGGGGTGCCGCCGGGCCTGGGCAGCTACGTGCACGCCGACCGGCGCCTGGACGCGCGGCTGGCCGCAGCCCTGATGAGCATCCAGGCGATCAAGGGCGTCGAGGTCGGCGACGGCTTCGAGACCGCCCGGCGCCGCGGGTCACAGGCGCACGACGAAATCGAGAACGGCCCGGACGGGGTGCGGCGGCGGACCAACCGGGCCGGCGGGATCGAGGGCGGGATGAGCACCGGCGAGGTGATCAGGGTGCGGGCGGCGATGAAGCCGATCTCCACCGTGCCGCGTGCGCTGGCCACGGTGGACGTGCGCACCGGCGAGGCGGCCAGGGCGATCAACCAGCGCAGCGACGTGACCGCGGTGCCCGCGGCCGGGGTCGTAGCCGAGGCCATGGTCGCGCTGGAACTGGCCGCCGCGGCGGCCGAGAAGTTCGGCGGCGACTCGGTCGCCGAAACCGCCCGCAACGCCCGCGCCTACACCGCCGCGCTGGTGATCTCATGAGCGGTCCCGCGGCGATCCTGATCGGCCCGCCCGGGGCCGGGAAGTCCACCGTCGGCCCCGTGCTGGCGGAGCGCCTGGGCGTCACGTTCCTGGACACCGACGCCGGCATCGAGGCCGAGGCGGGCAAGCCGGTCAGCGACATCTTCGTAGAGGACGGCGAGGACGCGTTCCGCGCGCTGGAGCGCACCGCGGTGGCCCGGGCGGTGACCGGGCACCCGGGCGTGCTCGGGCTTGGCGGCGGCGCGGTGCTGGACGCCGGGACGCAGGAGCTGCTGGCCGGCCAGCCGGTGGTGTACCTGGAGACCAGCTTCGCCGCCGCGGTCAAGCGGGTCGGGCTGGACGCCGCCCGGCCGCTGCTGCTCGGCAACCCGCGCGCGCAGCTCAAGACCCTGCTGGAGCAGCGGCTCCCGGTGTACGAGCGGCTGGCCTGGCTGACGGTGCGCACCGACGACCGGTCCCCGGAGGACATCGCCGGCGAGATCGCCCGCCGCTTCGCCGACGGCGATGGCGACGGCGGCGGCGGCGCCAGCCCGGGCTCGCCGCGGTGACCAGCGCCGGTCTCACCCGCATCGCGGTCGGCGGGGAGCGCCCGTACGAGGTGCTCGTCGGCCACGGCCTGCTGGCCGGGCTGCCGCCGCTGATCGGCGACAAGGCCCAGACCGTGGCCCTGGTGCACGCCGCCGGGCTGGCCGGCCCGGCCCGCGCCGCCGGGCACGCCCTGACCCGGGCCGGCTACCGGGTCTGCGTGACCGCGGTCCCGGACGGCGAGGCGGCCAAGGACGCCGCGGTCGCGATCAGGCTGTGGTCCTGGCTCGCGGAGCAGAAGGTCAGCCGGACCGACGCGCTGGTCGCGGTGGGCGGCGGGGCCGTCACCGACCTGGCCGGGTTCGTCGCGGCCAGCTGGCTGCGCGGGATCCGGCACGTGCTGGTGCCGACCACGCTGCTGGGCATCTGCGACGCCGCGGTCGGCGGCAAGACCGCGATCAACATCCCGGCCGGGAAGAACCTGGTCGGCGCGTTCCACCCGCCCGCCGGGGTGCTGGCCGACCTGGACCTGCTGGCCACGCTGCCCGCCGCGGAGTACCGCAGCGGCCTGGCGGAGGTGATCAAGGCCGGGTTCATCGTTGACCCGGCGATTCTGGATCTGGTCGAGGCGGACCCGGCGGCCGCGGCGGCCGCGGGCGGGCCGGCCGAGCGCGAGCTGATCGAGCGGGCGATCCGGATGAAGGCCGCGGTGGTGTCCGCCGACCTGCGCGAGGCCGGCCAGCGGGAGATGCTCAACTACGGGCACACCCTGGGCCACGCGATCGAGCGGGCCGAGGGCTACCGGCTGCGGCACGGCGAGGCGGTGTCGATCGGGATGGTGTTCGCGGCCACGGTGGCCGCGCTGGCCGGCCGCCTCGGCCAGGACACCGCGGACCGGCACCGTGCGGTGCTCACCTCGGTCGGCCTGCCGGTCAGCTACCAGCCCGGTGCCTGGCCCCGGCTGCGGGAGACCATGGCGGTGGACAAGAAGACCCGCGGCGCCCGGCTCCGGCTGATCGTGCTGGACGGGCTGGCCAAGCCCGCCATCCTCGAGGACCCGCCGGAGGAACTGCTGGCGCAGGCGTACGCGGAGGTATCGGGCCGATGACGGCTGTACTCGTGCTCAACGGGCCGAATCTCGGCCGCCTCGGCTCCCGTGAGCCAGAGGTATACGGCACGTCGTCGCTGGCCGATATCGCCGGCGCGTGCCGTGCGGCCGGGACGGAACTCGGCCTCGAAATCGACTTCCGCCAGACCGACGACGAAGCGGAGCTGGTCGGCTGGGTCCACCAGGCGGCCGACGACCGGACCCCGGTCGTGCTCAACCCGGCCGCGTTCACGCACTACTCGTACGCCCTGCGGGACGCGCTGGCCCAGCGCACCGCGCCGCTGATCGAGGTTCACCTGTCCAATCCCGCGACCAGGGAGACCTTCCGGCACACCTCGGTGGTCGCCGGTGTCGCCGACGGCACGATCGCCGGCTTCGGCGCGATGTCCTACCTGCTGGCCCTGAGGGCGGTCGCCGCACTGATCGACCCGGGCAGCCGGGCAGCCCGGCCAGTTAGGCCCGGGCTAGCTCCGCTGGCGCGGCGGCATCTAGGCTGAACGGGTGGCCATGCGCATCGGGATGGGTCTTAACTACGCGGGCGGGTTCGCCGAGACGGTGACCGAGCTCGCCGACTTCGAGAAGGCCGGGCTGGACATCGTGTTCGTGCCCGAGGCCTACAGCTTCGATGCGGTCAGCCAGCTCGGCTACATCGCGGCCAAGACCGAGCGGGTCAATATCGCCTCGGGCATCCTGCAGCTGTACACCCGCACCCCGACGCTGACCGCGATGACCGCCGCGGGCCTGGACTACGTGTCCAACGGGCGGTTCATCCTCGGCCTCGGCGCGTCCGGGCCGCAGGTCATCGAGGGCTGGCACGGCGTGCCGTACGACGCCCCGGTCGGCCGGACCAGGGAGATCATCGAGATCTGCCGTTCGGTCTGGCGCCGCGAGCGGCTGACCTACGAGGGCCGCTACTACACGATCCCGCTGCCGCCCGACCAGGGCACCGGCCTGGGCAAGGCGCTCAAGCTGATCAACCATCCGGTCCGCGACCGGATCCCGATTGTGCTGGCCGCGCTCGGCCCGAAGAACGTCGAGATGGCCGCGGAGCTCGCCGAGGGCTGGGAGCCGATCTTCTTCTACCCGGAGAAGGCCGGCGCGGTCTGGGGCGCCCCGCTGGCGGCCGGGGAGGCCCGCCGCGATCCGTCGCTGCCGCCGCTGGACGTCATCGCCCAGGCCCCGCTGGCCATCGGCGAGGACGTGCTGTCCTACCGGGAGCTGGCCCGGCCGGGCTTCGCGCTGTACATCGGCGGGATGGGGGCCAAGGGCCGGAACTTCTACAACGACCTCGCGGTCCGGTACGGCTTCGAGGCCGAGGCCGCCGCCATCCAGGACGCCTACCTGGACGGCAGGAAGAAGGAAGCCGAGTCGATGGTGCCCGCCGAGCTGCTGGCCGGAACCTCGCTGATCGGGCCGCGGTCGCTGGTCGCCGAGCGGATGGCGGCGCTGGCCGAGGCCGGGGTCACTACACTGAACGTGGCGCCGATCGCCGCCACCCACGCCGAGCGGGTTGCGCTCATCGAGCAGGCCCGCGATCTAGCAGGCTGAGCCGGGAGCCAGGCCTATCCAGGGCGCCGGAAACGCCGTTCGCAAACGGGCTATCAGCACCCGCCCGGGGTGTGCTAAGCAATGACCGGCAGTCCGGATGCACGGCCGGCGGCGGAGGCCACGTTGCTTGATGATCACGTCACCGCGGGCCTCGCCCGCGAGGCGGCTGACCTGCTGAGCATCGCCGACGGGGCGGATGTCCGGTCGCTGCACCGGCTGTCCGAGCTGTCCGTGCGGCAGGTGCCCGCGTGCTCGGGCGCGTCGGCCGCGCTGTGGCGGGACGGCGAGCCGGTCGAGCTGGCTGCCACCCACCCCGACCTGTCCGCGCTGTTCGACGTGTGCCAGGCGGCCGGCACCGGGCCGTGGACCGAGGCGCTGGCCACCGGCGACACGGTGTACTGCGCGGACACCCTGGAAGACGACCGGTGGCCGGGCTACACCCGCGAGGCCCTGCAGCGGGGCGTCCGGTGCAGCGTCACGCTGGTGCACATCTTCGGCCCGATGACCGTCACGCTGACCCTGTTCGGCGCCCGGCCGCGGGCCCTGGACCCGGGCAAGGTCGGGGTGGCCGAGCTGCTGATCGCGTTCGGCGGCGCCACCCTGGGCAACGCCTCGATCTACGGCGAGACCCAGCGCACCGCGCACCACCTGCGCGAGTCGGCCGAGTCCCGGATGGTGGTGGACCAGGCCAAGGGCATCCTGATGCACGCCCTTGGCTGCACCGCGGCCGAGGCGTTCGACCGGCTGCGGGAGATCTCGCAGACCCGGCACGTCAAGGTCACCGACGTGGCCGCGACCATCATCAAGGCGCACCGCTCGGTCAGCCAGCCCGGCACCGCCGAGCCGGGCGCCGACCCGGCCAGCGCGGTCACTGGCCCACGCCGACCCGGCCAGCGCGGCCACCGGCCCGGGCAGCGAAAGCCCCGGACCCGGCCAGCCCGCCGCTGGCCGCCGAGCCCGGGGCAGTCGCAGTGGTCAGGCCGCGACGCGGAAGCCGTCCGCCTCCAGGTCGTCGCCGGGCAGGCCGGCCGCGAGACGGCCACCGGGCAGCGAGCGCTCGTAGACGGCCAGGGTCTCCCGGCCGATCCGGTCCCAGGAGTAGCGCGACCGGGCCCGGTCCGCGGCGGCGATCCCGTAGCCCTGCAGCAGCATCGGGGTAGCCAGCAGGTGCCGGATCCGCGCGGCCAGCGCGGCCGGGCGGCCCGGCCGGACCAGCACGCCGGTGGCGCCGTCGACGACCTCGTCCTCGTGCGCGCCGCCCGCGGCGGCCAGCACCGGGGTGCCGCAGGCCATGGCCTCCAGCGGGGCCATGCCGAACGGCTCGTACGGCGCGGTGTGCACCAGCAGGTCGGCGGAACGCAGCAGGGCGGGCATCCGGGCCTGGCTGACCTGGCCCACGAAGACCACCCGGCGGTCCACGCCGAGGCTCGCGGCCAGGGCCATGAGCTGCTTGTACACCGGGTGCCCGGCCAGGTCGGCCCGCACCGGGCCGCCGGCGATGACCAGCTCGCAGCTGGGCACCTCGGCGAACGCGCGGATGATGCCGGCGACGGAGTCCGGGGACTCCAGCGGGTCCACCGCCAGCAGCCGCGGCTTGCTGCTGCGCCGGGCGACCGGGCCCTCGGGCAGGAACTGGCTGGTGTCCACGCCGTACGGGACGACCGCGACGGACCGGCGCGGGACACCGAGCCGGGTCAGGTCCTCCTGCTCACCGGATGAGCTGGCCAGCACGGCGCGCACGCTGCGGGCGATCAGCGCCTCCATCTTGATCCGCCGGTCCAGGCCGCCGGAGCCGCCGGCCTGCGCGGTGCGGCGCTCGGACACGCCGAGAGTGTGGAAGGTCTGCACGACCGGCACGCTGACGTCACGGGTGGCGGCCAGGGCAGCCAGCCCGCTGGTCCAGTAATGCGCGTGCACGATGTCGGGGGTACTGCGGTTCCAGCGCTTCGCCAGCTGCCCGCTGAACGCGGACATGTGCGCGAGCACCTGGTCGGGCGGGAGCACGGCAGTGGGGCCGGCCTTCAGCCGTTCCAGCGTGACGCCGGGAACCAGGCTGCTGCGGGTCGGCTGGGACCCGGCGTCCCGCCGGGCGTAGACGGTCACATCGTGCCCAAGACCGGCCAGGGCGCCGGCCAGCGGCACCAGGCCGTGGGCCGGCCCGCCGTCAGGGGCGGTGCGGCCGCGGGACGGAATGAGCTGGCTGGCCTGCTCGGCCACGAGAGCGATCTTCATATAACGCTGCCTCCTGTGAGAACGCCACGGCAGCGGGTGCAGATTGCGGAGAACTTCGGGAAGCCGTACGAAAGGGCCACCGCTTGAAAGCGGTTGGGCATCCGGGCAGGCTGCTCCGCAACCACGCCGTGGCGGCGTGGGGGAGTGCCTGCGTCGTAGGCACCGTTACGGCCCTTATTATGTCCCGCGACCAGCCCGCGCAAACAACCTGAGGCGCACGTGCCGCGCATTCCCGCGGCCGTGGCCTGGGGCGGCTCCCGAGACATACCCGCCCCACCGGCCGTGACCAGGAACGATGCGCCGCGGCCGGGCGAGCAGACCTAAACTGAGCACGGCGGCGCGACACGCCGGCCCTCGCAGGCCGGATGGTCGCGGGCCGCCCTCCGATAAGGAACCGGACTTCATATGCAGGACCTGAGCGGCGCTCCGGGGTCTGAGAGCGAGATTGCCGCGTTCCGCGCGCGTTCCGGCGCGCTGCGGCAGTCCGCCGCCCTGCCCGGCGCCCCGCTGCCCCAGCTGCTCGAGGCCGCGTTCGCCGAGCTGGACGGGGCGATCGACGCGGCCGCGCGGCTGCGGGCCGAGGCCGTCCCGGCCGGCGACCAGGGCGCCGACTCCACCGACGCCGAGCGCCGCCTGCTGCGGGCCATGTTCGCCAGCGCGCCGGTGGCGATGTTCCTGCTGGACCGGGACGGCACCGTCCGCCGGGCCAACGTCCGCGCCGGGGAGCTGCTCGGCTCGGGAACCGGGTACGCCACCGGCAAGGCACTGACCGCGTTCGTGGACCTGCCGTCCCGGGCCGCGGTGCACTCCCAGCTGGCCGCGGTGGTGCGGACCGGCAAGGGCCGCCGGGTGGCCTGCTCGCTGCTCGGCCGGGACGCGGTGATCAGCGCCGTGCTGCTGCTCGACGTCATCGACCGCGGCGCCGAGCCCGGCCTGATCATGGCCGCGGCCATCCAGGTCCCAGGCCGTCCCGCCGCGCCGCCGGCCGACGGCGGCTCCGCCGTACCGGCCGGCGCCAGGGCCGCCCCGAAGCCCGGCCAGAGAGCCACCCCGGCCCCGCCGCCGGCCAGCATCACGGCCCCGGCGGCCGGGGACACCGTCAGCCCGGCCCCCGCCGACGACAGCGAGGCCCTCCGCGCCGTCGAGGCCATTACCCACCGCCTCGACCTGGTCACCGCCGCCACCAGGCTGCTCCTCGAGAACGCCACCTTCAGCGAGAGCGTCACCCTCCAGCGCTGCGCCCGCCTGCTGGCCGGGGAACTGGCCGCGTGGGTGATCGTGGACGTCGAGCGCCGTCAGCGCCTGCGCCGCCAGGTCGTGATGGGGCCGGCCGGGCCCGACGCCGAGCAGATCGCAAGGCTGGTCGGCGGCATCGACCCGCAGCCCGGGTCCGCTCCCCGCCAGGTGCACGACACCGGCAGCTCGATGCTGCTGGCGCACGCCGGGGACGTGGGCATCCTGGGCACCGGCCCGGACGGCGTGCCGCTGCTCATGCAGCTCGGCGCGACCTCGCTGCTGAGCGTGCCGCTGACGGACGGCGAGCAGAGCTACGGCGTCCTCACGCTGGCCCGCCGGGGCGACGAGCGGCACTTCGAGATCGCCGACCTGGGCCTCGTCGAGGAGCTCGGCGAGCAGCTGGCGCTGGCCATCAGGGTCGACCGGATGTTCCGCCGCCGGACCGAGATCGCCGACATGCTGCAGGCCAGCCTGCTTCCCCGGGAGCTGCCCGCGGTCCCTGGCACCGAGATCTCCGCCGCGTACGTGGCCGCCACCGACGGCATCGACGTGGGCGGCGACTTCTACGACGTGTTCCGCACCCCGGACGGCTGGGGCCTGTCCATCGGCGACGTGTGCGGCAAGGGCGAGGACGCCGCCGCGGTGACCGCGGCCGCCCGGCACGGCATCAGGACCATCGCGTACTGGAACTCCGATCCCTCCGAGGTCCTGCGCCAGGCCAACGAGCTGCTGCTGAGCCAGGAGTACGACGGCCGGTTCGTCACCGCGTGCGCGGCCCTGCTGCGCTGGGAGGGCAAGGAGCTGAAGGTCGTGATCGGCGGCGCGGGGCATCCGGCCCCGGTCGTGGTCCGCCAGGACGGCCGGGTGCAGATGCTGGCCGGCGGCGGCATGCCGCTGGGAATCTTCCCCGACTCCGAGGCCAGCCTTGAGGAGGTCACGCTGACCCAGGGCGACGTGCTGTTCCTGTACACCGACGGGATCACCGAGGCGCGCAACCTGGAGCTGGCCTACTTCGCCGACCGCCTGGAGGACGAGCTGTCGCTGCTGGCGGGCCAGTCGCCGAAGGACATCGTGACCGCCATGCAGGCCCTGGTGCTCGAGTTCAGCGCGAGCGAGCTGCGCGACGACATGACGATGATGGTGCTGCGGGCTGGCGAACCGCCGCTGCCCGCACCCGCCTAGCCAGCCGCCCGCGAACGCACCGCGAACTCAGCCGTTGGCGACGTCGTCCTCGGTCACCGCGCGCAGGAGCGGCCGGGTCGCGGCATCGTCACCCCGCGGGGCCGGGCCGCCGAGTTCCGCGTCCCGCAGGATCGCCGAGGCCAGCGCGGCCGGGTCGCGCAGCACGTACGACGGGTAGGGCAGGTGCTCGTCGTCCTGGCGCCCGGCGCCCGGGCCGGGCTGGCGGCGCAGAACGCCGGGCTGGCGGCGCACCGTCACCCGCCGGATCCAGCCCCGGTTACGCGGCGGCATCAGCAGGCCAGCCACGGCGGCGGCCATCAGGATCCAGCCCACCGCGTGGAGGTTTACCCAGGACGGGCTGGCCCGCAAGGCGAACGCGAGGATGGCCCCGATCGCCAGCAGACCCAGCCCGGTCGCGGTCTTCATGGTCCTCCTACCCTACGGCTGTCTCCAGCCTGTCCTCCTCCGGGTCCAGCAGGCAATCCCGCAGGTAGGCGAGCGACTGCGCCATCAGCCGGGACACGTGCATCTGGGAGATACCCAGCCGGGCGCCGATTTCCGCCTGCGTCATGTTTCCGTAGAACCGCATCAGCAGGATCCGCTGCTGCCGCTCGGGCAGCTCATGCCAGTGCGCGGAGACCGCGGCCATATCAAGAGTGTGCTCCACCTGAGGGTCATCCTCGCCGAGGAACTCGCCGAGGCTGCCGGATTCACCTTCGCCGGTCACCGGCGCGTCCAGCGACCAGGCGCTGAAACCCTGGTCGGCCTGCCGCGCGTCGGCCAGCTGGTCCAGGGTCACCTTCAGGTGGCCGGCCAGCTCGCCGTCGTCCGGGGCCCGGCCCAGCTGCTGGGTCAGGTCCCTGATCGCGGCGCGCATCTCCAGCGCGAGTTCCTGCGCGGACCGCTTCACGTGCACCTGCCAGCACCGGTCACGGAAGTGCCGCTTCAGCTCGCCGCTGATGCTCGGGAACGCGTACGCGGCCAGGCTGCCGCCGACCTCGGGGTTGAACTTGTTGATCGCCTTCATCAGGCCGACGTAGCCGACCTGCATCAGCTCGTCGGCGGAGTCCGCGCCGCTGTAGTACCGCCGGGCGCAGGAGCGCACCAGCGGCTGGTACCGGCTGACCAGGATCTCGCACGCGGCCGACCGCTGCGGGCTGCCCAGCGGCAGCGAGCGGACCAGTTTCAGCAGCTCGCCGTCGTCGCACTGCGCCAGGTCGCCGGGCCGGGTGCCCGGCCGACCTGCGGTTGCCTCCGTCATCGTGACCTCCGTGCCGCCAGGGGATGGCTAGCAGCCGCAGCATTCCCTCTCGCCGGCGGATAAACATCACCGACGGTGGGCAGAGGCCCCGATGGAGGTGCCGGAATATGGATTACGGAACCTGGGGGCGCGGGCCCCGCCGCCCCCGACGGCCCGCCGCGGGTGGTGGTCATCGGGGCCGGGTTCGCGGGGCTGACCGCGGTCCGCACCCTGAACGGCTCCGGCGCGCAGGTCACGCTCGTGGACCGCAACCCGTACAGCACCTTCCAGCCGCTGCTGTACCAGGTGGCCACCGCCGGCCTGAGCCCCTCGGACGTGGCCTACCCGCTGCGCTCCTTCGCACGACGTAACCGGACCCGGTTCCGCCTCGGCGACCTGGCCCGGCTCGACACCGCAGCCCGGCGGGTCGTGCTGTCCGACGGCGGCACGCTGGACTACGACTACCTGATCCTGGCGATCGGCGTGACCGCGGCGTTCTTCGGCATCCCCGGCGCGGCCGAGCACAGCTGGAGCCTGTACACCCGGCGGGACGCGGTCGCGCTGCGCAACCGGCTGACCAGCGGCCTGGACCGGCTGTCCGTGGCCGGCCCGGGCCGGCCTGGCGGTGACCATCGTGGGCGGCGGGGCGACCGGCGTAGAGCTGGCCGGCACCCTGGCCGAGCTGCGCAACATCGCCCTGCCCGCGGCCTACCCGGACGTGGACCCGGCCAGCCTGCACGTCCGGCTGATCGAGCAGGCCGACTCGCTGATCACCCCGTTCGACCGGTCGCTGCGCACGTACGCCTGCCGGCAGCTGCAGCAGCGCGGCGTGGACGTGCGGACCGGCACCAGCATCAGCGCGGTGTCGCACGGCAGCGTCACGCTGGCCGACGGCACCGAGCTGGCCAGTGACATCACCGTGTGGGCGGCCGGCGTGGCAGCCCCGGACCTGGTCAAGGACCTGGGCCTGGAGCAGGGCCGGCACGGCCTGCTGGCCACCGGCCCGGACCTGCGGGTCCACGGCCAGGACCGGATCTTCGCGGCCGGCGACATCGCGCTGATCGACGGGAACCCGGTGGGCCAGCTGGCCCAGCCCGCGATCCAGCTGGGCCGGCACGCCGCGGCGAACATCCGGCGGCTGATGGCCGGGCAGCCCACGACGAAGTTCCGGTACTTCGACAAGGGCACGATGGCCACGATCGGGCGCCGGTCCGCGGTCGTCCAGCTGCCCGGGCACCTGCGCTTCCGCGGCACGATCGCCTGGTTCATGTGGCTCGGGCTGCACCTGTTCTACCTGCTCGGCGGCCGCAACCGGCTGTCCGCGGTCGTCAACCTGGCCTGGCGCTACCTGACCTGGAAGCGCACCGGCGGCGTGCTGGCCGGCGACGAAGGGGACGCTCAGGACGAACCCCAGCACGAAGGCTGATCAGGAACGCCCGCGCCCTGCGCTCGCCAGCAAGCCGCCGGCGGAGCCGCGCGCAGCTCGCGGCCGTCCGCGAGCCAGCAAGCACAGGTAATAATTCCTGCATGATCGACCGATACGCCGGGCGGCTCGCCCGGGCCCGGGAGCTCACCGCGGCCCGGGGCGCCGCCGCCGCGCTGATCACGGGCCTGGTCAACGTCCGCTACCTGACCGGCCTGGCCAGTTCCAACGCCGCGCTGCTGATCCCGGCCGACGGGGACCCGGTGCTGGCCACCGACTCCCGGTACGCGCCCATCGCCCGGCGGGACTGCCCGGACCTGGAGCTTGTCACCGACCGGAACACGGCGCCCGCGCTGATCGCGGTGGCCGCCGCCCGTGGGCTGGCCCCGGTCGCGGTCGAGGAGCACCACCTGACCGTGGAGCAGTACCGCGAGCTGGCCGGGGAGCGGGAGCTGACCGCGGCCGGGCGGCTGGTCGAGGAGCTGCGCACGGTCAAGGACTCCGGCGAGATCGCGCTGCTGCGGCGGGCCTGCGAGATCACCGACGAGGCGCTGGCCGCGGCGCTGGCGCAGGTCCGGCCCGGGCTGACCGAGCGGCAGCTGGCGCTCGCGCTGGAGCGGGAGATGACCGACCGCGGCGCGGACAAGCCGGCCTTCGACACGATCGTGGCCAGCGGGCCGAACGGGGACACCCCGCATCACTCGCCCGGCGGCCGCCCGCTGGCGGACGGCGACCTGATCACGATCGACTGCGGGGCCCTGTTCGGCGGCTACCACGCCGACCTGACCAGGACCGTCGCGCTCGGCCCGCCCGCGGCCTGGCAGCGCGACCTGTACGCGCTCGTCGCCGCGGCGCAGCAGGCCGGGATCCAGGCCGCGGCCGACGGCGCGGGCGCCGCCGCGGTGGACGCGGCAGCCAGGGACGTGATCGCCGCGGCCGGGCACGGCGCGCACTTCGGCCACGGCCTCGGGCACGGCGTGGGCCTGGAGATCCACGAGGCCCCGATGCTGAGCACCGTAGCGACCGGTAGACTCGCGTGCGGCGTTCCCGTCACCGTCGAGCCCGGCGTCTACCTGCCGGGCAAGGGCGGCGTCAGGATCGAGGACACCCTGGTGGTGGGGGCCGGCCCCGGCGCGGCCGAGCTGCTCACCACGAGCACCAGGGACCTGCTCGTCCTGTAGCCAGGACACCCGCCCCGGCAGCAAGCAAACCCCCGCAGGAGAAACGGCAAACCGTGGCCACGACCAACGACCTGAAGAACGGCATGACCCTGAACCTCGACGGCCAGCTCTGGGGGGTGGTGGACTTCCAGCACGTCAAGCCGGGCAAGGGCGGCGCGTTCGTGCGCACCAAGCTGAAGAACGTGATGACGGGCAAGGTCGTCGACCGCACCTTCAACGCCGGGGTCAAGGTCGAGGTGGCCAACGTCGACAAGCGGGAGATGCAGTACCTGTACCGCGAGGGCGAGGACTTCGTCTTCATGGACACCCAGGACTACGACCAGCCGCGGATCCCGGCCGCCACGGTCGGCGGCGCCGCGGACTACCTGCTCGAGGAGCAGATGGCCACGGTCGCGTTCAACGACGGCACCCCGCTGTACGTGGAGCTGCCCGCCGCGGTCGAGCTGACCGTCTCGCAGACCGACCCCGGCCTGCAGGGCGACCGGTCCACCGGCGGCACCAAGCCGGCCACGCTCGAGACCGGCGCCCAGGTCCAGGTCCCGCTGTTCATCACCACCGGCGAGAAGATCCGGGTGGATACCCGCACCGGCGACTACCTCGGCCGGGCGTGAGGCCACCGCCCGCTCGCCCGCGGATCACCCGCCCTCGTCCTCGCTGCCGCGCCCGCCGTGCCCGCCCGCAGTAAGGCCCGCAAGCGGGCGCTTGACCTCCTGTACGAAGCCGAGATCCGCGGCGAGGACGTGCTGCGCCTGCTCGGCGAGCGGGCCGCCGGGGCCGAGCCCCCGGTCCCTGAGTACGCCGCCGTGCTGGTCCGCGGGGTTCAGGAGCACCGCGCGGAGATCGACGGCCTGCTGGCCGAGCACTCCCGCGGCTGGGCCCTGGACCGGATGCCCGCCGTTGACCGCAACATCCTGCGGATCGGCACCTACGAGCTGCTCTGGGCCGGCGACGTGCCGCCCGGCGTGGCCATCAGCGAGGCCGTGCTGCTGGCCCGCGACCTGTCCACCGACGGCTCGCCCGCGTTCGTGAACGGGCTGCTGGCCCGGCTGGCCGAGCTGCGCCCGGCGGCCGGGGACGACCCGGACGCCGGGGCTGAGCCCGCCGCCGGGGCTGAGCCGCGGCGGCTGAGGCCGGGGCGGACGGCGAGCCCGGGCCGGAGGCCTGACCGCGGACTGTCCGGACCTGGGGTTACAGTCGGCTCGTGGCAGACGAGGCGGATGCGCCGGACGACACTGGCTGCCACATCCTGCACGTGGACATGGACGCGTTCTACGCCAGCGTGGAGCTGCGGGACCGGCCGGAGCTGGCCGGCGCCCCGGTCATCGTGGGCGGCGGCGGCCGCGGCGTGGTGCTGTCCGCGACCTACCCGGCCCGCGCCTACGGGGTCACCTCGGCCATGCCGATGGCCCGGGCCCGGCGGCTGTGCCCGCAGGCCATCGTCCTGCCGCCCAGCCGCGGGCTGTACTCCGTGGTGTCCCGTGAGGTCATGGCCCTGTTCCGGACGATCACCCCGGAGGTCGAGCCGCTCGCCCTGGACGAGGCGTTCCTTGACGTGTCCGGCGCGGTGCGGCGGCTCGGCCGCCCGGCCGCGATCGGCGAGCTGATCCGCGCCCAGGTCCGGGCCCAGCAGCAGATCACCTGCTCGGTCGGGGTGGCCACCACCAAGTTCGTGGCCAAGCTGGCCTCGGTCTCGGCCAAGCCGGACGGGATGGCGGTCATCCCGGCCGGCGGCACGCTCGCGTTCCTGCACCCGCTGCCGGTGTCCGCGCTGTGGGGTGTGGGGGAGCAGACCGGGCGGCGGCTGGCCGGGCTCGGGCTGCGCACGGTCGGCGACATCGCGCAGGTGCCGCGGGCTGCGCTGGAGCGCGCACTCGGCCGGGCGGCCGGCGCGCACCTGCACGCCCTGGCCTGGGGCCGGGACGAGCGCTCGGTCGTGCCCGGGGTGACGGAGAAGTCCATCGGCGCCGAGGAGACGTTCGGCACCGACACCGGCGACCCCGAGGTCATCCGGCGCGAGCTGCTGCGGCTGTCCGGGCGTACCGCGCAGGGCCTGCGCTCGGCGGGCGCCGTGGCCCGGACCGTGGTGATCAAGCTCAGGCTGGCCGACTTCACCACGATCACCCGGTCCCGCACGCTGCCCGCGCCGACCGACGTGGCCCAGCTGATCTACACGACCGCGTGCGCGCTGTACGAGGCGGCCGGGCTGCCCGGCGGGGCCCGGCTGCGGCTGGTCGGCGTCCGCGCGTCCGGGCTGCTCCCGGCCGCTACCGCCCAGGCTCAGCTGGCTTTCGGCGACCGGCCCGCCGCCTGGCGGGAGGCCGAGCAGGCCATCGACCAGATCGCCGGGCGGTTCGGCCTGGATACGGTGCGGCCCGCGGCCCTGGTCCGCGGCCGCAAGCCGCCCCGCTGACCCGCCCGGCAAACCCTTTATGACCTGCCGGGATGGCGGCCTGCGCGGGGCCGCGCACGGCGCTTGCAGGTGTACTCTTTCACTAGACGTACTCGCGCTCGTATTCTGGGCTTAAGCCAGGCCGTGACGGGAGCCTACGAGCCCATCGCCGCGCGTGAGTTTCATGGGAGGCAGCGTGCCGCTTTCTGAGCACGAGCAGCGCCAGCTCGAGCAGATCGAGCAGGCGCTATATGCGGACTATCCACGCTTCGCCAGCGCGGTCCGGGCCAGTGACCCGCGCGTGCACTACAAGCGCCGGGTCGTGGAAGCGATCTTCGGCTTCGTGCTCGGTATCGGCATGCTGCTCGGCGGCGTCATCTCCAAGTACATCTGGGTCGCCGTCGCGGGCTTCGTGGTCATGCTGGCCTGCGCGATGTGGGCGCTGAACAGCTACCGGCACATGAACGGCACCGCGGTGGGCAAGGGACAGCCCCGCCCGAAGGACCGCAAGAACGCCAAGTCGGCCAAGGTCTCCATGATGGAGCGGCTCGAAGAGCGGTGGCGCCGCCGCCAGGAGCGCGAGCGCTAGCCCAGGTAGACGGGCGCCGGCGAGCCGGCCTAAGCGAGCCAGCCAGCCGCCGGCGGAGCCGGCCAGCGAGCGGAGGGCCGCGGCGCTGTTTTCCTGACGAGCGATGAGGCGCGACGAAGGAGCGCCGAGGGAGCGAGGAGGGAAGGCAGCGCTCATAGCGGCCCGGAGCTCGCCAGCAAGCAGAGACATCTGGTGCCAGATGTCAGCAATCGGTAATATTCCCGCCATCGTGCCTGGTGGCTGGCTGTTCAGTAACCCGGCTCCTCTCTCGCCCCTGGAGCGCCTGATGGCTGCTGCTGACCTCCAAGAGCTGGACTTTGCCGCTGAGGAGAGCGCCAAGCTCCAGCGCCACTTCGGCCGGTTCGACATCCTGTTCTTCCTGATCTGCACGATCGTCGGCGTGGACACCATCGCCACCGTCGCTCAGGGCGGCGGCGAGGCGTTCACCTGGATGATGGTGTTCGCGCTGATCTTCTTCGTCCCGCAGGCGCTGCTGTTCGCCGAGCTGGGCGCGGCGTTCCCGCAGGAGGGCGGCCCGTACCTGTGGACCAGGATGGCCTTCGGCCACCTCGCCGGTGCGGTCAACAACTTCCTGTACTGGATCACCAACCCGGTGTGGATCGGCGGGTCGCTGACCATCTCCTGCATCGGCGCGGTCGAGGTGTTCTTCCACCACGGCTCGTCCCTGCCCACCGTGGCCTGGTACATCGTCGCGCTGGCGTTCGTGTGGATCTCGATCATCGCCGCGATCATGTCGTTCAGCGTGGGCAAGTGGCTGCCCACGGCCGGGGCCTGGGCCCGGTTCCTGCTGCTCGGCCTGTTCACCCTCACCGTGATCGTCTACGCGGCCAAGCACGGCGCGCACGGCCTGGGCGCGAGCAGCTACTCGCCCAGCGCGGCCGGGTTCGTCGCGCTTGTCGGCGTGCTGCTGTTCAACTTCGTCGGGTTCGAGCTGCCCAGCAGCGCGGGCGAGGAGATGACCAACCCGCAGCGGGACGTGCCGTTCGCCATCGCCCGGTCCACCATCGGCTCGGTGGTGCTGTACGCGCTGCCGGTGATCGGCATCCTGCTCGTGCTGCCGCCCGCCTCGATCACCAACTTCAGTGGCTTCGTCAGCGCGATCCAGCAGGTCTTCACCGTCTACGGCGGGCACGTGGCGGCCGGCGGCGCGGTCACGCTGAGCGGCGCTCGGCCTGATACTCGGCGACGCCTGCGCGCTGCTGTTCATCATCTGCCTGCTGACCTCGGGCGCGACCTGGATCATGGGCTCGGACCGGGCCCTGGCGGTGTCCTGCTACGACGGCTCGGGGCCGCGGTTCCTCGGCGTGATCAACGCCAAGTACGGCACCCCGGTGCGGGTCAACGTGTTCAGCGGCATCGTGGCCACGATCATCGTGATCCTGGCCCAGCAGATCACCAGCGGCAACGCGGCCAAGTACTTCGACGCGGTGCTCGGCGTGACGATCTCCACCACGCTGATCAGCTACCTGCTGATCTACCCGGCGCTGTGGAAGCTGCGCCGCAGCCACCCGGACACCCCGCGGCCGTTCAGGATGCCGGCCTACCGGGTGCTCACGGTCGTGCTGATGGTGCTGGTCGCGCTGGCCACCGTGCAGCTGATCGCGCCCGGGGCGGGCTACCACTGGTTCGGCAGCGACTTCATCCCGGACGGCTGGACCTACAGCCAGCGGTTCACGTTCCTGCTGACCGAGGCCATCCCGGTGCTCATCTTCATCTGCGTCGGCGTGGCGTTCTACGTGATGGGCCGGAAGACCAGGGAACGGGCCGCCGCGGTGGCCGCCGCCCGGGCCGCCGCAGGCGCCGAGCCGCTCGCCGACTAAGGCAGGTCAGGGCCGGCGCCAGCGCCGGCCCCTGAGCAGGCGGGTGCAACTGGGCCCTAGCGGGCGTGACCGCGCAGGCCGTCGCCCACGCTGCGCATCCGCTGCCCGGCCGCGTCCAGCCAGCCGAACACGTCCAGCGCCTGGGTCAGGCTGGACAGTGCGGGCCGCACGCACGACGGCGGCAGCAGCCGCGCCTGCCAGCGGGTCATCGTCGTAGCCTCGGACGCCATCGCCCGGCGGACCGCGGTCACGTCGCTGCGCAGCGAGGACGGCGTCCGCGCGGTCTTCGCGTACAGGGCGTGCTCCTCGGCCGTGGTGATCCGGTCCAGTGCCTCCTGGCCGGCCGGGCTCAGCCCGAGCATCCGCCCGACCCGCCGGGACACCGCGCGCGGGCTGTCGCTCGGGTGCCAGGACCACCCGTGGTCGGTCAGGTCATCCCGCAGCTCCCGCCAGGCCACATGCGCGGCCGCGACCGGGTCGTGGGCCGACCGCCAGCGCCGCCACCGGCTGACCGACCGGGCCGTGCGCGGCAGCAGGGCCAGGATCACCAGCACCACCGCGACGATCGGGAGCACCGGGACCGAGGTGTGGTGCGCCAGCGGCGCCGCGGTGCCCGTCCCCCGGCCCGGGACCCGCAGGCGGTTGCCGGGCAGGCCCGTGGCTGGCCCGCCGGGGATGTTCCCGGTGGAGCCGCCGGCCGAGGTCTGGCCCGGGCCGCTGCCGGGGACCGTGCTGCTCCCGGACCGGGCGTAGACCGGCGGGATCGCGGTGCCCTGGCCAGTGGAACCGCCGGGGGTGGGCTCGAACCGCAGCCAGCCCGCGCCCTGGAAGTACAGCTCGGGCCAGGCGTGCGCGTCCGCCGAGGTGACCAGCCAGTTGCCGTTCGTCTGCTGGTTGCCCGCGGTGTAGCCCACCGCAACGCGGGCCGGGATCCCGATCAGCCGGGCCAGCGCCGCCATGCCGAAGGCGAACTGCTGGCAGTAGCCCTGACGGGCGGTGGTCAGGAAGCGCAGCAGGCCGGCCAGCGTGTTCGGCTGGCTGGCGTTGGTGGTGTAGATAAACCGGCCCGGCTTGGTGAACCAGTCCTGGATCGCCATCGCCTTGCCGTACAGCGAGCTGGCGTGCTTGGTGATCCGCTGGGCCAGCTTGCGCAGCGGCGAGTCGGACGTGGCCGGGAACAGCCCGTACTGCCGCAGGACGTCTGACGGGGGCGGCCCGGCGGCGTCCAGCTCCTGGCTGGTGGGCAGCACTTCCTGGCTGGTCGCGGAGTAGGACAGGCCGGCCAGCTGCTGATCCAGCGAGGAGATCATCAGCGTGCTGGCGTCGGCCGACCAGCTGCCGTCCACGGTGACCTTCGTGGGGGCGTACGGCACCGGCAGGTAACTGACCCCGCCGGTGTACCCGGTCAGCCCGCTGGCCAGCTTGATGTGGGTGGTGAAGGACCGCACCCCGGATCCGGCCAGTCCCGGCGGCGGCGGCAGCGACGCCCTGGTCACCGGGACGCCGTCGCTGCTGGGCGCCAGTACCCACGCCCCGGACTTCGGGTCGAAGTTCAGCACGTACACCTGGAGGTACTGGTCGAACGGGTCGGCGCTGTTGGTGCTGTAGGTCAGCACCGGGATGTGCTTGCCGGGCAGCAGCTGGCCGCGCAGCTCGACCAGCGGGCTGGGCAGGGTGACCGCGTTCGAGCCGTGGCCGCCGGTCGCGGTGCCGTGCCCGTTGAACAGCTTGTGGATCTTTATGCCCGGGATCAGCAGCGGGATGAAGATCGCCACGCAGACCGCGGCCAGCCCGATGCGCCGGCCTGACGCGGCGAGGGCCCGCGTGTCCGGCCCCCGGACCTGCTCTTCGCCGTCCTTGCCGGTCTGCCACAGGGTGACCAGCCGTCCCCAGATCCGCAGCCGGTCCCGGCCGTCCGCCGACAGCACCGCCAGGTAACCGGTGATGGCCAGGCAGAACGCTATCGTGGCGCCCACCGGGCCCTGCTTGGCGCTGGTCGTGATCGGCACGCTGAACAGCACGAGCAACGGCAGGCCGGCGATGGCGGGGCTGCGCAGCCGGACCGCGATCAGGTCCGCGGCCACCGCCATCAGGCCGATACCGGCCGCGGCCAGCATGACCGCGCCCGCATGGTCCGGTACCGGCGGCGCGTAGATCCGCTCGCCCACGCCCTGGCTGACCAGCGTGCCCAGGCGCCGCAGCGAGGCCGTGGTCGGGATCACGCCCGCGTTGGATGCGCCCGGCGCGAACAGCAGGTTGATGTAGATCAGCTGGCTGGCCAGGTAGGTGATCAGCGTCGCGGCCGCCGGGAGCAGGCCCCAGCCGGTTACGCTGGCCGCCGCGGCGGCCACGATGACCAGCCCGGTCACCCCCAGGTACGGGTGCGGGCTGGCCAGCAGCGGGAACGCCGCGATCAGGGCCAGGCCGGCGGCCACGCAGGCCGCGGGCAGCGGCTGGAGCCGGGTGGCCAGCCCCGCCAGCGCGGCGATCACGACCGCCCCGCAGCCCGCCCAGAACCAGGCGATCCCGGAGATCAGCGGGTACAGCGACACCGAGGCCAGGATGACCGCCGCGGCCGTGGTGATGGTCAGCCGGTAGTTCACCGTGCCACCCCCGCTGCCCCCGGCGCGTCGCTGGCCGCCGCGGCCCTGGCCGCCATCCCCGAGCCGGCCATCAGGCGCCAGGCGCTGGTCAGCGGGGTGGCCGCGTCGGCGCTGACCACATGCCAGCCCGCCCGGGTGAGGATGCCCGTCGCCTCGGCGGTCTCCGGGTACACCGGCAGGCCGGTCCCGGCTTTACGGTCGCCGTCCTTGCCGTTCCGGCCGTTCCCGGCCGTCTGGCCGGTCCAGCTCGAGGTGGCCAGCAGCAGCGCGATGGCCTGGCCGCCGCTTTGCCGGGCCGCGGCCAGCTGGCGGGCCACGCCGGCCGACAGGCGCCCGGCCACCACGACCAGCAGCCCGCCGCCGCTGGCGCGGATCGCCGCCAGCCCGCCGGCCATGGAGTCGCCGCGCGACAGGCCCATCACCGACAGCGCGTCCAGCAGCACGTCCTCGAACGCCCCGGTGCCGGTGACCTGGCCCTGGTCGGTGACCAGCTGCCCGTCCATGCCGCCGCGGGCCAGGTGCACGCCGATCGACGCGGCCGCGCTGACCGCGAACTCGAACGAGGAACTCACCCCGGACCCGGAATGCGCGTCGCGCCGGGTGTCGAGCAGCACCATGGCCCGGTTGCGCCAGCGCTGCTCCTCCCGGCGGACCATCAGCTCGCCGTACCGGGCGGTCGACCGCCAGTGCACCCGGCGCAGCTCGTCGCCGTCCCGGTAGGCCCGGGGCACCACGTCGTCCTCGCCGGCCGCGGACGAGGCCCGGGGGCGGCCCTCGCCCTCACCCACCCAGCTGGTGCCCAGCCGGGCCCGCGGCAGCTCGATCACCTTCGGCGTGACCACGAGCACGGAAGTCGAGGAGAACGACCGGCCCAGCTCGACCAGGCCGAACGAGTCCGCGATCCGCACCTCGAGCGGCCCGATGGTGAACTTGCCGCGCAGGTCGGAGCGGATCGGGTAGCTCAGCTCGCGGACGCCGCCGCGCTCCACCCCGTCCAGCACGTACCGCGGCCTGGTGCCCAGCGCGTACGGGATGGCGTCCTCGGCCAGCAGCAGGCCGGTCGGCAGCCGGGAGATGTTCTCCAGCCGCACGGTCACTTCGGTGGACTGCCCGGCCGGCACCCGGGGCGGTGAGATCATCCGGACGCAGCTGAGCCGGTACCGGGCCCGGCCCGCGGACAGCGCGGCCAGCAGCGGCAGCACGAACAGCAGCGCGCCGATGGACAGCAGCGGGCGCTCGCCGAGCAGCAGGCCGATCAGGGCCGCCGCCAGGCCCGCGGCCAGGAACGAGGTGCCGCGCGTGGTGAACGCCGCGAGCTTGGACCGCACTTGCTGGCCTTCCGTCGGTTGCCGTCTAATCTATGCCGCTACTTCAGCGGCAGCGGCAGCCGCTCTACCAGGCGGGACAGCACCCGCTCCGGCAGCTCCCGCTCGACCATGGCCTCGGACGTGGGCAGCAGCCGGTGCGCCAGCACCGGCCCGGCCAGCGACTGCACGTCGTCCGGGATCACGAAGTCGCGGCCGTCCAGCGCCGCGTACGCCCGGCTGGCCCGCAGCAGGTGCAGGCTGGCCCGCGGCGAGGCGCCCAGCCGCAGCTCCGGTGACGACCGGGTGGCGCTGACCAGGCTGACCACGTACTGCCTGATCGGCTGGGCCACGTGCACGGCGCGGACCGCGGCGATCAGCTCGCGGATGTCGGTGGCGTGCGCCACGGGCTCGAGGTCATCGAGCGGGGAGGACGACCCGTGCGTGTCGAGCATCTCCAGCTCGGCCCCGCCGTCCGGGTAGCCGATCGAGACCCGGGCGGTGAACCGGTCCCGCTGGGCCTCGGGCAGCGGGTAGGTGCCCTCCATCTCGACCGGGTTCTGGGTGGCGATCACCATGAACGGCAGCTCCAGCGGGTAGGTGGAGCCGTCCACCGTGACCTGGCGCTCCTCCATGCACTCCAGCAGCGCGGACTGGGTCTTCGGCGAGGCCCGGTTGATCTCGTCGCCGATCACGAGGTTGGCGAAGATCGGCCCCGGCTTGAACTCGAACTCGCGCAGTTCCTGGTTGAACGCGCTGACCCCGGTCAGGTCGCTGGGCAGCAGGTCGGGGGTGAACTGGACCCGGCGGATCGAGCAGTCGATAGACCGGGCCAGGGTCTTGGCCAGCAGGGTCTTGCCCACGCCGGGGACATCCTCGATGAGCAGGTGCCCCTCGGCGAGCAGAACGGTCAGCGCCAGCCGGATCGCTTCGGGCTTTCCCTCGATGACCGTTTCGACCGCAGCCGAGATCCGGCGGGCTACTTCCACCAGCTCGTCGAGCGTCCGGTGGGCCTGGCCCGTTTCCATTACCACATGTCCTCCTCGCGTCAGCTTCGGCGCGATGCCCGGGTCCGCCTGCCGGGTGACTTCTTTGCTTCGTCATGACCACGCGTTCATGACAGTACGTCGTGTATCGGCATGCGCGCGATGCCAGGTTCGTATCAGCGGGATAACGGACGCGGGCCGCGTTTGGCTCACCAGATCCGCTTCCGGTAGCCGGCTGTTCCCGATCCGGTAGCCGCGGGGCCAGTTCCGGTCACTGCGGGGCCCGTTCCGGTCACCGGCCCGGACCACCCGGGACCGGGCCAGGTGCAGGGGCCGGGCGGGCGCCCCACTTCACTCCACCTTCCTGACCTCGGAACTCGCGCCGGGCCTGCCCGGTTCACGAAACTTGGGTCGTTGACCGTGGAGCAATGTGGGGTATGGTGGAGGACCGTGGAGTGCAGGACGCTTCACAGCGCCGTGGGGTGGGGGAGCGGGGAGGTGAGCGCCGGTGTTTCTCGGTACTCACACGCCCCGCCTGGATGACAAGGGGCGATTGTTCTTGCCAGCCAAGTACCGGGAGGAACTCTCGGCCGGGCTGGTCCTGACCAAGGGCCAGGAGCGCTGCCTCTACGTCTTTCCTGAGACCGAATTCGCCCGCATTACCGAGGCGCTCCGTACCGCCCCGGTAACGGCCAAGGCGGTCCGCGACTACAGCCGCGTGTTCTTTGCCAGCGCGTCCGACGAGATCCCGGACAAGCAGGGCCGCATCACGATCCCGCCGGGCCTGCGCGACTACGCCGGGCTGCAGCGGGACTGCGTGGTGATCGGCGCCAGCACCCGGCTGGAGATCTGGGACGCCGTCGCCTGGGAGACCTACCTGGCCCAGCAGGAAGACGCCTTCTCCGACGCGTCCGAGGAGGTGCTGCCCGGAATTCTCTGAGGGCGCCGCACCGGCGCCCGGTGCCCGGCGAGGTCTCCACCCGCGCTGGGTGGCCAGGCCGGCTGACGTCACTTCCCCGGCGCCAGGCGGACCCGGTCCATCAGCGCCTTCGCGCGGATGGGGACCTGGCCGGGCACCCCTGCAAGTTCTGGCCACCGCCCCGGCGGTGGCCGCTGGCTCAATGGCAGAAGGGGGTTCCATGGGCGCCGCGGGCTCCGGGCACCAGCCGGTCCTGACCGACCGGGTGCTGGCCCTGCTCGGCCCCGCCCTGGACCGCCCGGGTGCGGTCGTGCTGGACGGCACCCTCGGCCGGGCCGGCCACGCGCTGGCCCTGCTCCGCGAGCATCCCGGCGTTTCGCTGATCGGCGTGGACACCGACCCGGCGGCCATCGAGGCGTCCCGGGCCCGGCTGGCCGCGTACGCCACCCGGGTCACCCTGGTGCACGCCGTCTACGACCAGATCCCGGCCATCCTGGCCCGGCTCGGCCTGCCCAGCGTGCAGGGCGTCCTGCTGGACCTGGGGGTGTCCTCCCCGCAGCTGGACGACCGCGACCGCGGCTTCGCCTATTCCTATGACGCGCCGCTGGACATGCGGATGGACACCGGCGGCCCGCTGACCGCCGCCGACGTGGTCAACACGTACTCCGCCGCGGACCTGGCCCGGGTGCTGCGCGACTACGGCGAGGAGCGGTTCGCCCGCCGGATCGCGGACGCGGTGGTCCGGGCCCGCGCCGCCGCTCCACTTCACTCCACCCTCCAGCTGAGCGAGATCATCCGCGACTCGATCCCGGCCCCGGCCCGGCGCCGCGGCGGCAACCCGGCCAAGCGCACCTTCCAGGCGCTGCGGATCGAGGTGAACGGCGAGCTTGACGCGCTGGCCCGGGCGCTGCCCGCGGCCCTCGACGCGCTCGCCGTGGGCGGCCGGATCGCCGTGCTGGCCTATCACTCGCTGGAGGACCGGCTGGTGAAGAAGGCCCTCACAGACCGCTCGGCGGACACCACGCCGCCCGGCCTCCCGGTCCCGCTGCCCTCGGCCCAGCCCGAGTTCCGGCTGCTCACCCGGGGTGCCGACAAGCCCTCTGCGGCGGAAACCGAGGCCAACCCGCGGGCCGCCTCGGCCCGGCTGCGGGCCGCCGAGCGGATCAGGGAAGCGGCATGACCGCGGCGGGCGCACGACCAGAACTGCGACGGGGCGCGGGCCGCGGCCCGCGGAGTTTCACGGCAACCAGGACGGACGGGGCGCATGACGACTGACGTGGGCACGCGATCTTCCCGTACGGCGCTTCGCCCGGCCCCGGCGCCTGGCCAGCAGCCGGAGCCGGCGGGCCAGCCCGCGCGCCGCCCCGGGAAGCCCGGCGTGCACCCGCCGGGCCGGCGGGTGCCGGGAATGCCCAGCGGGCCGCCGGCCGCCGCACCGGGCAGCGCACCCGCCGGGACCCGGCAGGCTCCGCCGCGCCCGGCGGCACCGGGCCGCGCCGCGCCGCCCGCGCCGGGCACCCGGCCGCGCCGCCCTGGCGGGCCGGCCGGGCCCGGTACGGCTCGCCGCCCCGGCCCGTCCCGGCCGGCTCAGCGGCAGGCAGCGTCCCCGCCAGCCCGGGCCGCCGGGCCCGCCTCCGGGGCGACGAAGACGCGGTTCATCCTGCTGGTCATCGGGCTGCTGGCGGGCGGGCTCGTCTGCCTGCTGGTGATCAACACCACGCTGGCCGCGGCCGCGTTCCGTATCACCGCGCTGCAGAACGGCAACGCGGCCCTGGCCCAGCAGAAGCAGGAACTGCAGCAGAAGGTGGCGGAGGAAAAGTCGGCGAGCTCGCTGGAGCGCCGGGCCCGCGCGCTGGGCATGCGGCCGCAGGCCCGGCCTAACTTCATCAACCTGCGGACCGGCAAGATCTTCCGGTCCCCGCACAGCCTGCCGGGAGTGCCCAGCGCCCCTGGGTACGCCCCGTGACCGACCACGGCCGCGACGGCGACGGCCGGCGCCCCCGGTCCGGCCCCCGGCCGGGGCGGCCGGCGGCCCGCGGCGCCCGGGCCGCCCGGCCGGCCCGGGCAGCGGCCGGGTCAGCCGTGACCCGGGGCGTGACCCCGGCCGCCCGTCCGCCGGGCGGCGTTCGGCCGCTCAGCCACCCGGCCCGGCCCGGCCTGGCCCGCGTCCGGCCGGGCGCGGGCCGGAACCGCGCCGCACGCCGCCGCCCGCGCAGACCCGCCCCGGCTCCGCCCGGCCCGGCGGCGGCCGGCCAGGTCCCGGCCGCCCGCCAGGCTCCCGCCCGGGAGCCGGTCCCGGCGCCACCCGTCCCGGGCCGCCGCGACCCGGCGCGGCCCGTGGCGGCGCGGCCGGCCGCGGCAAGCTCGGCTTGCGGCCGATGCTGCGCCGCGGCAACCCGTCCCGGCGGCTGAACCTCGCGATGCTGTGCATCGCCTTCGTGCTGACCCTGTTCGCCGCCCGGCTGGTGCAGATGCAGGGCTTTGAGTCGGCCGCCTACCAGAAGAAGGCCGCAACCCAGCGCCTGAAGGTGATCCCCATCCCGGCGGTCCGCGGCGCGATCACCGCCAGCGACGGCACGGTGCTGGCCATGACGGCCCGGACCGACCTGGTGTTCGCCGACCCGCCGCTGATGCCGCCCAGCAAGCGGGCGGACGCCGCGGCCAAGCTGGCCGGCCCGCTGGGCCTGCCCGCGGAGCAGATCCTCCGCCTGATCAACGGCGCGGCGCCGGGCAACGAGTACGTGGTGCTGGCCAGGAACGTGCCGGCCGCGGCCGGCGACGCAGTGGCCAAGCTCAACCTGCTCGGCATCGGCGAGACGCCCAGCTACGCCCGGGTCTACCCGAACGGCAACCTGGCCGCCAACCTGCTCGGCTTCGCCACCTCCCCGGGCGACGGCGCCGACCTGACCGGCCGGGCCGGCCTGGAGTACAAGTACAACTCGCTGCTGGCCGGCAAGGACGGCCAGCAGGAGGTCGAGGCCGGCTCGGACGGCCAGCCGATCCCGTTCACCCCGGACAAGGTCCAGCCGGCCGTGCCGGCCGGCAGCCTGCGCCTGACCATCCAGCCGGACCTGCAGTGGGAAGCGCAGCGGGCCTGCCACGCGCAGGTGGTGCGGACCCGGGCGGACAACTGCTCCGTGGTGATCATGGATCCGCGCACCGGCCGGATCCTGGCCATGGCCCAGTACCCGTCGTTCAGCCCGGCCCACCCGGCCAACCCGGCCGCCACCGGGGACCTCCCGGTGTCCGACGTGTTCGAGCCCGGCAGCACCGGCAAGGTCATCACCGTGGCCGCGGCGCTGGAGCACGGCGGGCAGACCCCGATGAGCCCGTACACCATCCCGTACCGGATCCTCGTCGACGGCCTCTACCCGTTCCACGACGCCGAGGTCCACCCGACCGAGCGGCTGACCGTGGCCGGGATCCTGGCCCACTCCAGCAACGTCGGCATGGTGCAGGTGGTCAAGCACGTCCCGCCGCGCCTGCAGTACCGCTACTACCGCAAGTTCGGCCTCGGCGCGCCCACCGGGCTCGGCCTGCCCGGGGAGAGCGCGGGCCTGCTGCCGAGGCCGTCGCAGTGGAGCGGCGACACCCGGTACACGCTGGCCTTCGGCCAGGGCGTGGCGGTCACCGCGGTGCAGATGGCCACCCTCTACGCCACGATCGCGAACGGCGGTGTGCGGGTGGCGCCGTCCATCGTGGCCGGGACCACCAGCGGCAGCGGGAAGTACACCCCGGCGCCCGCGCCCAAGCGCACCCGGGTGCTGCGCGCCCGCACCGCGCATGAGCTGCTGGCCATCCTTCAGCAGGTGCCGCACGTCGACGACCTCGGCGGCGAGCCGTGGGGCGAGATCGCCGGCTACCCGATCGCGGCCAAGACCGGCACCGCCCAGCTTCCCGACCCGGCCAAGGGCGGCTGCCTGTGCATGTACGGCTCCAGCTACATCGGCATCGCCCCGGCCGACAACCCTCAGCTGGTGGTCGCGGTGCACGTGCAGAACCCGAAGCGCCGGGGCTACTTCGGCGACGCGGTCGCGGGGCCGGTGTTCAACCGGGTGATGAAGTTCGCCCTGCAGACCCTCCAGATCCCGCCGGACCACAGCAAGCCGCCGAAGGTACGGCTCACGGCCCCCTGAACGGGGGTAATCTCTGCGCGTGCCAGCGGTCCTGCGTCCCCAGAGGCCACCCGCCCGCCCGCTCGCCGGGCTGGCGGCGCTGCTTGGGCTGAAGCCCGCGGCCGGGCGGGTGGACGACGGCCCGGACCCGGCGGACGGGGCGATCACCGGGATCACCCACGACTCCCGCCAGGTCCAGCCCGGGGATCTGTACGCCGCGCTGCCCGGCGCGCAGCAGCACGGAGGAGAATACGCCGTGGCTGCCGCCCGGGCCGGCGCCGCCGGGGTGCTCACCGACCCGGCCGGCCGTGACCTGGCGGCCGGCTGCGGGCTGCCGCTGTTCGTGGTCACCGACCCGCGGGCCCGGCTGGGCGAGGTGGCCTCCTGGGTGTACGGCCACCCGTCACGGCGGCTGGCCCTGACCGGGGTGACCGGCACCAGCGGCAAGACCACCACCAGCTACCTGATCGAGGCCGGGCTGCGCGCCGCGGGCCACCGCACCGGCCTGATCGGCGGGGTGCAGACCCGGGTGGCCGGCCAGGCCGTGCCCAGCCAGCTCACCACCCCCGAGGCCACGGACCTGCAGGCCTGCCTGGCGGTGATGGCCGAGCGCGGGGTCACCGCGGCGGCCATGGAGGTGTCCAGCCACGCGCTGGCCCTGGGCCGGGTGGCCGGCACCTCGTTCGAGGTGGCGGTGTTCACCAACCTGTCCCAGGACCACCTGGACTTCCACGCGGACATGGAGGACTACTTCGCGGCCAAGGCGCAGCTGTTCACCCCCGGCTTCGCCCGGTCCGCGGTGGTCAACGCCGACGACGCGCACGGCCGCAGGCTCGCCGCTTCGCCCAAGATCCCCACCACGACGTACTCGGCGGCCGGGCACCCCGGCGCGGACTGGCGCGCGGTCGACGTGCGGGCCGGCGCGGACGGCAGCACGTTCCGCGTCATCGGGCCCGGCGGGGTGTCGGCCGACGTCTCCCTGGCCCTGCCCGGGGAGTTCAACGTGGCCAACGCGCTGGCCGCGATCGTCGCGCTGGTCGAGTCGGGCACCGGGCTGGCGGTCGCGGTGGCCGGGGTCGGTTCCTGCACCGGGGTGCCCGGCCGCCTGGAGCGGGTCGGCCCGGGCCAGGATCCGGCCGTGCTGGTCGACTACTCGCACAAGCCGGGCGCGGTGGAGGCGGTGCTGACCGCGCTGCGCCCGGTCACCGCGGGCGCGCTGACGATCGTGCTCGGCTGCGGCGGCGACCGGGACCGGGCCAAGCGCCCGCTGATGGGCGCGGCCGCTGCCCGGCTGGCCGACACCGCGATCTTCACCAATGACAACCCGCGCTCCGAAGACCCGCTGGCGATCCTGGACGCGATGCTGTCCGGGGCGCTGACCGTGCCGCCGCGGGCCCGCGCGCACGTGGTCGTCGAGCCGGACCGGGCGGCCGCCATCGACCTCGCCATCGCCCGCGCCGGGCCCGGCGACATCGTGCTGATCGCCGGGAAGGGCCACGAGACCGGGCAGTACGTGGGCCCGGCGGTGATCCCGTTCGACGACCGTGAGGTTGCCGCCGAAGCCCTGTCACGGCAGGCGGCCGGCCGCGAGATGATGCTGGGCGGACCCGCGCCAGGCCGCGGACCGCGATCTGATCCGGAGGACTCGTGATTCCCCTGTCCGTAGGGCAGCTGACGGCCCTGCTCGGGGCCCGGCCGGACCGGGCCGGTGACCCGGCGGCGCTGGTCACCGGCCCGGTCGTGATCGACTCACGGCAGGCCGAGCCGGGCAGCCTGTTCGCCGCGCTGCCGGGGGAGCGGGCCGACGGCCACGACTTCGCCGCGGCGGCCGCCGCGGCCGGTGCCACCGTGGTGCTGGCGCAGCGGCCGGTGGGCGTGCCCGCGCTGATCGTCCCTGACGTGACCGCGGCGCTGGGCCAGCTGGCCCGGGCCGTGCTGGACCGGATCGGTGACCCGGTGGTGGTGGGCATCACCGGGTCGGCCGGCAAGACCACCACCAAGGACCTGGCCGCCCAGCTGATCGAGCCGCTCGGGCCCACGGTCTCGCCGCGCAACTCGTTCAACAACGACATCGGCCTGCCGCTGACCGTGCTGCGCGCGGACGAGCAGACCCGGTACCTGATCGCCGAGATGTCCGCCCGCGGCACCGGGCACATCGCCCGGCTGTGCGCGATCGCGCCGCCGTCGATCGGCGCGGTGCTGTGCGTCGGGCACGCGCACGCCGGCGACTTCGGCGGCATCGACGCGGTGGCCAGGGCCAAGTCCGAGCTGCCCGCGGCCCTGCCGCCGGACGGCTGGGCCCTCCTCAACGCCGACGACCCGCGGGTCCGCGCGATGGCCGCGGTCACGCAGGCGGAGGTGATGCTGTTCGGCCGGTCACAGAAGGCCGATGTCCGCGCCACCGGGGTGACCGTCGACGAAACGGCCGGCCAGCGTTCACGCTGGTGACCCCGTCCGGGTCGGCGCCGGTCCGGCTCCGGCTCCGGGGCGAGCACAACGTGTCCAACGCGCTGGCCGCCGCGGCCATCGCGGACCGGCTCGGCCGGGCCGCGGCGGACATCGCGGCGGGGCTGTCGGCGGCGGAGGCCCGCAGCCGGTGGCGGATGGAGGTCACCGAGCGCCCCGACGGTGTGACCGTGATCAACGACGCGTACAACGCCAACCCCGAGGCGATGCGGGCCGCGCTGTCGACCCTGCAGATCATCGCCCGCGGCCGGCGGGCGTTCGCCGTGCTCGGCTACATGACCGACCTCGGGCCGGAGGAAGTGCCCGCGCACGAGCAGCTCGGCCGGGACGCGGCCAGCGCGGGCCTGGCGGGCCTTATCGTGGTAGGTGACGCCGCAGCGCCGATCCTGGCCGGGGCGAAAACCCATCCGACCTGGCGCGGTGAGCTGCTCGGCGTCTCCGATACCAGCGCCGCGATCCAGGCCATGCGGGACCGGCTGCGCCCGGGTGATGCTGTCCTGGTCAAGGCCTCCCGGGTGGCTGCGATCGAGGGCATCGCCCTGGCCCTGGCGGGCGAGAAGGAGCCGGCCCGGTGAAAACGATCCTCGTCTCGTCCGGCGTCGCGCTGCTGCTCGCGCTGTTCTGCACGCCGCTGGCCATCAAGCTCTTCCAGCGCCGCGGCTACGGCCAGCTGATCCGCGAGGAGGGCCCGTCGTCGCACCAGACCAAGCGGGGCACCCCCACCATGGGCGGCACGGTCATCGTGATCGCCTCGCTGATCGGCTACTTCATCGGCCACGTGGCCACCAGGGACCCGATGTCCGCGTCCGGCCTGCTCGTGCTGATGCTGATGACCGGCCTGGGCCTGGTCGGCTTCATCGACGACTTCATCAAGATCTACAAGCAGACTAGCCTCGGCCTGCGCAGCGGCGCGAAACTGGCCGGCCAGGCCGTGGTCGGGGCCCTGTTCGCGCTGCTCGTGCTGCGCTACGCGGACGGCTACGACATCACCCCGGCCGACGCGCACGTGGCCTTCCTGCGCGACCTCGGCCCGTCCATCGGGGTCGCGCCGTTCGTGCTGTGGATCATGTTCATGATCGCCGGGACGTCCAACGCGGTGAACCTGACCGACGGCCTGGACGGGCTGGCCACCGGTGCCGCCACGCTGGTGCTCGCCTCCTACGTGCTGATCGCCAACTGGCAGCTGCGCAACGACTGCACGGTCGCGCTGACCCCGCACTGCTACGCCGTCCGCGATCCGCTTGACCTGGCCGTGGTGGCCGCCTCGGTGCTCGGCGCCTGTTTCGGGTTCCTGTGGTGGAACGCCCCGCCGGCCCGGATCTTCATGGGCGACACCGGTTCCCTGGCCCTCGGCGGGGTGCTGGCCGGGCTGGCCGTGACCACCAAGACCCAGCTGCTGCTGGTCATTCTCGGCGGGCTGTTCGTGATCATCGCGCTGTCCGTGATCATCCAGGTCGGCTCGTTCAAGATGACCGGTAAACGGGTCTTCCGGATGGCCCCGCTGCAGCATCATTTCGAGCTGCTCGGCTGGGCCGAGACCACGATCGTGATCCGGTTCTGGCTGGTCTGCGGCCTGTTCATCGCGCTCGGCCTGGGCATTTTCTACGTGGAGTGGCTGCCCGGCTAGCTGTGCTTGCTGGCGAGCGCAGGGCCGCTACGCGCGCTGCCTTCCCTCGCTCGCCGCCCGCGCTGCGCGCTGCTGCTTGCTGGCGAGCGCAGGGCCGCTATGAGCGCTGCCTTCCCTCCTCGCTCCCTCGGCGCTCCTTCGTCGCGCCTCATCGCTCGTCAGGAAAACAGCGCCGCGGCCGCTGCGCTCGCACGTGCGCCGGTCGCTCCGCCGGCAGCCTCCGCTCCCCGGATGCGGCGACACGCGCCGGATGTCCGCGTTCCGGCGGCGGCTGGCCCTGAGACTGGGATCATGGACCTCGCCGCCCCGCCCGCCGCCCCCAGGCCAAGCCGTCGCCCGGGGCGCCAGGGCCGCGGCGCGGCCGGGCGCTGCCAGGCTGGCTGGCACTCCTCGACCGGCCGCTGACGTCGTACTACCTGATCCTCGGCGTCACCGTGCTGCTGATCGCGCTGGGCCTGATCATGGTCCTGTCCACGTCCTCGGCGGTGGCCCTGGACAGCGGCGGCTCGACGTACGCCGGGTTCCAGAAGCAGCTGCTCGGGGTGGCCGTCGGGCTGCCGCTGATGTGGGTTGCGGCCAAGTCCTCGCCCACCCTGTTCCGCGCCGCCGCCTACCCGCTGATGGGCATCTCGATCCTGGGCCTGCTGCTGGTTCTGGCCATCGGGGTGGAGGCCAGCGGCGCGACCCGGTGGCTCCAGGTCGGGCCGTTCCAGGTGCAGCCGTCCGAGTTCGCCAAGCTGGCCTTCGTGCTGTGGGGCGCCGACCTGCTGGCCCGCAAGGAGAAGCTGGGTCAGCTCAAGGACTGGCGCCAGCTCCTGCTGCCGCTGCTGCCCGGCGCCGCGCTGCTGTGCATGCTGGTCATGCTCGGCGACGACCTGGGCACCACGTTCCTGCTGCTGGTCATCTTCCTGGCGCTGCTGTGGGTGATCGGCACGCCGGGCCGGATGTTCATCGGCATCCTGGCCATGATGGGCTTCGTGATGATCATCCTGGTCATCGTCGCGCCCTACCGGCTCGAGCGGATCACCGGCTTCCTGCACCCGCAGGCCCACCCGTCGGCCGCGGGCTACCAGCTGAAGCAGGGCACGTACGCGCTCGGCTCCGGCGGCCTGTTCGGCGTCGGGCTCGGCGCGGGCCGGGAGAAGTTCGGCTACGTGCCGAACTCCACCACCGACTTCATCTTCGCCATCATCGGCGAGGAACTCGGGCTGGTCGGCACGGTCTGCGTGACCGTGCTGTACGGCGGCCTGGCCTACGCCGGGCTCCGCATCGCCCGGCGGGTCCCGGACACGTTCATGCGGCTGGCCGCGGCCGCCGCCACCGCCTGGATCGCGCTGCAGGCCCTGGTCAACATCGGTGCCGTGATCGGCATGCTGCCGATCACCGGGGTGCCGCTGCCGCTGGTGTCCGCGGGCCTGTCCTCGCTGATCGTCACCATGACCACGCTCGGCATGCTGATGTCGTTCGCGAAACGCGAACCTGGGGCGGCGCAGGCGCTTGCCAACGCTGGCCCCGGCGTGCCGCGGCGCATCCTAAGCTGGCTAGGCCTGGCGGGCCGGTCCGGCTGACCCCGCCACGGCTAGGGTCTGACAGACCCGGGGGCCACGCGATGGGGAGGAGACCAGGCAGATGAGCGTCATGCTGGCGGGCGGCGGTACGGCCGGGCATATCGAGCCGGCCCTGGCCCTGGCCGATGCGCTCCGGCAGGCCAGCCCGCGGATCCAGGTGACCTGCCTGGGCACCGAGCGCGGCCTGGAGACCCGGCTGGTTCCCAACCGCGGCTACGACCTGGCCCTGATCCCGCCGGTCCCGCTGCCCCGCAAGCTCACCCCGGCACTGCTGTCGGTGCCCAAGCGGCTCACCGACGCGGTTGCCGTCGCGGCGGCCGCGCTGGACCAGACCGGCGCCCGGGTCCTGGTCGGGTTCGGCGGCTACGTGGCCACCCCGGCCTACCTGGCCGCCCGCCGCCGCGGCCTGCCCATCGTGGTGCACGAGGCGAACTTCCGGCCCGGCCTGGCCAACCGGATCGGCGCCCGGCTGACCCGGCACGTGTTCACCGGTCAGCCGGGCACCAAGCTCCGGCACTCCCGCTACATCGGCATCCCGATCCGCCGCGAGATCGCCGGGCTTGACCGGCTGGCGCTCAGCGACAAGGCCCGCGCGCACTTCGGCCTGCGGCCCGACCTGCCCGTGCTGCTGGTCACCGGCGGCTCGCAGGGGGCCAGGTCGCTCAACCTGGCGGTCATGGGCGCAGCGCACTGGATCCGCGAGGCCGGGGTCCAGGTGCTGCACATCATCGGCCCCAAGTCGGACCTGCACCCGGTGCCGTCCTCGCCGGACGCGCCCTACGTGATGCTGCCGTACGTGGACCGGATGGACGCGGCCTACGCCGCCGCGGACTTCGCGCTGGTCCGCGGCGGCGCGATGACCTGCGCCGAGCTGACCGCGGTGGGCCTGCCCGCGGTATATGTGCCGCTGCCGCACGGCAACGGGGAGCAGCGGCTGAACGCGATCCCGATCGAGCAGGCAGGCGGCGGCCTGATCGTGCCGGACTCCGACCTCAGCCCGGACTGGGTCCGCGACATGCTGCTGCCGGTGCTGCTCGACCCCGAGCTGGTGGCCGCCATGTCCCGGAAGGCGGCCGGCATCGGCCGCGCCGACGCGGACCGCCAGCTGGCCGCCGAGGTACTGCGGGTCATGGCCACCGGACGGCAGCGGGCCAGGCGGCGGCACTGATGGCGAATCTGGTAACGCCGACCGACCCGGTCACGGTGGGGGAGCTGGGCCGGGTGCACTTCACCGGCATCGGCGGGGCCGGCATGTCCGGCATCGCCCGCATCCTGCTGGCCCGCGGCGTGCCGGTGTCCGGCACCGACTCGGCGGACTCCGCGCTGCTGGCCGAGCTTGCCGCGCTCGGCGCGCGGGTCGCGGTCGGCCACGACGCCGGCCACCTGGGCGACGCGGACACGCTGGTGGTGTCCAGCGCGATCCGGCCGGGCAACCCGGAGCTGGTCGCCGCCCGGCAGCGCGGGCTCCGGGTGCTGCACCGCTCCGCGGCGCTGGCCGCGGCTATGGCCGGCCGCCGCGGGGCCGTCATCGCCGGAACGCACGGCAAGACCACCACGACGTCGATGCTGACCACGATCCTGCGCCGCGCGGGCGCCGACCCGGCCTACGTGATCGGCGGGATCCTGGCCGAGACGGGCCTGGGCGCCGAGGACGGCCGCGGCGAGGTCTTCGTCGCCGAGGCCGACGAGAGCGACGGCTCGTTCCTCAACCTGGCGCCGCGGGCCGCGGTGGCGGTGGTGACCTGCGTGGAAGCCGACCACCTGGACAACTACGCGTCGCTGGCGGAGATCGAGGCCGCGTTCGCCGGGTTCGCGGCCCGGATGCCGCCCGGCGGGACCCTGGTCCTCTGCGCGGACGACCCGGGCTGCGGCCGGCTGGCCGCCGCGGCCAGCGGCCTTGACCTGCGGCTGTGCCGGTACGGCTGCGCGCCGGACGCCGACTACCGGGTGACCGGGATCGCGGTGACCGGCATGACGACCGCGCTGACGGTCACGCCCGGGCCGGGCGCGGCCCTGCCGGCCGGCGCCGCGCTGCCGGTCACGATCGCCGTGCCCGGCCGGCACAACGCGCTGAACGCCGCGGCCGCCCTGGCCGCCGCCGCCGAGCTGGGGACCAGCGCCGGGACCGCGGTGGCCGGGCTGGCCGCCTACCGCGGGGCGCAGCGCCGGATGGAGCCCAAGGGCGAGGCGGACGGCGTCCGGGTGCTCGACAGCTACGCGCACCACCCCACCGAGCTGGCCGCCGACCTGGCCGCGGCCCGGGAGGTGGCGGCCGGCGGCCGGGTCATCGCGGTCTTCCAGCCGCACCTGTTCAGCCGGACCCGGCTGTTCGCGGACGGGTTCGGCGCCGCGCTCGGCCTCGCCGACGAGGCCGTCGTGCTCGACGTCTACCCGGCCAGGGAGGATCCCGAGCCGGGGGTGACCGGTGAGCTGGTGGCCCGCGCCGTGCCCGGCGGGGCGCTGTACCTGCCCGACGCGGCCGCCGTGCCGGCCGCCGCGGCGGGCCTGGCCAAGCCGGGGGACCTGGTGCTGACCATGGGCGCGGGCGACGTGACCCGGCTCGGCCCGCTGATCGTGGACGTGCTCCGGGCCCGGGCGGGGGAGGGCGGATGACAGGCGGCCAGGACCAGCAGGACGGCGCTGACCCCCGGCCGGCCCGCCCGGTGACGCTGCCCGCGCAGCCCACGGCCGTGCCCCCGCCAGGTGTGCCCGCCCCGGGTGGGGTGGCGACCGCGGCGCGGCCGGACGGGACCGGAGCGCCAGCCGCGGCACCGGGCAGCAAGCGGGCCCACCCGTGGAAGGCGGCCTTCTTCGTGCTGGCCGTGGTGGCCATCATCGCCGGGGTCACCTGGGCCCTGCTCGGCTCGAAGTTCCTGGTCGTCCGGTCCATCACGGTGAACGGGGCGCCGGACATCCCGCGCAGCCAGGTCATCACGGCCGCCGGGGTGCGGGCCGGCACCCCGCTGATCCGGATCAGCACCGGGACCGTGGCCCGCCGGGTGGAGCGGCTCACGCTGGTCGAGTCCGCCCGGGTGACCCGGTCCTGGCCGAACGCGATCACGATCACGATCGTGGAGCGCACGGCGGCGCTCGCGGTCCGCGAACCGGCCGGCTGGGACCTGGTCGACCGGTTCGGGGTCGTCCTGAAGCAGGTCCAGAGCCGCCCGCACGGCCTGTCGCGGCTGCGCACCAGCACCGCGCCGGACCTGCTCCGCGGCAACCCGGCCGTGTTCGCCGCCGCCACCGTGGGACGCGAACTGCCGGCCCGGCTGGCCGCGAAGGTGCGCAGCATCGCCGCGCCCACCGCCGACACGGTCACCCTGTACCTTCGCCACGGCCGCACCGTGGTGTGGGGTGACGCCTCGCAGACCGCGATGAAAGCCAGGGAACTGGCGATCCTGATGCGCGGCCGGGCACGCTATTTCGACGTCAGCGACCCGCGGGCGGTAGTCACCGCGCCCACCGCCCCGGCCGGCTGATCATGCGCAGGACCGTCCCGCTATCCGCCGGCTTTTCCCGGTGTCTGCCGGCCCGGCCCGCACGCTGGCCTGCGACACGCCGGGGCGCTGGGCGCCCGGTTAGTTGACCCTGGTGGCGCGCGATCCTACTGTCCCTATCAATCAGCAGCTTGACATAACTCTAAATCTCAACTTGAGGGTGAGAGTTGTGCGGCTGGAGACCGCGGACGTGCCCCGGCCGATGCTATTGGGGGAGTATTTCGGCGAATTGCAGCTAACGAGGTTTTCCGGAAAGCGGCCGAAAGGCCGGCCCGGTTAACCGCGAAAGCGGCAAGGGAAATCCCCATAGACGCAGACGAGCGGAAAGGTCCCACCTCGTGGCAGCACCGCAGAACTACCTGGCGGTCATTAAGGTCGTCGGTATCGGCGGGGGCGGCGTCAATGCCGTGAACCGGATGATCGACGAGGGACTCAAGGGCGTTGAGTTCATCGCGATCAACACCGATGCGCAGGCCCTGCTGATGAGTGACGCCGACGTCAAGCTCGACGTCGGCCGGGAGCTCACCCGCGGCTTGGGCGCGGGTGCGGACCCGGACATCGGCAGCAAGGCCACGGAGGATCACCGCGAGGAGATCGAGGAGGTCCTCAAGGGCGCTGACATGGTCTTCGTTACCGCCGGTGAGGGCGGCGGTACCGGGACCGGCGGGGCCCCGGTGGTGGCCAGCGTGGCCCGCTCGCTCGGCGCGCTGACGATCGGCGTGGTCACCCGGCCGTTCGGGTTCGAGGGCAAGCGCCGGGCCGCCCAGGCCGATCTCGGCATCGAGCGGCTCCGCGAGGAAGTCGACACGCTGATCGTCATCCCCAATGACCGGCTGCTGTCCATCTCCGACCGGCACGTCAGCGTGCTGGATGCGTTCAAGGCCGCCGACCAGGTGCTCCTTTCCGGTGTCCAGGGCATTACCGACCTGATCACCACGCCCGGCCTGATCAACCTGGACTTCGCGGACGTGAAATCGGTGATGTCCGGGGCCGGGTCCGCGCTGATGGGCATCGGCTCGGCCCGCGGCGACGACCGCTCGGTCGCGGCCGCCGAGATGGCCATCTCCAGCCCGCTGCTCGAGGCCAGCATCGACGGCGCGCACGGCGTGCTGCTGTCCATCCAGGGCGGCTCCGACCTGGGGCTCTTCGAGATCAACGAGGCCGCCCAGCTGGTCTCCAACTCCGCCGCCCCGGACGCCAACATCATCTTCGGCGCGGTCATCGACGACGCGCTGGGCGACGAGGTGCGGGTCACCGTGATCGCGGCCGGGTTCGACGAGGCCCGGCTGGCCCGGTCCCGGCCGGGCCGGGCCGGCGGTCTCGGCCTGCCGGCCGCTCCGGCCGCTGCGCCGGCCACCGCCCTCGGCACCCCGCCGCGCCCCCAGCCGGACGGCGGCCCTTCCGCCAGCGGAGGCTGGCGGCCGGTCGGCCTTCCTGACCAGCCTGCGGCCCTGCGCGCGCGTGACCAGCCAGGACGGCGACACCGGCGGCTGGTCCGGGTCGGCCGGCGCCGGGCCGGCCAGCGCAGCGTCGGCCAGCGCAGCGCCGGCCAGCACGGGGGCGCCGTCCGGCGACGACGCTGAGGCCGTCCCGCCGCCACGGCCCGCGGACCCGGCCGGCCGCGCGGGCGGCCAGGGTTCCGGGCCGGGCAACGCGGCCAGCGGGAACGGCGCCGCGGCGGGCGACGCCCCCGCGACCCGGGCCGAGCCGCCAGCGGCCCGGCCGTTCGAGGGGGCCAGCACCCGCCGCCGGTCAGTCGTCTTCGAGGAAGACGACGATCTTGATGTGCCTGACTTCCTGAAGTGAGCGACCGCCGCGTCGAGATCAGCGCGGCCCGGCAGGAGGTCAGCCAGCGGATCGCCGCGGCCTGCGCGGCCGCGGGCCGCAGCCCGGATGAGATCACCCTGATCGCGGTCACCAAGACCCGGCCGGTGTCCGACATCGCGCTGCTCTGCGAGCTGGGCCTGACCGACATCGGGGAGAACCGGGATCAGGAGGCCCGCGCCAAGGCCGATCAGGCCGCGGCGCTGGGACTGCGGCCGACCTGGCATTTCGTCGGCCAGTTGCAGGCCAGGAAGGCTGCCAGCGTGGTCTCCTACGCGGCTGTGGTGCATTCGGTGGACCGGATGCGCCTGGTCGAGGCGCTCGCGGCCCGCTGCCGTACGTCTAAAAGAACTGTCACCTGCCTCGTCCAGGTCAGCCTGGAAGACCCGGGCCGGCGGCTGACCCGGCCGCCCGGGGCGGCGCGGACCCGCAGGAGGTGCCCGGGCTGGCGGACGCGATCGCCGCGAACGGCCCGGCCGGCCGGGGGAGGGCGGCCTGGTACTGGGCGGGGTGATGGCGGTGGCGCCGCTCGGACGCCCGGCCGCGCCGGCGTTCGCCCGGCTCGCCGGGGTGGCCGCACAGGTCCGCGCCCGGCACCCGGCAGCCACGGTGATTTCCGCAGGTATGAGCGGTGATCTGGAGGAAGCGGTCGCGGCCGGCGCGACACACCTGCGGATCGGTACGGCGTTGCTCGGCGGCCGGCCGGCCTTCGTCAGGTAATGTCCGTCGCGTGGCACGCCGTGGGCGTCGCTGCAGCACCATAGCGTGACGGAGGACCAAGAATGGCCAGCGCGATGCGCAAGATGGCGGTCTATCTCGGCCTCGTAGAGGACGACCACCGCTACGACGACCGCTATGACGGTGAGTACGGCTCCGAGGAGTACGACGAGTACCCCGACGAGCACGGCGAGCTGCCCGAGCCGGCCGAGCGTCATGACGCGCAGTTCACCCCGGCCGAGACCGGTCCTGACACCGGCCGGAACGGTTACCACGGCCAGACCGCGACGCTGACCCAGACAACTGATCTGGCCCGTATCACCACTTTGCACCCGCGTACGTACAATGAGGCCCGTACCATCGGTGAGCACTTCCGCGACGGTACGCCGGTGATCATGAACCTCACGGAGATGGTGGACAGCGACGCCAAGCGCCTCGTCGACTTCGCCGCAGGCCTGATCTTCGGGCTGCACGGCAGCATCGAGCGCGTGACCAACAAGGTGTTCCTGCTGTCCCCGGCCAACGTGGAGGTCGCCGCGGAAGACAAGGCACGGATAGTGGAACGGGGCTTTTTCAACCAGAGCTAGCCGTTAGCAGCAAACTACGCAGCACGATAACCGCGGCAGCCACGTCGGCCCCGGGCCGTGCGGGCAGGACAGGGATGTGGCGATCGTAAAGATCATTTTGTACTACGCACTGGCGATCTACCTGGTCCTGCTCGTCGGGAGGCTGATTTTCAGCTGGATACAGTCGTTCTCGCGTCAGTGGACCCCAACGGGCTTCGTCCTGGTCCTCGCTGAGGCCGTCTACACGCCCACCGATCCGCCACTGAGATTTCTAAGGCGCTACATTCCGACCCTTCGCCTCGGTACTGTGGCCTTGGACCTCAGCTTCATGGTGCTGTTCCTGGTGGTGTTCGTGTTGTTCCAGGCCGTGCAGCTGATCTGATCAGGTAGCGTCCTGCAGGACGCGACTACAGGGACCAAGTCCAAGTCCAAGTGCGCCAAGGAGACGACATGCCACTGACGCCCGCGGATGTGCGGAACAAGCAGTTCAGCACGACGAGGCTCAGGCCGGGCTATGACGAGGAAGAGGTCGACGCCTTCCTCGATGAGGTCGAAGCGGAGCTCGACCGGCTGACCCAGGAGAACGAGGAGCTCCGGGCGAAGCTCGCGGAAGTCCTGCGTGGCGGCAAGGTGCCCGTGGCCCTGAACGCTCCGCACGGCGAGCAGTCACCCGAGCTCATCCAGCCGCCTGAGCCGCAGCGCATCGAGCCCGAGCGCCGGCCGCAGGAGTCCGTGATGATGGGCATGAAGCCGGCCGAGGACAACATGGACACCGCGGCCCGGGTTCTGGCGCTGGCCCAGCAGACCGCGGACCAGGCCATCGCCGACGCCCGCCGGGAAGCCGACGAGACCCTGGCGCGCGCCCGCCGCGAGGCGGACGAGCTGCTGACCAAGGCCCGCCGGCAGTCCGAGCAGATCACCAGCGACGCCCGGGCCCGGGCCGAGAGCCTGGAGCGGGACGCCCAGGAGCGGCACCGCCAGGCCATGGGCTCGCTCGTGCAGTCGCGCGAGGAGCTCGAGCGCCGGGTCGACGACCTGCGTGCCTTCGAGCGGGAGTACCGCAGCAGGCTCAAGGCGTACCTGGAGGGCCAGCTCCGCGACCTGGAGGCCGGCGCGACCGACAGCGGGGTCTTCCCGGCCATGCAGGCCAGCCCGCCGCCGCCCGCCGTGCCCGCGGGCATGGGCCGGATGGAGCGCAACGGCCAGCCGTCGGCGCCGTCCTACCCGCCGCAGCCCGAGCCGGTGCCGCACACCGGTGGCTTCCACCCGTCCGAGGCCGCGCAGCACGACCGCCGCTAGGAGGAGACCGCCGCAGGGCGGCCTCCGCTAACCCAGCGCACCAGGTCGTCGTATTGCGTGGAGCCAGCTCTTGATTCGCTTTGGCATCATCCTCACGGTGGTCGTGACGGCGATCGGCTTGCTCGTCGCGGGCGTCCTGACGAGCAGCCTCCAGCTGGTCTACCTGGCCATCGGGGTCAGCGGCCTGGCTGCCGTGATGCTGATCGCCGGAGTGATCATCTGGCGCGAGGAAGTTTTCGGTCCTGCCGCAGGCGGCAAGGCGGCGCGGGTTCGCCCGCAGCCGGGGCCGGCCGGTCAACAGCAGCCGGCCGCCCCGCTCAGCCCGCCCGCACCCGCAGTTCCCCTGGCCCCGGCCGGCTCGCCCGGCGAGGCCGCAGCAAGTACCGCAGCAGCGGCCGGCCCGGTCCGGCCAGCCCGTCTCCGGCTGGCCCGGCCCCGGTCCGGCCGCTGCCCGTTAGTCCCCTTCCCGGCAGTCCCGCCCCCGCGACGGCGGCCCCGGGTCGTATCGAGCCAGGTCGTATCGAGCCGGGGCGTCCCAGGCCGGGGCGCACCGCCCCGCCGGCCAGCCCGTCTCCTGCTCCTGGCCCCCGGCCGGTCCCGGCCGAATGGGTGCCCGCCGCGGCTGCGGCGGCCGGCTCGGCCGCGCCTCCCGCAGCTGCCCCGGAGACCAGCGTCGGCTGGCGCCCCATCCGCAGCGGCGGCCGGTCCCGCGAGCAGGCCCCGGCCGCCGCCGGGCCGGCCCGGACCGCGGCCGGCAATGATGCCCCGGCGACCTCGCTGGCCACCCCCGCCGCCCGGCAGGCCGCCGCGGCGAAGATCCGCCGCGAGGACACCGTGTCGCCGGCCGCCGCCGGCCCGCCATCCCGGCCCGCCACCCCCGCCGCCTGGCCCGTGCCGCCCGCGGCCGGCCAGGGCCTGGGCTCACCGGACCTCGCTTCGCCGGACCTCGGCTCGGCTTCTTCGCCCGGGCCCGCCCGCGAGCCCGCCCAGCCCGCGGCCAGCGCCGCGCCGTCGGCCCCGTCGGCCGTGCCGTCGCGACCTGGGTCCTCGCTGCCCCGGCGGGTCCCGCAGACGGCCCCGTCCGCTAAGCCGGGCAGTTCTTCGTCCTCGTCGCTGTTCACCCGCACGCTCCCGGACCCGCCGTCCAGTACGCGGCAAGGCAGCGCACCGCCGTCGCGCCGCGGCTCCCGCCCGCCCGGCGCCACGACACCGCCCGCGGCTGCACCGCCCGCCGGGCCACCGTCGCCGGTGACCGGTCAGGGCCCCGGGGCGCCAGGATCTGCTGGACCGGGCCCGGCCGGTCCCGGCCGCGAGCCCGTCCGGCCCGCGGCCAGCACCCCGGCCGGGGCGCCGCCCGCCGCGCCCCCGCGGGAGCGGGAGAAGTCCCGGCCCGCGTCGGCCCCGTGGGACCCGGCGCCCGCGCCGCTCGGGCCGCTCGGACACCGTGCTGTCCTCGCCCAGCCCGGGCCGCGAGCCCGCAAGGCCCGCCGCCAGCACGACGCCCCCCGCGTCACCCGGCGCGCCCCCGCAGGAGCAAGGGCCCGGGAAGGCCCGTCCCGCCGCGTCGGCGGCACCCGCTTCCGACCGGCCCGCCACCGGGCGGTCCGGGTCTGACTGGCCTGCGTCCGGGCTCGGCCCGCGTCCGATCAGTCCGGGGCTGACCGGCCCGCGTCTGGCCGGTCCGGGGCTGACCGGCCTGCGTCTGACCGGCCCGCGTCCGCCCCGTCGGCCCCGGGTCGCTCGGACACTGTGCTGTCCCCGTCCGGGCTGTCCCCATCCGGCGTGACCCCGCCGTCCCCGAGTGGCACGCCCCCGTCGCCATCCCGGCCGGCCGGTGCCTCCGAGCCCGCTGAGCCCCCGGCCCGGTCCGCCGGGTCGCCCACCGTCGTATCGTCGTCGACCGCGGCGGGCGCGCCGCCGGCCGTCGCCGCCCCGTCGCCGGGCCGGACCGACCCCGGGCCGTCGCCCACGGTCGTGTCCTCGTCGCCCGGCAGTGCCGGATCGCAGACGTCACCGGGCCGGGCGGACGATAAGCCGTCGCCCACGGTCATCTCGCCGTCACCCGGCAGCGCTGGGTCCGCGGCCGTCGCCGACGGTCGTCTCGCCGTCGCCCGGCCGGGCGGACGACAAGCCGTCGCCCACGGTCGTGTCGTCGTCGCCGGGCGAGGCCGGGTCCGGGCCGTCGCCCACGGTCGTTTCGGCGAGCCCGGGCGGTGCGGACGACAAGCCGACGGCCGGCCCGCCCGCCGCGAGCGGCGGGGACACCAGCGTGTTCGTGGTCCCCGGGATCACCCGCTACCACCGGGAGGGCTGCATCCTTATCCGCTTCCTGGGCGCAGACGACCTGGAGCGGATGACCAGGGCCGAAGCCGAGACCGCCGACTGCGTGCCGTGCAAGGCCTGCCAGCCCGACAAGGACCCCACCTAGTCACCCGCTGCCGCCCAGCCCGCCGGCCACCTGGCCGCCGCCCCAGCCCGCTGGCCACCGGCCACGTAGCCGCCACACCAGCCCATCGGCCACACCAGCCCGGCTGTCCCCGCCCGTCCCGGGACCCCCGATATGTGCGTGCGCACGCACATAACAGATGACAGTCAAAAGATATGTGCGTGCGCACGCACATATGAGGAGCCGGTGAGCCGGGGACCTGGTGCGGTCAGGCCTTGCGGAGCCAGACGGTCAGGCCAAGCCCGTCGTCATGATGCCGGAACATCCCTGGCTGGTCGTCTGGGCCATCCGGCTGGTCGTCTGGGCCGTTCGGCTGATCGTGTGCGCCGTCTGGCTGGTCGTCTGCGCCGTCTGGCTGCGGGCCGAAACCGGTGGCCAGCACCTCAGCGCCGATAAAGGCCGCGTGCTCGGCCAGCGCCCCGGCCAGTTCCTCGCCGTCGGCCCGCCAGAGCAGTCTGATCCGGTCCGTGAGCTGGAACCCGTCCTGTTTCCTGGCCTCCTGAACCAGGCGGATCACCTCACGCGCCAGGCCCTCGCGGCGCAGGGCCGGGCTGATAGCGGTGTCCAGCGCGACCGTCTCACCGCCTTCGCTGGCCACCGCCCAGCCCTCGCGCGGCTGTTGCGTGATGATCACATCTTCCGGGCCGACCTGTGCCGGCGAGCCCCCGGCCAGCAGCGTCACGCTGCCCTCCGCGGCCAGGCGGGCGGCCAGCGCGACCGGCTCGGCCCCGGCCACCGCACGGGCCACGGCCTGCGTGCGCGGGCCGAACCGGCGGCCGAGCGCACGGAAGTTCGGCCGCACCACGGTTTGCACCAGGCCGCCAGGAACGCTGTCCAGGCTGCCGAGCTCCCGGACGTTCAGCTCCGCGGCCACCTCGGCCGCCAAGGCAGCCGGCAGCGCGGCGAACGACGCCGCCCCGGTCAGCGCCCGGCTCAGCGGCTGCCGGGTCCGGATCCCGGCGCTGGCCCGGGCCGAGCGGCCCAGCTCGGTCAGCCGCCGGGCCAGCGCCATCTGGCCGGTCAGCGCCGGGTCCAGCAGGCCGGGATCCGCCTGGGGCCAGGCCGCCAGGTGCACAGAATCCGGCGCGCCCGGCGGCCGCAGCACGTCCCACAGATAGTCAGCCAGGAACGGGGTCAGCGGGGCCATCAGCAGGAGCAGCGTGTGCACGCACTCGTACAGGGTGGCGAACGCAGCCAGCCCGTCGGCCGACCCCGGGCCGGCCCAGAACCGGCGCCGGGACCGGCGCACGTACCAGTTGGACAGGTCGTCGATGAACGCGGCGATCCGGCGGCCCGCGGCCGCGGCGTCGAACGCCTCCATCGCCGCGGTCACCTCGCCGATCAGCGTGTGCAGCCCGGCCAGCGCCCACCGGTCAAGCAGCGGCCGGTCCGCCGCGGGCGGCGCCTCGGCCACCCGGCCCGGGTGCCAGGCCGCGCCCGGCCCCGCGGCCGCCGCGCGCGCGTACAGCACCAGGAACGCCGCCGTGCTCCAGAAGGTCAGCAGCACCTTGCGGGCGATATCCGCGAGCACCGGCTCGCTGATCTTCCTGGCGACCCACGGCGACCCGCTGACCAGGAAGAACCAGCGCAGAGCGTCGGCGCCCCAGCGGTCCATCAGGCCCATCGGCTCGATCACATTGCCCAGGCGCGTGCTCATCTTGCGGCCGGACGCGTCGGTGATCAGGCCGAGGCACAGCACCTCCTCGTACGCGGACCGGCCGGTCACCAGCGTCCCGACCGCCATCAGCGCGTAGAACCAGCCGCGGGTCTGGTCGATCGCCTCGCAGATGAACTGGGCCGGGTACGCCGCCCGGAACGACGCTTCACCTCGCAGCGGCACGCCGAACTGGGCAAACGGCATCGCCCCGGAGTCGTACCAGGCGTCGATGACCTCGGGCACCCGGCGCGCCTCGCCGCCGCACGACGGGCAGGCCAGCGTGACGCCGTCCACGAACGGCCGGTGCGGGTCCAGCCCGGACAGGTCGCGGCCGGCCAGGCCGGACAGCTCGGCCAGCGACCCCACACAGGTCAGGTGGCCCTCGCCGCACTCCCACAGGGGCAGCGGCGTGCCCCAGTACCGGCTCCGCGACAGCGCCCAGTCCACGTTGTTGCGCAGCCACTCGCCGTACCGGCCATCACGGATGGTCGGCGGGTGCCACCGCGTCCGCGAGTTCTCCGCCAGCAGCTGATCCTTGATCGCGGTGGTGCGGATGTACCAGGCCGGCAGCGCGTAGTAGAGCAGCGGCGTGCCGCACCGCCAGCAGTGCGGGTAGCTGTGCCGGTACGGCTCGGACCGGAACAGCCGCCCGCGGCCGGCCAGGCTGGCGATCAGCAGCTCGCTGGCGTCCCGCACCGGGAGCCCGCCGACCAGCGGCAGGTCCCCGGCGAACCGGCCGTCCGGCCGGACCGGGTTGACCACCGGCAGCCCGTGCTGCCGCCCGGCGTCCAGGTCGTCCGCGCCGAACGCGGGCGCGAGATGTACCAGGCCGGTGCCCTCGCCGGCGGTCACGAAACCGGCGGTCACCACGCGGTGCCCGCCGGGCACGTCCACCAGCGAGAACGGGGGCTCGTAGGCGGCCCCGGCCAGGCTGGCACCGTCGAACTCGGCCAGCACGTGCCAGCCCTCGCCGAGCACCGGGCCCAGCCGCGCCGCGGCCACCACGACCCGGTCCCCGTCCCCGGACTTCCTGGCCAGCACGTACCGCTCGGCCGGGTGCACGGCCACCGCGGTGTTGGCCACCAGCGTCCACGGGGTGGTCGTCCACACGAGCAGGTCCGCCCCGGCCAGCAGCGGCGGCGCCCCGGGCGGGAGCGGCGCCAGGAGCGGGAACCTGACCGTGACGGCCGGGTCGGTGATCTCCTGGTACACCTCGGGCTGGCCCAGCTCGTGGTCGGACAGCGGGGTGCCGCACCGCGGGCAGTACGGGCTGATCCGGAAGTCGCGGACGAGCAGCCCCCGCTCGAAGATGATCTTGAGTGACCACCAGACCGACTCGATATAGCTCGCGTCCATTGTTTTGTACGCGCCGTCCAGGTCGGTCCAGTAGCCCATCCGGGCCGTCATCGCGGCGAACGCGTCCACGTGCCGCAGCACCGACTCCCGGCAGCGCTGGTTGAACTCGGCAATGCCGTACGCCTCGATGTCCGGCTTGCCGGCCAGGCCGAGTGCCTTCTCCACCGCGACTTCGACCGGGAGGCCGTGGCAGTCCCAGCCGGCCCGGCGCGGCACGTGCCAGCCGCGCATGGTCCGGTAGCGGGGGAACGCGTCCTTGAACACCCGGGCCTCGACGTGGTGCACGCCGGGCATGCCGTTGGCGGTCGGCGGCCCCTCGTACACCGTCCAGAGCGGGCCGCCCGCGGTGGCCTGCAGCGACCGCAGGAACACTCCGGTCCGCTGCCAGCGGGCCAGCACCTCGTGTTCCAGCGCGGGCAGGTCCGGCACGGCCGGCAGGCTGGCCAGCATGCAGGCCAGGATAGCGCCGGCCCGGACGCGTGCCCGGTGGGCGCGGGCGCGCGTGTTTGCAGTACCGGCGGACGCGACTTATCCTCCGTTGACTGCCCGCACGCAAGATCGATTCAATGGCGGGCTGAGGAGGCGGGGAAATGGCGGCTGCTGCCGGACCTGATGCCGCTGCTCTCCCGGTACGGCCCGGCGAAGACCCGTGGACGGCCGAGGACCTCGACGAGGTCACGGAGACGCTGACGGCCGAGGTTGCGGGGCTGCGGGCGGAGATCGCCCAGGCCGAGGCGGGTATCGCCGACCGGCTGCGGGACTCCGTCGGCGACGCCGGGGACGACCAGGCCGATCTGGGCGCGAAGACGTTCGAGCGGGAGCACGAGCTGGCCCTCACGCACAACTCCCGTGAGCTGCTGAGGCAGAACGAGCAGGCGCTGGCGAGGATCGCCGAGGGAACCTACGGGACCTGCGATTCATGTGGTGAGCCAATCGGCAAGGCCCGCCTCCAGGCGTTCCCCCGGGCGACCCTGTGCGTGACCTGCAAGCAGCGCGAGGAACGGCGCTGACCGGGGCGGTGGCCGGCCTGGCCGCGCGCGGCCGGCCGCGCCGGATGGGACTGCTGCTCACCGTGGCGATCGGCGTGCTGGCCGCGGACATCATCACCAAGGCGGTAGTGGTCGCCACGCTGTCGGACCGGCCCCCGGTCCGGCTGCTCGGCGGGCTGCTGACGCTGCGGGTAGACCGGAACCCGGGCGCCGCGTTCAGCATCGGCACCTCGATGACCGTGGTGTTCACCGCGATCGCGGCCGGGGTGATCGTTTTCATCCTGCGCACCTCGCGCCGGATCCACAGCGTGGCCTGGGCGGTCACGCTGGGCCTGCTGCTCGGCGGGGCCACCGGCAACCTGGTCGACCGGCTGCTGCGCGCGCCCGGCCCGCTGCGCGGGTACGTGGTCGACTGGATCCAGCTGCCGCACTGGCCGGTGTTCAACATCTCGGACTCGTGCATCGTCTGCGGCGGGATCCTGGCCGTCCTGCTGTCCGGCCTGGGCCTGCGCATCGACGGCACCAGGCCCGGCCAGCCCGCCCCCGCGGCGGACGAGCAGGCCGGGCCGCCGGGCCCGGCGGCCCGCGGATGAGCAGCGGGCAGACCCGGCAGGTGCCGGTGCCGGACGGGCTCGACGGCGAGCGCCTCGACGCCGCGCTGGCCCGCATGTTCGGCCTGTCCCGGGCGCGGGCCGCGGACCTGATCGCGGACGGCGCGGTGCTGGCCGGCGGCGCCACCGCGGCCAAGTCGGACCGGGTCACCGCGGGGGAGTGGCTGGAGGTGACGCTGCCCGGGCCGCCCGCGGCGGCGCGGCCCCCGCAGCCGGTGCCCGGCATGGACGTGGTCTACGAGGACGCCGACATCGTGGTGGTGGACAAGCCGATCGGGGTGGCCGCCCATCCCACCCCCGGCTGGACCGGCCCGACCGTGCGGGAGGGCCTGATCGCCGCCGGGTACACCGTGGCCACCAGCGGGGCCGCCGAGCGGCAGGGCATCGTGCACCGGCTGGACGCGAACACGTCCGGCCTGATGGTCGTGGCCCGCAGCGAGCGGGCGTACAGCGTTCTCAAGCAGGCCTTCAGGGACCGTGAGGTCGACAAGCGCTACCACGCGCTGGTGCAGGGCCACCCGGACCCGCTGCGCGGCACGGTCGACGCCCCGATCGGCCGCCACCCGTCCGGCGACGGCCGGTTCGCGGTCGTGGCCGGCGGCCGCGACTCGGTCACCCACTACGACACGCTGGAGGCGTTCCGTGCGGCCAGCCTGATCGAGGTCAACCTGGAGACCGGCCGCACCCACCAGATCCGGGTGCACATGGCGGCGCTGCGGCACCCCTGCGTGGGTGACCGGCTGTACGGCGCGGACCCGGTGCTGGCCGCCCACCTGGGCCTGACCCGGCAGTGGCTGCACGCCGTCCGGCTCGGCTTCGCCCACCCGGAGGACGGCCGCCGGATGCGAGTTCACCAGCGAGTACCCGGACGACCTGGCCGCCGCCCTGGACGTGCTGCGGGCCGAGAGCTGACCAGTCCGGCGCGGCAGACCGCGGCGGCGCAGTCCGGGCGATAGGGTCATAGCTACCGGACTGGCCCAGTGCCCGGCGCCGCCCTGCACCCAGCAGAGTGCCCGCGTGGCGGGCCGGTCACTTCCCCCGGCGCCCAGACTCGCGCCCCGGGGCCTGCCGCCGCTGGCGGCTGGCGCCGCGGGCCCACGGCAGCATGCCTGAAGGAGGCGGTACTTCATGGCGGCCCCGGCCGGGAAGTCATTCGCGCACCTGCACGTGCACACCGAGTACTCGATGCTGGACGGCGCGGCCCGGCTGAACGACATGTTCCGGCAATGCCAGGCCGACGGGATGTCGGCCATCGCCATGACCGACCACGGCAACATGTACGGCGCCTACGACTTCTGGAACAAGGCGACCAAGGCCGGGGTCAAGCCGATCATCGGCATCGAGGCCTACGTCGCGCCCGAGCACCGCAGCCTGAAGAAGCCGGTCAAGTGGGGCACCCCGGCGCAGAAGGACGACGACATCTCCGGCGCGGGCGCCTACACCCACATGACCCTGTGGGCGGAGACCAACGAGGGCATGCACAACCTGTTCCGGCTGGCCTCCCGGGCCTCGCTGGAAGGTTTCTTCCGCAAGCCGCGGATGGACCGTGAGCTGCTGGCCGAGCACGCCAAGGGGATCATCGGCACCACCGGCTGCCCGGGCGGCGAGGTCCCGACGAAGATCCGGCTCGGCCAGGAGCAGGAGGCCCGCCAGGCCGCCGCGGACTTCAGCGACATCTTCGGCAAGGACAACTTCTTTGTCGAGATCATGGACCACGGCCTGAGCGTGGAAAGCAGGTACCGGCGCCGAGCTGCGGGAGCTGGCGAAGGACCTGAACCTGCCGTTCGTGGTCACCAACGACTCGCACTACACCTACCCGGACGACGCCCAGGCCCATGGGGTGCTGCTGTGCGTGCAGACCGGCACCAACATGGAGGACCCCAACCGGTTCAAGTTCGACGGCAACGGCTACTACGTCAAGTCGCCGGGCGAGATGCGGGCGGTCAGCTCCGAGGAGGAATGGCAGTCCGGCTGTGACTCCACCCTGCTGATCGCCGAGCGGGTCCAGACCTCGTTCGAGAAGCGGAACCTGATGCCGCGGTTCCCGCTGCCGGACGGCGAGACCGAGGAAAGCTGGCTGCGCAAGGAGATCGCGGCGGGGATGGCCCGGCGCTACCCGGACGGGTTCGACGAGCAGCGGGCCCGCCAGCTCGAGTACGAGACCGGGATCATCGAGCAGATGGGGTTCTGCTCCTACTTCCTGGTCGTGGCCGACTTCATCATGTGGGCCAAGCGCAACGGCATCCGGGTCGGCCCGGGCCGCGGCTCGGCGGCCGGCTGCATCGTGGCCTACGCGCTGGGCATCACCGACCTGGACCCGATCACCCACGGGCTGGTGTTCGAGCGGTTCCTCAACCCCGAGCGCGTGTCCATGCCCGACATCGACATCGACTTCGACGAGCGTAAGCGCGGTGACGTGATCCGGTACGTCACCGAGCGGTACGGCGACGACCGGGTCGCGCAGATCATCACCTACGGCACGATCAAGGCCAAGGCCGCGGTCAAGGACTCGGCCCGGGTCCTCGGCTTCCCGTACGCGCTCGGCGACCGGATCACCAAGGCGTTCCCGCCCGCGGTGATGGGCAAGGACATCCCGCTGGCCGGCATCTTCGAGCCGGACCACCCCCGCTACAGCGAGGCCGGCGAGCTGCGGGCGCTGTACGAGGCCGAGGCCGAGGTCCGGCAGGTGATGGACACCGCCAAGGGCCTGGAGGGGCTGATCCGCCAGCCCGGCGTGCACGCGGCCGGCGTGATCATGAGCAGCGAGCGGCTGATCGACCACATCCCGGTGTGGAAGCGGGAGGCGGACGGGGCGGTCATCACCCAGTTCGACTACCCGGCCTGCGAGGACCTGGGCCTGCTCAAGATGGACTTCCTGGGCCTGCGCAACCTCACCGTGCTCGAGGACACGCTCGCCGGGATCAAGGCCAACCGCGGCGAGGACGTCGTCCTCGAGACCCTGGAGCTGGACGACCAGCCCACCTACGAGCTGCTCGCCCGCGGCGACACGCTGGGCGTGTTCCAGCTCGACGGCGGCCCGATGCGGTCCCTGCTGCGGGCCATGCACGCCGACCGGTTCGCCGACATCTCCGCCGTGCTGGCGCTGTACCGGCCGGGCCCGATGGGCGCCAACGCGCACATCGACTACGCCGACCGCAAGACCGGCCGCAAGCAGGTCACCGCGATCCACCCGGAACTGGCCGAGCCGCTCGCGGACATCCTGGAGCCCACCTTCGGCCTGATCGTCTACCAGGAGCAGGTGCTGGCCATCGCCCAGAAGCTGGCCGGCTACTCGGTCGGCAAGGCCGACCTGCTGCGCAAGGCGATGGGCAAGAAGAAGAAGGAGATCCTGGAGAAGGAGTTCGGCCCGTTCGAGGCCGGCATGAAGGGCAACGGCTACTCCGACGCCGCGATCAAGGCGATCTGGGACATCCTGGTCCCGTTCTCCGACTACGCCTTCAACAAGGCGCACACGGCCTGCTACGGGATGGTCTCCTACTGGACCGCCTACCTGAAGGCCAACTACAAGGCCGAGTACATGGCCGCCCTGCTCACCTCGGTCGCCGGCGACAAGGACAAGTCCGCGCTGTACCTGAACGAGTGCCGCCGGATGGGCATCAAGGTGCTGCCCCCGGACGTGAACGCGTCCGCGGCCACCTTCACCCCGGTCGGGCAGGACATCCGGTTCGGCATGGCCGCGGTCCGCAACGTCGGCGTCCCGGTGGTGGAGTCGATCGTCGCGGCCCGCACCGCCAAGGGCGCGTTCACCAGCTTCGCCGACTTCCTGCGCAAGGTGCCGGTCAACGTCTGCAACAAGCGGGTCATCGAGTCGCTGGTCAAGGCCGGCGCGTTCGACGAGTTCAGACAGCCCGCGCAAGGGCCTGGTGCTGATCCACGAGCAGGCCATCGACACCGTCATCGACGTCAAGCGCAACGAGGCCATCGGCCAGGACTCGCTGTTCGGCGAGGACACCGAGGCGGCGGCCACGTTCGACGTGCCGGTCCCGGACGGCGAGTGGGAGAAGGCGGCGCTGCTCGCGTTCGAGCGCGAGATGCTCGGCCTGTACGTGTCCGACCATCCGCTGCTCGGCCTCGAGCACATCCTGTCCGCGTCCACCGACTGCTCGGTGGCCCAGCTCATCGCCTCCGCCCAGGACGACCCGGGCCGGGCCGCCGGCCGTGGCGGGGAGCGCAGCGACGGGCAGATCGTCACCGTCGGCGGCATCCTGACCGGGGTGCAGCGCAAGGTCACCCGGCAGGGCAACGCCTGGGCCGCGGCCAGCCTGGAGGACCTGGAAGGCGCCGTCGAGGTGCTGTTCTTCCCGTCCACCTACCAGGCCGCGCTGACCATGATCGTCGAGGACGCCATCGTGATGGTCAAGGGCCGCCTCGACCGCCGGGAGGACCAGCCCAAGCTGGTCGCGATGGAGGTGACCGCGCCGGAGCTGCCCACCGGCGAGGAAGGCCCTTTCCAGGTGTCGATCATGGAGTCCCGGTGCGTGCCGCCGGTGATCGACCGGCTCAAGGAAGTGCTGCGCACCCACCCCGGCCACGTCGAGGTGCACCTGCGGATGCTGACCGGACAGCGGGTCAAGGTCATCCGGCTGGATGACAAGCTCCGGGTGAAGCCGTCACCCGCGCTGCTGGCCGACCTCAAGCAGCTGCTCGGCCCCGGCTGCGTGGGCTAGCCACGCCACCGGGACCAGAGCCCCACGCGAGCGGAGCGAGCCAGCCAGCGCCTTAGGCGTCCCGGCGCTGCAGCAGCCAGCCCGCCAGCCGCGAGCAGCACCACGATCCACAGGACGAACACGCCGAAGCCCTGCCACGGGGTGAGCACATCCCCGGCCGCCTGGTGCGTCTGGACGATCAGCTGGCCCGCCTCGGTGGGCAGGTAGGCGTGGATGTACTTGCCGGCCGGGTCCGGGATCAGCTGCGCCAGCGGCGCCAGCACCAGCACGAACCCGATCACCGCGGTGATCGCCCCCGCGGTGTGCCGGATGAGCCCGGCGACGGCCATCGCGAACAGGCCGAGCACAGCCAGGTACAGGCCGCCGCCGGCGACCGCGCGCAGCACCCCGGGGTCGCTGATCGACACCGGCACCTTGCTGTTCAGGATGGCGGAGCCGACGAAGAACGAGGCAAAGCAGACGATCTCGCCGATGACGAGCACGACCACGGTGAAGGCCACGATCTTGGCCGCCAGCATCGGCCACCGCTTGGGCACGGCCAGCAGCGACGCCCGGATCATCCCGGTGGAGTACTCGCTGGAGAGCACCAGCACGCCGAGCACGCAGATGGTCAGCTGGCCGAACTCCAGGCCCGCGCCGAGGATCGAGGCGACCGGGTTGGCGGTGATCTGCAGCCGGGTAGAGGCGTCGGCCTTGTCCCAGCCGGCCACGGTCAGCGCGGTGATCAGCACGGTGAACCCGATCGTCAGGACCACCAGCAGGAGGAACGACCACACCGTGGACCGGACCGTGCGGATCTTCGTCAGCTCGGCCAGCACCAGGTGGCCGAAGCCGCCCCGGCGGCCCGGGGCAGCTGGCCGGGCGGCAGGCGCCTGCGCGGGGGCGGTCACTGGCTGCTCCCTTCCTTGGAGGGCACGGGTTCCGCGCCGGTGGGGCCGAACTCCACGCTGTCCGCGGTCAGCTCCATGAACGCCTCTTCCAGCGAGGCGAGCTGCGGGGTGAGCTCATGCAGCACGATCCCGCCGGAGGAGGCCAGCTCGCCGATCCGCGGCGCCTCCAGGTCGGTGATCACGATCTGCGGGGCCTGGCCCGGCTCCGCGGCCGCGCCGGGACGGCTCTTGCCGCCCTCGGCCTCGATCAGCCCGGCCAGCCGGTCCGCCTCCGGGCTGCGGACCAGCACCGACCGCTCCGAGCTCTGCGCGATGAACTCAGCGGTGCTGGCCGCCGTGATCAGCCTGCCGCGGCCGATCACCACCAGGTGGTCCGCGGTGAGCGCCATCTCGCTCATCAGGTGGCTGGACACCAGCACCGTGCGGCCCTCGCTGGCCAGGTTCTTCAGCATGTTCCTGATCCACCGGATGCCCTCCGGGTCGAGCCCGTTGACCGGCTCGTCGAGCAGCAGCACCTCCGGGTCGCCGAGCATCGCGGCGGCCAGGCCCAGCCGCTGGCTCATGCCCAGCGAGAACCCCTTGGCCCGCTTCTTCGCCACCTCGGTCAGCCCGACCAGGGCCAGCACCTCGTCCACCCGGCTCCGCGGCAGGCCCTGGCTCTGGGCGAGGAACAGCAGGTGGTTGTAGGCGGACCGGCCCGGGTGCACCGACCGGGCCTCGAGCAGCGCGCCGACCGTGCGCAGCGGGTCGGCCAGGTCCTGGTAGTGGCGGCCGTTGATGGTGGCGGTGCCCTCGCTGGGCCGGTCCAGGCCCAGGATCAGCCGCATTGTGGTGGACTTGCCGGCCCCGTTGGGCCCGAGGAACCCGGTCACCTGTCCCGGCGCGACGCTGAACGTCAGATGGTCCACCGCGAGTTTCTTGCCGTACCGCTTGGTGAGGTCATGCACCTCGATCATTGGATTGCCCTGCCTCCCGCCGGGCTCATGCGGTGCCCCGTCCTGCGGTGCCGCGGAAATTGCGGAATGCACACGCTAGCAAGTATTTCCGGCGGGCGGTGCGCCCGCACGCCGGCGGCCGTCCGCGCCGCACGCCGGCGCCCGTCCGGCCGGGTGCCGTAGTCTTGCGCGGAGAATGGCCGATTACACACAGTCCCCGTCCCCGGCCTGGCCGGGCCAGCCGCCCGCGAAGGCCACCGCCGCCGCCGGGCGGCGCCTGCTCGCCGACGCGGCCGTGATCGTCGCCGCGATAGCCGCCAGCGCGCTGCTCGGGCTGCTGGCAGGCCTGCTCTGGAAGGCCGTCGCCCCGCGGGCCGTGGTGGTCGTGGTGGCCCCGGGCAGCTACGGGCTGCTGAACCCGGAGAGCTCCGCGTTCATCGTGGCCGACGCCTGGTTCTCGGTGCTGTGCCTGGCCGGCGGGGCGCTCTGCGGGCTGGCCGGCTGGCTGGCGGTGGTGAGACGGACCGGCCCGGTGGGCCTGGCCGCGCTGCTCGGCGGCGGGGTGCTGGCCGCGTTCGCGGCCCGCTGGGCCGGGCAGCGTCCCGGCTCCGCCGGGTTCGACCACCAGGTGCTGACCGCCAAGGCCGGCACGCTGCTGCACGTCCCGCTGTCCCTGGGCGCCCAGGGGGCGCTGGCCTTCTGGCCGCTGGCCGTGGCCGCGGTGGCCGGGGGCATCGAGCTCGCTGCCGCGCTGCGGGACCGGCGGGCCCGCTGGAACCGGGCCGAGGAGGACGCATGATCAGGCGGGTCTCGACCCGGACGCCGTGGGAGCCGGTGGTCGGCTACTGCCGGGCGGTGGCCGCGGGCGACTGGATCTTCGTGTCCGGCTGCACGTCCACCGGCGAGGACGGCCAGTTCGTGTACGAGGGCGACGCCGCCGCGCAGGCCAGCCAGTGCATCGCCAACGTCGCCGCGGCCCTGGCCGGGCTCGGCGCCGGGCTCGCCGACGTGGTCAGGACCCGCATGTTCGTCACCGACATCAGCCGGTGGGAGGAGTACGGCCGGGCGCACGGTGCCGCGTTCGCCGCGGCACCGCCCGCCACCTCGATGATCGGCGTCAGCGCGCTGGTCGACCCGCGGATGCTGATCGAGGTCGAGGCCGTCGCCTACCGGCCGGTGGCCGGCGAGCCGGGCGGCAGGCCCGGGTCGGTGATCCCGCCCGGGGCCTGATCGGCCGCCATCGCGGCGCCCACGATGCCCGCGTCGTTGAGCATCCTGGCCGGGATCACCGGGGCGGTCAGGCCGGTCAGCAGCGGCAGGAACTTGTCGGACTTCTTGCTGATCCCGCCGCCCACGATGATCAGCCCGGGGGACAGCAGCGCCTCGATGTGACGCAGGTACTCGTCCACCCGGCCGGCCCACGTGCCCCAGCTCAGGTCCCCCAGCTCGCGGGCGTGCTCGGAGGCCCGCTTCTCGGCGTCCTTGCCGCGGATCTCGATGTGCCCGAACTCGGTGTTCGGCACCAGCTTGCCGTCCAGGAACAGCGCGCTGCCGATCCCGGTGCCGAAGGTCAGCATCAGCACCACGCCGGCGTGCCCGGCGCCCGCGCCGAACTTCATTTCCGCCACCCCGGCCGCGTCCGCGTCGTTGATCAGGCTCACGTCCAGCCCGGTGGCCTTGCCGAAGAGCGTCCTGGCGTCCAGCCCGATCCAGTCCTTGCTCAGGTTGGCGGCGGTCCTGGTGACGCCGTTGATGATCACGCCGGGGAAGGCCACCCCCACCCGGCCGGTCCAGCTGAACTTCTGCACCAGGTCGGCCACGACGTCCGCGACCGGGCCGGGATCCGCGGGGTGCGGCGTGGCGATCTTGATCCGCTCGGCGATCAGCGTGCCGGTGCCGGTGTCCACCGGGGCTGCCTTGATCCCGGTGCCGCCGATGTCGACGCCCAGTATGTGCAACTGAGGGCCCTCCCTGTCTGCTCCGGCCAGTTCAGCCACCCTGCTTGTACCCGCCGCTCACAGATTAGGCCCGGCCGGCCGCCCGGGGTTGTCCTCGCGGTTAACAGCAGGCGGCCGGCCGGGCCCGGCGGTTGCGCTGCCCCGGGCCGGCCGATCACGATTGACCTGCGGCTGGCCGCTCGGCCCGCAGGAAGGACGGCATGGCCATGGACCGGGTGGTGATCGTCGGCGGCGGCGTGCTCGGCATGATGCACGCGGTGCAGGCCCGCCAGCGCGGCCTGGACGTCATCCAGCTGGAACGGGAGGCCGGCCCGCGCGGGGCCACGGTCCGCAACTTCGGCCTGGTCTGGGTCAGCGGCCGGGCCGGCGGCGGCGAGCTCGGCCTCGCACTGCGGGCCAGGGAGCTCTGGGAGCAGGTCGCCGAGCAGGTGCCCGCCACCGGGTTCCGGCCGCATCCGTCGCTGACCCTGGCGTCCGGCGAGGCGGAGCTCAGCCTGCTGAAGGAGGCCGCGGCCCGGCCGGACGCCGCGGCCCGCGGCTACGAGCTGCTGGACGAGGCCGGCGCCCGGGCGGTCAGCCCGGTCCTCAAAGGCGAGTTCCTCGGCGGCTTGCTGTGCCACCGGGACGCGATCGTGGAGCCCCGCCAGGTGCCCGGCGCGCTGCGCGAGTACCTGCTGACCGGGGCCGGCGGGCCGGGCCGGTACGAGTGGCGGCCCGGGCGCGAGGCGGCCGAAGTGGCCCCCTACGGCGTCCGCGATCACACCGGCGAGTGGCACCACGCCGACCTGGTCGTGCTGTGCACCGGCGCCAACCACACCGGCGTGGCCGGCCCGCACCTGGCGACCTGGGAGGAGTCGCCGGTCCGCCGCGTCCGGCTGCAGATGCTGCAGACCGCCCCGTTCGCCGGGCAGCTCACCACCTCGCTGGCCGACGGCGACTCGCTGCGCTACTACCCGGCCTACGACCTGCCCGGCCGCCTGCAGCTGCCGCCGCAGGCCCCGGCCGGCGCGGCGGCCAGGGCCCAGCTGCTGCTGGTGCAGCGGCTGGACGGCAGCCTGACCATCGGCGACACGCACGAATACGATGAGCCGTTCGCGTTTGACGTGACCGAGGAAGCCTACGACCACCTGCGCGGCCGGGCCGAGCGGCTGCTCGGCACCGTGCTGCCGCCCACCCAGCGCCGCTGGGCGGGCGTGTACAGCCAGGTCACCACCGACGAGCTGTACCACCGGTCCCAGGTGGCCCCCGGGGTCATCCTGGTCACCGGCCCGGGCGGCCGGGGCATGACCTGCGCACCTGCGATTGCCGAGGAGACCTTCGCATGACCGGTATCACCGTGGCCTGCCTGGACATGGCGGGCACCACCGTCGCCGACGACGGCACCGTCATCGCCGCCTTCTCCGCGGCCGTCGAGCGCTTCGGCCTGGCCCCCGGCACCCAGCGCTACGACCAGGCGCTGGCCTTCGTCAAGGAGACCATGGGCCAGTCCAAGATCGAGGTCTTCCGCCGGATCCTCGGCGCGGAGGACGCCGCGCAGCAGGCCAACGCGGCGTTCGAGGAGCACTACGCGGCCTCGGTGCGGGACGGGCAGATCGCCCCGCTGCCCGGCGCGGTGGAAACCATCACCGCGCTGCGCGACTCGGGCATCCGGGTCTGCCTGGCCACCGGGTTCTCCCCGGCCACCAGGGACGCCATCGTGACCGCGCTGGGCTGGGAGAAGCTGGCCGACCTTTACCTGTCCCCGGCCGAGGCCGGCCGCGGCCGGCCCTGGCCGGACCTCCCGCTGACCGCCCTGCTGCGCCTCGGCGGCGGCGCGGTCCGCGAGCTTGTGGTGGCCGGCGACACCGCCAGCGACGTCGAGTCCGGCCTGCGGGCCGGGGCCGGCCTGGTGGCCGGCGTCCTCACCGGCTCGGCCTCCCGCGCCGAGCTCGAAGCGGCCGGCGCCCCGGTCATCCTCGACTCGATCGCCGGTCTCCTCCCGATCCTCCGCCCGCCGGGTTAGGCCGGGCCCGGATAAGTTCACCGGGCCGATGCCCGTCGGCCTGGTACGCGATGGACAGGTGTGACCCGGTTGTGCCATGTTCTGACTGAATCGTCAGACAGGTGACTGCAAGGGCGGGCGCTATGGGCGGAATGCTGTGCTAGCCGGCTCGCGCCAGGCCGCCTTTTGGCCGCGGCCCTTCGCTCGCCTGGGGCTGGCCACCGGGATCACGATGGCGGCCCTCGCCGTGACCGGGCCGGCTGCGGTGACCGCGGCCCCGGCCGCGGCCGCGCGCCCGGCCGCGACCGTCCGGCCCGGGACCAGCCTGGTGGCCAACGGCGGCGCGGAGACCGGTGACGCATCCGCGCAGGGCTGGGACGCGGTCACGATCCCCGGCTGGCAGATCGAACGTGGCCTGCCGACCGTGGTCCGGTACGGGACCAGGGGCTTCCCAGGGCGACGCGCGGGGGGCGGGTCAGGGAAGCTGTTCGCCGGGGGAGCGGGCGGCACCGCGGTGCTGGCCCAGCGGGTCCCGGTGCACACCGCGACAGGACGGCCCAGCCCAGCGGGAGCCAGGTTCCGCCTGGCGGCCCGGCTCGGCGGCACCGGAACCAGCAGCGCCCGGCTGCGGGTGGTGTTCCGGTCAGCCCGCGGAACCGTTCTCGGCTCGGCAGCGCTGGGCCCAGTGGGCCACGCAGGCTCGGAGCGGCACCCGCTCTTCGCCCGGCGCCAGGCCAGCGGCCGGCTGCCGGCCGGCACCGTGTCCGCCGTCCTCACGCTCCGGCTGGCCACCACCCGGACCAACTGGGACGGGTACAACTCGCCGCTGACCGGGTACGACCGCGCGGTCGCCGACGGCATCGGGTTCTCGGTGTCGTTCCCGGCCGCCCGGCCACCCGCGCTGGCCCCGCCCCCCGCCCGGGTGCCCGGCTACGACCACGTGTTCCTGTTCTACTTCGAGAACCAGGACTACCGGGACATCGTCGGCAACACCGCGCAGGCGCCGTACCTGAACAGCCTGATCCGCCAGGGCAGCCTGCTGAGCCAGTTCTACGCCGAGGAGCACCCCAGCGACGGCAACTACCTGGCCCTCGCCGGCGGGAGCACGTTCGGGATCCCGCTGACCAACCCGCTGGAGATCAACCCGCGGTACACGATCCGGGCCCGGAACCTGCCCGGCCTGGTCAGCGCCGCGGGCAAGACCTGGAAGGGCTACTACCAGAGCGCCAGCGGGCCGTGCGACGACACCGTGCACCGCAACTACTGGAACGACGATCTGCCGTTCCTGTATTTCGCCAGCATCAGGGACCGGCCCGCCTACTGCGCCGCGCACCTGCCGCCGCTCGCCGCCCTGCCCGGTGACCTGCGGAGCCCGGCCACCACCCCGAACCTGGCCTGGATCGGTCCGGACGACTGTGCCGACATGGAGGGCTGCGGGATCCGGGCCGGCGACGACTTCCTCCGCCAGCAGCTGGGCGCGATCATGCGGTCGCCGGCCTGGCGGACCCAGCGGTCGCTGGCCATCGTCACCTTCGACGAGGACAACTTCGACCACGAGCACCCGGCCCAGCGGGTGGCCACGCTCGTGCTCGGCTCCCGCGGCGTCCGCCAGGGCTACGTCTCCCCGGTCCGCTACACCCACTACAGCCTGCTGCGCACGATCGAGGCCGCCCTCGGGCTGCCCACGCTGACCGCCAACGACCGCTACGCCCCGCCGGTCAACGACGTGTTCACCGCGAACCCCGCCGCCGTGGGGGCCGTCTCGCCGGCCCCCGCCGCACCGGCGGCTTCCTCCCCACGTCGTCCGGCATCATCCATTACGGCAGCGGGGGCCCACCCGCCGTCCGGACCCAGCCCGCCGCCGTCGCGGGCCGCCGGGCCGCCGCGCCACCCGACCGCGTTCGTCGCGAACTCCGGCTCGGGCACGGTCACCCCGGTCGACCTGACCACGCTGCGCAAGGGCCGGCCGATCCCGGTCGGCCAGGACCCGGAGGCCATCGCCCTTACTCCTGACGGGCGGACCGCGTACGTGGTCAACCGCGGCTCCGGCACGGTCACGCCGATCAGCACCGGCACCCGCCGGGCCGGCCGGCCGATCCGGGTCGGGTCCAGCCCGCGGGCCATCGTGATCACTCCCGACGGCCGCACCGCCTACGTGGCCAATGCCGCCTCCGGCACGGTCACCCCGATCACTCTGGCCACCGGCCGGGCCGGCCCGCCGGTCAGGGTCCGCGGCTACCCGCTGGCGCTGGCCGTCACCCCGGACGGCCGCACCGTGTACGCGGTGTCCTGGCTGGCCGGCACGGTCACCCCGATCACCGTGGGCACGAACCGGGCCGGCCCGCCGGTCAGGACCGGCAGCTACCCGGTGGCGATCACCATGGCCCCCGGCGGGCGGACCGCGTACGTGGTCAACTTCGGCTCCAATACGGTCACCCCGGTCAGCACCAGCACGAACACCGCGGGACGCCCGATCCCGGCCGGGCAGGCGCCCAGCTCGATCGCCATCACGCCCGACGGCCGCACGGGTTACGTGGCCGACGGCGACACCGACGTGCTCACCCCGATCCGCCTGGCCACCGGCACCCCGGGCACGCCGATCCCGGTCGGCTACTCGCCGGCCGCCGCGGTACTCGCACCCGGCGGCCGGACCGTGCTGGCGGTGAACACTATCTCCGGCACGCTGACGCCCGTCAGCACCGCGACCGGCCGGCCCGGGCGGTCCATCGGCGTGGGCCTGTACGGCTACCCGCTGACCGTGGCGGTCAGCCCGCACAGCCCGCGGGCGCTGGTGCTGGACACCTACTCGGGCCAGGTCCGGCCGGTCAGCCTGGTCACTGGCCGGGCCCTGCGCCGGATCCACGTGGGCACCTACCCGCTGGCCGCGGTGATCGCCCCCTGATCGCCAGCGGGCCGCGACCTGGCTGGCCTCACGTCGGCTTGAAGTGCACCTAGGTGCACTTAAGCCGACTCCGGGCGGATTCGGCCTGAGTTCGCCGGCGGCCGGCCGCCGCGGCCACTCCACGAGCAGCACCGCGTTGCGGTCGGCCGGGGTGCCGGCCCCCGCGCCCCCGCGATCCGTAATCTCTCTTCTTACCTGCCAGTCGTTCGCGGCGAGTTCCCGCGCCAGGGCGGCGAGATCGGCGGGGCCGCCGCGGCCGGCGTACGCGGCCGGAGCCGCCGTGTCCAGCACCGTGCAGCAGATCGCCAGGCCGCCGTCGGTGGCCAGCAGCTCGATCACCCGCGACTGCTGCGGCCAGTCGATGTGCGACGCGGTCGTGATCTGCCAGAAGCCGCCGGGGGCGCCGTCCGCGCGGATCGCGGTGATCTTGTGCGTGTGCGTGTGCCCGTTCACCCAGGCGACCACGCACGGGTGGCCGAGCAGCACGTCGCGCAGCTCATCGGCCAGGATGCGCCGGTCCGCGCCGGGCGGCCGGGTGCCGTTGACCATGGTTTCCAGCGGGTGGTGGCTGAACAGCACCACCGGGCGGTCCGCGCAGGCCGTCAGCTCACCCTCCAGCCAGCCCAGCTGGGTGGCGTCCAGCGAGCCCTGCCAGCCGCCGTGCGGGTTGACCGTGTCCAGGCTGATGCAGCGCACCGGGCCGTGGTCGAACGCGTAGTAGGCGGTGCCCTCGTCGGCGTTGCGCTGGGTGTAGCCGTGCCCGGCCGGCTGGCCCGGGCTGCGGAAGTGCTCGCGGACGTGACCGGACCTGGTCACCGGGGCGCGGCCGGGGTCCGGGGTGACCGCCAGCTCGGTGCTGCCCGCCAGCTCGGCCAGGGCGGTGGGGTCCGCCGCGTCGAACCGCCGGACGGTGTCCGCGCTGTCCAGGCCGGGCGGCGGGGTGACGTACTTGACCCCGCCGGCCAGGAAGTCAGCCATCCACTTCTCCGGCCGGACCGTGCCCTGCAGCATGTTGTCGTGGTTGCCGTGCACCGTGTACCACGGCATGCCCAGGCCCGCGCTGCGGAACGGGCGCCGGAGCGCGTCCAGCACGCCGGGCACGGACGGGAACCCGTAGGTCCGGGTCGGGATGTCGCCGCCGCCGTCCGGGTGCCAGTACCGGTCGTCCTCGACCTCGGGCCCGGCCACGCCCTCGTACCGGGCCGGGTCCCCGGAATCCGGCACCACGTCCTGGCCGTCCAGCAGCGCGATGTACGAGCGCAGCTCGTTGAGCTGGCAGTTGTCGGTCGCGTCGCCGGTCACCACGGTGAACGCCAGCGGCGCGCCGGACACCGGCCCGGCGGCCAGCCCGCGCACCGCGCGGATCATCGCCTCGGCCACCTGGAACGTGAACAGCTCCTGGGCCCGGTAGGTGCCGATGATGCCGACCTCGTCGCGCAGCGGCGAGTCCGGGTCGGCGAACCGGTCGAGCAGCTCGACCCGGCCCGGGGACTGGTGGTCCATGATGTGCGTGTCCGACAGCTGGGCGATGACCAGCAGCGGCGTGGCCGCCTTCGGCCAGCCCGGCCGCAGCCGGAAGCTGCCCAGCTCGTCCTGGACCAGGTGCGGTTCGCCGTCGGCGGGGACCAGCCCGCGGTAGCCGCCGTCGCCGGGCTCGCCGGGCACCAGGCGCTGGCGGGCGGTGGTCAGGGCGGGATCTGCCGGCACGGGGTCCGGCCGGCGCCGCCCGGGGCGGCGCCGGGCCCGGTGCCCGCGTTTACCGGCGCTCCGACACGAGGACGGCGGTGCCGGGCAGGCTGATCTGCACCGACGTGCCCGGCGGCAGGCCCGCGGCGACCGTGCTCGGCTGGTCGACCTTGACCATGTGGTCGCCGTCGAGCAGCACGCTGATCCGCGTGGTGGAGCCGAGGAACGTGCGGTCCGCGACGATGCCGTTGCCGTTCGGCCCGGCCGCGATGTCCAGGCCCTCCGGCCGGACCAGCACGTCCACGTCGCCGGCCAGCGCGTCGGCCGCGCCGCCGATCACCGGCACGGTCTGGCCGACCGCGCTGACCTGGTCGCCGGTGCCGTCCAGGCGGCCGGGGATCCGGTTCATCGTGCCGACGAACTCGGCCACGAACGCGGTGGCCGGCTCGGAGTACAGCTCGCTGGGCGTGGCGATCTGCTCCAGCTTGCCGTCCTTCATCACACCCACTCGGTCGGACATGGACAGCGCCTCTTCCTGGTCGTGCGTGACGAACAGGGTAGTGGTGCCCAGCCGCTGCTGCAGCGCCCGGATCTGCTCCCGCAGCTGCAGCCGGACCTTGGCGTCCAGCGCGGACAGCGGCTCGTCCAGCAGCAGCACCCGCGGCTCGATGGCCAGCGCGCGGGCCAGCGCGACCCGCTGCTGCTGCCCGCCGGACAGCTGGTGCGGGTACTGGCCGGCCTGCGTGGCCAGCCCGACCATGTCCAGCAGCTCGCCGGCCCGGCGCTTGCGCTCGGCGCCGGACTTCTTCCGCAGCCGCAGCCCGAAGCCCACGTTGTCCAGCGCGGACATGTTGGGGAACAGGCTGTAGCTCTGGAACACCATGCCCATGTCCCGGCGGCTCGCCGGGACATGCGAGATCTCCTTGCCGTCCACGGTGACCGTGCCGGAGTCGGCGGTCTCGAAGCCGGCCAGGATCCGCAGCGCGGTGGTCTTGCCGCAGCCGGACGGGCCGAGCAGGGCGACCAGCTCACCGGGCGCCACGTCCACGGTCAGCCCGTCCAGCGCCCGGACCGCGCCGAAGTGCCGGTTCAGGCTGGTCAGGCTGACCGGCGCGCCGCCGCGCCGCGGCGACCGCCGGAGCGGCGGCGGGAGCCGCGGCCGTGGTGGCCGCGGCGGCGCCAGCGTCAGCGTTGGTCGTCATCAGGATCCTCCAGGTGGCTCACGCCGGGCGACAGAGAAGAGGGTGGCGCCGGCGCCCCGGCCGCCGCGGCCGCGGCCGCGGCCGCCGATCGTCGAGATCAGCATCAGCACGATCCAGGTCACGATGAGGGCGGCCAGCGAGGCGGCGACCGAGATCGGCCCGCTGGTCTGGTCGAAGGCCACGATCCAGACCGGGAACGTCTGGTACTGGTCCAGGCTGGCCATCGTGAACTCACCGAGCACCAGCGCCACGGTCAGCACGGTGGCCGACAGCAGCGCGGTGCGCAGGTTCGGCAGGATGATCCGCCACAGCGTGGTCCCCATCCCGCCGCCGAGTGAGTTCGAGGCCTCGACCAGGGTCTTCAGGTCCAGCGCCCGCAGCCCGGCGTCCAGCGCCCGGTAGGCGAACGGCATGGCGAGGACCACGTACAGCAGGGCGAGCAGGTTCGCCGACGCCTTCAGCTGGGCCGGCGACACCTCCAGCACGCCCAGGATCAGCACCACCGGCGGGATGACGATCGGCAGGATCGTGATCGTCTCCATGATGCGGCGCACCTTCGGCAGCCGCAGGTGCACCCAGATGACGGTCGGCACCATCAGCACCAGGGTCAGCACGGTGGTGATCGCCGCCAGCCGCAGCGACAGCGTGAACGCTGCGCTGAAACCTTCCTGGCTGGCCACCGACGGGAACGAGGAGATGCCGGCGAACCGGAAGCCGGCGTACAGCGGCAGCGCGAAGTAGAGCCCGGCGAGGACCAGGATGATCCAGCGCCAGTACGGGAACCTGCGTACGGCGCCGGTCCGCACCCGGGGCGGGACCGGGGCCAGCTCGCCGGCGAGCTGCTGTCCGACTACTGCAGCCATTTCGCCGCCCTTCGCTGCGCGAGCGCGTACAGCGACATCGCGATCGCAATGATCAGCACCATGACCAGGGCCAGGGCCTTACCCACGTTGGTCTGCCCGGCCAGCACGTTGCCGTTCAGGAACGTGCCGATCTGGATCGACGTCAGCGGGATGCTGCCGCTGGTCAGCGCCTGGGCGGTGGCGTAGGCGGACAGCGCGCTGCCGAACAGCAGCAGCACGCAGCCCAGGAACGCGGGCATCAGCACCGGGCCGCCCACGTACCGCCAGTACTGCCACGAGGAGGCGCCCAGGTTCGAGGTGGCCTCCCGCCAGGCCGGCCGCAGGCCCTCCAGCGACGGCAGGATGACCAGAACCATGAGCGGGATCTGGAAGTACATGTAGACCAGCGCCACGCCGCTGAACGTGTACAGGTTGAACCCGTGATCGTACGGGTTCAGCCCGATGGCCGACAGCCAGCCGGTGGCTATCCCGGTGGTGCCCAGGGTGGCGATGAACAGGAACGCCAGCGGGACGCCGCCGAAGTTGGCGAACGTGCCGGAGGCGGTGATCGTCACCCGGCGCAGCACCGAGCCGCGCCGCGCGGTGAAGATCGCGTACGCGATCAGGAACCCGATGATGCCGGGGATGATCGCGGTGATCACCGACAGCTCGAGGCTGACCTCGAGGCCGTGCAGGTACACGCCGTGCAGGGCGATGTTGATGTTGCTGAGGGTCCAGGCGCCGTCGTCGGTCTGGAACGCGCCGATGATGATCGCGATCGTCGGCAGGATCAGGCCGAGCCCGACGTAGACGCCAAACGGGAGCAGCCCGGCCCAGTCGCGGGCGGACCGCAGGATCGAGTGCCGGGACCGGCCGGGCCGGGCCCCGGGCCGGCGGCTGCCGGTCCCGGGGCCACGGCGGGCGCTGTGTCAGCGGTCATCCAGCTAGCCGGTGACGCTCGACCACTGCTGCGCGACCACCTTCTCCGCCGCGTCCTGCTGGGTCTGCGACGGGAAGCTGACCGTGCCGGACGGAGCCGGCGGCAGGGCCGCGTTGTCCGCCGCGTTCACGGTGCCGTCCTTGATCAGCGTGGGCAGCTCGATCGGCCGGGCCTTGCCCGCCAGCCACAGGTTCTGGCCGGTGGCGGAGTACAGGTACTCCTCCCACAGCCGGGCGGCCGCCGGGTGCGGGGCGTCCTTGTTGATCGCCTGGTCGTAGTAGGCCGCGTAGTGGCCGTCCGACGGGATGACGATCTTGAAGCCCTTGACCGAGGAGCCGATCTCGGAGGCGAGCAGGTAGTCCCACCAGATCACGATCGGGGTCTGGTTGCTCTCCACCGTGGTCGGGCCGGCCGTGACCGGGACGAAGTTGCCGACCTGGTTGAGCTTCTTGAAGTAGTCAATGCCGGGCTGGATGTTGTCCAGCGAGCCGCCGTTGGCGAGCGCGGCGGCGTACACCGCGGAGAACGCGGCGCTGGCCTGGGTCGGGTTGCCGTTGATCGCGACCTGCTTCTTGTACACCGGGTTCAGCAGGTCCTTGAACGACGTCGGCGCGACCTTCACCTTGGCCGGGTTGTAGCCGATGGCCACGAAGCCGCCGTAGTCGTCGTACCAGGTGGCGTCTGAGGCCTTGGAGTCGGCCGGGATGTTGCCCCAGGTCGCCACCTTGTACGGGGCGAGCAGGCCCTTCTGGTCCGCCTGGATCGCGAACGCGGTGCCCATGTCGAGCACGTCAGGAGCCCGGGACTGGCCCTTGAGCTGCTCCATCGCGTTGATCTCATCCTGGCTGGAGCCGTCGGGATTCGCGTCGTTGATCTTGATCCCGTACTTGGCCGTGAAGTCCTTCATGATGTTGCCGTAGTTGGCCCAGTTGGCCGGAAGGGTGATGACGTTCAGCTCACCCTCCGCCTTGGCCGCCTTAACCAGAGCGTTCATGCCTCCGAACGCGGCCAGCGAGGTGGCCGTGGAGGCATCCGTGCCTCCGCTGCTGCTGCTGCTCGAGCTGCTGCTGCCGCCGCCGCTGCTACAGCCGGCGGCCAGCGCCACGCTCGTCACAGCCACGGCGAAAGCCGCGAGTGTCTTCTTACTCCGCACTTTCCCCTCCGACCTGCGAAAACCACTTGGGTCAGGACGGGAGCATCGTCGCGGTGTGACATGAATCACCCGTGTCTCGACACCTGGACGATGGCTGGATCGGAGATGAACGGTAACGGTAGAAGAGCCTAATTTTCGGCAATTTTCCCTGTTACCCGCGTAAATGTAATCCGGAATTTCACGGGTTTGTCAGATTTTAAATCCGTCTGATCGCAGATTTACGCTATCACAGCGCAATCCTACCCCGTTATCGCGCTGTTACAGAAGCCGTTCCAATTAAGCCCATGCGGGGGCCGCTGGCCGGCCCGGCGCAAAGGGGTGGTAAGGCTGAGCCCGGTGATGTGCCCGGGGCTAATTCGGGGAGCGGCGGCCGCGCCAGGCGGGGCTGACCAGGGCCTGCACCGCGGCCGGGCTGCCGTCGAACCGGACCTGCGCCGCGGAGGTCCGGCCCATGGCCCACATGGTCAGCTCGGCGGGCGGCCCGATCACCGTCACGGCGGGCGTGCGCGCCTTCGCGGTGAGCCGCACGTGGCCGGAGCTGGCCTGGCCGCCGGACGGCGCCGGGGCGTCCTCGCGGGCGAACTCGAGCCCGACCGGGACCTTGCGCAGGAAGAACCGGGCCGACCGCAGCCGCCGCCACAAATCGTCGGCCAGGCCGGGGTCCAGCGCGCGCGGCTGCCAGTCCGGCTGCGCCCGCCGCACGTCCTCGTGGTGCACGAAGAACTCAACGGTGTTGACCAGTTCGTCGGCGCCGGGCAGCCCGAAGAGCGACAACCGCGGCGGCCCCTGCCGCAGGATCTCCACCAGCCGCGGGAACGGCGTCCGCTGCGCTTGCTTGCCCTGCACCCGCCGGGTGTAGCCGGCCAGCGGGCCGCGGCCGGCCAGGCCGCCCCCGGCGTCCGGCCGGTGCTCCCTGATCACCAGGTGGGCGGCCAGGTCGCGGGTGGACCAGCCCTCGCACAAGGTCGGCGCGGCCGGGCCCAGGTCGTCCAGCAGACTGCACAGCGCGGCGCGCTCATCCCGGGCATAGGTCATCCGGCGATGGTAAGCCACTGCTTTTCCGTCCGTACTGGGAGCATCCTCAGCCGTACGCACCCTCAGCCCACCAGCCCCACTACCACCCGGTTCCCCACCAGCCTCACCGTTTCGGCCATTCCGCCGCCATTACCCGATCGAAGTGCCGTTGCACTGGATAGATCCCGTGCAACGGCACTTCGATCAGCTTCAGGGCCAGGCGGCGGGGTCCTGGGCTGAGCGGGGATACGGTTACTGGCAGGCACCGGCCGAGGAGGCATCGGATGAGCAGCGGGACGCCCAGCGCGGGGCGGCGGCTTTCGCCGCGCTGGGAGTACGGGCTGGTGCTGCTGCTCGGCGCGGCCGGGGCCGGCCTGGTGTTCCTCGGCGTGCGCCAGGGCTGGGCGCACGTGCACACGTCGGCGCCGCGGCCGCTGCCCGGCAGCAACGTGACCGTGACCGGGCAGGATCTCGTCCCCGCCGCCAGCGCGCTGGCCATCGCCGGGCTGGCCACCCTGGCCGCGGTGATCGCCACCCGCGGCCTGGCGCGGCGGCTGGCCGGGGGGCTGCTCATGCTGTTCGGCGCGGGCGCGGCGGCGTCTGTGCTGTGGCCCATCTCCGGCGCGGCGGCGATCCGGGCCGCGGCCAGCAGCGCGGGGCTCAACGGGCTGGCCGGGTCCGGCACCGGCGCCGGCTCGGTCACCGCGGGCGGTTCCGGCGGCACCGGCGGGACCGCGCCGATCTCCGGCTTCCTGGCCAGCGTGGTCATGACCGGCACAGCCTGGCGCGGCCTGGCGGTCGCCGGCGCGGCGCTGCTGGTGGCGGCGGGTCTGCTGACGATCTGGCGGTCAGGGCCCTGGCCGGTCATGTCCAGCCGGTACGAGCGGCCGCCCCGGCCCGCCGGCCGGAGAGCCCCGTGCTGGCCAGTCCCGTGCCGGCCAGTTCCAGTTCGGCTTCCAGTTCGGCGGTCATCTGGGAGTCACTCAGCCGCGGCGAGGATCCCACCAGCGACCCAGAGGCGTGAGCGGAACCGGCCGGTGGGCCGTTGTACAGGTATGCGAGCACGGGGGAGCAGTAATAGCAGAGAGCAAGTAGGGATAGTAGGGAGACGTGCGATCCGGGGAGTCGGGTCGCCATCCAGCGGGAATACTGCTAGCGGGAATACTGCAGGGAAGGCAAGGACGAGAGAGCCAGACGGGCGGGCTAGACCGGGACCGGCAGAGGAAAGGGGACTGCGGTGGGCCTAGCTGAGCGGCTGACCGGCCGCCGGGCGCGCAGCGCGCCGACGGAGCCGGTGCCGGCACGGGCCAGCACAGCACGGGCCAGCACAGCACGGGCCAGCACGGCACGGGCCAGTACCCCTCGGGCCAACCCGGGACTGGCCAGAACGGGGCTGGCCACGAGCGGGGCGGGGAATCCGCTGGTCGGGCTGGCGACCAGGTTCATGACGGCGCAGACCGTGTGCTCGGCCGCGGTCGGGCTGCTCTACAGCCGCCGGCACCTGCCCTCGATCATCATCACGCTGAGCCTGGTGGCGGTCCTGGTGGGGCTGGTCCTGCTGGTGCGGACCGGCACCCACACGGCCTGGCTGACCGCGATCGGGCTGGAGAGCATCTACCTGATCTTCGGGCTGTACCGGTTCGCCACCTCGCGCTATCTGGGCGGCACTCTGCTGGCCATCGTCACGCTCGGCGTGCTGCTCGCGCCGTCGGTGGCCAGAGCCTTCGGCGGGGCCGCCGGGCGAGACCAGGGCTTCGGGGAATCCGAGCTGGCCGACTCGGCGAGCACCTGAGACCCGGTCCGGGGAGCGGGCCGTCCGGCCCGTGTGATCATGGGTCCCAGGTCAGCCCGGCAGGGGTGCTGACGGGGGCGCTGACGGGCCGTCGGTACGATCGGCTGAGTCAGGGATCCCACCCGAGGGGGCAGCAGACGCGTGAGCGTGCTTGACGAGATCCTCGATGGAGTCCGCGCTGACCTGGAAGCCCGGCAGCAGGCCGTGCCGCTGGATCAGCTGAAGGAACGCACCCGAAGGGTGCCCCCGGCCCTCGATGTGGTGGCCGCGCTGCGCGGCGATGACGTTGCGGTTATCGCCGAAGTCAAGCGGTCCAGCCCGTCCAAGGGCGCGCTGGCGGCCATCGCCGACCCGGCCGGGCTGGCGTCCGACTACCAGGCCGGCGGCGCCCGGGTGATCAGCGTGCTCACCGAGCAGCGCCGGTTCGGCGGCAGCCTGGCCGACCTGGACGCGGTCCGGGACGCGGTCAGCGTGGCCGTGCTGCGCAAGGACTTCATCGTGAGCTCCTACCAGCTGTGGGAGACCCGGGCGCACGGCGCCGACATGGTCCTGCTGATCGTGGCCGCGCTGGAGCAGAACGCGCTGGTGTCGCTGGTCGAGCGGGCCGTGTCGATCGGCCTGGTGCCGCTGGTCGAGGTGCACGACGAGGAGGAGCTCGAGCGGGCCGTCGACGCCGGGGCCCGGGTCATCGGGGTCAACGCCCGCGACCTGACCACGCTCGAGGTGGACAGGACCGTGTTCGGCCGCCTGGCCCCGCGGATCCCCGAGGGCGTCGTCAAGATCGCCGAGTCCGGCGTGCGCGGCCCGCACGACCTGCTGGCCTACGCGGCGGCCGGGGCCGACGCCGTGCTGGTCGGGGAGAGCCTGGTGACCGGCCGGGACCCGCGGTCCGCGGTCGCCGATCTGGTGACCGCCGGGTCGCATCCGGCCCTCCGTGGTGACCGAGGGTAGTCAGCTGGACTGTTCTATCCCTAGGTATTTCTGGGTACTCTCGTAAAGCGATTGATCGGCGGTGATTTTGCACCGCGATCGGCAGGGCCAATGTCGTCCCGGCCTAGGGCCTACGGGCAATGGGAACGGACGACAGGAGTTTGCATGGCGCCTGCTGGAACCTCGTTGACCGAGGGGCTGTACGACCCCAGCTTCGAACACGACGCGTGCGGCGTCGGCTTCGTCGCCGACCTGTCAGGCCGGGCCGGGCACGACATCGTGGGCAAGGCCCTCACCGTGCTGCGGAACCTGGAGCACCGCGGGGCCAAGGGCAGCGACCCGGACACGGGCGACGGGGCCGGCATCCTCACCCAGCTGCCCGATGAGTTCTTCCGCGCGGAATGCCCCTTTCCGCTGCCCCCGGCCGGCCAGTACGCGGCCGGCCTCGTGTTCCTGCCCGGCCGAACCGACGGCGACCCCGCGGCCAGGGACCGGGCCAAAGCCGAGGTCGAGCGGATCGCCGCGGCCGAGCACCTGACCGTGCTCGGCTGGCGGGCCGTGCCGCACGACCCGGCGTCGTGCGGGGAAGGCGCCCGCGCCGTGCTGCCGTACCTGGAGCAGCTCTTCGTCGCCGCGGCCCCCGTGCCTGGCGACTCCGTGCCGGGGGAGGACGGCGGCGGCGGGGCCGGCCGGGCTGGCCGGCAGCGGCCCCACCGACCTCGACCGGCGCGCGTTCTGCCTGCGCAAGCTGGCCGAGCGGGAAGCCGGCGCCTACTTCGTCAGCCTGTCCTCGGCCACGATCGTGTACAAGGGAATGCTGACCCCGCCCCAGCTGGAGCGGTTCTTCCCGGACCTGGCCGACCCCCGGCTGCGCACCGCGCTGGCCCTGGTGCACTCCCGGTTCTCCACCAACACGCTGCCGTCCTGGCCGCTGGCCCACCCGTACCGGTACGTCGCGCACAACGGCGAGATCAACACCGTCCGGGGCAACCGCAACTGGATGCGGGCCCGCGAGGCCATGCTCGCCACCAGCCTGATCAGGCCGGACGCGAACGGGCGCGGCCTGGAGCGGCTGCTGCCGGTGCTCGACGACACGGTCAGCGACTCGGCCAGCTTCGACTCCTGCCTGGAACTGCTGCAGATGGGCGGCCGGCCGCTGCCGCACGCGCTGCTGATGATGATCCCCGAGCCGTGGGAGAACCACGAGGAGATGGACCCGGCGCGGCGGGCGTTCTACCGGTTCCACGCCTCGCTGATGGAGCCGTGGGACGGCCCGGCGCTGATCGCGGTCACCGACGGCACGCTGGTCGGCGCGGTGCTGGACCGCAACGGGCTGCGCCCGGGACGGTACTGGATCACCAGCGACGGCCTGGTCGTGCTGGCCAGCGAGGTGGGCGTGCTCGACCTCGACCCGGCCACGGTGATCCGCAAGGGCCGGCTGCAGCCCGGGCGGATCTTCCTGGCCGACACCGCGTCCGGCCGGATCGTGGAGGACGAGGAGGTCAAGGCCGCGCTGGCGGCCGAGCACCCGTACGGGGACTGGCTGCACGCCGGCCTGATCCACCTGGACGACCTGCCGGACCGGCGCCGCGAGCCGGCCGGGCACGGTGCGCTGACCACCGCCCAGCAGCTGTTCGGCTACACCGAGGAAGAGCTGCGGATGATCATCGGCCCGATGGCCGGGTCCGGGGCCGAGCCGGTCGGGTCGATGGGCGACGACACCCCGCTGGCCGTGCTGAGCGGCCGGCCGCGGCTGGTGTTCGACTACTTCACCCAGCTGTTCGCGCAGGTGACCAACCCGCCGCTGGACGCGATCCGGGAGGAGCTGGTCACGTCCCTGGCCACGACGGTGGGTCCTGAGCACAACCTGTTCGAGCCGGGGCCGGCGTCGTGCCGTCAGGTCGTGCTGCCGTACCCGGTGATCAGCGAGAGCGACCTCGCCAAGATCATCCACATCAACGACGACGGCGACCTGCCGGGCCTGGCCAGCTACGTGGCCGACGGCCGGTACGACCCGGCCGGCGGGGGCGCGGGGCTGCGCGCCCGGCTGGCCCAGATCTGCACCGACGTGTCCGCGGCCATCGCGCGCGGCGCGCGGATCATCGTGCTGTCAGACCGCGGCCAGGACGGCGCGGCGGACCACGGCCAGGGCGGTGCGGAGGGCGCCGGGGGCGCGGGCGGCCGCCCTGACCTGGCGCCGATCCCGTCGCTGCTGCTGACCGGCGCCGTGCACCATCACCTGATCAGGGACAAGACCCGGGCCCGCACCGGCCTGATCGTGGAGAGCGGCGACGCCCGCGAGTGCCACCACATCGCGCTGCTGACCGGCTACGGCGCCGCCGCGGTGTGCCCGTACCTGGCCCTGGCCTCCGCGGCCGACCTGGCCCGGCGCGGCGTGCTCGGCCAGGTCACGGTCCGCAAGGCCGAGGCCAACGTGATCAAAGCGCTGGGCAAGGGCCTGCTGAAGATCATGTCCAAGATGGGGGTCTCCACGGTGGCCTCCTACACCGGCGCGCAGATCTTCGAGGCCATCGGCCTGGGGCCGGAGGTCGTCGGCGAGTGCTTCACGGGCACCCCGTCCCGGCTGGGCGGGGTCGGCTTCGAGGTGCTGGCCGCCGAGGCCGCGGCGCGCCACGCCCGGGCGTTCCCGCCGCGCGGCGCCCGCCCGGCGCACCGGCGGCTGGAGACCGGCGGCAGCTACCAGTGGCGCCGGGAGGGCGAGCCGCACCTGTTCAGCCCGGAGGCGGTGTTCAAGCTGCAGCACGCCACCAGGACCGGCCGCCGGGAGGTGTTCGCCGAGTACACCGACCTGGTGGACCGCCAGTCGGCCCGGCTGATGACGCTCCGCGGCCTGCTGCGCATCCGCGGCGTCGACGACGACGCCGGGACCGGCCTGGGCCACACCGCCCGCGCGCCGATCCCGCTGGAGGAGGTCGAGCCGGCCGAGTCCATCGTCCGCCGGTTCTGCACCGGCGCGATGTCCTACGGCTCGATCTCCGCCGAGGCCCACCAGACGCTGGCGATCGCGATGAACCGCCTCGGCGGCAAGTCGAACACCGGCGAGGGCGGCGAGGACGCCGACCGCTTCGTCCCCGACGCCAACGGCGACCTGCGGCGGTCCGCGATCAAGCAGGTCGCCAGCGGGCGCTTCGGCGTCACCAGCGAGTACCTGGTCAACGCCGACGACCTGCAGATCAAGATGGCCCAGGGGGCCAAGCCCGGCGAGGGCGGTCAGCTGCCGGGCCACAAGGTCTACCCGTGGATTGCCCAGACCCGGCACTCCACCCCCGGCGTCGGCCTGATCTCCCCGCCGCCGCACCACGACATCTACTCGATCGAGGACCTGGCCCAGCTGATCCACGACCTGAAGAACGCCAACCCCCTGGCCCGGGTGCACGTCAAGCTCGTCGCCGAGGTCGGCGTGGGCACGGTCGCGGCCGGGGTGGCCAAGGCGCACGCCGACGTGGTGCTGATCTCCGGTCACGACGGCGGCACCGGCGCCGCCCCGCTGACCAGCATCAAGCACGCGGGCGCGCCCTGGGAGCTCGGCTTGGCCGAGACCCAGCAGACCCTGCTGCGCAGCGGCCTGCGGGACCGCATCGTGGTGCAGACCGACGGCCAGCTGAAGACCGGCCGGGACGTGATCATCGCGGCGCTGCTCGGCGCGGAGGAGTTCGGCTTCGCCACCGCACCGCTGGTGGTGGCCGGGTGCGTGATGATGCGGGTGTGCCACCTGGACACCTGCCCGGTCGGGGTGGCCACGCAGAACCCCGAGCTGCGCGCCCGGTTCTCCGGCAAGCCCGAGTTCGTGGTGAACTTCTTCGAGTTCCTGGCCGAGCAGGTCCGCGGCTACCTGGCCCAGCTGGGCTTCCGCACGCTGGCCGACGCGGTCGGGCACGCCGAGCTGCTGGACACGGCCGCGGCGCGCGATCACTGGAAGGCGGCCGGGCTCGACCTGTCGCCGCTGCTCGCCGTCCCGGCCCTCCCCGAGGGCGCGGCCCGGCGCCGTACCACCCGGCAGGACCACGGGCTGGCCGAGGCCCTCGACAACACGCTGATCGAGCTGGCCGAGGGCGCGCTGGCGGACGGTTCCCCGGTCAGACTCGAGCTGCCGGTGCGCAACGTCAACCGGACCGTCGGCACCATGCTCGGCCACGCGGTGACCCGCCGCTGGGGCGGCCGCGGGCTGCCGGACAACACGATCGACGTGTCGTTCCGCGGCTCGGCGGGCCAGTCGTTCGGCGCGTTCCTGCCCCGCGGGGTGACCCTGCGGCTGACCGGCGACGCGAACGACTACCTGGGCAAGGGCCTGTCCGGCGGGCGGATCATCGCCGCCCCGCCGCCGGAGTCGCCGTTCGCCGCGGAGACCCAGATCATCGCGGGCAACGTGATCGGCTACGGCGCCACCAGCGGCGAGATCTTCCTGCGCGGCGTGGCCGGCGAGCGGTTCTGCGTGCGCAACTCCGGCGCGACCGCGGTCGTGGAGGGCACCGGCGACCACGGCTGCGAGTACATGACCGGCGGCCGGGTGGTGGTGCTCGGCCCGGTGGGCCGGAACTTCGCCGCGGGCATGTCCGGCGGCATCGCCTACCTGCTGGACCCGGACCCGGGCCGGGTCAGCACCGAGATGGCCGACCTGGAGCCGCTCACCCGCGACGACGCGGAGTTCCTGGCCGGCCTGATCGAAGCGCACCAGGCCGAGACCGGGTCGGCGGTGGCCGCCCGGCTGCTGGCCGACTGGGACCACGCGCTGACCCGGCTGCGCCGCGTCATGCCGCGGGACTACCAGCGGGTGCTGACCGCGGCCCGGCGCGCCGAGCGCGAGGGCCGGGACGTCCACACCGCGGTCATGTCCGCGGCCAGCGGCTGACCGGCCGGCGATAGCGGAGGACGGCACAGATGGCTGACCCCAAGGGATTCATGACCACGCCGCGGCAGACGCCGGCCCGGCGGCCGGTCGACATCAGGATCACCGACTGGCGCGAGGTCTACCTCGGCCAGTCCCGCGGCGACACCGAACGGCAGGCGGGCCGCTGCATGGACTGCGGCGTGCCGTTCTGCCACCAGGGCTGCCCGCTGGGCAACCTGATCCCGGAATGGAACGACCTGGTCTGGCGCCGGGACTGGCGGGAGGCGGCCGAGCGGCTGCACGCGACCAACAATTTCCCCGAGTTCACCGGGCGGCTGTGCCCGGCGCCGTGCGAGTCCGCGTGCGTGCTCGGCATCAGCGCCGACCCGGTCACGATCAAGCAGGTCGAGGTGGAGATCGTGGACCGGGCGTGGGCCGAGGGCTGGGTCACCGCGCAGCCGCCGTCGCCGTCCGCCCGGGCCGCGGGCCGGCCGGTCGCGGTGGTCGGCTCCGGCCCGGCCGGGCTGGCCGCCGCCCAGCAGCTGACCCGGGCCGGGCACGCGGTCACCGTGTTCGAGCGGGCCGGCCAGCCGGGCGGCCTGCTCCGCTACGGGATCCCCGAGTTCAAGATGGAGAAGCGGCACCTGGACCGGCGGCTGGCCCAGATGGCGGCCGAGGGGACGGAATTCCGCTGCGGGATCACCGCGGGGGACGGCATCAGCGCCGCAGCACTGCGTAATAAATACTCAGCGATCATCCTTGCCGGAGGCTGCACCATACCCCGGGCGCTGCCGGTTCCCGGCGCGGATCTTGACGGCATCCACCAGGCGATGGAGTACCTGCCGCAGGCCAACCGGGCGGTTGCGGGCACGGGCGCGGGTCACCGGGCCGAACCCGCCCGCGATCTCCGCGGCGGGCCGGCACGTGGTGATCATCGGCGGCGGCGACACCGGCGCGGACTGCCTGGGCACCGCGCTGCGGCAGGGCGCGCTGTCCGTCACCCAGCTGGAGATCCTGCCCCGGCCGCCGGCCACCCGTCCGTCCGGCCAGCCCTGGCCCACGTACCCGATGCTGTACCGGGTGTCCAGCGCGCACGAGGAGGGCGGCGACCGGGTGTACGCCGTGTCCACCCAGGAGTTCCTGGCCGGCCCCGATGGCCGGGTCCGGGGGCTGCGGCTGGCTGACGTGGAAGCGTCCGGGGGCACGTTCGTGCCCGTAGAGAATTCGGTACGGATTCTGCCCTGTGATCTTGTTCTGCTCGCGATGGGCTTCACCGGCGCGGAGCAGCCCGGCCTGCTCGCGGACCTCGGCGTGGAGATGACCGCCCGGGGGACCGTGGCCAGGGACGCGAACTATCACACGTCGGTGCCGGGCGTGTTCGTGGCCGGGGACATGGGCCGCGGCCAGTCGCTGATCGTCTGGGCCATCGCCGAGGGCCGGTCCGCGGCCGCCGCAGCCGACGCCTGGCTGAGCGGCGATACCGCCCTGACCCCGGCCATCGCCCCCACGGCGGCGCCGCTGCGGTGATCTCCTGCGGGTCGCCAGGGAGGGTAGCGTCTTGGGTCATGCCGGAGGCCTCTCTTCCGAGTCCTGGCCACGCGCTGTGGCACCTGGGCCCGGTGCCGCTGCGCGGCTACGCGCTGTGCGTGCTGGCCGGCATCCTGGTGGCGCTGGCGGTGGCCAGCCGGCGCTACCGCCGGGCGGGCGGCCGCCCGGGGGTGATCCTGGACGTGGCCACGCTGGCCGTGCCGGCCGGGCTGATCGGTGCCCGGGTCTACTCGATCGCCACCGACTGGTCCCAGTACTTCGGCCACGGCCAGGACTGGACCGGGATCTTCCGGCTCTGGGACGGCGGCCTCGGCATCGCCGGCGCGATCGCCGGCGGCGCGGCCGGGGCCTGGCTGGCCTGCCGCCGGACCGGGGTAGCCCTGGCCCCGGTGGCCGGCGCGGCCGCGGCCGCGCTCGCGTTTGGCCAGGCCATCGGGCGGTGGGGAAACTGGTTCAGCCAGAGTTTGTACGGGCGGCCGGTGACGATGCCGCTGGCGGTGGAGATCGCCCCGGCGCACCGGGTGCGCGGATATGAGAATTTCGCCACTTTTCAGCCGGCGTTCCTGTACGAGTCGGCCTGGGATGTGCTGGTCGGGCTGGCGGTGATCTACGCCGCGCGGCGGTTCCTGCTCACCGGGGACCGGGCCTTCGCGGTGTACGCCGGGCTGTACGCGGCGGGCGCGTATCTCGTCGAGTCGCTGCGGATCGACGCCGCGCCGCACCTGGCCGGGCTGCGGTTCGGCCAGTGGGTGCTCGCCGCGGTGTTCCTCGCCGCCGCCGTGTACCTGTACCTGACCAGGGGAAAGACCGGCCCGGATGAGCTGGGGCCACCGGCGGGCCCGGGCGGCAGCCAGGACGGCGTGCCAGCCGGATCACGGCCCGGGCTGCCCGCGGTGAGCTAGCGCCCAGGCTGGCTCCCCGTGCTGGCTCCCCGTGCTGGCTCACAGAGTGGTGCCGGGAGCGGGACTCGAACCCGCACGCCCTCTCAGGCAGACGCTTTTGAGGCGTCCATGTCTACCGATTCCATCATCCCGGCGTGGTCTGCGGAGATATTAAGTTTTGTTTCCCCGTGGGCGATCCGCGGGGTCTGGCCAGGCCAATGTACCGGCCTTTGGGTACGCTCAGCGGGTGACCCAGCCGTCCTTTCGAGTTGTGATCGCCGAAGACGAAGCGCTGATCCGGCTCGACCTCAAGGAGATGCTCGAAGAGGAAGGCTACGTCGTGATCGGCGAGGCCGCCGACGGCGAGACCGCCATCACCCTCACCCAGAGCCTCCGTCCTGATCTTGTCATCCTGGACGTGAAGATGCCGGTCCTGGACGGGATCTCGGCGGCCGAGCGGATCGCCGCCGACCATCTCGCCCCGGTCGTCATCTTGACCGCGTTCTCCCAGCGTGAGCTGGTCGAGCGGGCCCGGGACGCGGGCGCCATGGCCTACCTGGTCAAACCGTTCACCAAGGCGGACCTGGTGCCGGCCATCGAGATCGCGGTCAGCCGGTTCCAGGAGATCTCCGCGCTGGAGTCCGAGGTCGGCACGCTGCGCGACCGGCTGGAGGTCCGCAAGCTGCTCGACCGGGCCAAGGGCCTGCTGCAGGCGCAGCGCGGGATCACCGAGGCCGAGGCGTTCCGGTGGATCCAGAAGACCTCGATGGACCGCCGGATGACGATGAAGGCGGTGTCCGAGGAGCTGCTGGCGGCCGCGGCCGCAGCGGAGGCCGCGGGGGCGGGGCCGGCCGGCGGCGAAGCCGGGGCGAACGGCGGGGCCGCCGCGGGAGACGGGACTGCGCCGGGCGCCGGCCCGCCGCCGGCCAGCGAGAACGCCCCGGGCCCGGCCGAGACGGGCTAGCAGACGGGTTAGCCCGGGGCAGGACCCTGGAGCCCCCGTGGCGGGCCCTGCCCCGGCGTCAGCGCCGGTGCCCGCTCGCGCGGGCACCGGCCGGAACGCGGCGGGCCTTTGGTGCCATGTCGGCCTTCCCCGGGCCGGCACGTTCTCTACTCGGCGGCCGCGTTCTGCACCCACGGTAGCGACGCCGCGGGGCGGCGCGCAAAGCCGTCGGCGTACCTGTGCAGGATTGCGCTAATCGTCCGTTCGGTGACCCGTTGCCGGGCCGTCGCCGCCGGTGCCCGGGTGGCTACCGGGAGCCGCCAGCGGGTGGCCGGGCGGCAGGTCGCGCAGCAGGCAGGTCAGCCGGGCGGTGCACACCCGGCGGCCCTGGTCGTCGGTGATCACGACCTCGTAGCTGGCCATCGTCCGGCCGCCGTGCAGCAGCGTGGCCACCCCGGTCACCTCGCCGCTGACCGGCCCACGGTGGTGGGTCGCGTTGATGTCCACGCCGACCGTGGTCTTGCCGGGCCCGGCGTGCAGCACCGCGCCGAGCGAGCCCAGGGTCTCGGCCAGCACGCAGGACGCGCCGCCGTGCAGGACCCCGGCCGGCTGCGTGTTGCCGGCCACCGGCATCGTGCCCACCACCCGCCCGGCGGACGCCTCGACCAGCGTGATCCCCATCCGGTCCACCAGCGTGTTCTGGCCTGCGGCGGCGAATGCCGCCCGGACCTGCTCGTGCCACTGGGCCGCCGCGCCGGCCCGTGCTGACGCGTCCGGTGCTGCCGCGTCCTGCGTCACGGCCACCTCCGTTCCGGCGGCACGCCGCCTGGCTTCGGCGGCAAGCCGCCTGCCTGCCGCAGCAGGCAGCCTAGGATTGACAGATGGCTGCCAAGACCCCGGCCCCGCCGGCCAGCCCGCCGTCCGCGCGGGACCGGCTGCTGCTCATCGACGGGCATTCCCTGGCCTACCGGGCCTTTCACGCGCTGCCGCCGGAGAACTTCGCCACCACCACCGGGCAGCCGACGAACGCCGTGTACGGCTTCACCGCGATGCTCATCAACGTGCTGCGGGACGAGCACCCGACGCACATCGCGGTGGCCTTCGACCGGGGCGAGAAGACGTTCCGGCACGAGCAGTACGTGGACTACAAGGCGAACCGGTCCGAGACGCCCGCGGATTTCCGCACCCAGCTCAGCCTGATCTTCGAGGTGCTCGACGCGCTCGGCATCCGGCGGATGTCGGTGCCCGGCTACGAGGCCGACGACATCATCGCCACGCTCGCCACCCAGGGCGCCGCGGACAACATGGACGTGCTGATCGTGACCGGCGACCGGGACACGTTCCAGCTCGTCACCGACGACGTGACCGTGCTGTACACCCGCCGCGGCATCAGCGAGATGGCCCGGATGACCCCGGCCGCGGTGCAGGAGAAGTACGGGCTGACCCCGGCCCAGTACCCGGACTTCGCCGCGCTGCGCGGCGACCCCAGCGACAACCTGCCGTCCATCCCCGGCGTGGGGGAGAAGACCGCGTCCCGCTGGGTGACCGAGTTCGGCTCGCTGGCCGCGCTGGTGGACCGGGTCGACGAGGTCAAGGGCAAGGCCGGGGACAAGCTCCGCGAGCACCTCGGCGACGTGATCCGCAACCGGCAGCTGACCGAGCTGGCCCGCGGCGTCGAGCTGGAGGCGGCCCCGCGCGAGCTGGTCCCGGTGCCCTGGCAGCGGGAGAGCATCCACCAGCTGTTCGACACGCTCCAGTTCCGGGTACTGCGGGACCGGCTGTACGCCACGCTGCCGGACGGCATCACCGGGACCGCGGGCGGCGGCACCCCGGCCACCGGCGAGGGCTTCGACATCGACCTGACCGTGCTGGAGCCCGGCGCGGTGGCCGGCTGGCTGGCCGGGCACGCGGCTGGCGGCGGCCGCACCGGGCTGGCCCTGGACGGCCAGTGGGCCCGCGGCACCGGCACGGTCACCGGGCTGGCCCTGGCCGCGGCGGACGGCACCGCGGCCTGGCTCGACCCGGTGGCGCTGACCGAGGAGGACGACCAGGCGCTGGCCGGCTGGCTGGCGGACTGGGACCAGCCCAAGGCGCTGCACGACGCCAAGGGCCCGCTGCACGCGCTGGCCGCCCGCGGCTGGCAGCTGCACGGCCTGACCAGCGACACCGCGCTGGCCGCCTACCTGGCGCTGCCCGGCCAGCGCTCGTTCGACCTGGCCGACCTGGCCCTGCGGTACACCCAGCGGGAGCTGCGCGACGCCGCCGCCCCGGCGAGCGGGCAGCTCACGCTGGAGCTGGCCGGGCAGGACGAGGACCCGAATGCGGCAGCGGCCGCCCTGGCCATGCGCGCGATGGCGACCAGGGAGCTGGCCGACGCGCTGGACGAGGACCTGGCCAAGCGCGGCGCCGGGCCGCTGCTGCGGGACGTCGAGCTGCCGCTGATCGGCGTGCTGGCCGAGATGGAGCAGGCCGGCATCGGCGCCGACGTGGACCACCTGGCGGGCATGTCGGCCCGGCTGGGCGGCGAGGTCAAGGCCGCCGAGCAGGGCGCCTACGCGGCGACCGGGCACGAGTTCAACCTGGGCTCGCCCAAGCAGCTCCAGGAGGTGCTGTTCAACGAGCTCGGGCTGCCCAAGACCAAGCGGATCAAGACCGGGTACACCACCGACTCCGAGGCGCTGACCAGCCTGGCCGAGCGCAGCGACCACCCGGTGCTCGGCTACCTGCTGCGCTACCGCGACGTGGCCAAGCTGAAGAGCATCGTGGACACGCTGGTGCCGATGGCGGGCGAGGACGGCCGGATCCACACCACCTACAACCAGATGATCGCGGCCACCGGGCGGCTCTCCTCCACCGACCCGAACCTGCAGAACATCCCGATCCGCACCGCGGAGGGCCGGGAGATCCGGCAGGGCTTCGTGGTCGGCGAGGGCTACGAGTGCCTGCTCACCGCGGACTACAGCCAGATCGAGCTGCGCATCATGGCGCACCTGTCCGGGGACGAGGCGCTGGCGGCCGCGTTCTCCTCCGGGCACGACTTCCACACCGCCACCGCGTCCCGTGTGTTCGGCGTGGACCCCGCGGACGTCGGCCCGGAGCTGCGCAGCAAGATCAAGGCGATGAACTACGGCCTGGCCTACGGGCTGTCCGTGTACGGGCTGTCCCAGCAGCTGCGCGTCCCGGCCGAGGAAGCCAGGGGCTACATGGCCGAGTACTTCGAGCAGTTCGGCGGGGTGCGGGACTACCTCCAGGCGGTGGTGGCCCAGGCCCGGTCCGACGGCTACACCGAGACGATCATGGGCCGCCGGCGGTATCTGCCCGACCTCACCTCGGACAACCGGCAGCGCCGGGAGATGGCCGAGCGGATGGCGCTGAACGCCCCGATCCAGGGCTCGGCCGCGGACATCATCAAGGTCGCGATGATCGCGGTGCACGGCTCGCTGCGCCGGGAGAAGCTCAGGTCGCGGATGCTCCTGCAGGTCCACGACGAGCTGCTGTTCGAGGTCGCGCCGGGCGAGCTGGACGCGCTGACCAAGCTGGTCACGACCGCGATGTGCGGCGCGTTCGAGCTGACGATCCCGCTCGAGGTGTCCACCGGTACCGGCCGAAGCTGGGCCGACGCGGCCCACTGAGAGGGCCGACGCGGCCCACTGAGAGGGCAGAAGGCGCTAGCCGCGAGGGTCCCCGAGATTGACCCGCTGTCTGGCCTCTCATATCCTGGCGACTGCGCTATGTTAATCGCGCAGTCCGCCATGGTCAGGCAGCGCAGCTCGCGGGGCCCTCTCACGGCAGGCCGCAGCCGGTCACGCTGGCCAGGCAAATCACAATTCCTGGCCGCCCGTGGCAGGCGTCTTTCATGGCGCTGTCCGCAACCCCTGTCCGTACCCGGAGCCCACCGACACATGACGACCAGCAGCACCGAGACCCAGCCGACGACGCCCAAAGTGGCGGTCAACGACATCGGATCGCCGAGAGGACTTCCTCGCCGCGATCGATGAGACCATCAAGTACTTCAACGACGGCGACATCGTCGAGGGAACCGTCGTCAAGGTCGACCGGGACGAGGTCCTGCTCGACATCGGCTACAAGACCGAGGGCGTCATCCCGTCCCGTGAGCTGTCCATCAAGCACGACGTCGACCCGCATGACGTGGTCAAGAGCGGCGAGCACATCGAGGCCCTGGTTCTCCAGAAGGAGGACAAGGAAGGCCGGCTGATCCTGTCCAAGAAGCGCGCCCAGTACGAGCGCGCCTGGGGCACGATCGAGAAGATCAAGGACGACGACGGCGTCGTGACCGGAACGGTCATCGAGGTCGTCAAGGGCGGCCTGATCCTGGACATCGGCCTGCGCGGCTTCCTGCCGGCCTCCCTGGTCGAGATGCGCCGGGTCCGTGACCTGCAGCCGTACGTCGGCAAGGAGATCGAGGCCAAGATCATCGAGCTGGACAAGAACCGCAACAACGTGGTCCTGTCCCGCCGGGCCTGGCTGGAGCAGACCCAGTCCGAGGTCCGCCAGAACTTCCTCAACACCCTGCAGAACGGCCAGATCCGCAAGGGCGTCGTCTCGTCGATCGTCAACTTCGGCGCGTTCGTCGACCTGGGCGGCGTGGACGGCCTGGTGCACGTCTCCGAGCTGTCCTGGAAGCACATCGACCACCCCGGCGAGGTCGTCGAGGTCGGCCAGGAGGTCACCGTCGAGGTGCTGGACGTCGACATGGACCGCGAGCGGGTCTCGCTGTCGCTGAAGTCGACCCAGGAAGACCCGTGGCAGCAGTTCGCCCGCACCCACCAGATCGGCCAGGTCGTGCCCGGCCGGGTCACCAAGCTGGTGCCGTTCGGCGCGTTCGTCCGGGTCGAGGAGGGCATCGAGGGCCTGGTCCACATCTCCGAGCTGGCCGACCGCCACGTGGAGATCCCCGAGCAGGTCGTGCAGGTCGGCGACGAGATCTTCGTCAAGATCATCGACATCGACCTGGACCGGCGGCGGATCAGCCTGTCGCTCAAGCAGGCCAACGAGGGCACGATCGGCGAGGCGCTGGGCGAGGACTTCGACCCGACGCTCTACGGCATGCCGGCCACCTACGACGAGCAGGGCAACTACGTCTACCCGGAGGGCTTCGACTCCGACTCGGGCGAGTGGCTCGAGGGCTTCGACGCCCAGCGCGAGGAGTGGGAGCGGCAGTACGCCGAGGCCCGGTCCCGGTACGAGGCGCACCAGGCCCAGGTGGCCGAGGCGCGCAAGTCCGAGGCCCAGGCCGAGCGGAGCGACGGCGGTCACGAGACCAGCACCCGGTCGCCCAGAGCCGGAGGCCCAGGGCACCCTGGCCTCCGACGAGGCGCTGGCGGCCCTGCGTGACAAGCTGTCCGGCGGCCAGTCCTGACCGGGTAGTTTCCGTTTTCGCTGACGTGGCGAGCTGCCCCGGGACCGCCCGGGGGGCTCGCCACGTCCGTTCCGGGCAGGACACACCCCTGGGGGCCCGATGCTGCGGGTAGGACTAACCGGCGGGATCGGCGCGGGCAAGAGCGAGGTGGCCCGCCGCCTGGCCGCGCAGGGTGCGGTGCTGATCGACGCGGACGCGGTGGCCCGCGAGGTGGTCGAGCCCGGGCACCCCGGGGCTGGCCGAGGTCGCGGCCGTGTTCGGCCCCGGCGTGCTCACGGCGGACGGTGGCCTGGACCGGGCCAGGCTCGGTGACCTGGTCTTCGCCGACCCCAGCCTGCGGGCCAAGCTGAACGCGATCGTGCACCCGCTGGTCGGCGCCCGGATGGCCGAGCTCGAGCAGGCCGCGCCCGCGGCCGCGATCGTGGTCCACGACGTGCCGCTGCTCGCCGAGAACGGGCTGGCGGCCGGCTACGACGTGGTCGTGGTGGTGGACGTGCCGCCGCGGATCCAGGCCGACCGGCTGGTCCGCCGCCGCGGCATGACCAGGGAGCAGGCCCAGGCCCGGATGGCCGCCCAGGCCAGCGGGACGACCGGCTGGCCATCGCCGGCATCGTGATCGACAACTCCGGGTCGCTGGCCGAGCTCGACCGCCAGGTCGGCGAGCTGTGGACCGAGCTGCGCCGCCTGGCCAATCAGGACGGCTGATCCGGTCGGCGGAGCCGACCGCAACTCGCGGACCAGGCAGCGCCGCGCCAGCAGGCGGCCTGCGAGCGAGTGGCTAGCACTGTCGGAGGGCCCGCCTACAGTGGGGACGTAAGCCGTCCCAGGAGGGTCCATGCGCCCGGTTACTGACCTGCAGCGCCGCGTCGCCCCGTTCGAGGTCATCACCGACATGGTGCCGGCCGGCGACCAGCCCGGCGCGATCGCCGACCTGGAGCGGCGGGTCAGGGCGGGGGAGAAGCACACCGTTCTGCTCGGCGCCACCGGCACGGGCAAGTCCGCGACCATCGCCTGGCTGGTCGAGCGGCTGCAGCGGCCCGACGCTGGTCATGCTGCCGAACAAGACGCTGGCCGCCCAGTTCGCCAACGAGTTGCGCGAGATGCTGCCGAACAACGCGGTGGAGTACTTCGTCTCCTACTACGACTACTACCAGCCCGAGGCGTACGTCCCGCAGACCGACACCTACATCGAGAAGGACTCGTCGATCAACGACGAGGTCGAGCGGCTGCGGCACTCGGCCACGAACTCGCTGCTCACCCGCCGGGACGCGATCGTGGTCGCCTCGGTGTCCTGCATCTACGGCCTGGGCACCCCGCAGGAGTACGTCGACCGGATGGTCCGGCTCCGGGTCGGCGGCACGATCGACCGCGACCAGCTGCTCCGCAAGCTGGTCGGCATGCAGTACGCGCGCAACGACCTGTCCTTCACCCGGGGCACGTTCCGGGTCCGCGGCGACACGATCGAGATCATCCCGGTCTACGAGGAGCTCGCCGTCCGGATCGAGATGTTCGGGGACGAGATCGAGCGGCTGCTCACGCTGCACCCGCTGACCGGTGAGGTCGTCACCGAGGACGACGAGCTGTACGTCTTCCCGGCCTCGCACTACGTGGCGGGCCCGGAGCGGATGGAGCGGGCCATCGCCGGCATCGAGACCGAGCTGGCCAGCCGGCTGGCCGAGCTGGAGCGGTCAGGGCAAGCTGCTCGAGGCCCAGCGGCTGCGCATGCGCACCACCTACGACGTCGAGATGATGCGTCAGATCGGCAGCTGCTCGGGGATCGAGAACTACTCGCTGCACATCGACGGCCGGGCGCCTGGCTCCCCGCCGAACACGCTGCTCGACTACTTCCCCGAGGACTTCCTGCTCGTCATCGACGAGTCGCACGTCACCGTGCCGCAGATCGGCGCGATGTACGAGGGCGACATGTCCCGCAAGCGGACGCTGGTCGACCACGGCTTCCGGCTGCCGAGCGCGATCGACAACCGGCCGCTGACCTGGGAGGAGTTCGGCGAGCGGATCGGCCAGACGGTCTACATGTCGGCCACCCCCGGCCCGTACGAGCTGCAGCGCACCGGCGGCGAGGTGACCGAGCAGATCATCCGGCCGACCGGCCTGGTCGACCCCGAGGTCATCATCAAGCCGACCAAGGGCCAGATCGACGACCTGGTCCACGAGATCGGGCTGCGGGCCGAGCGGGACGAGCGGGTCCTGGTCACCACGCTGACCAAGAAGATGGCCGAGGACCTCACCGACTACCTGCTGGAGGGCGGCATCCGGGTCCGCTACCTGCACAGCGAGGTGGACACGCTGCGCCGGGTCGAGCTGCTGCGCGAGCTGCGGCTGGGCGAGTACGACGTGCTGGTCGGCATCAACCTGCTGCGCGAGGGCCTGGACCTGCCCGAGGTGTCGCTGGTGGCGATCCTGGACGCGGACAAGGAGGGCTTCCTGCGGTCGGGACGTCGCTGGTCCAGACCATCGGCCGGGCCGCCCGGAACGTATCCGGCCAGGTGCACATGTACGCCGACAAGATCACCCCGTCCATGCAGAAGGCCATCGACGAGACCAACCGGCGCCGGGAGAAGCAGGTCGCCTACAACACCGAGCGGGGCCTCGACCCGCAGCCGCTGCGCAAGCGGATCGGCGACATCCTGGAGCTGCTGGCCCGCGAGGACGCCGACACCGAGAAGCTGCTCGGCGGGTCCGGGCGGCAGCAGAGCCGCGGCAAGGCGCCGGTCCCCGGGCTGTCGTCCAAGGCCCGCACCCGGCGCGACGGCGAGGGCGCCGCGGCCGGCGAGGGCGGCCCGGCCCGCGACGACCTGGTGGCCCTGATCACCAGCCTGACCGACCAGATGCACGCGGCGGCGGCGGAGCTCCAGTTCGAGATCGCGGCCCGGCTCCGCGACGAGATCAAGGAGCTGAAGAAGGAACTCCGCGGCATGCAGGCCGCCAACGTCTGACTGTGCTTGCTGGCGAGCGCAGGGCCGCTATGCGCGCTGCGCTGCCGCTCCTCGCTCCCTGGCGCTCCTTCGTCGCGCCGCATCGCTCGTCAGGAAACAGCGCCGCGGCCGTGCGCTCGCTGGCCCGGAGCTCGCCAGCAAGCTCAGCCCGGAACCGGAGGCGGGGCCGGTGCGTCCAAGGTGCGCAAGCACGCGACGACGAGCTCATGACGGCGGGCGGCCGCGGTCCCCGCCAGGGAGATGAACCGCGATGCGCTGGCCGTACCGACCTCGCGCGACCCGGCGGCCCGTGGGCCTGCTGCTGGCCCCCGCCGCTCTGGCCACTTGCCCTTTCCGCGCTGACCGCCTGCGGCAGCCTGGCCGCCAACGGCCAGGGCAGCGGCAGCGGTGGCGGCGCGGGCACCGCCTCGGGCACGGCCGCCCGGCACGGTGGGCTGTGCGCCAGCCGGGGCGGCCTCACCAGCCTGGTGGTCAGGCGGGTGGGCATCCTGCCGCTGCTGCGCCAGGAGGAGTCCCGCGTGCGGGCCCACAGCACGGTGGCCGCGGTGCGCGCGCAGAAGGTCGCCGCCGAGATCTGCGCGCTGCCCCGGGCCCCGCGCGGTGCCCGGAGCTGCCCGATCGACATCGGCATCACCTACAAGCTGTACTTCACCGCCGGGTCCCGGCACTTCGGCACGGTCACCGCGCGGGTGACCGGCTGCCAGCAGGTGACCGGGGCGGGCAAGCCGCGTACCGCGGCCGGCCATCCCGGCTTCTGGGTCGCGCTGGCCAAGGACGTCCAGCTGCCGCCGCTCCGGCTGCCCGTGAACCTGGGCCATCCCGGCCAGGCCGGCGCCTGCCACCCGGCCTCCACGGACCGGACCCCGCCCGCCAATTGCCCGGGCCCGAGGGTCCCCAGCTGACCCGGCCGGCGGCAGCCGGCCGCCTAGCTCGCGGCCAGGGCCGCGGCGCTGTTTTCCTGACGAGCGATGAGGCGCGACGAAGGAGCGCCGAGGGAGCGAGGAGGGAAGGCAGCGCCTAAGCGGCCCGCAGCGAGCGGCCAGCACAGCCCGAGCGAGCGGCCAGCACTGCCGGGCCTGATACCTCGTGGCCCGATAATCTACATATACGGCTAACAGTCCCAATAGGCGGCTGGATCGGCTAACGTCCCACGTGTGCCAGGCACGGCCTGGCCGTGTCCGGTAGTGACGTGACGGGGGAAGCCGGGGCCCCGGAGTGAGAGTAGCTGCATGGCATGGGTCCTGTTCGACTACGGGGGAGTCGTCTCCCAGTGGCCATCCGAGGAGGAACTCGAATCGCTGGCCGCGGTGGCCGGCGCTTCGGTGGCGAAGTTCTCTGACGCCTACTGGCAGCGGCGCGCCGCGTTCGACCGCGCCGAGCTGGACGCCGTGCGCTACTGGCAGCAGGTGGGCCTGATCCTGGGCCGCACCGCCGATTACGACGACGCCGACATCGACCGGCTGGTCCGCCTGGACACCGACTCCTGGCTGCACCTGGAACCTGGCACGGTCGAGCTGATCGCCGAGCTCAGCGCGGCCGGGCACCGGCTGGCGCTGCTCTCCAACGCCCCGGAGGTGATCGCCGCCGCGATCACCGAGCTGCCGGTGGCCACGTACTTCGAGCACCTGATCTTCAGCGCCCGGGTCGGCGCGGCCAAGCCCGAGCGGGCCTGCTACGAGGCCGCGCTGGCGATCCTCAAGGCCACCGCGGATCAGGTGATCTTCCTCGACGACCGGACCGACAACCTGACCGCGGCCGCGGCGATGGGCATGCGGACGGTCAGGTTCGCCGACTCCAACCAGGCCAGGGGAGAGCTGGCCACCCTGCTCGTCCGTGACCTTCAGTAACTGCTGCACTGTGCGGGTAACGCCATGTAACTCCCGTCTGGGTGTTGTGCACCGGCCATGCGAAGCGGCGGCGTAAGGTCGATAACATGGTGGCGAGTCTCGTAGCCGCGATGGTGGCGGCCCTGTGCTACGGAGTCGCCGCGGTCCTCCAGGCGATGGCGGTCCGTGAGGCCAGCCTTCGTCCCGCGGGCAGCGGCCCGGCCGGGGTTGATCCGGGGCTCGTGGTGCGGATGCTGCACCAGTGGCGCTTCATCGCCAGCCTTGGCCTCGATCTGATCGGCTTCCTGTCCCAGCTGGTGGCCCTCCGTCAGCTCCCGCTGTTCGCCGTGCAGGCGATGATCGCGGCCAACCTGGCGGTCACTGCCGTGTTCGCGGCCTGGCTGATGCATGTCCTGCTGAGCTGGCGGGAGTGGCTGGCGGTCGGCGGCGTGGTCACCGGTGTCGGCCTGCTCGGCTCCTCGGCCGGATCCGAGGGCGCGACCCGGGTCGGCCCGACCTTCCAGATGGCGCTGATCGTGGCCGTGGCCGGGATCGCCGTCGGCGGGCTCGCCGCGGCCAAGCTGCCCAGCCCGCTGCGCACCCCGGCGCTCGGCGCGGTCGCCGGGCTCGGCTACGCAGTACTGGCCGTGGCCGCCCGGATCCTGCCCGGGTTCTCGCCGCAGCAGCTGATCCGGTCCCCGGCCAGCTACGCGCTGGCGGCCGCCGGGATCGTGTCGTTCATGCTGTACGCGGCGGCCCTGGAAGGCGGCAGCGTGACCGTGGCCACGGCGGCCGTGGTGCTGGCCGAGACCACCCCGCCCGCCGTGGTCGGCGTGCTGTTCCTGGGCGACACCACCCGGCCCGGGCTGACCGCGGTAGCCATAGCAGGCTTCGCGCTCGCCGTGACCTGCGCCGTTCAGCTGGCCAGATTCGGCGAGACGTCCGAGGGCAAGGCGGGGACGGACACGCCCGGCCAGCTGCAGACCACAGCCGGCTCGCCGTCCTCGACCAAGGTCTGACCAGGACATTGCCCGCAGCGAGCGGCTAGCACTGCGCTGATCCTGGGACCGGGCCGCGGTGGCCTGATATTCTGAGGGTCCGTGGACCTGCGGAAATTCACCGCTTCGTAACGACCACGGGAGCTCGGCTTGGCCGCATTGCACGCATCACGGCCCGTCTCAACCAGGCATCTGTTCGTCACCGGTGGCGTGGCGTCCAGCCTCGGCAAGGGGCTCACCGCCTCGAGCCTGGGCCGGCTGCTCAAGCTCCGTGGCTTGCGGGTCAATATGCAGAAGCTGGACCCGTACCTGAACGTCGACCCGGGCACGATGAACCCGTTCCAGCACGGCGAGGTGTTCGTCACCGACGACGGGACCGAGACCGACCTCGACGTCGGCCACTACGAGCGGTTCCTCGACACCCAGCTGCGCGGCTCGGCCAACGTCACCACCGGGCAGATCTACTCCAGCGTGATCGCCAAGGAGCGGCGCGGCGACTACCTCGGCGACACTGTCCAGGTCATCCCGCACATCACCAACGAGATCAAGTCCCGGATCAAGGAGATGGCCGGGCCCGAGGTCGACGTGGTGATCACCGAGGTGGGCGGCACCGTCGGGGACATCGAGTCGCAGCCGTTCCTGGAGGCGATCCGCCAGATCCGGCACGAGATCGGCCGGGACCGCTGCTTCTTCCTGCACGTCTCGCTGCTGCCCTACATCGGCCCGTCCGGCGAGCTGAAGACGAAGCCGACCCAGCATTCGGTGGCCGCGCTGCGCAGCATCGGCATCCAGCCCGACGCGATCGTCTGCCGCTCGGACCGGCCGATCAGCGGCAGCCTCAAGCGCAAGATCAGCATGATGTGCGACGTGGACGAGGAGGCGGTCGTGTCCGCCGCCGACGCGCCGTCCATCTACGACATCCCCAAGGTGCTGCACGCCGAGGGGCTGGACGCGTACGTGGTGCGCCGCCTCGGCCTGCCGTTCCGCGACGTGGACTGGAGCGACTGGGACGAGCTGCTGCGCCGGGTGCACCGGCCGGCCAGGTCGGTCACGATCGCGCTGGTCGGCAAGTACGTGGACCTGCCGGACGCCTACCTGTCGCCGGCCGAGGCGCTGCGCGCGGGCGGGTTCGCCAACGACGCCCGGGTCAACATCCGCTGGGTTCCCAGCGACGACTGCCAGACCCCGGACGGCGCGGCAAGGCACCTGGACGGCGCGGACGGCGTGCTGATCCCCGGCGGGTTCGGGGTGCGCGGCATCGAGGGCAAGATCGGCGCGGTCCGGCACGCCCGCCTGAACGGCATCCCGGTCCTCGGCCTGTGCCTGGGCCTGCAGTGCATGGCCATCGAGGTGGCCCGCAACGTGGCCAGCCTGGACGGCGCGAACAGCACCGAATTCGACCCGGACACCCCGTTCCCGGTCATCGCCACCATGGCCGACCAGGAGGACGTGATCGCCGGCGAGCGCGACATGGGCGGCACGATGCGCCTGGGCCTGTACCCGGCGGTGCTGGCCGAGGGCAGCATGGTCCGCGAGCTGTACGGGGCCGACCTGGTCCAGGAGCGGCACCGGCACCGCTTCGAGGTCAACAACGAGTACCGCGAGGCGCTCGAGGCGGCCGGACTGGCGATCAGCGGGACGTCCCCGGACGGGCGGCTGGTCGAGTTCGTCGAGATGGACCGCAGCGTGCACCCGTACTTCGTGGCCACCCAGGCGCACCCGGAGTTCCTGTCCCGGCCGACCCGGCCGCACCCGCTGTTCACCGGCCTGGTCGCGGCGGCCCTGGTCCGGTCCCGGCGGCAGTCCGGGCTCACCGCGGCGGATGCGCCGGCCGGGCCGGTCCGCCGGGCCGCGGCCAGCGCCTAGGGCGCGGGGTGACCGGCGACGGGGCGGCTGCCCCCGGCCCGGCCCTGGTGGCGCGGGCCGACGGCGGGCCGGGCCCGCTGCCCCTGCGGGACAAGCCCGAGTCCTGGCCGGTGACCGCCTCGGCGGAACTGGCCCGCGGCTCGCTGATCCGGGTCCGCAACGACACCGTGCAGATGCCGGGCGGCACCGCCGCGGGCCGCGAGGTGGTCGAGCACCCCGGCGCGGTGGCCATCGTCGCCCTGGACGACGCCAGCCGGCTGCTGATGGTGCGCCAGTACCGGCACCCCACCGGGCACCTGCTCTGGGAGATCCCGGCCGGCCTGCGGGACGTCTCCGGCGAGCCGCCACAAGACACCGCGGCCAGGGAACTGGCCGAGGAGACCGGCTACCGGGCGGCCCGCTGGCATCAGCTGGCCGACATCTACAGCTCGCCGGGGTTCAGCAACGAGCGGATCGTCATCTTCCTGGCCACGGACCTGGAGCCAGTGCCCGCCGGGCAGCTGAACTTCGTCCGCGAGCACGAGGAGGCCAGCATGGCCGTGGCCTGGGTGCCGCTGGCTGCCGCGGTTGCCGCGGTACAGGCCGGCGACCTGCATAACGGTGTCACCGCGCTAGGTATCTTGTCCGCATATGCCGCCCTCGGCCACGCTGAGGGGATGCTGCCGCGGGTGAGCCAGCCGGGAGGCTGACGGGACGGGGCAGCCGGGCCATCCGGCCCGGGGCAGGATGGCTGGCAACGGGGCCAGGCGTTCCTGGCGCTGGAGGAAGGACGGGCAGCATGAAGGTCGGCATTCCAGCAGAGGTCAAGAACAACGAGTACCGGGTCGCGATCACGCCGTCCGGCGTGCACGAGCTGAGCAGGGCCGGGCACGAGGTGTTCGTGCAGCAGGGGGCCGGTGTCGGGTCGTCGATCCCGGACGAGGACTTCACGGCCGCGGGGGCACGGATCCTGCCGGGTGCAGACGACGTGTGGCAGGCCGGCGACCTGATCCTGAAGGTCAAGGAGCCGGTCCCGGAGGAGTACCACCGGATGCGCTCAGGCCAGGTGCTGTTCACCTACCTGCACCTGGCCGCCTCCCGGGAGTGCACCGAGGCGCTGCTGGCCGCCGGGGTCACCGCCATCGCTTACGAGACCGTGCAGCTGCCGGACGGGTCGCTGCCGCTGCTGGCCCCGATGTCCGAGGTGGCCGGCCGGATGGCCCCCCAGGTCGGCGCGCACCACCTGCAGAGCGACGGCGGCGGCCGGGGCGTGCTGATGGGCGGGGTCTCCGGCGTGTACGCGGCCAAGACCGTCGTGCTGGGCGCCGGGGTGTCCGGCATGAGCGCCGCCGTGATCGCCCTGGGCATGCAGTCCGAGGTGCTGCTGGTGGACAAGAACGTCGCCCGGCTGCGCCAGGCCGACGCGATCTACCAGGGCCACTGCCAGACGGTCGCGTCCAACACCTACGAGATCGAGCGCGCCGTGATCGACGCCGACCTGGTCATCGGCGCGGTGCTGGTGCCCGGCGCGCGGGCGCCCAAGCTCGTCACCGACGAGCTGGTGTCCCGGATGAAGCCCGGCTCGGTGCTCGTCGACATCGCCATCGACCAGGGCGGCTGCTTCGAGGGCTCGCGGCCCACCACGCACGCAGACCCGACCTACCGGGTGCACAACTCGCTGTTCTACTGCGTCGCGAACATGCCCGGCGCGGTGCCGCACACCTCGACGTACGCGCTGACCAACGTGACCCTGCCGTACACCGTGGAGCTCGCCAACCGCGGCTGGCGGGACGCCCTGCGGGCCGACCCGTCGTTCGCCAGCGGCCTGAACACGCACGCCGGCCTGGTCACCTGCCTGCCCGTCGCCGAGGCGCACGGCCTGTCCTACAAGCCGCTGGCCGAGGTGCTCAGCTGACCACTATCGCCGCGGCGGCCCGGCGCTACCTCGACCACCTGACGGTCGAGCGGGGCCTGGCCGCGCACACCGTCGCGGCGTACCGGCGTGACCTGAGCCGGTACGCCGCGGCGCTGGGCGCCGTGGGCATCACCTCGATCGCCGACGTGCGTACCGGCGACGTGGCGGGCTTCCTGGCCGGGCTGCGCGAGGGCGACGCCGACCATCCGCCGCTGGCCGCCAGCTCGGCCGGCCGGGCGGTGGTCGCGGTCCGCGGGCTGCACGCGTTCGCCGCGGCCGAGGGCCTGTCCGGGCCCGATCCGGCCCGCGCTGTCCGGCCGCCCGCCCCGCCGCGGCGGCTGCCCAAGGCGATCCCGCTGCAGGACGTGGAGCGGCTGCTGGCCGCGGCCGGGGCCGGCGACGGCCCGGGCCCGCTGCGCGACCGGGCCCTGCTCGAGCTGCTCTACGGGACCGGCGCGCGCATCTCCGAGGCCACCGGCCTGGACGTGGACGACCTGGACCTGGCCGTGGGGGCCCGGGTGCCGGGCGCGATCCGGCTGGCCGGCAAGGGCGGGCGGATGCGGCTGGTGCCGGTCGGCAGCTACGCCCGGGACGCGCTGGAGGCCTACCTGGTCCGGGCCCGGCCGGTGTTCGCCGCGGCCGCCCGCCGCGGCGCCGGCAGCCCGGCGGTGTTCCTGAACGCCCGTGGCGGGCGGCTGACCCGGCAGGGCGCCTGGGGCGCGCTGCGCGCCGCGGCGGACCGGGCCGGCCTGGGCGAGGTGTCCCCGCATACCCTGCGCCACTCGTTTGCCACTCACCTGCTGGACGGCGGCGCCGACGTGCGGGTCGTCCAGGAGCTGCTCGGCCACGCCTCGGTGGCCACCACCCAGATCTACACGCTGGTCACCGTGGACCGGCTGCGCGAGGTCTACGCGGCCGCCCACCCCCGCGCCCGCGAGCGAGCCTGCGGGAGCGAGCTAACCAGCACCCCCAACGGTGCGTCGGCTTGCCGGCGTGCCGGGCAGGCCCTAGAGTCCGGGCATCGGCCGCATTGCGTACGGCTGCTGGGAGGTGCAGCAACTTTGCCAGCATCCCGAGTGTTGGAGTACAAGTCTGGCGTGTATGGTCCCACTGGTCGGCTTCTGCCCGTGTTCCCTGACCCCGAGCCCCTGCTCGAGCACGGCCCCGCCCGGATTGCCGCAGTGTGCAATCAGAAGGGCGGCGTGGGCAAGACCACCACGACCATTAACCTTGGTGCCGCGCTTGCCGAGCAGGGCCGCAAGGTGCTGCTCGTCGACTTCGACCCGCAGGGCGCGTTGTCGGTCGGCCTGGGCATCCAGCCGCACGAGCTGGATGCCACTGTCTACAACCTGCTGATGGAGCGAAACACCACCGCGCAAGACGTGCGGATCAAGACCGGCGTCGACGGCATGGATCTGCTGCCCAGCAACATCGACCTGTCCGGTGCTGAGGTGCAGCTGGTCCACGAGGTCGGCCGGGAGTTCGTGCTCGGCCGCGTCCTCGAGCCGGTCATCCCCGAGTACGACGTCATCCTCATCGACTGCCAGCCCTCCCTGGGGCTGCTGACCGTCAACGCACTGGCCTGCGCCGACGGCGTGATCGTCCCGCTGGAATGCGAGTACTTCGCGCTCCGCGGCGTGGCCCTGCTCATGGAGACCATCGACAAGGTCTCCAGCCGGCTCAGCCCGAAGCTCAAGATGGATGGCCTGCTGGCCACCATGTACGACTCACGCACCTTGCACACCCGGGAAGTCCTTGCCGGGGTGGTGAAGGGGTTCGGCGACAAGGTCTTCCACACGGTGATCAGCCGCACCGTGCGGTTCCCCGACGCCACCGTGGCCGGCGAGCCCATCACCAGATTCGACCCCCTGTCGACAGGAGCGAATTCCTACCGGGAACTCGCCAAGGAGGTACTGGATAGGTGGCAGCAGGCGGATCTCGCGGGTCGCGGTCACGGCGGGTAACCCTGCCGGGCGTGCACGAGCTGCTCCGTCCCTCCGGGCGCAGCCCCGCAGCCGACGCCGGGCGCCAGGCCAGCGGCCGGGAGCAGCACTCCCAGAAGATCACCGTCTACTTGTCCAGCAGCGAGCTGCTGGACCTCGAACGAGCCAGACTCGCCCTGCGCGGTTACGGCATTGCCGCCGACCGCGGCCGGATCGTCCGCGAGGCGCTGGCCGTCCTGCTGGCCGATTTCGATACCGAAGGCGAGCACAGCGTGGTCGCGAAGCGGCTTCGCAAGGGTGCCTTAGCGCAGCTGGAGCGGGTGGCCGTCGGCATCGGGTAGCGTCTTGTGATTCCGGGCGGCAGGGCCAGCCCGGCCCTGCACTGACGGGAAGCAATGACGAGCACCATGACGGCCGGGGAAACGAGCCCGCCCACGGGCCCGGCCGCCGAGTCGGCCGGGCCCGGCTTCGAGGTTCACCTCGACGTCTTCGAGGGCCCCTTCGACCTGCTGCTGGCGCTGATCTCCAAGCACAAGCTGGACATCACCGAGATCGCGCTGTCCCAGGTGACCGACGAGTTCATCGCGCACATCCGGGCCCTGGCCGGCTCCTGGGACCTGGACCAGGCCAGCTACTTCCTGGTCGTCGCGGCGACGCTGCTCGACCTCAAGGCGGCCCGGCTGCTGCCGTCCGGCGAGGTCGACGACGAGGAGGACCTGGCCCTGCTGGACGCCAGGGACCTGCTGTTCGCCCGCCTGCTGCAGTACCGCGCCTACAAGGAGGTCGCGGCGGTGCTGGCGGGCTGGATCGCCGCGGCCAGCCGGCTGTACCCGCGCCGGGTCCCGATGGAGCCGCGGTTCGCCCAGTTGCTGCCCGAGGTGCTGCTCGGCCTCGGGCCCGACCAGTTCGCCGCGATCGCCGCCCGCACGCTGACCCCGCGCAAACCGCCGGTAGTCTCTACTGATCACCTGCATACCCCCCGCACCACCGTGCGCGAGCAGGCCGAGATCATCGCCGGGCGGCTGCGCGAGCTGCGCCGGGCCACGTTCCGCCGGCTGACCGCCGACTGCGCGGGCACCTACGAGGTGGTCGCGCGGTTTCTCGCCGTGCTGGAGCTCTACCGGGAAGGCCGGGTCACCGTGGACCAGCTGACGCCGCTGGGCGAGCTCTTCGTGAGCTGGTCCGCCGCGCCCGGCGACCAGGATGCCGCGCCGGCGGGCGGCGCCGAATGGGACGACGAGGACAACGATGACTAGCCCGCCGGGCACCGCCCCGCTGCCCAGCCCCCGCGAGCCGGCCGACGAGCCGCTGGCCGAGCGCCGACCGGCGAGCAGGCCGCCGCGGGCCCCGGCCTGCGGGCCAGCCTGGAGGCCATCCTGCTGGTTGCCGACGAGCCGGTGCCCGCCGAGGTGCTGGCCGAGGTGCTCAGCCAGCCGGCCGGCGACATCACCGCGGCGCTGACCGCGCTGTCCGCCGCCTACACCGACGAGGGCCGCGGGTTCGACCTGCGGGAGATCGCCGGCGGCTGGCGCTTCTACACCCGCGAGGAGTGCGCCGCGGTGGTCGAGCGGTTCGTCAGCGACGGCCAGGAGATCCGGCTGACCCAGGCCGCGCTGGAGACCCTCTCAGTGGTCGCCTACCGGCAGCCGGTCAGCCGGGCCCGGGTGTCGGCCGTCCGCGGGGTCAACTGCGACGGGGTGATGCGCACGCTCGTGCTGCGCGGCCTGATCGCCGAGGACGGCACCGACCCGGACACCGGTGCGATCCTGTTCGGCACCACCAGCTACTTCCTGGAGCGGCTCGGCCTGGCCAGCCTGGCGGACCTGCCCCCGCTGGCCCCGTTCCTGCCCGATGACCTGGACGAGGCCGAGGAGCTGCAGTCATGAGCCCGCGCGGCCGTGCGCAAGGCCGCCGGCCCGCCCGCCCCCGCGGTCCGGCTCGCGGCCAGGGCCGGGGCCCGGACCCCGGCGACCGGGAAGAGGAGTTCCTGGACGACGGGCCCGACTCACTGACCGACGTGCCCGGCGGCATCCGGCTGCAGAAGGTGCTGGCCGCCGCCGGGGTCGGCAGCCGCCGGCACTGCGAGGAGATGATCGGTGCGGGCCGCGTCGAGGTGGACGGCGAGATCGTCCGCCGGTTCGGCGCCAGGGTCGATCCGCAGACCCAGGTCATCCGGGTGGACGGCCGCCGCATCCCGGCCCGCGAGGATCTGGTCTACCTGGCCCTGAACAAGCCCGCCGGGGTGCTGACCAGCATGTCTGACCCGCGCGGCCGCCCCACGATCGCCGACTACCTGGGCGACCGCGGGGAGCGGCTGTTCCACGTCGGCCGGCTCGACTACGACACCGAGGGCCTGATGCTGCTCACCAACGACGGTGAGCTGGCGCACCGGCTGGCGCACCCGTCCTACGGCGTGCTCAAGACCTATCTGGCCGACGTGGCCGGCCCGCTGAGCAGGGACCTGGGCCGGCGGCTGATGACCGGCGTCGAGCTGGACGACGGCCCGGCCACCGCCGACCGGTTCCGGGTCGTGGAGCGGGCGGGCCAGCGCGCGCTGGTGGAGATCACCCTGCACGAGGGCCGCAAGCACATCGTCCGGCGGATGCTGGCCGAGGCGGGCCACCCGGTCAGCCGGCTGGTCAGGACCCAGGTCGGACCGGTCGCCCTCGGCCCGCTCAAGCCCGGCACCACCCGCCGGCTGACCACCAGGGAAATCGGTGAGCTATACGCCGCAGTAGGCCTGTAACCTGCCGAGATGCGGGCAGGCCGTACGAAAGCGGTACTGGGAAGGTAAGCGGAAGGGGAGAGATGACGGTCCGGGCGATCCGCGGCGCGATCCAGCTGGACGGCGTCAGCCGGGACGACATCCTGACGGGCACCTCGGAGCTCGTCTCGGAGGTGATGAACCGCAACGCGCTGACCACGGAGAACGTGATCAGCGTGCTGTTCACCGCGACCGGCGACCTGACCGCGGAGTTCCCCGCACTGGCCGCCCGCAAGCTCGGCTTCGAGGACGTCCCGCTGCTGTGCGCGGTGGAAATGGACGTGCCCGGGTCGATGCCCCGGGTCGTCCGGCTGATGATGCACGTCAACACCAGCCGGCCCCGCGACCAGGTGCAGCACGTCTACCTGCGCGGCGCCAGCGCGCTGCGGCTGGACATCGCCCAGTGACCGGCTCAGTGACCGGCCCCGCGGCCGGGCTCCCGCCGGCCGGCGCCATCCCGGGCGAGCCCCGGCGGCTGGTGATCATCGGAACCGGCCTGATCGGCACCTCCGTCGCGCTCGCCATGCGGGAACGCGGCGCCGAGGTCTGGCTCGCCGACCGTGACCCGGCCACCGCCCGGTTCGCGGCCGGCCTGGGCGCGGGCCGCGAGCTGCCGCCGGACGGGCCGCCCGGCGGTCCGGCCGACCTGGCCGTGCTGGCCATGCCCCCCGAAGCTGTCGGCGCCGCGCTGGCCGGCGCCCAGCGCCGCGGCCTGGCCCGCACCTACACCGATGTAGCCAGCGTCAAGGAACAGCCGCTGCTGGCCGCCCGTGCGCTCGGCTGCGACCTGTCCAGCTACGTGCCCGGGCACCCCATCGCCGGCCGGGAACGGTCCGGGCCCGCCGCGGCCCGCGCCGAGCTGTTCCTCGACCGGCCCTGGGCGGTCTGCCCGGACCCGTCCGCCGCAGCCGGCGCCGTCCAGGCGGTCACCGCGCTGGCGATGGCCTGCGGCGCGCAGCCGGCCCGGATGGCGGCCGCGGACCACGACCGCTGGGTGGCCCTGATCTCGCACGTGCCCCACCTGGTCTCCGCGGCCATGGCGGCCCGGCTGGAGCTGGCCGCCGGTGACGCGCTGGCCCTGGCCGGCCAGGGCCTTCGCGACGTGACCAGGATCGCGGGCAGCGACACCGCGCTGTGGACCCAGATCCTGGCCGCCAACGCGGCGCACGCCGCCGAGGTGCTGCCCGCGATCGCCAGCGACCTGATGGAAGCGGCCGCCGCCCTGGCCAGCCTGGCCGGCGGCGACGAGGACGCGGCCAAGCGGGTGACCGGCCTGCTGGAGCGGGGCGGCGCCGGGGTGGCCAGGATCCCCGGCAAGCAGGGCGGCCCGGCCCCGCACTACGCGGTGGTCCAGGCCGTCATCGGCGACCAGCCCGGCGAGCTGGCCCGGCTGTTCACCGCCGCGGGCGAGGCTGGCATCAACATCGAGGACGTGCGGATCGAGCACTCCCGCGGCCGCCCGTCCGGCGCCGTGGCGCTGTCGGTCCGTCCCGACGCCGCCGGCCCGCTGGCCGCGGCGCTCACCGCGGGCGGCTGGCCCGTCCGGGCGCTGAGCTGATCGCCGGTAACATCGCCTCCGTGACCGAATCGACGCGCGCGCCGCACCCGGGTCTCGTCATCGCCGTGGACGGCCCGGCGGGCTCCGGCAAGTCCAGCGCGGCCCGCGGCGCGGCCCGCGCCCTGCAGCTGCGGTATCTCGACACCGGGGCCATGTACCGGGCGCTGACCTGGATGGCGCTGCAGGCCGGGGTGGACGTGAGCAGCCCCGCCGCGGTCGCCGCGTTCCTGCCCGGGCCGGCCATCGAGCCCGGCACCGACCCGGCCGCCCCGGCGATCCGGGCCGGCGGCGCCGACGTGGCCGGGCCGATCCGCACCCGCGAGGTGTCCAGCGCGGTCAGCGCCGTGGCCTCGGTCCCGGCCGTGCGCACCCAGCTCATCGCCCAGCAGCGGCAGATCATCGCGGCCGCGCTGGCCGCCGGCCGCGGGATCGTGGCCGAGGGCCGCGACATCGGCACCGTGGTCGCCCCGGAGGCGCCGGTCAAGGTGTACCTGACGGCCAGCGCCGCGGTCCGTGCGCTGCGGCGCACCGCCGAGATGGCGGGCGGCCCGCCGGTCAGCGCCGCGCAGACCGAGGCCGATCAGGCCCGCCGGGACCAGCGGGACGCCGCCCAGTCGGCGATGGCGGCCGACGCGGTGGAGATCGACTCGACCGGGCTGTCCCTGGCCGAGGTTGTTGCCCGGATCGTGGCCCTGGCCACGGCTTGCGCGGGGGCGGTATGGACGGCCTGACCCCGCCGGAGGCCTTCCCGCCCGGCGCTGACGCGGAAAGCGCCCCGGCCGACGGCCCCGCGCCCGTGGTGGCCGTCGTCGGCCGCCCCAACGTGGGCAAGTCCACGCTGGTCAACCGGATCCTCGGCAGCCGCCAGGCGGTGGTTCAGGACGTCCCGGGGGTGACCCGCGACCGGGTCACCTACGACGCCAACTGGCGCGGCCGGGCGTTCACGCTGGTCGACACCGGCGGCTGGGAGCCGGCCGTGGAAGGCACCGCCTCGCTGGCCGCACGGGTCGCCGCCCAGGCGAGGGTGGCCGTGGACGCGGCCGACGCCGTCCTGTTCGTGGTCGACGCGGTGGTCGGGGTGACCGACGCGGACGACGCGGTCGCCGCCGTGCTGCGCCGGTCCGGCAAGCCGGTTGTGCTGGCCGCCAACAAGGTCGACGACGCGCCGGGGGAGTCCGCCGCCACCTCGCTGTGGTCGCTCGGCCTGGGCGAGCCCAGCCCGGTCAGCGCGCTGCACGGGCGCGGCAGCGGCGACCTCCTCGACCTGGTGCTGGACGCGCTGCCGGAGGCCCCGGCCGAGCTGCTGGGCGAGGCGGGCGGGCCGCGCCGGGTGGCCCTGATCGGCCGGCCGAACGTGGGCAAGTCCAGCCTGCTGAACAAGCTGGCCGGGCAGGAGCGGGTGCTGGTCGACGCCACCGCCGGCACCACCAGGGACCCGGTCGACGAGCTCATCGAGCTGGGCGGGACCACCTGGCGGTTCGTGGACACCGCTGGCATCCGGCGCCGGGTCCGCGAGACGCAGGGCGCGGACTACTTCGCCGCGCTGCGCACCGAGCGGGCCCTGGAGCGGGCCGAGGTGGCGGTGGTGATGATCGACGCCAGCGAGCCGCTCACCGAGCAGGACCTGCGCATCATCTCCATGGTCATCGAGGCGGGCCGGGCGCTGATCATCGCCTACAACAAGTGGGACCTGGTCGACGAGGACCGCCGGCTGTTCCTGGACAAGGAGATCGACCGCCAGCTGCACAGCGCCCGGTGGGCGCCGCGGGTGAACATCTCCGCGGCCACCGGCTGGCATACCGACCGGCTGGTGCCCGCCCTGGAACGGGCCCTGGCGGGCTGGGACACCCGGGTGCCGACCGGCAGGCTGAACGCCTGGCTGACCGCCCTGGTGGCGGCCACGCCGCCGCCGGTCCGCGGCGGCCGCCAGCCGAAGATCCTGTTCGCTACCCAGGCCGGGATCCGGCCGCCGCATTTCGTGCTGTTCACGTCCGGCTTCCTGCAGGCCGGCTACCGCCGGTTCGTCGAACGGCGGCTGCGCGAGGAGTTCGGTTTCGAGGGCAGCCCGGTCCAGGTGACCATGAGGCTGCGGGAGAAGCGGGCCGGGAAGTCACGGTCCGGGGGCCGCTCGGGTACTGCGGCGGGCCGGCGCTCCTAGGCGCGGCGGGCGAGCACCGGCCCAGGCGGCCGAGCGCCGGCCGCGCCGGTCCTCAGCCGGCCGGGTAGCCCAGCCAGAACCAGACCGTGGTGCCGGTCTCGTCCCGCACGTAGCCCCACTGATCGGCCAGCGACTGCACGAGGAACAGGCCATGTCCCTCGGACGCGTAGATGTCGCCCCGGACGGCCGGCGCGGACTGATCGGAGCCCTCGTCGGCTACCTCCACCCGTACCCCGCCGCCGATCTCGGTGATCAGTACGGTGGCCGACCCGCCGGGCTGGCCAGAAGCGCTGTGCAGCACCGCATTGGTGGCCAGTTCCGACACCAGCAGCACCGCGGTGTCGGCCATCGGGCTGGCGTCGCCGACCATCCGCCGCACGAACCGGCGTACCCCCGCCACCTGCTCGGGATGGCCAGGAACGGTCAGGCTGGCTAAGACGGTGCCGCCTGCCATCATGGCCAGCTCCACGGTCGCGTCGCTGGCAGCAGTGGTCGTGGTAGCCATGACGGGTTTGCTCCCCTCCCCGCCATTATCCGGACATGTCCGGATAATGGTCCCTGTTACGGCTTTTCCGGCGGTAATGATCAAGCCGGTACCGTGCAATCCCACCCGTTTGCTGCGCGATCCCATGATGGCGGCGGGAGTGCACGGCACGCAAGTGCGTGGCGAACATTGACCTCACGAAATCTCAATTGGGATCTCAGGGCGTCTCGTATTTCCGGTATGTTGGTCGCACTTCCGCGAGGTGCGGTGCCGGGGGAGACGGGTCTGCCCGGGCCGTGCTGCCGCCGCACCGCTTTCCGGGGGGAGGACACGATGACCGCATCGATCGGCCCAACGGTCCGCCGCCGGCGGCTGGGCACCGAGTTACGGCGCCTGCGCGAGGCGAACTCCATCAAGCTCGAGGAGGTCGCCGAGCAGCTCGGCGTGGCGCCCTCCACGCTGTCGCGGATCGAGACCGGCAAGGCCCCGACCCGGTCGGCCTACCTCAGCGAGATGCTGAAGCTGTACGGGGTCGAGGACCCCGGTCAGCGGCAGGTACTGATCGACATGGCCCGCGAGGGGCACCGTAAGGGCTGGTGGGCCGCGTACGAGGACCTGCTGCCCACCGGGTTCGGGATCTATGTCGGCCTGGAGGCCGAGGCCTCCTCGCTGCGCGCGTTCGAGTCGCTGGTCCTGCACGGCCTGCTGCAGACCGAGCGGTACGCCCGGGCGGTCCTGGCCCAAGCGCGCCGGAAGCTGTCCACCGGGGAGATCGACCGGCTGGTGACCGTGCGGATGCACCGGCAGGAGGCCCTGCGGCGCGAGGTGGACCCGCTGCAGCTGTGGCTGATCATCGACGAGTCGGTCCTGTGGCGGTCCATGGGCCCGCCCGAGGTCATGCGCGAGCAGCTTGACCACCTGGCCGACGCAAGTACGTGGTCCAACGTCACCCTGCAGGTGCTGCCTTTCACGGCCGGCCCGCATCCGTCGCTGAACGGGCCGTTCACCATTATCGAATTCCCCGAGCGCTACGACCCCGATGTGGTGTACTCCGAAAGCGTCGCCGGTAACGCATATCTCGAGCGGGACCGGGAAGTCCGCGCCTGTTCCGAAACCTTTGACCTGCTCCGGGCGGTGGCAATGTCGCCGGCCGACTCCACGGACCTGATCATTAAGCACGCCAGCCAGGTCTCGTGATCAATGCAACCCAGGAGAGAGGAAAGAGGAATGACCCCCGACCTCAGCGGTGCCCACTGGTTCAGAGCCCGGGCGTGCAGCGCAGGCGGCTGCGTAGAGGTGGCTCACCTTGCCGGTGGGCACGTCGCGCTGCGCGACTCCAAGGACGTGACCAAGGCCCCGCACGTGTTCGACCAGGCTGAGTGGGGCGCCTTCCTGACCGGGGTCCGCAACGGCGAGTTCGACCTCCCCGCCAGCTGACGGTAGCCAGGCATAAGGCGGCCTCCCGGCGCGTGGCCTCAGGCCCGCACCGAGAGGCCTTTGTGGTAGCGTCCGAGGCGGCGAGGAGCGGACGGCAGCGCGCATAGCGGCCCGCAGCGAGCGGCTAGCACGTGAATTCGCCGTCCCCGGCGCCGCCGAGGAACGCGTCCCACTCCGGCCGGGTGAAGACCAGGGCCGGGCCGTCCGGGTCCCGGGAGTTGCGCATCGCCACCTCACCGCTGGGCAGGAACGCGACCTCCACGCAGTTCCCCCCGGTCGGCCCGCTGCGCTGGCTCCTCAGCCAGGTCAGGCCGGCCAGGTCGGCAGCCGGCATGCCGTTGCGGTACATGCTCATCGTGACCCCTCCAAGTTGTCGAGCATGGACTGGACGATCCTGGCGGACTCGTTGGGCGTGGCGCTCAGCTGGCTGAGCCTGTCCATCGCCGCGGCGTACCGCGCCACCTCCGGAGCCTTGTCCAGGTACAGGGCGCTGGTCAGCTGCTCGACGTAGACCACGTCGGGCAGGTCGGGCGTGGCGAACTGGAGAATGCTGAAGCTGGCCGGGGCCACGTTGGCGCCGACCGGGAAGGGCGTGACCTGGAGGGTGAAGCCGGGCCGGTCGACCAGGCTGAGCAGGTGCTCGAACTGCCCGCGCATGACCCCGGCGCCGCCGACCGTGCGGCGCAGGGCCATTTCGTCGATGATCGCGGTCAGCCGCAGGCTGCCGCTGGCGAACCGCTTCTGCCGTTCCTTACGCAGGAATACCAGCCGTTCCGTTTCTTCCGGGGAGAATTCGCCGAGTGCCAGCACGCAGTTCGCATATGCCTCGGTTTGCAGCAAACCGGGCACGAACTGAATGTCATAGCTGCGGATCGACTCGGCGGCCTCCTCCAGGCCCACGTACGCCTGGAACCAGCTGGGCAGCACGTCCTGGTAGTTGTGCCACCAGCCGGGCTGGTTGGCCCGGGCGGCCAGGGACAGGATCTGCTCCCGCTCGGTCCGGTCGGTGACCCCGTAGAGCTTGAGCAGGTCGGCGATGTCGACCTCACGAACCGCGTTCCGGCCCAGCTCAATGCGGCTGATCTTGGATTCTGATCCCCGGATCGCCACGGCGGCGTCGTGCGCGGTCACCCCCCGGGCCTCGCGCAGCCTCCGCAACTGGGTTCCCAGCAGGATGCGCAGTACGGTTGGCCCGCCTGGCGCTTCTGCCATGTCTCGCTCCTTCATCAGCCGTAGTGCACGCCACCAGCGTGCCAGGCTGCGGACGGCCATACTGCGGATTTCTGGGCCTGCTGGTGCCTTTCGTGCCCAATTCCCCGAGGCAATTGCGTGACGAACTTGCCCATTCAGTCAGCCCGCCTCATGATATCGCATATGTGATTTCATGCCAGCCTGCCGGCGTGTCCGATTTGTCGATCATGGCCGCTGCTCACGTGGATCATGGCCGCCGGGGGCCCGGCCGCCGGCGCTCGGTACGATCGTCGCCAGGTGACATCCCAACCAGGCTAAGGCGGTTTCATGCGTTACCGGGCACTCGGCGATTCCGGGCTCCGCGTCTCCGTGGCCGGTCTCGGCTGCAACAACTTCGGCCGCCGCCTGGGCCTGGACGCCACCCGGGCGGTGGTCGACGCCGCGCTGGACGCCGGGATAACGCTGCTGGACACGGCCGACAGCTACGGCGGCGCGGTCCGCTCCGAGGAACTGCTCGGCGAGGTTCTCGAGGGCCGCCGGGACCAGGTCGTGCTGGCCACCAAGTTCGGCAACCAGTCCGCGGACCTCGGCTACGGCCCGGCCGCGGGCGCCAAGGGCGGGCGGGCCTACATCCGCCGGGCCGTCGAGCAGTCCCTGCGCCGGCTGCGCACCGACTACATCGACCTGTACCAGATCCACACCCCGGACCCGTCGACGCCGATCACGGAGACCCTGACCGCGCTGAGCGAACTGGTCCGCGAGGGCAAGGTCCGCTATCTCGGTCACTCGAACTTCGCCGGCTGGCAGATCGCCGAGGCCGCCTGCGTGGCCAGGGAGCTGGGCGCGGTCCCGTTCATCTCGGCGCAGAACCACTGGTCGCTGCTGGAGCGGGCGGCCGAGGACGAGGTCGTCCCCGCCGCCCGGCACTTCGGCCTGGGCGTGCTGCCGTTCTTCCCGCTGGCCAACGGCCTGCTGACGGGCAAGATCCGGAGCGGCCAGCCGGTCCCGGAGAACTCCCGGCTGGCCGGGCGCCCGGAGTACGTGACCGACGCCAAGCTGGACCGGGTCGAGGCCCTGATCGCCTGGTGCGAAGAGCAGGGAATCACGATCCTCGACGCCGCCATCGGCGGCCTGGCCGCGCTGCCCGGCTGCACGTCGGTCATTGCCGGGGCGACCACTCCGGAGCAGGCCAAGGCCAACGCCGCAGCCGCCGCCTGGGAGCCGTCGCAGGAGCAGCTCAGGGCCATCAACGAGCTCATGCCCGCGTAAGACCATCAATTTTTAGGATTACGGCTCGCTGGCGCGCGAGCCAGGCCGCCAGCGCGAAGAGCCCGGCCCGAGCGCTCGCTCGGCGGGCCGCCTGCTAGAGCGGCCCGACCGAGGCGGGAGCCGGCGCTCGAGCACAGGAGGCTGCCGATGAGAGCTGCGCTGTACGATCACGCCGGTCCAGCCGCCGAGGTGCTGCGGGTCGCCGAGGTGGACCGGCCCGAGCCGGGACCGGGCGAGGTCCGTGTCCGCATCGCGCTGTCCGGGGTGAACCCGACCGACTGGAAGGCCAGGAGCGGCGCGGTGCCCCGGCCCATCGACGGCTTCCAGATCCCGCACCAGGACGGGGCCGGGACCATCGACGCGGTCGGCGACGGCGTGGACCCGGGCCGGGTCGGCCAGCGGGTCTGGCTGTTCATGGCCGCGGCCGGGCGGCGCTGGGGGACCGCGGCGGAGTGGACCGTGCTGCCCGCCCGGCAGGCCGTGGCCCTGCCCGACGGGGTGAGCTGGGAGCTGGCCGCCGCGCTCGGCGTCCCGGCGATAACCGCGCACCGCTGCGTGTTCGCGAACGGCCCGGTGGCCGGCCAGACGGTCCTGGTCGCGGGCGGGGCCGGCGCGGTGGGCCACTTCGCGATCGAGCTCGCCAGGCAGGGCGGGGCGCGGGTGATCACCACGGTCAGCGGGCCGGAGAAAGCCGAGCTGGCGACCCAGGCCGGCGCGGACCATGTGATCAACTACCGGGACCCGGACGCGGCCGATCAGATCCGCGCCCTGGGCGCGCCGGTGGACCGCGTGGTGGAGCTGGCGCTGGGCCAGAACATCGCCCTGGACCTGGCGGTCTGCCGGCCGCACGCGCATATCGCGGTCTACGCCGCCGACGGCCAGGACCCGGTGCTGCCGGTCCGCCCCTGCATGACCGCGAACGTGACGCTTGAGTTCGTCCTGCTCTACGGCGTCCCGCGGGCCGACCTGGACCAGGCCGCGGCCGACATCACGCTGGCCCTGGCCGACGGCGCGCTGACCGCGCTGCCGGTCACCAGCTTCCCGCTGGACGGCGTGGCCGCCGCCCAGGACGCGGTCGAGCAGGGCACGGTCGGCAAGGTCGTGGTCGCCCCGAACTGAGCCGGGGCGCCGGGCTCAGCCGCCGTGCTGGCGCAGGTAGTCCAGGTACAGCGGGCGCAGCGAGTCGACCACGTCCGGGTCGCCGGAGTCCAGCAGGTCGCCGATCAGCGAGGACACCTTGACCGCGTCCGCGGCGGCGTGGTCAGGGTGCCCGGCCGCGGCCTCGCCGGCCGGCAGTTCCTTCAGCAGCCGCCACAGGAAGGCCACGTCCAGGTGGTGCACGGCCCGGTGGACCGCCCGGTCGTGCAGCTCCCGGGAGGACAGCGCGTCCAGGTCCTCCGTGCCGGTCCCGCCCTGCTGCGTCATGCGCTCACGCTCTTCATGCCGGAACCCTACCCGGGGGCCGGCCTCCGGCTCGCGGAGGGCCGCGGCGCTGTTTTCCTGACGAGCGATGAGGCGCGACGAAGGAGCGCCGAGGGAGCGAGGAGGGAAGGCAGCGCCCTCAAGCGGCCCGCAGCGAGCGGCTAGCACTGCCCGCGCCGCTGCCCGTGGTGAGATGGCGGGCATGAACATCCTGCTGTTCGGAGCCAGCGGGGCCATCGGCCAGGCCGCCGCGGCGGAACTGCTTGACCGCGGCCACGCGGTCACCGGCATCACCCGGTCCGGCGCGCCCGTCAGCGGCCTGGACATCCAGGTCATCGCGGCCGACGCCACCGACCCGGCCATCGTGAGCACGCTGACCCAGGAGGTGGGCGCGGTGCTGTCCACGGTCGGCCCGCGGCGGCCGGGCCCGGACGGCGACGGCGGCGACCCGGCCGACGCGCTGGTCGAGGTGGCCCGGGGCCTGACCGAGGGGATGCAGATCGCCGGCGCTCAGCCGGCTGGTGGTCACCGGCGGGGCCGGCAGCCTGCGGACCGCGTCCGGCGAGCGGCTGATGGACACACCGGACTTCCCGGCGGCCTGGCGCCCGGTCGCGCAGGCGCACGCCCGTGCCCTCGACGAGGTCTACCGGGCCGCCGATGACCTGGACTGGACCTGCGTCAGCCCGGCCGCGCTGATCGAGCCCGGCGAGCGGACCGGCCGCTACCGTACCGGCGGCGACGACCTGCTGACCGACGGGAACGGGGTCAGCCGGATCACGATCCCCGACTTCGCGGTCGCCCTGGCCGACGTCATCGAGGCCGGCGCCCCGCTCCGCCGCCGCATAACGGTCGCCTACTAGCCCAGTGCGCCCCGACGAGCCGGGACCGAGGATGTGCCATCGAGGGCATAGAAGTCGTGAATGGCACATCCTCGGGCATCGTCGAGGGCCCGCGGTCAGGGGGTCAGGCGGTGCAGGTCGCGCGGGAACAGCGTGACCGAGCGGATGTTGGCGGCGCCGGTCAGCCGGGCCGTCCACCGCTCGAGCCCGATCGCGAAGCCGCCGTGCGGCGGCATGCCGTGCTCGAACACCTGCAGGTAGCCCGCGTAGTGCGCCGGGTCCTCGCCGCGCGCGGCCAGCGCCGCCAGGTAGTCCTCGTGACGGTGCAGCCGCTGCCCGCCGGTCACCAGCTCGAGCCCGCGGAACAGCAGGTCGAAGCTGTTCGAGAACCCTGGCCTGGCCGGGTCGGGGTGGGTGTAGAAGGGCCGCTTGGCCATCGGGTAGCCGGTCACGTACAGGAACTCCGAGCCGTGCTCGCGCACGCCCCAGTCCGACAGCCAGCGCTCGTCGGCGGGGGACAGGTCCGGCTCGCCGCGCGGGTCCCACCCGGCGGATTTCGCGATCAGCTCCTGCGCGTCGGCGAAGTGCACCTGCGGGATCGTGGCGGGCACCTCGGGCAGGTTCGCGCCGGCCAGCTCCGCCGCCGCGGCGGCCTGGCCGCGCACCCCGGCCACCATGCCCGCGAACACCTCGCGCAGGACCGCCATCACGTCCTGATGGTCGGTGATGAAGCCGAACTCGGCGTCCAGGCTCGTGTACTGGGCCAGGTGCCGTGCGGTGTCGTGCGGCTCGGCCCGGAACACCGGGCCGGTCTCGTAGACCCGCTCGAACACCCCGACCAGCGCCTGCTTGAAGAACTGCGGGGACTGGGCCAGGTAGGCCCGGCGGCCGAAGTAGTCCAGGCCGAACGTACTGGCCCCGGACTCGGTCGCCGACTCGACGATCTTGGGGCTGTGCACCTCGGTGAAGCCGAGCCCGTGCATGACCGTGCGGAACCCGGCCACGCTGGCCGCCGAGACCTCGAACGCGGCCTTCAGCCGCGGGTGCCGCAGCGTGGCCGGCGCGCCGTCCAGGATGGCGGGCAGCGAGGCGGTCACGTCGGGCCGGTAGATGTCCAGCGCGGGCGGTGCGGCCGGGCCGGACAGCGCGGTGATCACCGGGCTGGTGATCTCGGCGCCACCCGGGGCCTGCGCCGCGGCGGTCACCTGGCCGGTCACCTCGAGCACGGTTTCCTCGGGCAGCCGGGCGGCGGCGGCGATCGCGTCCGGCTCGGTCAGGACGGCCTGGGCCAGCCCGGTCCGGTCCCGGATGATCAGGAAGGTCATGGACTTCAGCTGGCGCTTGCGGTGCAGCCAGCCGGCGATGGTGGCCTGCTGCCCGGCCATCCCGGCCAGGTCGGCGGTCATAGTACGGGAGATCATCAGCACTCCTGCGGACGCTGCGATCCCTTGGGAGTGCGGGCGAGAAGGGTACTCGCGGTGCCACCGCACTTTCGCCGCTGATGCCGCCCGGCAAGGCGGGCGGCCGCGGCCTCACTGCGGCCCGGTCACGGAGGCCAGCCGGCGGGGCATGGGCCGGCCGCTGGCCGCGGCCGCCGTTCCTCCCCGCGCTCGGGAGGGTCTTCACCGTGGTCCGCGAGGCCGCCTTCGCAGCTGCCAGCGGCTCTCTCCGCTCGCGGTCGTCCCCGGCTACTCGTCTCCGTCGTCGCTTTGGCACAACGATACCGGCGGTTCCCCCAGCACGGCCGCGCAGGCACCCGCCGACGCCATGATCGCCTCGCTGATCTGCCGCAGCTGGGTGACCTGCTCCGGGGTGAGCGCGTCGATCAGCGACCGCCGGACCTGCTCGACGTGCCCCGGGGCGGCGGCGGCCAGCGCGGCGAACCCTTCGTCGGTCAGCTCGGCGACCTGGCCGCGCCGGTCGGTCGGGCACTCGGTGCGCCGGATCCAGCCCCGTTCCTCCAGCCGGGCCACCGCGTGCGACAGCCGGCTCTTGCTGGACGTCGAGACCTCGGCCAGCTGGCTCATCCGCATCGCGCGGCCGGGCGCCTCGGACAGCCGGACCAGGATCTCGTAGTATCCGTGCGGTATCCCGGCGCACTGCTGCAGCTGCGCCTCGAGCGTGCTGAACAGCGTCTGCGTGGCGGTCAGGAAGGACCGCCACGCCTGCTGTTCCTCCGCTGACAGCCAGCGGGTTTCGGTCGTGGCCACGCTTCTAGGATACCCGTAGTAGTTGAACGTTTGACAACTTGCGGCTCCCCGTGATAATACTTGAACCCTCAACAAGATTTCTTCCTGAGGAGTGAAAATCAAGATGACTGACACTACCTCGCTGGCCCAGATTCCCGGCTATGTCGCCGGTGCGTGGTCCATCGACCCGGTCCACTCGGAGGTCGGCTTCTCGGTCCGGCACATGATGGTCAGCAAGGTGCGGGGCAAGTTCAAGACCTTCACCGGTGAGCTCGTCACCGGAGAGAACCCGCTGGCCTCGTCGGTCACCGCCGAGATCGACCTGACCTCGATCGACACCGGCAACGCCCAGCGCGACGACCACATCAGGTCGGCCGACTTCTTCGAGGTCGAGACCTACCCGACGATGACCTACGCCTCCACCGGCATCCGCGAGGACGAGGACGGCTTCGTCCTCGACGGCGAGCTGACGCTCAAGGGCGTGACCCGCAGCGTGCCGCTGAAGCTCGAGCTGAACGGCTTCGGCCCGGACCCGTTCGGCGGCACCCGCGCCGGGTTCACCGCGACCGGCGAGATCAACCGGCGCGACTTCAACGTGAACTTCTCCGCCCCGATGCAGAACGGCGGCGTGGTCGTGGCCGACAAGATCACCCTGCACCTGGAGATCGAGGCCGTACTGCAGACCGCCTAGTCTCCGGCGCCCGCGCCGTATCCACCGTAATCCTAAAAAATCAGGATCGTACGGAACGAGATGGCCCTGGTCCTGCGGCACCCGCCGCGGACCGGGGCCATCTCGCTGTTCCGGCTGCTCAGCCGGCCTGGGCGGCCCAGGCGGCCAGGAGCCCGGCCTCACGCTCCGCGGTCAGGCCGGTGCCTTCCGGGACCGGCGTGGGGGCCGCGGCCTCGGCGGCCTGGAGCTCGTCGATGGTCTGGCTGAGCGGGCGGGGGGCCAGGCCGGCGTCGTTGGCGGCGGCCGGGTCGGCCCGGTTGATGTCGCTCTCCGGGTCGCCGCCCGGCCACAGCGGCAGCGCGCCGTCGTCCAGGCCCTGGCCGAGCAGGAAGTCCTTGCCCACCCAGACGAGCTCGGTGCCGGGCGGCGCGACCCGGGCGGCGATCGCCTCGAGCATGTCGCCGAAGCCGAACGGCGGCGTGGGGCTGACCGTGTGGTAGATGCCGCCCTGTTTGCGTTCCAGCAGGGACACCGCGAACGTGGCCTGGTCGCGGGCGTCGATGACCTGGATCGGGTCCGCCGGGTCGCCGGGCGCCAGGACCTTGCCGCCGCGGGCGATCCTTGTCACCCACCAGGTGAACCGGTAGCTGCGGTCGTAGGGGCCGATGACGTAGGTCGGCCGGATCACCGCGGTGCTGGGGCCATACAGGTCGCCGGCCAGCCGCTCGCAGGCCACCTTGAGCGCGCCGTAGTTCTCCAGGGAGAACTCCGCCGACTCGGGTTCTGGCAGCTCGTTCAGCGGCGCGTCCTCGCTGAAGCCGGGCGCGACCGGGGTCTTGTAGACCGAGCAGGTGGAGACGAACAGCTGCTGGCCGCCGCGCCCGCCGAGCGCTGCGGCCAGCGCGCGCACCTGGCGGGGCAGGTACGCGCTGACGTCGACGGTGGCGTCCCACCCGGCGCCGTTGCCGTTGCTGCCGCCGCTGAGCTGGGCCAGCGCGGCCTCGTCGTTGCGGTCGCCGAGGATCTCGGTGGCCGCCGGGAACAGGCCGCGCCCGGTCTGGCCGCGGTGGAAGAGCGTGACGTCGTGCCCGGCGCCGAGCGCCGCCTGGGCGATGTGCCGGCCCACGAAGGCCGTGCCGCCCATGATCAGGATCCGCATGCGGGCATCCTGCCCCGGGACGCGGCCGGGGCGCTACTGCTGGTAGGTCTCCAGGAACGTAGCGAACCGGCCGATGGCGTCGTCCAGCACGTCGACCGGGGCCAGGAACACCATCCGCAGGTGGTCCGCGGTCGGCAGGTTGAAGCCGGTGCCGTGGGACAGCAGCAGGTGCTGGCTCTCCAGCAGGTCGATGACCATCTGCTCGTCGTCGGCGATCTTGTAGCACTCCGGGTCGAGCCGCGGGAACAGGTAGAGCGCGCCGCGTGGCCTTACGCAGCTCACCCCGGGGATGCTGGTCATCTGCTGCCAGGCGCGGTCGCGCTGCTCGCGGAGGCGGCCGCCGGGCAGCAGCAGGCCCTTGATGCTCTCGTCGCCGCCGAGCGCGGTCTGGATCGCGTACTGCGCCGGGACGTTCGGGCACAGCCGCATGCTGGCCAGCAGTTCCAGGCCCTCCAGGTAGTCCTGCGAGTCCTGGGTGGGCCCGGAAATCACCAGCCAGCCGGACCGGAACCCGGCCAGGCGGTAGGTCTTGGACAGGCCGCCGAGGGTGAGGACCATGAGGTCGGGAGCCAGCGCGGCGACGTGCTCGTGGATCGCGCCGTCGTAGAGGATCTGATCGTAGATCTCGTCGGACAGGACCAGCAGGTTGTGCTTCCTGGCCAGGTCGAGGAGGCCGTCGAGGACGGGGCGCGAGTAGACGGCGCCGGTCGGGTTGTTCGGGTTGATGATCACCAGGGCGCGGGTGCGGTCGGTGATCTGGGCGGCGACGTGCTCGAGGTCGGGTGCCCAGCCGGCTTCCTCGTCGCAGCGGTAGTGCACGGCGCGGCCGCCGCAGAGGCTGACGGCGCCGGTCCAGAGCGGGTAGTCCGGGCTCGGGATCAGGACCTCGTCGCCGTTGTCGAGGAGGGCCTGGAGCGCCATCACGATCAGCTCGGACACGCCGTTGCCGATGAACACGTCGTCGGGGGAGAGGCCTGCGACGCCGCGGTGCGTATAGAACTGGGCCACGGCAAGGCGGGCCGGATGGATGCCGCGGGCGTCGCTGTAGCCCTGGGCGTCACCGATGTTCTCGACGACATCGTGGATGACCGCGTCAGCGGCAGCGAGCCCGAACGGCGCCGGGTTACCCAGGTTGAGCTTCAGGATCTGGTGACCCTGGGCCTCGAGCTGGCGGGCCCGGCGCAGTACCGGCCCCCGGATGTCGTATCGGACGTTCTGCAGCCTGCTGGCCTGCGGCACCATGATGCCCCTGCACCTCCCGTTGCGAGTAAGCCACCTATGGTGCCCGAAGATCACGACTCCCCGGACCAATTAACGTCGCCCCTTGGGGCACACCGGAACCTGGCCACCCCTTTGGGAGGGATTCATGACTCAGGTGATCGTGCTGAACGGCGGCTCCAGCTCGGGGAAGTCGTCGATTGCGCGGGCGCTGCAGGACATTCTTCCTGGGGTGTGGCTCACGTTCGGGACGGACACCCTGGCCGAGGCCCTGCCCGGGCGGGGCGACGATCCGCGGTCCGGGCTCGTCCTGGAGCCCGACGGCACCGTGACCGCGAAGGCGGAGTTCCGGGCGATCGAGGAGATCTGGTACCGGGGGCTGGCGGTCATGGCGAGTCGCGGGGCGCGCTTGATTCTTGACGAGGTGTTCCTGGCGGGCGGTGCGGGGCAGCAGCGGTTCCGGGGCCTGCTCGGCGGCCTCGACGTGCTGTGGGCGGGGGTGCACTGCGATCCGCTGGTGGCGGCCGGGCGTGAGGCGGGCCGCCCCGACCGTGTCCCGGGCATGGCGACGAGCCAGGCGGTGGCCGTGCACGAGGGTGTCGTCTACGACGTGGAGGTCGACACGACCGGTTCCCCGGTCCTCACGTGCGCCCAGGAGATAGCCAGGGCCGTCCGGGTCGTGTTAGCCGAAGTTGTCGCGTCCGGCTTTGAGGAGCGCTAGCTGGCGGCGGGCGTAGCTGGGTTCAGCGGTCCAGCCGCTGGCCGCTTCCCATGCGGTGGCAGCTGCCCTGGCGATGGTCAGGCGCTCAGGGGGCAGGTAGCGGCCGGGCAGCTCGGCGAGGTCGAGGTCAGTGCAGTCGACCCGGGCCTCGTCCCAGTCCAGGAGCCCGGCACCGTCGCTGGTGACGCGGACGTTGGCGGGACCGGCGCGCCCCACGCGGCCAGAACCTCCTCCATGAGGTCCCCTCATACTGCACAGCCAGATACCGGCCCGCCCGGCGCCCGCGTGGGTCAGCGGCCGACGGAGAGGAACAGGTCTATCTCCCGGACCGTGCGGGTGGCCGGCTGAACGCCTTCCAGGATGCTCGGTGCGATGCTGGCCGAGAACCACGCGTCGTGCTGGGCCTGCGAGGTCCAGATCTCGGTTACCTGCCAGCCGCCCTCGATGGGGCCGGCCGCGTGCGCGATGAACCCGGCGTTATCCCTGACTTGGTCCAGGATGTACGGCGCCAGGCGCTCGTACAGCTCCTGGGTCATTCCCGGCAGCTCTGCCGTGATCATGACTGCCATTGAACTTCCCCCCTGTTGTCACGGAAATTATGTTCCGCCCCAGATGTAACCCGCAACAACAGATCGATAATACTTGGACGGGTTTGCCAGCGCTGCAGTATTCAGTTGTGATCTGCGCAACTTTTACCCGGCGTAAACCACACCCGCCCCAGCCGCCCGGCGCGCCTTGCCCGATGACCAGTGGCTACTACATTGCTTGTCGTTGCCGGGGCCCGCCGGGCCGGGCCAGCTACCCGGCGCCGGCCCGCCCGCCGAATAGCGGCCTAATCCTTCCGCCCGTCGCGCGTTTTCACGGGCCCAATCAAATAGGCCCGGCCGCCCGGCAGATCACCCGCCGGGCCGCCCGTACGCACCCCGTAATGCAAATGCATCCGCACATTTGCGCGCGGCGGATCACGCCGCGATCGGGGCCACCGTGGCCGAAGCGGCCGCAATCAGATCAGCCGGGGCGAGTTCGATTTCCAGCCCCCGCCGGCCCGCGCTGCAGAAAACCGTCGGCTGGTCCGCCGCGCTCGCGTCGATCACCAGCGGTATCCGCTGGCGCTGCCCCAGCGGCGAGATCCCGCCGGCGACGTACCCCGTCGCGCGCTCGGCCGCCGCCACCTCGGCCATCCGGGCCCGCTTGCCGCCCACCGCCGCAGCCAGGGCCTTGAGATCAAGCTGCCGGTCCACCGGCACCATCGCCGCGGTCAGCTTGCCGTCCACCTCGGCGATCAGCGTCTTGAACACCCGCCCGGCCGCGACCCCCATCGCCTCGGCCGCCTCGATCCCGAAAGACCCGTGCCGCGGGTCATGCGGATAGCTGTGCACCGTGTGCGCCACACCCAGCTTGGCCAGCAGCACGGTCGCCGGCGTCCCTTGTCCTGCCACGGCCAGGAATGCTAGGCCATCGGAAGTACCGCCACCGCCAGCACGCCGCCAGCCCGGGCCCGGCGGCAAGCAACAGCCCGGGCTGGACGGCGGCCGGCCCCGCGCACGCCGCCGCCTAGAACAGCGGCTTGCCGAAGTCGCTGTCCCGCAGCTCCGACTTGAGAACCTTGCCGTTCGGGTTCCGCGGCAGCGGCGCCGAACGCACCGCGATGTACTGCGGCACCTTGAAGTCGGCCAGGTGCTCCCGCGCGTGCGCGACTACCGCCGCCGGATCCACCGACGCCCCCGGCAGCGGCACGATCACCGCCCCGACCTTCTCGCCCATCATCGAGTCCGGCACGCCGACGACCGCGACCTCGCCCACCCCGGGCGCCGCGATCAGCCCGTTCTCCACCTCGACCGAGTACACGTTCTCGCCGCCGCGGTTGATCATGTCCTTCAGCCGGTCGAGCACGTGCACGAGCCCGCCGGAGATCCGCCCGACGTCCCCGGTATGCAGCCAGCTGTCCACGAACGTCGCCGACGTGGCGTCGGCCTTCTTCCAGTACCCGGCGCACACGCTCTGCCCGCGGATCAGGATCTGCCCGGTCCCGGTGACCGGGTCCGCGTCCGCGATCGCCACCTCGGTGTGCGGCGCCGCGAACCCGACCGAGTCGGCGTGCTCCGCCGCCCACTCGTGCGGCAGGAACGTGGCGATCGAGGTCGACTCGGTCAGCCCGAACCCGTTGCCCACCCGGCTCGAGGGGAAGTTCTCCGCGATCCGCTCCACCAGCGCCGGCGCGATCGGCGCGCCGCCGTAGGACACCCATCGCACCGCCGACATCCGCGACGGGGCGAACGACGGGTGGTTCAGGATGAAGTAGTAGATCGCCGGCACCGCGGTGCAGGCCGAGATCCGCTCGTGGTCCAGCGTGTCGATCATCCGCGCGCCGTCGAACGCCGAGTCGATCACCACCGCCCCGCCGCCGCGCAGCGCGACCAGCGCCTGGCTGTGGCACCCGGTGACGTGGAACAGCGGCACCACGACCAGCGTGCGCAGGTCCGCGCCCATACCGGCAGGGATCCCGCACACCCGGAACGCGGTCTCCACGTTGGCCAGCACGTTCTCGTGCGTGTGCATGGCGCCCTTGGGGAACCCGGTGGTCCCGCTGGTGTAGAAGATCGCCGCGACGTCCTTGGGCCCGGCGCCCTCGTACACGAACGCCGGCCCGTCCGGCAGCGCGCCGCCCGGCTCCAGCCGCACCCCGGACCCCGAGTCGTCCATCACGTACGCGGCTTCGGCGTCGGTGAACCGCGTGTTCACCGGCACCGCGATGGCCCCGGCCAGCTGTATCCCGGCAAACGCCAGCATCCAGTCGATCGAGTTCGGCAGCCGGATCGCGACCCGGTCGCCGGGGGAGACCCCGGCCTCGCGCAGCCCGCCCGCCACCCGCGCGGCCCGGTCCCACATCTGCTGGTAGCTGATCCGGTCCCCGCCCACCTCGACCAGGGCCTCGGCCTGCGGCGCGGCCCGCACCGAGGCGTCCAGCATGGCCACCAGCGACGAAGGCAGGTCCTGATAGCGCCGCACGCCGTCGGCGTCAGCCACCACACCCGACGAGTCGAACGGGTTCGGCTCCCGGTTCAGCCCGGAAAGCTGCACCGCTCAGCCCGCCGCAGCCGTGGACGGCGTGCCCGACGTGGCCCGCGCGAAGAACTCCCGCGGGTTCGCGACCAGTATCTTCTCGATCTGCTCCTCGGTCACGCCCCGGCTGCGCATCCCCGGCAGCACGCCGCTGTGGATGTAGCCGTAGTTCCAGTCCGGCTGGACCGCGTCGACTTCCTCGTTGCGGAACCAGTCCATGAAGCACGCCTTGTCGTGGGACAGCATCAGCCGCCCGGCGTACCCCTTCGCGCACAGCGCCGCCAGCGTGTCGAGCTGGTCCTCGAGCGGCAGCGTGACCGACAGGCCGCACCGGTCCCAGCCGACGTAGCAGCCCGCGTCGATGATCTTCTCGAAGTAGCTGAGGTCCGACGACTCGTTGGAGTGGCCGATCATCACCCGGCCCATGTCCACGCCGTGCTCGGCGAAGATCCGGATCTGGTCCAGCCCGCGCTGCGTCGGCGCGTGCGCGTGCGTGCAGACCGGCGCCCCGGTCCGCGCGCTCACCCGCGCCACCGCGGTGACCAGCCGCTCCACATCGGGCGTCAGCCCGTGCTCGTCGGTCACCGCCTTGACCACCGCGGCCCGGATCCCGGTATCCGCGATGCCCGAGGTCAGGTCCTTCTCGAACATCGACTCCAGCAAACGGTCGTCGCCGTCCAGCAGCTTGCCCGGGCCCCGGAAGCCGAACGGGAACGGCAGGTTGTCGTACGTGTAGTAGCCGGTCGCGAACATGATCGCCATCCCGGTGCCCTCGGCCGTGCGGGCCACGAGCGCCACGTCCCGGCCCAGCCCGGGCACGGTCATGTCGAGGATCGTGTCGACCCCGGCCTGCTTGAGCGCGGTCAGCTTGGCCCGCGCCGCGGCCACCTCGGCCTCCTCGTCCCACCCGCCGAAGCCGGGCCACCCCTGCTGCAGCGCCTCGGTCCGGATGAACACGTGCTCGTGCATGAGCACCACGCCCAGGTCGGCCGCGCTGATCTCACCCGCGCTGGTGGGGACGCCTGTCATAGGGCTGATGACCTCCTCCCGGCGGCCAGCGCCGGTGCTTCGGAATCCGGGACGCCCACCAGTATGCTCCCGATCACCCAGCCCGAAGAAGATTCAGTTTTACGCTGTTTGCGGCGCGGGCCCCGCCCCCGATCCCAGCAGCCGCGGGGCGCGACCCAGCAGGCCGGCCGCGGCAGGCCTGCCATCAGCACGGCCCGGTCAGCCCTGGCCCGCCCGGCCCGCCACCGTGGCCCAGCGGCCAGCGTGGCGGGCTATCGCGACCGGGTAGCCGAAGCACTCGCTGGCCAGCTCGGTGGTCAGGACCTCGGCGATCGGCCCGGCGGCCAGCGCCCGGCCGCCGCGCAGCAGCAGCGCGTGCGACGTGCTGGCCGGCAGTTCCTCCAGGTGATGGGTGACCAGCACGGAGGCCAGTCCCGGGTGCCGCTCCCGCAGGTCGTCCAGGCTGGCCAGCAGCTGCTCCCGGCCGGCCACGTCAAGACCGGCGGCGGGCTCGTCGAGCAGCAGCAGCGGCGGCTCGGTCATCAGCGCCCGGGCGATCAGCGTGCGGGCCCGCTCGCCCTGGGACAGCAGCGGCCACCGCGACCCGGCCAGCGGGCCAAGACCGAGCAGCCCGGTCAGCTCGTCGGCCCGGCGCAGCTCCGCGCCCGTGGCCACCCGCCGCGGCGGCAGTTCGATCGTCCCGGTCGCCCCGGTCAGCACGACCTCGCGCACGGTCAGCGCGGTCTGCAGCGGATGGTGCGGGGTGACGTAGCCGATCAGCGGGCGCAGCGTGAACACGTTCACCCGGCCGAGCCGGTGCCCGAGGATGCCGACCTGCCCCCGGGTCGGGTGGTCGTAGCTGGCCAGGATCCGCAGCAGGGTGGACTTGCCCGCGCCGTTCGGCCCGAGCAGCGCCCAGTGCTCGCCGGCCAGGACCCGGAAGCTCACCTGCTCCAGCAGCAGCCGCCCGGCCCGCTGGAAGTCCACCCGGTCCGCCCGCAGCACGGCACCCGGCTCCGCCGCCTCATCCGCGAACTGGTTCACCGCACCCCTTCGGCCAGCCGTCCGTCCCGCCGTCCGTCCCGCCGCGCTGGCGGTCACCCGACCGTACGGCATCCCCGCCGGAACCGCGGACGGCCGGGCGGCGTCATAGGAACGTGAGGTGGCTCGCCGTGCTGGCGCTTGCCGTGGCCGTGGCCGGATGTTCCGGCGGCGGCAGCCTGCCATCGGCCCGCTCCCGCAGCGCGGCCGCGCCGCCGCCGGCCTCCCGCCCCTCCTCGAGGCCGTTGTCCGTCCGGCTGGTGCTGCCCGCGCGCACGCTGCCCGGCGGGTCGCACCTGACCGGCCGGGTTCTCGTCAGCAACCGCACCGGGCATGCCCTGCACCTGACCGGCTGCGGGGGGTTCTTCCAGGTCGCGCTGGCCAGCCGCACGTATCACCCGGAGGTGGCCTGGCGGGCCTGCGCCCAGCGGCTCACGATCCCGGCCGGCCGGTCGAGTTACCGGGTGCGGATCGGGGCGACCTACGGCATGTGCACCCAGGGCCCGCCGCAGGACGGCATGAAGTCCTGCCTGCCCGGCGGGCGGATGCCCCCGCTGCCGCCCGGCGTCTATCACACCCAGTTCTTCCAGGACCGCCCGCTGGCCGCGGCGCCCGCTCCTGTCACCGTGCGCGTGACCGCGCCGCGGGCCGCGCGCTGACCTGGAATAACCACATCGCCCGTGGCGGCACCAGCCGTCTAGCATCCAGGCATGACTGCGCTGGGTGATCTGGACCGGACCAGGATCGGTGAGCTGCACGCCCAGGAGCTGGCCAGGTTCCGTAACGGCCGGCCGGCGACGATGGCCATGCTCGAACGGGCCCGCGCCCACATGCCCAACGGCGTGCCGATGTCCTGGATGGTCACGGACAACGAGCAGCCGGTCTACATCGACTCGGGGCACGGCCCGGGCTTCACCGACCTCGACGGGTTCAGCTACCTGGACTTCAACGCCTCGGACATGGCGATGTTCTGCGGGCACGCCAACCCGGCGATCGTGGCCGCGGTCCAGGCGCAGGTGACGCGGTCCACCCAGTTCCTGCTGCCGACCGTCGCGTCGGTGGAGGTGGCCGAGGAACTGGCCCGCCGCTACCCGGTCCCGCAGTGGCAGTTCACGCTGTCGGCCACCCAGGCCAACACCGAGGTCATCCGCCTGGCCCGGGCCGTCACCGGGCGCGAGGTCATCCTGCTGTTCCAGGGCCACTACCACGGCCACTTCGAGGAGGGCATGGTCGATCTCCAGGACGGCCAGGCCAGCCCGGTGCACCGCGGCCTGTCCAAGGGCGTCACCGGCCGGGTGCGGATCGCCCAGTTCAACGACCCGGACACGGTGCGGGCCGCGCTCGAGCCCGGCGACGTCGCGCTGGTGCTGACCGAGCCCGCGATGACCAACCACCTGCACCTGCTGCTGCCCGAACCCGGCTGGCACGCGGCACTGCGCGCGCTGACCCGCGAGCACGGGACCCTGCTGGGCCTGGACGAGACGCACACCCACGTGCTCGGCCCGGGCGGCGCGACCGGCCTGTGGCAGCTGGACCCCGACACGGTCACGATCGGCAAGGCCGTCGCCGGCGGGCTGCCGATGGGCGCCTACGGGGTCACCGCGGAGCTGGGCGAGCAGCTGGACGCCGACCGTAACGTCGCCACCGGCGGCACCCTGTTCGGGAACCCGCTGTCGGCCGCGGCGGCGAAGGCCGCGCTCACCGAGGTGCTCCGGCCCGGCGCCTACGAGCACACCACCCGGCTCGGCGGCGAGCTGGCCGACGGGATCGCCGAGGTGATCAGCGCGGCCGGCCTGCCCTGGACCGCGATCCGCCTCGGCCCCCGTTCCGGGCAGTGGTACGGGCCCGTGCCCCGCACCGGGGCGCAGGCGGAGGCGCTCACCGACGACCTGCTGACCCGGCTGATGCGGCTGTGGCTCGCCAACCGGGGCGTCTGGGACGCGCTGCCCGGCGCCGGGCCCACCGTCCCGGTCCCCGCCACCCGCGCCGACGTGGACCGCTACCTGCAGGCCTACGGCGACCTGCTGGCCCAGCTGCGCTAGCCCGGGATTCCGGCTGGGTCAGGGCAGCGCTGGCAGGGCAGGGGCCATGCCTTCCAGGTGTGGATGTTGCCGGGGCTCGCCCATCACAGCCCGGTCGCCGGGAACGATGATCGGCTGGGGCCGGCGACTCGCGGCTGGGGCACAGTGGGCTGATGGAGATCAGTCACGAGCAGAACGTCCCTCAGGTCGACCCGGGCGCCTGGGTGGCGCCGACCGCGGTGCTGAGCGGCGACGTCCGGGTCGGGCCGGGCAGCTGCGTGCTGCACGGCGCCGTGCTGAACGCCGACGGGGGAGCGGTCCGGATCGGCGCCAACTGCGTGATCATGGAGAACGCGGTCCTGCGCGGCACGCCGCGGCACCCGCTCACGATCGGGGATCACGTGCTGGCCGGGCCGAACAGCTACCTGACCGGCGCGACCATCGGCGACGAGGTGTTCATCGCCACCGGCGCCATGGTCTTCAACGGCGCCACGATGGGCGCGGCCAGCAGCGTCGCCCTCGGCGGCGCGGTGCACATCGGCTGCGTGGTGCCGCCGCAGACCCGGATCCCGATCGGCTGGGTCGCCGTCGGCGACCCAGCCCGCCTGTACCCGCCGGGCGAGGCGGACAGCATCCGGGCCGGGCTGGAGGAGGCCGGCGGCTTCCTGCCGTTCGTGTTCGGCACCGACCGCTCCGCCCCGCGGCCCGAGCAGATGCGTACCGCCATGCATCGCTACGCCCGCTACCTGGCCCGCTCCCACCAGGCCGACAAGCCCGCCGGCTAGGAAGGACGGCGCGATGCGGATCGCGGTGACCGGGGCCAGCGGCAGGATCGGCGGCGAGGTCGTGCGCCTGCTGGCCGCGCAGCAGCACCAGGTCGTGGCGCTGACCCGCCGGCCGCCCGGCGCCGCACCAGGACCGGCCGGAGCCGAGGTGCGCCAGGCTGGTACGCCGACGAGCCGGCCCTGGCGCGGCCGTCACCGCGGCCAGCCCGGGCCCCAGCGACGTGGTCAGCTTCCCGTAACCGCGGCCAGCCGGACGCACACGGCCAGGCCCGCGATGGCCTGCTCCAGGTCGGCCACCGGCGGGAAGGTGGGCGCGATCCGGATGAACGCGTCCCGCGGGTCGAGCCCGCCGGGATGGGTGGCCCCGGCCGGGGTCAGCGCGATCCCGGCCGCCCCGGCCAGCCGGACCACCTCGCGGGCGCACCCGTCGGGCACCTCCAGCGAGATGAAGTACCCGCCGGCCGGATCGGTCCACCGGGCCAGCCCGTGCCGCCTAGCCCCGTGCCGCCCAGTTCGGCGGACAGGATCCGCTGCACCGCGGCGAACTTCGGCGCGAGCAGCTCCCGGTGCCGCCGCATGTGCGCCCGCAGCCCCGCCTCGTCCCGCAGGAACATCGCGTGCCGCAGGTGGTTGACCTTGTCCGGCCCGATGCTCCCCTTGCCCAGGCGGCCGAGAAACCAGGCCACGTTGGCGGGGGAGGCGCCGAGGAACCCGACCCCGGCCCCGGCGAACGTGACCTTCGAGGTGGAGCCGAACACCAGCGGCCGGTCCGGGTGCCCGGCCTCCGCCGCCGCGGCCAGCATGTCCGCCAGCTCCGGCGGGTCGTCGGTCAGGTCGTGCACCGCGTACGCGTTGTCCCAGAAGATCCGGAAGTCCGGCGCCGCGGCCGGCATCGCGGCCAGCCGCCGGACGGTCTCGCCGGAGTACACCGTGCCGTCCGGGTTGCTGTACTTCGGCACGCACCAGATGCCCTTCACCGCCGGGTCGGCGGCGGCCAGCCGCTCGCAGGCGTCCAGATCCGGGCCGGACGGCGTCATCGGCACGCTGATCATCCCGATGCCGAACCGCTGCAGCAGCGCGAAATGCCGGTCGTAGCCGGGCACCGGGCACAGGAAGCTGATCGCACCCCGGCCCGCCCAGGGCGCCTCACCGCCGGGCACCCCGCCCAGCAGCGCGTGCACCAGGCAGTCGTGCATCAGCGTCAGGCTGGCGTTCCCGCCCGCGATGAGCTGCGGGACCGGCACCTGCAGCGGCCCGCTGAAGATCTCCCGCAGCTCGGCCAGCCCGGCAAGACCGCCGTAGTTCCGGGTGTCGGTGCCGTCAGCGGCCAGGTAGCGGTCCCCGGGCAGGGACAGCAGCGGGGCGGACAGGTCAAGCTGCTCGGCCGACGGCTTGCCGCGGGTCAGGTCCAGTGACAGGCCGCGGGCCTGCAGCGCCGCGTAGTCCCGCCGGGCGGCGGACAGGTCAGAGGCCGCGATGGGAGGGCTGGTCATCCCCCCATCATGGCCGACTGCTGCTTGCTGGCTCGCGCCGGCGTTGCTCGTCGGGAAAACAGCGCCGCGGCCCGCCACGAGCCGGTGCTGCTGGCTCCGCTGGCCGGCCAGCCTGGTCCCGTCGGGTGGGCCGCCGCCTCCGTAATCCGTCCTGGACGTGACAAACCCCTAAGGGCAGTCTTTTTGCCAGGGCCGCCCGCGGCTGCCAGCCTTAAGGGGTGACACCGGTGATTCGGTACTGTGCGAGTCCGGCCGGCCGCATCGCCTGGTCCGCGATGGGCTCGGGCCCGCCTCTGCTGTTCGACCCGGGCTGGGTTACCCATCTGACCGGGCACCTGGACCTGTTCGACTACAGCGCGTTCCTGGCCCGGCTGACCGGGCGCTGGACGGTGATCAGGTACGACAAGCCGGGCTGCGGCCTGTCCGACCGGGACGGCGTCGACCTCTCCTTTGACAGCCAGGTCGCGGCCGCGATGGCGGTCGCCGACGCGGCGGGCGCGGCCCGGTTCGCCATGTACGGCGCCTCCCAGGGCGGGCAGCTCGCGGCCGCGATCGCGGCCCGGCACCCGGACCGGATCCAGGCACTGGCCCTGTACGGCACCTGCGCGGACGGCGCCGACCTGGCCCCGCCCGAGGTCAGGGAGTCGATCGTGGCGCTGGTCCGGGCCCACTGGGGGATCGGGTCCAAGCTGCTGACCGGCATCTTCATGACCGACCCGAGCGCCGCGGACGCCGAGGCCTTCGGCCGGCTCGGACGTGAGGGCGCGACCGCCCAGGTGGCCGCGGACATGCTGGCGACCTACTACGGCACCAGCGTCCGTGACCTGCTGCCGCAGATCACCGCGCCCACCACGGTGCTGCACCGCGAGCAGGACAGCGCGACCAGGTTCAAGCTCGGCCGCGAGGTGGCCGCGCTGATCCCCGGCGCGGCGCTGGTCCCGCTGCCCGGCACCGGGCACCTCTTCTACTACGGCGACTGGCAGCCGGGCGCGGACGCGCTGGTCAGCTTCCTGCAGGGGACCGGCGGCCCGCAGCCGCGGCTCACCCCCCGCGAGCTCGAGGTGGCCCGGCTGATCTGCCAGGGCATGACCGACCAGGCCATCGCCAGCACGCTGACGATCGCGCCGCGCACCGCGGCGGCCCACGTCGAGAACATCCGGCGCAAGCTGGCCGTCCGGTCCCGGGCCCAGATCGCGGCCTGGATGACCGAGCATGACCCTAGGACGGCCGCGCGCTAGAGGGCTCCGGCGGGGTGCCGATATAGGTGGTTCTGCCAATAGCGGCGGGCGCGGGCGGACCATAGCGTGGAGTCATGCCCGAGAAGATCAGGACCGGCCGTGCGGCGGCGCTGCTCAGCGTCGGCTACGCGGTGTGGGCTATCGCGTTCGAAGAGCGCGACCTGATCGCCGGGCTCGGCGATATCTACCGCACGTACCGGGCCGAGGTGCCCGCCGTGATCCCGGCCTCTGGTCCCTGACGGGCCCGCAACGAAAAACATGGCCGCCGTACCCGGAAGGAAAAGCAAGTCGCATGACCAGTACCAACCTGACCGACCCGTCTGGACCGGGAACCGCGGGCACCGCGCCCCGGGTCGGCATGTTCCTGCCCGCCCTGCTGGCCGGGCTCAGCCCTGACACCGCGGCCACGGCGCGCATGCTGGCCGCCATCGGCGACGCGGGCCTCGACCACGTGTGCGTCGGTGACCACGTCAGCTTCGCCGGGTTCGGCTTCGACGGCCTCACCCAGGCCGCCGTGCTGGCCGCGCTGCACCCCACGCTGCCCGTGCACACCGGCGTCTACCTGCTGCCCCTGCGGCACCCGGTGCTGGTCGCCCGGCAGATCGCCGACCTCGGCCGGGTCGCCCCCGGCCGGCTGGTCTTCGGGGTCGGGATCGGCGGCGAGGACCGGCACGAGGTGGCCATCTGCGGCGTGGACCCGGCCACCAGGGGCCGCCGGATGAACGAGGCGCTGACCGCCCTGCGCCGGCTGCTGACCGGCGAGCCGTCCAGCTGCTACGGGGAGTTCTACGGCTTCGAGGACGCGGTGATCGCGCCGCCGCCCGCGCCGCCGGTGCCGATCATCGTCGGCGGCCGCAGCGACGTGGCGATCCGGCGTGCGGGCCGGCTCGGTGACGGCTGGCTGGGCATCTGGAACTCGCCGCGCCGGTACGCCGCCGCGGTCCAGCTGGCCGCGGACGAGGCCGGGCAGGTGGGCCGTGCGGACCCGCCGCAGCGGCACGCCATGCAGGTGTGGTGCGGCCTGGCCGGCTCCCGGGAGCAGGCCAGGGGCATCCTGGCCACGGCCATGCAGGGCTTCTACGGGCTGCCGTTCGAGCGGTTCGAGCGGTACTCGCCGTACGGCACCCCGGCCGACGTGGCCGAGTTCCTGGCCGGGTACGTCGCCGAGGGCTGCACCGAGTTCAACCTGATCCCGCAGGGCCTGGACCCCGAGGAGACGATCGCGGCCACGGCCGAGGTGAAGCGGCTGCTGGCGGGGAGGAATGCGGTGGCCGGGGCGGCGACGGCCGGCGCGGCTGCGGTGGCGGCCGGGCAGCGGTGACCTGGTGATCATCGACCCGCGCTACTGCGGCCCGCCCGGCATGGGCAACGGCGGGTACGTGAGCGGCCTGCTCGCCGCCCACGTGGACCCGGCGGGCGCCGCGGAGGTGACACTGCGCCGGCCGACCCCGCTGAGCGTCGAGCTGAACGTGAAGACCGACGGCGACGGCCAGGCCGTGCTGCTGAACGGGACCGAGCTTGTCGCGGAGGCGGTCACGCTGGGCCTGCGGCCGGAGGTCAGGTCGCCGAAGGACGGGTTCGGCGTGCTGGGGTCGCCGCCGCCCGTGCCGGTGGCCGCGGCGCAGGCCCGCGAGGCGGGCCGCCGGGCCGGGCCGCGCGTGAACCGGGAGCAGCACCCGTTCCCCGGCTGCTTCGTCTGCGGGCCGGACCGTGGGCCCGCCGACGGCGGTCTCGGCATCATCCCCGGCCCGCTGCCCGGCCGCGGCCTGCTGGCCGACGAATGGCGGCCGGGGGAGGACATCGCCGACGAGAACGGCCAGGTGCGGACCGAGTTCGTGTGGGCCGCGCTGGACTGCGCGGGCGGGCACGGGGCGATCCAGCCCGGGCTGCCGCCCTACGTGCTCGGGCGGCTGAAGGTACGGCCGCTGCGGCCGGTCCTGGCCGGCCATTCGTACGTGGTCGTCGGCTGGCTCCTGGCCATCGGCGGCCGCAAGATCGCGGCCGGCTCGGTGGTGTACAACTCGTCCGGCAAGGCCGCGGCGGTGGCGCTGGGCACCTGGCTGCCGCTGCCCGGGGCCGCGCCGCGGCCGGAGGCGCCGGCCGGGGACGCGCCGGACGGTGCGGCGGCGGCCGGATAGGTCTGCCGGACAGAGCACGGATCACGGATCACCCGGGCGCCCCGCGGCTGCCCGGCGGCCTGCCGCGGGGCGCCCGGGTGATCCGTTACCGTTCGTCGGCAGACCCGGCTGCCCGTCTGTCCCTTTCACCGGTGATCCGGCTGGTCATCTCCCGGTCAGGGCAGGTGGTACTGGCGGCGGAGGACCGCGTCGTAGGCCCGGTCCGGCAGCCAGCGGCGCAGCGTGACCGTGGTGCGGGCGACCGGGTTGATCAGATACCGGGTGCGCGGCCGGCGCACGGTCACGGCCCGGGTGATGACCTTCGCGATGTCGTCGGCCGAGGACGAGAACCGGGCCAGCGGGCCGTCGGTGGCGGTGCTGAACGCCGCGGTGACGGCGTCCTTGAAACCGGCGTACGGATCCGCGCCGTTGCCGTTGCGTCGCTGCCTGCCGCGCTTGCCGCCACCGAGCCGGCCGCGACGTCGTTCCACGGGGTGCGCACCGGGCCCGGCTCGATCAGGACCACGTCGATGCCGAACTGGGCGACCTCCATCCGCAGCGCGTCGCTGAGCGCCTCGACCGCGTACTTGGAGGCGTGGTAGAACGCGCCGCCGGGCAGCGTGGCCCGGCCGCCCATGGACGACACGTTGAGGATCCGCCCGCCGCCCGCCGCGCGCATGCCGGGCAGCACCAGCTGGGTCAGCCGGACCAGGCCGAAGAAGTTCGTCTCGAACTGGCGCCGGATCTCCGCCATCGGCAGCTGCTCGACGGTCCCGTACAGGCCGTACCCGGCGTTGTTGACCAGGACATCGATCGGGCCGGCCGCGTCCACCGCGGCGCGCATGGAGCTCTCATCCGTCACGTCCAGGGCCAGCGTCCGCAGCCCGCGGCCGGCCAGGCCGGACAGCGTGTCCGGGTTCCGGGCGGTGGCCACCACGGTGCGGCCGGCCTCGTGCAGGGCCAGCGCGGCCGCCTGGCCGATGCCCGAGGAGCACCCGGTGATGAGAACGGATCCGGCGGCGGTCATGGGCGGCAGCCTCCCTGGTAACTAACTGGATAACTACGCATCCTGGCACGGCCCGCAGGGTACGTCAATAACTAGATAGTTACCTACGGTAAGGTGTGACCATGCCGCCCGACGCGAGCGCGACCAAGGCCCGGTTGCTGCAGGCCGCGACCGAGGAGTTCACCGCCTACGGGATGGCCGGCGCCCGGGTGGACCGCATCGCGGCCCGGGCCGGGGCCAACAAGCGGCTGATCTACGTGCACTTCGGCACCAAGGAAGAGCTGTTCGACATCATCGTCCAGCGCCAGCTCGGCGTGCTCGCGGACGCGGTCCCGTTCACGCCCGCCGACCTGCCGGGCTACGCCGGGGCGCTGTTCGACTGGGTCGCCGCCCACCCGGAGGCGCTCCGGCTGAACGCCTGGAAGCAGCTGGAGCGGCCCGAGGCGGCCGCCGTCGAGATGGACATCTACCGCCCCAAGCTGGCCGCGCTCGCCGCACTGCCTGGCCCCGGCCCGCTGCCCGGCGCGGCCCCCGCCGACGTGCTGGCCCTGGTCATCGGCCTGGCCACGGCCTGGTTCACCGCCTCACCCGCGCTCCGCGAACTAGCCGCAGAACCACCCTGGTCGCCCGCCCGCCTAACCACCCACCGGGCCGCGGTAGTAGCAGCCGCAGCGTCGCTCACCCAGCCGTCAGCCCGCCACGGCGCCCTGACTGCTCCTCCCCGCTTCCTCATAGGCGCGAATCCAGAGCGAACGGGCGCCGAGGCAAGGCTGGCGAAGCCTCCGCAAACGCGAGCCAGGCCCTTGACCAGCCCTTCGCTGGACGATCGAGCCGAGGCCGCGGCGCCGCGCGGCACCGGGGCCTGGCGTGGTCATCACACGTTGCGGATCTGGTTCGCGACCGCGGCCACCTTGGCTGCGTACTCCTTGTCCATCGCCCACTTGCCCGACAGGCCGGCCAGCGTGGGCGCGATGCCCCGGCGGTCCGCTGGCAGGTCCCGGGCCTGCAGAGCCTCGGTGATCAGCGCGGCCTGGGCCGGGTTCTCTGCCCCGGCGGGCAGCACGTAGGCCAGCAGCCGGCCGGTGTGCGCGCGGATCCCCGCGGTCAGGCTGGGGAACTTGTTGCCCTTGCCCCTCCTCGCCGGTCACCCCGATGCCGGCGAAGTTCCGCCGCGGCCGCTGCGACCAGAACGAGGTCAGGTGCCCGGTCTCCTCCGACATCTGGGCCACGACCAGCAGCGGGTCGAGCCCCACCGCGGTCGCGGTGGCGTAGTAGCTGTCCACGATGGTCTCGACGTCGTCGTCGGTGTACCCGCCGTGCGACTTGCCCAGCAGGAACTCCCGGACCTGGCTAGCCGGGGCCCGCGGCGCGGCCAGCAGCTTGCTGTTCTCGGTCACCTGCCCGTTGCCGTGCGGCTGCGGATGCGGGTGCGGGTGCGGATGCGGGTGGTCGATCTTGTCGGGTCCGCCGGCCGGGGGCTTGAACGCCTGGCCGAGGAAGGCGCACACGCCTTCGGCGAGCGCCTCGCCCTGGGCCCGGTTCACCTCGACCGGGAAGTCGTGCACCTTGTTGATCTCCGGGATCAGGGCCGTCATGTTCGTCGAGTTCAGGAAGAACAACCCGGGCCGCTCGACGTCGGCGACCCGCGGCAGGTTCCTGGCCACGAACGCGGCCCCGATCTTCGCGGCCAGCTGCTTGCCCTGGTCGGAGAAGTACAGCCCGGAGTACCCGGGCGCGCCAACCGTGGCCGAGTCGAAGTGGACCTCGATGGCCACCCGGGGGTTGAGCTCGTTGGCCCGGTGCGCCGACCCGACGAAGTCGGGGTCGTGCGAGGCGCCCTGGGCCGTCTCGCTGACCACGGACAGCCCCGAGCGCCGCATCGCGGCGAGGGCGAACGTGCAGACCTGGAACGCCTCCATGTGCTCCATCCGGCCGTCGGTGCCGATCGCGCCCGGGTCGAAGATCCCTGAAGGCTCCACCCCGTGGCCGACCGCGAGGAAGACATCGAGTCTGTCTTGCGGCATGGCTTCTTTCCCTTCTGCAGTGCGCGGGGACCCGCGCGATGACCGGTACGGGGGTGCACCGCGCCGCCAGATACGTCCGGGTCGCAAGAAACAGCAGCGCAGGCCGCGCCGGGAGTGGCCGGGCCGTGCCCGGCGGCACCACGATGGAGGTATCAGCGCGGCCGGCGCGGCCCCTCATCGTTTGGGCCGCCGCGCTCGCGGTGCGCCGACTAAGGGAGGGAACTGATGACCATGAACTACCGGAAGGACCATGTGCTGGTCCGCGCCTCGGAGTTCCGGCCGGGGGACATCGGCCGGCTCAACGAGATCCTGGACGACGCCAGGCTCGGCCAGCCGCTGGGCGACCCGGCGGACGGCCCGGCCGCCCGGCGCTCCTGGCCCATGATCAAGGTGCCGGTCGACGCCAGGTGCGGACCCGCTGGCTCATCCAGGCCGCCGTTGCAGGCCGCCCGGTCGGCAGGCCAGGAGGCGCCGGCGCTGTTCGCCGACCGGCGTCCTCGGCGGGCACCGTGCTCGCCCGGCGACGTTCTATCGTCAGCGGGAAGAAGAGCGGGCACGGGATGGGCTGGGTGCCCGGCCCCGGACGGGGAGCTGGCGCCGCCCGCACCCTGGGACCGAGGCCGCGCCGCACCCGGTGATCGCGCTGCTGGACAGCGGCGTGCAGCGGCACGAGTGGCTGCGGTGCCAGACCGCGCCCTGCCGTTCCTGCAGGACGCCGACGGCATGGACGGCTGGGCGTCGCCGCGTCCGGACGGCGATCCGCGTTCCCGGACAAGTCCCCGGCGGGCACGCACTGGGGGCACGGGACGTTCATCGCCGGGCTGATCCGGCAGGCCGCGCCGCAGGCGCAGGTGCTGTCCATGCGGGTGATGGACAGCGCGGGCCTCGCTGACGACAGCGCCGTGATCAACGCGCTGACCTGGCTGCCCGCACTGACGCGGTCCTGCCCGACATCGTGCTGATGGCCTTCGGGCGGCGGGCCGCGCCGACGACCCGACTCCTGGACGACGTGCGGCGCGCGGTGCGCAACGCTGACCGACAAGGGCGTGAAGATCGTCGCTTCGGCCGGCAACGACGGCTCCGACCAGCCGGTCTACCCGGCTGCGTTCGCCGCCGAGCCGGGGCTGCCGGTGATCAGCGTGGGTGCGCTCATCCAGACCTGCCGAGATGGAGCGGTACAGCAACTTCGGGTCCTGGGTGCGGGTGGCCTGGATCGGCACGGACATCGTCAGCATCCACCCGCTGACCATCACGGACGCGGGCGATCACCAGACCTCGCGGAACGCGACTCGACAACCCGGTCCTGCCGGAGATCGCCGACAGTTACGCCTGGTGGTCGGGGACTTCGTTCGCGGCCGCGATCTGTCGCGGCCCAGCTGGCCCTCGGACGAGTCAGCCCGGAGCTGCCCCTGCCGCTCACCGCTGCGCAGCCGTAACATGGCGGCTGTGACGCTCGGTCGCGGGGGAGCCGGCCCTGGACACGCGCAAACCGGCCCGGGCCACGCGGCGGCTGACCGCGCGGCCCGGCTCGGCGTGTCCTTCGAGCAGGCCAGGGCCGGGGATCAGGCCGCGATGCGCGAGGTCGTGGCCCAGCTGAACCCGCTGCTGTGGCGGGTGGCCAGGGCCCAGGGCCTGGCCGCCGAGGAAGCCGCCGACGTGGTGCAGACCAGCTGGCTGGAGCTGGTGCGCCGGCTGAACGACATCCGTTCCCCGCAGGCGCTGACCGCGTGGCTGATCACCGCGACCCGGCGGGAGGCGTGGCGGGTCCGCGAGCAGGCCCGCCGCCACGTCTCCGGCCCCGGCTCCGCGGACAGCCTCGACGCGGTCCCCGACCCCGGCCCCCGGCCGGGCGACCGGCTGCTCACCGACGAACGGGATCAGGCCCTGTGGCGGGCGTTCCGCCTGCTGTCCGACCGCTGCCAGGAGCTGCTGCGCATCGTCGCGCAGGTCAGCCGGCCCGACTACACCGCGGTCGCCGAGGCGCTCGGCATGCCGGTCGGCAGCATTGGCCCCACCCGCGGCCGCTGCCTGGCCAAGCTCCGGGCCCTGCTGGCCGCGGACCCTAGCTGGAGCGGACCATGACCATCCCGGCGGACGGCCCGCTCGGCGCTGAGGGCCTGCTTGACGACGCGGACCAGGCGATCCTGGACCGGCTCGCGGTGCTCGACGGCCTGCTCGACCCACCGCCGCCCGGCCTGGACGAGCAGGTCTCGTTCGCGATCGCGCTGGAGTCGGTGGACGCCGAGGTGGCCAGGCTCAGCGAGCAGCTGACCGCCGGGTCCGGCGCGCGCAGCAGCGAGCGGACCCACTCGATCACCTTCGAGGCCGGCAGCCGCACCGTGCTGATCTCGATCGTGGCCCGGCCCGACGGCCAGGTCCGCATCGACGGCTGGCTGGCCCCGGCCGCCGCGCTCCAGGTCGAGCTGCGGCTGCCGGAACCGGTCCCGTCCCGCATCGCCACCGCCGATGAGGCGGGCCGGTTCGTGTTCGACCGGGTCCCGCGCGGGATCGCCCAGCTGCTGGTCCAGCCGCCGCCCGGCGGCACCGCCCCGCGGGTCGTGACGCCCGCCTTCACCCTCTGAGATCCTCGGACGTGCCCGCCGCGCAGGCCCCCGCCCAGGACGGCGCGCAGGCCCTGGCGGACCGGGTTGCCCGGCTGCACGCGGCCGGGCTGGCGGCCAGCGACAACGGCCGCCCGGCCAGCGCGGTCCGCACGCTCCGCGCCGGGCTGCGGCTGACCGGCCAGGCCGCGCAAAGCGGCGGCGATCCTGCCCTGGCCGAGCTGCACGGCCGGCTGCTGATCAGCCTGGCCTGGGCCGAGTCCGAGCGCGGCCAGGTGGACACCGGGTTCGCCCTGCTGGACGAGGCCGAGCAGCACGTCACCGCGGCCCAGCGGCCGGTCCTGCACGCCCAGCGAGCCCTGCTGCTCAAGCGCAGCGGCCGCTACGACCTGGCCCTGGCCCAGTACGACCAGGCGGTCACCCTGCTCACCGAGCGGGCCAGCCCGCTGGACCTGGTCAAGGCGCTCAACAACCGCAGCCTGGTGCACCTGGAGACCGGCAATATCCGGCAGGCCCGGGCCGACCTGCACCGCTGCGGCAAGATCGCGGCCCGCCACGGCCTGGCCCTGCACGTCGCGCTGAGCCAGGTCAACCTCGGCTGCATGGACGTGGTGGCCGGTGACCTGCCCGCGGCGCTGGCCGCGTTCACCGCCGCCCGGGCCGACTACGAGCGGCTGGCCCCCGGCCGGCTGGCCAGCCTCGCGGTCGAGCGGTCCCGCGGGCTGCTGGCCGCCGGGCTGTTCAGCGAGGCCGACCGGGAACTGGCGGACGCCGCCGAGCAGGCCGCCGCGCAGCAGCTCAGCTACACCGCGGCGGACGCCGCGCAGGTCCGGGCCGAGGCTGCGCTGCTGGCCAGGCAGCCGGACGCCGCCGCGCAGTGGGCCGCGGACGCGGCCGGCCGGTTCCGTCAGCGCGGCAACGCCCGGCGCACCGCGATCGCCACGCTGACCGGGCTGCGGGCCAGCCTGGCCGCGGGCGGCGACCCCGCCACCGTGATCGCCACCCGCGCCCAGGCGCTGGCCGGACGGCTCGGCCGGCTGGGGCTGGCCGAGGACGCCCGGGTGGCCGGCCTGGTCGCGGCCCGGGCGATGATCGCCGTCGGCCGTCCCGGTCCGGCCGCCAGGGCCGCGGACCGGGCCGGCCGTCCCGGCCGCATCGACCGGCTGGACACCCGGCTGCTGTGGCGGCTGACCCGGGCCGAGCTGGCCACCGCCACCGGCCAGCCCGCGGCGGCGGCCCGCGAGCTGACCGCCGGGCTGACCGCGCTGCACCGGCACCGGGCCCAGTTCGGCTGCCTCGACCTGCAGACCGGCGCCGCGGTGCACGGGCAGGACCTGGCCCGGGCCGGGCTGGCCGCGGCGGCCGCGAGCGGCTCGCCCGCCGCCGTCTACCGGTGGGCCGAACGGGCCCGGGCGCAGGCCCTGCTGCTGCCCCCGGTCCGGCCGCCGGACCACCCGGACGCCGCGGCGGCGCTGGAGGAACTGCGCCAGGCCCGGTCTTCGCTGCGGGCCGCGGAGCTGGCCGGGCGGCCGGCCGGCGGCCTGCCCGGCCGGATCGACGCCCTCCAGCGCCGGGTCCGCGAGCAGTCCTGGGCCACCCCCGGGCGGCGCACCGTCCCGCCCGCGGCGCCCGCCCCGCTGGCCGCGGTCCGGGCCGCCCTCAGCGGCGCGGTCCTGGTCAGCTACCTGCGGCAGGGCCCGGACCTGGCCGCGCTGGTGATCACCGGCGATCGCGCACGGCTGCGCCCGCTCGGCCCCTACGCCGCCGCGGCCGAGGCCGTGCTGCGGCTCCGCGCCGACCTGGACGCGCAGGCCGGCCGGGTGCTGCCGGACCGGCTGGCCACAGCGGTACGGGAAGCCACCGCAAGAGACGCCGCCGCGGTGGCCGCCGCCGTGCTCACGCCGCTGCTGGCCGACGCCGGCGACCGGGACCTGGTCGTGGTCCCGACCGGCCTTCTGGCCACGGTGCCGTGGGCGGTGCTGCCGGGCTGCGCCGGCCGGCCGGTCACGGTCGCGCCGTCGGCCACCGCCTGGCTGGCCGCCCGCCAGCGCCCGGCCACCCCCGGGCCGGCCCTGCTCGTGGCCGGCCCCGGCAACGACCGCGGGAACGCGGAGATCACCGCGGTCGCCGCCGGGCACCAGGAAGCGATCGTGCTGACCGGCGAAACGGCCACCCCCGCCGCCACCCTGGCCGGCCTGGAGCAGGCCGGGATCGCGCACCTCGCCGCGCACGGTCAGCATCAGGCCGAGAACGCGCTGTTCGCCACCCTGGAACTGGCCGGCGGCCCGCTGCTCGGTTACGACCTGCAGCGGCTCGCCCGGGTGCCGCGGATGGTCGTGCTGTCCTGCTGCGATCTCGGGCTGACCGACGTGCGGCCCGGCGACGAGACGTTCGGCATCGTCACCGCCCTGCTCACCGCGGGCGCCGCGACCGTGGTGGCCAGCGTGGCCCGGGTCGGCGACGGGACCGCGATGGCCGCGATGACCGGATTTCACCGGGCGGTGGCCGCCGGCGCGGCGCCCGCCGCCGCACTGGCCACGGCGCTCCCCTCGGCCGGCCAGGCGGGCTTCGTCTGCTTCGGCGGCGGGTAACTCGCTGGCCCCGCGGTGCCGGTCTCCATAGGCTGTCCGCCGTGGAGACGCCGATGCTGGAGGGTGTGCTGATCATCGGCCCCTACGGGTCGGGGAAGAGCACGCTGGCGGCGGAGATGTCGTACCTTCTCGGGCTGCGGCACGAGCCGCACGCGCTGCTGGACCTGGACTACCTGGGCTGGGCCTGGACCGGCTCCGCCGCCGACGCCAGCCGGGACGCCGACCTCGCGATGACGCTGCCCAACCTGACCGCGGTGACGGCCAACTACCTGGCCGCCGGCATCCGCTGGTACATCCTGGCGTGGTACATCGAGGACATCAGCGAGGCGCACGCGGTCCGGCAGGCGCTCGGGTTCCCGATGCGCGTCGCCCGGATCGAGGTCCCGCTGGACGTCATCGGGCAGCGGCTGGGTCCCGACCCCACCGCGGAGCGCCAGGACAACCTGCGCGAGGCGGCCAGGCAGATCGAGTCCGGCGGCGGGGTGGGCGCCGAGGACATCCTGCTCCAGGGCGACCGCCCGGTCCGCGAGCTGGCCGCGGACCTCCTGGCCCGCCTCGGCTGGCCGTGCTAGCTGGCGAGCGCAGGGCCGCTATGAGCGCTGCCTTCCCTCCTCGCTCCCTCGGCGCTCCTTCGTCGCGCCTCATCGCTCGTCAGGAAAACAGCGCCGCGGCGCTGCGCTCGCTGGCCGGCTCCGCCGGCGGCTAGCTGGCGAGCGCAGGGCCGCTATGAGCGCTGCCTTCCCTCCTCGCTCCCTCGGCGCTCCTTCGTCGCGCCTCATCGCTCGTCAGGAAAACAGCGCCGCGGCGCTGCGCTCGCTGGCCGGCTCCGCCGGCGGCTAGCTGGCGAGCTATCCGCCGGCCCGGTCCTGCTCCCATTCGTCGCGGTCCAGCGCGTACTCCACGTCGCCGTGCTCGTCGCCCGGGATGCGGACCGGCCACTCCGCGTGGAACGTCCGGGCGAACCGCAGCCCGGACTTCTCCATCACCCGGCGGGACGCGGTGTTGACGGACATCGTCTCGGCGTACACCCGCTGCGCGCCGAACTCGGCGAAGCCCTTGTCGATCAGCGCCCGCGAGCCCTCGGTGGCGTACCCCTTGCCCCACGCGGACCGGCGCAGCCGGTAGCCGAGTTCCGGCTCGTCCTCGTAGCCGTCCTCCTTGGGCCGGAAATGGAACCAGCCCAGGAACTCTCCGGTGGACTTCTCGATCGCGGCCCAGAAGCCGTATCCCGGATAGCGCTCGTAGTAGCGCAGGAACGCGGGCAGCACCTCGTCGACCACCTCAGCGCGGCTGGTCGGCTCGCCGCCGTTGATGTAGCGCATCACCTCGGGGTCGGCGTCCAGCTCCACCAGGAGGTCCGCGTCGTCGCCGGTGAACCGGCGCAGTATCAGCCGGTCAGTCTCCAGGAACACCTGCATCCTGCTGATCCTGCCAGCGGCGGGCACCGCCGGGCGAGACCGGGATTACCGCACCCCGGTTTGCGGCATTCCTACCCTGGGAGGTGGCGATGACCCTGGCGGCGCGGCTGGGCGGCGCGGCCCTCGAGCAGGCGGCCAGGGACCGGCTCGGCCCGGCCGAGGCGGACGCCTTCCTGGCCCGCCTGGAGCAGCTGTCGTTCGACATCACCGAGCCGCTGGAGCAGGTGTACGGCGCCGCGGCCGGGGACGGCGGCAGCCTGATCGCCGGCCTGATCATGGACGCTCTGGACGCGGCCGCCCGGCGGCCCGCCGCGCTGCGGATGCTCGACCGGAGAAGGGAGATCGACCCGGCCTGGTTCCAGCGGTCCCGCATGATCGGCTACGTCTGCTACGCGGACCGGTTCGCCGGGTCGCTGGCCGGGCTGCGCGGCCGCCTCGACTACCTGGCCGAGCTGGGGGTCAGCTACCTGCACCTGATGCCGCTGCTGCGGCCCCGGGCGGGGGACAGCGACGGCGGCTACGCGGTGACCGACTACGACGCGGTGGACCCGCGCCTGGGCACCATGGCCGAGCTCGAGGAACTGGCCGCGGACCTGCACGCCCGCGGCATGGCGCTGTGCATCGACCTGGTGCTGAACCACACCGCGGCCGAGCACCCCTGGGCCCGCCAGGCCCAGGCCGGCGACCCGGCCTATAAGGACATGTACCTCATCTACCCGGACCGGGCCGAGCCGGACGAGTACGAGCGGACCCTGCCCGAGGTGTTCCCGGACAACGCCCCCGGAAGCTTCACCGAGGTGCCCGGCCTGGGCTGGGTCTGGACCACGTTCCACCGCTACCAGTGGGACCTCAACTGGGCCAGCCCGTCCGTGCTGCGCGCCATGCTCGGCGTGATGCTGACCCTGGCCAACCGCGGCGTCGACGTCCTCAGGCTGGACGCCGCGCCGTTCCTGTGGAAGCGCACGGGCACCGACTGCCAGAACCAGCCCGAGGCCCACCTGATCGTGCAGGCGCTGCGCGCGCTGACCCGGCTGGCCGCGCCCGGCCTGCTGCTCAAGGCCGAGGCCATCGTCGGCCCGGACCAGCTGGTCCAGTACGTCGGCGGGCACGATCGCTACCGGCCGGAATGCGACCTGGCCTACGACAACCAGCTCATGGTCATGCTGTGGTCCACGCTGGCCACCAGGGACGCGCGGCTGGCCGGTCACGCGCTGTCCCGGCGCCGCCCGGTGCCCCCGGCCACCGCCTGGGTCACCTACGTGCGCTGCCACGACGACATCGGCTGGGCGGTGACCGACACGGACGCGGCCGCGGTGGGCCTGGACGGGTACGCGCACCGCCGGTTCCTCAGCGAGTTCTACGCGGGCCGGTTCCCCGGCTCGTTCGCCCGCGGCGCGCTGTTCCAGGAGAACCCCGCTACCGGCGACGCCCGGATCTCCGGTACCGCCGCCGCGCTGTGCGGCATCGAGGCCGCGCTGGCGGCCGGTGACCGGGCCGGGCTGGCCGCCGCGGTCCGCCGGCTCGTATCCCTGTACGCGGTGGCCTTCTCGTTCGGCGGTATCCCGCTTATTTACATGGGCGATGAGTTGGGGATACGGAATGACCACAGCTGGTCACGCGACCCGGCGCAGGCCGGCGATAACCGGTGGATGCACCGCCCGCGGATGGACTGGGCCGCCGCGGCCCGGCGGCACGACCCGTCGGCCCTGGAAGGGCAGGTGTTCGGGGCCCTGGCCGCGCTCAGCCGGGCCCGCCGCGGGCTGCTCGCGCTGCGCTCGGGCGGGCAGACCGAGGTCATCCCCACCGGGCACCGCAGCGTGCTGGCTTTCCGGCGGGCGCACCCGCGCAGCGCCCCGTTCCTGTCGCTGACCAACTTCAGCGACACCGCGGTCACCGTGGACGCGGAGGTGATCGCGCGGGCCGGGCTGGACCAGGCCCGGCTGGTGCACGGCACGGAGCCGGGCACGACGCTGTGGGCCGACCGGGTCCAGCTGCCCGCCTGGGGATTCGCCTGGCTGGCCGGCCGGTGACCGGGCGCTGACCGGCAGCCGGCCGGCCGGGTTAGACCGCGGTTCCCCGGGTAGGGCGAGGCATATGCTGGCCTCCCGTCTCGTACTAGGCGGCCGGTACGAGCTAGCGGAGCGGATCGGCGCGGGCGGCTTCAGCGAGGTCTGGCGGGCGACTGATCTGGTCCTGGCCCGGCCGGTCGCGGTCAAGCTGCCCTACCCGGGGTTCACCCAGGATGACGAGGCGCTGGCCCGGTTCCGCGCCGAGGCGCGCAACGCCGGCCGGCTCAGCCACGAGAACGTGGCCCGGGTCTACGACTACGGCGAGCCGGACCCGCCCTGCCCGCCGTTCCTGGTCCTGGAGCTGATCGACGGGCCGCCGCTGTCCGTGCTGCTCCAGGACGGGCCGCTGGCCCCGGGCCGCGTGGCCCGGCTGCTGGCCCAGGCCGCCACCGGGCTGGCCGCCGCGCACCAGGCCGGGCTGATCCACCGGGACATCAAGCCGGGCAACCTGCTGATCGCCCCCGGCGGAACCGTGAAGATCAGCGACTTCGGCATCTCGTCCGCGGCCGGGTCGGCCCCGCTGACCGGCACCGGGCTGATCTACGGCACCCCGGCCTACCTCGCGCCGGAACGGGCGGCCGGGGCGACGGCGACCGCCGCGGGCGACCTGTACTCGCTCGGCATCGTTGGCTACCAGTGCCTCACCGGGGAGCTCCCGTTCACCGGCGACCCGCTGGCCCTGGCGCTTGCGCACCGGGACCGCCCGCTGCCGCCGCTGCCCGGCTCGGTCCCGGCCGGCCTGGCCGCCCTGATCCTGGCCCTGACCGCCAAGGACCCCGCGGCCCGCCCGGGCAGCGCCGCCGAGGTCGCCCGGCACGCCACCGCGCTGGCCGGCCAGCTCGGCTCAGCAGGGCTGCCCGCCCGGCGGCCGGCGGTGCCTGCCCAGGCGCCGCCCGTGCCTGCCCAGCGGTCCGGCCCGACGGCGCCGCCCGGGCCTGTGGCGCCCCCCGCGGCGGGGCCGCGCTGGGCCGCTGCGCAGGCCGACGACCAGCCGACCCTGCGTCAGCCGCAGCCCGGCCGGGCGGGGCCGCGCCGCCGGTCCTGGGCACTGGTCGCGGCGCTGGCCACGGCGGCCCTCGCCGGCGGGATCTTCCTGGCCAGCCAGGCCGGCCCGATGCCGACGCCGCCCGCGGTGGCCGGGCCGTCGGCCACACACCGGCCGTCCGATCCCCGGGTGCGGCTCGTCGACGTGCACCGCGGCGCGCTGATCGGCCAGCCGGTCACCGCGGCGGCCCAGTTGCTCCAGCGGCACGGCCTGAAGGTCCGGGTGCGCTGGCAGCTCAGCGCCGCGGCGCCGCCCGGCACCGTGCTGGCCGTGCAGCCCGCTGGCCGCCGCCCGGCGGGCAGCGTGATCACCCTGATCGGCGCGGTTCCGCCGCCGCCGTCCCCGGCTCCCGGCGACCACGGCCAGCCTGGCCATGGCCACGGTCATGGGCCCGGCCACGGCGGGGACGGCGGCCCGGGGAACGGGGACGGCGGCCAGGGCAATGGCGACGGCGGCGGGAACGGTGGTGGCGACGGCGGGGACGGCGGCGACAGCCAGGCGTGAGGACAGCGGCCGGCGTGAGAACAGTGGCCGCCCGGCGTAATGACTGCGGCCGCCAGGGGTAGATGGCTGGGCTATGGACACCGGAGAACGCTCGCGGCGGAAGCCGCCAGGCATGTGGGACCGGCTGGAACGGGCCGAGATGCGCGGCCGCACATGGCGTTCCGCGGCGCGCGCGGCGGCCCCGGGGGAGCGCCCTGATCCGTCCCGGCCGCCGGGCAGCGACCGGCTGCCGCAAATCGAGCACATCGTCGTGCTGATGATGGAGAACCATTCGTACGACAACTACCTGGGTATGCTGCGCGACCGCGGCGACGGCTTCCCGCTCGGCGCGGACGGCGAGCCGGACGTCTGGAACGCCGAGGCCGGCGGCGAGCGGGTGCGCGCCCATCACCTGGCCTCGACCCGGCAGCGAGAAGGGATCCCGTCGCAGAGCTGGCACGCCACCCACCACCAGTGGCAGGGCGGGTCCTGCGACGGGTTCGTGACCGCCACCCAGCAGGTCGTCGATGCGCCGGACGCCGACCGGGCCGAAGCGGCAGCGGTGGCGATGGGCTACTGGACCGAGCAGGACCTGCCGTTCTACTACGGGCTGGCGCGCACGTTCCCGCTGGCCGACCGGTGGTTCAGCTCGTGCCTGGGCCCGACGTTCCCCAACCGCAGGTTCCTGCTCGCCGGCACGGCTCATGGCCTGATCAGTGACTCGCCCTACGATCTGCTCGACTACCCGCCGGACGGGACCATCTTCGACTCGCTGACCAGCCACGGCATCTCGTGGGTGAACTACCACCCGGTGGCCGGCGACAAGTCCAGGCTCCGCCGGTACTCCCACCACAGCAGGCGGATGACCAGGCGGCGGCTGCTGTCCGCCGGGCGGTTCCATCCGTCGGTCGCCCAGGGCATCCAGAAGGACATCCAGTTCACCGCCGATGTGTTCCCGGTCGGCTTCGGCCGGTACATGCGGCACGTGCGCAGCACCGAGCAGTTCTTCGCCGACGCGCGCAACGGATCGCTGCCCGCGTTCTGCCTGGTGGACCCGGACTTCACCGAGTACTCCGAGGAGAACCCGCAGGATGTGCAGCGGGGCGAGAGCTTCGCGGCCGAGGTGATCAACGCGGTCATGGCCGGGCCCGGCTGGCCGGGCACCCTGCTGATCTGGACCTATGACGAGCACGGCGGCTATCACGACCATGTACCGCCGCCGGAGGCGGTGCCACCGGACGACGTACCAGGGCGCAGCCTGCTCGGCAGCCCGACCCGGCTGCAGCGCGTTGTGCGCCGGCTCTTCCCCCGCACGGTCGCCGAAGAGGAGAACCTGACCGACGGACCGCCTCAGCTACGACCACTACGGGTTCCGGGTGCCGGCCGTGCTGGTCTCCCCGTTCGCCCGGCCAGATTTCGTGTCCAGTGAGGTCTTCGACCACACGTCGGTGCTCAAGCTGGTCGAGGAGAAGTGGAACCTGCCCGCGCTGACCAGGCGCGACGCCGCGGCCACCGCCCCGCTCGGGCTGCTCGACCTGGACCGCCCGCCGGCCTTCCTCGACCCGCCCAAGCTCCCCGAGCCCGCGCTGAAGTGGGGCACCTGGTAGCCGCCCTGGCCCGAGCGGCCCGGGCCGTGACCAGCGCCCGGCCCCGCACCTACCGGTGGCGCGATTAGCGGCAAGGTCCGGGGGTAACTGAGCGCCCGCAGGCCATCTGCGGCCTGCCAAGCGGAGGTGACCGGAGATGTCGTCCCAAACCCAACGGACCTGGCGGGCGAAGGCCGAGGCCAGGCGCGCCGCCCGCGGCCCCGCCGCGGAGGTGCTGGCCCGGGCCGGGCTGACCGCCCGCGGGATCATCTACCTCCTGATCGGGCTGGTGGCGATCCTGGTCGCGGTGGGGCAGAGCGGCAAGGAAGCCGACCAGGCCGGGGCCCTCAAGCTGCTGGCCGGCCAGCCGTTCGGGCTGGTCGCGCTGTGGCTGCTGGGGCTCGGCTTCGCCGCCTACGCGCTGTGGCGGCTCAGCGAGGCCGCGTTCGGTGTCACCGGCGAGGGCTACGGCGCCGGGCCGCGGCTGAAGTCCGCCGCCCGCGCCGTCATCTACGCCGGCTTCGCGGTGCTGACCTTCGACATCATCGCGGGCACCGGCGGCAGCCAGGCCCACCGCGAGCAGGACTGGTCAGCCAAGGCCATGCACCAGCCCGGCGGCCGCTGGCTGGTCGCGATCATCGGCCTGGCCGTGGTCATCGCGGGCATCGTGCTGATCATCGAGGGCGTGCGGGCCAAGTTCATGCGGCTGCTCGAGACCTCACGGATGAGCATGAAGACCCGGGCCGTGGTCAAGCGGCTCGGTATGGTCGGCACCACCGCCCGTGGCGCGATCTTCGCGCTGGCCGGTGCCCTGGTCGTCGAGGCCGCGATCAACTACCAGCCGTCCAAGGCGCGCGGCCTGGACAAGGCCCTGCTGACCCTCCGCCAGCCAGCCGTTCGGCGAGTTCCTGCTGATCATCGCCGGGCTCGGCCTGATCGTCTTCGGTATCTACGCGCTGTGCGAAGCCCGGTGGCACAAGGTATGACCACGCGCCGGGAAGAGGGCCTGGCGCCCACCCGGGGCACCGAGGTCATCGCCGTGGTGGCCCATTCCCGCAAGACCCTGGGCGGCGGCTTGCCGGAACTGCGCCGGATGCTCGCCGCTCAGGGTTACCCGGACCCGCTCTGGTATGAGGTAAAGAAGAGCCGGAAGGCCCCTCAGCGGGCCAGGGCCGCGCTGGAGGAGGGCGCGGGCCTGATCTTCGTGTGGGGCGGCGACGGCATGGTCCAGCACTGCGTGGATGCGCTCGCGGGGGAGAAGACCGCCGTGGCGATCCTGCCCGCGGGCACCGCGAACCTGCTGGCGTCCAACCTGGGCATCCCCGCCGACCTGTCCCTGGCGGTGCGGATCGGCCTGCACGGCGACCGCCGCTCGCTGGACACCGGCACCGTCAACGGCGAGCATTTCGCGGTGATGGCCGGCGCGGGGTTCGACGCCCGGATGATCTCCGATGCCAGCCGGAAGATGAAGGCCCGGCTCGGCCGGGCCGCTTACCTGTGGACCGGGGCCAGGAATCTCATGCTCCACCGGGCGTCAGCGGTCATCGAGGTGGACGGTGAGCGCTTCTTCCGCGGCCGGGTCTCCGCCGTCCTGGCCGGGAATGTGGGCAAGATCCTCGGCGGCCTTGAGGTCTTCCGCGGTGCGGAACCCGACAGCGGGCTGCTCGAGCTCGGCGTGGTCACGGCCAGGAACCCGGCCGACTGGGCCCGGGTGTTCGGCCGGATCGTCGCCGGCCAGCCGGCCAAGTCGAAGTTCGTCCGGATCACCAGCGGAAAGCGGATCAAGATCCGGTTCGACCGGCCGTTCCCCTACGAGCTGGACGGCGGCGAACGGAAACCGATTCGCAAGCTGAAGATCAAGGTCCACCCCGCGTCGATCACGGTGTGCGTTCCGCCCTCCGTGCCCGGGCCGCAGCCGCCCGGGCCTGGCTGATCCGGCCGCGCTCGGGTTCCGCCTTACCGCCCGTCTTGCCGCCTGCCTGATCCGCAGGGCGGTCCTCGTCCGGCCTGATCAGCAGCGCTGTCGCAGTCAGCCATAGCCCGGCGAAGACCAGGCTGCCCGCGATGTCGGTGGGGTGATGCTCGCCCCGGTACATCCGCGACAGCGCGACGAGCACGGGCATGGCCACCGCGGGGATCAGGAACAGCCACCGCCACCAGCCCCGGGCGTGGCCGATGACCAGGATCGCCAGCCCGATGTAGATGCAGCAGGTGGCGGCCTCGTGCCCGGACGGGAACGCCGAGGTGGGCAGCCCGTGGTCGAGCTGGCTGACCCCCGCGGGGCGGGGCCGCTTGACCACCGCGGCGACGGTCAGGAACGCGGCCAGTTCGCCGGCCATCAGCACGGCGACGAAAACGGCCGGCCGCCAGCGCCGGGTCACGGCCACGAAGACCACGCCCGTGGCCAGGCTCACCAGCAGGATCGCCTGAGTCGCGCCGAGCGTGCTGAAGACCTGGCTCCACGTGGTCAGGCCGGGGGCGCGGTGCGCCGCGAGCCAGTGCGGCACCGTCCGGTCGCCGAGCTCGTTGCCGTTCCCGTACTTGGTGACCAGCTCGCCGAGGCCGGTCACCAGGCCCACGATCAGCACCCAGGCGATCAGCAGCCCGGCGGCGGTCCGGCCGGCCCGGCGGCGCGGTGAACCGGGCTCCGGCGCGGCCGGCTTCAGGTCCGCGCGGGCCTCGGGTTCGAGCCCCTCGGCGGCCGGGTCCGTGACCGGCCGCCCGGCGGCGCGGCGGCTCAGCTCGAAGGCGAACGTGGTCAGGCTCAGCCACAGCACTCCGACCGCCCACGCGCCCACCACGTCGGACACGTAATGCACGCCGAGCAGCAGCCTGCTGATCCCGATCAGCGCGATCAGCGTGACGACCGCCGTGGTGAACACGGTCCGCCAGCGGCCGCGCGTGGCCGGCAGGAAGACCAGGAACACCGCGCCGTAGCAGACGATCGAGCCCAGCGAGTGCCCGCTGGGGAAGCTGTTCCCGGTGCCGTGCGCGATCGGGTGCGCCACCACCGGGCGCAGCCGGCCGACCAGTGACTTGAGCACCGGATCGAGCACCAGCGCGCCCGCGCCGGTGATCAGCAGGTACAGCGCCAGCCGCCAGCGCCGCCGGATGGCGAGCACAGCGGTGGCCGCCAGGACAACGACCCACAGCACACCAGTGCTCCCCAGGAAGGTCACGGCCTTGACCACGGCTACGGCTACGGACTGGCCGGCGATCAGGCTGTTCAGGCTGCTGGCCGTGTCGTGGTCGACCGACTCCAGCGGCGCCCACTGGGTACGGACCCCGACCAGCAGCAGCACGAACACCGCGGCCGCGGCCAGCATCAGGGTCAGCGGCGAGAGGAACCGGCGCCAATGTCCGGCAGCAACCGACATCATCCCCACCAGTTGCCCAGTTAGGCTCCGTTCACTCCTGCGTCACCTGGCCGGGCTCCTGGCTTAACCGCCTGCGGCCCGGCCGTCCGCCGTGCACCGGCCGCTGACCAGGACCGGAACCGCGACCGTGACCGCGGCGACGCCGGGACCGGACACGGCCAGCCGGACGCAGGCGGGCCGCCGGACCAGGATCCCGCCGGTGAACAGGGTGTACCGCGGCCCGCAGGCCGGCATCCGGATCTGGGTGGCCGGCTTCCACGGCGGCCGGCCGTAGGCGATCCGGGCCCATCCCGGGCTGAGCACCCGCACGGTCCGCCCGCCCCGGGCGCCCGGCGCCACCGCCAGCGCCGCCTTCCACACCAGGTACCGGTGCCCGTCGATCCGCCCGAACACCGGCAGCGTGTCGGAGGCGTTGGTGTCCCCGACGAACCCGCTCACCCCGCCGGCCACCCGCGCCGGCGGCTGCCCCGGCCCCTGCTGGCCCGCCGCGGCGCCGCAGCTCAGCACGACGGCCGCCGGCTCGCCCGGCCCGCCGTTTCCGCCGCTCCCCGAGCAGCCGCTCAGCACCAGCCCGGCCGCCCCGGCCGCCCCGGCCAGCCTGGCCAGCACGGCCGCCCAGCGCCACCGCCCGTTCATGCCGCCCATCGTCCGCCCCCAGCGCCGGTCAGCGCCACTGCGCGGCAGGTAGATTCCAGAAGCACAGGCGCGGCCCTGGCGGCCGTGCCCGGTGCGGGGGAGGGGATCCGATGGCAGAGGTAACCGAGCAGATCGGCGCGCTGCTCCAGGAGGCGGCCGAGACCCATCACCGGGTGTACCGGATCGTGGACGGCGCCGACGACGACTGGGCCAGCTGGTACGCCTGGTGGCTGATCAACCTGTCCGAGCTGCCGTCCCTGCTCGGTGTCAAGCCGGTCCGCAGTGACCTGATCTGCCTGCTGGTCACCCTGGACCGCCGCTACACCGCCGAGCCGCCCGCTGATCCCTGGCCCGCCTTCTACGCCCGCGAGATCCAGTCGCACTACGCCCGCTGACCGCCGGCGGGTGCATGAGCTAGCCCGGACGTCGCCCCGGCGGCATCTGCTCCTCGATGACCGTGCCGTGCTTGGCCGGGCGGTCCAGGATCTCCAGGAGCGTGCTGCGCAGCTGGCCGACGGCAGGCTCGCCGAGACGGCTGGTGATCTCGGCTTCGAGTTCGCCCAGTGCGGGCAGGGCGGTGTTCACCAGGGACCACCCCTTGCCGGTGAATTCGATGATCTTGGCACGGCGGTCGGCGGGATCCGCCGTCCGCTGGAGATACCCGCGCCGCTCGATCTCGGCGACGAGCTCGGCCATCGCCTGCTTGGTCATGCCGGCGCGCGCGGCCAGGTCGGTCAGCCGGATCCCGGTCGGGGGGATGTGCGGCATCACGTTGTTCCAGGAGTCACGGTGATCCGTGACGCCCGCCGCGACCAGCTTGCCGTGCAGCTCATCGGCCAGCTGCCGGGTCGCCAGGCCGAGGAGCCGCAGCAGCGGGGCGTGCTGTTCGGGATGGGACACAGAGCTATCGGCGAACCAGTGTAGTCAGGCCCCTTGACTAATGACAGCCGGCCATGCAGTATTAGTCAGGAAGCCTGACCAATCTCCGCAGCAGTAATCAGGAAGGAGCTCCACGATGGACGCTTCGCAGGTGCAGACCCTGTTCCGCCAGGCCGTGGCCAAGGACAGACGACGCCGCATTCCGGCAGGGGCTGGAAGGATTCCTCGGAACCGACGGTCATGGCCTGTCCCCGGCGCGCGAGTACGAGGTGCGGCGCCCGGACGTGGTGATCGACATACCGCAGTCGGGCGAGCGCTTCCGCGGGCGCGACTCGATCCGCACGATGCAGGAGATGTGGCCCGAGCCTGCCCCCGTCATCACTGTGCGCAAGGTCACCGGCGGCGGCCACGTCTGGGTCGTCGAGGCCGACACCTCCTACGCCGGGGACCTGGGCCAGGCCGTCGTCATGTTCGAACTGGACGGCGACGGCCTGATCACCGGGGAGACCCGCTACTACACGAAGCCGTTCGAGGCCCCCGCCTGGCGCGCCGGGCTGGTCGAGGCGATCAGCTAGCGCCAGTCGTCGATCAGGTAGCTGGCCGGGACGTTGTAGCCGTCGGTGTTGGGCCGGTGCATGGCCACGCCCTGCATGCTGGACCGGAAACCGTAGCCGGTCATGGCCCGCCAGGCCTGGTCGCGCCCGGCGTTGGCGCCCGCGGCCAGGGTGGTCGCGCCGCGGGCGGCGGCCAGCCGGTGGCAGGCGTCCAGCAAGGTCATGAACCGGGCGTCCGCGCCGGGGCCGGGCCGGGCGGCGCCGAACTTGATGTAGCAGGTGCCGCCGCCCGCCTCGCTGCCCGCGCCGATGTGGCAGACCGCCAGCCCGTCCAGCGGCGCCCGGGCCGGCGCCGGTCAGCACCACGTCGCCGAGGTTCTGGTCGAGCACCGCGGTGACCTCCCGGCTGACGTCCAGGCCGGGGTAGACCGCGCCGGTGAGCTCGCGGGCCGCGGCCAGCGCCGCGTCCCGGTCCGCGGCGGCCAGCCCGGACATCAGCGTGCCGGGCGCCGCCGCCGGCGGCGGGAGGACCGGGCGGGACATGATCGCGGTCAGGAACCTCGGCCAGAACCCGTACTTCTGGTACAGCGCGACGTGCTTCGCGCTGGCCGCGAAGGTAAACAGCCCAGCGAACCGTACTCCCCACGAATCGATCATCGCCATGGTCGGCTCCAGCAAGCGCTGGGCCACGCCCCGGTCCCAGTACGCGGGGTCCACGGAGAGCGGGCCGAAGAACGCGACGCTGCCCCAGCGGGCGGCGAAATTGGAGCCCACAAGCCGGCCGTCGGCCTCGGCGGCCAGCACCGACGACGGGCCGGCCCGCCACCGGGTGGCTACCATGTCCGCGTCGCCGAAGAACCTCTCCGGCTCGGCCGCGCCGACGTACGTGCCGAACGCCAGCCGGCAGACCCGGTCCGCCTCCGGCAGATCGGCCTCGGTCAGCGGCCGGACGATCACCCCGCCGGTGCCGCTCGCGGTGCCGCTCACCGTGCCGCGCCCGGGGGGAGTGTGCTGGACATGAAGACCTCTTCCTTGGAGGTAACAATCGGCGGCAGCAGGGCCCGGTGCTGCTGGGCCAGGATGAGATCAGGGTCCTGCCGGACGGCCGACTCGATCCGCTGGTAGGCCACCCGGTCGTCGTACTCCCACACCGCCACCACCCGCCCGTCGTCGGTCTCCCACCGGCCGACCAGCCGCGCCCCGTGCCGCTGCTGGATCGGCAGCAGCCAGCGCCGGAAGAACTCGTGAAACACCGGCAGGTTCTCCGGTACGGCCTGGTAGATCCGCATCCGGTAGAGCACGGGCAACCTCCGCTCGCCAGTAGCCAGGTCACCGGCAGCCTAGAAGGGCCGCCCCGGCCGGTGTCCCGTGGTACGGGATAGAGAGTGCTCACCGAGTCACTCGTGGCGGTCTCCGCGGACCCGCGGGTCGAGCTGCTGGTCGCCCAGTCGCCG
>CAVYPM010000016.1:0-266757 GCA_963770375.1 uncultured Actinomycetes bacterium | reverse complement strand
GCCGAGGGGCACATCCGGTTACGGCCTGCCGCCAGGGCGCGGCCGTCCTCATACGACGGAGCAACGCGATGGCGGTGGGGGAGCGCTCGTCCGGCCCCGGACCCGGCTTCACCGCCGGCCCCGGACAGGGGCAGCACAGGCACCCCCGCGCCCGGCGGTGGTTCCGCAACCTCGCCATCCTGGCCGGCGCAGCAATCTCCCTCGCCGGGATTGCGTTCGGCGCCCTCTGGATCCTCACCCCGTCCGTGAGCAACGCACCGCAGCTCGCCGGCGACATGGCCCGCGACCACAACTCCGTCTACCCTGGCCCGCCCGTACCGTACAGATTCGCCGCCGCCCTCGAGGCCACCGAGGACCACCGTTTCGGCTCTGAGCCCGGCGTCGACCCGTTTTCCGTCGTGCGGGTCGCCAAGAACTGGGTGACCGGCGGGCCCGACGGGGGCGGCGCCACGCTCTACCAGCAGCTCGCCAAGATGCTCTACACCAACGGCCGGTCCAACGGCCTCACCACCGAAGCCAAGCAAATCGGCCTGGCCATCAAGCTCAGCATGACCTACACACCGGCCCAGATTCTCCAGATGTACGCCGACGTCGCGTACTACGGGAACAATGATTACGGCCTGGCCGCCGCCTCCTGCGGCTACTTCGGCATCACCCCGGACAAGCTTTCCTGGCCCAAGGCCGCGCTCCTGGCCGGCCTCGTCCAGGGCCCGTCCATCGACGACCCGCTCACGCACCCCGGCCGCGCCCGGGCCCGCGAAGAGCACGTCATCGGCCGCCTGGTCGCCACCGGCACGATCACCCAGGCGCAGGCCGGCCACTACCTGACCTGGCCCATAGCCAGCCTCGTCGCCAAGGCCGGCCAGGGAAGAACCTGCTGATCACAGCTTTAGGATTACGGTGCTTGCGGCCCACCCGCCGCGCCCCGCGCCAGCCCGTATTAACGCGTGTCAGCGTCCTGTCAGCGGTGTCAGCGCCGCCTGCCCGGCATGTCAGGCGACCCCGCCAGAGTACGAACCATGAGCTACTCGATCATTGCCGAAGGCCTGACCAAGCGGTACGGCGACACCGTCGCGCTGGCGGGCGTAGACCTCGAGGTTCGCACCGGCACGGTGTTCGGCCTGCTCGGGCCGAACGGGGCCGGCAAGACCACCGCCGTGCGGATTCTGGCCACGCTGATCCGCCCGGACGGCGGGCACGCCAGCGTCGGCGGCCACGACGTGGTCACCCACGCCCACCAGGTCCGTCAGCTGATCGGCCTGACCGGGCAGTACGCCTCCCTGGACGAGATCGCTGACCGGCCAGGAGAACCTGCTGCTGATCGGCCGGCTGACCGGGATGTCCCGGCCGCAGGCCAGGGCCCGCGCCAGCGAGCTGCTGGCCGAGCTTCCGGCTCGACGACGCGGCCAGCCGGGCCGTCAAGACCTACTCCGGCGGCATGCGCCGGCGCCTGGACCTGGCCGCCAGCCTGGTCAGCCGCCCGCGGATCCTGTTCCTGGACGAGCCCACCACCGGGCTCGACCCGCTCAGCCGCAACGAGATGTGGGACATCGTGGCCCGGCTGGCCGACAGCGGCGTCACCGTCCTGCTCACCACCCAGTACCTGGAGGAGGCCGACCAGTTCGCCGCGGACATCGCGGTGGTCGACCACGGCCTGGTGATCGCCAACGGCACGCCGGAGCAGCTCAAGGCCCGCACCGGCGCGCAGACGCTGGCCGTCCGCCCGGCCGACCCGGCCCGGACCTGCCCGACGCCGTCTCCGTCCTGGCCGCGTTCACCCGGTCCGAGCCCGAGGTCCAGGGCGGGGTCGCGGCCGCGCCGCTGCCCGACCCGGAGCTGATGCCCGCGATCGTCCGCCGCCTGGACGAGGCCGGCGTGGTCGTGGCCGAGCTCAACCTGCGCCGTCCCAGCCTGGACGACGTGTTCCTGTCGCTGACCGGCCACGCGCCGGCGAACCCGGGCGACCCGGGCGCCGGCCAGCCGGAGACCGGCCTCGCGCCGGAGAGGAGCCTGGCATGACCGCCATCGCGCCCACCGCGTGCCGCGGCCGCCGCGGCTGGCCCCGCGGGTCAGCCCCGGCCAGGGCCTGCGGCAGAGCTTCTCGCTCGCCTGGCGGACCCTGGTGTCGATCAAGCACAACCCGGGGGAGCTGCTCGACTTCAGCATCCAGCCGGTGATGTTCGTCCTGCTGTTCACCTTCGTGTTCGGCGGCGCGATCTCCGGGTCGCCGCACTCCTACCTCATGTTCGCGCTGCCCGGCATCATCGTGCAGAACGCGCTGTTCGCCACGCTGAACACCGGGATCGGGCCTGTCCACCGACCTGGACAAGGGCTTCCTCGACCGGCTGCGCACGCTGCCGATCGCCCGGTTCGCCCCGCTGACCGGCCGGATCCTGGCCGACGTGGTCAAGCAGGCCTGGGCCGTCGCGCTGCTGATGGGCGTCGGCGCGGCCCTGGGCTTCCGGGTCGGCACCACCCCGCTGTCGGTGCTGGGCGCGTTCCTCCTGCTGCTGACCTTCTCCCTGGCCGTGTCCTGGATCATCGTGCTGGTCAGCATGGTCGCGGCCAGCCCGGAGAAGGTGCAGATCTTCGGCTTCGTGGTCCTGTTCCCGCTGACCTTCACCAGCGACGCGTTCGTCAGGACCGCCTCGATGCCGGGCTGCGCTGCAGGCCTGGGTCGAAGGCCAACCCCGTCACCCTGCTGGCCGACGCGACCCGCGGGCTGCTGGTGTCCGGCCCGGTCGCCACGCCGCTGCTGCAGTCGCTGCTCTGGGCGGCCGGGATCACGGCGGTGTTCGCGCCGCTGGCGGTGCGGGCCTTCCGCCGCCGCACGTGACCCGGGGCGCCGCCCGGCTAACTGCCCTGACCGAGGCCGGCCAGCGCCAGCACGCTCTCCAGCGTGCTGGACTGGCCGGCCTCGAACGCGTCGTCGTAGGCCTCGTCGCCGAGCACGGCCCGGGCGGCGCGGGCGACCCGGGGGAAGTCCGGCGCGGACCGGTCCTCCGCGCCGCGCACCATGATGCTCGCGCCCAGCAGCCGGGCCGCCCGGTCCGCGTCGCCGTCCTGGCTGGCCAGGTCCGCGACGCCGATCAGCACGGCGGCCATCACCGGGCGGTCCTTGGAGCCCACCGCGGTGGTCACCGCCGTGGTGAGCCTGTCCCGGCCCGCGGCCAGGTCACCGGCGGCCACGGCGATCAGCCCGGCCGCGGTGTCGAGCATGGCCCGGAGCTGCAGGGAGGTCTTCTGCTGCGGCAGCAGCCCGGCGGCCGTGTCCACCGCCTCCTGCGCCGCGGCCAGGTCGCCGTCGAGCCGGTACTGGTCCGCGGCGACCAGCGCGGCCAGCGACAGCATGCTGGGCAGCCCGATCCGCTCGGCCTCGGCCCGCGCCTCCGCCATCGTGGCCCGGGCCAGGTCGTGGTCGCCGATCAGCCAGAAGCAGCGGGCCAGCTGGAGCCGGAAGTACACCATGTCCTCCGTCGTGCCGAGCTCGCTGGTCAGCGCCAGCGCCTCCTGCATGTCGGCGGCCGCGGCGGTGAAGTCGCCACGCCACATGGCCAGGGTGGCCACCGAGATCAGCGAGAACGCCATTCCCCACCGCTCGCCGATCTCACGGAACGTGGCCAGCGCGGCCCGGAAATCGGCCTCGGCCTCGTGGTGGCCGTGGCCGAAGTTGAGCCCCATGCTGCCCGCGGATCACCCGGGCCACCGAGCGCATCCACGGGTTCGGGTCGGCCGCAACGCCGTCGAGCGGGTCTGCCCGGCACGGCCTGTCGACCGGCATGCCGACGGCGATGTGGATCACCGCGGCCAGCGGGCCGACCAGCCGCAGCACCGGGTTGGACGGCTCGGGGATCTGCGCGGCGAGCTCCGCGGCCCGCTGGAACTTCTGCACCGCCAGGTCGGTTGTCGTCGTCGTCCATGGTCAGCAGCGCGCCCATGGTGCAGGTCACCGCGGTCGGCTCGGCGCGCCGCGCCGTCGGCCACGGTGAGCGCGTCGCTGATCAGCTCGGCGCCCTCGGCCTTGAGCCCGCGCAGCCACCAGTACCAGCCCAGGTCGCCGGCCAGCCCGACGCGCGGTGTCCGCGTCGCCGGCGGCCACCGCGGCGCGGATCGCGGTGTGCAGGTTGTCCTGGTCCGCGGCCAGCCGCCGCAGCCAGGTCAGCTGATCGGCGGCGAGCAGCTCGTCCCGCGCCGCGGCGGCCAGCCCCCGGAAGTAACAGGCGTGCGCCTGCCGGGTGGCGTCCTGCTCGCCGGCCTCGGCCAGTCGCTCCTGCCCGTACGCCCGGATGATCTCCAGCATCAGGTAGCGCGGCCCGTCCGGCCCGTCCCGCACGGTCAGCAGCGACTTCTCCACCAGCGCGGTGAGCAGGTCGAGCACGTCCGCGGGAGACGCCGGACCGCCCGCGCAGACCTGCTCGGCGGCGGTCAGCCCGGCGCCGCCGGCGAACACCGAGAACCGCCGCCACACCGCCCGCTCGGCGTCGCTGAGCAGATCCCAGCTCCAGTCGACCACCGCGCGCAGCGTCTGGTGCCGGGGCATCGCCGTCCGGCTGCCGCCGGTCAGCAGCCGGAACCGGTCGTCAAGACGGGCCGCCACCTGCTCAGGGGCCATGGCCCGCAGCCGGGCCGCGGCCAGCTCGATGGCCAGCGGCATGCCGTCCAGCGCCCGGCAGATGCTGGCCACCGCGGCCGCGTTGGCCGCGGTGACCGCGAAGCCCGGCCGGGCCGCCCGGGCCCGCTGCACGAGCAGCCGGACCGAGGCGCAGGCGGCAACCTCCGCGGGCACCGGCTCCCGGCCGTCCGGCGGCAGCGTCAGCGGCCCGACCGGCCACAGCATCTCCCCGGTGATGTTCAGCGGCTCCCGGCTCGTGGCCAGGATGCGCACCTGCGGGCAGGCCGCCAGCACCTGGTCGGCCAGCACCGCGGCGGCGTCCAGCAGGTGCTCGCAGTTGTCGAGGACGAGCAGCGCCTGCCGGGCGGACAGCGCGCCGACCAGCCGGCTCCAGCGGGCTCTCCGGCTCGTCAGCGGCACGCCGGCGGCCTGCGGCCGGACAGCACGAGCGCTCGTTCCCGCAGGCCCAGCGCGGCCAGCACGGCCTGCGGTACGTCGGCCGGGTCGGTGACCGGGGCCAGCTCGGCCAGCCACACGCCGCCCGGCATGGCAGGCAGCTCGGCCCGGCCCGCCTCCACCGCCAGCCTTGTCTTGCCCGCGCCGCCGGGGCCGGTCAGCGTGATCAGCCGGTGCGCGCCGACCAGCTGGCGGACCTCCGCGATCTCGGTGTCCCGGCCGACGAAGCTGGTCAGCTCGGCGCGGAGGTTGGTAGCGGGCGGCGCGGGGCCCGGGCGGGATGCGCCGGCCCGCGCCCCCGGAACCGTAATAGATGAAGAAACACCAGCTGGGGACGCAGCCGCCGGGCCGCGGCCGTCCGGCGCCGCGGGCTGGTCCCCGGCGCGCAGGATGGACAGGTGCAGCGCGGCCAGCGCGGGCGACGGGCCGGTGCCCAGCTCGTCCGCCAGCCGGGTGCGGGCCTGCTCGAACACCCCGAGCGCGGCGCCGGGCTGGCCGGAGGCGGCCAGCGCGCGCATCAGCGCGCCGATCAGCGGCTCACGCAGGGGATAGGCCGCGACCAGGCCCTCCAGCTCGGCGACCAGCGGCGCGGCCGGGCCGAGCCGCAGGTCCGCGTCGACCCGGTCCTGGATCGCGGTCAGCCGCCGCTCGGTCAGCCGGGCGATCGCCGCGGCGGCGAAATCGGCCTCCGCCACGTCGGCCAGCGCCGGGCCGCGCCACAGGGCCAGCGCCTCGCGCAGCAGGTGCGCGGCCCGGCCCGGGTCATCGCGCAGCGCGGCGTGACCGTCCGCGGCCAGCCGCTCGAACTGGACCACGTCGACCTGGCCGGGGTCGAGCATCAGCTGATAGCCGGCCGGGTGCGCGGTGATCACCGCCTCCGGCAGCGCCCGCCGCAGCCGGGACACCAGGGCCTGCAGCGCGTTCGCCGCCGCCGCGGGGAACTGGTCCTCCCACAGCGCGCCGGTCAGCCGGCCCGTCGTCACGACCCGGCCGGCGTCCAGCGCGAGCAGGATCAGCAGCGCGCGCAGCCGGGAGCCGCGCACCTCCACCAGGGAACCTGCCGGGCCGCGTACCTCGAGGGGACCAAGCAGCGCAACGTACACAGTGCTAGTTTGCTCGCTCCGGGCCGCTGGACGAGGCGCTGCCTTCCCTCCTCACTCCCTCGGCGCTCCTTCGTCGCGCCTCATCGCTCGTCGGGAAAACAGCGCGGCGGCCCTGCGCTCGCTCTGCCGGCTTCGCCGGCGTTAGCGGGGGGCGCCGTCGCGGACCAGTACCCGCTGGGGCGGAGGAGGGTCCTGGGTCTTGGCCGCCCAGACCCACTTGCGGTACGACCAGAACCGGAACAGCGTGCCCAGCGCGATCCCGATGGCCAGCGCGATGTTGTAGCTCAGGTGGTCGGTCATGCCCAGCACGTAGTAGGTGAAGCCGATGCAGGCCAGCTGGATGGCCAGGCCGACGCCGTTGAGCACGAAGAAGATGACCGTCTCGCGGTGGATCTGGGTGCGCGCCCGGTGCCGGAAGGTCCACCACCGGTTGCCCGCGAAGGAGAAGGCGGTCGCCACGGCGGTGGCGATCACGTTCGAGGTGAGCGGCCCGATGCCAAGCCGGACGTGCAGCAGGTTCGTGCCGCCATCGGTGATGACGAAGCCGATCATCCCGACGACGCCGAACTTCGCCAGCTCGTGAATCAGGTGCTGGAACCGCTGATAGAGCTTGCGGGTGAAGCTCACCTGGCCGCCTTTCGTGTACCCGGGACCACGCCTGCCGCGGCGGGCGGTCCGGCCGGCTGCTGCGGGGGCGATGCCAGCGAGGCTACCGCCTGGCGCGAGCCAGAGCGGGCCGCACGGCCAAAGCTGGCCGCCCGCCAGCCGCGCCAGCGGACCCTATCCGTACCCGAACCCGTAGCCGGAAAACCCGCTCGGAATCGTCAGATGCGGCAGGTAGCGTCTATGGAATGCGTGATCCCGGAGCCCTCATCCGAGCCCGCAAGCTGACCAAATCTTTCGGAAACTTTACCGCGGTCGACGGGATTGACTTCGAGCTGACCCGCCGGGGCGAGGCGTTCGGTTTCCTCGGGCCCAACGGAGCGGGCAAGTCCTCGACGATGCGGATGATCGGCTGCGTGTCGCCGCCCAGCGGGGGAGAGCTGACGATCCTCGGCCTCGACCCGGTCACCGACGGGCCGAAGATCCGGGCCCGGCTGGGCGTGGTCCCGCAGGAGGACACCCTCGACCTCGAGCTGACCGTGCAGGAGAACCTGCTGATCTACGGCCGCTACTTCGGCCTGCCGCGGGACGTGATCCGCGAGCGCACAGCCCGGCTGCTGGACTTCGTGCAGCTCTCCGACCGGGCCGGCGACGAGGTCGAGCCGCTGTCCGGCGGCATGAAACGGCGGCTGACGATCGCCCGGTCGCTGATCAACGAGCCGGAGATCCTGCTCCTGGACGAGCCGACCACCGGGCTCGACCCGCAGGCCAGGCACGTGGTCTGGGACCGGCTGTTCCGGCTCAAGCAGCAGGGCGTGACGCTGGTGCTGACCACGCACTACATGGACGAGGCCGAGCAGCTGTGCGACCGGCTGGTGGTGATGGACCGCGGCAAGATCGCCGCCGAGGGGTCGCCGCGGCAGCTGATCGAGCAGTACTCCACCCCCGAGGTGCTCGAGCTGCGCTTCGACCCGGCCGATCACGAGCAGGCCGCCGGGAAGGTCGGCGACGCGGGCGCGCAGCGCACCGAGGTGCTGGCCGACCGGATCCTGCTCTACGTCCGCAACGGGGACGAGGCGCTGGCCGCCGTGCGCGGCCTGGGCCTGGAGCCGCAGACCTCGCTGGTCCGGCGCAGCACGCTGGAAGACGTTTTCCTGCGGCTGACCGGCCGCCGGCTGGAGGACTGATGACGGTCACTACCAGCACGGGCACTGCCACCACCGGCACCGCCGCCACCGCCGCCGAGCGGGACCGGGCCGGGCAGGCTGGACCGTGGGAGATGGCGCTGCGCCAGTTCCGGCACTGGCTGGTCAACTACCGGCGGACCTGGCGCGGCTCGGCCTACTCCAGCTTCCTGAACCCGGTGCTGTACCTCGGCTCGATCGGCCTGGGCCTGGGCACCCTGGTGAACAAGCACGGCACCGCCCAGCTCGGCGGCGTCAGCTACCTGGCCTTCCTGGCCCCCGGGCTGCTGGCGGCCACCGGGATGCAGACCGCGATCGGCGAGTCCACCTACCCGGTGCTCGGCTCGGTCAAGTGGCGGCACACCTACGTGGCCGCGGTGTCCTCGCCGCTGCGCCCGCGGGACCTGCTGCACGGGCACCTGCTGTTCACCACCCTGCGGCTGGCCATGAACTGCGTGGCGTTCATGGTGGTGATGGCCGTGTTCGGCGCGATCGAGTCGCCGTGGGCCGTGCTGGCCCTGCCCGCCGCGGTGCTGACCGGGCTGGCCTTCGCGGCGCCGATCGAGGCCTGGGCGATCTCGCTGACCAAGGACTCCCCGTTCGCCTACCTGTTCCGGTTCGGGCTGATCCCGCTGTTCCTGTTCTCCGGCACGTTCTTCCCGGTCAGCCAGCTGCCGGTGTGGGCCCAGCCGGTGGCCTACGCGACGCCGCTGTGGCACGGCGTGGCGCTGTGCCGGTCGCTGACGCTGGGCCAGATCCCCGTCCTGGAGTCCCTCGGGCACACCGCGTACCTGATCGCGCTGGCCCTGGCCGGGCTGTACGCGGGCCACCGCACCTACCGGCGGAGGCTGTATGTCTGACACCAGGACGTCGGGCACCAGGACGGACACCAGCGCGCCGGCGGCCCGGCTCACGCCGGGCCGGGCCGCGGCCGCGGCCGCGCTGCGCGTGATACCGGTCGGCTGGCTGCCCCGCGGCCAGTTCGGCGGGCGCGGCAGCCGGCACCTGATCGAGCGGCACGCCCGGGTGTACGGGCACAACTGGCTGATCCTCGCGTCCGGGTTCCTCGAGCCGCTGTTCTACCTGCTGTCCCTCGGCGTCGGCCTGGGCCGCCTGGTCGGTGACCTGACCGGCGCGGACGGCCGGCCGATCACGTACGCCGCGTTCGTCGCCCCGGCCCTGCTGGCCACCTCGGCGATGAACGGCGCGATCTTCGACTCCACCTTCAACGTGTTCTTCCGGCTGAAGTACGACAAGTTCTACGACGCGGCGCTGGCCACCCCGATGCAGCCGGGCGACATCGCGCTCGGCGAGATCTCCTGGGCGCTGCTGCGCGGCGCGCTGTACGGCGTCGCGTTCATGATCGTGATGCTGGCCATGGGGCTGATCCACTCGCCGCTCGCGGTGTTCGACATCGGCGTGGTCCTGCTCATCGGGTTCGCGTTCGCGGCCACCGGCATGGCCGCCACCACGTTCATGCGCAGCTGGCAGGACTTCGAGTACGTGACCCTGGCCACGCTGCCGATGTTCCTGTTCTCCAGCACGTTCTACCCGCTGTCGGTGTACCCCCGGCCGGTCGCGATCTTCGTCGAGATCACCCCGCTGTACCAGGGCATCGCGCTGCTGCGCGGGCTGACGCTGGGCCCGGCCGGGCCGGCCCTGCTGTGGTCCGCCGCGTACCTGGCCGTGATGGGGCTGGTCGGCCTGATCATCGCCGCCCGCCGGATCGGCCGCCTGCTGCTCACCTGAGGTGTGGGAGATACACCGCGCGGCGGGCTGATTACAGCCGGGCCAGCGCCTCGCGCAGCGGGTCGAGCCCGATCGAGCCCAGGGCCAGTGCCTTGGTGTGGAACTCCTTCAGGTCGAAGGCCGCGCCCGCGCGGGCCCTGGCGTCCGCCCGGGCCTGCAGCCAGATCCGCTCGCCGAGCTTGTACGACGGCGCCTGCCCCGGCCAGCCCAGGTAGCGGTTGAGTTCGTAGCGCAGCATGGCGTCGCTGGTCTGGGACCGGGCCCGGAGGTACTCCCAGGCCGCCCTGGCGTCCCAGGTCTCACCCGGCCGCCACCGCGAGTCCCCGGGTATCCGCAGGGACAGGTGCACGCCGAGGTCCACCACCACCCGGACCGCGCGCAGCAGCTGGCTGTCCAGCAGGCCCATCAGGTCACCGGGGTCGGACAGGTAGCCGAGCTCATCCATCAGCCGCTCGGCGTACAGCGCCCAGCCCTCGCCGTGCCCGGACACCCAGCAGATCATCCGCTGCCAGCGGTTCAGCTCCGCAGACAGGTACAGCACCTGGGCGGTCTGCAGGTGATGCCCGGGCGCACCCTCGTGATGGATCGTGGTGATCTCCCGCCAGGTGCTGAACTCGTCCACCCCGGCCGGCAGCGACCACCACATCTGGCCCGGACGGGTCCAGTCCTCGCTCGGGTTCGTGTAGTAGATGCCGCCGTCCGCGGTTGGCGAGATCATCGCCTCGATCCGCCGGGCGGGCGGCGGGATGTCGAAGTGCCGGCCGTCCAGGTTCTCGATCACCTGGTCGGCGACGCCCTGCATCCAGGCCTTCCCCCGGTCCCGGCCGTGCACGACCCGGGCCGGGTCGGCGTCCAGCACGGCCACCGCGTCGTCCACCGTGCCGCCGCCGGTGATCTGGCCGGCCACCCGGTCCATCTCCGCCTCGATCCGCAGGACCTCGTCCCAGCCCCACAGGTAGGCCTCGTCCAGGTCCACGGTGGCGCCGAGGAACGCCCGCGCCGCCCGGCCGTACACCTCGCGCCCGGCCGCGTCCTGCTCCGGGGCCAGCGGCAGCAGGTCGCGCGTCAGGAACGCACCCAGCCCGGCGGTGGCGGCCCGGGCGGCCGCCGCGCCCCGGTCCAGGTCAGACCGGAGCGCGTCGCTGCTGCCGTCGCCGACCCGCCGCACCAGCCCGGCGTAGAAGTCCGACCCGGGCGCGGTCCACTCGGCGCACTGCCGGGCCACCTCGCGGACCTGGCGGGCCGGGGCCACCCGGCCGGCCCGGGCCGCGGCGGCCAGGGTTTCCTGCAGGCCGGCGTAGGCGGCGGGCACCGCGGCCAGCCGGGCCGCGTGGTCGCGGGCCGCCTCCTGCGTGCCGGCCGGCATCAGGTCGAACACCTGCCGGATGCCCTGCACCCAGCTGGCCGCCACGTTCAGCTCGCTGGTGGTGTCACCCGCGTCGTACCGCTCCACCGCCAGGCCGAGCCGCTCCAGCATCGCGTCCCTGGCCACCCGGTCCCGCTCGGTGGCCGCCCCGGCCGCGGTGAGCTCGGCGATCGTGGCCCGGTCAAGATCGGCCCGGGCGGCGAAGCCCGCCGGGCTCAGGTCGGTCAGCTCCCCGTCGTGGCCGCCGATGCCGACCTCGGTGGCCTGCACCGGGTCCAGCTCGGCCAGCCGCTCGGTGTACCGGTCCGCGATCTCGGTGATGGTTCCCATGCGCAGCAGGGTATAGGCCGGGTGCGGGGTGTGATCATCTGCTTTTTCCGGTGCTTTCCCGGTGCTTTTCCGGCGGCCCCGGCGGCCCGTAGCGTGGTGCCATACCGGACAGCAGTTGCTTACCGGCCGGTAGATAGTCTTGACCGGACTCGTCAGGAGGCCGCATGGATTTCGCGTACGACGACCGGACCGAGCAGCTCAGGGCACAGCTCCAGGCCTTCATGGACGAGCACGTGTTCCCCGCCGAGAAGGTCTTCGCCGCGCAGCTGGCCGAGGCCGAGGCGGACGGCCGGATCTGGCAGCGCCCGGCGGTGATCGACGAGCTGAAGGCGCAGGCGCGCCGCCAGGGGCTGTGGAACCTGTTCCTGGCCCACCACCCGGCCGGGGCCGGCCTGTCCAACCTGCAGTACGCGCCGCTGGCCGAGATCACCGGGCACAGCCCGGCGATCGCCCCCGAGGCGCTGAACTGCGCCGCGCCGGACACCGGCAACATGGAGCTGCTCGCCGAGTTCGGCAACGAGCAGCAGCAGGAGCGCTGGCTCAAGCCGCTGCTCGACGGCACGATCCGGTCCGCGTTCTGCATGACCGAGCCGGACGTGGCCTCCTCGGACGCGACCAACATCGGCACCAGGATCCAGCGCGACGGCGACGAGTACGTGATCAACGGCCGCAAGTGGTGGTCGTCCGGGGCGATGGACCCGCGCTGCGAGATCCTCATCGTGATGGGCAAGACCGCGCCGGACGCCGAGCGGCACCGGCAGCAGTCGATGATCCTGGTGCCCAGGGACACCCCCGGGGTGGACATCAAGCGCGGCATGCGGGTGTTCGGCTTCTCCGACGGGTCGCACGGCGGGCACGCCGAGATCCAGTTCACCGATGTCCGGGTGCCCGCGGAGAACCTGATCTCCGGGGAGGGCGAGGGGTTCGCCATCGCCCAGGCCCGGCTCGGGCCGGGCCGGATCCACCACTGCATGCGGCAGATCGGCGCCTGCGAGCGGGCCCTGTCGCTGATGTGCCAGCGGGTTACCGGCCGGGTCGCGTTCGGCAAGCCGCTGGCCGAGCAGGGCGTCATCCAGGACTGGATCGCCGAGGCCCGGGTCCGGATCGAGCAGGCCCGGCTGCTGGTGCTGAAGACCGCCTGGCTGATGGACACGGTCGGGAACAAGGGCGCGCACCGGGAGATCCAGGCCATCAAGATCGTCACGCCGGCGATGACCGAGTGGGTGCTGGACAAGGCCATCCAGGCCCACGGCGCGATGGGGATCAGCCAGGACACGCCCCTGGCCGGCCTGTGGGCCAGTGCCCGCACGCTCCGCTTCGCCGACGGGCCCGACGAGGTGCACAAGCGCTCGCTGGCCCGCCGCGAGCTCCGCCGCTACGCCCAGTAGCCGTACCGCCAGCAGGAGGAACGCATGCCAGACCAAGCACCACGGGTCGCCGTCGTCACCGGCGCCGCGCGGGGGATCGGTGCGGCCACCGCCAAGCGCCTCGCCGCCGACGGCCTGTCCGTCGCCGTACTTGACCTGAAGGAAGGCGACTGCCAGGACACCGTCGACGCGATCACCGGCGCGGGCGGCCAGGCGCTGGCCGTCGGCTGCGACGTGAGCCAGGCCGGCCAGGTCGCCGACGCGGTCGCAGCGGTGGCCGAGCGGCTCGGGCCGCCCGTGGTTCTGGTCAACAACGCCGGCGTGACCCGCGACAACATGCTGTTCAAGATGACCGACGACGACTGGGACACGGTCATGGGCGTCCACCTCAAGGGCGCGTTCCTGATGAGCCGGGCCTGCCAGAAGCACATGGTCGACGCCAGGTTCGGCCGGATCATCAGCCTGTCCTCGTCGTCCGCCCTCGGCAACCGCGGCCAGGCGAACTACTCCACGGCCAAGGCCGGGCTGCAGGGCTTCACCAAGACCCTGGCCATCGAGCTCGGCCAGTTCGGCGTCACCGCGAACGCGATCGCGCCCGGGTTCATCGTCACCGACATGACCGCCGCCACCGCCGCCCGGGTCGGCGTGGAGTTCGCCGACTTCCAGCAGGCCGCCGCGGCGCGCATCCCGGTGCGCCGGGTCGGCCGCCCCGAGGACGTCGCGCACGTCGCCTCGTTCCTGGCCAGCGAGGGCGCCGGGTTCGTGTCCGGGCAGGTCATCTACGTGGCCGGCGGGCCGCTGTGCTGACCAGCGCGGGCCAGGACACCGCCGCGGCCCTGCGCGACCAGGTCACCGCGTTCCTGGCGTCCCGCGACCCGGCGGCCACCGAGCCGGTGGAGTTCCTCCGCGCCCGGTTCGACGCGGGCCTGGCCTGGGTGCACTACCCGGCCGGGCTCGGCGGGCAGGGCCTGCCGCGGAGCCTGCAGACCGCGGTGGACGCCCAGTTCGCCGCGGCGGGCGCACCCGGCAACCACCCCGAGCGGAACGGCATCGGGCTCGGCATGGCCGCGCCCACCGTGCTCGCCTTCGGCACCCCCGAGCAGCAGCAGCGCTGGCTGCGGCCGCTGTGGACCGGCGAGGAGATCTGGTGCCAGCTGTTCTCCGAGCCGGGCGCCGGCTCGGACCTGGCCAACCTGTCCACCCGCGCGGTGCGGGACGGCGACGTGTGGACGGTCAACGGGCAGAAGGTGTGGACCTCCTCGGCCCATCTGGCCCGGTGGGCGCTGCTGGTGACCAGGACCGACCCGTCGCTGCCCAAGCACCAGGGGCTGACCTACTTCGTCTGCGACATGACCGGCCCCGGGGTCGAGGTCCGGCCGCTGCGCCAGGCCACCGGCGAGGCCGAGTTCAACGAGGTGTTCCTCACCGACGTGCAGATCCCCGACGGCCAGCGGCTGGGCGAGGTCGGCCAGGGCTGGCAGGTGTCCACCGCGACGCTGATGAACGAGCGGGTGTCCATCGGCGGCGGCGCGCTGCCCCGTGAGGGCGGCCTGATCGGCCTGGCCGCCAGGGCCTGGCGGGACCAGCCCGGGCAGCGCACCCCCGGGCTGCACGACCGGCTGCTGCGGCTGTGGGCGGACGCCGAGGTCGCCCGGCTGGCCGGCGAGCGGCTCCGGCAGTCGCTGGCCGCGGGCCAGCCCGGTCCCGAGGGGTCCGCGGCCAAGCTCGTGTTCGCCCGGCTCAACCAGGAGATCTCCGAGTTCGAGGTGGAGCTGGCCGGCGAGGACGGGCTCCGCTACGACGACTGGACCATGCGCCGCCCGGAGCGGGTCAGCTTCCTCGACCGCGGCACCGGCTACCGGTTCCTGCGCTGCAAGGGCAACTCGATCGAGGGCGGCACCTCGGAGATCCTGCGCAACATCATCGCCGAGCGGGTCCTCGGGCTGCCGCCGGAGATCCGGGTGGATAAGAACGTGCCCTGGAAGGACCTGCCACGGTGACCGCGACCACCGAGTCCACGAGCCGCTCCGGGCTTCCTGGCCTGCTGTACTCCGAGACCGAGAACGAGCTGCGGGCCACCGTGCGCGGGCTGCTCGGCGACCGGGCGGCCTGGCCGGACGTGCTGGCCAGGACCGAGACCGCGGACACCTACGACACCGGTCTGTGGCGGGCGCTGGCCGCCGACCTGGGCTGCGCCGGCCTGGTCATCGGCGAGGAGCACGGCGGCGCCGGGGCGAGCTGGCGGGAAGCGGCCGTGGTGGCCGAGGAAACCGGCCGGCACACCGCGCCGGTGCCGTTCCTGGGCAGCGCGGTCACCGCTACCGCGGCCGCGCTGGCCGCCGGGGACGCCGGCCTGCTGGCCGGCCTGGCCGCCGGCGAGGTCACCGCAGCGCTGGCCGTGCCGTTCCCGGCCGCGTCCTTCGCGGTGCCCGCGCCCACCGTGGCCGTGGGCGCCCTGCGTGATGGTGACCCGCCCGGCGTGCAGCGGCTCACCGGCACGGTGACCACGCTGATCGACGCGCTGCCCGCGACCGTGCTGCTGGTCCCCGCGGACGGCGTGCCCGCCGCGCTGTACGCGGTGCCCGCCGGCGCCGAGGGGGTGACCCTGACCCCGGCGGTGTCCCTGGACATGACCCGGCAGCTGGCCGACCTGACCCTGGACGGGGCGCCGGGCCGGCGGATCGCGGCGGGCGACGCGGCCGCCGCGGCGGTCCGTGCGGGCCTGGTGGCCGGCGCGGTGCTGCTCGCCTCCGAGCAGCTCGGCCTGGCCGAGCGGTGCCTGGAGATGACCGTGGCCTACGTCAAGGAGCGCAAGCAGTTCGCCCGCCCGGTCGGCTCGTTCCAGGCCCTCAAGCACCGGCTGGCCGACCTGTGGACGGGCGTCACCCAGGCCCGCGCGGCGGCCAGGTACGCGGCCGCCTGCCTGGCCGACGGCGACCCCGACCTGCCGGTGGCGGTGGCCCTGGCCAAGGCGGCGTGCAGCGACATCGCGCTGAAGGCCGCGCAGGAATGCATCCAGCTGCACGGCGGTATCGGGTTCACCTGGGAGCATCCCGCGCACCTGTACCTGAAGCGGGCCAAGAGCAGCGCCGCCGGGTACGGCACCGCGGACCGGCACCGGGCCACCCTGGCCGCACTGGCCGGCCTGCCCCCGGCGGGCCAGGCGTGAAGTCCGCCAGCGGCGCGCGGGTCGTCGTCACCGGCGCGGGCAGCGGCATCGGCGCCGCGCTGGCCCGCCGGTTCGCGGTCGAGGGCGCCCAGGTCGTGGTCAACGACGTGAACGCGGAGGCGGCCGAGACGGTGGCCGCCTCCTGCGGCGCGACCGCGGTGCCCGGCGACTGCGCGTCCCCGGCCGGCGTGGCGTCGCTGCTCGACCGGTCCCGCGCCGCGCTCGGCGACATCGACGTGTACTGCGCCAACGCGGGCATCGTCCGGGGCGGCGGCCCGGAGGCGTCCGACGCCGACTGGGAGGACTCCTGGCAGGTCAACGTGATGGCGCACGTCCGCGCCGCCCGGCTGCTGCTGCCCGGGTGGCTCGACCGCGGGAGCGGCCACCTGATCTGCACGGTGTCCGCGGCCGGGCTGCTGGCCATGCCCGGCACCGCGTCGTACTCGGCGACCAAGCACGCCGCGCTGAGCTTCGCCGAGTGGCTGTCGTTCACCTACCGGCACCGCGGGCTGACCGTGCAGGCGATCTGCCCGCAGGGGGTGCGCACCGGGATGCTGGACGGCTCCGACCCGGCCGCCGAGGCGATCCTCGGCGACTCGGTGATCCAGCCCGAGGCGGTCGCCGACGCGGTGATCAAGGCCATGGCCGACGGCCGGTTCATGATCCTGCCGCATCCCGAGGTGGCCGCCATGTACGCGGGCCGGGCCGCGGACCCGGATCAGTGGCTGGCCGGCATGAACAAGATCCAGCGTTACGTCGAGGACCTGCTCGCGTAGGGCAGGCCCTGGTGCCTGAGCCGGGCCGCCTGGCCTGGCGGGGTGGGTTCCGGACAGGGCCGGCCGGGGCGTAGTTTCGGTCCTGTACCGCTGTGCAGTGACCAGCAGTGAGAAGAGGACACGTGGCTATCGCGACCATCAACCCGGCCACCGGGGAGACCCTCAAGACCTACGACGAGCTCAGCGAGGCGGAAGTGCAGCGGTGCCTGGCTACCGCGGCCGCCGCGCACGCCAGCTACCGGCTGACCAGCTTCGCCGACCGGGCGGCCTGGATGCGGCGCGCGGCGGACATCCTCGACGACGAGAACGAGCAGATCGCCACGATGATGGTCACCGAGATGGGCAAGACCCTGGTCGCCGCCCGCGCCGAGGTGACCAAGTGCGCCACGCACCTGCCGGTACTACGCCGAGCACGCCGAGGGCTACCTCGCCGACGAGCCCGCCGACGCGGCCGCGGTAGGCGCCTCTGGCGCCTGGGTGCGGTACGACTCGCTCGGCCCGGTGCTGGCCATCATGCCGTGGAACTTCCCGCTCTGGCAGGCCATGCGGTTCGCCGCGCCGGCCCTGATGGCGGGCAACGTCGGGCTGCTCAAGCACGCCTCGAACGTGCCGCAGACCGCCCTGTTCATGCAGGACCTGTTCACCCGGGCCGGCTTCCCCGAGGGCGCGTTCCAGACCCTGCTGGTCGGCTCCCGCCGGGTCGAGGCGATCCTGCGCGACCCGCGGATCACCGCGGCCACGCTGACCGGGTCGACCCCGGCCGGCCAGTCGGTCGGCTCGATCGCCGGCAGCGAGATCAAGAAGGTCGTGCTCGAGCTCGGCGGCAGCGACCCGTTTGTCGTCATGCCGTCCGCGAAGCTGCCCGAGGCGGCCAGGGTCGCCGCGGTGGCCCGGTGCATCAACAACGGCCAGTCGTGCATCGCGGCCAAGCGGTTCATCGTGCACGAGGCGGTGTACGAGGAGTTCGAGCGGCTGTTCGTGGCCGAGATGGCGGCCAAGAAGGTCGGCGACCCGATGGACGAGGCCACCGACATCGGGCCGCTGGCCAACGCGCAGCAGCTCGAGGACGTCGAGGAGCTGGTCGCCGACGCGGTGGCCAAGGGTGCCCGGGTGCTCTGCGGCGGCGCCGCCAGCGGCGGGCCCGGCTACTACTACCCGCCGACCGTGCTGGCCGGGATCACCGGGGACATGCGGGTGCACCTGGAGGAGGTGTTCGGCCCGGTCGCCACGATCTACCGGGTTCCGGACATCGACGCGGCCATCGAGCTGGCGAACATCACCGTGTTCGGGCTCGGCGCCAACGCGTGGACCGAGGACGAGGGGGAGCGGGCCCGCTTCGCCGCGGACCTGGCCGCCGGCATGGTGTTCATCAACGGCAACGTCACCTCGTACCCGCAGCTGCCGTTCGGCGGGATCAAGACCTCCGGGTTCGGCCGGGAGCTGGCGTCCCAGGGCATCCGGGAGTTCTGCAACATCAAGTCGGTCTGGGTCGGCAAGTAAGCGCGTCCGGCCGGCCTGCGCTGCCCCCGGGCGGCCCGGCCGGCCCGTCTATCGGCCTATGACTGGCTGGCGATGCTGGCGGCGGTGATCTGGTCCATGGTGGCCACGTCCAGGTCCCGCATCATCGCGTAGACCATGCGCTCGGCCAGCACCGCGATCCGGTCCAGGCCCAGCGCCGGGTCGGTGATCGCCTCGTGCGCGCACCAGCGCAGCATGCCGACGAGGGCCGCGGCGACCACCCGCGGCCCGGCCCCGGCCGGCCGCCCGGACACCCGGGCGACCAGCACGGCGATCCGGTCGATCCGCTCGCGGGTGGCCTGCTCGATCGCGGCCGCCGCGTCGGTGTGCCGCTCGCCCTCGAAGGTCAGCCGGAACCCGTCCGGGCGCTCCCGGACGAAGTCGAAGTACACCGCGACCCAGCGGTGCAGCCGCTGCCGGAACGGCTCGTCCGGGCCGGCCGCGTACTCCTTGGCGATCCACGAGTTCAGCAGCTCGTGCTCGCGCCGCACGGCCCGGGCGAACAGCTGGTCCTTGGCCCCGAACCGGGCGTACAGGGTCGGCTTGGTGGTGCCCGCGCGGGACGCGATCGCCTCCATGGTCGTGTTGGCGAAACCCTGCGCGGCGAACACCGCGCAGGCCGCATCCAGCATCTGGTCCTCAGTCGGACGCATCCGCGGAGCGGCAGGCGCCGCCCCCGCGGCTGCTGGCAAATTCACGCTGACCCCCATAGCCGGCCAAAGCAACCTGCCGCTCATATTTCCATACCGGCCGGAATCCGGGCCGGGCCGGGCGCGGTCCGCTCCCGGCCCGGCCTGCGATACTGACCGCGTGACGCCGCGGGTGCTGCTGTTCGACGTGTTCGGCACGGTTGTGGACTGGCGGTCCCCGCTGATCGAGGCGGCCACCGCGGCCGGGGCGCGGGCCGGTGTGCAGGCCCCCTGGGCCGACGTGGTCGACGACTGGCGCCGCGCCTACCAGCCCGCGCTGAACCAGGTCATCGGCGGCGCCGCCTGGCAGGACCTGGACGGCCTGCACGCCAGGACGCTGGACATGGTGCTCGCCGGGCACCGCATCGACCTGCCCAGGGACGAGCGGGACGGGCTGGTCCGCGGCTGGCACCGGCTGCGGGCCTGGCCGGACAGCGCCGCGGGCCTGGAGGCGCTGCGCCGCCGGCACCTCACCGCGACCCTGTCCAACGGCCACCTGGCGCTGCTCGCGAACCTGGTGAAGTTCGCCGGGCTGCGGTTCGACGTGCTGCTGTCCGCGCAGCTCGCGGCCAGCTACAAGCCCGCGCCCGAGGTGTACCTGACCGCGTTGCGGCTGCTCGGCTGCCCGCCGGAACAGGCTGCCATGGTCGCCGCCCACGAGGGTGACCTGCGTGCGGCCGCCGCGCTCGGGCTGCGCCCGGTGTTCGTCGCCCGGCCGCTGGAGTGGGGGCCGGGCCCCGGCCCCGAGCAGCCGCCGTCCGATCTGGACGGCCTGATCGTGGCCAGCGACCTGAACGCCCTCGCGGACGCCCTGGACGGCTGACCCGGCGGGCCGTTGGCGGAGCGGTGCCGCCGTCCGCGGATAGCGACGGCAGCGCAGTGGCCCCGTTGCCCATGTGGCCCTCGCCTACCCCCTGACCCACTCTGTACTGGGAAAGTGCGGCGCGCAAGCCTCCAGATACACCGAGCGGGAAGATCATGTGCTGGGGGCTGCCGGCTACGTCCGGTTACCATGCTCATGGCCGGAATGGCCAGATCGGAGCGTGACTGCCGATGGCTGAGCTGCCGGTGACCTTGCGGGATGTCGCCCGGCGGTCCGGCGTGCACCCGGCCACCGCCTCGCGGGCGCTGAACCCGGCCACCCGGATGCTGGTCAGCGAGGAGACCGCGGGCCGGGTGCTGTCCGCCGCGGCCGCGCTCGGCTACCGCCCGAACACCGTGGCCCGGTCGCTGCGCACCCGCCGGTCGCACACCATCGGCGTGCTCATCCCGGACCTGACGAACCCGCTGTTCCCGCCGATCGTCCGCGGCCTGGAGGACCGGCTGGCCGCCGACGGGTACGTCGCGCTGATCGGCAACACCGACTCCGACGACGACCGCGAGCAGATGGTCTTCGAGCTGATGCGGGCCCGGCACGTGGACGGCTTCGTGCTGGCCACCGCCACGGTGCACAACCGGGTGCTGGCCGCGGCGGCGCAGGCCGGCCTGCTGGTGGTGCTGGTCAACCGGCTGTCCGACGAGTTCAGCTTCCCTTCGGTGTCGGTCGACAACGAGCGCGGGATCCGGCTGGCGGTCGGCCACCTGGCCGGGCTCGGGCACCGCCGGATCGCCTGCGTGGCCGGCCCGCAGGACACCTCCACCGGCCGGGACCGGCTGCACGGCTTCCAGGCGGCCATCCAGGCCGCCGGGCTGCCCGCGGACCCGGCGCTGATCACCCACTCGGCCGCGTTCTCCATCGAGGAGGGCTACCGGTGCACCCGCGAGCTGCTCGGCCAGGCCGGCGGCCAGGGAGCCGGGGCGGCCGGGCCGGCCTGCACGGCCATCGCCGCGGCCAACGACATGCTCGCCATCGGCTGCTACAAGGCGCTGGAGGAGGCCGGGCTGCGCTGCCCGGAGGAGGTGTCCGTGATCGGCTTCAACGACATGCCGTTCATCGACCGGCTCCGGCCGCCGCTGTCCACCATCGCGTTCCCGCACTACCAGGTCGGCACCGAGGCCGCCCAGCTGCTGCTGGAGCGGCTGGGCGGGGACGAGCGCCCGGTGCGCACCCTGTACCTGGCCCCCGAGCTGGTCGTCCGCGGCTCCACCGGGCCGCCCCCGGCCGGCGGATAGCGGCCTACCCGGCCGGGGTGAGCTGCCGGGCCAGCCAGTCGGCGGCGTACGGCCGGTGCCGGTACGGCATGTTCGCGCAGCCGTGGTTGCCCTCGTCCAGCAGCAGCAGCTCGGCCGGGCCCGGCACGCTGTCCCGCAGCCGGGCCGCGTCCTGCCACGGGAAGATCCGGTCCTGGCGGCCGGCCACGATCAGCAACGGCATGGTCAGCCGGTCCGTCCGCCCGGCCAGGGTCAGCTGCCGGGCCCGCTCGATCGCGTCCTGCTCGTCCTGCGCGCCGGACCGGACGGTGAACGCCTCCCTGGTGAGCTGCGGCAGCTGCGGCCACAGGTCGCCCAGGCACCACGGCCCGCACAGCGCGACGCAGGCCCGTACCCGCGGGTCGCCGCTGGCCAGCCGCGGCGCGTAGTAACCGCCCAGGCTGACCCCCCACAGGCCGAGCCGGCCCGGGTCGATGCCGGGCTGCGCGGCCAGCGCGTCCAGGATCGCCGCGCCGGGCACCTCCCAGTCCGGCCGGATCGCCAGCCCGTACTCGGCCTCGCCCTGGCCCGGGCCGTCCACCGACAGCGTGGCCAGGCCGCGGTCCAGGAACACCCGCTCGACCGCGCCGAACTCCTCCTTGGCCGAGTCCAGCCCGGGGATCAGCACCACCGCCGGGTGCGGGCCGGGCCCGGGCGGCCGCCGCAGCACCGCGGCCAGCACGCCGCCGCCGAACGGGATCTCCAGCCGGGTGCCCGGCGGGTCCAGGTACGGCAGCGCCGCGGTCAGGCACCGCACGGCCTGCTCGTGCGCCGCCTGCAGCTGGCCCATGTCCTGCACGAACAGGAACTTCGCGAAGTGGTAGTAGACCGCGGCCTGGGCCAGGTGGCCGCCCGCGGACACGGTCCGGCCCTGCTCCAGCGCGGTGAAGCCCAGCTCGGCGTGCTCACCGGCGGCCCGGCACCACGCCGCGCACCAGTCGTCCCAGCGGGTCAGCCCGGCGGTGATCCGCTCGAAATCGGCCGGGAACACCCCGCCGCCGGCGAACCGCGGTTTCCAGTGGGCGATCGCGGCCTCGAGCCTGCTGTCCGTCATGGGGGCAGTTTTGCACACGATTGCAGGCGCAGCCATGTTCCTGGGGAGCCACTGTTGACAGGCGGGGAGGGGTGCGCCAAGCTCGTCCTGCAAACGATTGTGACGGCCGTCGCGGCCTGGCCCCTCGGGGTCGCGCCGGCCGTCCATCACCCGGCCCCGCCTGCGGGAACGGCCGGGCCGTCCAGGGCTGGCAGCGGACCAGACAGCGGAGAGGTGGCCAGATGACGCCGACGGGCCTTGACCGCCGCCTCGGCTGGCTGGGCACCGGCCGGATGGGATCGGCGCTGGCCCTGCGGCTGCTCGCGGCCGGCTGCGAGGTGGCGGTCTACAACCGGACCCGGGCCCGGGCCGAGCCGCTGGCCGCCCACGGCGCCACGATCACTACCACCGCGGCCGGGCTGGCCGACGCCGAAATCGTGTTCGTCACCGTCGGCGCCTCCCAGGACCTGCTCGACGCGGTGCTCGGCCCCGGCGGGCTGCTCAGCGGGCCGTCCGCGCCGGCCATCGTGGTCGACTGCTCCACCGTGTCCGCCGAGGCCTCAGAGCAGGTCAGGGAACGGCTCGCGGAACGGGGCAGCACGCTGCTTGCCGCCCCGGTGATGGGCAACGCGAAGGTGGCCGCGGCCGGGCGGCTCACGCTGGCGGTGTCCGGGCCAGAGGACAGTTTCTGGCGGGCCCGGCCGTACCTGGACCTGCTCGGCTCCGGCGCCACCTACGTGGGCGAGGGGGAGACCGCCCGCATCGTGAAACTGTGCCACAACCTGCTGCTCGGGGTGGTGACCCAGACCCTGGCCGAGGTCACCATCCTGGCCCAGCAGTACGGCGTCCCGCGGCACGTGCTGCTTGAGTGCCTGAACAATAGCGTGATGGGCTCGACCTTCTCCCGGTACAAGACGCCCGCCCTGGTGAACCTGGATTTCCGCCCGACCTTCACCGCCACGCTGCTGCGCAAGGACTTCGACCTGGGCCTGGCCGCGGCCCGGGAGCGGGAGGTCCCGCTGCCGGTCGCCGGGCTCGTGCACCAGCTGATTCAGGGCCTGGTCGGCCGCGGCTACGGCGACCAGGACTTCGCCACACTGATCGCGATGCAGGCCGACTCGGCCGGGGTCACCCTGGCCAGCGAGGACGTGCCGGTTTCCGATGGGCTCGAACCTGGGCTCGAACCTGGGCCAGCCGGCCGGGAGACAGTTTCCCCGGCCCGGCAGGACTGATCGATCAGATATCCCTTTCACCCCCGAAGGGAGGACCGGGATGAGCGCTCGCCGGGCCCTTCGTCAGCACCGCGTCCCGTTCCTGAGCATGGCGGCCGTAGCGGCCGCCGTCCTGGCCGGCTGCAGCGGCAGTTCCGCCCCGTCCGGCGGCGGCTCCGCCAGCAGCGGCAGTGCCGCCAGCGGCAGCGGCAGCGGGCCGGTCGTGATCGGCACCTCGCTGTCCCTCACCGGCGACTTCAGCGCCGACGGCCAGGCCTTCAAGAAGGGTTACGAGTTCTGGGCCTCCCAGGTCAACGCCAGCGGCGGCATCCTGGGCCGCCAGGTTCAGCTGAAGATCCTCAACGACAACAGCTCACCGACCCAGGTCGTCACCAACTACCAGACGCTGATCAACGCCGACCACGTGGCGCTCACCTTCGGCCCGTTCTCCTCGCTGCTGACCGCGCCGGCCGCGGCGGTCGCGCACCGGTACGGCTATGCGTTCGTGGAGGGCGCGGGCGGCGCGCCGGTGGTGTTCGCCCAGAAGCTGAACAACGTGTTCGACGTGAGCCTGCCGGTCGCCAACCAGCTGGACCCATTCACCGCGTGGATCAGGTCGCTGCCGGCCGGCCAGCGCCCGAAGAGCGCGGCCTACCCGATGGCCGATGACCCGTTCGCCACCCCGCAGGTGCAGCGCACCCAGGCCCTGCTGCAGCCAATGGGCGTCACGACCGTGTACTCCAAGATCTTCCCGGAGGAGGTGGCCGCCTACAAGGCGCCCGCCGACAGCGTGGCCAGGTCCGGGGCGGAGGCCGTCGTGCTCGGCTCCACCGACGTGCCGACCGTGTCCGCCTTTATGACCGCGTTCGAGCAGCAGCACTTCAACCCGAAGATCTTCATCGCGGCGGCCGGCCCGGACCAGGGCAGCGCGTTCACCAGCACGGTCGGGGCGAAGAACGCCAACGGGATGATGGTCCCGGGCTCCTGGTATCCCGGCATGGCCAACGAGCGGAGCCAGGCGATGGTCAAGGCCTACGTGGCGAAGTTCGGCGGCAGCCCGTCGGACATCAACGCCGACGTCGCCGAGGCCTACGCGGTCGGCGAGGTCGTCGACCAGGCGGTGACCCATCTGGGCAGCTTCAGCAACGCCAAGCTGATCGCCTACCTGCACAGCGGCGTCACACTGCAGAGCGTGCAGGGCCCGGTCAAGTTCAACTCGCTGGGTGAGAACCTGTTTGCCACCGCGTTCATCTTCCAGTGGCAGCACGGCAAGTACGTCCAGATCCTGCCGGCCAGCGCGGCAGGCTCGGTGCAGGTCGAGTACCCCAAGCCGGTCTGGGGCAGCTAGCCGGCCCGGGTCGGCCCCGGCCCTGACCAGCGGAGCGGCACGGAGCTGAGATGGCAAACCAGATCTACCCGGCGATCGTCGATGGGATCCTCGGCGGCGGCGTGTACGCGCTGATGGCGGTCGGGCTGACGCTGATCTTCGGCGTGCTCGACATCATCAACGTCGCGCAGGGGATCCTGGTGGTAGTCGGCGCCTATCTCAGCTACGTGCTGTCCGTGCACCTGCACATCGACCTGTTCGCCGGCCTGCTCATCACCGTCCCGGCGATGTTCGTGCTGGGCGTGGTCATCCACACGGCCGTGATCCGCCCGCTGCGCGGCAGCGAGCGCACCGCGATGTCGCTGCTGGCCTGTTTCGCCGTCGCGATCATCCTCGAGGGCGCGCTGTACTGGATCTTCGGTCCCGACGTGGTCTCGCTCAGCGCCTCCTACGTCCAGTCGAGCTTCAAGGTGGCCGGGTTCTATATCAGCTACATCTACGTGTACTGCTTCGTGCTCGCGGTGATCCTCGTCGCCGCGATCTACCTGCTGCTGTACCGGTCCCGGTTCGGCCGGGCGGTCCGGGCCACCATGCAGGACCCGGTGGCCGCCCGGCTGGTAGGCATCAACATCAACCGGGTGGCCGCGCTGACCTTCGGCATCGGCGTTGCGGTGACCGCAGCCGGCGGCATGGCCTTCGGCGCCACCTCCGGCGGGTTCAACCCCAACAGCGGCTACGACCTCATCTCCCGGCTGCTGGCCATCGTCATCCTGGGCGGCCTGGGCAGCATCGGCGGCGCGCTGGCCGCCTCCGTCTTCATGATCACGCTGGAATCCGTGGTGAGCATCTGGTCGCCGAACTGGTCGATCGTGGTGTTCTACGCCGCGCTGGTGCTCGTGCTGACCATCCACCCGTCCGGGCTGTTCGGCCGGGCCGCGGTGCGGGCGCAGTGACCCCGTCCGCGGTGCGCCCGGCCGCCGGCCGCCAGCCCCGGCTGTCCGGCCGGACGGCGCTGGCCGTGAGCGGCCTGCTGGCCGTGGCCGCGGCGGCGGTCGTGTTCCCGCTGGCCTTCCCCAATCCGCTGGCCACCACCTACGGGTTCGACACGCTGATCTTCATCGCGGCCGCCTCGGCCTGGAACATCTTCTCCGGCTACAGCGGGTACCTGTGCCTTGGCCAGGCGGTGTTTTTCGGCACCGGCATATACACGGTGGCCATCGGCGCCCGGGACTGGCAGCTGACCGGCGACGCGGTGTTTGGCTTGCTGCCGCTAGCCGGCGTGGTGGCCGCCGCCATCGCGGTGCCGCTCGGCCTGGTCGCACTGCGGGTCAGGCGGCACACGTTCGTGGTGATCACGATCGCGTTCTTCTTCATCTTCCAGCTGATGGCGTTCAACTTCTCCTTCACCGGCGGCACCAGCGGCATCGTCGCGCCGATCCTGAACTGGGCCGGGGCCACCTACAACAACCCCTTCTACTACGGCGCGCTGCTGCTGGCCGCGGCCACGATCGCGGTGTCCTGGCTGATCCGCCGGTCCCGGTTCGGCCTGCACCTGCGCGCGATCCGGGACGACGAGGACCGGGCCCGCGGCCTCGGCGTACGCGCCATGCGGGTCAAGCTGGCCGCGTTTGTAGTGTCCGCCTTCATCACCGGGCTGGCCGGCGGGCTGTGGTACTACTTCCTCGCCGCGGTCCAGCCGCGGTCCGCGTTCGACCCGCTGTTCGACCTCTCGCTGGCGCTGATGGGCTTCTTCGGCGGCCTCGGCACGGTCCTCGGGCCCGCGCTCGGTGCGCTTATCCTGGAGCCCGCCCAGCTGTGGCTGACGGTCCAGTTCACCAACGACTACCTGAGCCAGATCCTGCTCGGCGCGCTGTTCCTGATCGTGATCCTGTTCCTGCCGCGCGGCGTGCTGCCCACCGCTTCCGAGCGGATCACCGCCTGGCGCGCCGCCCACCGCGACCGCCGCGCCCCGGTGGGCCCCGCGCCGCCCGCTCCCGCGCCGCCCGCTCCGGCGCCGCCCGCCCCCGCGCCCGACGAAGGGTTCGTGCCGTGAGCGCCGAACTGCGGACCGAGGGCATCGCCAAGGCGTTCGGCGGCGTGCAGGCGCTTGAGCACTGCACGCTGACCGTGCCGGCCGGCTCGATCACCGGCCTGATCGGCCCCAACGGGTCCGGCAAGACCACCCTGTTCAACGTGATGACCGGCTACGAGCGGCCCGACGCCGGCCAGGTCTACCTCGGCGGCCGCCGGATCACCGGCGCGTCCGCGCAGCGCGTCTACGGTCTCGGCCTGGGCCGCACGTTCCAGCTGACCCGCATCTTCCCCCGGCTCACCTTGCTGGAGAACATGCAGGTCGCGACGAGGCGGGGCAACCGCCCCGGCCTGCTGGCCCGGGCCGGCCGGGCCGCGGGCCACCGCCACGTGCTCGGCCTGCTGGAGTTCACCGGCCTCGCCCAGCACGCCGGCGAACTGGCCGGCACCCTGTCCTACGGGCAGCGCAAGCTGCTCGAGCTGGCCACGGTCCTGGCCTGCGACCCGGCCGTGGTCCTGCTCGACGAGCCGGCCGGCGGGGTGAACCCGACCCTGATCCAGCACCTGGCCGCCCGCATCCGCGACCTCAACCGCCAGGGCACCACGTTCCTGATCGTCGAGCACAACATGGAGTTCGTGCTGGGCCTGTGCCACCAGGTCGTGGTGCTGGACTACGGCACCGTGGTCGCGGCCGGCCCGCCCGCGGAGGTGGCCGCCAACCCGCGGGTCCTGGACGCCTACCTCGGCGCGGCCCTCGATGACGAGCCCGCTACGGCGGCTCCCGTGGCGGATAGACCGGACGGCGGCGCGGCGGACCACCCACTGCCCGCCGCCGCCCGCCCGGATCAGGACCCGGGCCCGGGTCCTGATCCGGGCCCTGACCCGGGCGGGGCCGGTGAGTAGCGGCCCGGCCGCGCTGGCGGTCGAGGGGCTGTGCTCGGGCTACGGCGGCGGCGACATCCTGCACGACGTGTCGTTCACCGTCCCCGAGGGTGGCCTGACCTGCGTCGTCGGCCCCAACGGGGCGGGCAAGTCCACCTTGCTGGCCAGCATCAGCGGGCTGCTGCGGCCGCGCCGCGGCCGGGTGCTGCTGCGCGGCGAGCCGGTCACCGGCCGGACCCCGCGGCAGATCCTGGACCTGGGCGTGGTGCATGTGCCGCAGCAGCACAGCCTGTTCCGGGACATGACCGTGGCGGAGAACCTCGACCTCGGCGGCTACACCATCCGCGACCGCGCCCTGCTGGCCCGCCGCCGCGCCGCGGTGCACGAGATGTTCCCCGAGGTGGCCGACTGGGCGCCGCGGAAGGCCGGCAGCCTGTCCGGCGGCCAGCAGCGGCTGGTCGAGTTCGCCCGCTGCCTGATGCTCGACCCGTCGCTGATCATCCTGGACGAGCCGTCGATGGGCCTGGCCCCCAAGGTGCTGCGCACCGTGTTCGGCGCGGTCACCGCGATGAACCAGGCCGGCAAGACCGTGCTGCTGGTCGAGCAGAACGCGCGCGCGGGCCTGCGGCTGGCCAGCCACGGGGTGGTGCTGGAAAACGGCCGGGTGCGGCTGGCCGGCCGCGGCCGCGACGTGCTCGAGCACCCCGACATCGGGGCCCTGTACCTCGGCGGCACACCCGGAACGCCCGCCGGGCTGCCCCCCCGAACGCCGGGCGCACAGTGAGGTGACCGACGATGGCGATCCACACCTACGGCCCCGCCGCGGTGGACTGGGAGCAGCGGGCCGACCTGCCCCGGCTGCGCGGCGACCGGCTGGCCCGGCTGCGCGCCCAGCTCGAGCGGACCGAGCTGGGGGCGCTGCTGAGCTTTGATTTCGCCAACATCCGGTATATGACCTCGACGCATATCGGCACGTGGGCGATGGACAAGCTGATCCGGTTCGCGCTGCTGCCGCGCGGTGGTGAGCCGGTGGTGTGGGACTTCGGCTCCGCCGCCCGCCACCACCAGATCTACAACCCCTGGCTGGACCACACCGGCGGCCCGGCCACCCCCGAGGGCGCAGCCCGGACCGGCGCGCGGGCCGGGATCTCCACCCTGCGCGGCGCGTTCCACCCGGACGCGGGCATCGCCGCCGGGCTGGCCCGGGACGTCGCCGCCGAACTGCGCGAGCACGGCCTGGCGGGGGAGCCGGTCGGGGTGGACGTGGCCGAGATGCCGGTGCTGGCCGCGCTGGCCGCCGAGGGCATCCAGTGCGTCGACGGCCAGCAGGTCTTCCTCGAGGCCCGGCGAACCAAGACCGCGGACGAGATATCGCTGCTCAGCCAGGCCTGCGCGATGGTCGACGCGGCGTACACGCAGCTGTATGAGTTCCTCCGTCCTGGCGTGCGGGAGAACGAGTGCGTCGGCCTGGTCTCCAAGGTGCTGTATGACCTGGGCAGCGAGTACGTGGAGGGGGTCAACGCGATCTCCGGGGAGCGGTGCTCGCCGCACCCGCACGTGTACTCCGACCGGCTGATCCGCCCGGGCGACCCGGCGTTCTTCGACATCCTGCACTCGCATCTGGGCTACCGGACCTGCTACTACCGCACGTTCGCGGTCGGCAGCGCGTCGGTCGCGCAGCGGGATGCGTACGTGCGGGCCCGCGAGTACATGGATGCGTCGATCGCGCTGGTCAAACCGGGGGCCACGACGGCTGAGATCGTCGCGCTGTGGCCCCGGGCGCAGGAGTTCGGCTACCCGGACGAGATGGCGGCGTTCGCGTTGCAGTACGGGCATGGGGTGGGGCTGTCGATCTGGGAGAAGCCGATCTTCAGCCGGCTGGTGTCGCTGGATCATCCCGAGGTGCTGGAGGAGGGCATGGTGTTCGCGCTGGAGACCTACTGGCCCGCCAGTGACGGCTGGTCGGCGGCGCGGATCGAGGAGGAACTGGTCGTGACCGCCGACGGCTGCGAGGTCATCACCAAATTCCCCGCCGAGGAACTGCTCGTGGCCGGGCGCAAGTACTGGACCGCCGGGGGCGCCCTGAACACGCTGCGGGACAGCCAGTCGCACCGCAACAGTGCCACTGGAGCGGGGCCGCCGGGAACGGGGCAGGCCAGTGACCGCCCGCGAGCCCAGCGGGTCCGGGCCCGCCGTCGTGGCCGGCGAGCTGCTCCAGCTGTACGAGCAGATGGCGGTGATCCGGCGGACCGAGCAGGCCGCCCACGACCTGTTCCTCGCGGGCCTGGTCAAGGGAACCACCCACCTGGCCGCCGGCCATGAGGCGGTGGCGGTGGGGGCGAGTGCGGCGCTGCGGCCCGACGACTACGTGTTCGCCACCTACCGGGGCCACCATCACGCGATCGCGCGCGGCGCGACGCCGGCCGAGTGCCTGGCCGAGCTGATGAGCAAGGCCACCGGCGTCTGCCGGGCCAAGGGCGGGTCCATGCACCTGACCAAGGCGTCGGCCGGGATGCTCGGGTCGTACGCGATCGTCGGCGCGCACCTGCCGATGGCCGCGGGCGCCGCGTGGTCCGCGCAGCGGAGACGTACCGGGCAGGTCGCGGTGGCGTTCTTCGGTGATGGTGCGACGAACATCGGGGCGTTTCACGAGGCGCTGAACCTGGCGGCGGTGTGGTCGCTGCCGGTGCTGTTCGTCTGCGAGAACAACCTGTACATGGAGTACACCCCGATCGCCTCGGTCACCGCCGTGCGGCATCCGGCCGCGGACCGGGCGGCCAGCTACGGGCTGAAGTCCGAGGTGATCGACGGCAACGACGTGGTCGCGGTGGCCGCGGCGGTCGGCCAGGCCGCGGCCCGGGCCCGCGCCGGGGGCGGGCCCGCGCTGCTGGAGGCGGTCACCTACCGGCACTTCGGGCACAGCCGCACCGACCCGGCCAAGTACCGGCCCGCTGACGAGGTCGAGCAGTGGCTGAAACGCGACCCGCTGGTGGTGGCCCGCAGCCGGCTGGCGGAACTCGGGGTAGCCGGGACGGCCGCCGACGCCGCCGACGAGCGAGCCCGGCAGCAGGTGGCCGAGGCCGTCGAGCAGGCCCGCCAGGCGCCGGCCGCCGACCCCGGGCAGGCCCTGACCGATCTGTGGGCGGACGGAGGCTCGGAATGGCGGACATGATCACCTACCGGGAGGCGGTGGCGGAGGGGATTGCCCGGGAGCTGCGCCGGGATGGGTCAGTGGTGTGCCTGGGCGAGGACATCGGCGCGGCCGGGGGCGTGTTCAAGACCACCGCCGGGCTTGTTCGAGGAGTTCGGCCGGGAAAGGATCTGGGACACCCCGATCTCCGAGCAGGCGATCCTGGGCGTGGCGATGGGCGCGGCGATGACCGGCATGCGCCCGGTCGCGGAGATCATGTTCAGCGACTTCTTCGCCTGCTGCTGGGATTACCTGGCCAACGAGATCCCCAAGATGCGGTACATGACCGGCGGCCAGGTCACCGTCCCCCTGGTCGTCAGAACGGCCAACGGCGGCGGGCTGGGCTTCGGCGCCCAGCACTCCCAGGCGACCGAGAACTGGGCGCTGACCATCCCCGGCCTGAAGATCGCCGCGCCCTCCACCCCGGCCGATGTGGTGGGGATGATGGCGGCGGCGGTGCGCTCCGATGACCCGGTGGTGTTCTTCGAGCACAAGGGCCTGTTCGCAAGCAAAGGCCCGGCCGCGCCGCCGGGGCATGTGGTGGAGCTGGGCCAGGCCGCCACCGTGCGCTCCGGCAGCGATGTGACGATCGTGGCGCTGGCCGCCACGGTGCCGATGGCCCTGGCCGCGGCGGGCCTGCTGGCCGGGGAGGGGATCTCGGCGGAGGTGATCGACCTGCGCACCCTGGTGCCGCTGGATATGGCCACGGTGCTGGCCTCGGTCGCAGCGGACGTCCCGGCTGCTGATCGTGGAGGAGAACCCCTATCAGGGCGGCTGGGGCGGCACGGTGGCCTCGATCGTGGCCGATGAGGGCTTCACCCTGCTGGACGCGCCCATCCGCCGGGTCGCCGCCGCGTGTGTCCCGCTGCCGTTCGCCGACGCCCTGGAAGACCTGGTCATCCCCACCCTGGACAAGGTCGTCAGCGCCGTCAGCGAGCTCGCCACGTACTAACCGGCGCCCCAGACGTCGTCGTGCAGGCCGAGAGCCTCGCAGACGGCTGATACCAGCGTCGGCAGATCCTGGCCCAAGTCGGCTAGGCGGTCCTGGACGATGTCCAGGCCGGCCCTAGCGACCAGGCGCTTCTCGTTCAGCACCCATTCGCCCGCCGCGGCCATCCGGGCCTGGGCGCTGGCCAGCGTGGCCTGGGTCAGGTTGGCCAGGCAGGCGACCCGGTCGCCGCGGCCGGCGTGCACCGCGGCGAACTGCAGCGCCCCGGCGGCCAGCCGGGACCAGGCCGCCGGCGCGGTCTCCCGCAGGCGGTCAGGGAAGGCCGGGCGGGGCAGGTCGCCGGCCAGGACCCGGCCCAGCGCCAGTTCCCCGGCCAGGATGTAGGTGGCGATGCCGGCCACGTAGCCGACCTCGCGCTGGATCTCGAACCGGCCGGCCTGCGCTTCCGCGGTCCAGTACCGGACCTGCGCCAGGTCCCGGTAGATGAGGTCGACCCTGGTGCCGTCCACGGTCAGCCAGGCGCCGCCGTTCACGATCGCGCCCCAGTCGCCCGGCGCGAACACCCGGCCCGGCCAGCCCAGCGCGGTGATGCCCGCCGGGTCGAGGCTGCCGTCGTAGTACAGCCCGAAATCCCAGTCCGAGTCCGCCGCCGCGGTGCCGGTGGCCCGGGAGCCGCCCAGGGTGACGGCCACGACCCCGGGGACCGCGGCCAGCCGCCCAGCGAGGTGCTCCACGCCAGCAGTATGACCAGCCAGCGCTGACCGGTCGCCCGAATTACCAGGCGGCCCGGCCCGCCGCGGGCCTGGCGGGCCGGGCCGCTGGTCTGCGGGTGGCCTAGCCGGCCTGGCTGGCCACCGGGACGTCCGCGCAGGCTTCGCAGTAGCGGCGCTCTGGTTCGCTGGTCAGGAGTTCCGCCGCAATAGCCGTACCGCATTGTTCGCACCAGCCGAAGCGGCCGGTTGCTACCCGAGCCAGGGCGGCCTCTATCTCGGCCAGGGCCTGCCGGTGCGCGACCGTCCGGCGGCGGATCCGGGCGGCCTCCTGCCGGGCCGCCATGCGGGCGGGCCGGTCCCGGTCCGGGTCGGCGGCGTCCTCCTCGGCACCGTAGTAAGCCAGGGACAGCTCGGTGACCTGCTCGAGCCGTTCCTGCCAGCGAAGCGCCAGCAGCGTCCGCCACTTCGGCAGGGCCGACGGGTGCAGGTAGCGCGCCTCGGCGGCCGGGGACCGCTCGGTGATGCTGTGCAGTGCGAATCTGGCGACATCAGCAGGCATCAGCGATCCCTCCACGCGATGTGGTGCTCCGGGCCACTGGCGGCACCCGGCCGCTACGGCCTATCCGATCGCTGCTTCCTGACCGGAACCTGAATTCCGGCTGATTATTACGGTCTGATTACTTACCGGCTCGGCAAACCTCCCGCCGCTGCCGGACGCCACTCTCACCGCGATCGAGGACCTCTACAGCAACCGCATCCGCCCCCTCGTCCACGACCGCTGGTAGAGCTGTATCCGTCGACGGGCCGGCTGTATCGCCGCCCGTTTGAACCGGATTGCGGCAGGGATGAACCGGTTTGAGCCTCGTCCACGTTCCTCTGGTACGCGACGTCGCTCGCCTGCGGTGGATTCCCTGACCCGCGCCACGTTGGATGCCCTGCCGGAGCGTGCCATGACCCTGCCGACCACCGTGCCTGCCGATCCGTATGCGGCCCTGGGACTGCCGGTGTCCCGCGGGCTGACCGACCGGGGCGTCCGCCGGGCCTGGCTGAAGCGGGCCCTGGCCACCAACCCTGACCGCGGGAAGGCCGGCGACCCGGACGCCTACCGCGCCGCCTGGGACGCCTACCAGCTGCTGGGCACCGGCATGGGCCGGTCCGCCACCCACGCGGGCGTGCAGGCGGGCCTGCGGGTGCCCCCGGTCGCCGACGCCGCCCTGGCCGGGCCGCCGGCCCCGCTTACCGTAGGGGAGCGGGTCACCTTGCTGCCGCAGCGGATCCGGTACGGCTCGTTGCGGCGGTTCCTCGGCCGCCTGGGCCTGTGCCTGCTCACCGCCCGGCTGGCCCTCGCCTTCATCCACGGCCCGTGGCGCTGGCTGGTGCTGGCCGGCCTCGCCCTGGTCGCGCTGTTCGGCAGCAACGACCTGGCCCCGCTGCCGCGCCAGCCCGCCGTCCCGCAGCCGGAGCCCGCCGGGGCCGCCGGGATGCCGGCCGCGCCGCCCGGGCCCGCAGAGCGCCTGGCCAGCTGACCGCCCCCGGCCCGGCGCGGTCCGGCGCGGTGCCGCTAGTGGTGGTTGGTGACGTCCTTCGCGCTCAGCGCACCGGGCGGGACCCGCACCGCGAGCTCGCCGCCCAGCGCGTACCCGCCGTCCAGCCGCAGGTCGTCGCCGCTCCAGAACCGCCCCGCGTCGTACCAGCCCGGCCGCCGCCCGGTCGGCAGCAGCCCCATCGCCTGGTAGGTAACGGCCAGCACCTCCGCGCAGTACGCGGTCTCCAGGCCGGCCGCGCCGCCGTCTCCGCTATCCTCGCCGGCCCGCCTGCCCGGCCGGCGCCGCGACGGCAGCCGCCCGGTCAGCCAGCGGGACGCCAGGCCAACCGTCGACGGGAACGGCGTCCCGTCCAGCCGGGCGATCACCTGCAGGACCGCGTCCTCCATCGCCGGCGTCACCTCGGGGCTCAGCTGCCGCACCCAGGCCCGCTGGCCGTACCGGTTCACCCAGGTCGTGACCGCGTCGGAGAGCACGTGCAGCTGGACGCCGCGCTGCCTACGCCCTGACCACACATCCGGCAGCGACCTCCCCAGCTCCGCGTGCCACATCAGCGGCGGCAGGTCGCCGAGGACCACCGCCATGCCGACGTGGTTGACCGGGCTGTTGGTGGCCAGCTGGATCGCCCGGTCCGCCGGGGTGTGGCCGCGGAACAGCCAGATGTCGCCGGTCCTGGCCAGATCCACAGCCTCATCGAGGGTCAGCGTCGCCGTAGGCACAGCCGTAGCATAGGCAGGTGGGCTGGTGGAAAATCCTGGGTCTGGCCGGCGTCGCGGGCGTGGCCGCCACTGGCGTGGTCATCGCCCGGTCCGAACGCGCCCGCCGCGCCTACACGCCGGACGAGATCCGCGAGCAGCTGCACGCCCGGCTCGCCGCCGCAGGCGACGCCGGGCCCGGCGACGCCACTGACCCCAGCCCCGGCCTCCCGCCCGCCGCCCGGCATCCAGCCCGGGTCGACGGCAGCGCCCAGCGCGCCGCCGGCCCCGTCGCAGCCGCAGCCGCGGCCGTCCGGCGGCTGTCAGGATGGCGGCATGGCCCACGACGACCGCCGCGCCATCATCCGCGCCTACGACCGCATCGCCGGTGAGTACCTGGACCGGTTCGGCGCGCCTCCGTCTGGCGTCGGTGACCAGGAGTTCATCAAGCAGTCGCTGGCCGCGACGGGCGCCGGGCCGGTGCTCGACGTCGGCTGCGGCCCCGGGCTGCTGGCCCGGCAGGCCACCGAGGCGGGCTGCCGCGCGATCGGCGCCGACCTGACCCCGGCCATGCTGGCCCAGGCCGTCAAGCACGCCCCGGCGGCCCGGTTCGTGACCGCCGACGCCTGGGCGCTGCCGCTGCGGAACGCGGCCTGCACCGGGGTGTTCGCCTGCTACGTGGCGCACCATTTCCCGCGGCGCCACGCCGGGGCGGCCTTCGCGGAGATGCGCCGCGTGCTGGCCCCCGGCGGGCGGCTGGTGCTCACCGCCCACCTCGGCGACGGCGACCAGTGGCACGGCGACGAGCCCGACCTGGTCCGGGTCACCCTGTACACAAGGCCGGAGCTGGCCCGCCTGGTCCGCCGGGCCGGCTTCGACGTCGAGTCGTTCCGCTGGCGCGACCCGGCCGCGGACGAGTTTCAGGCCGAGCACGGCTTCCTCCGCGCCCGCGCACGCTGACCTGCGTGCTTACCACCCGGCACGGCGGCGGATAATGAGGTTATGGACCCCCGGGCCGCTGCCGAGACGCTGCGCTCCAGGATCGGCGTGTCGATCTTCGCGCGGGTGGCCGGGGCGGACGGCCCGCGCCAGCGCGAGGTGATCAACGCCGACGGGGGCGAGCGCTGGTTCGCCGAGGACAGCCCGGTCCGCCGGGTGCACGGCGACTCCTCGATGTTCGTCGGCGGGCTGCGCGCCCTGCTGCTGCACTCGCTGCACCCCCTGGCCATGGCCGCGGTCGCCGAGCATTCCGACTACCGCGGCGACCCGTGGGGCCGGCTCCAGCGCACCAGCTACTTCCTGGCCGTCACCACGTACGGCCGGGCGCAGGACGCGCAGCAGGCCGTCGACCGGGTCCGCCGGATCCACCTCCGGGTCACCGGCACCGCCCGGGACGGCCGGCCGTACGCCGCGTCCGACCCGCACCTGCTCACCTGGGTGCACGTGGCCGAGGTGGACAGCTTCCTGCGGGCGCACAGCCGGTTCGGGGCGCAGCCGCTGAACCAGGAGGACCGCGACCGCTACGTCAATGACATGGCCACGATCGCACTCGCGCTCGGCGCGGCCGACCCGCCGCGGAACGAGGCCGAACTGGCCGCCCGCATCCAGGCCTACCGCCCCGAACTGCGCACCACACCCGAGGCCCGGGAGGCAGCCAGGTTCCTGCTGCTAACGCCGCCGCTGCCAGTCATCGCCAGGCCGGGTTACGGTGTGCTGGCCGCGGCCGCCGTCTCGACTCTGCCCCGGTGGGCGCGGATCCCGCTGCGCGTCCCGTACCTGCCGGTCACCGAGGCCGCGCTGGTCCGCCCGGCCGGCCAGGGCATGGTCCGCGCCATCCGCTGGGCCACCAGCGCACCCCCGGCCCGCGCCCGCAGGCTCGCCCCCGGCTGACCCGGCGTCAGTCAGCCGGGCGGGGGGCGGAACCAGTAGTCCGGCGCCCGCGCCGCGTTGACCGCCCAGACGTACGCCTCCGGCCGCTGGGCCGTTGCTGCGATGTGCGGCACGAACCGGGTAATGCCGGGATCCTCGGAGAAGTGCAGCACCTCACCTGGGCCGGGCCGCATCGCCGCGCCGCCCGGTTCAGGCGCCCGGCGCCGCGGCGGCAATACCAGGCCCGGCAAATTGAAATACAATTGTCATTTCTCAAGGCTAGCGGAATTAATTCCGTAATGCTATAATAAGGGCATTGGCTGGTAATGTTCCGGCATGGAAAATGAAGGCCAGCCGAGCCAGACTGCGATGACCGCCGCGGCCGCCAGGGCCGCTCATCTGCTTGTTGACTCCGAGCCGCGGATCTTTGCCGATTCGCTGGCCGCGCTGCTGCTCGGCGACAAGGCCGAGACCTATCTTCGCTATCACCGCGAGCACGGCGACCATCCGCTGCTGGCCGGCACCCGGGCCCAGGCCACCTGCCGCAGCCGGTTCACCGAGGATCAGCTGGCCCTGGCCGCGGCGCGGGGCACCGCCCAGTACGTGATCCTCGGCGCCGGCCTGGACTCGTTCGCCTGCCGGTCGGAGCTGGCCGGGCGGCTCCGCGTGTTCGAGGTCGACCACCCGGCCACCCAGCAGCGCAAGCGGGCCCTGCTGGCCGCCGCGGGGCTGGCCGAGCCGCCCACGCTGACCTGGGTGCCGGTCGACTTCGAGACCGGCGAGCTGATCGCCGCGCTGACCGCCGCCGGGCTGGACCCGGCCGCGCCCGCGTTCGTCAGCTGGCTCGGCGTCACCATGTACCTGACCGCCGAGGCGATCGGCGCGACCCTGGCCAGCCTGAGCCGGCTGGCCCCGGGCAGCGAGCTGGTCACCGACTACATGCTGACCGCGGACCTGCGCGACGCGGACGGCGTCGCCTACGCCGACCTGGTCATGCCCGACTCGGAGCGGCGCGGCGAGCCGTGGCTGTCGTTCTTCACCCCGGAGCAGATGACCGGGCTGCTGACCAGGCACGGCTTCACCGGGGTGCGGGACGTCCGGCAGCGGGACGCGGTCAGCGCCGCGCTGTGGGAGCGGACCGACCTGCTCCGGCCGATCGAGCTGTCCCGGCTCTGCCACGCGACGGTGGGCGCCGGGGACTGACGCGGCCACATGACCGGCCCGGCGGCGGGTACGGTTCCGGGATGGAACCCGACCTGGACGCGCTCGCCGATGCCGAGCTGACCTACGCCGAACACGGCGCGACCCGCGGCCGGATGCCGGACGGGTATCACCATCTGTCCATCGCCGCCGGCATCGGGTCCGGGCAGGACGTGTTCGACCTGGCCGCCAGCGCCCTGCTGCACTGGGACATGCACCGTAAGGCCGGACTGCGGATCCACGCCAGCGGGCCGTCGGCCGAGCCGGGCGTGGTCGTCGCGCAGACCGTGGGCTGGGGGCCGCTGGCGCTGACCTCACCCTGCCGGGTCGTCTACACGGTCGACGAGCCGAACCGGCGCGGCTTCGGGTACGGCACCCTGCCCGGGCATCCCGAGTCGGGCGAGGAGGCGTTCGCCGTCGAGCTCGGCCCGGACGGCACGGTGCGGCTGCGGCTGCGGTCGTTCTCCCGGCCGGCCAGCCTGATGATGCGCGCGGCCGGGCCCGCGGGCTCCGCCATCCAGCGGTTCGTCGTGGTCCGCTACGTGCACGCGCTGCGGGCGCTGGCCAGCCCGGGCGGGCCGTCCGGCGCGCCGCCCGAGTTGCTGGCCCGGCTCCGCCGCCGCGGCTGACGCGGGCGGCGCAGCTGGCGCGGCTGGCGCGGGTCAGACGGCCGTCCAGGGGCGGAGCTTCTCCGGGTTGCGGATGGCCCAGATGTGCCTGATCCGGTCGCCGGTGATCTCGAACGCGAACACGGTCAGGATGCGGCCGTCCTGCTGCGCGACCAGGCCGGGCTGGCCGTTGACCGTGCGCTCCAGGAACGTGGCGCCCGCGGGCGCGTTGCGGGCGATCTCGATCCAGGCGCGGGCGATCTGCTCGCCGCCCTCGATCGGGTCCCGGAAGGCCAGGACGCGGCCGCCGCTGTCGGCGGTCGCGGTGGCGTCCGGGTCGAGCAGGCCGATCAGGGCGCCGATGTCCTTTGCCTCCCAGGCCTCTTTGAAGGCCCGCACCACGCTGGCCTGCTGTGCGGTCGGGCTGGGCGGGGCCTGCGCGGCGCGGATCCGGCGGCGGGCCGAGGAGGCCAGCTGGCGGCAGGCCGCCGGGGTGCGGCCGACGATCCCGCCGACCTCGGCGAACGGGTAGCGGAACACGTCGTGCAGGATGAACGCCACCCGCTCGGCCGGGGTCAGTTCCTCCAGCACGACCAGGAAGGCCATGCTGACCGACTCGTCCAGGGTGACCCGGTCGGCCGGGTCGGCCGGTGCGCCGGCTGCGGCCCGAGGCCGCTGCCGACCCACTCGGTGCGCTCGGGCAGCGGCTCGGGGATCCAATCGCCCACGTAGCGCTCGCGCCGGGCCCGGGCCGAGCCGAGCAGGTTCAGGCAGATGCGGCTGGCGACCGTGGTCAGCCAGGCGCCGGGGGACTCGATCGCGTCCCGCTGTGCCGTGGTGAGGGTGTACCAGCGGGCGTAGGTCTCCTGGACCACGTCCTCGGCCTCGGCCAGCGAGCCGAGCATCCGGTAGGTGAGGTTGATCAGCTGGCGCCGCTCGCTGATGATCGCGTCCAGGCCCGGGTCTGGCTGGGTGGTCATGGCGTCGGCTCCCTCGGTGGCGATTCTCCCTCATCGGTCCCGACAAGTCAGCGGGCCGGGATGTCAGGCGCGGCGGTGCTGCCTCACATTCCGCGGGGCTGCGTGGTCGGGCTGAGACGAACCGACCACCGAGCCAGGAGGAGACACCATGACCACGCAGAGCCCGGCCGCGCTCTGGACCGGCCCGGCGCCCGCCGACCGCCTGGAGCGGGCCGCCGCGGCGCTTGCCGCGCACGGTTTTAGCGTGGAAACCCTCGACGGCGTGGCCGCCGCGCGGGCCCGCATCCAGGCCCTGATACCCGCGGGCGCCAGCGTATTCACCGGGGCCAGCGAGACCCTGCGCCTGTCGGGCATCGAGGCGGACATCAACGCCAGCGGGCGGTACGACGCGATCAGGCCGCGCGTGCTGGCCATGGACCGGGCCACCGAGGCCGACGCCATCCGGCGGCTGCTGGCCAGCCCCGACGTGGCGGTGGGCAGCGTCCACGCGGTCACCGAGACGGGCTCGCTGGTGATCGCCTCGGGCAGCGGCAGCCAGCTGCCCGGCTACGCCGGCGGCGCGGCCCGCGCGATCTGGATCGTGGGGGCGCAGAAGATCGTGCCCGATCTGGAGACCGCGCTGCGCCGGGTCGAGGAGCACTGCCTGCCGCTGGAAAGCGCCCGCACGCAGGCTGCTTACGGGTCGCCGAGTGCCATCAACCGGCTGCTCGTCCTGAACGCGGAACTGCACCCGGGACGCGGCGTCGTGCTGCTGCTCCGCGAGGCGATCGGGTTCTGAGCCCGCCGGGCCCGGCCCGGCGCGGATCTGGCAGGCTGGCGGGACCATGACGATCTCGATATCGGCGCTTGAGCTGGTCGCGTCCGGCAGCTGGCAGCCGCCCGAGCAAGGCCGGCTGGGGGAGTGGCAGCTGCGCGCCGCCGAGGGTTTCACCGGGCGGGCGAACAGCGCGCTGGCCGTGGGTGACCCGGGCGTGCCGCTGGAGCAGGCGATCGACCGGGTCACCGCGTGGTACACCGCGCGCGGCCTGCCGCCGACGCTGGCCGTGCCGTACCCCCTGGGCGACCCGGGCGGCAGCGAGCTGAACCGGCTGCTCGACGCGCGCGGCTGGTCCACCCGGTCCGGCCCGGCCGTGGTGATGACCGCCGAGCCCGGTGCGGTCCCGGCCCCGAACGGTGCCGGCACTGGCCGGGTGCTGATCGCCGCGGAGCCGGACGACAGGTGGATGTCGCTGTACCACTACCGCGGCATGGACCTGCCGCCGATCGCCAGGACCATGCTGCTGTCCGCGCCGTGGCAGGCGTTCGGCTCGGTCCGCGAGGACGGCCAGACGATCGCGGTGGCCCGGGTGGCGGCGGCGGACGGCTGGGCCGGGTTCACCGCGGTCGAGGTCAGCCCGGATCACCGGCGGCGGGGCCTGGCCACCCTGCTCACCTCGGTGCTGGCCGAGCACGCCGCCGGCCGGGCCCCGGGCGGGTACTGGCTGCAGGTCGAGGAGCGCAACACCGGTGCCCGCGCGCTGTACCAGCGCACCGGGTTCACCGACCACCACGGCTACCACTACCGGATCGCGCCGGCGTAGCCGGCCAAGCTCGCGGCAGCGTCAGTACAGCTAGCGCCGGGCCTCGATCAGGAGGCGCTGGGAGTGGCACACGAACGCGCCGTCGGCCTGGATCTGCTCGTGCACCCGGCGCAGCGGCTCCCGGTAGGCCGCCACCGTGAACCCGGGCACGGTCCACAGCACCTTGCGCAGGAAGTGCACGACCGCGGCCACGTCGAAGAACTCCACCCGCAGCGCCCGCTCCTCCAGCCGGATCACCTCCAGGCCGGCCAGCTGCGCACCCGACGCCGCCCGGGCCGGGCTGCGGCTCTGGTCCACCACCTGCGGGCCCATCATCGCGTCGGTCAGCTCCCGGTTCGACCCGGCGCCGATCTGCTGGGAGAAGTACGTGCCGCCGGGACCCAGCACCCGGGCGATCTCCGGCCACCGGACCACGGTCGGGTGCCTGCTCACCACCAGGTCGAACGTGCCGTCAGGGAACGGCAGGTCGGCCAGGTCGTCGACCTCGGCCACACGCCCGCCGAGCGGCGCCAGCCGGGACCGGGCCAGCGCCACGTTCGGCGGCCAGGACTCGGTCGCGGCCAGCAGCGGCGGCGGCTTGGGGATGCTGGCCAGCACCTCGCCGCCGCCGGTCTGCACGTCGAGCCCGGCCGCGGCGACGGCCATCCGCTCGCCCATCTGCCGGGCGTACCCCCACGGCGGCCGTTCCTCGGTGGCCCGTCCCTCGAACCAGGAGAAATCCCAGCCGGCGGTGGGCACCGCCGCGCCTTCCGCTAAGAGGTCCTCGAAGCTTGCACCGCTCACGGCGGCTAGCCTCACAGCAGGCGGCGCGGACCGCAATCGGATTGCCGCGATGGCGGCCAGCCAGGGAGGCACAGTGACGTCTGAGGCAACGCGGATCCTGCTCATCTCCGGGAGCACCCGGCTGGGCTCGACCAACACCGCGGCGCTGCGTACCGCTCAGGAAGTGGCCCCGCCCGGGGTCGGCACGGTGCTGGACCAGAGCCTGTCCGTGCTGCCCGCGTTCAACCCGGACGACGACCACGACCCGCTGCCCGCCCCGGTGGCCGCGCTGCGGAAGGAGATCGCGGCCGCCGACGCGCTGCTGATCTGCACCCCGGAGTACGCGGGCACGCTGCCGGGCAGCTTCAAGAACCTGCTCGACTGGCTGGTCGGCGGCACCGAGATCGCGGCCAAGCCGACCGCCTGGATCAACGTGGCCGCGCCGGGCCGCGGCGGCGGCGCCCACGACACGCTGGCCATCGTCCTCGGCTACGTCACCGCCGACGTGATCACGGCCGCCTGCCGCCGCCTCCCGCTCGCCCGCCAGGCCGTCGGCCCGGACGGCGAGGTCACCGACCCGGTCTTCCGCCAGGGCGTCGCCGACGTCCTGGCCGAGATCACCGCCTACGTCGCGGCCCGCCCGGCGGAGGACTAGCGCCGGTCAGCGTGAGAACAGTTCCCGATCGCGGATCTTGCGGGGGTCGGTGTAGTCCTCCTGCCACCAGGGCACCTCGCCCGGGTTGCGCGGCGGCCTGGCGAGGACCAGCGGCCGCTGCGCCTTGGCGGCGGCGTGGTCCAGGACCCGGAACTGGTAGTGGTCGAAGATGCGCAGCGCCTCGACCATGTAGCTGACGGCGATCCGGCGGTCCCGGACGAGCAGCAGGTTCTCGCCGTTCTGGACGTCGGCTGGTGACGAGAAGTTGTACGAGCCCAGGTAGACCCGGGCGGTCGGCAGGTTGAAGTCGATGACCGCGAACTTGTGGTGCATGCGGATCCCGCCGCCCCCGCTGGGCTCCTTGGAGAAGGGCGGCGGCACGTCGCCGCTCAGCAGCGACGGGTAGACCGGCGCGGGGTTCCCGCCGGGCGTCGTGAGATCGATGCCGCCTACCCGCCGGTCAGAGATGCCGTAGACGAAAACCGCGTCGTCCGCCGTGATCGCGGTGATCGCGTCCCGGATCGGCCCTTCTGTCTGGTACAGGAAGGCCAGCGAGTAGAACAGGCTCGAGGTGGCCGACCCGAGGTCGGCGGCGACCGCGCGAGCAGCGCGTTGGCCGGGGCGTGCGGGGAGAACGCCACCTGCGCGTCCACCCCGCTGATCCCGAGCGGCTGCCAGACGGCGGAAGCGGTGTCACCGAACGCGTCCGGTGCGACCGACCAGAAGTTGTCGAAGGCGCGGGAGAACACGGCGACCGGGCCGGGGCCGTGGAGCACCATCGCGTTGTTGTTCTGCACGTAGAACCCGCGCCAGCTGAAGTTGGTCGAGCCGCACACCACCTGCTGGCCGGCCGGCCCGTCGACCACGATGATCTTGTCGTGCTGGAGGCCCAGCATGTGCTGGCGCAGCACGTTGCCCGCCCCGGCCGACGCCCTCAGCAGGTCCGCGGCCTGGGACTCGGCCGAGGTGGACGGGCGATGGTCGCCGCTGTCGTCGATGATCACCTTGAGCCGGCCCTGGAGCTGCTCCAGGCGCGACACGATCCCGGGCTCGTTCAGGTCGTACGCGATCACCCGGACCTGGGCGCCGGGGTCCGCGATGGCCTGGTCGAGCACCTCGTGGATCGCGGACAGTGCCTCGAAGCCCATCCAGGGCAGCGCCTCGCCGGCCTTCGGGTTGCTGGCCACGAAGCGGAGCCCGTCCTTCGCCGCGGCCGGAATCAGGGTGGCGACGGCCGCCGCGCCGTACCGGTCCACGAAGGCCTGCGACGACACGAACCCGCGGGTGAAGGCGACATTCAGCGCCCCCGGGTAGGTCTCGCGCCGCAGCTCCAGCGAGGCCTGCTGCGGTTCCCCGTAGCTGAGCTGGTCGGCACTGTCCATGAAGACGGGGGTCACCCGGTAGGTGAACAGGCCGGGCATCTCGGCGTTGCGCGGGAAGTGCACCCAGCGGAACTTCTGGATCGGGCAGAGCGTGGTCGGGTTCTGCTGGGACGGATGCACGCTGCTGGTGCCAGGGGTGAACGAGAGCCGGTTGTTCAGTTTGAAGAACTGGCCGCCGCCGGGCTCCTGGTATTCGATGGCGAAGCCGGCGAAATCATCGGGCGGTGTGCCGCTCTTCCAGTTCATCGCCAGCAGCAGCATGCCCTCGCCGCGGTGCAGCTTTAACGAGAACAGCGCCGTGTCGTTCGTGCCGGTGACCTCGAAGTCATCGCTCATAGCCAGAACCCCCCAGGTGACGTACGGAGCCGCAGAAACGGCGTTCTCGGAGGGTAACCCGCCGCGCCCGGCCCTGGGCAGGTCAGCAGTGACGGGTTACCCCGGCCGGGCGCCGCTCCGTCGCCGGTCAGGGTGCGGGCGGGCGTTCTTTCTTCGGGAGCTTGCTGACCACGGTGTCGTAGGAGAGGTCGATGGCCTCGAAGAGCTCGTCGTCCGGGATGGCGCCGCCGGACCGGAGCGTGTTCCAGCCGGAGCGGCCGATGTAGGCCATGACCGCCGCGTCGTCCGGGTAGCGCTTCAGCCACTCGTCGGCGACTTCGCGGTTCGGGCCGCACTTGAGGCCGACCGACGGCGCGCCGTGGCCCGTGCCACCGAGGAAGGCGAAGATCTTGCTGCCGACCTTCGCGACCACGTCGTCCTCCCAGGGCTGGTCCTCCCACGCCCCGGGCTTGGCCAGGCAGTACGCCCGCAGTTCGTCCCTTGTCACGGCACCGCCTCCCGCCTCAGTTCGAACTGTACGGGGAGTAGCGCAGGTCCGGGGCGGGGCGCGCGGTCAGCGAGCCGATCATGGCGGTCTCCCGGGCCAGCAGCGCCCGCTCGGACTCCAGGCGGCTCAGCGCGTCCGGCTGGGCCAGCAGCGCCTGGCGGTCCGGCAGGTCCGCCACCACCGCCGCGGCCACCAGGTAGGACAGCGGTCCCGGGTCGGACGGCAGGTCAGGAACGCTGATCTCGGCCAGGCCGCGCCGGGTCAGCGCCTCCAGGTAACCCCGGAAGGCCGCCGCCGTGGCCCGCGCCGCCAGCCCGGCGGCGGCCTCGTCCCCGGTCTCCTCCGGCAGCCACTCCACCTCGGCCCGCAGGTACGGCCGGGACTCGTCAAGACCCAGCAGGCGGAACCGCTCGGCGCCGGCCGTGATGATGTCGTACCGGCCGTCCTCGTACCGCTCCACCCGGCGGAGCACCGCCGCGCAGCCCACCTCGTACAGCGCGGACACGCCGTCGATGCCGGTCTCCCGCCCCTTGCGGATCGCGATCACGCCGAACCGCCGCGGCTCGGGTCCCTCCAGCAGATCGCCGACCAGCTGCCGGTAGCGGTCCTCGAAGATGTGCAGCGGCAGCAGCAGCCCCGGGTACAGCACGGTGCCGAGCGGAAACAGCGGGATGGTCTCGCTCATGGTTTCGACACTATGCCGGTTTGCCGTGGCCAGGGATACCGGCTAGGGATGCCAGAGCCCGGCCAGCGGGCGGCCGACCGCGGCGAACAGCCGGCGCAGCAAGGGCAGCGAGATGCCGAGCACGTTGTTGTAGTCGCCGCGGATCTCCTCGATGAACCAGCCGCCCCGGCCGTCCAGCGTGAACGCGCCCGCCACCTGCAGCGGCTCGCCGCTGGCGATGTACGCGTCGATCTCGGCCGGGCTCGGCTGGCCGAACCGGATCGCGGTCGCCCCGGCCTCGCTGGCCTGCCGCCCGGTGGCCACGTCCAGCACGTGGTGGCCGGTGAACAGGATGCCGGTCTGCCCGGCCATCAGCCGCCAGCGCTCCCGCGCCTCCGCCGCGGTGGCGGGCTTGCCCAGCGCCAGGCCGGCCAGCTCCGCCGGGCTGGCCATCTCCAGAACCGAGTCGCAGCCGATGACCAGGCCGGCGGTCAGCTGCGCGGCCACCGCCGCGGCTTTCGCCTCGGCCAGGGCCAGGGTCAGGTCGCGTGGCCGGGACCGGGTGATGGCCCGCTCGTCGACCTGACTCGGGATCACCTCGGGACGCAGGCCCGCGGCCTGCAGCACCCGGAGCCGGGTCGGCGACGCCGACGCCAGCACCACACGTGTCATGGCGCCCGAGCCTAACGGGGCCATCCCGGCCAGCCTCAGCCCGCCCGCCGCGACGCACCTCGGCAGATGTTGCGTACTGGCAGCTCAGGCGCCGCCGAGGGCTTCGCGGATGGCGGCGAGGCGTTCGGGGACGATGCGCCACCAGGTCCACTTCCCGCGCTTGTCGCCCTCGATGAGCCCGGCGTTGGTGAGTACGCGGGTGTGGTGGGAGATGGTGGGCTGGCTCTTGCCGAGGGGTTCCTCGAGGTGGCAGCTGCACACTTCGCCTTGCGCGGCAAGGATCGAGATGAGCCGCAGCCGCACGGGGTCGGCCAGGGCCCCCAGGACTGCGGCCAGGCGCACGGAGTCGGCTTCGGAGAGTGGCACCTCGGTCAGCGGCGGCCCGCACAGCGCCTCGTCGGCGAGCGGCAGACTGCGGACGGCGCGGGCCGTGGTCATCAGCGATCCTCACATTGACATGGGTGAATCTGAGCCTCGATACTTGCCACATCGATGTGAATGAATCTACCGGAGGCCCGGGGATCCGTCATGCCCACCGTCTGCCAGGACCCGCCTGTAGCGGGCAGCGCTGCTGGTTCCGCTAACCGCGCAGCGGCTGCCGGTGGGCGGAAGGCCCCATCGTGAACGGTCCCGCGCTGTGGCGCCGCCTGGTGGCCGAGTTTCTGGGCAGCGCGTTCCTGGCTGCGGTGGTGATCGGCTCGGGTATCGCGGCAGCCCACCTGTCGCCCGGGGATACGGGCCTGGAGCTGCTGGAGAACGCGGCGGCGACTGCGGCCGGGCTGTTCGCGATCATCTTGATGTTCGGCCCGGTATCGGGCGGCCACTTCAACCCGGTGGTGTCCTTCGCCGATGCCGCGCTGGGCGGGGTGAGCTGGCGGGAGGCCGCGGCCTACCTTCCGGCGCAGGTCGCGGGCTGCATTTGCGGCGCGGTGCTGGCCAACCTGATGTACGGGCGGGCCGCGGTGAGTATCTCGGGCACGGACCGCGCGTCGGCGGCCCACTTCCTGTCCGAAGTGGTCGCTACCCTGGGCCTGCTGCTGGTGATCTTCGCCCTGGCCCGCAGCGGCCGGGCCCAGGTGACCCCGGCAGCGGTAGGCGCCTACATCGGGGCGGCCTACTTCTTCACCTCCTCGGCCAGCTTCGCCAACCCGGCGATCACCATCGGCCGGATGTTCTCTGACACCTTCGCGGGCATCGCCCCCTCCTCGGTCCCGTCCTTCATCGCCGCGCAGATCCTCGGCGGCGTCGCCGCGGTGGCGGTGATCCGGCTGCTGTATCCGGGCCTGTCCCATCGGCAGGCGGCCGATGCCGTGATGCCGCGCCTGCGCGGCCCCGCCGATCCGGGCCTGGCCGATGGCGCGGACCACCCGGCGTCCGACGGACGCCTGCCCGGGTGACCTCCTGACCGAACGGAGCCCTGCATGCACCTGGTGGCGATCGGCGGCAGTGACGCGGGGATCAGCGCCGCGCTGCGGGCCCGCGAGCTGGACCCCGGCTGCGACGTCACGGGTGCGTGGCGACGCCATGGACTCCACCGGGCTGAGCACCACTGCCAGATATAGACATACGTCTATATTGACAGGCGCCGATATCTCATGGCAGGCTCACTGACCGAGACACATCGACAGACGTCTATATCAAGACCGCCGGAGCGTGGCAGCCATGTCCCGCATCCAGCTCGCCCTCAACGTCGAGGACCTCGACCAGTCCGTCGCCTTCTACAGCAAGCTGTTCGGTACCGAGCCGACCAAGCTCCGCCCCGGCTACGCCAACTTCGCCGTCGCCGAGCCGCCCCTCAAGCTCATCCTCATGCCGAGATCGCCAAGCGCATCGACATCGCCGCCACCGCGATCTTCCACGGCATGACCATCGACGCTGTCATCAGCGACCTGGACCTGTCCTACACCCCGCCGCTGGGCAGCCCCTGGGACGCCGATCCAGATCGGCGCCCAGGCCTGGGCCGCCCACGCCCGCTCGACACTGACCCCTTACCCAAAGGCACTCCGCCGGGCTGAGCATGACCTCAGATATAGACATACATCTATATTGACAGACGCCGATATCTCATGACAAGCTCGCGAGACGGATACATCGACAGTCGTCTATCTCAAGACCGCCGGAGGTGGCAGCCATGTCCCGCATCCAGCTCGCCCTCAACGTCGAGGACCTCGACCAGTCCGTCGCCTTCTACAGCAAGCTGTTCGGCACCGAGCCGGCCAAGCTCCGCCCCGGCTACGCCAACTTCGCCGTCGCCGAGCCGCCCCTCAAGCTCATCCTCATTGAGAACCCCGGCCAGGGCGGCAGCATCAACCACCTGGGCGTCGAGGTCGCCGACACCGGCACCGTGGACGCCGAGCAGACCCGCCTGGCCGAAGCAGGCCTGGCCTCCATCGACGAACGGGACACCACCTGCTGCTACGCCAGGCAGGACAAGTTCTGGGTCACCGGGGCACCCAACGGCGAACGCTGGGAGATCTACACCGTCAAGGCCGACAGCCCCACCTTCTGGGGCCAGACCGGCAGCCAGAGCTGGGACGAGACCGAAGCCCAGCTGGACGCCGCCAGACGCGGACCCGGGCTCCATGCAGTGCTGCGGCAGCCAGCTGGACGCCGGCGCGGGAGAGGCCGCATCCGCTGGCACCTGCTGCACCCGGTAGGCCACCAGCCAGACTGGAGGGCCTGGGAGCGACCCTCCCGGGGCGGCCGAGGCCGAGGATCACGCCGGCCAGGACGGTGAGGGCTGCGATGACCTGAAGCGGCGTGATCGTGCCCGTACCGGTCAGTGCGACGGCGGCCAGTGCGGTGATGGGGATCAGCCCGTTGAACAGCCCGGTGCGGTCTACCCCGAGGCGTTTCATGGCCGCGTACCAGGCGAGGACCACGACGGCGGTGACCGCGACCGCGAGGTAGGACAGCGCGGCCAGCTGGGTCGCGGTGGGTATGCGCAGGATCGGTGGCCCGCCCGCGAAGCTGGCCACGGCGGCGGCGGCCAGCAGCAGGACGCCGGCCAGGCCGCAGGCGTAGATCGTGACGGACAGTGCGCCGAGCCGCGGCAGCACCGGTGCGGCCAGCAGGGATGTGCCCACGGCGCCACCGAGCGCCCCGGCCGCCAGCAGCAGCCCCGGTCCGCTCCACGCGGTTCCGGTGGTGCCGCCGAGCTGGGCCACTGCGGATCCGGCGGTTACCACGGCTGCGGCGAGCAGGGCCCGGCGGGTGGGGCGATGGCCCGCGGCGGCCGCGGCGGCGATGACGATGACCAGCGGGGCTGCTCCGATGACGACCCCGACACTGGCGGGATTGGCCACCCGGGTGGCCAGAATCAGCAGCACGCTGCACCCGGCCAGCCCGATGACGGCCAGCCCGGCCAGCCACGCCCATTCCCGGCCTGCCGGGCGAGGCAGGGGCGTGCGCCGCAGCCGCGCCCAGGCGGCCAGGAGAAGCCCTGCCGCCAGGTAACGGACGCCCTGGCCGCCCAGCACCGGGTAGCCGCCCAGCAGGCTGGACGCGGCCACGGACCCGCCGACCACCAGCATCGACCCAGCCGCCAGCCCGGCGCCGATGCGCTCCTGCCCGTTCAGACGATTCATGAAGCCCAGCCTCGGGCGGGGAAGGCATTAGCGGAAGTGGCAGAATACGGATGACGCCATTAGGAGAACTGTTGATCGACGCGCATCGTCTGGCCGTGCTGCGGGAGGTCGCGCGCGCGGGCAGCTTCGCCGGGGCGGCCGCCGCGCTGCGCCACACGCCGTCGGCGGTGTCCCAGCAGATCGCCGCCCTCGAACGAGGCGCGGGCGCCGTGCTCGTGCACCGCAGCACGCGGGGCGTCACCCTCACCGACGCCGGCCGGGTCCTGCTCGCCACCGCCGACGCGATCCACGCCGAGCTGCAGGTAGCCGCACAGCAGCTGCGCGCCTTGCAGGCTGGCGGACCGCAAACCCTGACCGTGGTCACGTTTCCCAGCGCCGGCGAGCCGCTGCTCGTGCCCGCGCTGACCGCCGTCGACGGTCAGCCGGTGGAGGTCACGGTGATCGAGGCCGAGCCCGATGAGGCGCTGGGTGCGGTCCGCGACGGCCAGGCTGATCTCGCGCTCGTCTACCACTTCCACACTCCTGCGCCGCCCCGCGCCTGGCCGGCCGCGGCCGGGCCCGGCACCTACACCGCGCTCGTCACCGACCACCTCCGCCTGCTGGTTCCCGCGGGCCACCCGCTGGCTGGCCGGCCGGCCGTCAGCCTGGCCGAGTTCGCCGGCGAACGCTGGATCCACGGGTGGGGCGACGTCGGCGGCGTCCTGGAGATGCTCGCTGCGGTCAGCGGCTTCCAGCCTCGCGTCGCCTGCCGCTCCAGCGACTACGGCTTCGTGAGCGCCCGCTGGTCGGCGCCGGGGTCGGCGTCGCTCTCGTCCCCAGCCTCGCCCTCACCGGCCGTCCCGACGTGCGCGATCTCCAGATCGCCCCCCAGCCCACCCGCTACGTCGGCGCCTACCTCCCGAAGCGGCACCGGCCGAACCCGGCCGCCGGGCAACTGCTCGCCGCACTCCGTGCGCAGGCGCAGGCCGGGCGGGGTGCGCCAGGACGGGCAGCGCGGCCAGGCCGGCCACGGCAGCGACAGCCAGCTAACTGTCAAAGTACGCTTTTGGGTCTGCCGGCCGGGGATTCGCGGGGGAGGGGAGTCAGGGCGCGACCAGCTCGGCCTCGAAGCCGTCCTCGTTCTCCAGGTACGCCGCGTAGGTCTGGTCGCCGCCCGCGTGCGGGTGCCGGTCCGCGAACATCAGCCGCCAGCCGTGCCCCGGCGCGGCCACGACCAGCTCGTCCAGCAGCTCCCGGCTGGCCACGTGGAACGCCAGGTGGTTCAGGCCGGGCCGGCAGCGGTCGTGCTCGCCCGCGGTCAGCGCGGGGGACTGCTCGGCCACGATGTAGGTCTCACCCAGCAGCCAGCTCCGCCCGCCCTCGAATTCCTGGAACAGGGCGTAGCCCAGCTCGGTCAGCAGCCAGCCCCAGCTGGCCACCGCACGGTCCAGGTCGGGCACCCACAGCTCGACGTGATGCAGCAGGCCGGCCTTCCCGGCCGCGGTTCCGGTCATCCGCCCAGCCTGCCAGGCCGGGGCTGGCCGGCCGCAGGCTGATCTCGATTATGGATTACGGCTTCCCGGCGCGGGCCGCCCCGCCCAGGCACGGCGGCGTTCAGGGAGGAGGAGGGCCCGGGCGCCCGGCGGAGCGGGCTGGGGCCCGGGCCCCCGGCCAGCACCGGCACGGGCCCGCGGCCCGCCGCCGGAAGCGGCGCCGCGGGGCACGGTCCCCCGGAGGGGGTGGGGACCGTGCCCCGCGCCGCCGGGCCGTGTCAGGCCGACACGACCGGAGCGGACAGCCGGAGGTCCCGTGAGGACCGGCCGGCCGCCACCGTGAACTGGCCGCGCGGCCAGGCCCAGCCGCCCGCGCCCGGCTCCCACCGGGCGAAGAGCCGGGCCGGGATCCGCAGCGTGACGACGGCTTCCTCGCCGGGCTCCGCGACCGCGATCGCGAACCCGCCGAGGACCCGGATGGGCCGGGTCCCGTCGCCGGGCGGGCCTTCCAGGTACGCCTGGACGGTCTCGCGGCCCGGGCGTGAGCCCACGTTCCGCACCGTGACCTGGACCTCCAGGTCGCTGCCGGGGGACAGGTTCACGGCGCCCAGCTGCATCCCCTCGTACGACCAGGTCGTGTAGCCCAGGCCGTGGCCGAACGGGAACTGCGGCACGGTCCCGGACCGGTCGTAGCCGCGGTAGCCGATCAGCAGGCCCTCGTCGTAGTGCAGCACGCCGTCCCGCGGGGTGGCGTGCAGCACCGGCGCGTCCTGCTCGTGCGCGGGCAGGCTGACCGGCAGCCGGCCGCCCGGCTCGGCCGTGCCGAACAGCACGTCGGCCAGGGCCTCGCCCATCGCCTGGCCGGGCAGCCAGGCGTAGAGCACGGCGGCGACCTCGCTGGCCCACGGCATCAGCACCGGCATGCCGGCGTTGATGACCACGATCGTCCGGCTGTTCACCGCGGCGACCGCGCGGACCAGTTCGTCCTGCCGGCCGGGCAGCGTCAGCGTCGCCCGGTCGAAGCCCTCGCTCTCGGTCATCGCGGCCGAGCCGACGACCACGACCGCGGCGTCGGCACTGGCCGCCGCGGCGACCGCGTCGGCGATCAGCTGGTCGCCGTCGGCTACCAGGGCGATGCCGAAGCTCAGCGCCAGCGGGCCCTCGCCGTCCGCGGCCGGGCTGAACTCCAGCCCGATGGCCACCTCCTGGCCGGCTTCCAGCAGCACCGTGGCGCGTACCTCGCCGGGCCGGGTCATCGCCTCGACCGGGTCGGCCGGGACCCTGGTCTCCGCGTCGGCCAGCACCTCGCCGTCGGCCGAGATCACCAGCCGCCCGACGCCGGCCGCGCCGAGCAGGTGCGGCCCGCTGGCCTCCGGCCGGTAGCGGGTGGCCAGCGTGATCCGCCCGCTCTCGCCCCAGCCGATGCCCGGCGGGACACCGTCCCACCAGGCCAGCGCGGCCGACGAGCGGTGCTCGCTGTCCAGCACGCTGCCGTCCGGGGCGATGAACTCCAGCCGCAGCCCGGGCTCGCCGGTGACCGGGTCACGGAGCGAGCCGGCCTGCGGCTCGGGCACCATCACCCATGTCTCGCAGCCGGGCGCGGCGGTGACCTCCGCCTGCCCGGCCAGCGCCCGGGCCAGCGCCTCGGCCGGCAGCGAGACGCTGGCCGGGACCACGCCCGCGCTGCCGCCGCCCTGGATGGTCGGCTGGAACGCGTTCGGCCCGATGAGCGCCAGGCTGCGGATCGCGGCAGGCTCGAGAGGCAGCGCTTCCTGCTCGTTTTTCAGCAGTACGAAAGATCGCGTGGTGGCCCGCCGTACCAGACCCGGGTCGATCAGGCCGGACGGCCCCGCGGGGCCGGGCCGGGCCGGCCGGGCCGCGGTGTGCACCGCGCCGACCCGCCGGGCCAGCCGGAGCAGCCGGACGATCTTGTCGTCCAGCACCTCGGGATGGACCGCGCCCTCTTCCACTGCGCGGGCCAGCAGGCTGCCCCAGGGCCCGTCCGGGCCGGGCATGGACAGATCGAGGGTGGCCAGCGCGGTGGCCGCGGTGCTGCGGGCGGCGTGCCAGTCCGAGGTGACCACCCCGTCGAAGCCCCACTCGCCCTTGAGCACCTCTTTGAGCAGATAGTCGTGCTCGGTCATGCGGACGCCGTTGACCGTGTTGTACGCGGCCATCACCAGCATGGTCGCGGCCTCGCGGACGCAGGCCTCGAACGGGACCAGGTACAGCTCGCGGAGCACCTGCTCGCTGATCCTGGCGTCGTAGCTCCACCGCTCGGTCTCCGAGTCGTTGGCCACGTAGTGCTTGACCGTGGCCGCGACCCCGGCGCTTTGCAGGCCCCGCACGTACGCGGTGGCTACCGCCGCGGTCAGCACCGGGTCCTCGGCGAAGCACTCGAAGCCCCGGCCGCCCAGCGGGGTGCGCATCAGGTTGATGGTGGGGCCCAGCAGGATGTCCACGCCCTTGCCGCGGGCCTCCGCGCCAAGGGCCGCGGCCAGCTCGCCGATCAGGCCCGGGTCCCAGGTGGCGCCCATCGCGCTGGGGCACGGCAGGCTGGACGACGGGCTGCGCTCGTCCTTGATGACGCCGCGCACGCCGGCCGGCCCATCCGAGGTGATCATGGGGCGCAGGCCCAGCGCTTCCGCGCCCTGGGTGCGCCAGCTGTCCGCGCCGGTCAGCAGCAGCACCTTCTCCTCGACCGACAGCGCGGCGATGGCGCTGCGCTCACGGTCTTCGTCGGTGCTGGCCGGCGCGCTGTGTGCGTCGGTGTTCAGTGCGTCCGCCGTCATCGGTGACCCTGCCTGTTCGTGACCGCGGGGCGGCGCCCCGCCCGGCCGGTTGCCCGGCCGGGCGGGACACGCCCGTCTACAAGGTTCGCCATGCTTCGGTCAGGTCGCCGGGGTCAGGTGAAGGACGGTCTCCAGGATGTAGGGGGAGTTCGGGGTCGGGTTCATGTACGGGTTGTCGGACGACGGCCAGCCTGTGTAGTTCTTCGTCGAGAACTCGTACCAGTCGGCGCCGGTCAGCAGCGGGGCCACCGGGGTCTGGGCGTCCATGACCTTCTCGAGCTTGACGACCGCTGCCCTCTGGGCGGCGGCGTCACCGGTCTGCGCGAACTCGTTCAGCGCGGACTGCGCGGCCGGGTCCTGGAACCGGCCCAGGTCACCGGCGGCCGCCTGGCCGATCGGGGCGCTGAGCTCGAAGTCCAGCCAGTTGTCGTAGATCTGGTACGGGGTCGGGCCCTGGTTGCTCCAGTGGATCGCCGAGTCGAACTTGCCGTTGGTCAGGTTGCCGGCCCACACGGACGGGTCGCTGATTCCGTCGACGGTGACGTCGAAGCCCAGGGCGTTGAGCTGGTGCGAGATCATCTGGGCGCCGGTGTAGTAGTCGGAGTAGGGGATCGGGTCGGAGATCGAGAAGCTGATCTTGTGCCCGTCCTTGGTCCACTTGCCGTTGACCTTCGTGTAACCGTCAGCGGTGAGGGTCTTGGACACCGTGGACGGGTCGCCGCCGGACGGCAGGTTGTTGGCCAGGGACGGCTCGAGGTAGCTGTTCGCGCTGGGCAGCAGCAGCCCGGTGGTGGAGGTGATCGGCAGCTCGTAGCCGGTCTCCGCCTGGGTGGACAGCTGCTGGCGGTTGATGCCGTAGCTGACCGCCTTGCGCACGGCCGGGTCGTTCAGCGGGGCCTTGTGCACGTTGAAGAACAGCGACACCACGTTGTTCGAGGTCACGAACGGGGCCTTGTCGAACCACATGTGGTTCGTCGGGCTCTTGGACAGGTAGACCTTCTCCACGTCGGGGATGAAGTTGCCGGCGTAGTCGATCTCACCTGCGGCCAGCGGGTTCACGATGTTGAAGTTGGCCGTGTACGCCGGGTACGAGATCGCCGACACCTTCACCGCGGCCTTGTTCCAGTAGTGCGGGTTCTGCTTGAGGGTGAAGCCCTGCGGGCTGAACTTGTCCAGCATGAACGGGCCGGTGCCGACCGGGTTGGGGTCGGTGAACGTCGCCGGGTTCACCGTGGACCAGATGTGCTCGGGCACGATGAACGTGTGCGCGATCAGGAACAGGTTCGCGAACTCGGGCTGGCTGAACTTCAGCACCGCGGTGTTCGCGTCCGGCGCGGTCGCGCTGACCGGGACCGGGGTGCCGTCCGTGGTCAGGCCCTTGCTGTGCTTGATCATGTTGAAGGTGAAGGCCACGTCGGCGGCGCTGAACGGCTTGCCGTCGTTCCACTGCACGTTGGGCCGGGTGTTCAGGGTCAGCGTCTTGCCGTCGGCGGACCAGCTGTAGCCGGTGGCCAGTTCCATGAACGGCTTCTGCTGCGGGTTGAGCGTGTTGAAGATCATCAGCGGCTCGTTGTAGAGCGCCAGCGCCTGCACCACGTAACCGGTCGAGGTGGACAGGTACGGGTTGAACGTCTGCGTCATCGGCGACAGCGGAGTGTCGTCGATAACCAGGGTCTTGGCGTTGCTGGACGAACCGGACGAGGAGCCGCCGGATGAGCTGCTGCTGGGGGAGCCGGAGCTGCTGCACGCCCCGAGGGCGACAGTGACAACAGCGGCGGCCGCCAGGCCTTTCATGAATGTGTGCTTCATTGCTTAAACTCCGTGTGCCCGGCCGGCTCTCGCCGGCCTGTTGATATCGACCTGTCGGGGGTCTGATGCCATGTGGTGCGGGCGCGGGCCGGCCGGGTTAACCAGCAACGCTGCCGGGGCGCCATGAGGTGGTGTGGTGCCCGGGGATCTCAGCCGGGCGCCAGCTGCGGGATGACAGGTGTCATCGCGTCTCCTCTCCCGGGTCGGTGGCGGCGGGGACCGGGTCTGGGTGCTGGCCGTTGCCGGTCGCGGCAGGGGACAGCGGCCGGGACTGAGCCGCGGTCAGGCCGCTGGCGTGCAGCCAGCAGGCGCTGGAGTGGTCCGGGCGGACGGCGATCGGCTCAGGGACCGTGTCCGCGCAGACGGCCATCGCGTACGGGCAGCGCGGGTGGAACCGGCAGCCGGACGGCGGCGAGACCAGGCTGGGCGGCGCGCCGCGGGCGACCAGTTCGGGCGGCCCGGCCCGCTCCGGGTCCGGCGCGGCGCTCAGCAGCAGCTTCGTGTACGGGTGCTCGGGACGGTCGGTGATGTCGCTGGCCGGCCCGGACTCCACCACCTGGCCGGCGTACATCACCACGATCGTGTCGGCCAGGTAGCGCGCCGAGGCGATGTCGTGGGTGATGTACAGGACCGCGATGCCATCCCGCTCGCGCAGGTCGGCCAGCAGGTTCAGCAGCCCCAGCCGGATCGACACGTCCAGCATCGACACCGGCTCGTCGGCGAGCAGCACCTGCGGGTTCACCGCCAGCGCGCGGGCGATGGCCACCCGCTGGCGCTGGCCGCCGGACAGCTCGTGCGGGTACTTCCGGGCGAACAGGTCCGCCGGGGTCAGCGCGACCCGCTCCAGCAGGCTGCTGATCGACTCGTCCAGGGTGGCGCCGGTGCCGGTGCCGTGGATCTTCAGCGGCCTGGACAGGTGGTAGGCGACGTCGTGCACCGGGTTGAGGCTCGAGAACGGGTCCTGGAGCACGAGCTGGACCTGCCGGGCGTACTCCCGCCGGTCCTTCCCGCTGGGCGGCACCGGGGTGCCGCCCAGCAGCACCTCGCCCGCGGTCGGCGGGATCAGCCGGGCCAGCACCCGGGCCAGCGTGGACTTGCCCGAGCCGCTTTCCCCGACCACCGCGGTGACCTGCGCGGCGGGCAGCGAGATCGACACGTTCTCCAGTGCGTGCACCACCCGGCGGCTGTCCTCGGGCTGCTGGCCGTCGCGGCGGCGGGCGGCGGCCAGCCGGGCGCGCCCGCGGCGGGCGCGCAGCGACTGGTGCACCACGAAGTGCCTGGTCACGCCGCGGGCCTCGAGCAGCGGGGTGCCGGTGACCGGCGGGGCAGCCGGGGACTGGGTCATGGCGTGCTCCGCAGGCTCGCGGCCGCGCCGGCCTGGTCGGTCACGGCGGTGTGGTTGGTGTGGTTGGCCTCGTCGGTGTGGCCGGCCTCGGTGTGGCTGGCGACGGCGGTGTGGTTGGCGACGGCGGCCGCCTCGGCTGGCCCGGCCCCGGCGGCCGGGTCAGCCCCTGCTGGCCCGGCCGCCGGGCCGGTGCTCTCGGCCGCGGCCGTCCACGCGCTCCCGGCCGCCGCCATCGGCGCGGCGGCCGCGGCCGTCCCGGAGACCGGCCAGGGCAGGGCCAGCGGCGCGGGCGGCTCCTGCTGGCCGTCGTGCAGCCAGCAGGCCGCCTGCCGCGGCGGGCCGCCCCCGCCCAGCTCGGCCAGCGGCGGGCTGTCGGTCCGGCACCGGTCCATCACGTACGGGCAGCGAGGGTGGAACACGCAGCCCTGGGGCAGGTCCCGCAGGTCCGGCGGGGAGCCGGGGATGCCGGTCAGGCGCTGGCGCGGGCCGTGCAGCGACGGGAACGAGCTGAGCAGGCCCAGGCTGTAGGGGTGCCGGGGGGCGCGGAACAGCGCCGCCGCCGTGGCCCGCTCCACCAGCCGGCCGGCGTACATCACCGCGATCGAGTCGGCGATCTCGATCAGCAGCGACAGGTCGTGGGTGATGAACAGGACCGCGAACCCGAGCCGCTCACGCAGCTCGGACAGCTCTTCCAGGATCTCCCGCTGGGTCACCACGTCGAGCGCGGTGGTCGGCTCGTCCATGATCACCACGTCCGGCTCCAGGGCCAGCGCCATCGCGATCATGACGCGCTGCCGCATGCCGCCGGACAGCTCGTGCGGGTAGCTGCCCAGCCGGTCCGCGGTGATGCCGACCATGGCCAGCAGCTCGGCCGCGCGGTCCCGCTGGGCCTGCTTGCTCATCTTCGGCAGGTGCGCCTCCAGCACGTCGGTCAGCTGGGCGCCGATGGTAAATACCGGGTTGAGCGCGTTCATCGCGCTCTGCATCACGACCGAGATCTGCGACCAGCGGACCACCCGGAGCTGGGCCTCGTTCGCCGCCAGCAGGTCGGCCACCTGCCCGGACGCGGTGTGGAACCGCACGTCACCCGCCGTGATGATGCCGGGCGCGCGGAGCAGCCGGGTGATCGCGTAGGCGAACGTGGACTTGCCGCTGCCGCTTTCGCCGGCCAGCCCGAGCACCTCGCCGCGGTGCAGGGTCAGGTCCGCGTCCCGGACCGCGTGCACCGCGCCGGGGCCGGCCCCGTAGTCCGCGCACAGCCCGCGCACCTCGAGCAGCAGCTCGCCGCGCCGGCCGGTCACAGTCCGCTCCCCGGGCTGGCCGCTCCCGGGCTGGCCGCTCCCGCGCCGGCCGCGCCGGGTCTTGCCGTGGTCGGTGGTGATGAGGTCGGCGACGGGGCGCTGGCCGGGCGGCGCGCCGCTGGCGGTCACGGGCACCTCCGCGCGGACGACCGGGGTCACGCCGAGCACGAACCGGCGCGGCAGCGCCGTCCCGCCGGACCGGCGGGCCTTGCGGCGGGACACCCCGGTGGCCCGCAGCCGCGGGTTGATGAACTCGTCGATGCCGAAGTTGACCAGGGCCAGCGCGGTGCCGAGCAGCGCCACGGCCAGCCCGGGCGGGATGAACAGCCACCAGTAGCCGCCCGACACGCCCCCGGCGACCTGTGCGTAGAACAGCTCCCCGCCCCAGCTCCAGTGGTTCGGGTTGACCAGGCCGAGGAACGCCAGCGCGGTGTAGGTGCCGACCCCGTACAGCACGGTGAACAGGAACGACGAGGCCACGATCGGGATCAGGTTGGGCAGGATCTCGAACGTGATGATCCGCCAGCTGCGCTCGCCGCTGATCCTGGCCGCGTCCACGTAGTCCCGGTTGCGCAGCGACAGGGTCTGCGCGCGCAGCACCCGCGCGCCCCAGGCCCAGCCGGTCAGCGCGATGACCACGCCGATCAGCAAGTCGTCGCTGCCCTGGTTGGTTTTCAGGAAGCCGAAGATCACGATCAGCAGCGGCAGCGCGGGCAGCACCAGGAAGAAGTTCGCCAGCATCGACAGCAGATCGTCGGGGAGCCGTCCCAGGTAGCCCGCGGTCACCCCGACCACCACGGACAGCACCATGGCGATCCACCCGGCGACGAACGCCACCAGCACCGTGCTGCGCGTGCCCACCAGCAGCTGGGACAGCACGTCCTGCTGCTGCTGGGTGGTGCCGAGCAGGTGGTGGGCGGACGGCGGCAGGGGGAAGCTCTGCGTCAGGGAGAACGTGCGGGACGGGTCGTACGGCGCCAGCGTGGTCCCGAAGATGGCCACGACCAGGAAACCGACGATGAGGGCCAGGCCGATCAGGACCTTGGGGGACCGGGGGAGCCGCAGCCGCGGCCGCTGGCCGCGCCGGGGGGCCGCCGGGCCGCCCCCGGCCGCCTTCGCGCCGGCGTCCGCCGCGGGCGCAGTACCCACGCCCGTGCTCAGCGCCATGTTCAGGCCTCCTGCCGGGTGCGGGGGTCGAGGAACACGTAGACGAAGTCCGCGATCAGGTTGACGATCAGCACGGCCAGCGTGATGACCAGGAAGATCCCCTGCAGCAGCGAGTAGTCGGCCTCCTGCACCGCCGTGAGCAGGATGAAGCCGAGCCCGGGGTAGCTGAACACGATCTCGGTCAGCAGCGCCCCGGAGACCACGAAGCCGATCGCCAGCGAGAAGCTGGACACGCTCGGCAGGATGGCGTTGCGGGCCGCGTACCAGATCACCCGCTTCTTCGGCAGGCCCTTGGCCTGAGCGATCAGCACGTAGTCCTCGTCCATCGTGGTGACCATCACGTTGCGCATGCCGACGACCCAGCCGGCCGCCGAGGCGATCACGATCGTCGCCGCGGGCAGCGCCGCGTGGTAGAGCACATCGCCGATGTAGGTCGTGTTCAGCGCCGGGAAGTCGGTGATCCCGCGGGCGCCCTCCGACGGGAACCAGCCCAGCTTGACCGCGAACAGGTCGATGACCAGGAAGGCCAGGAAGAAGTACGGCGCGGCCTGGAAGAACGTGGTGATCGGCAGGAGCTGGTCCAGCCAGGTGCCGCGGCGCCAGGCCACCAGAACCCCGATCAGCGTGCCGAGCACGAAGCTCAGCAGCGTGGCCAGGCCGACCAGCCCGAGCGTCCACGGCAGCGCGCCGCGGATCACCGCGGTGACCGGGGCCATGCCCTCGCTGGTGGACACGCCCAGCTGGCCGGTGAACAGGTCATGCCAGAAGTGCAGGTACTGGCCGGTCAGGCCGGTCTTGGTGTCGCCGCCGAACTGTTCCTTCAGCGCCTGCAGCGACGCCTTGGTCAGCGTGCCGCCGCTCACCTTGGCCAGGATCGCGTCCAGCGGGTTGCCCGGGAGCACCCGCGGGAGCAGGAAATCCACGGTGACCGCGGCGATTGCGACCAGCAGGTAGAAAGTCGAGCCGGCGGCCCAGAACCTTCACGCCCCGTTCCTCCCGTCTGCGGCGCGCGCGCCGTCGGCCTGGCCGTCACCGGTCCGTCCGTCCGCGAGCAGGCCGTAGGTCGGCCGGGCCGGCCGGGCGGCCTCCGGCGGGCAGCCGCAGCTCTCCCGCCGCACCAGCCGGGTCGGCAGCACGTAGTCGCGGATGGCCGGCGGCCCGTTGCTGATCATCGAGTGCAGGACCTCGAACGCGGTGGCGCCCAGGTCCTGGATCGGCTGCCGCACCGTGGTCAGCTGCGGGCGGAGGTGCCTGGCCACCGGGATGTCGTCGAAGCCGGTCACCGCCACCTGCCCGGGCACGTCGACGCCGTGCGCGGCGAGCGTGTAGACGACGCCGAGCGCGGTCTGGTCGTTCGCGCAGGCGATGGCCCGGGGGAGCGGGGCCCGGCTGGCCAGCAGCCGCTCGATCACCCGGGCCCCGCCGATGGCCAGGTAATTCCCCTGCCAGGCGGGCCCGTCGACGAACTCGGCCCCGCATCGCGTCACTTCGTCGGCGAGCGTCTCGTGCCGGGCCAGGTTGTCCGGGCTGTCGACGTGGCCGCCGAGGTAGCTCACCGTGTCGTAGCCGTGGTCGATGACCAGGTGCCGGGCCAGCTCGCGCATCCCGGTGGTGTTGTCGCCGCGCACGTTCGCGGTGGTCTCGGTCGGCTCGCCGGCCAGCGTGACGATCGGGATCTGCCGGGCCAGCCGGTCCAGCTGGTGCGGCTCGATCAGCCGGTCGTGCAGGATCAGGCCGTCGCTCTTGCGGGCCAGCGACAGGATCCGGTCGCCGCACCGGTGGTCGTTGACGTCCACCGAGCGGATCAGCAGGTCGAACCCGTGCAGCTGGGCGACCACCTCGATGCCCCGGTTGATCATGTCGGGGAACTGCAGGCTCTCGTCCTCGTCGGCGAACAGGCCCTGGCTGACCTCGGTAGGCGGCGACCGCCGGACGATCACGCCGACGACCTCCTTCAGCCGGGCCGACAGCGCCCGGGCCGCGCCGTCCGGGGCGAACCCCAGCTCGGCCACGGCCTGCAGCACCCGCTCGCGGGTCTCCTCGCGGGGGTTGTTGCGGCCGTTCAGGACCCGCGACACCGAGGCGATCGACACCCCGGCCACCCGGGCCACGTCGTAGATCGTCGGGGGTGCGATCGTGCCGGGCCCGCTGCCCAGCGCCGCCCCCAGGCCGACGCGCACGGTGGCAGCACCAGCCCCGGGCGACGCCTCACGGGGCGCGCTCGCCGTATCGCTGATGTCCGCCATCGTTCTCCTCCGGCCGCGCCCCGGGGGGCGCATTTCCCTAGGTCATCGCCTGGCTGCCGGAGCTGGGTCAGGACATCGGCCCAGCTCAGCCTCATGGTGCTGGGGTAAGCGCTTACTTCCTTAGCCAGCAGGCCCAGCAGAAGTTCTCTGCGGGGGCTTCCGGCCGGGTGGTAAGCGCTTACCCGGTGGACTGCCTGGAGCGTAAATCCTCCGGGTAAGCGCTTTCAAGGCCGCGGAAGCACACTGTTACCGGAACGTGACATCGGCGTAAATCCTTGCCCCCGAGCGGCCCCCAGCCCGCCGGCGCCGGGCCCGGCGGTCCCGGCCGCGGCCCGCCGCAGCCGGCCTGGAAGCGCCCGGGTGCCCCACGCCGCGGACCTCGGCGTGAAACAGCGCGTTAACACACGGGGATCCGCGGCCTGGCGCGTTGCCGGTCGCGTAACAGGCGGGAAATACGCCGGAAACGCGGCCGTGGGAAACAGGAACGGATACCGAAGCGGGCCAGGCGAAGCCAGGGACCCGGCACGCTCCGGCAGTGGCAGAAAGCCATCCCGTAGGCCCATGGAGGCAGTGTGCTTGTTCCCTATCCAAGCTGGCTGAATGCCGGTGATAACTCCTGGCAGCTGGTCGCGGCAACGCTCGTCGGGCTGATGAGCATTCCGGCCCTGGCCGTCCTGTACGCAGGGCTGGTGCAGCGCAAATGGGCCGTGAACGCGATGATGATGGTGTTCAGCGCGTTCTGCCTGACGCTGATCGTCTGGGTCCTGTACGCCTTCAAGATGGGCTTCGGCGAGCCCTGGATCAGCACGTTCATCGGCAAGCCGGGCACGGTTCTCGGGCACGCCGCCGAGCAGGCCCAGGCGAATATCCCGCTGCTGAATGGCTTCATACCGAAGTTCAGATTCCCGCAGGCGTCGCTGGTCTACTTCCAGTTTGTCTTTGCCGCGATCACGCCGATTCTGCTGCTCGGCAGCGTCCTCGGCCGGATCAATTTCAAGGTGTGGCTGCTGTTCGTGCCGCTCTGGATCACCTTCGCGTACACGGTCAACGCGTTCCTCATCTGGGGCGGCGGCTGGTGGGGTGCGCACGGCACGCTGGACTACTCCGGCGGCTACGTGATCCACCTCGCTGCGGGCGTGTCCGGGTTCGTGGCGGCGGCCATGGTCGGGCCCCGGTTGCGCCGGGACCGGGAGTCCGGCGCGCCCAGCAACCTGCCGTTTGTGGCCGTTGGCGCGGGTCTGCTGTGGCTCGGCTGGAACGGCTTCAACGGCGGCGACCCGTACTTCGCCAGCGCCGACGCGGCCGCGGCCGTGATCAACACGAACGTGGCCACCGCGGTCGCCCTGATGACCTGGCTGATCCTGGACATGCTCGGCAGCCGGGAGAAGAAGCCGAGCTTCCTCGGCGCCATCAACGGCATGATCTGCGGCCTGGTCGCGATCACGCCGGCCGCGGGCTACGTCAACGGCCTCGGTGCAATGGTCATTGGGCTGATCGCGTCCGGCCTGGTGTGGACCGCCATGACCTACCTGCCGCGCTACGTCTGGCCGTTCAACCGGGTCGACGACGCCCTCGGCGTGGTTTACACGCACGGGTTCGCGGGCCTGACCGGCGGCCTGCTGGTGGGCCTGCTCGCCGACCCGAACATGGTCGTCTACCTGGGCCTGGGCAACGCCAGCGACATCACCACGTCCGGCGCGCTCTACGGCCACCCCAAGCAGCTGCTGTTCCAGGCCGGCGCGGCGCTGACCGTGATCGTCTGGGACGCGCTGATCACCTTCCTGATCCTCAAGGGCATCAGCCTGTTCATGAGCCTGCGCGCGCCCGACGTCGTCCTCGAGGTCGGTGACCTGGCCGTGCACGGCGAGATCGCCTACGCCCCGGAGCAGGACCTGGTCGACGCCGGCCTGGCCGAGGACCTCGAGCACGGCGGCCCGTACGAGGAACCCGCCGAGCTCGCCGCCGACTGACCCCGCCCGCCGCCGCCGACTGACCCCGCCCGCCGCCGCCGACCGACCTGCCCGCCGCCAGTCGTCAGTTATGTGCGTGCGCACGCACATAACTGACGACAGGCAAATGATATGTGCGTGCGCACGCACAGACCGGCGGTCGGTGGCGGCGCGGTCGGGCCGTGCGTCTGCCGGGGGCGGGCGTTGCGAGGCCCCTAGGGACCGTCCACGGTGATCCCGAGCGTCCCGGCGATGACCGGGGCTAGCTGATAGAGCTGGGCGGTGGAAACGACGGCGCCGCGCAGCGAGTCCGGGGTGATGATCAGCCCGAGTTCGGCACCGCGGAGATCCACCTGGTCCAGCGTGACCTTGCTCAGGTCGGCCTGATCCAGCCGGCAGTCGGTGAAGCGGACCCGGGTCAGCCGGGCGCTGCCGAAGTCCGGGGCCCGCAGCAGGCAGCCGTCGAACACCACGTCGATGAGCTCGGCGTCGCGGAAGTTCACCGAGTCGAGCTTGCAGCCGCGGAACGTGACCCGGCGCAGCTGCGCGCCGAACGCCTCCGAGCCAGCGATCTGGACGCCCGCCAGGGTGGCGTCGAGCCAGCTGGTCTCGGCCAGCCCGGTGGCGACGAACTGGGTGTCCTGCACCCACACGTCGCTGAGCCGGGCCCGGCGCAGGTCGCCGCCGTGCATCGTGACCCCGGTGAACGCGCACTCGATGAACCGCGCGCTGGCCCCGTTCGGCTCGTCCAGGGTCAGGCTGGCGAAGTGCTCGCCGTCGTATTCGCCGTGCCCGCGCAGCGTGCCGCGGAACGGTGACAGGGACCGTGCCCACGGCAGCTGGGCCAGCTCTCGCGCCTCCATGGGCTCAGCTTGCCCCATGGCCCCGTCAGTGCCCGCGGAAGGCTTCCTCGAGCCACCAGGAGCCGCGGTGGCTGGTCACCTTGGCGTCGATGACCAGCGGGGCGGACCGCGGCCCGGCCAGCCAGTCCCGGACCGGGGCCAGGTCGTCAGGGCCGCGCACGGTCAGCGCGTCGCAGCCGAAGCCGCGGCCGATCGCGGCGATGTCGGCCGGCGGGAACCGGACCGTGTCGAGCGGGTGCCCGTCCGGGCCGAAGTGGTGCACCTCGGCGCCGTACGCCTCGTCGTCGTAGATCACGATGACCATGCCCAGGCCGAGCCGGACCGCGGTCTCCAGCTCGCTGACGCCCATCAGCGCGCCGCCGTCGCCCAGCGCGGCCACGGTCAGCCGGTCCGGCCGGGCGATCGCGGCGCCGATCGCCGAGGCCAGGCCAAGGCCGATGGACTGGTACGCCTGGGTGAACGTGAACCCGTCGGCGTCCGGCACGGACAGGAACATGCTCGGGTAGCCCATGAAGTTGCCCGAGTCGATCGCCACGACCCGCTCGGCGGGCAGCAGGTCGTCCAGCCCGATGCTCAGCGTCCGCGGGTCGATATGCCGCTCGTCGCCGTCGTCCTCGTACGGCACGTCCCGCCAGCGCCCCTCGGCCGCGATCCGGGCGGCCACCTCCGCGGTCCGGTAGCCAGCGGGCGCGCGTCCGGCCCGGGAGCGCCGTCCTCCCGCGGCCCGGCAGCTTGTCCAGGGCCGCCGCGGTGGCCTCCGCCGTGGCCGCGCAGTCGCCGAGCACGGCCAGGTCGACGGGCCGGTGCGCGCCCAGCGCGGAACGCTCGTGATCCACCTGGACCACGGTGGCGTCCGGGCCGATCAGCTGCCCGTGCCGCAGCGTCCACATGTTCAGCGCGCAGCCCCAGCCGACGACCAGGTCCGCGTCCCTGATCAGCTCCGCGGCCAGCGGGGTGGCGAACCCGCCGCTCACGTCCAGGTCCCACGGGTCACCGCGGAACAGCCCCTTGGCGGCGGCCGACGTGGCCAGCAGCGCCCCGCAGCTCGCCGCGAGCCGGGCCAGCGCGGGCCCGGCCCCGCCGTGCCGGGCGCCCCGCCCGGCGATGAACACCGGCCGCCGGGCCCGGGCCAGCGCCGCGGCCAGCTGCTCCACCGTCTCCGGCGGCGGCGCGCCGCCCGCGATCGCCGTGGCCCCGGTCACGCTGGCCGCGATCGGCTCCAGCACCCCGGTGTCCAGCCAGGCCGGGTCGTGCTCGGCGGCCTGCACGTCCAGCGGCAGGGCCAGCACCACGGTCCGCCGCTCCCGTTCCGCCGTGGCGTAGGCCCGGGTCACGTCCGCGACCGCGGTCTCCGGCGAGTGCAGCCGCTCCGGGGTCGCCCCCACCGCGGTGGCCAGCGAGGCCACGTCGATCCGGAAGTTCGACCGCACGGCCGCCGCAGCCACGTCCGCGGCCAGCACCAGCAGCGGCGTCCGGCTCTTGGCCGCCTCAGTGATCCCGGTGATCGCGTTGGTCAGCCCCGGCCCCTGGTGCACGGACAGGATCCCGGGCCGGCCGGCCAGCCGGGCCCACCCGTCGGCCATGCACGCGGCGCCGTTCTCGTGCCGCGCCGCCACGAACCGTGCGCCGTGCGCCACCAGCGCGTTGGTCACGTGGAAGTTGCCGCTGCCGACCACGCCGAACACGGTGTCGGCGCCGAGGCCGGCCAGCGCCGCGCCGATCGCCTCGCTAACGAGCATCGGGCGTCAGGACCGCTCGACCAGCGCCAGCGCGCGGCACGGGCTGCCGGAGCCGCCCACGATGGGCAGCGGGCCGGCGATCACCACCGCGCCGTGGTCGGGTAGCCGGGACAGGTTCTGCAGCTGGGTCAGGCCGTACTTGCCGGCCCCGAGCAGCATCGCGTGGCAGGGGAACGGCGGGTCGAACGAGTGCGCCGCCCCGGCGTCGGTGCCCACGGTCTCCACCCCGAAGCCCATCACCGGGGACTCCTCGGCCAGCCACCGGGCGCACTCCACGGACACCCCCGGGGTGTGCGGGCCGGTCTCGTTCGCGTTGAGGAACTCGTCCTGGGAGTGCGACCGCGAGTCCCAGCCGGTCCGGTACAGCAGCCAGCCGCCCTCGGGCAGCGGGCCGTGGTCCTGCTCCCACGCCTTGACGTGGCTGATTTCCAGCAGGAAGTCCGGGTCCGCGGCGGCCTCGGCGGTGAAGTCGAGCACCGCGGCGGGCGCGATCAGCCGGGCGGCGGGCACCTCCGCGATGTCCTCGCCGTCCCGGCCGGTGATCCAGTGCACTGGCGCGTCGAAGTGCGTGCCCGAGTGCTCGCCGGTGGTGAAGTTGTTCCAGTACCAGGCCGGCCCGCGGTCGTCGTAGCGGCTGATCTCCTGCAGCTCGAACGGCACCGTGTTGCCGAACGGCTCGGGCAGCTTGATCAGCGGCGTGCTGGACTCCAGCCGGGCGGTCAGGTCGACGATCTCGACCGAGCCGTCGCGCAGGGCGGCGAGCAGAGCGGGGAGCACGGGCATGACGGCCTCCGTTGGCACGGGCTGAGCGCGGACCGGGCGCGCCTGAGCGCGCCCGAGCGCGGCGATGGATCACCAGACTGCCGCAGCCCGCCCTGACTGTGAAGTCCGGGGCCGGCCCTCACGCAGAATAGAAGGATGAGTCTCCCCGTGCCGCAGGCTTGCACCCTGATCACCGACGATGGCGTCCCGATCGACGTCGCGCACCTGCCCGGGGACGAGGACCTGGCGATCATCGTGGCGCACGGGTTCACGCTGTCCTGGCAGCGGCCCTCGGTGTGGCGGGTGATCAGCCGGATGAACCGGTTCGGCGGGGTTCTGAGCTTCGACTTCCGCGGGCACGGCCGGTCCGGCGGCGCCTCCACGCTGGGCGACCGGGAGATCAAGGACCTGGCCGTGGTCGTCGCCTACGCCCGCGAGCTCGGCTACGCCCGCGTCGCGCTGGTCGGCTTCTCCATGGGCGCGTCGGTCGTGCTCCGGTTCGCGGGCCTGCTTGGCGGGGCCGACGCCGTGGTCTCGGTGAGCGGCCCCGGCTGGTGGTACTACCGCGGCACCAAGCCCATGCGCCGGGTGCACTTCGCGGTCGAGCGGCGGCTCGGCCGGCTGGTCACCAGGAAGCTGCTGAACACCAGGATCCACGGCGGCCGGTGGGACCCGGTGCCGGTGCCGCCCGCCGAGGCCGCCGCGCGGATCTCCCCGGTGCCGCTGCTGATCGTGCACGGCGACCAGGACGGCTACTTCCCGGTCGAGCACGCCCAGCAGATCTACGCGGCCGCCCGCGAGCCCAAGGACCTGTGGGTGATCCCCGGTTTCGGCCACGCCGAGGCGGCCGCCAGCGCCGCGCTGCTCGACCGCATCGGCGGCTGGGTCCGGACGGCGGCTAGCCTGGTGCCCAGCCAGGTCGGCCGGTCCGCCTGACCGGCCGGTGAGCCCCAGGGACGCTGGTGAGAGCCATGATCCGCAGCGCCGGGCCGGCCCTGGCGCCGCCGCGCTGGCCTGCTGACCCTGGCTGCCGCTGGAACCAGTTCGGGCAGCGGCGGCTGCCGAGCGATCATGCATTTCCGCGGGCACACCTACCTGGGCGCCCTGGATCCGCTGGGTCGGGTAGCCGCGAGCCCTAGCTGTTCGGCTGGTTGGCCCAGGCGGGTACGGCCGGCACCGCGAACGACGCCGCGGGCGTGCCGAAGCCCCAGTTCAGGATCCGCGACGCCATGATGAACCGGCGGGCCACCCGGGCCCCGTTGGCGTGCAGCACAACGCCGAGCAGCGTCCGCCCGCCGCGGGTCGCCTCGAACAGCAGGCAGTCCCCGGCCCCGGCGGTGGTGCCGGTCTTCACCCCGATCGTGCCGGGGTAGGAGCCGAGCAGCAGGTTGGTGTTCTTCCAGAAGTACGCCTTGTGCTGCGGTGTGGCCGGCAGCGACCGGCTCTTCTGGGCCACGATGGCCGCGAACAGCGGCCGGGCCAGCGCGGCCTTGGCCAGCAGCATCAGGTCGGCCGGCGTGGACAGGTCCGCGTTCTCGGTGGGCATCGGCAGCCCGTCGAAGTTGTCGAAATGCGTGCTGTACATGTGCAGCGCCGCGGCCCGCGCGTTCATCTGCGCCACGAAGTCCGCCTGGCTCGGCGCGTAGGCCGCGGCCAGCAGGAAGGCCGCGTCGCAGCCGGACGGCAGCAGCATCGCGTTCAGCAGGTCGCGGGCGGTCAGCACGTCGCCGGCCTTCAGCCCGGCCGACGTGCCGTCGTGCCGCCGCACGTAGCGCACCGCCGCCCGGGTCACGGTGATCTTCCGGTCCAGGTGCCCGTCGCGCAGCACGACCAGCGCGGTCATGACCTTGGTAATGCTGGCGATCGGCCGCGGCGTGGTCGCCGCCCGGCTCCACAGCGTCGCGCCGCTGCGCACGTCGACCAGGTCCGCGCCGAGCGCCAGCACGTTGGCCGGCCGGCGCCCGGCCGGCGCAGCGGTCACCGCCGCAGCAGCCGGCCCAGTACGCCAGCACAGGGCCAGCCAGCCTCGCCAGCGAACCCGGCGCCAGCACCGGCGCCCCGGCCAGCGTCACCCCGATCAGCACGGCCCCGCCGCCGCGGCTCGCCACCCGTCCGGCTGCATGCCACAGCCGCCCCCGTCGTATCACTGATCTCACCACCCCGTCGGCATCGGCATGCCCTCGTGGTAACCGGCCGCGCCCTGCACCCCGATGACCGCCCGCTCGTGCAGTTCGGCCAGGCTGGCGGCGCCCGCGTAGGAGCAGGCGCTGCGCAGGCCGGCCGTGATCGAGTCGATGAGGTCCTCCACGCCGGGGCGCTGCTCGTCCAGGTACATCCGGGACGTGGAGATCCCCTCCTCGAAGAGTTCCTTGCGGGCCCGGTCGAAGGGCGAGTCCGCGGCGGTGCGCAGCCGCACGGCCCGCGCCGAGGCCATGCCAAAATTTTCCTTGTACAGGCGGCCGTCCGCGTCACGGAACGCATCGCCCGGCGATTCGCAGGTGCCCGCGAACCACGACCCAATCATGACATTGGACGCCCCCGCGGCGAGAGCAAGCGCGACATCCCGCGGATACCGGACGCCGCCGTCGGCCCACACGTGCTTGCCGAGCCGCCGCGCCTCGGCGGCGCATTCCAGCACCGCGCTGAACTGAGGCCGGCCCACCCCGGTCATCATCCGCGTGGTGCACATCGCGCCCGGCCCGACGCCCACCTTGACGATGTCGGCCCCGGCCGCGACCAGGTCGGCCACGCCCCGCGCCGTGACCACGTTGCCCGCGGCGACCGGCAGCCCGCCCGCGGCCCCGCGGACCGCCTGCAGCGCGTCCAGCATCCTGTCCTGATGGCCGTGCGCGGTGTCCACCACCAGCATGTCCGCGCCCGCCTCGGCGAGCAGCTTGGCCCGGGCGCCGGCGTCGCCGTTGATGCCGAGCGCCGCCGCGACCCGCAGCCGCCCGCCCGCGTCGGTGGCCGGCGTGTACATCGTCGCCCGCAGCGCCCCGGTCCTGGTCAGGATGCCGACGCAGCGGCCCTCGCCGTCCACCACCGGAGCGAGCCGGTGCCGCCCGGCGTGCAGCACGCCGAACGCGTGCTCCGGGTCGGTGCCCGCCGGCAGGGTCAGCAGCTCGGCCGACATCACCTGGCTGAGCTGCGTGAACCGGTCCACCCCCGAGCAGTCCGCCTCGGTCACCACGCCCGCCGGCCGGCCGTCGGGGGAGATCACCACGACGGCGCCGTGGGCGCGCTTGGGCAGCAGGCTGAGCGCGTGCCCGGTGGTGTCGGACGGGCCGAGCGTGAGCGGGGTGTCGTGCACCAGGTCGCGGCTCTTGACCCAGGCCACCACCTCGGCGACCACGTCCACCGGGATGTCCTGCGGCAGCACGGTCAGCCCGCCGCGGCGGGCGATGGTCTCGGCCATGCGACGCCCTGACACCGCGGTCATGTTGGCCGAGATGACCGGGATCGTGGTGCCGCTGCCGTCCTGCGTGGCCAGGTCCACGTCGAGCCGGGAGGCCACCGCGGACCGGTTCGGCACCAGGAACACGTCGCTGTAGGCCAGGTCGTACGTGGGCGGGGAATCGGTAAGGAAGCGCACGGTCCCGATTGTGCCCTGGATCCGGCGGGTCACCGCCTATCCTGCTGCCGGTGACGGCACGGACCTTGCGGCTGGGCACGCGGGAGTGGCCGCCGGGCGCGTTCGCGGTGATGGCGGTGGTCAACGCGACCCCTGATTCGTTCTACGACCAGGGCGCCACCCGGGAGTTCGGCGCCGCGCTGGCCGCGGCGAGCCGCGCGGTGGCCGCGGGCGCCGACATCATCGACATCGGTGGCGTGAAAGCCGGCCCCGGTGACGACGTGGACACTGACGAGGAAGTACGCAGAGTGGCCGGGCTGGTCGCCGCCGTCCGGGCCCGTCACCCGGGCACCGTGATCAGCGTGGACACCTGGCGCGCCGAGGTCGGCGAGGCGGTCGCGGTGGCGGGCGCGGACCTGCTCAACGACACCTGGGGCGGGGCCGACCCGGACCTGGCCGGCGTGGCCGCGGCGCACGGCCTGGGCCTGGTCTGCGCGCACACCGGCGAGATGACGCCGCGGACCGGGCCGCTGCGGCCGGCCTACGACGACGTGGTCGCCGACGTGCTGGCGTACGTCACGGCCGGGGCGGACCGGGCGGTCGCGGCCGGCGTCCGGCCGGACGGGATCCTCATCGACCCGGCGCACGACTTCGGCAAGAACACCTGGCACTCGCTGGAGGTGACCCGGCGGCTCGGCGAGCTGACCGGGACCGGCTGGCCCGTCCTGGTCGCGGTGTCCAACAAGGACTTCATCGGCGAAACCCTCGGCGTGGGCCTGAAGGAGCGCAACGAGGGCACGATCGCCGCCCTGGCCATCTCCGCCTGGCACGGCGCCCGCGTGTTCCGGGTCCACCACCCAGCCCAGGCCCGCGCCGCCCTGGAAGCAGTCACAGCCCTCCGCGCCGCCCCGCCAAAGTGATCGATGTGACATCGCTCAACTTACGTACTAAGCGATGTGACATCGATCGACTTGACCCAGGCGGGCTGGCGAGTGGGCTATCATCGAAGTGCCGGCTTCGGCTAGAGGCGGGCGACGGCACTCGATGCAAATCCGCCGGGCGGCGGACTAGTTTGCTTTGCTAAGGGTCTGGCCTGCATGATCGGTCAGTGAGGCTCCGGGAGCGGCCGGTTCTTGTCGCGGTGGCCGGCGCGATGTGCATCGCGTCCTCGGCGACGCTGGTCGGGCTGGCGCACGTGGCCCCGGCGACCGCGGCCGCGTTCCGGTGCTTCTACGCGCTGCCCGTGCTCGGCGTCCTGGCCTGGCGGGAGCAGCGGCGGCTCGGCCCGCGGACGGGCCGGGACCGCGGCGTCGCGGTGGTCGCGGGCGTGTTCTTCGCGGTTGACCTGCTGCTGTGGCACCACGCGATCGCCGCGGCGGGCGCGGGCATCGCCACCGTGCTCGGCAACCTCCAGGTGGTGTTCGTCGGCTTCGGCGCGTGGGCGGCGTTCGGCGAGCGGCCGTCGCGGCGGCTGGTGATGGCGCTGCCGGTGGTGATGGCCGGCGTGGTGATGATCTCCGGGGTGATCGGCAGCGGCGCGTACGGGTCTGACCCGGCGCTGGCCGTGGTCTACGGCGTGGGCACATCGGTCGCCTACGCGCTGTTCATCCTGATCCTGCGCGGCCGGGGGAGCGGCGAGACCGGCCGGGTGGCCGGCCCGCTGTTCGAGGTCAGCGCGGTGTGCGCGGTGGTCTGCGTCGTCGCCGGGCCCATCTCCGGCGGGATCAGCCTGGTGCCCACCTGGCCTGGGCACGGCTGGCTGGCGCTGCTCGCGCTGACCTCGCAGGTGGCGGGGTGGATGCTGATCACCTGGGCGTGGCGGCTGCTGCCCGCGGCGCAGGCCTCGCTGCTTCTGCTGATCCAGCCGATCGCGTCGGTCGCGCTGTCCGCCGCGGTGCTGGCCGAGCGCCCGTCCGCCTGGCAGCTGGCCGGCTGCGCGGTCGTCATCGCCGGCGTGCTGTACGGCTCGTCCGGGAGCAGGGCGGCGGCCCGGGCCGTGGCCGCGCCTGAGCCCGAGCCTGAACCGGAGTCCTACGACGCGAAGGCGGCGTAGATGATCGCCGCGAGGCGGTCGACCATCTCGTCCTTGGGCAGCCGGACCTCGACGCTGAGCAGGTAGTTCACCCGCTCGAGCATCATCAGGCAGGCCACCGCGGTCAGCTCGGCGTGGCCCGGCGCCGGCTCTTCCGGCTGGGTGCCCGGCGGGGCGGCGGCCGCCCGGGCGGCGCGCACGGCCGCGGTCATCCCCTGGGTGATCGCCTCGGCCAGCCGGAACAGCAGCTGCAGGCCGTCTCCCCAGACTTCCTCACTGACCAGGTCAGCCTGGCTGAGGACGCGGATCACCGGGGCGTGGTCGGCGTAGGTGTCGCAGAACGTGCTGATCCACCGGCGCAGCGCGGCGTGCCCGGCCTCGTTCCTGGTGACGACCGGGAACTCGCCGGTGATGATCTCCATGTCGTGCAGGGCGTCCCGCAGCAGCGCCTTGAACAGGTCGTCCTTGTTGGAGAAGTACAGGTAGAACGTCCCGTGCGAGGTCTTGGCCCGGCGCACGACGTCGTCGACGCGGACCGCCTGGAAGCCCTTCTCGTCGAACTCGGTCAGACCGGCCTCGAGCAGCTTGTGCACTGTCTTGCGGCCCTGCGCCCCCAGTTCCCGGCCCTGGGCCGGGGTGCCGCCGCCCAGCGACGGGCGCCGCGCGGTCACGCCCGAGCCGGACCGGGGCGAAGCTGGTGTAGCCACGAGTCGCTCCTTCTGTGCTTCCGTCATGCCTTCAGGAGCGTCTGCCTGCCAGCGACCCGCCGCTGCAGATATTGCCCCGCTGCCCCGTACGCGGCCCCCGCCTGGTTTCAGGCGAGACTAGCCGCTGATAAGGGCGGAACCACTGCATTTCCGCCGGGCGGGCGCGGCTGCCTGACCCGGCCAACAGTACAGAGCCGGTTCAGAGCAAGCCCAGCGGGGGGAGCCAGGATCATGCCCTGCCTCCTACCCGATGCTAGCTGCCATCACACCGTTAAGACAGGCATCTGGGGACCCCTCCCCACCACCTGAACCCAGGCCCTGCGGCCATGCGTGGAGTCGCTGGACAGCACGCTCAGCGCAGTAGGGAGATAGATCATGACCCGCTTCACCCGCGCCCTCCGCAGCCGGACGGCGGCCGTCGCCACCGCGGCCGGCGCCGCCGCGGTACTCACGGCCACGTTCGTCCAGGCCCAGCCGGCCGGGGCCCTGCCGCGCCCCCAGGCCGTTTGTGACCTGGGCACGATCGCGATCACCGCGGCCCGCGGCTACGTTCCGCTCACCGACCCCATTACTGTCACGCCGTCACTCGACGCAGTGAAGGCCGAGGTGACCGCAGACGTTGGCGTGGACGCCGGCGCCGAGGTCCGGATCGCCTGGAAGATGGACCAGGGCAACAACCACTTCGCGCCGCAGGAAGGTCAGGAAGGCCCGGCCAACTTCGCCAACCACCAGGAATTCTTCGAGACCCGCACGACCTTCGCCCTGTTCGGGCCCGGCGCCGGCGTGCCCGCGACGATAACGCCGATGGTCCGGGTCAGCGGTCCCCCTACCGCGCGGGCGACCCTGCTGCATCGCTGCTTCACGCTCGAAGCCGCGACCAGCTGACCGCGCCGGTGCCGGGCCGTCTACGGGCCGAGGACGCGGGTCAGGTACGGGTTGGCGAACCGGCGGTCCGGGTCGAGCTCGTCGCGCAGCGCGGTGAACTTGCCGAACATCGGGTACGCGGCGGCCAGGTCGCCCGCGTCCCGGCTGTGCATCTTGCCCCAGTGCGGCCGGCCGCCCGCGGACACCAGCAGTGCCTCGGTGCCGGCGAAGTACGCCTCGTGCGCGGACCGGTGGTAGACGTGCAGCGCGAGGTAGGCGCTGTCCCGGCCGTACGCGGTGGACAGCCACAGGTCGTCGGCCGGGGTGACCCGCACCTCGATCGGGAAGCTGATCCGCCAGTCCCGCGCCTCGATCAGCGAGCGCAGCCCGGTCAGCACGTCGGCCAGCGCGGCCCGGGGGACCGCGTACTCCTGCTCCTTGAACCGGACCCGGCGCGGGCTGGTGAACACCTTGTACGAGGTGTCGGTGTAGGTCCGCGCGCTCAGCGCCCGGCTGGCCATCCGGTTGACCCGGGGGATCAGGCCCGGCGCCCGGTGGCCGGCTGCGCAGACCGCGCCGAACAGCGTGTTGGACAGGAACTCGTCGTCCAGCTGGTAGCGCCACCGGGGGAGCGGCCGGGCCGGGCCGTCCGACCGGTTGTTCCGCTTGGTCAGGCAGCCGTCGGTGTGCGGGAACCAGTAGAACTCGAAGTGCTCGTTGGCGCTGGTCAGCTCGTCCAGCCGGCCCACCACCTCGGACCAGCGCATCGGCTCCTCGACCGCGGTGAGCAGAAACGCGGGCACCACCCGGAACGTCACCGCGGTCAGCACGCCGAGTGCGCCCAGGCCGATCCGGGCCGCGGCGAACAGGTCCGGCCGCTCGTCCGCCGAGCAGGTCACCAGGCTGCCGTCGGCCAGCACCAGCTCGAGGCCGGCCACCTGGGCGGCCATCCCGCCGAGGTCCCGGCCGGTGCCGTGGGTACCGGTCTGGATCGCGCCGGCCACCGTCTGCACCTGGATGTCGCCCATGTTGGCCAGGGCCAGGCCGTGGCGGGCGAGCTCGTCGTTCAGCAGCCGCAGCGGGCAGCCGGCCTCCACCGTGACCAGGCCGGCCCCGGCGTCCACCGACCTGATCCGGCGCAGCCCGCTGGGCCTCAGCAGCAGCCCGTCGCAGACCGCGGCGCCGGTGAACGAATGCGCGGAGCCGGTCATGCGCACGGTGAGCCCGGTCTCGCCGGCCCGCCGGACGGCCGCCTGGACCTCCCCGGCCGAGCGGGGGGTCATGATCTCGCGGGGCGTCGCCGACTCGGTGCCCGCCCAGTTCCGCCAGATACCGGCGCTGCTGCCAGCCATGCCCGGACACTACCGAATCCCGGCCCGGCGGCGCCGCCGTCCGGAACACTGATCGAAGTGCCGTTGATGGGGATAGATACCGATCAATGGCACTTCGATCGGGCGGGGAGCGGGCGGGGCCGTCCGGCCTGGGCGGAATGGCCGGGGCCGCAGACTGGGCGGAATGTCCCGGGTCCTAGGGGCTATCTGGCTCTGGGGACATTTGGATCGGGTGGTTATCGTGGTTGGGCGATGAGAAGCCTGCCGCGGCCGGGGCCGCTACTGACCGTGAGCGCCGCGAGGCTGCTGCGCGGCGCGGCGCTGGCCGGGCTCGGGCTCGCCATCGGCGCCGGGACGCTCATCGCGGCCGTCCCCGCCGGGGCGGCCACCGCGGCCACCGCTGTCCAGCTGACCGCCGCGCACAGTCCAGCCACGGTGCCGCCCGTCTCGGTGGTGTTCCCCCGCATGGGCCTGGCACGCGAAGCTGCCCGCCGGGGCCACCGACGCCGCGCCGGTCAGCCAGATCATCCTGCCCGACCTGCTCGTGGTCGCGCCGCAGGGGCTCAGCCCGGCGGCCATTGCGAAGATCAGGAAGCTGACCGGGGTCCGGCACGTGGTCGGGTTCGACGGCGGCGAGATCAAGGCCGGGAACCGCGCGGTCAGCGTGATCGGCGTCCGGCCCAGCCAGTTCCGCGCCTGGACCCCGCTGCGGACCGCGTCCGACCAGCGGTTCTGGACCGCGCTGGCGGGCGGCCGGTTCGCTGCCTCGCCCGCCGCCCGGCAGAAGCTCGGGCTCCGCCCGGGGGCCGCCTACCAGGTCACCGGCGCCCGCACGATTCCCCTGACCTTCGGCCGGTCCGCGCCGCTGGGCGTGGACGGGATCGACCTCGTCGTCAACGCCGCCACCTCCCGCCGGCTCGGCCTGGTGCACCAGGTGGCCGCGCTGATCAGCGCCCCCGGGGCCAGCCTGAGCACGCTGACCGCGGCCGTGCACCGGATCGCCGGCCCGAAGGCCACGGATCGTGGACCTGCGCGCCGAGGAGCAGGCCACGCCCCCACGCTGCCCACCGGCTCCGGTGCCACGTCCGGGCTGCCCAGCACCTACCTGGAGCTGTTCCAGCAGTCCGCGGCCCGGTACTGCCCGTCGCTGTCCTGGACCGTCCTGGCCGCGATCGGCCAGATCGAGAGCGCCGACGGGACCAACGTCGGCCCGTCCAGCGCCGGGGCGATGGGCCCGATGCAGTTCCTGCCGTCCACCTGGGCCGTGTGGGGGATCTCCGGGTTCGGCCGGACCGGGCCGCCGGACATCATGAACGCCTACGACGCGGTGCCCTCGGCGGCCCGGATGCTCTGCGCGGACGGGGCCAGCCAGGGCACGGTGACCGGGCTGCGCGCCGCGGTGTTCGCCTACAACCACGCCACCTGGTACGTCAACGAGGTGCTCGCGCTGGCCGCCCAGTACGCGAAGGCCTACCCGCGCCCAGCTGACTTCTGCCCGGCGAGCTGGTGGATGGGGACATGCCGTCCACGCCGCCGTACGACGCTTTCCTGCTTGTCTCCTTCGGGGGCCCGGAGGGTCCCGATGACGTGATGCCGTTCCTGCGCAACGTGACCCGCGGCCGGAACGTGCCGGAGGCGCGGCTGGCCGCGGTGGCTGAGCACTACCAGTCCTTCGGCGGGGTCAGCCCGATCAACCAGCAGTGCCGGGACCTGCTCGCCGCGGTGGAGAAGGACTTCGCCGCGGCCGGCGTCGGCCTGCCGGTCTACTGGGGGAACCGGAACTGGGACCCGATGCTCGGCGACACCGTGACCAGGATGGCCCGCGACGGTGTCCGCCGCGCGCTGGCCTTCGTCACCTCGGCCTACCGGTCCTACTCCAGCTGCCGTCAGTACCGCGAGGACATCGCCGCGGCCCGCGAGCAGGCCGGCCCGGGCGCGCCGGAGATCGAGAAGCTCCGGCAGTTCTTCAACCACCCCGGATTCGTCGGGCCGCTGGCGACCGCCACCCGGCAGGCCGTGGCCACGCTGCCGGAGGACGTCAGGGACGGCGCCCGGCTCGTGTTCACCGCGCACAGCATCCCGGTATCGATGGCCAGGCTCAGCGGCCCGGACGGCGGCGCCTACCCGGCCGAGCTGGCCGAGGCGTCCCGGCTGGTCGCCGAGCAGGCCGGGGGCGGGCCCGGCGGCGGCCCCCGGCCGTGGCAGCTGGCCTACCAGAGCCGCAGCGGCCCGCCGTCGGTGCCCTGGCTGGAACCGGACGTGAACGAGGTGCTGGAACAGCAGGCCGCGGCCGGGGCTCCCGCCGTCGTGCTGGTCCCGGTCGGCTTCGTGTCCGACCACGTCGAGGTCCGCTACGACCTGGACCACGAGGCCGCGCAGACCGCGGGCCGGCTGGGCCTGCCGCTGGCCCGGGCGGCCACCCCGGGCACCGACCCGGCGTTCGTGGCGATGATCACCGCGCTGGTGAGCGAGCGGATGCACGGCACGCCGCCCGCGGCGCTCGGCCAGCTCGGCCCGCCGCCGCCCGGCGACTGCCCGGCCGGCTGCTGCCTGGCCCGCGAGCTGCGGCCGGCCGCTGCCGGGCCGACCACCGGCAGGACCGGGCGATGACCCTGCCCCGGGCCGGCGAGCTGCTCGAGCTCGCCCGGTCGGTCGCCGCCGAGGCCGGCCAGCTGCTGGCCGCCCGGCGCCCCGCGGGCCGGCCCGCCGTGCTGGAAACCAAGTCCAGCCCGACCGACGTGGTCACCGCCCTGGACCAGGCCGCCGAGACGCTGATCCGGACCCGGATCGGAGCCCTCCGCCCGGGCGACGCGATCCTCGGCGAGGAGGGCGGGGAGTCCGGGAGCGGCCGGGTCCGGTGGATCGTCGACCCGCTCGACGGCACCGTGAACTACCTGTACGGCCTGCCCGACTGGTCGGTCAGCATCGGCGTCGAGGTGCAGGGCACGGTCGTGGCCGGGGTGGTCAACGTGCCCCAGCGGGGCGAGGAGTTCTGCGCCATGCTCGGCGCGGGCGCCTGGCTGTGGCGGGCCGGCGGCGGCCCGCCGGCCCCGCTGAAGTGCACCGCCGGGGTGCCGCTCGGCCAGGCGCTGGTCGGCACCGGGTTCGGCTACGAGGCCGGCCGGCGGCGGGTCCAGGGCGAGGTGGTAGCCGCCCTGCTGCCGGAGGTCAGGGACATCCGCCGGGCCGGCAGCGCCGCCGCCGACCTGTGCTCGGTGGCGGCCGGCCGCCTGGACGCCTTCTTCGAACGGGGCCTGAACCCCTGGGACTTCGCGGCGGGCGGCCTGATCGCGGCCGAGGCCGGGGCGCAGGTTTCGGGCCTGGACGGGAAGCCCGCCGGGCCGTCGATGACCCTGGCCGCCGGGCCCGGCGTGTTCGGCGAACTGCACGACCTGCTGGTCAGCCTCCGCCCGGAACGCGACGCCCGCTGACAGCAAACCGTAACCCTGAATCGATAGTCAGGCCCGGTTCAGGACCCCCGTCGTGGCCGTGCTCGACGCGCCGCGGAAGCTGAACTTCAGCACGGCGCCGCTCTGGGTCAGCGTGACCAGCCCGCCCAGGCACGGCCCCGCGTCGATCTCCTGCCGCAGCACCAGCACCGGGCCGGACACCGACCGCAGCTTCAGCGTGCCCGAGCAGGTGAACGACGAGCCCGAGTAGGTGATCTTCCCGTTCGGGGTGCTCGCGGTGAGGCTGACGTTGGTAGTGATGTTGCCGCTGCCCTGGGAGACCGAGCCCGCCCAGTTGCCGCCCACGGCGGCGGGCAGGGTCACCGGCGGGTGCGGGATTGCGGTTGACGGCTTCGCGGACGGCGAGGACGTCGGCCCGGACCCGCTGCCCGCCCCGGCTGGCTGGTTCGCCGACGCGGGCTTGACCGTCGAGCCGTGGTCCGAGCCTGCCGACTGGAGCACGTGCACGGCCAGCACGATGGCCAGCACGCAGAGCACCGCGGCGGCGACCCAGCCGATGACCTTGGCCCGCTGCGGCCGGGCCGCGGCGGCCGGCGGGCGGGTGCCCTCGGCCGGCTCGGCCGCGGTGCGGACGCCCGCCCCGGCGGCCCGCCGGGACCCTTCCGCCAGCACGCCGGCGGGCGGATCATCCTCACCGAGCAGCCACAGCACGACCTGCCGGGCGGCGGGCCGTACCGACGGGTCGGCCGACGCGCAGCTGGCCACCGCGCCGCGCAGCGGCTCGGGCAGCACAGCCAGGTCGCCCTGGTCCGGCACGGGCTTGCCGGTCGCCGCGTACAGGATGGTCTGCGCCCAGGCCAGCATGTCCGCGGACGGAGTGGCCGTGCCGTACGGCGGGGTGATGCTGAAGCCGACCACCCGCGGTCCGTCCGGGCCCATCGCGACGTGCTCCGGGCCGAACGAGCCGTGCACCAGGCCCGCCTGGTGGATCGCGGCCAGGCCGGTGGCCAGCCCGGTGGCCAGCGCCTCGAGCTCGGGCCCGGACCGCGGACCGTCCGCGGTGACGAACTCGGTCAGCAGCGGGCCGGCGATGTACTCGCTGACCAGGAAGGCATGGCTGCCGTCCAGGCCGGCGTCCAGGATCCGGGCCGCGCAGAACGGGGCGACCCGGCGGGCGGCCCGGGCCTCAGCGGTGAACCGGTCCCGCGCGGCGGCGTCCGGGGTACGCTCCGCGGCCAGCAGCGAGATCATGACCCGGTCGCCGTCCGCGGCCCGGCCGAGGAACTCCAGGCTGCTGCCCGCGGTCCCGGTCAGCCGGCCGCTGACCCGGTAGCGGCCGACCCGCTTGGGATCGTCGGGGCGCAATGGCGCGACCTGGGGCATCCATCGTCTCCGCGGGTCCGAACGGCATGCATGTTGTGCGGTTCGTACCATACGCAACCGGTGCCGGTGAGCGGCGAGGATCAGGAAAGTTGCCGCGCCGGGAATTTGCCGCTCAGCCAGGGCGCTAAAAAGCTCCCGGCGGCCCCCCGCCGGCCGCAAACCGGCGGGAAATCGGCGGCAAACCGGCGACACGCCGGCCCGGTACGGCCAAGTTGCTGCCAGCTGCGGCCGGCCGTGACAGAATTCGCGGCCGGAATCGGGCACAACTGCGGCTTCCCGAGCGTTACACCCGCGCGACGAAGCGCATGACATGGAGGGGTATGGCCCAGATGGCTACTGACTACGACAGCCCGCGTAAGACCGACGACGAGCTCTCTGAGGACAGCCTGCAGGAGCTCCAGGCCCGGCGGATGGACAAGTCGTCGTCGACGATCGACGTTGACCCAGACGACGTGGCCGAGTCGCTGGAGCTTCCGGGTGCGGACCTGTCGAACGAGGAACTTTCGTTCCGCGTGATCCCGCGGCAGGCCGACGAGTTCACCTGCTCGAGCTGTTTCCTGGTGCATCACCGCAGCCAGCTCGCCGAGACCAAGGGCAGCCAGCTGGTCTGCCGCGAGTGCGCGGCCTGACCAGCATGGCGGCTGGTTCCGCCGACCGGGCAGGCAGCCTGCTCTTCACCGGGGGTGCGGTGTACACCCCGGACGCCACCGGCCGGCGGCTCGTTCCGGCCGGCGGCGCGGAAGCCAGCAAGAACGGCGGCGCCGCGGTCGCGGTCCGCGGGGGGCGGGTCGTGGCTGTCGGCGCCCACGGCGACCGCGACGTCAGGGACGCGGCCGGGCCCGGCTGCGAGGTCGTCGACCTGAACGGCCGGGCGCTGCTGCCGGGTTTCCAGGACGCGCACGCGCACCCCGCGTTCGCCGGGCTGACGATGGTGCGCTGCAACCTGATCGGCGCGCAGTCCCTGGACGAGGCGCTGGCCCGGATCGCCCGGTACATCGCCGGGCACCCGGACGCGGAGTGGATCGCGGGCAGCGGCTGGCGGATGGAGTGGTTCGCCAGCGGCACGCCCAGCCGGCAGCTGCTCGACCAGCACACCGGCGGGCGGCCCGCGTTCCTGGTGAACAGGGACGTGCACGGCGCCTGGGCGAACACCCGGGCGCTGGAGCTGGCCGGGATCGGCCCGGGCACGCCCGACCCGCCGGACGGCCGGATCGAGCGCGAGGCAGACGGCGGCCCGCAGGGCACGCTGCACGAGGGCGCCGCCACGCTGGTCGGCCGGCACGTCCCGGCGGCCAGCCTGGAGGAGAAGGTGCAGGGGCTGCTGCTGGCCCAGCAGCACCTGCACGAGCGCGGGATCACCGCGTGGCAGGACGCGATCGTGGGCGACTACCTCGGCAACCCCGACCCGCTGCCGGCGTACCTGGCCGCGGCGCAGGCCGGGAAGCTCACCGCCCGGGTCCGCGGCGCGCTGTGGTGGGACCGGCACCGCGGCGGCGACCAGTTCGACGAGCTGCTGGCCCGCCGCGAGGAGGGCCAGGCCGGGCGGTTCACGGCCGGCACCGTGAAGATCATGCAGGACGGGGTGGCGGAGAACTTCACCGCCGGGATGATCGAGGAGTACCTGGACTCGTGCGGCTGCCAGGCCGGCGAGCGCGGGCTGTCCTACGTGCCGCCGGACGTGCTGCGCGAGCAGGTCACCCGGCTGGACGCGGCCGGTTTCCAGGTGCACCTGCACGCCATCGGCGACCGGGCGGTGCGCGAGGCGCTGGACGCCGTGCAGGCCGCCCGCACCGCGAACGGGCCCAGCGGGGGCCGGCACCACATCGCCCACCTGCAGGTCATGCACCCGGCGGACGTGCCCCGGTTCGCGGCGCTCGGCGTGACCGCGAACATCCAGGCGCTGTGGGCGGCGCACGAGCCGCAGATGGACGAGCTGACGATCCCGTTCCTGGGCCCGGAGCGAGCCGAGCGGCAGTACCTCTTCGGCGACCTGCTCCGGTCCGGAGCCCGCCTGGCCGCGGGCAGCGACTGGGCGGTGAGCAGCGCGAACCCGATGCGCGCCGTGCACGTCGCGGTGAACCGTTCGCTGCCCGGCGCCGTGGGCGCGGAGGCCGAGCCGTTCCTGCCCGCCCAGGGCCTGGAGCTGGCCGAGGCGCTGGCCGCCTACACGGCCGGCTCGGCGTATGTGAACCACCTCGACGGCGACGGCGGCACCGGCGCCATCGAGCCCGGCATGCTGGCGGACCTGGTCGTGCTGGAGCGCGACCCGTTCGCGCACCCTCCCGGTGATCTCGGCTCGACCCGGGTGCTGGCAACATACGTGCAAGGGGATGCGGTCTACCAGCGCGACTGACGGACCCGGCGCGCGGTGCGCCCCAGCCCAGGAAGCCGACTGGATTGGAGGAGCGGATGCAGCAGGTTCCCCTCGGCCGCGGCGGGCCGCTGGTTTCCCGGGCCGGCCTCGGGCTGATGGCCATGTCCGGCGTGTACGGGCCGGCCGACGAGACCCGCAGCCTCCTGACCATCAGGTCGGCGCTGGACGCCGGGATCACCCTGCTGGACACCGGCGACTTCTACGGCATGGGTCATAACGAGCTGCTGCTCCGCGACGCCCTGACGGGCGGCGACCGGGAGCGGGCCTTCATCGCGGTCAAGTTCGGCGCGCAGCGGGACCCGGCCGGTGCCTTCGTCGGGTACGACGCCCGGCCGGCCGCGGTCAAGACCGCGCTGGCCTACACGCTCACCCGGCTGGGCACCAGCTACGTCGATCTGTACCAGCCGGCCCGGCTGGACCCGGACGTGCCCATCGAGGAGACCGTCGGCGCGATCGCCGAGCTGATCCAGGCCGGCTACGTCCGCTGCCTGGGCCTGTCCGAGGTCGGCGCGGACACCCTGCGCCGGGCGCACGCCGTGCACCCGGTCAGCGCGCTGCAGATCGAGTACTCGCTGCTCAGCCGCGGTCCCGAGGCCGAGATCCTGCCCGCCGCCCGGGAGCTCGGGGTCAGCGTGACCGCCTACGGCGTGCTGTCCCGCGGCCTGCTCTCCGCCGCGGCCCGGCAGCTGCCCGATGATGACCCGCGGCCGCGCCGGTTCCCCCGGTTCCAGGGTCAGAACCTGCAGCGCAACCTCGAGCTGGCGGCCGGGCTCGAGCAGTTCGCCCGGGCCGCCGGGGTGACGCTGCCGCAGCTCGCGTTCGCCTGGGTGCTGTCCCGCGGCGAGGACATCATCCCGCTGATCGGCACCACCCGGGCCAGCCGCCTGGCCGAGGTCCTGGGCGCGCTGGAGCTGCAGCTGTCCCCGGACGAGCAGGCCGCGCTGGCCGCGGCCGCCGAGCCGTCGCAGGTGGCCGGGCACCGTTACGACGACGCGGGCATGGCGTCGCTGGACAGTGAAAAATCTTCAGGGATACGGAACCGGGGGAGCGAGGCGAGCTCACGACGGTGACCGCTTCCGGTGCGGGCCTGACGGGTCTGACCGCGGAGCGGTGCCGCGCCCAGCTGCTGACCGGGCCGCCCGCCACCGCGGTGACCAGTGTGGTCCGCCACCTGCTCGCGGTGCAGGGCCAGGACCCGCGCGGCTTCCGGCTGTCGGTGCGGGCCCGGTCCACCGGGCTGACCGCCGCCGCGGTGGACCAGGCGCTGTCGGTGGACCGGTCGGTGCTGGTTTCCACCTTCTGCCGCGGAACCCTCCACCTGGTCTGCGCCGAGGACTACTGGTGGCTGCACGCGCTGACCACCCCGCCGCTGGCCGCGGCCAGCACGCGGCGGCTGGCCCAGGAGAAGGTCCCGCCGGACGACGCCGAGCGGGCCGTGGCCGAGGTGGTGGCCGCGCTGGCCGGCGGGCCGATGACCCGGGCCCAGCTGCGCGAGCGGGTCGAGCGGATCGGGGTGCGCACCGAGGGCCAGGCGCACGTGCACATCCTGCTGGCGGCCACGCTGCGCGGGCTGATCGTCCGCGGGCCGATGGTGGGTGCCGATCACGCCTACGTGCTGACCAGGGACTGGCTGGGCGCGCCGCCGCGGCTGCCGGACCGCGAGGTGATGCTGGCCGAGCTGGCCCGCCGGTACCTGGCCGGGCACGGCCCGGCTGATGACCGGGACCTGGCGAAGTGGTCCGGGCTGTCCCTGGGTGACGCGCGGCGCGGGCTTTCCGCGGTTTCCGGGCTGCTGGCCGGCCGGGACGACGGCCTGGCCAGCCTGGCCGGCGCGGATGGGCCGGACGCGGGCCTGCCGCCGCCGCGGCTGCACGGGCCGTTCGACCCGCTGCTGCACGGCTGGGCGGACCGGTCGTTCGTGCTCGGCTCCACGAAGGGCATCGTCACCAGCAACGGCATCTTCCGGCCGTTCGCGCTGGTGAACGGCCGGCCGTGGCGACCTGGTCGCTGGCCGCGGGCAAGATCAGGCTGGCCCCGTTCGCGCCGCTGGGGGAGGCCGACGAGGCCGTGCTGGCCGCCGACGCGGACGCGGTGCTGGACTACCTGGGCCTGCGACGGCCCCGGGCGTGACGCCCGGGGCCGGTCGCGGGAGGGTGCGGCGCTACTCCTCCTCGGTGTCCAGGTGGACCAGGCCGACGTCGACGACCCGCTGCGGCGCCTTGACGTAGAGCACGATCAGCCAGATCACGCCGACCAGCATGAACCCGGCCACGCCCGGGCCCATGTAGGAGTACGGCGGGGCCAGCGGCACCACGAAGAAGAACACGTCGATGCCCGCCGAGGTCAGCCAGGCCGGGATGAACGCGGCGATGCCGAGCAGCGGGATGATCAGGTGAAAGAAGATGTTGAACTTCCGGCCCCTGCGGGCGAAGTAGCCGATGCAGGCCGCGTTCATCAGGATGTAGACCGCGGCGATCACGATGACCAGCGCGGTGGCCACCATGATGAACCCGGTCACCGGGTCGTAGCCCAGGCCAAGACCCAGGAGCACCGCCACGGTCACCACGGTGCCCAGCCAGATGGCCGCGACCGGGGCCCGGTGCTTGCCGCTGACCTGGGCCAGGAACCGCGGGAACGCGCCGACCCGGCCCATCGCGAACACGGTCCGGCTGGACACGTTCACCCCGGCGTTGGCGTTGGCGATGGTCGAGTTGACGATGGCCAGGAACACGAACAGCCAGAAGATGCCGTACAGCGACCGGGCCAGGCCCTCCCACGAGGCGGCGCCGGTGCCGGTGGTGAAGTTCACGAACTTGCTGGGCCCGAAGGCGACGTCGACCGCGTAGGTGGTGAACACGTACAGCGCGCCGATCAGCAGGGTGGCCAGAAGCACGGCCCGCTGAATAGTGCGGCGCGGGTTCCTGGTTTCCTCGGCCAGTGGTGCGGCGCCCTCAAATCCGCCGAACGCGAGAATTGTGTAAACCGAGCCCGCGATGACGCCGGAGATTCCTGCCGAAGTGCTCGGCGTGTATTTCGTGGTAAACACCGACAGCGTGTTGTTACTGCCCGCGTGGATCACCAGGAACACGGCGAGGACCAGGAACACCCCGATCTCGAACACGCCCAGGATCGTGCCGAGCCGGGCCGAGACCCGGACCCCGAACAGCCCGGCCAGCAGCACGATCGCCGCGCCGGCCAGGGCCCACGGCCACCATAGGTCAGCCGGGTAGCCCTTGAACTCGGCGGCCAGCGTGGCCGCCGTGGTGAAGCCGAGCTGGAACAGCACCAGCGGCGGGATCAGCAGGCCGACCAGCGCGTATCCCCAGGCCACCAGGAACCCGACGGACGGGTGCAGGCCGCGCGCGGCGTAGGTGGCCATCGAGCCCGCGGAAGGCATCTCGCGGGCCAGCAGGCCGATGCTGCTGGCGCAGAACAAGCAGGCGACCATCGCGAACACCACCGCCAGCGGCAGCGATCCTCCGGCGAACGCGACCCCGGCCGGGATCGACGCCGCGATGGCCGCGCCGGGGGCCATGTCGGTGATGCTCTGGAACAGCACCTCCCGCAGCCCGATCGCGTTCCGGCGCAGCCCTACGGACGTGCCTGTAGTTGCTTCTGCGGCCATTGCTGCCTCCGGGAGTTACCCGATCAGTGTTAGCGAGATGATGCCACGTCCACCTTCTCCGCAATAGCCTCATATCGGGGAGTATCGCGTCGCAATTTCGTAACGAGATGCTGCACGGCCAGCACCGCCAGCAGCACTGCGGCAGCGACAATCCCGTCGGCCCAGAAATGATTGGCGGTCACCGCGACGATCAGCGTGGTGGCCGCGGGGTAGAGCAGCCACAGCCACCGCCACCGGGTCCGCGCCGCCCCGATGATCAGGATCGCGACCAGCACCGCCCAGCCGACGTGCACCGACGGCATGGCCGACAGCTGATCCGGGTTGAACCCGGCGGTGGCGCTGTACACCGACTGGCCGTACTCGATGGCCGTGTCCACCATGCCGCTGCTGGGCAGCATCCGCGGCGGTGCCACCGGGATCAGCTGGATCACCAGGCAGGCCGCGGTCAGCGCGACCAGCGTGGTGCGCCCCGCGGCGTATCTGTCCCGGTGCCGGACGAACAGCCAGATCATCGTGCCGACCAGCACCGGGAAGTGCAGCGACGCGTAGTAGTAGTTGAAGAGCTGCACGATCAGCGGGTGCGGCAGGAAGAACGCCTGCACGGTGGTCTCGCTGGGCAGGTGGGCGACCCGCTCGGCGTGCCAGATCCACTGCGCCCGGCCGAGCGCGCCGTCCGGGCCCATCACGGCGAACGACCCGGCGTACTGCCAGAGCGCGAACAGGCCCAGGATGACGGCGCTTTCCTGGGCGTAGGGCACGGACCCGGCCAGGAACCGGTTGGGGGAGCGGCGCAGTGACGGTACGGCCAGGGCCAGGCAGCCGGCGATGATCGTGGCGGCGTGCCAGGACAGTTCAAGATCGGGCATGAGCCTGGCCCGTCCGCAGCCGTTCAGTGCCGCGCTGCCCGCCGTTCACATGGACAGGTTATGTCTCCCGGCGGGCCCGCGCTTCCGGCGGGCTAGAAGCTCGCCGGGTCGGCTTGCTGGCGGGGGAGCGACACCTCGGCGCTGGCGTCCCCGCCCAGCCGGACGATGTCCCCGTCGGCCAGCCGCACCCCGGTGCCGGGCAGCACCCGGTCGCCGTTCACGAACGTGCCGTTGGTGGAGTGCTCGTCCCTGATCGTGGCCCGCCCGGAGTCGTCGACGATCACCGTGGCGTGCCGCCGGGACACGTTGTCGTAGCTGGCGAACGCGGCGGCCACCAGCGAGTCCGCCGGGTCGCGGCCGAGCAGCAGCGAGGTCCCGGCGGGCACCTCGACGTTCCCGGTCGGGAACGTCAGCCGCAGCACCGCGGGGGAGATGACGCGGCGCGGGGTCTCCGCGCGCAGGTACTCCTGCATGACGGTGACCGGCGCGGGCGGGTCGTTGTCCGCCGCGGCGGTGCGCGGCAGGTTGGCCCCGCAGGTAAAGCAGATCAGGTCTGCCTCTTTGACCTCGCTGGCGCAGGCGGGGCAGGTCTGGGTGGCCATCGCAGGATCTCCCGGACGAGTCGTGGCTCGGCTTCGTCTTAGCTCGGTGCCGCCGCGGCGGGGGCGCCGCTACGGCTGGAGGGCCAGTTTCCGCACGTCGAGCGTGGTAGTGAGCATACCGGCCTGGAACATCAGGTCAGCGACATGCTGGACCTGGCCGACGCTGAAGAACGTCGGGTAGGTGCCCAGCGCGATCAGCGGCGCGTCCTGCGGGCTGACTCCGACGGATCTGCTGAGCATCGACTGGATCTGCCCGCGGGCCGCGGCGCGGGTCTGCGCCTCCGTCATCGCGGCCTGGAAGGCCCGGATCGACTGCGCGTGGGCGCTGGCGTAGGCGCTGGTGGTGAAGTAGCCGAGCAGCGGCAGGTTCTCGGTCACGCCGCTGGCCGAGTCGAGCACCGCCACCGCGCCCAGCTGCTTCTGCGCCTGGAACAGGTACGGCTCGCCGACCAGGATCGCGTTGGCCTTATGGTCCTCGAGCGCCCGGACCAGCGACCCGGCCGCGGCCTGATGCCAGTGGATGGTGGTCACGCTGACCCCGTCGTTCCGCAGCACGGTCTGGGTGGCCAGCGTCTCGATGTTGTACGGCTGGGTCTTGCTCGTCTTGAACGCCGCCGCCTCGGCCGGCGGGGTGTAGACAGTCTTGCCCTGGAGGTCCGTCGCGCTCTTGAGGGTCTTGTTTCCCGGCAGCGTGAGGACTTCCATCACGTTGTTCGCCGCGTTGTACCCGTTGCCGATGACCCGCAGTGTGGTACCGCCGGGAATGTTCTGCTTCTTGCCGCCCTTGGTGGGCGGCGCGAAGGTGGTGCCGGCCGCGGCGAAGAAGCCGGTGTAGTCACCGGCCGCGATGTCCGCCTGGCCGTTTGCCAGCGCCTCTGCTTCCGCGCTCACCGACGGGTAGGTCTTGATGGTGACCGTCAGGCCGTGCTGAGCGAACAGGCCATCCTGGTGGGCCAGGTACAGCGGGGCGTCGCCGACACTCGGCACCGCGGCTACCGTGATCGTGGCGCTGCCGTTGGGGGAGATGCCGTTCGAGCCGCCGCCCAGGGCACCGCAGCCGGCCAGCAGCAGGACGGCAGCACCGCCTGTCGCGGCGGGTCGGATCAGGCGGAGCATGGGGGGGCCCTGCGGGGCATCGGCGAGGGCCAGGACGTGACGCATGACGTTCCTTTACCTATCGGGAAACGGGAACGCGGGTGAAGCCAACGTTCTGGGGACATAAGAGTAGCCCGACAAGTACCCTACTGGTGGCCGAGTTAAGGTGCTCACGTAACGTAACATCGGTCTTTCCATCGCTACGCGAAGTATCTTAGGGACGCACTGGCAGGCCACCCGCCAGTGCCGGCCGCCGACCGCCTGGCGGCGCTGCGAAAACAGCATCGCCGCCGTTGGAAGGGGTAATCACATGCCGGTTCCGCTGTCGCGGCCGGATACCCGCGATCGTCTTCCGGTCGCGCGGTGAGGGGTGCACGGACTGTGAGGTCTAAGACCAGAACCACGCGCGGCGCCACCCCCAGCGGGGAGCGCCTGGCGCCTGCCGGCGGGCCGCCCGCCGCTCCCGCACGCCACGGCCAGGCCCGGGCCGCCACAGATCCGGAGGCCTTCGGGCCGCCCGCGGACAGCGACGCCGAGCCCGAGCCGCAGACCACCCCGGCCAGGCCGCCGTCCCGCCGCGCCCTGCGCAACTGGCGCGTGCGCTCCCGGCTGGTCCTGCTGATCGCCATCCCCACCCTGACCGCCATCGTCCTGGGCGGCATCCGGATCGGCGCGTCGGCCCAGGCCGCCGTCGCCGACCAGCGGGTGGAACGGCTGGCCACGCTCAGCGGCCAGGTCGCCAGCTTCGCCAGCGCATTGCAGGCCGAGCGGCTGGAGATGGTCAACTTCATCGTGCTGGGCACCCCGGACGCCGCCGTGCCCAAACCGCTCAGCGGCCGGGGCAGCCCGACTGACAGCTCCGACTACAAACTCGAGCAGGCTCAGCTGCGCCAGGTGCGGCAGGAGACCGACCACTTCGCCAGCGAGGTGCGGGCCGGGGTCAGCCAGATCAGCAGCTCCTACCCACCGCTGGTCCAGCAGGAAGCCCAGGACGTGATCACCGCGATCAACAGCCTGGCCTCGCTGCGCGCCGCCGCTACCACCACCAAGCTGCCGGCGCTGGTCGTCATCAATGAGTACGCCAGCACGATCAACCAGGTGCTGGCCCTCAACGACGAAATCGCCACCGGCAGCAACGACTCCACGCTGTCCGACTCGGTGCGCGTGCTGGGCCTGGTCTCGCGCATGAAGGAAGAGGCCTCCGAGCAGGGCGCGATCCTGAAGTCCGCGCTGAACAACGACGTGACCACCCAGGGCGACTTCGGCACGGACAAGCTCCAGGCCATGCAGGACGCGATCGCGGAACAGAACAGCAACCAGGCCGAGTTCCTCATCGCCGCATCGACCGCGCAGAAGCAGCTGTTCCAGACCGCGACGTCGAACACGCTGGTCAACCAGGCCCAGGCGCAGCGGGACGCCGCGATCTCGTTTGCCCAGCACGGCCAGCAGGACCCGACCATCGCTAGTGCCGCGACCGCGATGACCTACCCGGTGCAGGGCCTGCGCTCGGTCGAGGAGAACCTGGTCGCCACGATCACCAGCCGGGCCGCGACCCTCCGCAACGACGCCATCACCTCGGCCGTCATCGTCGGTATCGTGATCGCGATCGTTCTGGTCCTCGCTCTCGCCTTCACCACCATCGTCGGCCGGTCCATGGTCCGGCCGCTGCGCCGGCTCCGGGCGGGCGCGCTCGAGGTGGCCGGTATCCGGCTGCCGGAGACGGTCCGCCGGATGTCCGAGGCCGACGGCGAGGAAGTGCCGCTCGATGTCGAGCCGATCGACGTGGACTCTGCTGACGAGATCGGTGAAGTCGCGCGGGCCTTCGATCAGGTTCACCGCGAGGCGCTGCGGCTGGCGTCCAACGAGGCCGCGCTGCGCGGCAACGTCAACGCGATGTTCGTCAACCTGTCCCGCCGCAGCCAGTCCCTGGTCGAACGGCAGATCCAGCTGATCGACGAGCTGGAGCTCGGCGAGCAGGACGCGGAGCGGCTGTCCAGCCTGTTCCAGATGGACCACCTCGCCACCCGTATGCGCCGCAACTCGGAGAACCTCCTGGTTCTCGCGGGCCACGACGTGTCCCGGCGGCGGAACCAGCCGGTCCCGCTGGTCGACGTGCTCCGCGCGGCGGTGTCCGAGATCGAGCAGTACGAGCGCGTGACGCTGAACGTGCAGCCCGGCATCTCGGTCCGCGGCCCGGCCGTCAACGACGTCGTCCACCTGATCTCCGAGCTGGCCGAGAACGCGACCTCGTTCTCCTCCGCGGAGACCCCGGTGAACGTGTCCGGCCACCTGCTCAACAGCGGCGGCGTGCTGCTCGACATCACCGACCAGGGCGTCGGCATGGGCGCCGAGGAGATGGCGCACGCCAACTGGCGGCTGGACAACCCGCCGGTGGTGGACGTCGCGGTCTCCCGCCGCATGGGCCTGTTCGTGGTCGCCCGGCTGGCCGCCCGGCACGGCATCAGGGTCCGGCTCCGGCCCGCCGCCTCCGGCGGCCTGACCGCCCTGGTCTGGCTGCCCGACGAGTCCGTGGCGCACGACGGCGACACCCCCCGCCGCAGCCCGGCCGAGGCCGTGGCCCCCGGCGGCGGGACGTCCGCGTTCTCCTCGTCCGGCTTCGCGACCGCCAGCCCGGCCCCGGCCGGCTCCGTCGCCGGGGTGTTCAGCACCGGCGAGTGGGGCGCGGCCGACCGGTCGCCGGCCGAGGAAGCGGTCACCGCGGCCCGCACGCCCCGGTTCACGCCGCTGCGCGCGGACGAGGGAGACGGCGAGAACGGCAGCGCTCTGCCGTTCCGTACCGCGCCCGCGCCCGCGGGGGAGCCAGCCCGCCCGGCCTTTGGCGGCGGCCATGCCTCGCCGTCCGGGATCCCGCCTGAGCAGGTGCCTGCCTCGGCGCAGGAGTCCTACAGCGCGCGTCAGGACCTGTTCGCGCCGGTCTCTCCACCCGCCCCGGCCGGCCCGGCCGCCCCGGCCAGCCCGGTCGAGTTCACCAACGGTGACATTCCGGCGCCCAGCGGCCCGCAGTCCGTGTTCGGTGCCCCGCCCGCGGCTGGCGCGTCCGGTGTGCAGGACCGCCCGGTCAGCACCGGGAACGGCCTGGGCGCCCGGGGCTGGACCCCGGGATCGTCCGCCGCGGGTGCCGCGAGCACCGGTCAGGGCGGCAACGGCGGCGTGGTCGTGCCGCCCCCCGCCACCCTCGGCGAGGAGCACCGGCTGCCCATCTTCGAGGCTGTGGAGTCCGACTGGTTCCGCCGCGGGCGGCACGCGGTGTCGCCCGCCCCGTCTGGGACGGAGCCGGAGGAAGAGCCCACCAGCACCTGGACCTCGCCCGCCGACGAAGGCTGGCGTGCGGCCCAGGTGGTCAGCGCGCCGACCTCCGGCGGGCTGACCTCAGCAGGCCTGCCCAAGCGGGTGCCCAAGGCGAACCTGGTCCCCGGCGCGGCCGGATCTGGCGACCAGGCCCCCGCCGCCCCGCAGCCCGCGCGGTCGGCCGCTGCCACCAGGGAACGCTTTGCCAGTTTCCAGCGTGGCGTCAGGGAAGGCCGCGCCGCCCGGCTCGGCCCGGATGCCCCGGATGGAGCAGACGACGTTGACAGGTGATGCGCGGGCTGGTGCCATCAGGAGGGCCAGACTGACTGGGACCGCCATGATGGCCGCCTGGTCCGCAGGCAATAAGGCTTGGCTGATGGCAGGGGCCATCAGTGCACCGCAGGCACGTCGCGAAACCAAGGAGCGCTGGTCATGAGTCCGCTAGTACGTCCGGCACAGGACCTGAACTGGCTGATCACGAACTTCGTGGAGCGAGTTCCCTCGGTCGCGCACGCGATCGTGGTGTCCTCGGACGGCCTGCCGATGGCGTTCTCCCACGGTTTCCCGCCGGACCGGGTAGACCAGCTGGCCGCGGTCACGTCGGGCCTCACCAGCCTGACCCAGGGCGCGGCCAGGGTGTTCGAAGGCGGCGCCGTCACCCAGACGGTCGTCGAGATGCAGCGGGGCCTGCTCATCGTGATGGCAATCAGCGATGGGTCTAGCCTGGCGGTCCTGGCCGCCGCAGACTGTGACATGGGCCTGGTGGCCTACGAGATGGCGCTGCTCGTCGAGCGGGTGGGCAGCGCTCTGACCCCTGAAGTGCGGAGCAGCGCGCTGCCGTCGCAGTGGCCGGAGAATGGCGTCCAGTGACAGGAGACACCAGTGCCGGGCTCAGCCAGTAATGACTGGGAGCCGATGGACGGCAGATTCTCTCCCGGGCACGGCGATAGTTCGCCGCCAGGGACCGATCTGCCCGTCGCCGGGATCCCCAGCCCCCGTGATCCAGGTCAGCACGACTCGCATCCCTACCGGGTGACAGACAACCCTGGTAGCTCTCTGGTGCGCCCGTATGCGGTGACCGGGGGGCGCACCAAGCCCAGGTATCAGCTGGCCATCGAGGCGATGGTCGCGGCGTCGCACTACGAGGCGCGCGACCTGTCTGTGCTCAGCCCCGAGTGCCAGTCCATCCTCGGCTTCTGCCGGGACTGGCGCTCCGTCGCGGAAGTCTCCGCGGTGCTCCGGATGCCGCTCGGCGTGGCCCGTGTGCTCATAGCCGACATGGCCGTACAGGGCCTGGTCAGAGTCCATCAGATGGACCATGCGCATGGTCGCCCAGACCTCAACCTGCTCGAAAGGGTTCTCAGTGGACTACGGAAGCTCTAAGCCCATGCAGGGCGATATGACGGACGCCGCGATGACGTCCGTCAAGATCGTCGTGGCGGGCGGCTTCGGCGTGGGCAAGACGACGTTCGTGGGCTCGGTGTCCGAGATCACCCCGTTGACCACGGAGGCCGTGATGACCGCGGCCAGTGAGAGCGTCGACGACCTGTCCCACACCCCGGACAAGACGACGACCACCGTCGCGATGGACTTCGGCCGTGTGACCCTCGACGCCGGCCTGATCCTCTACCTCTTCGGCACCCCGGGTCAGCACCGGTTCTGGTTCATGTGGGACGACCTGATCCAGGGCGCGATCGGCGCGGTCGTGCTGGTCGACACCCGCCGGCTGGCCGACTCGTTCCCCGCCGTGGACTACTTCGAGTCCGCCGGGCTGCCGTTCATCGTCGCGGTCAACGGCTTCGACGGCGACTTCCCGCACGCCGTCCAGGACGTGCAGGAGGCTCTGTCGGTGAGCCCGCACGTGCCGATGGTCCAGTGCGACGCCCGGGACCGTAAGTCCACCAAGGCCGCCCTCATCGCGCTGGTCGAGCACGCCATGGCGATGCAGCTCAGCGTCAGGTAGCCGTCCTGGCATACTCACATGAGTCCCGCGGTTACCCGGGGGGCGGTAGCTCAGCCGGTCAGAGCAGCGGACTCATAATCCGTCGGTCGTGGGTTCGAGCCCCACCCGCCCCACTCCGTGCTGTGACTCTATGAAGCACCCCTGACCTGCGCGCCCACCGCGGTCAGGGGTGCTTCGCGGTTGGCCGTCCCCGCCCGCGCCGGATCCTGCTGGGGCCCTTTGGCCCCGGCGGACCGGGACATGCCGTAAATTTCAGGGGCTGGCCGCAGGGCAGGTGCGGCCAGGCGTCCTTGGGCCCGCCCCGGCGGCGGCACGGCAGCTTTCGCCTGATCTACCGGAGCAGGAGTACGTGATTAAGAGGTTTGTCCCGGCGCTTCTGGTTGCCGTGGTGATCGTCCTGGCCGCCTTTGCCGCCAGCGGGCCGCCTCCTGCCGACGGTCACCGGGAAACCGCCGTGGCCAACAAGCAGGACGCAGCTCCGCCGGGCCCGCGGCCCAACTTCGTCTTCGTCCTGACCGACGACCTGTCCCAGAACATCATCAGCCACCTGCCGCACGTCCGGGCCCTGGCCCGGGCCGGTGCGTCGATGTCCCGCTATTACGTGGTCGACTCGCTGTGCTGCCCGTCCCGCGCGGCCATCTTCACCGGCCAGTACCCGCACGACAACGGGGTCTTCACCAACAAGGGCGCCGACGGCGGCTACGACGCCTACAACCGGAACGGCGACCAGCAGAAGTCCTTCGCGGTCGCCCTCCAGAACGCCGGCTACCAGACCGCGCTGATGGGCAAGTACCTCAACGGGTACGAGCCGGGGTACGGGGTCGCGCCGGGCTGGGACGAGTGGGACGCCGTGGGCAACGGCTACTCCGAGTTCAACTACTTCATGAACACCAACGGCCGGGAGCGGTTCTACGGCGGCACCGCGAAGAGCTACCTGACCGACGTGCTGTCCGAGAAGGCCAGCGCGTTCATCGACACGGCGTCCACCTCGGGCCAGCCGTTCATGCTGGAGATCGCCACGTTCGCGCCGCACTCGCCGTACACCCCGGCGCCGCGCTACGCGGGCGCGGCGCGCAAGGTCGCCTACCCGCGGACCAGCGCCTGGAACCGGCTGCCGGTGCACCCGCCGTCCTGGCTGAAGGGCCACCCGCGGCTGACCCGGGACCAGCGCCAGGAGATCACCGCGGCTTACCGCAGGCGGATCGAGTCGGCGCTGTCCGTCGACCAGATGGTCGGCAGTCTCGAGTCCGAACTGCGCGCCACCGGGGAGGCCGGGAACACGTACCTCGTGTTCAGCTCCGACAACGGCTACCACATGGGCGAGTACCGGCTGCTGCCGGGCAAGCAGACCGCCTTCGACACCGACATCCACGTGCCGCTGATCGTCAGCGGCCCCGGCGTGCCCGCCGGGAAGGTCATCAGCCAGCTCGCGTCCAACATCGACCTCAACCCCACGTTCGAGTCGCTGGCCGGGCTCCCGGTGCCCGCCGGGACCGACGGCCACAGCCTGGCGGCCCTCTGGCTCGGGCGTAACCCGGCCAACTGGCGGCAGGCGATCCTCATCGAGCATCACGGCCCGGACGACAGCGCCGGGGACCCGGACCGGCAGAACAAGCTGAGCGGCGACCCGCCGTCCTACGAGGCGATCCGCACCGCGACCGCGCTCTACGTCCGGTACGCCAACGGTGAGCAGGAGTACTACAACACCGCGCGCGACCCGTTCGAGCTCGACAACATCGCCTCGTCCGGCGTGCCGGCCGCGCTCAGGACCGCCCTCGCCGCCCTGGCCAACTGCCACGGCGGAGCCTCCTGCTGGGCCGCCGCGCACCTTCCCCGCTAGCTGGCCGGGCCCTGTAGCCCCGGCCGGCGACGGGCGGCGCCCTAGCCGAAGATCCGCCGGAGCCCGCCGCCCATGAGGCGGGCGCCGAGGACCCCGGCGGCGCCGGTCACCACGCCCTTGGTGATCGTGTCCCCGTGTGCCGCGCCGAATTCCCTGGCGGCCCTGATGATCGGGGTCGCGGTGGCGCCGAACCCGTCGGCGAAGGCCCCGTTGCTGGTCGAGGCGTCATAGGTGCCCTTGGCGAACCCGGCGGCAATGGCCACGGGGCTGACCGCAACCGCGCTGACGTTCGCCCAGAAATCGTTCTGCTCACTGCTCATGGCTGCGTCCTCCCTTAGCTGGCAGCCTATCCTGACCGGCCCGGGCGATGGCCCGCCATGGGCCTGGCTCCCGGATCCCGGGTAGGCCCAGGCCTACCCGGGCCCCTCAGATAGGGCACAGTTATCCCTATGACGAGCGAGATCGCCCCGGCGGGCGAGGGCCGCGAGCCGGCCGCCGTGGACCGGGAGCTGCGGGCGTCGTACGAGGACCGGGACAAGGTCGCGGAGCAGCTGCGGGTGGCGGCCGGGGACGGGCGGCTGACCGCGGACGAGCTCGACCAGCGGCTGGAGGCAGCCCTGACCGCGCGGACCTACGGGGAGCTGGCCGCGCTGACCGCCGACCTGCCCGGCGTGGCCAGGGTCGAGCCGGCCGTCCCGGTGGCCCGGCCGCAGCGGGCCGTAGCACGCATCGAAGTAGCCAGCGCCAGCCTGAAGCGCGAGGGGCACTGGGATGTGCCCCGGCAGCTGGAGGTCCGCGTCGGCAGCGGCAAGGTAGTGCTGGACTTCACCCAGGTCACCGTGCCGCACTCGCACATCGAGATCGACGCCGAGGTCCGCAGCGGGAGCCTGCTGATTGTGACCAGGCCCGGCGTGGAGGTGGACGCCACCGACGTGTCGATCCGCAGCGGCGAGGTCAAGGTCCGCTCGCCGTGGGGCACGCAGGTGCCGGCCACCCTGGCCATCCGTGTCACCGGCCAGGTCTCCAGCGGCAACATCACGGCGCGGCCGCCGCGCCGCACCTTCTGGGAGTGGCTGCGCCGGATGCGCTGGCACCTCGCCGACCAGTAGTCCGGACGGCTCAGCGGGAGACGCGGCTGGGGGCCCGGCGGGCGCGGGAGCCTGCCCGGGCCCCGGTCCGGGCGGCCCGGACGGCTATCGCGGACTGCCGGCGGACATCCCTGACCGCGTGCTGGCTCCGCCAGGCCAGGGACGGGCGGCCAGCGGTGTCGGCTGCGGCGATCAGCAGGCCGCCGAGGATGGACAGGTTCTTCAGGAACTGGATCTTCTGCTGCTTGCGTGTCTGCGGCTCGTCCGCCTCCCAGAACCGGTGCCCGGCCAGCGTCGTCGGGACCAGCGTGCCCGCGATGGCCAGCGCGGCCAGCCGCGGCATCCAGCCCATGGCCAGCAGCGTGCCACCGGCCAGCTGGACCGCACCGTTGATCCTGACCACCTGCTCGGTCGACTCCGGCAGCGCGGGCACCCGCTCGCGCAGCGGCCCGACCACCGGCTCAGCGGCCGGCGCGACTCGCGCCGGGTTGCGCAGGGTGTCAAGGCCCTGGATGGCGAAGATCGACGCCAGCATGGGCCGTGCGATTGCTCTGACTACAGCCATGTGGCTGCCCCTGCCCCCGGACGGGCCGGTTGTAACTCTCCGGAGGATTGCGGCTAATCCCGGCGGACCGCGCTGGTAATGCTGTCCAGAGCGCGCGCTCGGGACGGCTCAGACCCGCCGGGTCCACCACTGTTGATCCCACCACTGTTGATCCCACCACTGTTGATCCCACCACGGGGGATCCGGTCAGGGCGCGGACCAGGGGCTGGCGGGCTGGGTGGCCGGGGCCGCCGGGCCGGCGGCCCCGGGCGGGTCGAGCCGCACCGCGCTGCGGATCTGGCCCGCGCCGGCCGCGGCCAGCCGCGGCACGTCCTGGATCAGCCGCACCGTGTACGGGTTGGTGGGGTTCTCGAGGATCTGCTCGACCGGCCCGGCCTCCACCACCGTGCCCTGGCTCAGCACGATCGCGGACTGGGCGATGTTGCGGACCAGGGCCAGGTTGTGCGTGATGAAGATCATCGCGAGCTGGCGCTCGTGCTGCAGGCGGCGCAGCAGCTCCACGATCACCGCCTGCACCGACACGTCCAGGGCCGAGGTGACCTCGTCGCAGACCAGCAGCTCCGGCTCGACGACCAGGGCCCGGGCGATCGCCACCCGCTGCCGCTCGCCGCCGGACAGCTGGTCCGGGTAACGGCCCGCGTAGCCGGACCCGAGCGACACGTCGGCCAGCACCTCGTCGACCCGCGCGGTGCGCTCCCGGTGCGACAGCCGGGCGAACTGCTCCAGCGGCTGGGCCACGATCTGGGCGATGGTCTTGCGCGGGTTCAGCGACGTGTACGGGTTCTGGAAGATGTACTGCACCCGCTTGAGCGTCTCCTGCGGCCGCTGCCGGGCCGACCGGGCCAGCGGCTGGCCCGCGAAGGTGATCTCGCCGGTCCAGTCCTTGTGCAGGCCGACGATGCAGCGGGCCAGCGTGGTCTTCCCGGAACCGGACTCGCCCACCACGGCCAGGCAGGACTGGGCGGGCACGTCCAGGTCCACGCCGGACAGCACCGGCACCGGACCGTAGCTGGCCGACACCCCGCGGACGGACAGCGCGGCGCCCGCGGGCGGCGGGCCCAGCCGGGCCGGCACCGCGGCGCGGGGCGTGGCCGTGCCGCTGATCTCCTGGGCCCGATGGCAGCGCACGGTCCGGCCCTCGATGAACACCGGCCCCGGCTCGTGCTGGATGCACTGGTCGGTGGCGAAGCCGCACCGCGGCGCGAACGCGCAGCCGGACCCGCGGCTGCCCGGCCGCGGCTGCTGCCCCTCGATTCCGGTGAGCAGCTCGGCCCGCTCCGGCGACGGGACCGCCGCAAGCAGCCCGCGGGTGTACGGGTGCATGGGCTCGGCGAACAGACGCTGGGTCGAGCCCATCTCGATGACCCGGCCGGCGTACATCACCGCCACGTCGGACACCAGGCCGCCGACCACCGCCAGGTCGTGGCTGACGTACACCGCGGCCACCCCGTACGAGCTGCACATGCTGCGGACGGTATTGAGCACGTGCCGCTGGGTCGACACGTCCAGGCCGGTGGTGGGCTCGTCCAGCACGATCAGCGACGGCCGGCAGGCGAACGCCATGGCCAGCGTGACCCGCTGCTGCTGGCCGCCGGACAGCTGGTGCGGGTAGCGGCGGAGCATCGCCGGGGAGGGGTCGAGAGACGCCTCCTGCATGATCTGGGTGATCCGCTCGGCCGGGTCGCCGACCACGCCGGGGTGCACCTTGAACGCCTCGGCCAGCTGGGTGCCGATCCTCAGGGCCGGGTTCAGCGCGGCGGACGGGTCCTGCGGCACGTACGCCACCCGCGCGCCGCGGGCCCGGCGCAGGTCGCCGGGGCTGAGCCGGAGCAGTTCCACGCCGTCCAGGCACACCCGGCCGGCGCTGATCCGCAGGCCGCGGCGGGCGTGCCCGAGCAGGGCCAGGGCCACCGTGGTCTTGCCCGAGCCGGACTCGCCGACCAGGCCGAGCACCTCGCCGGCCCGGACCTGGAAGGACACGTCGCTGACCACCTCGGTGCCGCCGCGCCGGGCCCGGACCCCGAGGCCGGAGACCTCGAGGCGGACGTCACCGGCCGCGGGCAGGCCGGGCGGGCCCGCGTGACCGGGCGGGCCGTTGCTGGTCATGCTGCCTCCCGCGGGCCGAGGTCATCGAGCAGGGCCGCTTCCTCCGGGCGCCGGTCCACGCCGATGGCCACCCGGGCGATCGCGTCGCTGTACGTGTTCACCCCGATGGTCAGCAGGGCGATCAGCGCCGCCGGGGCGATCACCGCCCACGGGTTCACGGCGAGGTAGGCCCGGTTGTCGTTGATCAGCTCGCCCCAGCTGGCGGCGGGCGGATTCTGGCCGAAGCCGAGGAAGGCCAGCCCGGCGATGATGATGATCGAGTAGGTCAGCCGCAGCCCGATCTCCACCATCAGCGGGGTGACCAGGTTGGGCAGGATCTCCTTGGCCATCACCCTGGACGGGCGCATGCCCTGCAGTTCCACGGCCTTGACGTAATCCTGCTCGGACACGTCCAGCGTGGCCGCCCTGATCACCCGGCCGACCTGCGGCGCGTGCGTGATGCCCACGGCCAGCGTGATCAGCCAGAGCTTGGGGCCCAGGATGGACAGCAGCAGCAGGGCGAACACCAGCTGCGGGAAGGCCAGGATCACGTCCACCGTGCGCATGATCGCCCCGTCGGCGACGCCGCGGAGGTAGGCCGCGGAGATGCCGGCCGTCGCGCCGAGGCTGACCCCGATCGCGGTCGCCGCGGCGGCCATGATCAGCAGCACCCAGCCGCCTGCCAGCACCCGGGACAGCACGTCGCGGCCCAGGTAGTCGGTGCCCAGCGGGAAGTGCGCCGAGGGCTTGGCGAGGTCAGGGCCGACGATCTCGGCGATGCCGTGCGGGGCCAGGTACGGGCCGATCACCGCGACCACCACGATCAGGCTGGCCAGGGCCAGCCCGATGGCGCCGCGCGGGGTGCGGGCCGCGGTGGCCAGCGCGGCCAGCCATTCGCGCCGCCGGGTGCGGACTGCCGGGACGGCGGGGGCGGCGGCGTGGCCGGGAACAACGGCGGCCACGGTTACCTCGCGATCCGGCGCCGTGGCGTGGCCGCCAGCGCGATCACGTCGGTGAGGATGTTCATCAGGATGTAGAAGCCCGTCAGGATGAGCACGATCAGCTGGATGACCGGGATGTCCCGGGCGGTGACCGCGGAGACCAGCCCGGTGCCGATGCCGGGGAAGTTGAACACGTACTCCACCACGACGATGCCGCCCGCCAGGTAGAGGAAGTTCAGCCCGATCACCTGGATGATCGGCGCGATCGCGTTGGGCAGCGCGTGCCGCAGCACGACCTGCCGCTCCGGCACGCCCTTGAGCCGGGCCATCTCCACGTAGTCCGACTCCAGCGCCTCGATCATCGCGGCCCGCGTCATCCGCATGATGTACGGGATGATCACCAGCGCCAGCGTGACGACCGGCAGGATCAGCTGTTTGGGCTCCTGCCAGGCGTAGGTGCCCGGCGGGATCAGCGCGATGGCCGGCAGTACGTGGGCCACCGTGGTGGCGAGCAGGATCACCAGCGTGATCGCGATCACGAACTCCGGCAGCGACGTCACGGCCAGCGCGATCACCGAGCTGACCTGATCGAACCGGCCGTCCCTGCGCAGCGCGGCGGCCGCGCCGAGCAGGATCCCGACCACCGAGCCGATGAGCCCGGTCACGGCGACAAGCACCAGCGAGTTGATCAGCCGGGGCCAGATGAACGCCCACACCGGCTGACCGTTGGCCAGCGAGGCGCCGAGGTGGCCGGACAAGATACCCGACAGCCAGCTCCAGAACTGCGACGCCAGGCTGCGGTCCAGGCCCAGCTGGTGCTCGAGCGCGTGCAGCGCGGCCGGGGTGGCGTTGCGGCCGAGCGCGGCCCGGGCCGCGTTGCCCGGCAGCACCTCGGTCGCCAGGAAGACCAGGACCGCGATCACGAAGAGCGTGAGAATGCCGATGGCCACCCGCCGGATCAGCAGGTCGCGGAACGGGTGCCCGGCCCGGCCGGGCGCCGGCTGGGCCCGGGGCGGGGCTGCGTGCTGGCCGGCCGGCACCGGCGCGGGGGCTACCGCCATGACGCGCGGTCCCGCCGGGGACCGGAGGGCCGCCGTCGGCCGTCCGGGAAGCCGGGAGTCACCGGGGTCGGTTCTCCTTACCACTGGGCGGATTCTGCACGGTACACCGCAGCCGGCCCGCCACAGTGAGTAGCGTAACCGGCGCACCGGTAGCGTATCGGGCGATCCCGGGCGCGGCAACGAACGGCCAGCGCCGGGCGGGCCCAGGCGGCTCGGGCGGCCTGGGCCGGGCAGGTCAGCGGGGCGGGTCGCCGGCCGGAAGGTAGCGGCCGGCCGGGCCGCCCGCCAGCTCGCCGCCGTCCACGATGACCCGGCCGCGGAGCAGCACGGTGGTGATCCGGCCGCGGACCGTGCGGCCCGCGTACACGCTGTCCCCGGTGCCGTCGCCGAACCCGTCCGCGCCGAGCACGGTCTGCCCGGCCGGGTCCCACACGGTCAGGTCCGCGTCCGAGCCCGGCCGCACCGCGCCCTTGCGCGGGTAGTGGCCGAACGCGCGGGCCGGGCCGGCCGCGGCCAGCTCCGCCAGCCGGGTCATGGACAGCCCGCGGGCCCGGCCCTCGGCCAGCAGCAGCGGCAGCCGGGCGCCGATCCCGGCCAGGCCGTAGCGGTAGGTCTGGCCGGCCGGCACGATGTCGTCCTGCACCTGGGAGCGGTGCTGGCAGTGGTCCGAGCCGACCGCGTCGATCGTGCCGTCGGCCAGCCCGGCCCACAGCGCGGCGACGTCCGCGGCGGGCCGCAGCGGCGGGCAGACCAGGAAACGGCCCGCGTCCTGGCCGGCGTACCGCGACTCGCTGAACAGCAGGTGATGCGGGCACACCTCGGCGAACACCGGTGGCTGGGGCCGGTGCCCGGTCCCCGCCCGGGCCCTGGCCAGCCGGATCTGGTCCAGCGCGCCCGCGGTCGACAGGTGGACCAGGTAGCAGGGCGCGCCCGCCAGCGCAGCCGCGGTCAGTGCCGCGGACGCGGATTCTTCCTCGACCTCCGGCGGGCGGGTGGCGGCGAACACCCCGGCCCCGCGCCGCCCGGCCCGGACGGCCGCCTCGGTCAGCGACTCGATCAGCGGGCCGTTCTCGCAGTGCACCGAGGTCATCAGGCCTGCCTGCCGGGCGCCGGCCATCAGCTCGTGCAGCCGCTGGACCGAGCACATGATGCCCAGCTCCGGGTAGGCCATGAAGATCTTGATGGCGCCGGCGCCGGCCGCGCGGATCGCCGGCAGGTCGGTGACCGGGGTCCGGTCCGGCGAGTAGATCATCGCGTGCAGCCCGGTGTCGGTGACGGGCCGGGCCGCCTCCACCTCGGCCCGGCTGCGCAGCATCGCGGCCAGGTCGCCTTCGCCGTCGCCGGGGCTGGTGAAGGACAGCACGGTGGTGGTGCCGCCGCGGGCCGCCGCCGCGGTGGCCCGGGGGATGTCCGGCATCAGGTGGCAGTGCGGGTCGACGCCGCCGGGCAGCACGTAGCAGCCGGCCGCGTCCACCGTCCGGCCCGCGCCGGGGCCGGCCGCCTCGCCCGGCGGGACGAGCGCGGTGATCCTCCCGTCGCTGATCAGCACGTCGGCCTGCGATCTCGCCGTCCGGCGTGACCACGGTCCCGCCGGTGACCACGCGGACCGGCCCGCCGCCGCCAGCCCGCGCCCGGGTGCCTGCGCTCACCGGGCGGCGCCCGTGGCGAGCAGGCCGGGCACCGGCGAGCTGACCGGGCTGACCTGGCCGGCCCGCACCGCCAGCCGGGGCACGATCAGCTGCTCCGCGACCTCGGCCGCCCCGGCCGCGTCCGGCAGTGACCAGGCCCCGGTCCGCAGTTCGGCCACGGTCAGGTCGGCCGGGCGGCCCACCGCCAGCGCGCCGGCCAGTCCCTCGCGGCGGGCCGCCGCGGCCGGCGTGGCCGTGGTCGCGGTGATCACCTCGGCCAGGCTCATTCCCGCGTGCATCAGCTTGGACAGCGTGGTGGCCTGGTCGTAGGCCGGCCCGTGCACGTTATGCGCGTGCAGGTCGCTGGACACCGTGTCCGGCGGGAAGCCCTGGGCGATGGCCGGCCGGGCCACCCGGTAGGCGAAGCTGCCGATGCCGTGCCCGATGTCGAACCGCACCCCGCGCTCCCGGGCCCGGCGGACCTCGGGGAGCACCCGGCCGTCCGGGTCCAGGATGCCGCCCTCGTTGCCGTGGTAGCAGTGCGTGATCACGTCCCCGCGGTGCAGGTGCGGCAGCAGCCAGGCGATCGGCGGGCGCATGTCGATGACGTGCACCATCAGCGGCAGGCCCAGCGCGTCGGCAGCCTCGCGGGCCAGCCGCAGGGCGGGCGCCGGGTCCTGGCCGACCATCTGGTAGCCGAGCCTGACCTTGATCCCCACGATCAGGTCCGGGTGCTCCCTGGCCCGGGCGATGGCCTGCTCGGGCGACGCCCAGCGGATGTCCTCCAGCTCGCCGACCAGCGCGGAGATCATCCCCTCCACCGCGATGTTCAGGAAGGCCAGCACCCGGGTGGCGGACCGCTCGATCACGTACCGGCGGAACCCGGGGAACGTCTGCGCCCCGGCCGAGCCCGCGTCCACCGCGGTGGTCACCCCGCGGCGCAGGCAGTAGGTGTCCGGGTCGATCCCGTAGTGCGAGACGCCCTCGTACAGGTGCGTGTGCAGGTCCACCCAGCCCGGCGTGACCAGCAGGCCGGCCGCGTCCGCAACCTCCGCGCCCGGCCCGGCCGCGGCCGCGCCGATCCCGGTGATGACCCCGTCGGTGACGGTGATGTCCCCGGTCAGATCCAGGCCCTGGCCCGGGTCGAAGATCCGCCCGCCCGCGATGACCAGCTGGCTCACGCCGGTGTCACGGGCCCGGCCGGCCCTCGGTGAGCAGCCCCTCCGCCTGCAGCCGGGCCAGGGTCCGGTCCAGCGCGGTCACGGTCTGCGCCACGTCGCGCTCGGTGTGCGCGGCGGACAGGAAGCCGGAGCCGTGGAACAGGTGCACGCCCTCCAGCAGCATGCCGCAGTGCAGGGCCGCGTTCAGCCGCGGCGGCAGCCCGGCCTTCAGCGCGGTCAGGTCCAGCTCGTCCGGGCCGTGCTCGCCGAACAGCAAGTGGAAGGTGGAGCTCTCGCCGTAGGCCCGGCCGGGCACGCCGCGGCGGCGGAACACCGCCGGTCAGCTCCTCCCGGGCCGTCGCGGCCAGCCGCGCCGCGGCGTCCTGCACGTCCCCGGAGGAGGCCAGGCCCAGGGTGGCCAGCCCGGCCGCGGCGGACAGCGGGTGCGCGTTGTGCGTGCCCGGGTGGCTGACCCGGCGCGGGCCCGCGGCGGGCCCGCCGGCCAGGTCCATCACCGCGGCCCGGCCGGCGACCGCGCCGCCGGGCATCCCGCCGGCCAGGATCTTGCCCAGCACGGTGAGGTCGGGCCGGACCCCGGCCACCGCCTGCACGCCGCCCGGCGACCAGCGGAACCCGGACACGACCTCGTCGAAGACCAGCAGCGTCCCGGTCTCTGCGGTGAGCCGCCGGGCGGCCGCCAGGAATCCGTCCGGCAGCGGGACGGTGGCCCACGCCGCGCCGGACGGCTCCATGATCACCGCGGCCACGTCACCCGGGGCGAGCGCCGCGGCCAGCGCATCCTGGCCGGCCGGGATCGTGCGCACCGCCGCGCCGATGGCGTCCGGCAGGCCCGCCGTGTCCGGCTGGTCGAACGGCGCGTCAGCACCCGTCGCCACCTGGTCGTGCCAGCCGTGGAAGTGGCCGGCCAGCCGGACGATCGCGGGCCGGCCGGTGGAGGCGCGGGCCAGCCGCAGCGCCAGCAGCGAGGCCTCGGTGCCGCTGGAGGTGAAGCGGACCCGCTCGGCGGACGGGACCAGCCGGGTCACCGCCTCGGCCCAGTCGCTTTCCAGCTCGTGGCAGGCGCCCGGGTGGAAGGCCAGCCCGGCCTGCTCGCGTACCGCGGCGACGACCGCCGGGTGGCTGTGCCCGAGCAGCAGCGCGCCGTGCCCCATCACGTAGCAGATCAGCTCGTGGCCGTCGAGGTCGGTCTTGCGGGCCCCGGCCGCGCGGGCCACCGCCACCGGGAACGGATCGGCCAGCCGCACGTCGTGGGTGACCCCGCCGGGCAGCAGCGCCGCGGCCCGGGCGGCCAGCGCGGCCGAACGCGGGTTTTCCCTGGCCCACTGGGCTGTCAGCCCGGCAGCACCGGTGCTTTTCGCGCTATGGTGCGTTTCGGTCCGCATGCAGCCGTGTTCCTTCCCCGCGCACACCTTGATCATCGACGTCCGTAATCTTATTCTGAACTGCAGTTCAAACTAATGAGCAAGCTGGGGCCAAAGGTAAGAACCGAGGTTCGCCGTGCTCGCCGGGCGCGGCTGACCGTCATGGCGGCCTGGGCGAGGGGTGGATGACCGGACACGACGTCTTTCGCGCGGGCCCGGTCCGTGATTTCCGCGGCTACGGCCGGTATATCCCCCAGGTGCGCTGGCCCGACGGCGCCAGCCTGGTCGTCAATATCGTGCTCAACTACGAGTCCGGCGCAGAGTACTCACTGCTGGACGGCGACGGCCGCAACGACAGCTGGGGCGAGTACTCCTACCAGATCGGCCCGCACGTCCGGGACCTGGGCACCGAGACGCACTTCGAGTTCGGCAGCCGGGCCGGGGTGTGGCGGCTGGCCCGGCTCTTCGACCGTCTCGGCGCCCCGGTCACGATCGGCGCCTGCGCCCGCGGCCTCGAGCGCAACCCCGAGGTCGCCGAGTGGATCACCGAGGCCGGGCACGACGTGCTCGGGCACGGCTACCGGTGGGCCGAGAACTCCGAGATGACGCTGGAAGAGGAGCGCGAGGACCTGCACCGCGGGGTGGCCGTGCTGACCGAGCTGACCGGCGAGCACCCGGCCGGCTGGTACTGCCGGTCGTTCCCGAGCGTCCGTACCCGCGAGCTGATCGTCGCCGAGGGCGGCTTCCTGTACGACTCCGACGCCTCCAACGACGAGCTGCCCTACTTCGTGGACATGCCTGCCCGCCAGGGTGGGCAGGGCGCATCCTTCCTGGTCGTGCCGTACTCCAAGGTCTACAACGACGTCCGCTACCTGCTCAGCCCGACCTACGCCACCCCGCACGACTTCTTCGAGCACCTGCGGCTCGGCGTGGACTACCTGTGCGACGAGGCGGCCGCCGGTGACGGCGCGCGGATGATGACCGTCGGGCTGCACGAGCGGTGGAGCGGCCAGGCCAGCCGCGCCTCGGCGGTCAGGGACTTCGTCCAGTACGTGCAGTCCCGGCCGGACGTGAAGCTGATGCGGCGGGCCGACATCGCCCGCTGGTGGCTGGCGCACCACACCGAGTGGGCATCGGCACGGAGCCGGACCGCGGGCAGGTGAGCAGCCAGCCGTGAGCGCGGAACGCGGGGACAGGGTGCTGCGGGTGGGCATCGTCGGGGCGGGCTGGATCGCCGGCTCGCACGCCGCAGTGCTGTCCGCGCGGGACGACGTGATCATCGCCGCGGTGTGCGATACCGACACCGCCCGGGCCGCCGCGCTGGCCGGCCCGTCGGCCGCGGCCGTGTTCGGCGACTGGTCCGCGATGATCGACGCCACTGTCCTGGACGCGGTCTGGGTGTGCACCCCGCCGCGCGCGCACGCGGGCCCGGCGATCGCCGCGGCCAACCGCGGGCTGGCCATCTACCTGGAGAAGCCCGTCGCCCGGACGCTGGACGACGCCCAGGCCATCGCGGCCGCCACCGAGCGCAACCAGACCGTGTGCGCGGTCGGCTACCAGTGGCACGCCACCGAGGTGCTGGACAGCCTCCGGTCCGCGCTGGACGGCCACCCGATCGGCCTGCTGGCCGCCCACAGCATCGGCGGCACCCAGTCCCGGCCCTGGTTCCTGGACCGCGCCGCGGGCGGCGGCAACCTTCTCGAGCGCGGCAGCCATCACATTGACCTGGCCCGGGCGATCGCCGGTGAGGTCGTGGCGGTGCAGGCCGCCGCGGGCACGGTGCGGATGGCGCCGCGGCCCGGCGGGGACGAAGGCGACATCGACGACGCGGTCACCGTGCTGCTGCACTTCGCCAGCGGCGCGACCGGGACGATCGTGATCGCCTGGACCGCGGACTCGGTGCCCGGGAGCTACGGCGTGCAGGCCGTCGCGGCGGACGCGCTGGTCAGCCTGGACCTGGCCGGGAACGGCCGGATGACCGGCACCGTCGGCGGCGTTTCGGTCACCGCCGAAGGCCAGCAGGTCCCGTTCGAGCGGTCCATCGGGCGGTTCCTGGATGCGGCCCGGGCCGGGCAGCCCGGGCAGGTGTTCTGCACTCCGGCCGACGCGGTGCGCACGCTGGCCGTGGCTACCGCCGCCGAGCAGGCATTGCTGGCGGGGGGGACGGTCCGGGTTGCCATCCTATAAAGACTGTATGCAACTACGGGGTTGTTGTGGCAGGCTCCTCACGCGCTGTGAGAATATAACCCGTCAAATCACATATGACTCGTCTCGTGCTCAGCGCGACGTTCGACATACTCCATGCACGGGACTGAGCAGTAGTGTAACTTCCCGGAAATTTAACAACCGGCGCGTTTTGTGCGCCGCGTCAGAGGAGGTAACCCCCCGTGGGTCGATCGGATGAGCGTCAGAGGCCCTTGCTCGATGCGCTTGGCAGGCGCCAGTTCCTGGGCGGGGTTGCGGCGGCTGGCGCGGTTGCGGGCGCGGGGGGCCTGCTGGCCGCGTGCGGCGGTTCCTCGGGCGGGGGCAGCGCGGCCAGCCCTTCGTCCAGCTCGGCGGCGAGCACGGGCACGGGCACGCCGAAGCGCGGCGGTTCGATGTCGGTGGGCATGACCGGCGGGTCCGGCACCGACACCCTGGACCCGCACTCGGGCCTGACCTACCTGGACACCGCCCGGGCGCACTCTCTGTACAACCCCCTCTACCAGCTTGACCCCAACGCCCAGGGCGAGTACGTGCTGGCCGAGGACCACGGCATCGTGCCGGCCAACGGCAAGGACACCACCGACTGGGTCATCAAGCTGCGCGACGGCGTGACCTTCCACGATGGCAAGCCGCTGACCGCCGACGACGTCATCTACACGTTCAAGCGGATCATCAACACGCCGACCTCTGGCGCGAACTCACTGGGCCCGATGGACGTGAACAACCTGAAGGCGGACGGCAAGCTCACGGTCCGGGTGAAGTTCCACTCGCCCTACGGCAGCTTCGTCGACCAGCTGGCGTACTGGTACTACCTGTACATCATCCCCGAGGGCTTCGACCCGGGGGCCAAGGCCAACAAGGGCAAGGCGAACGGCACCGGTCCGTTCAAGCTGGACAGCTTCACCCCGGGCCAGCAGAGCGTCATGTCGCGGAACGAGCACTACTTCCACGCCGGCAAGCCGTACCTGGACAAGCTCACGATCATCGACTTCAGCGACAGCAGCTCGATGCAGAACGCGCTGACCACCGGCGCGATCGACGCCGCGGGCGGCATCGAGGGACCGCAGATCGCGGCCCTGGCCGGCAACCCCTCGGTCAAGACCGTGGTCTCCAAGACCGGGGCGATCACGCCGTTCACCATGCGGGTCGACCTCGCGCCGTTCAACGACGTCAAGGTCCGCCAGGCGCTGCGGCTGCTCGTGGACCGCCAGCAGCTCATCGAATCCGCCCTGAACGGGTTCGCCACCGTCGGCGCCGACGTGTTCTCCCCGTTCGACCCGAACTACCCGGGCTTCACCCGTCAGGCGGACATCCCGCAGGCCAAGTCCCTGCTCAAGAGTGCCGGCAAGAGCGACCTGCAGGTCACGCTGACCACCTCCCCGGTCGCGACCGGAACCGTGGCCATGGCCACCGTGCTGGCCGAGCAGGCCAAGGCAGCCGGCGTCACCATCAAGGTCAACAACGTGTCGCCGAGCGTGTTCTTCGGCAAGCAGTACCTGCAGTGGCCGTTCTCCCAGGACTTCTGGAACTACTCGCCGTACCTGGCGCAGTCCGCCCAGTCCATGCAGCCGCACTCCCCGTTCAACGAGACGCACACCAACAACCCGACCCTGAACAGCCTGTACAAGTCGGCGAACAAGACCGCCGACCCGGACCAGCAGAAGAAGTACGTTCAGGAAATGATGCAGTTCGACTACAACAACGGCGGCTACATCATCCCGGCGTTCATCAGTGCGCTCGACGCGTACAGCACCAAGCTCGCGGGCTACACCCCGGCGCGGGTGGGCCAGCCGCTTGATGACTTCAACTTCGAGGACTTCTACTTCGCGTAAACCGCTTATTCCCGCAGGATTTCCTGAACGGTTTTCATGAATTTCCTGAACACGGGCTGAGCAGAAACGGAGACAGCAGTGCAGGGCAGGCAGCTCGCGTCCGGTCTGGGCTTCCCCGAGGGGCCCGTCGACATGGGCGACGGCCGGATCGTGTTCTGCGACGGCAACACCGGCGAGATGCTGGTCTGGGACGGCACCAGGGTTTCGGTGTTCGCCACGACCGGCGGCTCGCCGTGGGGCGCGATCCTCGGCACGGACGGCGCGGTCTACGTCACCCAGGGCGGCAACGTGCCGGGCAGCGGTGACACCAGCGCGGTGTCCGGGATCCAGCGGATCAACCCCGACGGGTCGGTCGAGCTGCTGTTCTCCGAGGTCGACGGCTACCAGCTGTACGGCCCGAACGACCTGGCGTTCGGGCCGGACGGCCGGCTCTACTTCACCGAGTCCGGGGTCGAGCAGGACTTCCGGTTCGACGTCCGGGCGCCGGGCCGGCTGTTCGCGATCGACCCGCACGGCAAGGGCGAGATGCTGGCCGAGCTGCCGGACGTGTACCCGAACGGGATCGCGTTCGACGCCCAGCACCGGCTGTACTGGACCGAGTCGGCCGCGCACCGGATCATGCGGATGGACAACGGCGAGCCGGTCACGTTCTGCCAGCTGTCCGACAACCACGTGCCGGACGGCATGGCCATCGCCGCCGACGGCCGGTTCTTCGTCTGCACCACGATCTCCGGCGGGGTCACCGTGGTGTCGCCGGACGGCGAGGTGCTGGAGGAGATCGACCTCGGCGAGCACGCCACCAACTGCCTGTTCTCCGGCACCGACCTCTACGTGACGGCGACCCAGGTGGCCGACATCGAGGCCTCCCAGCGGACTGGCTCGCTGTGGGTGGTCCCCACCGGCGTCACCGGCCTGCCGCTGATCGGCGGCCAGCTCTAGGCAGCTAGCTGACGATCAGCGTCCCGGCCCGGACGCGGCAGCCGCCGCGTCCGGGCCGATGCCGTCCGGGGCCGGCGCCGCGGCCAGGAACGCGCGCAGTTCATCCGCGTTCTGCGGGCTGGCGCGGGGCGGGGCCGGGACGCCGGCCGCGGCCAGTGCCTCGTCCGCCGCGGCGTCCTCGCCGACCAGCACGATCGAATAGCCGTGCCGGGCGAACTCCAGCACCTGCTCAGCCAGATCGGTCAGGATCCGGGCCCGGGTCGCGGCCGGGTAGTCCGGGGCCGGGAGCTGCATCACACCCCAGCCCGCTGCGTCCAGCACGGCCAGCCCGTCGAACCCGCCAGGCGCCGGGTTCACGTAGCCGTCAGCGGTGAGCGCCACCCGGAACCCGCGTGCGTCGCCGTCCATTACCGCTCCGCGTCCGGCGGGCCGGGCTGGGCGGGCAGGCGGCCCTCGTGCAGCACCCGGGTCAGGCCGGCCAGCTCGGCCAGCGGGTCGTGGCTGGCCAGCGGGTGCGTGCACCCGGCCACCCGGGGAAAGCCCAGGCCGCGCCGCTCCAGTTCCCGGCGCAGCTCCTCGATGAAGATGCCCTCGCCGCTGGTCAGCTCGGGGGCGCCGTCCGGCCACGTGGGCCGGCCCCCGCGGGACGGGTCCGAGCTGGTGATGCACACGCCCATGGACGGGCTGCCCTCGATGCCGATCAGCACGATGTCCTCGCCCCGGGCCACGTGCACCTCGATCATGTCGGCCACATTCTGGGCCAGGCGCTGGCAGTGCCGCCGGTGAGCTGGGGTGTCATACTGCTCGCGGACCGCCCAGAACCGGTTCAGCCCGGTGAACGCCAGCTCCGGGCAGGGCATCTGCTCGATGCGCCAGCCCGCGTCCCGCAGGACCGCGACGGCGGGGGAGTACACCCCCGGGCACCGCGCGCCACCGTCGGTCTTAGCGTTCTGGTTCAGCAGGCAATGTGCCACAAACGCGACGCCCATGGTCGTCAGCTTACCGATGCAGAAAAGAGTAGCCATTATGTCACGTTCCGTAATCGTCACCGGGTCGTCGTCCGGGATTGGGCGGGCCATTGCCGTCCGGCTCGCCGCGGACGGGTACTACGTGCTGCTCGCCGACGTACGGCGGGACCCGGTGGCGGGCGGCGACCCGACCGACGAGATCATCGCCGCCGCGGGCGGCGACGCCGAGTTCACGCTGGCCGACGTGGCCAGCGCGGCGGACTGCGCGCGGCTGGTCGAGCAGGCCGCCGCCCGGACCGGCCGGCTGGACGTGCTGGTGAACAACGCCGCCCTGGCCGCGCCCCATTCGAAGCCGATGCTCGACACGACCGAGGCCGACTTCGACGCGATCATTGCGGTGAACCTGCGCGGGCCGTTCCTGCTCTGCCAGGCCGCGATCCGGCAGATGCTGGCCCAGCCGCTGGCCGGCGAGACCCGCGGCCGGATCGTGAACATCACCTCGCAGCACGGCATGGTCGCCTCGCCGGGCAACTTCGCCTACGCGGTCAGCAAGGGCGGCCTGGTCCAGCTCACCCGCCAGCTGGCGGTCGAGCACGGCCGGGACGGCATCATCTGCAACGCGGTGGCCCCCGGCAAGATCGTCACCGGCGCGGCCGGGGATCTCAGCAAGACCGCGGAGGGCCTGGCCTACGTGCAGTCCCGCACCCCGTTCGGCCGGCTCGGCGAGGCCCGCGACGTGGCCGCCGCGGTGGCCTTCCTGGCCTCTGAGGACGCCACCTACATCAGCGGCGTGAACCTGATGGTCGACGGCGGCTGGATGGCCTACTGACGCTAGGGCTCCTAATGCACGGGGCTGCTGGCCAGCGACGCCCAGAACGCGCAGTGGTGCGCGGCCGCGAAGCCCTGCTCCACCTGCGGCCGCGGCGGCACCAGTGAGATCATCCGCTGGCTGGCCGCGCTGGAAGGCCGGCCAGGACGGCACCACCGGCAGGTTCGGCGTGCCCAGCCGGGCCAGTCCGGTCCAGTACGTCCGCATGGTCGCGGCCAGCCGCTGCTGATCCGGCGGTCAGCGTGCCGGGGATCGCGCTGCCGTTGAGGTCGAACAGGTACTGGATCTCCGACGCGTGCGCCGCGCCGTACGGGAAGCCGAGCGGCGGCAGGAACCGTTCCGGCGCGTTCTCGTCGCTGAACTCGTACGCGTGCACCGGCACGAACTTCGACGCGTCCAGGTCCACGGCCAGCGCCGGGCAGGCGAACACCGCGTCGGTGCCGGCCGCGCCCATGGCCTCGGGCGCGCTGGGGAAGCTGCTCACCGGGTACTCGCCGGCGACCTTCTGGGCCACCGCGGGGGGCAGGCCGAGCTCGTTGCTGATGCTGGTCACGTAGTTGGCGGCGGTGACCGGCGGCTGGCCTTCCAGCGTGTCCAGGGCCACGAACAGCCGCCACTCGTCGTGGTTGCTGCCGTTGATGATCGGCACCCGGTTGAACTGCCCGCTGGCCAGCGCGGTGCCGATGGACTGGGTGAGCACCGTGCCGTCGAGGTCCGGCTGGTAGCCGGCCGCGTTCTGGCTGGCCAGGATCGTGGCCACCGGCAGGGCGCGCAGGCAGGCCGCGGTCTGCGCGTCGGTCGGCCCTGGCGCAGCCGGTCTTGGCGGCGAACGCCGCGCCGGCCTGCTCGGCCTGGGCCAGCGGCTGCTCGGTCAGCGCGTACGCGCCGGACTCCACGATCGCCCGCTGGAACAGGCCGCGCGCCCGCCGGCGAGACCACCTGGGACAGCACGCTCAGCCCGCCGGCCGACTCACCGAAGATCGTCACGTTGCGCGGGTTGCCGCCGAACCGGGCGATGTTGCGCTGCACCCAGCGCAGCGCGGCCTGCTGGTCCATCAGCCCGTAGTTGCCCGCCGGGCCCGCCGGCGCGTGCGGCCAGCGCGCCGTCGGCCAGGAAGCCGAGCGCGCCGAGCCGGTAGTTGATGGTCACCACCACGACGCCGTGCCGGACCAGCTTCGCCGGGTCGTAGTCGTCGCTCTCCCCGGTGACCAGCGCGCCGCCGTGGATCCACACCATGACCGGCCGGTTCGCCGGCGCCGCGCGCGGGCTTGAACACGTTCAGGAACAGGCAGTCCTCGGACGTGCTGGCCAGCCCGAACGGTGACGCGGTCTGCGGGCAGTGCGGCGCGAACGAGGTCGCGGGCCGGATCCCGGACCAGTGCGCGGCCGGCTGCGGCGGCGCCCAGCGCAGCGCGCCGGCCGGCGGCGCGGCGTACGGGATGCCGAGGAACTCGTCGGTGGTCCCGGCCACCTTGCCCTGCACCAGCCCGGTACCGGTGACGCGCGACCGGCCCGCCGCTGGTGGCCGCCGCGGGCCGCCGGTCGCGGCGACCGCCCCGCCGCTGGCTGCGGCCGCGGTGGAGCACGCCACCAGCGTGCCCGCGGCCAGGATGATCGCCGCCGATCCGGGCGCTGGCCCGCCCGCTGGTCCCGCCGTGCCCGCATCGCCGATCTCCTCTCCCGGCCAGGCCCGGCCTTCCCGGTGCCCAGCCTGGCCAGCCTGGCCAGCCGCCGGGAGGAAACCCCGAAACCGAATTTAGTTCGGTTAATCTGGCCTGCCCGCCAGCCTGGGGGTCCTGAGCCGATTCGGTTCGGTTCGGCCGGCGGTTACGGCTCCTGGAAGTCGCGGGTCGTCCAGATCTTCTCCTGGCGGTACTGCTTGACCTTGGCGATGTACTGCTGTGCTCCGGCGTCATGCCACCGCCCGGAGAACCAGCGGCCGACGCAGCCCCACGCGTCGCCCTTGACGTACCGCTGCGGTTCAGGGACGGTGTTCAGCCAGGTTTCGTAGCCGTCGAAGCAGGTCCGCCAGATCGCGTAGGCGGTGTCCGCGTTCATCGCGGTGGACCGGATCGCGGCCGGGAACGCGCCCTTCTCGAACGGGTAGCGGTTCTGCAGGATGCCCCAGCTCTGCGCGCACTGGCCCTGGCTGTTCAGCGTCCGGTGGCCGGGCGGGCAGGCGCTGGTGTCGGAGCCGAAATCGCCCTGGGTGGTCTGCCGCCACCAGGATTCGACTGCCGCCTGGGCGAACACGATGGTCTGGTTGATGCCCCACTTGCAGGCCACCCAGCGCAGGATTTCCCTGGTGCTGCCGGTGAAGTTGCCGTTGACCCGGGGCACGATCTTCTGGTCCGCGGCCGGCGCGTCATTCGCCAGGAAGTCGGCCGGGAGGTGCGCCCCGGTCCGCTGGTTGTACGGCTTGTTGACGCCCTTGCTCTCGTGCGGCGACGGCTGGGCCCGGACCCACGCCGCGCACTGCGCCGAGGAGGGCAGCGTCGCGCCGGGCGGCAGAGTGCCGAAGAACGCCGGCGCCGCCGCCGGGTCCTTCCGTGGCTGCCCAGCGCCCTGCCGCAACGATGAGCTGGTCAGGTGGACGACGCCGGGCCGGTTCGCGCCCCCGGTGAAGTGCGCCGCCGCCACGAGACCGGCGGACAGCACCGCCAGGGCGGCGGCGAGCCGCACGGCGAGCGAGCGGGACCAAGCGGAACTTACGTTCTTTGCGGGGCTCATAACCCGTACCTCTACTCTGGCCCCCGAAGCCGGGCAATCGGAATCCGATGCTGTGATCACTTCTTCCGCCGCCCGTGCCCGGTGACCACCGGATGAAAACATGTTCGCAAGATCAGATAGAGCCTTGACATATTCGAATACAGATTCGATAGTGTCTCCTCATGAGGGCAGAGATTCCGCAGGTCACGGCGCTTTCCGGGGTCCAGGGAGTCCCGGGTGACCTGACCGGCCCGGGGGCCCTGCCGGTGCTGCCCGCGCTGACCGGGCTGCTGCCCGCCGGGCTGCCGCGCGGGTCGGTGATCGCGACCGGGGCGTGGGGCCTGCTCTGCCTGGCCCTTGCGGCGGCCGCGTCCGGCGCGGGCGCCTGGTGCGCGGTCGCCGGACTGCCCGCCCTCGGCGTGGCCGCGGCCGCCGGGGCCGGCCTCGACCCGGACCGGCTGCTGCTCGTGCCCGACCCCGGCTCCCGCTGGCCGCACGTGGTTGCCACCCTGCTCGACGGCTGCGACCTGATCGTCCTCCGCCCGCCGTCCCGGCCGTCTGCCGCCCTGCGGCGCAAGCTGGAATCAGTGGCCCGGCGGTACGGCGGCGTGCTGGTGATCGCCGGGGACTGGGACGGTGCGCACCGCAGGCTCACCGTGACCAGCCAGGAATGGGCGGGGATCGGGGCCGGCCACGGCCGGCTCCGGGCCCGCCGGGCCCAGGTCGTCGTGGACGGCCGCGGCGCCGCCGGCCGCCCGCGGGCCCGGTGGCTCTGGCTCCCCGGCCCCGACGGTTCCGTCGCCGCCGTAGCCAGCAGCGGCTCTGTGACCGGCTCGGCGGCCAGCGGCCCGGTGGCGGGCTCCGGGTGGGCGGCCACCTCCTCAGGGAACCCCGGTGAGCCCGCGGAGGCCCCGCTCTGGCGGGGGAGGAGCGCCGGATGAGCCTGGCCCATCGCACGCCAGGCCGCATCCTCGTTATCTGCTGCCCCGACCTGCTCGCCGGCCACGCGGCCCCCGAAGCCCCGCCGCCCATAGCCGGGCCGCCCCCCGCGCCCGGGCCGCGGCCAGCCACCGGAGAACTGCCCGTCGACCCAGTATTCGCCCAGGTCGTGGCCGCCATCGAAGATTTCAGCCCGCTAGTCGAGGTGATCGCCCCCGGCCGGTGCGCGATCAGCGCCCCCGCCCCCGCCCGCTACTTCGGCGGCGAGCAGGCCCTCCTCACCAAGATCACCAGCGCGATCAGCGCCCTGGGCCTCACCTGCCGGTCCGGCGTCGCCGACGGCCTGTTCGCCGCCCAGCTAGCCGCCCAGGCTGCCCCACCAGCCCCAGCCCAGCAGCCCGCCTTCCCTGAACCGCACCCACCAGCCCCGCTAGCAACAGCCACCCACGTTGTTACTCAGCGGGCGACGGTCCGGGCTGACCCGCAGGGAGCGGCCTCCTCCCGGGGAACGGGGGTCCGGGCTGCCTCGCCGGAGATGGCTCAGCCCAGCCCGGCGGGGATGATCGTGCCGCCGGGGGGGACGCCCGCGTTCCTGGCCACGTACCCGGTCAGCGTGCTGGAGGTCCCTGAGCTCAGCAGCTTGCTGCCGCGGCTGGGGATCTGGACGCTGGGCGACTTCGCCCGGCTGCCGGCCGCCGAGGCGGCCAGCCGGTTCGGCGCCGCCGGGGCGCAGGCGCACCGGCTGGCCCGCGGCCTGGACCCGCGTCCGCTGATACCCCGCCCGCCGCAAGCCGACCTGTCCGCCGGCCGGGAGTTCGAGCCGCCCGCCGGGCTTTCTGAGCCGGTGGTGTTCGCCGCGAAAGCGCTCGCCGAGGAATTGCACACCGGGCTCGCCGCCCGCGGCCTGACCTGCGTCCGGCTCCGCGTCGAGGTCACCTTCGCCGACGGCCGGGAAAACATCCGCCTGTGGCGGCACGACGGCCTGCTCTCCGGGCTAGCCGTAGCCGAGCGCGTCCGCTGGCAACTCGACACCTGGCGAACCACCCCGCCCGCCGCCCGCCGCCCGTCCGGCGTGCCGGACGGGCCCGCGGACGGGCCCGGGGGCGGGCCCGTGGTGGGCGGAATCGTGCGGTTGCGGCTGGTTCCCGACCAGCTGGTCCGCGACACCGGACGGCAACTGGCGCTGTGGGGCGAGACCGTTATCAGCACCCGGGTCGCCCGGGCCGCCACCCGGGTGCAGGCCATGCTGGGCTCAAGCGCCGTCACCCGGCCCCTCCTGGCCGGCGGCCGCGACCCGGCCGAGCAGGTCACCCTGATCCCGTTCGGTGACGCCGCGACCCCGGCCCTCCCGGCCGGCCGTCCGTGGCCTGGTCATATCCCGCCGCCCGCCCCGGCTACGGTGTACGACCCGCCGCTGCCCGCCCAGGTGACCGGCGAAGCCGCCGTGCCGGTCGAGGTCACCGGCCGCGCAGCGATCTCCGCCCCGCCCGCCTGGCTGTCCGCGAACGGCGGCCCGTGGCTCGCGGTCACCGCCTGGGCCGGGCCCTGGCCGGTGACCGAACGCTGGTGGGCCGCGATCGCCGCCCGCCGCCGCGCCCGGTTCCAGCTGGTGACCGAGGACGGAACCGCCTGGCTGGCCGCGGTCCAGGGCGGCCAGTGGACGCTCGAAGCCTGCTACGACTTACTGCCCGCCTGACCGGGACCGGGACGGGGCCGGGGGATCAGCAACGGGGGAAGGCAGCGTGGCCGATGGGATGGGATAACCCGCCAATCCCGTGGCGGGAACTGGAACGGCGGCTGTCCTGGCGCGGACCCGGCGACGAAGGGCCGCCGCCCCCCGAAGGATGGCCGGGGGAGCCGCACCCGAACCAGGAACCGCCGCCTGCGCCCGCCCCGCCGCCGGCCCGCCGCCCGGAAGCCGGCGGCCCCGAGTGGGCCGAACTGCACTGCCACTCGTCCTACAGCTTCCTTGACGGTGCGTCCAGCCCCGCTGACCTGGTCGCCGAGGCCGCCGAACGCGGCCTGGTCGCCCTCGCCCTCACCGACCACGACGGCATGTACGGTGTGCCGCAGTTCGCCCAGGCCGCCGCCCGCCAGAAGGCCGCCACCGGCACCAAGCTAGGCACCGTATTCGGCGCCGAGCTCAGCCTTGACCTGCCCAGCGGGCAGGGCGGCATACCCGACCCGGCCGGCCGCCACCTCCTTGTCCTGGCCCGCGACCCGGAAGGCTACCGGCGGCTGTGCCAGGTCATCAGCGAGGCCCAGCTGGCCGGCCAGGAAAAGGGCCGCCCCGTCTACAGCCTCGACCGCCTGGCCGGCGCGCACGACGGCCACTGGGCCATCCTGACCGGCTGCCGCAAGGGCTCGGTCCCGGCCGCCCTGGCCGCTGCCGGTCCGGCCGCCCGGCCCGCGCCCCCGCTGCCGTATCCCGTAAATTTCACCGCCTACGGCCCCGGCCTGGCCCATCTCAGCAGTGCCACCGCCCTGCGCGCCGCGGCTCGCGAGCTCCGCCTGCTGACCCGGATGTTCGGCCGCGGGAACGTCTACGTCGAGCTGATCAGCCACGACGAGCCCGCCGACGACGAGCGCAACGACGCGCTGTTCGAGCTCGCCGCCGCCACCGGCCTGCCCGTCGTCGCCAGCGGCAACGTGCACTACGCCAGCCCGTCCCAGGCCCGGCTCGCCCAGGCCCTGGCCGCGATAAGGGCCCGCCGCAGCCTCGCCGAGATGGACGGCTGGCTGGCCGCATCCGGCGGCGCCTTTATCAGATCCGGCGCCGAGATGGCCGCCCGCCTGAACCGCTACCCGGGCGTTCAGCAGCGGACCGTCGCGCTGGCCCGCGACTGCGCCTGGGACTTCACGGTCGTCGCGCCCGCCCTCCCCGATTTCCCCGTCCCCGACGGCAGCAGCGAGGCCCGGCTGCTCCGCGACCTGGTCGAGCGCCGCGCCCCGGCCCGGTACGGCCCGCGGCACGCCGAACGCGTCGACGGTGCCTACGCGCAGATCGACCGGGAGCTGGCGGTCATCGAGGAGCTCGAGTTCCCCGGCTACTTCCTCATCGTCTACGACATCGTCCGGTTCTGCGAGGAGTCCGGCATCCTGTGCCAGGGCCGCGGCTCGGCGGCCAACTCCGCGGTCTGCTACGCGATCGGGATCACCAGCGTGGACCCGGTACGGCACGGCCTGCTGTTCGAGCGGTTCCTGTCCGCGGGCCGCGACGGGCCGCCCGACATCGACCTGGACATCGAGCACAACCGCCGCGAGGCGGTCATCCAGTACGTCTACGCCACGTACGGCCGGGATCGCGCCGCCCAGGTCGCCAACGTCATCTCCTACCGGCCGCGGATGGCGCTGCGCGACGCGGGCCGCGCCCTCGGCTACCCCCCGGCGCAGCTCGATCACTGGTCACGGCAGGTCGGACCCCGGGAGTACGCCCCCGGCCAGCCGGTCCCGCCCGACGCCGGTATCCCGCCGGACGTGATCGAGCTGGCCGGCCAGCTCCAGCAGCTGCCCCGCCACCTGGGCATCCATTCCGGCGGCATGGTGATCTGCGACCGCCCGGTGGGTGAGGTGTGCCCGGTGGAATGGGCCCGGATGCCGGGCCGCACCGTCCTGCAGTGGGACAAGGACGACTGCGCCTACGCGGGCCTGGTCAAGTTCGACCTGCTCGGCCTGGGCATGCTGGCCGCCCTGCGGGACTGCTTCGGGCTGATCGAGCACGCGCACGGCGTCCGCTGGACCCTGGAGTCGATCCCGCAGGAGGACGCGGGCGTCTACGCGATGCTCCAGGCCGCCGACACCGTCGGGGTCTTCCAGGTCGAGTCGCGGGCGCAGATGGCCACCCTGCCGCGGCTCCGCCCGGAACGGTTCTACGACCTGGTCATCGAGGTGGCGCTGATCCGGCCGGGCCCGATCCAGGGCGGCTCGGTGCACCCCTACATGCGCCGCCGGCACGGCGACGAGCCGCCCGATCTGCCGCACCCGTCCATGCGCCGGGCGCTGGCCAAGACCCTCGGCGTGCCGCTGTTCCAGGAGCAGATGATGCAGGTCGCGATCGACTGCGCCGGGTTCAGCCCGGCCGAGGCGGACCGCCTCCGCCAGGCGATGAGCAGCAAGCGCGCCCCGGAGCGGATCGAGGAGCTCCGCCACCGGCTGCTGGGCGGGATGGCGGAGCGGGGCATCCCCCGGGCCGTGGCGCAGGACATCTACACGAAGATCCTCGCGTTCTCCAGCTACGGCTTCCCCGAGTCGCACGCGATCAGCTTCGCCTACCTGGTCTACGCCAGCGCCTGGCTGAAGTGCTACTACCCGGCCGCGTTCACCGCCGCGCTGCTGCGCAACCAGCCGATGGGCTTCTACTCGCCGGCCACGCTCCTCAGCGACGCCCGGCGGCACGGGGTCACGGTGACCGGCGTCGACGTCAACGCCAGCGCCGCGCTGGCCACCCTCCAGCTAACCCCCGTCCCGACGGATTACGCATGGCTGCCCCCGGGCCACTCCGCCCCGCCAGGACGGCTCCCGGGGCGGGGCGGGGCCGGCCGCAGCAGTCCCGCCCCGGCCCCCTGCGGCGGCGTACCAGTCCCTGGCCAGCCGGCGATCAGGCCCGGCCTGTCCAGCGTGCGCAACCTCGGCGACGCCCCCGCCGCCGCCATCGAGGCCGGCCAGCCGTACGCGGACCTGGCGGACTTCGCCCGCCGCACGTCGCTGCCGGTCCCGGCGATGGAGGCACTGGCCACCGCGGGCGCATTCGGCTGCTTCGGCGTCGGCCGCCGCGAGGCGCTCTGGGCGGCAGGCGCGGCGGCGTCCATCCGGCCCGGTCAGCTGCCCGGCACGACGCCCGGCCTGGACGCCCCGGCGCTGCCGCCGATGACCGCGGCCGAGGAGACGTTCGCGGATCTGTGGGCCACCGGGACGTACGGCACGCACCCGGTGGCGCACATCAGGGACCTGCTGTCCGGCCGCGGCGTGCTGACCACGTCGGCGATGGCCGCGGCGGCGGGCGGGGCCGCCGTCGCGGTGGGCGGGCTGGTGACGCACCGGCAGCAGCCGGGCACCGCCCGCGGGGTGGTGTTCCTCAGCCTGGAGGACGAGACCGGGATGGCCAACGTCATCTGCCCGCCGGGGGTGTGGGCCCGGTACCGGCGGATCGGCGTGGACGCCAGCGCGCTTCTCGTGCACGGCCGGGTAGAGAGCCTGGACGGCGCGGTCAGCCTGGTCGCCACCCGCCTGGAGCGCCTCCGCGTGGTCGCCGCCGCCCGCAGCCGCGACTTCAGGTAAACCTGGGTTCTGGTCCGGTAAAAGCCGGATCTGTATCAGGGACGGCGGCGGAGCCTCCGTCCATGGGGATGCTGTGAGCCGGGTGGGAGGCTGCGATGGCGCTGCATGGTTACGGGGTGCTGGCTGGCCAGGTGGTGGATAGCCGGGCTGAGGGCGGGGCTGATAGCCCGCACTTCCAGATCAGGGTCCGTGGCGGGGACACTGATTTCCGGGTGGCGGTCAACGTGCTGTCCCAGGAGTCGCCTCCGGAGCTGCTGTTCGTGGCGGACGAGTCGTTTTCGCACCCGCTGCTGCAGGCGCTGCCGGGTCTGCCCGATGGCTTTACCGCCGTGCCGAGCCAGGCCGGGGGAGTGGCGCTTGATTTCATCCGGGGGAACCTGTTCGACCGGCAGGCCATGCGCGTGCTGCCGGCGACCGCGCCCGGCCCGGACAACGACCTGGCCGACAAGCTGGCGCATTACGTGAGCCGGGCGGCGGCCGATCCCGCGGCCCGGGTGTACGCGTTCGGCCAGCGGTGGGGGCCCGAGGCGGGCGTCCCGGACAAGATCTTCGGCTTCTCGCCCGGCAACGGTGTCCACGACGTGCACATGAACCAGGGCAACACCGGCCACTTCCGCAGCGATGACGGAGTCTGGCAGGACGGCGGGCTGCTGCTGCACTATCCCGGCCAGGACCAGTGGGTGGCCATCTTCCTGGCGTTCCAGAGCCAGGCGTGGCACACCGATGACCAGACCGGCCACGCCCTGCAAGGTCCGCCGGGCGCCGGGGCCTGGCCCCGGTCCGGGGCCGGCTGGGGCGGAGCACGCCATCCGCATCGTCGCGGCCCTGCCCAACCCGGCCGGGCCGGCGCCGGAGCGGGAAACGGTCACCCTCATCAACGCCGGGGCTCAGGACCTGGACCTGACCGGCTGGGCGCTGGCCGACCGGCTCGGGCAGCGGATGCCGCTGGACCCGGCCACGCTGCCGGCGGGCGAGACCGTGCGGATCGTGCTGCGGCCGCCGGTCCAGCTGGGCAACCGGGGCGGCCTGGTGACCCTGCTCGACCCGGCCGGGCTGAAGGCCGACGGCGTCGCGTACACCCAGGAGCAGGCCAGCTCCGAAGGGCAGACCATCGTTTTCTGACCGCCACTACGGCGGCCCGGGCCGGGAACGACCGCGTGGGCTAGCTCCCGGGCGGCGGGTCCCAGCCCTGGCCCGGGCCGAGGCCGGCCCGCCAGGGTGGGTCAGCGCCCGGGCGCTGGCAGGTCAGCGAGGCCACCGCGGCGGCGGCGGCCGCGGCGGCGCGGACCGCGTCCGGGTCGGTCAGGCTGTCCCGGCCCAGGCCGTGCTCGGCCCACCAGGCCAGGAACCCGCCGCCGAAGGCGTCGCCCGCGCCCACCGTGTCCACCACCGTGGCGGGCGGGACCGGCACCGTCAGGCCGTAATCCTTAGTGAAGATCCGCACGGCGGCGGGGCCGTCGGTGACGAGCAGGCAACGCGCGCCGGCCCGGAGCAGGCTGGCGGCGGCCTCGTCCAGCCTGGCCCCGGGCCGCAGGAACACCAGGTCGTCGGTGGACACCTTGACGATGTCCGCCCGGGCCGCCAGGCGCTGGACCCGCGCCCGGTAGCCGTCCGGGTCGGGGGTGGCGGACGGGCGGCAGTTGGGGTCGAGCGAGAGCAGGGCCCGGTCCGGCAGCTGCCCCGCCAGCGTCTCGATCCCGCTGGCCATCGGCTCGGCCAGCAGCCCGAGGGCGCCCGTGTGCAGGCCGCTCACCCGGCCGCTGGCCAGCGCCGTGGCCGCGGACCCGGTGTCCAGCAGGACGCCCGCCGTGCCCGTCAGGTGAAACCAGTACTGCGCAATCCCGTCGCCGGTCACCGAGAGCACGGCCAGCGTGCTCGGCTCGGCCACCGGCGCGGGCTGGCCGAGCCGGACCCCGGACTGGGCCAGTCCCCCGGCCAGCAGCGAGCCGAACGGATCGGCCGACACCCGCCCCAGGAACTGCACCTCCGCGCCCAGCCGGGCCATCGTCCGCGCCGCGTTGTACGGGCCGCCGCCGAGGCTGGCCCGCACCCCGCCCGCCGGGTCCACGATCAGGTCGATCAGGCTCTCCCCAGCCACCAGGATCATGCCAGCCAGGATGACAGCCCGATCCGCACCGGGCAGCCCCGCTGTGTCCCGCGGGCCCCGGGGTGGGCCAGGAGGGGGTCAGGATGGGAGGTGCGGGGACACCTCCGGGGACTCGCCCACCGGAAGGAAAGAGAGGCACCTCGTGGCTGACCACAGCAGCGGCGGCCGCTGGGATCCCATCGTCACGCCCTGGCACCTCGACGAGCACATCCCGGCCTTCCCGGTCCCCGTCGGCGCAACCGAGACGATCTGCCCGGCCCTCCCTGCTGGCCCCGTCCCCGCCCGGATGAGCCTGCTGCACCAGGCAGTAGCCGACGCGGTGGCCCGGGCCGCCAGGCCGCTGGTGCTCTCCGGCGACTGCCCGACCGCCCGCGCGGCGGTAGCCGGGCTGCAGCGCCGCTATCGCGACCTGGCCGTGGTGTGGCTGGACGCGCACGGCGACTTCAACACCCCCGTCATATCGACCAGCGGCTACCTCGGCGGCATGGCGCTGGCGATGCTGACCGGCCGGACACCCGGGCTGTTCGGCGATGCGCTCGGGCTGCGGCCGGTGGCCGACGCCAGCATCGTGCTCGCTGACGCCAGGGACCTCGACCCCGCCGAGCGCGACGCCCTGACCGCCAGCCAGGTCCGCCGCGTGCCCGCCGACCCGGCCGCGATCACCTCCGCCCTCGACGGGCTCGGCCGCACGCCGGTCTACCTGCACCTCGACGTGGACGTCATCGACAGCGCGCAACTGCCCGGCCTGCGCTTCCCATCAGGCCCCGGGCCCTCCCTCACCCAGATCGAGGAATGCCTGGCCGCCGCCTGCGCCACCGCCGACGTGACAGCCGCCGGCATCGCCTGCGCCTGGCTGCCCGACCGCGTCAGCGACCAGACCACACGCGAGGCAATCACCCGGCTCGCCAGAGCACTCGGCACCGATCTGGCATGGCACGAACCCGCCGCCCGCTGACCGTTCAACCAGGCGCATCTACCGCGATCATGATGAGCCGTTTCATGATCCTGAAGGATTTCGGGTGTCTCGCGGGAGCGGATCCTCCTGGACCATGGAAAGGCGGGCAAGGGGCTATCCGTCGATCGGCTGGGCGAAGCGGCGGCAGACGTGCACGCGGCGGAACTTCTTCCTGGCCTCGGCCTCGTGGTCGAGGGTTGCGTGCAGGAATACCTTGATGGGCTCCAGACCGGGGCGGGGCTGGACCGCCTGGGCTGGCTCGCCGGCGTCCACGTAATGGTCGGCGTAGAGATGCAGGTAGTGCTCACTCTCGCGGAAGCCGCGGGACCGGTACCAGCGCAGCGCATCATCGTCGTCACGCGTCCACGCGTCAATGGTCGTCGCGCCGAGCGCGGCGGCCCGGGTGCAGGCCTCCTGAAAGAGCAGGGTCCCGATGCCCCGGTGCTGATGATCGGGGTGCACGGCGATCGTCTCGATCGTGGCGAGAACTCCGTCCACAGACAGGTCCAGAACACCGACTATGGCCCCGGCATCCACGGCGACCAGTTCTGCGCCTGCGGCTGGCGAGGTCTTGGCCGTCATCACGTCGTCGAAGTACGCGGTGCCCAGGAAGGACAGCACGCGGCACCGGAGCCAGTCCTGCTCATCTGCTGGCTGGTAGTCGCGAACCCGTACCGGCATGGCCTGATCCTGATGCTGGAGGCAAAGACGGGGCAACCACATTCCCGGCGCAGCCGGGTGGCGGCCCTTGACCGAACCTGAGTGAGTGCGCTTCCCCGGGCGGTGGCTGCGTGAGCCCGCAGTGCGGTCACGGGCTCACGCAGTCGTTCCGCCAGATTTCGCTGGCTTCCGGGCCGGGCCGGGGAGCAGTTCGATGACCTCTAGCCAGTTCAGGGACGGGCGCCAGTCGCCGGGACCGAGGGCCTGCTCGGTGGCGGCCTCGACGGCGGGCCAGATGAGCGCCTCAGCCTCGGCCCGGCTGGGCGGGATGGGGCGGGTGACCTGGACCGAGGCCGAGCCGCCGTAGCGCTCGTCGTGCTCGGCGAAGCCCGCCGTCAGGCGGAACGTCCGGTCCTGGCCGGCGACCGGGCCCGGGGCCGTCGCCGATCCGGTCCGCTGCTGGTGTTCCTGCGGCGTCTCCTGGCGGCTGGTGAACTGGTAGCCGAGCCACGAGGACAGCCGCTGGAGGTAGCCGGCCGTCAGCCGCCAGGGCTGGGGCCCGGCGCCGTCCAGGTTCAGCGTCATGAAGCCGACGAAGTCCGTGTCGGCCTCGTCGCTGTCTTGCTGCCAGCGGCCGGTGAACTCGAACCTGACGTCCAGCCGGGCGGGCGAGCGGTCCGCGTCCACGCCGCTGATCTCGATGGCGGTCACCCGCGCGCCGGGGGAGAGCCGCGTGGACTTGCTGTTCACCGGCTGGGTCAGCCAGCTCGCGGCGTCGGGTCCGCCCAGCGCGGTCAGCGCGCGGTCATCGCCGCCGGCTGCGCTGGCCCAGGCCGCTACGGCCTGCTGCGCCAGCTGGGTGACCGCCCCGGTGCCCAGCCGGCCATCCTGGCCCGCGGCCTCCCGCAGGCGATCGGCCACCGCCGGGCTGATCTGCACACCGATGTCCGGCACGGCCGTCGCCCTCCCGCTCGCTCTCAGCACCCATGATCCCCGGACTGGCAACCCATGTCCGGTTGTGGGCGGCGGTCGCGGCCAGGATGGCTAGCCGGGTTGTCGTCGTCAACCGTGAGGCGGGTGGCGGCGGTGGCGGCCAGGTGGGCGACCAGCCTGGGTTCGCTGGGGCCGCTGAGCGTTACCTTGCCGTAGGCCGGGCCGAGGCGGAACACCACGGTACGACCGCGGTTGAGCTGCCAGGCTTCCTCGCCGATACCGGGGACGGCCCGGCCGCTGCGGCGGCTGCGGGCCGCCGTCCGGCCCGGCCGGCGCGCAGCCTGCCGCGGCCACCCACGCCGCCATCACATACATGTCACCGCCAGCCAGCTCTTACCGGGTAACGCCCCGGAAACGCCTGCTGGTTCAGACGGCGAAATCCTGGTGAATCTACGGGGCCTTTCCCGGAATGGTGGGTGCCGCGTCCGGGGCCGGGGCGACCACGTCGGCGACGATGCAGGTGATGTTGTCCGGACCGCCGCCATCAATGGCCAGCGCGATCAGCTCGGTGGCGGCCTGGTCCGGGTCGCCGGTCTCACGCAGCACCCGGGCGATCGCGCCGGCCTCCACCACCGCGTGCAGGCCGTCGGAGGACAGCAGGTACCGGTCGCCGACCCGGGCCTCGCGCAGCTGCAGGTCCGGCTCGGCGCTGCCCTCGCCCAGCGCGCGCAGCAGCAGCGAGCGCTGCGGGTGTGAAGCCGCCTCCTCCGCGGTGATCGAGCCGTCGTCCAGCAGCGACTGCACCAGCGTGTGGTCGGCGGTGATCTGGAACAGCGCGCCGTCGCGGAGCAGGTAGGCCCGGGAGTCGCCGATGTGCACCAGCCCCAGCTGGGAACCTGACCACAGCAGCGCGGTCAGCGTCGTGCCCATCCCGCGCAGCGCCGGGCTGGCCGCGACCAGCTCCCTGATCGCCGCGCTGGCCCGGCGCACCGCGTGGTCCAGCGCGTTGAGCAGCTCGCCCGCGGGCACCGCGGTGTCCAGCGGCCGCAGCGCGTCGATCACCGCCGCGCTGGCCATCTCCCCGGCGGCGTGCCCGCCCATGCCGTCGGCCACGGCCAGCAGCCGGGCCCCCGCGTAGGCGGCGTCCTCGTTACCCTCCCGCTGCAGCCCGGTATCGGACCGCACTGCGTACCGCACGGCCAGCGCCGGGCTCGTCGTCTCGCTCATCGAAGCTTCCTTCCCTGACAGGTAGCCGATGAGGAAGCGGGCCAGCTCCCGGCGGGCCGACGCCTGGGCCTCGACCTGGTCCCAGTACCGGGCCAGCTCGGCACCGGCCAGCGCGGGCGGCAGCGTGCTCACCGCCCGGATCCGGGCCAGCGGCATGCCCAGCCGCCGCAGCCAGGCCACCAGCCGGGCCTGCTCGAGCTGAGCCGGGTCGTACAGCCGGTAGCCCGAGTCCGGATCGACGCGGACCGGGCGCAGCAGGTCCAGCTCGTCGTACAGCCGCAGCGCCTTGCGGGACAGCCCCGAAGCCCGGGCGAAAGCCCCGCTGGTCATCAGGTCCACCGCGCGCCTCCTCATCCCGGGCCGCCCCGGCCCGGCGCATTCAGCCTGCGGGCGGCCCCAAGGGCCAGGTCAAACCGGCCATCCGCGGGGCCCGGCACCCGCCGCAGAACTAGCCAGCCCCGGCCGTGAGGATATAAAGCGTGACGGAGGCAAAGAACGGCTCCGTCGTGAGGTGGCGCAGCCACTGGCGGCCGGATTCCGCGGTGAGATAGCCCTCCTCGACGGCGCGGTCCGTGACCCGCTGGAAGCCCAGGAACCTGTCGGCCTCCGCGGCCTCGCGGATCACGGCCGTGACCGGGGTGACCTTACGCACCGTGAAGCCCGCCCGTTCCGCCCGGCGGGGCAGCTGCCGGCCGATCGCCGCGTTGCGGATGACCTTCTCGGCGACGAAGCGGGTGTACGCCCGCGGCACGGACAGGTCCGGGTAGTCGACGATCAGCGTGTCCCAGTCCGGCTCGGCGAACACCGCCCGGCCCAGGTCCGATGCGGCCAGGCGGAGCAGATAGTCGTGCTCGGACACGGCTTGCTCCAGCACGGGTTCATCAAGCACGGGTCTATCCAGCACGGGCTTCTCCGGTGCGGGCTCGGTCACGGGCTAGTCCTTCCGGTCCGGGAGGCGGGCGGCGCGGGCGGTCAGGTAGCGCTGCTCGGGGAGGCTGGTGGTGAGCCTTGCGGCTTCGGTGTACGCATCGCGGGCGGCGGCCGGCTGCCCGGCCTGCTCGAGCAGGTGGGCGCGGACCGCGGCGAGCCGGTGGTGGCCCGCCAGGCGGCCGTCGGCGTCGAGGGCGGCCAGCAGGTCGAGGCCCGCGTGCGGGCCCTGGGCCATGGCCACCGCGACGGCCCGGTTGAGGGTGACCATGGGACTGGGGGCGATCCGGTCCAGCACCCCGTACAGCGCGGCGACCTGGGGCCAGTCCGTGTCGCCCGCGGTCCCGGCCTCGGCGTGCACGGCGGCGATCGCGGCCTGGACCTGGTACGGGCCGAGCGGGGCGGCGGCCAGCGCGCCGGCGATCAGGGCCGTTCCCTCGGCGATCGCCGCCCGGTCCCAGCGGGACCGGTCCTGCTCGGCCAGCGGGATCAGTGCCCCGCCCGGCCCGGTCCTGGCCGGCCGCCGCGCCTCGGTGAGCAGCATCAGCGCCAGCAGGCCGGTCACCTCGCCGTCGTCGGGCAGCAGCCGCCGCACGGCCCGGGCCAGGCGTATCGCCTCGGCGGTGAGCTCCGGGCGGTTCAGGTCCGGGCCCGAGGTGGCCGTGTACCCCTCGTTGAAGATCAGGTAGAGCACGTGCAGGACCGCGTCCAGCCGGCCGTCCCATTCCCCAGGACCGGGCAGGCTGAACCGGGCCCCGGCCGCCTTGATCGACTGCTTGGCCCGGCTGATCCGCTGGGCCATCGTGGCCTCAGGGACCAGGAACGCCCGGGCGATCTCGGCCGTGGTCAGGCCGCCAACCGCGCGCAGGGTCAGCGCGATCTGGGACGGCCCGGACAGCGCCGGGTGACAGCACAGGAACAGCACGGTCAGCGTGTCGTCCCGGTCCTGGCCCAGTTCCCCGGCCGGGTCCGGGGCCGGTGACGTGGCGGCCGGGTCCAGCGCGGCGGTGGCCTCGCGGTCCCGGCGGGCCGACTCGGCGCGCAGCTGATCGGCCAGCCGCCGGGACGCCACCGTGATCAGCCAGGCCCGGGGACTGGCCGGCTGGCCGTCCCGCGGCCACTGCACGGAGGCGGCCAGCAGCGCCTCCTGCACCGCGTCCTCGCAGAGATCAAAGTGCCCGTACCGGCGCACCACCGCGCCGAGGACCTGCGGCGCCAGCTCGCGCAGCAGGTCCCAGGGCGCCACGGGCGCGGTCACCGACGGCCCGTCGTCACATCTCGGCGCCGGAGGAGTTCATTACCGCGCGGACCTCCATCGTGAAGTACTTCGCGTCCGGCCACCGGGCGGCGATCTCCACCGCCCGCTCCTTCGTCTCGCACTCCACCGTGAGATACCCGGCCAGCTGCTCCTTGGCCTCGGCGTACGGCCCGTCGGTGGCGGCCCGCACGCCGTCCCTGACCCGGACGATGACCGCGTTGGACGCGTCCGCCAGAGCCTCGCCGCCGACCAGCTCGCCGGACTCGGTCAGCTCCTTCATCAGCGCGTCGACCTCGCCGAACAGCTCGCTGCGCTGCTCCTCGGTCCACGCCTGGTAGGTCGCCGGGTTGTTGTAGATCAGCAGCATGTACTTCATGCCGGTAGCTCCTTGCCTGCCGCGGCACCCGCGGTCCGGGCGCCTGTCACCGGGTACGTCGGAGCGGCGGGCCCGGTCTCTACATGCCCGCCCGGGCCGATTCTGCCGGAGACAGCTCCGGCGCGGCGGCCACCGCGGCCACCGCGGCCGCGCCGGCCGGGCGGAAGCTGGCCAGCAGGTGGTCCAGCATCGTGACCTGGCGCTCCGGGCTGACCCGGTCGGGATACAGCACCCGTTCCGCGCTGAGCCCGTCGATCAGCACCACCAGCTGGTGCGCGGCGAAGTCCAGGTCCAGGCCGCCGGCCAGCTCACCCTGGTCCCGGGCCTGCGCCAGGTGCCCGCGCAGCCGGCTGACCAGCTGGTCGAACTCCGTGTTCTGCAGGTCGCGGAGCGCCGGGGTGCCCAGCGCCCGGCCCCAGAACGAGATCTCGATCTGCGCTTCCAGGTCGCGCTGCTCGTCGATGGGGAGCGCCTCGAGCATGGTCACCCGCAGCGCGTCCAGGCCGGTCCGCCCGGCGGTCTGCGCGTCGATCCGGTCGATGACCCGGCGGTGCGACACCATCATCGCCGAGCCGAGGATGTCGGCCTTGTCGTCGAAATAGTGCGCGAGGATGCCGCGCGAGCACTTCGCCTCGCGGGCGATCGCGGTGATGGTGGCGCGGGCCAGCCCGTCCCGGGCGATCACCCGCCAGGTGGCGGACAGGATCTCGTCCCGCTTGGCGTCCCAGTCGACGATCTTTGGCATGGTCCCCGCCGATATTAGCGACCTGCGTCCAGCATGATCGGGTCTATATTTTTGTTGGACGTCCGTCTAACATCAGCATAATGTACCGCCCCGATACGTATCATCCCGATGATGGCGAGCTTGGCGCCGCCCGCGAGCAGCTCGTCAGCTACAGCAACCGGCTCCTGACCGACGGGCTGGCCCTGGGCAGCGCGGGCAACATCAGCGTCCGCGTCGGCGATACCGTGCTGATTACCCCTTCCAGCGTGCCGTACCCCCAGATGCGGCCCGAGCAGGTGTGCGCGCTCCAGCTCGCCCCGGGCGAGACGGCTGGCCCCGGCGGGCTGACGATGGGCGGGATGCGGCTGGCCGCGCCGCCGCCCGTGGCCACGTCCTCGGAAACGCCGATGCACCTGGCCATCTACGCCAGCTCATCGGCCGGCGGCGTGGTGCACACGCACTCGCCGGAGGTCATCGCGCTGTCCGCGGTGTTCGACAAGCTTCCGGCGATCCACTACGCGATCCACGCGCTGGGCGGCACGGTCCGGGTCGCGCCCTACACCCGGTTCGGGTCCGAGGGCCTGGCCCAGGCCGCGGTGCTCGCGCTGGACGGCCGCCGGGCGGCGATCCTGGCTAACCACGGCGCGATCTGCTACGGCAGGACACTGGCCCAGGCCTACGACAACGCGATGCTCCTGGAGTGGCTGGCCCGCACGTACCGGCTGGCCCGGATGCTCGGCGAGCCCACGATCCTGACCGACGAGCAGCTGGAAGAGGTTGGCGCCGAGGCCCGGCGCCGCCGGTACGGCCGCGAGCAGGCCGAGGCCCAGGCCGCCGAACCCCAAGCCCGCCCACCAGGCCGCCGAGGCCCAGCAGTGACCGCCGGGACGGACGGCCCGCCCGGCGGAAGCCTCGGCCGCGTCGTCGCGCTCGGCGCGTACATCCTGGACGTGCTCGGCCGACCGGTCGACACCATCCCGCCCGGCCAGGCCAGCGTCCGGCTGGAGGAGATCAAGGCCACCGCGGCGGGCACCGCGGCCGGCCCGGCCGTGGACCTGGCCAAGCTCGGCGCCCAGGTCACCGCGGTCGGCGCGATCGGCGACGACCTGATCGCCGGCATCATCACCGCGGTGCTGGCCTCCTACGGCATCGACACCCGCGGCCTGGTCCGCAAGGCCGGCCGGCAGACCGCCGCCAGCATGCTGCCGATCCGGCCCAACGGCGAGCGGCCCGCGCTGCACGCCCCCGGCGCCATGCCGTACCTGGAGCTGGACGACATCGACCCGGCCTGGCTGGACGGCTGCGACGTGCTGCTGATCGGCGCGCCGGACAGGCTCGGCCGGGGGACCCAGGCCGGCCTGACCGCCCTGGCTAAAACCGCCCAGGCCAGCGGCGCCCTGGTCCTGATCGACGTGCTCGGGCCCGGCCGTCCCGAGGACTTCGAGCGGCTCAGGGAGCTGATCGGCACCGCGGACTGGTTCTGCCCGAACGAGGACCAGCTCCGCCGCCTGACCGGCCGCGACGACCTCACCGAGGCCATCACGGACGTGCTGGCCCTGGGCACCGCAGGCGTCGCGGTCACCCTCGGCGAGAACGGCGCCCTGGTCAGCACGGGAACCGCGGCCAGCCCGGACCCCATCCACATCCCGGCGCACGACGTCACCGTCGTCGACACCACCGGCTGCGGCGACGCCTTCGACGCCGGGATGATCGCCGGGCTGCTGCTCGGCTGCGACCCGGTCGACGCCGCGCGGCTCGGCACCGCCTGCGGGGCGCTGGTCGCCACCGGCCTCGGTTCCGACGCCGGGATCACCACCGTTGAGGACGTGATCAGCTTCCTCGCCACCGTAAATCCGGAATCTGCAACCCGTATCGGCGGGCGGCTCAGCTCGCGACAGCAACCCGTGTAAGCGCAAGAAGCTGAAGGGACAAAAGAAGATGACGGATCTGGCGCAGGGCCGCACCGGGCAGCAGCAGGAGCGGCCGCGCTCCGCCGATCAGGAACTGCGCGCCAGAGCGAAGGCCGTCATCCCCGGCGGCATGTACGGGCACCAGAACGCCGGCCCGCTGCCGCCGGAGTACCCGCAGTTCATGCGCAGCGGCCGGGGCGCCCGGATCTGGGACGTCGACGGCAACGAGTACGTCGACCTGATGAACAGCTACGGCCCGGTGGTGCTCGGCCACCGGCACCCGGCGGTCGAGGCTGCCGTCGCCGAGCAGGCGGAACAGGCCGACTGCCAGAACGGCCCCGGCCCGGTCATGGTCGAGCTGGCCGAGCTGCTGGTGGCCACGGTGGACCACGCCGACTGGGCGATGCTGGCCAAGAACGGCACCGACGCGACCACCGCGTGCTGCACGATCGCGCGGGCGCAGACCGGCCGGGGCACGATCCTGGCGGCCAAGGGCGCGTATCACGGCGCGGCCCCCTGGTGCACGCCGCGCCCGGCCGGGGTCACCCCCGCGGACCGGGCCAACCTGGCCTACTACACGTTCAACGACCTGGCCTCGGTCCGCGAGGCGGCGGCCAGAGCCGGGGATGACCTGGCCGCCATCCTGGTCAGCCCGTTCAAGCACGACGCCGGGTTCGACCAGGAGCTCGTCGACCCGGCGTTCGCCCGCGGGCTGCGCGAGGTGTGCGACACGGCCGGCGCGGCGCTGATCCTGGACGACGTGCGCTGCGGGTTCCGGCTGGCGCTGGGCTCCAGCTGGGAGCCGGTCGGCGTGCGCCCGGACCTGTCCGCGTGGAGCAAGGCGATCGCCAACGGTCACGCGCTCGCCGCGGTGCTCGGCAGCGACGCGTTCCGCGGCGGCGCCCAGGAGGTGTTCATCACCGGGTCGTTCTGGTTCGCGGCCACCGCAATGGCCGCGTCGATCGCCACGATTGGCGCGCTGCGGGACGAAGATGCCATTGCCACCATGACGCGGACCGGCGAAGAGCTGCGCGCCGGAATACTTGCCCAGGCGGGCAATTACGGATTCGCGGTGAACTACACCGGGCCGCCGCAAATGCCGTACCTTACCTTCACCGGAGACCGGGGTCATGCCCTGGCGTCGGAATTCGCCGGGCACGCTATCCGCCACGGGGCGTACCTCCACCCGCGGCACAACTGGTTCGTGTCGGCCGCGATGACCGGCGACGACCTGGCCCTGGCCCTGGGCGCCACCGACGCCGCGTTCGCGGCCCTCCGGCGGCGGCTGTCCGGAACCTAAGGACCTGGCCGGATAGCGGGCTGATCCAGGACGCGCGCTCAGCGGGGCGGCGCGCCGGGCAGGCAGAAAACCTGCGCGGCGTTGCCGCCCCAGGCCGCGCTGACCTCGTCGTCCGTGCAGCCCGCGGCCATCAGCACCTTCTCCAGCGTGCGGGCGTTGCGGTGCACCCCGGGCACGCCGGGCCAGTCGGTCCCGAAGATCATCTTGCTGGCCAGCCGGCGCAGCGAGCGGCCGTAGTAGTCCGGCAGCCGCTGCGGCGGCAGGCCGGACACCTCCAGCCACACGTTCGGCCGGGACAGCGCCAGGAACGCGGCCTGGTCGTACCACCAGCCGCGGCCGCCGTGCGCCAGCACCACGGTCAGCCCGGGGAAGTCCCGGAAAACCTCGTCCAGCAGGACCGGGTCGGCGTAGTGGTTGGCCGAGCCGGCGAACGTCGACGTGCCGCAGTGCACGATCACCGGCAGGCCACGGTGCTCCGCCCACGCGTAGGCCGGGTAGAGCATCCGGTCCCTGGCCTCGAACCCGCCGTGCACCGGGTGGATCTTCAGCGCGACCGCGCCCAGCCCCACCTGGCGCTCCACCTCGGCGGCCACCGGGTAGTGCAGGTGCGGGTTGAGGTTGGCGACCGGCCGGAACCGGGCCGGGTTGGCGGCCACGATCGGCAGCACGTCCTCGATCGGCTGCAGCCCGGTGGCCTTCGGGCTGTACTCGGCGAACAGCAGCACATGATCGGCGCCCTGGCCGGCGAAGTGCTCGTCGATCGCGGCCGGGACCGGCGTGCCGCCGGCGTCGTACAGCTCGTCCATCGGCGTGCCGGAGCCGAACGTGGCCGCCCAGCCGTGCCAGTCCGCGGACAGCGTCGGCAGCCGGGCGACGTGAACGTGCGCGTCGACCAGCAGGCGGCCGTCGATCACGCCGGGCCGCCCGCCACCGCCTCCGTGGCCGTGGCCGCGGCTTCCTGCTGGGCCAGCGCGTACTCGCGGAGCCGGAACCGCTGCACCTTGCCGGTCGCGGTCAGCGGGAACGCGGTCAGGAACAGCACCCGGCGGGGCCGCTTGAACGAGGCCAGGCCGGCCCGGCAGAACTCGATCAGCTCCGCCTCGGTCGGCGCGTCGCCCGCCTTGGCCACCACGCACGCTACGGGCTTGTCCAGGCCGTCCGCGTCCGGCACGGCCACCAGCACGGCCTGCTCCACCCCGGGGTGCTCGCGCAGCCGGGTCTCCACCTCGGTCGGCGATACCCACAGCCCGCTGGCCTTCATCACGTCGTCGGTGCGGCCCAGGCAGGTGTAGTAGCCGTCGGCGTCACGGGAGTAGATGTCGCCGGTGCGCAGCCACTCGCCGCGGAACACCCGGCGGGTCACCGCGGAGCGGCACCAGTACCCGGTGGCCACCGAGTCGCCCCTGACCCACAGGCCGCCCGGCTCGCCGTCCGGGACCGGGTTCCCGTCGGCGTCCTCGATCCGCAGCTCGTAGCCGGCCACCACCTCGCCGGTAGTGCCCGGCTTCACCCGGCCCGGCCGGTTGGACAGGAAGATGTGCAGCGCCTCGGTGGAGCCGATGCCGTCCAGCAGCTCCACCCCGAAGCGGTCCCGGAACCGCCGGTACAGGTCGGCCGGGAACGCCTCGCCGGCGCTGACGCACAGCCGCACGCTGGACAGCGCGTCCCGCGGCACGTCCGCGGCGAGCATCGCGGCGTACGCGGTCGGCGCGGCGAAGAACAGCGTGGGCCGGGTCTGCTGGAGCACGGCGGCCAGCCGGGCGGGCGTGGCCCGGGCCGCGTCCAGCACGGTCCGCGCGCCGGCCGAGAACGGGAACGTCAGCGAGTTGCCCAGGCCGTAGGCGAAGAACAGCTTGGCCGCCGAGTAGCACACGTCGTCGGGGCGGATGCCAAGCACGTCGGCCGCGTAGGTGTCCGCGGTGGCGCGCAGCGAGCCGTGCCGGTGCATGGCCGCCTTCGGCGTCCCGGTGGTGCCGGAGGTGTACAGCCAGAACGCCGGGCTGTCCGCGATCGTCGGCTCGGCGGCGCGGGCCGCGGCCAGGTCGGCGGGCGCGGCCGCGGCCAGGAAGGCATCCATGGTCCGCACCCGGCCCGCGGTCCTGGCGCGGTCGGGGACCAGCAGCGGGGCCAGGTCCGCGGTCTCCCCGCAGACCACCACCTCGCGCACGGTGGGCAGGCCGGCCGCGTCCACCGCGGCGGGCACGAACTCGGCGCTGACCGCCAGCAGCCGGGCCCGGCTGTCCCGGGCCAGCGTGGCCAGGTCGGCGCGGGTGGCCATGGTGCTGACCGGGACCGGCACCGCGCCCAGGTACAGCCCGCCGAGGAACAGCGCGAGCAGGTCGGGTCCGTCGGCCAGGCACAGCAGCAGCCGTTCCTCGGCGCGGACCCCGGCCGCGGACAGCGCCGCCGCGGCCTGCCAGGCCCGCTGCTCGAGCTCGCCGTAGCTGACCTCGGTGGCGGTGCCGTCGGCCGCGACCGCGGTCACCGCGATCTTGCCCGGGGTGGCCGCGGCCGGGCGGCCGAGCAGCCACGAGGCCGCGTTGAACAGCTCACCCCCGGCGGGCAGGCCAGCTGCGGGCGGGGGAGCGGGGACGGTGCCGGCCGCCGCGGCGGCGCCCGGTTCGCTGGTGCTGGTGGTCACGGGCCGCGCTCCCTTCGTGCCCGGGCCGGCGTCGACGCGCGGTCCCCGGGATCCGTTCCTGGCCCGACCGTACACGCCGGCCGCCCGGCCGCCCCCCGCGGCGGCCCCAATGCGTTTCTCCTGGCTGCCGGGGCGGGTCTACAATGCGTTTCTTCGCAGCACACTTGATTCCCTCGTCAGGAAAAGGTCGCCTCGTCATGCGCTGGTCCCAGCTGCACATCCCCACCCTCCGGGAGGACCCTGCGGACGCGGACGCCGCCAGCCACCGGCTGCTGGTCCGCGCCGGGTTCATCCGCCAGCTGATGGCCGGTCACTACAGCCTGCTGCCGCTGGCCATGCGGGTCCGGACCAAGATCATGGCCACGATCCGGGAAGAGATGAACGGGATCGGCGGGCAGGAGATGCTGCTGCCGTGCATGCAGCCCGCGTCGATCTGGATCAAGAGCGGCCGGCTCAACGTGATGGGCCAGGAGATGTTCCGGCTCAAGGACCGCAAAGGCGCCGAGGTCGTGCTGGGCATGACCCACGAGGAGATCTTCGCCACGATCGGCACCGAGCTGTCCTCCTACCGGGACCTGCCGCAGTTCTGGTATCAGTTCCAGACCAAGTTCCGGGACGAGCCGCGGCCCAAGGGCGGCCTGCTGCGGGTCCGCGAGTTCACGATGAAGGACTCCTACAGCTTCGACGTGGACGAAGCCGGCCTGGACAAGTCCTTTGAGCTGCACCGCGGCGCCTACGAGCGGATCTTCGCCCGGCTCGGCATCCCGGCCATCCCGGTCGAGGCGTCCAGCGGCAACATGGGCGGCTCGGACTCGGTCGAGTTCATGTGCCCGGCCGAGGCCGGCGAGGACATCGTGGTCCGCTGCCCGGACTGCGACTACGCGGCGAACCTGGAGAAGGCCACCTCGGCGCTGCCGCCGGTGACCGACGAAAGCGGCCCGGCCGCCCCGCAGCGCCTGGACACCCCGGGTGCGCGGACCATCGAGGACCTGGACCGGGACTACCAGCTGCCCGGCGAGCGGCAGATCAAGACGCTGGTCCAGGTCATCGACGGCCAGCTGACGCTGGTGCTGGTGCGCGGCGACCACCCGCTGTCCGACCAGAAGCTGATCGACGCCACCGGCGCGACCGAGATCCGCCCGGCCCACCCGGACGAGATCCGCGAGGCGCTCGGCGCGTCCCCGGGCAGCCTCGGCGCGGTCGGCGTGACCAAGCTGCCGGTGATCGCCGACCTGGCGCTGCAGGGCCGGGCCAGCATGGCCACCGGGGCCAACACCGACGACGTGCACCTGACCGGCGTCGACGTGGACCGGGACATCACCGTCGGCCAGTGGGCCGACCTGCGCGAGGTCACCGAGGGCGAGCCGTGCCCGCGGTGCGGCACCCCGCTGGAGTTCGTCCGGGCCATCGAGGTCGGGCACATCTTCAAGCTCGGCCGCAAGTACACCACCTCGCTGGGCGTCTCTGTGCTCGGCCCGGACGGCAGTGCGGTCACCCCGATCATGGGCAGCTACGGCATTGGCGTGGAGCGCGCGATCGCGGTCATCGCCGAGGTGCACCACGACGACGCGGGCCTGGCCTGGCCCTCCCAGGTGGCCCCGGCCGAGGTCAACGTGCTGGCCCTGTCGGTGACCGACGAGGCGGTCAGGACCACCGCCGAGGACCTGTACGCCACGCTGCAGGGGGCCGGCCTGGACGTGCTGCTCGACGACCGGGACGTCCGCCCCGGCGTGAAGTTCCGGGACAGCGAGCTGGTCGGCATCCCGGTCCGGGTCAGCGTCGGCGCCAGGGACCTGGCCGAGGGCGTGGTCGAGGTCACCGCCCGGGCCGACGGCCAGAAGGACCGGGTGCCGCTGAGCGGCGTGACCGAGCGGGTCCGCGAGCTGCTCGCCGCCCAGATCCGCTAGCCCGGCCTGCTGCGGCTAGTTGACCTGCAGCAGCACGGCGCGCACGTCGGAGATCGGGTCGAACCTGGCGTGGGTGAAGCCCGCCGCGAAGGACCGGGTCGTGCCGGGGACGTTCGCGATGGACTGCACGGAGAGCCTCATCGGGGCTGACCGGCAGCGGGGCCGGGGTGAGGTGCCCGCCGGCGAAGTGCATGATCTGGCCGGTCCGCACCGTCGATGCCGTCGATGGTGGGCACCGGGATCCACAGCCCGCCGGAGCCGTCCGGCACGATCTGCGCCGGGTTGCCGGCGCCGCCCTGCGCGGCCTTGCTCCAGGCGTGCCCGTCGAAATGCAGGACCACCACCGGGCCGCCGCCCTGCTCCCGGTAGCCGGAGCCGACCGCCCAGACGCTGGACGGGGACTGCTCGTAGATGTCCACCAGGCGCGGGTGCACGCCGGCGGCCTTCTTCGGCAGCAGCGCGGCCACCGAGGTGCGCGCCCAGCGGTGCCCGTCCCAGTGCGCGACCAGCCTGCCGCCCACCGCCCAGACGTCGTCCGCGGCGAGGCCGCTGCCGGCGATCAGGCCGTGCCCGGACGGCGGTGCGGTCCAGCGGTGCCCGTTCCAGTGCCGGGCGCCCAGCGAACGGGCGCCGAAGCCGAACCCGAACACCCAGACGTTGCGGGGGCCAAGCACGGCCAGCCCGTCCGCCGCGCGGCGGAACTGGCGGGCCACCGACCAGGTGGCGCCGTCCCAGTGCAGCACCCGCGTGATAGGCCCGGGGAAGTCCTGGGCGAGGGCCCAGACGTTGCCCGGCGACGCGGCCGCGGCCCGGGTGACCAGCTCACCGGGCCGGCCGGGGAACGCCGCCCGGTGCCAGCCGCGGCCGGTCAGCTGCCAGGCGGCGGCCCGGTCCGTGCCGCCGAACTGGAAGCCCTCGAACGCCCACCCGCTGGCCGGGCCGGTGGCGGTGACCGCGCTGAAGTACGGCGCGTTGGGCCCGGAAACGCGCAGCGCGATCCGCCAGCCGCCCGCGTCAGGCCGGACCGCGGCGGCCACCGGGGCCTGGCCCGCCGCGGTCACCCCGCCGGCCGCCAGCGCACCCGCGGACACCAGCACAGCCGCCCAGCGCGTACCCGCCATCGCGTCCTCCCGCCAGGAGTAAAGAACAGGTAAAGAACATCATCTGCCCATCCCGTCCCAGCAGGAAAGCGACGGCGGTTAGCTGACCTGGAGCAGGACCGCGTGCAGGCCGATGCCGAGGCTGTTCTTCTTGTGGGTCTGGCCGGCGCCGAAGGACCGGGTGGTGCCCGGGACGTGCGCGATGGCCTGCACGATCAGCCGGTTGCCGCTGATCGGCAGGGTCGCCTCGTGCAGCTTCCCGCCGGTGAACTGGACGATCTGGCCGGGCTCGCCGTCGATGCCGGGCACCGGGATCCACAGGCCGCCGGACCCGTCCGGCACGATCTGCGCCGGGTTGCCGAAGCCGCCCTGTGCCGCCTTGCTCCAGGCGTGCCCGTCGAAGTGCAGCACCACCACCGGGCCGCCCTCGTCCTGACGGTTGCCCGAGCCGACCGCCCAGACGCTGGTGGGCGACTGCTCGTAGATGCCGTCCAGCGAGGCGTGCTGGAACATGGTGTTCGGCGGCAGCAGCGAGGCCAGCGAGGTGCGCTTCCAGGTGTGCCCGTTCCAGTGCGCGACCTGCTTGCCGCCGACCGCCCAGACGTCGTTCCCGGCCAGGCCGCCGCCGGCGGTCAGGCCGTGCCCGGACGGCGGGGCGGTCCAGCCGTGCCCGTTCCAGTGCCGGGCGCCGAGCGCCTTGCTGCCGAAGATGTCCTCGCCGAACGCCCACACGTCCCGCGGACCGAGCACGGCCGCGCCGGCCAGCGGCCGCCCGAACGTGCCGAGCACCGTCCAGGCGTGGCCGTTCCAGCGCAGCGCGCGCGACCCGCCGCTGCCGAAGTTCAGGTTGGAGAACGCCCAGACGTTGCTGGCCGACGAGGACGCGGCCGTGATGACCTGCTCGTTGACCCGGCCGGGGAACGCGGCCTGGCGCCAGCCGCGGCCCGTCAGCTGCCAGGCTGCCGAGCGGGCCCCGGTGCCGGGATCGAAGGCCTCGAAGGCCCAGGCGGCCGCCGGGCCGGTCGCGGTGATGGCGGTGAACTGCGGGTTGTGCTTCGCGGTCAGGTTCAGCGTGATCCGCCAGCCGCCCGCGTCCGGGCGGACCGCGGTGGCGGCCGACGCCTGGTGCGGGGCGGTCAGGCTGCCGGCCGCCAGCGCCGCCGCGGCCAGGGAAACCACCGCCGCGGCGGCCGCGACCGGCCGTCCCCGGCGCAGCCGCCGCAGCCCGCTCCAGCTGCGCTGGCCGGACTCGCCTGGATCGCCGGCACTTCCCGGCCGGCCGGAACCGGCGGCCTGGCCGTCCGGCTCGTCGTCGGCCGCGGGTCGGCTGCGCGGGATCAGCGGGCGAGGCGCGACGGGCAGCCCGGCCTGCCGTGCGATCTGCGGGTCAACGAGCCGCTCGTCCTGATCGGCCAGCGGGACTACCAGTCGCTCGTTCTGGCTGCCGAGGTCCAGCCAGCTCTCGTTGCCACCCGTCATCGCGTCCTCCCGCCGTAGGCCCGCCGAGGCGGCGCCACCCGCGCCGCCTCACGGTGTTACAGACGCGCCGGCCTCCTCTTGCGGCCCTCATCAGCAGTAACAAACAGGTAAAACTTTCGGGGCCCCTCTTACAGCCGGCTCCAGGCTTCGGTGAGGACGCCGCGCAGGATCTGCTCTATCTCGGTGAAGTGCTCCTGGGTGCAGGTCAGCGGCGGGGAGAGCTGGATGACCGGGTCGCCGCGGTCGTCGGCCCGGCAGATCAGGCCGGCCTCGAACAGCGCCTGCGACAGGAAGCCGCGCAGCAGCCGCTCGGACTCATCGTCGGAGAACGTCTCCCTGGTGGTCCTTGTCCTTGACCAGCTCGATCCCGTAGAAGTAGCCGTCGCCGCGGACGTCGCCGACGATCGGCAGGTCATAGAGCTGCTCCAGGGTGGCGCGGAAGGCCGCTTCGTTGGACCGCACGTTGCCGAGCAGGTCCTCCTTCTCGAACACGTCGAGGTTCGCCATGGCGACCGCGCACGACACCGGGTGCCCGGCGAACGTCACGCCGTGCAGGAAGCTCGTCTCGCCGTGCAGGAACGGCTCGGCCAGCCGGTCGCTGGCGATCATCCCGCCGAGCGGTGCGTAGCCGGAGGTGACGCCCTTGGCGAACGTGATGATGTCCGGCTGGTAGCCGTACCGCTGCGAGCCGAAGTAGTAGCCGAGCCGGCCGAACGCGCAGATCACCTCGTCGGAGACGAGCAGCACGCCGTACCGGTCGCAGATCTCCCTGACCCGCTGGAAGTAGCCGGGCGGCGGCGGGAAGCAGCCGCCGGAGTTCTGGCACGGCTCGAGGAACACCGCGGCCACCGAGTCCGGGCCCTCGCGCAGGATCGCCCGCTCGATCTCGTCGGCGGCCCAGACGCCGAACGCGGTCAGGTCGTCGGCCACGAACGACGGCGCGCGGTAGAAGTTCGTGTTCGGCACGCGGACGCCGCCGGGCGGCAGCGGCTCGAACGGGGGCTTGATCCCGGGCAGGCCGGTGATGGCCAGCGCCCCCATGGACGTGCCGTGGTACGCGATGTCCCGGCTGAGCACCTTGTACCGGGTGGGCTCGCCGGTGAGCTTGAAGTACTGCTTGGCCATCTTCCAGGCCGACTCGACCGCCTCGGAGCCGCTGGTGGTGAAGAACACCCGGTTCAGGTCGCCGGGCGCCATCCCGGCCAGCCGCTCGGCCAGCTCGATGGCCCGCGGGTGGGCGTAGGACCAGAGCGGGAAGTAGGCCAGCTCGGCGGCCTGCCGGGCGGCTGCCTCGGCGACCTCGGCCCGGCCGTGGCCGATCTGGCTGACGAACAGGCCGGCCAGGCCGTCCAGGTAGCGCTTGCCCTTCTCGTCGAATACGTACGGGCCCTCGCCGCGCACGATCACCGGCATGTCGTTCCCGGCGTACGACGACATCCGGCTGAAGTGCAGCCACATGTGCCGCTTCGCGGCGTCCTGAAGGCTGGTCTGGTGGTCGCTGCCGTTGGCGCTCATCTGGTTCCCCAGCTGTAGGTCTGCTTGCGGAGTTTGAGGTAGACGAAGGTTTCCGTGGTGGTCACGCTCGGGATGGTCCGGACGCGGCTGATGATCTCCAGGAGCTGGTCGTCGTCCTCGCAGACGACCTCGGCGAGCAGGTCGAACGAGCCGGCCGTGATCACGATGTAGTCGATCTCGGCCATGCCGGCCAGCAGGTCGGCGACCCGCTCGAGGTCGCCGACACAGCGGATGCCGATCATCGTCTGGCGGCGGAACCCCAGCGTGAGGGGGTCGGTGACGGCGACGATCTGCATCACGCCGGTGTCCACCAGCCGCTGCACCCGCTGCCGGGCCGCGGCCTCGGAGAGACCCACCGCCTTGCCGATGGCGGCGTAGGATCGCCGCCCGTCGGACTGGAGCTGCTCGATGATCCGCTTGGAGACGTCGTCGAGGATGACCCGGCTCGGGGCCGGGCCATCGCCGCGCGCCCGCCCGCCTGGTGCGGGCAGCGTGCCCGGCGTGTGCGCCATAGACCGCCTCCCTCTGGTACTCATCGTGCCATGAATGGGTGCTTTGTCAACTGATTCCGTAGGTATGCCGTTATTTCACAACTGATTCGCTTGCACGCGGCGGGATTCCCTGAGCTGGCTTGCGGGGCGGCGGGACCCGCTTCGGCCGGGAACGGGCCTTGCGTGCGCCGCAGGGCGGTCGGCTAGGCTGGCCGGCGTCGTGAGGGGGCTGAGGTGGAAGTGCCCGGGAGGGGCCGCGGGGCGGGGCCAGCCGGCAAGGTGACGCCACTGCCGCGCCGGGTGCCGGGCATGTTCCCGGCGCCGCGGCGGATGAGGGCGCTGGACGACGTCGGGACGCTGCGGCGGGTGCTGGACGGGCTGCGCGGCCTGGACGACGGGCTGGGCTCCGGCGGCCCGGGCGGGCTCGACGGTGACCTGGGCGGTCCCGACGGCGGCTGGCCGGGTGGCCGCGACCTGGCCTGACCGGGCAGACTAGGCGCATGGGAGAACTCCTCGATCGCCACCGCCGTGTCATCCCCAACTGGGTCGCCGTCTACTACGACGAGCCCATGGAGATCGTCAGCGGCAAGGGCAGCCGGGTCACCGACGCCTCAGGACGCACGTATCTCGACTTCTTCGGCGGCATCCTGACCAACATGCTCGGCTACGACGTGCCCGAGGTACGCGAGGCCGTCGAGCGCCAGCTGGCCACGGGTGTCGTGCACACCTCGACGCTGTACCTGATCAGGAACCAGGTCGAGCTGGCGGAGAAGATCGCGCGGCTGTCCGGCATCGAGAACGCCAAGGTGTTCTTCACCAACTCCGGCACCGAGGCGAACGAGACCGCGCTGCTGCTGGCCACCGCGGCCCGGAACTCCAACCAGGTGCTGGCGCTGCGGAACAGCTACCACGGCCGGTCGTTCGGCGCGGTCGCGATCACCGGCAACCGGGCCTGGAAGAGCTCGCAGCTGGCCCCGTTCGCGGTGCACTACCTGCACGGCACGGACCGGCACCTGCCCGCGTTCGCCGGGATGAGTGACGCGGAGTACACCGCGGCGGCGGTCGCCGACCTGGAGTACGTGCTGGCCACCGCCACCGCGGGCGACGCGGCCTGCCTGATCGCCGAGCCGGTCCAGGGCGTGGGCGGGTTCACGATGCCGCCGGACGGGCTGTTCGCCGCGTACCAGGAGCTCCTCGATGCCCGCGGCATCCTTTTCATCTCCGACGAGGTCCAGACCGGCTGGGGCCGGACCGGCGAGCACTTCTGGGGCATCGGCGCGCACGGCGTGACGCCGGACATGATGACGTTCGCCAAGGGCCTGGGCAACGGCTTCGCCATCGGCGGCGTGGTGGCCCGCGGCGACCTGATGGACGGGCTGCACGGCAACGGCATCTCCACGTTCGGCGGCAACCCGCTGTCCACCGCCGCGGCCAACGCCACGCTGGACTACGTGCTCTCGCACGACCTGCAGCGCAACGCCGCGGTCGTCGGCACGATGATCATCGACGGGCTGCGGGAGGCCGCCGCCAGCGTGCCGGTGGCCGGCCAGGTGCGCGGCAAGGGCCTGATGTTCGCCCTCGACCTCGTCGACCCGGCGACCGGCGCGCCCAGCCCGGCGCTGGCCACCGCGATGCTGGAGGAGACCCGCCGCCGCGGGCTGCTCATCGGCAAGGGCGGCCTGTCCGGGCACACCCTGCGGATGGCCCCGCCGCTCACGCTGACCGAGGCGGACGCCAAGGAAGGGCTGGGCATCCTGACGGACGCCCTGCACGCGGTCAGCGACCAGAACGCGGCCGGCTAGGCCGGGACGGCCGGGAAGGGCACACGGCATGAAGCACGTCACGCACTGGATCAACGGCAAGCCGTGGGACGGCCCGGCCGGCACCCGCGGCGACATCTACAACCCGGCCAGCGGCCAGGTCAGCGGGACGGTGGACTACGCCGGCCCGGCCGAGGTCGACGCCGCGGTGGCCGCCGCGACCGCGGCCCTGCCCGGCTGGCGGGGCACCTCGCTGGTCCGCCGGTCCGCGGTGATGTTCGCGTTCCGCGAGCTGCTCCGGTCCCGCCGGCCCGAGCTGGCCGCGGTGATCAGCGCCGAGCACGGCAAGGTCGAGTCCGACGCCGCGGGCGAGGTGACCAGGGGCCTGGAGGTCGTCGAGTTCGCCTGCGGCATCCCGCACCTGCTCAAGGGCGGGTTCTCGGAGAACGTCGGCACCGGCGTGGACGCCTACTCGATCCGCCAGCCGGTCGGCGTGGTGGCCGGCATCACGCCGTTCAACTTCCCGGCCATGGTCCCGATGTGGATGTTCCCCATCGCGCTGGCCTGCGGCAACACGTTCATCCTGAAGCCGTCGGAGAAGGACCCCTCGGCGTCGCTGCTGCTCGCCGAGATGCTCGCCGAGGCCGGCCTGCCGGACGGGGCGTTCAACGTGGTGCACGGCGGCAAGGAGGCCGTGGACGCGGTGCTCACCCACCCCGGCGTGCGCGCGGTCAGCTTCGTCGGGTCCACCCCGATCGCCCGGTACGTGTGGGAGACGGCGGGCGCCTCCGGCAAGCGCGTCCAGGCGCTGGGCGGGGCCAAGAACCACATGGTCGTGCTGCCCGACGCGGACCTGGACCTGGCCGCGGACGCCGCGGTGTCGGCCGGCTTCGGGTCCGCGGGGGAGCGCTGCATGGCGATCTCCGTGCTGGTTGCGGTGGACCCGATCGGCGACGAGCTGGTCGCCAAGATCGGCGAGCGGGTGGCGAAGCTGCGGGTCGGCCCGGGCACCGACGCGAAGGCCGAGATGGGCCCGCTGGTCACCGGGGCGCACCGGGACAAGGTCGCGTCCTACCTGGAGTCCGGCACCAGGGACGGCGCGGTGCTGGCGGTCGACGGCCGGGAGCACCCGGTCACCGGCGGCGACCCGGCCGGCTTCTGGCTCGGGCCCAGCGTCCTCGACCACGTCACCCCGCAGATGAGCTGCTACACCGACGAGATCTTCGGGCCGGTGCTGTCCGTGGTCCGCGCCGGGTCCTACGACGACGCGCTGAACGTGATCAACGCCAACCCGTACGGCAACGGCACCGCGATCTTCACCAACGACGGCGGGGCGGCCCGCCGCTTCACCAACGAGGTGGAGGTCGGCATGGTCGGCGTCAACGTGCCGATCCCGGTGCCGATGGCGTTCTACTCGTTCGGCGGGTGGAAGTCCTCGCTGTTCGGCGACACGCACGTGCACGGCACCGAGGGCGTCCACTTCTACACCCGGGGCAAGGCCGTGACGTCCCGCTGGCTCGACCCGAGCCACGGCGGGGTCAACCTGGGCTTCCCGGTTCACGACTAGCAAACCGTAAATCTCAAATAACCCTCAGCCGGTGCGGCGCCGCACCGGCGGAGGGATTCTTTAGGCTGTACGCAGCCGGGGGCGCGGGCCACTCCGCGCCGGGCTAGCCGCGCGGCCCCGTGCTTGGCAGGCCCGGTTCTCAGCGGGCCGCGGCCGTGAAGGCGGGCAGGTAGCCGCGGGTCTGGCCGGCGATCGTCGGGTGGAACGAGTCGTTCAGGCTGAAGAAGTCGAGGCCGTGCAGCCAGGCCGCGCCGTCGCAGATCGCGTGGCCCCGGAACGCGGCCCGGACGTCGGCGAACGCGGCGCCGTGCCGGCCGGCGGCCGACCTGATCGTGTCGTCCAGCAGGTTCGCGCCGCGGTTGAGCTGGATCTGCTCCCGGTGGCTTATCTCGGCGCAGGAACCGGGCCGCGCCGGGTCGAACAGCAGCGGGTAGCCGGTCACCACGATCCTGGCGGCCGGCGCGTGCTGCCGGATCGCGGCGAGCAGCCGGTCCAGGCCACGGGGGAGCGAGGTGATCATCGCGTGCTCGGACCCGCGGATGGCCTGCAGGCAGTCGTGAGTCGAGCCGATGATGCAGGTCTGGATCACGTCGCTGAAGCCGACGTCGTTGCCGCCGACGGTGAGCGAGACCAGCGTGGTGGCCGGGCTGAGCGCGGACAGCCGGTGGGTCCGGATGCCGCGGGCGGTGGCGCCCGAGCAGGCCGCGAACGTGAACGAGGCCGGCTGGTGCGCCCGGGCCCACTGCGGCCCGTAGGCGGCCGGGCTGCGGTCGCAGTTCCCCTGCTCGCGGCCGGTGCCCAGGCCGGAGGCGTAGGAGTCGCCGAGGGCGACGTAGCGGACGCCGGTAGCCGCGGCGCTCCTGGCGCTCGCCGGTGCGGCGCTGGCTGGTGCGGCGGCGGCCAGCGTGGCGACCAGCGTGAAAAGCCCGGCGCTGGCTGTGGCCAGCCTTATCCCAGTGATTCGCGCACGCACCCCTGACCTCCTGAAAGCTCCCGGCGGCAACTGCTGGCCCACTCCCACGCCGGCCGCCGGGGCCGGTCAGTGACCCTTGCAGGGTACGTCATGCTTTCTGGTCACTGGCGGCCCCGGCGATACGGCGTTTTGCGGAGGCCGGCCGGCTACGCGTTAGCGGCGAACACCGGTTCGTAGCCGCCGGACTGGCCGGCCGCCGTCGGGTGATAGGACTCGCTGATGTCGAAGATGTTGACCGAGTGCAGCCAGCTGCTGCCGCCGTCGCAGATCTGGTGGCCGGTGAACGGCCCCCGGACGTCGCCGAACACGTCGCCGTGCCGGGCCGCGGCGGCCTGGATGACCTGATCCAGCAGGCTGGCCGCCTGGTTCAGCACGTTCCGGTCGGTCGTGGACAGGCCGAGGCAGATCGACGACCTGGACAGGTCGTAAAGCGCCGGGTAGCCGAGGACGACGACCCGTGCGTTGGGCGCGGCGGCGCTGATCGCGGACAGCACCCGGTCCATGTTGCCGGGCAGGATGGTGCTGACCTGGTTCTCCGCGGTGCTGACCGCGCTGACGCAGCTGCTGGTCGACTCGAGCACGCAGGTTTCCATCACGCTCTCGAAGCCGACGTCGTTGCCGCCGACGGTGATCGACACCAGCGTGGTCTGGCTGCTGAGGGCGGACAGCTGGCCGGACATGACGCTGCTGGTGGTCGCGCCCGCGCAGGCCACCGAGACGTACGAGGCGGGATGGCTGGCGCTGGCCCACAGCGCGGAGTAGGCGACGGTGCTGCGGTCGCAGGATCCGCTGGAGGAGATGTAGCTGCCCGCGCCCAGGCCGGACGAGTAGGAGTCACCGAGCGCGACGTAGCTGACCGGGTTGCCGGCGGCAGTGGCGGCCCCGGCCGGGGCGGCGGCGACCGCCGCCAGCGGGATGGCCAGGGCGCAGGCCCCGCCCGCCGCCAGGGCGGCGCGGCGGGCGGCCGGCAGACGGCGGAAACGCAGGATCAGACGCGGCATTGATCCTCCCCGGACGCCGGTGCCTACCCGGCTAGTCCGGCGAAGGCGTCGTCGAGGATGCCGAGGCCCTCGCTGAGCAGCGGCTCGCCGATCACCATGGGAGGCAGGAAGCGGAGCACGTTCCCGAAGGTCCCGCAGGTCAGCACGAGCAGGCCGGCCTGGTGGCAGGCCCTGGCCACGGCCGCCGTGGCGGCCGGGTCGGGCTCGATCCCGCCGGGCCTGACGAGTTCGACGGCGAGCATGGCGCCGCGGCCGCGGACGTCGCCGATGGCGGGGCTGCGCTCGGCTATCTGCCGGAGCCTCGGGAGCATGATGTCGCCGATCCGCCGGGCCTTGCCCGCGAGGTCCTCCTTGGCCATGGTCTCCAGGGAGCCGAGCGCGGCGGCGCAGGCGATGGGGTTGCCGCCGTAGGTGCCGCCGAGACCACCGGGGTGGACGGCGTCCATGAGCTCGGCCCGGCCCGTGACGCCGGCGAGCGGCAGCCCGTCAGCGATGCCCTTGGCCGTGGTGACCAGGTCGGGGACGACCTGCTCGTGGTCCACGCCGAACCAGTCGCCGGTGCGGCACAGGCCGCTCTGGATCTCGTCCGCGATCAGCACGATGCCGTGCTCGCGGCAGAACTCGGCGAGGCCGGGCAGGAAGCCGTCGGGCGGGACGATGAATCCGCCTTCGCCCTGGATGGGCTCGATGATGATGGCGGCTGTGTTCTCTTCGCCGACCTGGGTGTGGATGAGGGATTTCACGGTCGTGAGGGCGTCCTCGCGGCAGCGCTCGGGGCCGCCCGGCCAGCGCAGCGGGTAGGCCATCGGCACCCGGTACACCTCGCCCGCGAACGGGCCGAACCGGTGCTTGTAGGGCATGTTCTTGGCGGTCAGCGCCATGGTCAGGTTGGTACGGCCGTGGTAGGCGTGGTCGAAGGTGACGATCGCCGGGCGGCCGGTCGCGTACCTGGCGATCTTGACCGCGTTCTCGACGGCCTCGGCGCCGGAGTTGAAGAGCGCGGAGCGCTTGTCGTGGTCGCCGGGGGTGAGGCGGTTCAGTTCCTCGCAGACCTCTACGTAGCCCTCGTAGGGGGCGACCATGAAGCAGGTGTGGGTGAAGCGCGCGACCTGCTCGGTGACCCGCTGGACGACTCGCTCGGCGCTGTTGCCGACACCGGTGACCGCGATTCCGGAGCCGAAGTCGATCAGCGAGTTGCCGTCGGCGTCGACGATCACGCCGCCGCCGGCCGCAGTGACGAAGACCGGGAGCACATGACTCAGGCCGCGGGCGACACTCCGCTGGCGGCGCTCAAGCAGTTCCTTCGAGGCCGGCCCGGGGATCTCGGTCACCAGGCGGCGTTCCTGCGGCAGCGAGGGCCCGCCCACAGCGGGTGTCTGTACGGTCATACAGCCGAGGATAGACCCCTGTGACCGGGAGCTACAGGGGCCAAACGCCCCGGCCAGGCCGGGTAGGGGCGCCCGGCCGGGCGCGGTCGTGGTCCGGCCAGGGTTAGCTGGCGCCGGCGTCGTCGAGGACGCGGAACGCCAGGTGGCGGCCGCGGCGCTGGCCGATCGCCAGCGCGAACCAGAGCCGGAGCACGCCGTCGACGACCTCGTGCGCGCCGTCGCCGGCGTAGACCGGGCGGAGGCCGACGGCGCGGATCAGGTCCTCGACCGGCTGCCGGTCCGCCTCGGGGGCGGAGTAGATCATGTCGGCGGTCTCGGTGCCGAAGTGCGGGTTGGCGAGGTTCTCCACGCCGAGGCTGTTGAACGCGCGGGCGTAGCGGGCGCCGGTTACGGCTGCGACGTCCTGGTGGCTGTTCGCGGGGCCGTCGCCGCCGATCTTGTTGGTGGCGTCGATGATCAGCTTCCCGGCCAGGGGGCCGGCGTGCTCGGCGATGAGGCCGGCCACGGCCGGCCCTGGCACCGTGAGGACCACGATGTCCGCGGCCGCGAGTGCGCCGGGGATGGCGGCCTCGGTCGCGCCGGAGTCCCCGGCCGCGGTGCCGTCGGCCGGTCCCCGGGTGCCGAAGGTGACCTGATGCCCGGCCCGGGCGAACGCCCGCCCCAGCGTGCCGCCGATCCGGCCGGTCCCGATAACCGCAACGTTCCTCGCCATGTCGTTGTCCTTCCCGCGGAATCCACCGTCGCTGGGCGTTCGCTGGCGCGAACCAACCTGTACCGGTTCGCAATGCTTGAGTCCAAGGATTTAATCCCGCTTAGTGGCTCAAGCTTTAGGCTGGTGGCATGACTGCTGGGGAGGCGACGCTGCCGGGCCGGGAGATGGGCCGGTGAGCTGGGATCCGGACGGGGGGGAGCGGGACACGGTGGACCGGATCCTGGCGGAATGGACGGTGCAGCGCCCGGATCTCGACTTCTCGCCGGTCGGCATCGTGACCCGGCTGGAGCGGGCGCGGACGTATATCGCGGCTGGGCTGAGCGAGGTGTTCTCCCGGTACGGGCTGTCCGCCGCGGACTTCCAGGTGGTGGTGAACCTGCGCCGGGCCGGGTCGCCGTACCGGCTGCCGCAGGCCCGGCTGATGAAGGCGCTGACGCTGACCTCGGGCACGGTGAGCGTGCGGATCGAGCGGCTGGTGAAGCTCGGCATCGTGACCCGCGAGCCCGACCCGGCCGACGCCCGCGGCCAGCTCGTCCAGCTCACCAGCCGGGGTCTGCAGCTGTTCGACGACATTGCGCCGGTGCACCTGGCCAACGAGGACCGGCTGCTGTCCGCGCTGGGCCCGGCCGACCGCCGGCACCTGGCCGATCTCCTCCGCCGGCTGCTGGCCGCGTACGAGGATCCGGTCATCGACCTGTCGGAACCGCTGGGGCTGTGGCTGGAGCCGGCCCATCTGGCCCGTGCCCGCCGGGTCGCGGTGGGATTGCCCGACGTGCCGGGGCTGCTGGTGGCCGAGCGTGACCCCCGGCGGGCCGGCCGCTGAGGCCGGGGTCAGCCGCGGGGACCTGCTGGTCACTGCGGGCGGTGTCCCGGCCCGCAGCGAGGCCGACGTCCGCGCTGCGCTGGCCTCCGCAGCCAGGAGAACCGCCCTTCAGCTCCGCTTCCTTCGCGGCGAAACCGAGTTCCTCGTCGGGCTGTCCACCGTCCGTTAGGCACGCGCCGGGACGGGACACGGCCCGGACCTCGCACCCGGTGCGTGCCGGGCGAGAAGAATGGGCCAGGGGATGGTGGGCGGGCGCTGGTGGCGGGATGGCTGCGGCACGGCGGACTGAGATGGGGCTTGGCGATGGCTGACGGTGGCGGGTTGTTCGGCGGGCTGTTCGGGGCCGGGGGAGCGCGGACCGGGGATACCGCCTGGCTGCAGGCCATGCTCGACACCGAGGCCGCGCTGGCCCGGGCGGCCGAGCGGGCCGGGGTGGCCGCCGCCGGGTCGGGTGCGGCGGTGACCGCGGCCGCCGACGCCAGCTTGTTCGACCTCGACGCGCTGGGGCAGGCCGCCGCCCGTACCGGCAACCCGGTGCCCGCCCTGGTCCGCGAGCTGCGCAGCCTGGTGAACGGGCCGGCCGCCCGCGCCGTGCACGCCGGGGCGACCAGCCAGGACATCCTGGACACCGCCGCGATGCTGCTCGCCCGGCAGTCGCTGACCGCGATCCTGGCCGACCTGGCTCGTGCCGCGGACGCCGCCGCCGCCCTGGCCGCGGAGCACGACGAGACGATCATGATCGGCCGGACGCTGCTGCAGCAGGCCGTGCCGGTGACGTTCGGGCTGGTCGCGGCGGGCTGGCTGACCGGGCTTGACGAGGCGAGGGAGGACCTGGCCCGGGTCGCGGCCACCCGGCTGGCCGTGCAGTTCGGCGGGGCCGCCGGGACGCTGGCCGCGCTCGGCGAGGCCGGGCCGCGGGTGGCCGGGCTGCTGGCCGAGGAACTCGGGCTGGCCGCACCGCCGCTGCCCTGGCACACCGGCCGGCTGCGGCTGGTCCAGGCCGCCGCCGCCGCGGCTGGTGCCGCCGCGGTGACCGGCAAGCTGGCCCGGGACGTCACCCTGCTGGCCCAGTCCGAGATCGCCGAGGTCAGCGAGGGCGGCGAGGGCCGCGGCGGGTCCTCGGCCATGCCGCACAAGCACAACCCGGTCGTGGCCATCCTCATCCTGGGCTGCACCAAGCGGATCCCCGGCCTGCTGGCCACCCTGGCCGCGGCCGCCGAGCAGGAGCACCAGCGGGCCGCCGGGGCCTGGCACGCCGAGTGGGAAACCTTCGCCGACCTGCTCAGGCTGACCGGGTCGGCCGCCGCCTGGACCGCCGACCTCCTCGGCGGCCTGCGCGTCGACGCGCACCGGATGCGGGCCAACCTGGACGCGGCGGGCGGCTTCCCGATGGCCGAGCAGGTCGCCGCGCTGCTCGCGCCGGTCCTCGGGCCGACCCAGGCGCACGACCTGGTCGCCCGGGCCAGTGCCAGCGCCGCCCTGGCCGGCCAGCCGCTCGCCGACGCCCTCACCACCGGCGAGACCGGCCACACCATCACGACCGCCGGGATCACCAAAGCGCAGCTCAGCGACGCCCTCGACCCGGCCGCCTACCTCGGCTCCGCGTCGATCTTCACCCAGGCCGCCCTCGCCGCGCACCAGGCCACTACCCGGCGCCTGTCCCAGGCGCCCCGCTGAACCGTTCAGCTCCGGGATGCGAGTGGCCTGGTGCGGTAGTCCCGGCTCAGGCGGGGCACTTCCGGTCCGGGATCACCCGGCGCGCGGATGGGAAGATGCGCGAGGCAAGGCCGGCCCGACGCGAGGCGGCCTCCGGACAGCTGAGGAGCACTGATGCCGGATCAGGATGCGGCGGCGGAGGAGCGGGCGGCGCTGGAGCAGTCGGCGCGGGGGATGGCGGTGCGGCGGCAGGTCCTCGGCGACGAGCACGTGGACCGGGCGACCGCGGCCGCGGATGCGTTCACCGCGCCGTTCCAGGACCTGATCACCCGGTACGCCTGGGGCGAGGTCTGGACCCGGCCCGGGCTGACCCGCCCGGAGCGCAGCATGATCACGCTGACCGCGCTGGCCTGCCTGCGCCAGGAGGAAGAGCTCGCTATGCACGTGCGGGCCGCGCTGCGCAACGGGCTGAGCCCGGAGCAGATCCGCGAGGTCCTGCTGCAGGTCGCGATCTACGCCGGCGTCCCGGCGGCCAACCGGGCCTTCGCCATCGCCCAGCGGGTCCTGGCCGACACCGCGGAAGGGTTTCCTGCCGCCCAGCACCCAAACGCTCCGTGATCATAGGCCTGCTGACGCCCGTTCAAGGCCTGCCCGCGGTGCGCCACGCGGGGCGGCCGGAACGCGGGGAGAACCCGCGAGCGACCGGTTCACGCTTGCTGGAAACCTCACTGGCGACCGCGTTGAGCAACTCCGGTGACCCGGGTCAGGACGGCCATTGAAGAGATATCCGGATAGCTGGACCGCACGTGCAGGGCTAGTGCGGCTGCTTGGCGGTGGCTCGCTGGCGGGGTCGGCTAATTGCCCGGGCTTGGAAGGCGGCGATGCCCTCCTGCCAGGCAGGGCCGGGGTCCGCGCCGGTCGGAAGCCGTTGGGTGAGCTCGAGCATGACCATGCCGTGAGCGAACGCGAAGGCGGCCCGGGCGCGGGCGGGGTCTCCCCCCATGGCCTGCAGCAGCGGGGCGGCGGCGCGCTGCTCCAGGCCTTCGGGGAGAAGGTCGCGGGGCAGGGGCTGCTCGGTCATGAGCCGGTACAGGTGGGGATGTGCGAGCGCGAACGCGCGGTAGGCGCCGGCGAAGGTGGCCAGCGGCTCGGTCCCGTTGCCGGCGGCGGCTTCGAAGGCGGCAGCGGCCTCCTCGAACCCGACGGTGATGATGGCGGCTTCCAGGGCGGCCTTGCTCGGCAGGTGCTTGTAGAGGGAGGACGCGCGGATCCCGAGCCGTGCGCCGAGCCGGCGCATCGTCAGCGCCTCGGCGCCCTCCTCCTCCAGCAGTTCCCGGGCGACCGCGACGATCTGGCGGGCGCGCGGGGTGAGCGGTTCAGCCACGTCAGAAGCCCTCCGGGGTGATGGCCTGTTGCGATGCAGAAGATCGGGGAAGCTAGGGCTGGGGTTGCTCGGCCCGGCGCTTGAGGGCCTGGTTCATCTGCTCGAACGCGGGCAGGGTGTGGCGGTCCAGTGACCTGCCCATGAAGGGCACCAGCAGCCCGCGGAACTGCTCGTGCTGGACCAGGCGGACCTGGCCATCGTCCAGCTGCTCGATGGTGAAGGCGTGCTCGGCGTCGAAGATACCCGGCCCAAGTACCCGGCCGAGCCAGCGCAGCTCCTGACCGGGAGTGGCCTGGAGCACGGTCGGCTTGAGGGTTACGGCGCGGCCGCCCACGGGCTGCATGCGGTTGGTCAGCTGCTCGCCGGCCCGGGCCGTGCCGTGAGCTTGGGTGATGAACGGGTTCCATTCGGGGTAGGCGGCGAAGTCGGTCAGGACCTCCCAGACCCGTTCGCGGCTGGCGTGGATGTCGATCTGGGCGTGAAGCTGCTTTGCCATGATTCCTCCTTGGCTAACGCTGTTAGCCTGACCGTAGGCGAACACCGTTAGCCTGTCAAGCACCCTGTATGCCGATCGCGGTCGGGGTGGCGGGTGTGACGGCGGGGGGCCGTGGGGCGGGGAGAGCCGCCGCTGAGTCACTGCAGAGGTGGTCTGCGCGGCAGTGAATCCCGGGAAATTTCGTCATCCGTACAGGTGTGCACTCCGCGGCCATCCTCGATATCGTTTCGGTAAAGGGCCGAGGGCAGCGGTGAGACTTCCTGGCCGCGGGAGGACGGGAGAGACGTGGCGGAGATCGTGTCGCTGTCCGAGGCCATCGCGCTGGCCGTACATGACGGCGACACCGTCGCCATGGAGGGCTTCACCCACCTGATCCCGCACGCTGCCGGGCACGAGGTGATCCGTCAGCGGCGCCGCAACCTGACCCTGGTCCGCATGACCCCGGACGTGATCTACGACCAGATGATCGGCGCCGGCTGCGCCAGCAAGCTCATCTTCTCCTGGGGCGGCAACCCCGGTGTCGGCTCCCTGCACCGGTTCCGCGACGCCGTCCAGAACTCCTGGCCCGGCCCGCTCGAGCTAGAGGAGCACAGCCACGCCGGCATGGCCAACCGGTACGTCGCCGGCGCGTCCGGCCTGCCGTTCGCCGTCCTGCGCGGGTACAGCGGCACCAGCCTGGCCACCAGGACGCCCAACATCGCCGGGATCACCTGCCCGTTCACCGGCGAGCGCCTGACCGCAGTGGCCGCCCTCACCCCGGACGTGACCGTGATCCACGCGCAGCGCGCGGACCGCGCCGGGAATGTCCAGTTCTGGGGGATCACCGGCGTGCAGAAGGAAGCCGTCCTGGCCGCCAGGCGCTCCGTCGCCACCGTCGAGGAGATCGTCGACGAGCTCACCCCGCAGCCCGGCGCCATCGTCCTGCCGTCCTGGACGGTCGGCTACGTAGCAACGGCCCCCGGCGGCGCGCACCCCTCCTACGCACTCGGCTACACGACAAGGGACAACGACTTCTACCAGGCCTGGGACCCGATCAGCCGGGACCGCGAGAAATTCCTCCGCTGGCTGGACGAGCACGTCTACGCCCCGAGCGCGGTCGCCGGAATGGCCCCGTGACCGCCGCCCCGGCCGCCGCCGGCCCCAGCCCGGGCCGGCCCGCCGATTACACCGCCGACGAGATGATGGCCATCACCGCAGCGCGGGCCCTGCGCGACGGCATGACCTGCTTCGTCGGCATCGGCCTCCCCAGCGAGGCGGCGAACCTGGCCCGCGCGTCCCACGCTCCCAGCCTCACCCTGATCTACGAGTCCGGCACGATCGGCGCCAAGCCACCCGCCCTCCCGCTGTCCATCGGCGACGGGGTGCTGGCCGAGACCGCCGACGCCGTGGTCAGCGTGCCGGAGATCTTCAACTACTGGCTCCAGCCGGGCCGGATCGACGTCGGCTTCCTCGGCGCGGCCCAGATCGACCGGTTCGCCAACATCAACACGACCGTCATCGGGCCGGACTACGCCCGCCCCGCGGTCCGCCTGCCCGGCGCGGGCGGGGCCCCGGAGATCGCCGGGTCCTGCCGGGAGGTGATCGTCGTCCTGCGGCAGAACCGCCGGGCGTTCGTGGACCGGGTCGACTTCGTCACCTCGGTCGGGTTCGGCGACGGGCCCGGCTCCCGCCAGCGTCTGGGCCTGCCCGGCGCCGGGCCGCAGAAGGTGATCACCGACCTGGGCGTGCTCGAACCTGACCCGGCCACCTGTGAACTGCGGCTGACCGGGACCTACCCTGGCACGGTTGTGGCTGATATCAAGGCGGCTACCGGCTGGGACCTGCAGGTCGCCGCGGACCTGCGGGAACTGCCGCCGCCCACCGAGGCGGAACTGGCCGCCCTGCGCCGGCTGCGCGCCGCCACGCTGCCCCCCGCGGCGCCCACGGCACCCGCCGGGCAGACCGATCAGGGAGCAACCGGATGACCACTGACCCGCCGACCACCGCCACCCGCCTGGACCTGCCGTCCTACCAGCGGCCGGCCGGGGTGCACCCGCCGCTCGACACCCCGGCGTACCGGTCCACCCTGCTGCGCGCCCCCAAGCGCCGCCCCGCCCTGCTCCCGCAGGGCCTCACCGAGGTCACCGGCCCGCTGCTGGGCGCCGAACGGGTCACCGCCGCGGACGCGGACCTGACCGGCGGCCACGGCGCCGCCCCCCTCGGCGAGCGGATCATCCTCACCGGCCGGGTCCTGGATTCCGACGGCCGGCCGGTCCCGGACACGCTCCTCGAGATCTGGCAGGCCAACGCGGCCGGCCGCTACAACCACCGCGTCGACGACCACGACGCCCCGCTGGACCCGAACTTCGACGGCGCCGGCCGGTGCCTGACCGACAGCCAGGGCCGCTACCGGTTCGTCACGATCAAGCCGGGCGCCTACCCGTGGCGCAACCACCTGAACGCGTGGCGGCCCGCGCACATCCACTTCTCGGTGTTCGGCCGGGCCTTCACCCAGCGCCTGGTGACCCAGATGTACTTCCCCGGCGACCCGCTGTTCGCCCAGGACCCGATCTTCAACTCGGTCCCCGACCCGCGCGCCCGCCAGGCCATGATCTGCCGCTTCGACCTGTCGGTGACCGAGCCCGACTGGGCCCTCGGCTACCAGTGGGACATCGTGCTGCGCGGCCGCGGCGCGACCGTGTTCGAGCACCCGGAGGACCACCGGTGACCGCCCCGCCCGCCCAGCCGGCCAACCTCCAGCAGCACGGTCTCCAGCAGACCCCGTCCCAGACCGTCGGCCCGTTCCTGGCCCTCGGGCTGCCCTGGCCGGACGGCCCGTTCGTGGTCCCCGAGGGTTCCGCGGGCGCGATCACGATCGCCGGCCGGGTCCTCGACGGCGCCGGCGACCCGGTGCCTGACGCCCTGGTGGAGACCTGGCAGGCGGCGCCGGACGGGACGTTCGCGCACCCGGACGCCCCGCGCCCCGCGGGCCCGGCGTGGTCGCACGGGTTCCGCGGGTTCGGCCGGTCGGCCACGGACCCGGCCGGCCGGTACCGCATCATCACCGTCAAGCCGGGCCCGGTGCCGCTGCCCGACGGCCGGGCGCAGGCCCCGCACCTGGACGTGTCGGTGTTCGCCCGCGGCCTGCTGGAACGGGTCGTGACCAGGATCTACTTCCCCGACGAGCAGGCCGCGAACGACAGCGACCCGGTGCTCGGCACGATCGACGCGGACCGGCGCGCCACGCTGATCGCCACCCCGGAGCCGGGCGCCGGCCCCGGCGTGCTCCGCTTCGACATCCGCTTCCAGGGGTCCAGGGAGACGGTGTTCTTCGATGTCTGACGGCGCTGACCCGGCCAGCGAGCCCGCCCTGGAGATCGACGGCACGCTGGAGGGCGACGGCAGCCTGCCCGTCCTGGTCCTCGGCAACTCGCTCGGCACCACCCGGGCCATGTGGGACCCGCAGGCCAGCGCCCTGGCCCGGCACTTCCGCCTGCTGCGGTTCGACTGGCCCGGCCACGGTAGCCCCGCGCCCCCGGGACCGTACTCCATCGAAAAGCTCAGCCGCGGCGTGCTCGCGCTCATGGACCGGTGTGAGGTGACCAGCGCGGCGTACACCGGGCTCTCGCTCGGCGGCATGATCGGCATGTGGCTGGCCGCGCACGCGCCGGACCGGATCACGAGGCTCGCGCTCTGCTGCACGTCGGCCCGCCTGGACCTGGCCTGGGCCCAGCGCGCCGCGACCGTCCGCAGCCAGGGCATGGGCCCCATCGCGGACGGCACCGCGGACCGCTGGTTCACCAGGGCGTTCCAGGACCGTGAACCCGGCACGGTCGGCCCGATCGTGGACCGGCTTCGCCAGGTCACCCCGGAGGGCTACGCGGGCTGCTGCGACGCGATCGGCGCGATGGACCAGCGCGCCGCCATCGCCTCGGTCACCGCCCCGACGCTGGTCATCGCCGGGTCGCAGGACCCCGCCACGCCGCCCTGGCACGGCGCGGTCATCGCCCGCGCGATCCCCGGGGCCCGCCTGCGGGTGATCCGCGGCGCCTCGCACCTGGCCAACGTGTCCCAGCCCGCCGAGACGACCGCCCTGCTGCTCGGCCACCTCACCAGCTAGGCCAGGGCCCAGCCCGTCCTCTCTACGGGTTACGGCCCGACGCGGGCCCGCCGCACGGGAGTCAACCGCGCCTCAGCGGGCCGGTCAAGCTAGCTCAGCAGCGCCCGCGCGGCGGTCTCGATGGCCTGCTCGGACAGCAGCACGGTGGCCGCCGCGTCGCCCAGCGGGATGAAGCTGTCCCGGCTGGTCACCCGGGCCACCGGGCCGGTGAACCCGCCGTCGGCCAGCGCCGCGACCACCGCCTCCGACACCCCGCCAGACCGCCGGGTCTCGTCCGCCACCAGCACCCGGCCGGTCATCGTCGCTTCCCGCAGGATGTCCTCGGCCGGCAGCGGCGCCAGCCAGCGCAGGTCCATCACCCGTACCGGGGTGCCTTCGGCCTGCAGCCGGGCCGCCACCCGCAGGCTCATCCGCAGCCCGTTGCCGAACGTCACGATCGTCAGGTTCTCGCCCGACCCGTACACCCGGGGCCGGCCCGGCGGGACGTGCGCGGTGGCCCACCGCCACGGCGGCTCGTACGGGGCCAGCCACTCGCCGTCGCCCGGCTCGTGCAGGTCACGCTCGTGGTACAGGGCGATCGGCTCGAGGAACACGCACACGCTGCCGTCGGCCTCGGCCGCCGCCAGGCAGCTGCGCAGCATCGGCGCGGCGTCCTCGGGCCGGGCCGGCACCGCGATGATCAGCCCGGGGATGTCGCGCAGCGCGGCCACCGCGTTGTCGTTGTGGAAGTGGCCGCCGAAGCCCTTCTGGTAGGCCAGGCCGGCGATGCGCACCACCATCGGGTTGCGGTACTGCGCCCGGGAGAAGAACGACAGCGTGGCCGCCTCGCCGCGCAGCTGGTCGGCGGCGTTGTGCAGGTAGGCCAGGTACTGGATCTCCGGCACCGGCAGCAGGCCGGCCACCCCCGCGCCCAGCGCCAGGCCCAGGATGGACTGCTCGTCCAGCAGCGTGTCGAACACGCGGGCCGCGCCGAACTGCCTGGCCAGCCCGCGGGTCACCCCGTACACGCCGCCCTTGCGGCCCACGTCCTCGCCGAACACCAGCATCTCCGGGCGGCAGGCCAGGGCGTCGGCCAGCGTGGCGTTGATGGTCTGGGCCAGGGTCAGCGGGTCGCCGTCCTCCGGGCGCCGGCTGGTGAACGCCTGGCCGCGGACCGACGGCGGCGCGTACCGGGCCGCGTTGGCCGACACCACCGAGGGCCGCCGCGGCGCCAGCGGCGCCATCACCTGCCCGGCCGAGGACAGCCGGGGCGCGCTGGTCACCTCGGCGGCCAGCGCCATGATCCGCTCCGCGCTGGCGTCGTACCGGGCCAGCACCTCGGACGGGGTCAGCGCGCCGCACGCGACCAGCAGCCGGGCGGTGCCCACCAGCGGGTCCCGGTCCAGGTCGGCGGAGATCTCGGCGGGGCCGCGGTAGCCCGACTCCACGTCCGAGCCCGCGTGCCCGCCGTACCGCACCACGGACAGGTGCAGGAACGCGGGCCGCCGCCGGTCCCGTGCCCAGGCCGCTGCCTCGAGCGCGGTGTCGTACACCCCGGCCAGGTCCGCGCCGTCGGCCTGGAAGTACTTCACCTGCGGCCGGCCCTGCTGGGCCGCGGTGATCCAGCCCGGCGCGGTCCGCACGCTGATGCCAAGGCCGTTGTCCTCGCAGACCAGCAGCAGCGGCAGCGGCAGGCCCTGGTAGGTGCAGTAGGCGGCGGCGTTCAGCGCGCCGGCCGCGGTCGAGTGGTTGGCCGACGCGTCGCCGAAGCTGCACACCACGATCGCGTCCCGCGGCCAGGGCAGGGTCACCCCCAGCTTGGCCGCCCGGGACAGCGCGAAGGCCAGGCCCACGCTGCGCGGCAGGTGCGAGGCGATCGTCGAGGTCTGCGGGATGACGTTGAGCTGCGGGTGGCCGAACACCTTGTGCCGGCCGCCCGCGATCGGCTCCGCGGCCGCCCCGGCCAGGCCGAGCAGGATGTCGTTGATGCCGTCGTGCGGCGGGCTCGCCTGCGCGGACCGGGCCAGGTAGAACGCGCCGGACCGGTAGTGCAGCAGCGCGGGGTCGGTCAGCCGCAGCGCCGCGGCTACCCCGGCGTTGCCCTCGTGCCCGGACGAGCCGATCGTGTAGAACCCGGCGCCCTTGGCCCGCAGCCAGCGGGCCGCGGCGTCCGCGTGCCTGCTGGCCAGCTGGGCGTCGAACAGCTTCAGGCAGGCGGCGATGCTGAGCCCGGAGCCCTCGGTGACCGGGACGTTCAGCCGGATCGCCCGCGGCGCCGGGTCCATAGCCAGCACAGACGCCCGGAAGTGGTCCCCCGCCTGGTCCGGTGCCGCCTGCGCCATGTGGTTACAGTCCCCGCTGTCCCGGAGGAAACGGGCTGACGCTCAGCCCTGACCCTCCCCGCCGGGACAAAGGCTAGCGACCTCGCGGTCGTCCCGGCGACCCGGCTGCGGGTGTCCCGGTGGCCCGCCGGCGGCCGTCCCGCGCAGCAGCCGGTTTGGCAGACTGGGCAGCCGGACGCCCAACGGGAGGATGCCCATGCAGCCCTGGTCCGCGGAGCTGGCCGGACGGATCGACGAGCAGATCATCACCAGCGAGCTGCTGCGCGGGAACCCGCTCGGCGACCCGCACGAACGGCCGCTGTGGGTGTACACCCCGCCCGGCTACGACGACGAGCCGCTTCGGCGCTACCCGTCGGTGTACGTGATCCAGGGCTACACCGGCCACCTGGCCATGTGGCGGAACCGCAGCCCGTTCCGCCAGCCGTTCACCGAGACCGCGGACGCGATATTCGCCCGCGGCGAGGCCCCGCCCGCCGTCGTGGTCTACGTGGACGCCTGGACCGCGTACGGCGGCAGCCAGTTCGTCGACTCCCGCGGCACCGGCCGCTACCACTCCTACCTGTGCGAGGAAGTGGTGCCGTTCGTGGACGCCCGCTACCGCACCCTGCCCGGCCCGGCGCACCGGGCCATCGCGGGCAAGTCCAGCGGCGGGTTCGGCGCGATGATCACCCCGATGCTGCGCCCCGACCTGTTCGGCGCGCTGGCTACGCACGCCGGCGACACGCTGTACGAGTACTGCTACATCACCGAGTTCCCCGAGGCCGTGCGGTACCTGCGCGAGTACGACGGCGACATCTGGAAGTGGTGGGACGACTTCCGGTCCCGGGTGGCCTTCACCAAGAAGGCCGACGGGGCCCTGATCGGGCTGCTCGGCGTGGCCGCCGCCTTCTCGGCCCGCGAGGACGGCACGCCCGAGCTGCCGTTCGACCCGCGCTCCGGCGTGATCCGGCCCGGGGCCTGGCAGCAGTGGCTGGACTGGGACCCGGTGCGGATGGTGCCGCGGTACGCCGACGCGCTGCGCTCCCAGCGCGGCATCTGGATCGACGCGGGGACCAGCGACGACTTCTACCTGGACCTGGGCGCGGTGGCGTTCCGCGACGCGCTGGCGGAGGCCGGGGTCAGCGAGGACGTGATCAGGTTCGAGCTGTTCGACGCCACGCACGCGGGCATCGACTACCGCTACCCGATGTCGCTGGCCTGGCTCTGCACCCGGATCGCCGGCTGACCGGATGGTGCGTACTACTTTCGCCGTCGTTGAACGAAGCGGCCTTGCGCTACGTGAAGGGAGGTGTACCGAAACTGATGTTTGTGCGGGCCGCCCGCAGGGGAGAGCGCAAGCCCTGCCCGGAGCGGGACGCGCGGCGGCACGGGCATCACAGCCGCCTTGAATGGAGAAAGAAATGCGCATCGGATGGTTGGCCGGACCCGCCACTGCCGCCGCGATCGTGATGCTGGCCGCCTGCGGCAGCAGCAGCGGCGGCGGAACGAACACGTCAGCTCCCGCGGGCAATAGTGGCGGCTCATCGAGCTCCGCCCCGGCCTCGGGCTCGAGCTCGGTCGTCGTCAAGATCAAGAAGACCGGTGCCGGCACGGTCCTCACCAACGCGGCCGGCTTCACCCTGTACACCTTCCAGGCCGACAAGGGCAGCACGTCGGTCTGCTACGGCGCGTGCGCCCAGTTCTGGCCGCCGGTGATCGGCACGGCCCACCTGGCCACCGGGCAGAAGATCAGCGGCCACTTCGGCACCACCACCCGCAAGGACGGGAAGATCCAGGTCACCTACGACGGCCACCCGCTGTACACCTACGCGGGTGACACCCAGCCTGGTCAGACCTCCGGCAACGGCATCAACCAGGATGGCGGCATCTGGAACGTCATCACCACGGCGGCCGGCGGCGGGCCGGCGCCAGCGCGGGCTCCTCGCCCTCGGCCGCACCGTCCAGCGGCAGCGGCGGCGGTGGCTACGGCTACTGACCTGCGCTGACCGGCTCAGTCCGGGCGCCAATCCCGGGTCACCGGGTTGCTATAGGGCCCCTGGCCCCGGCTCCGCTCACGGGGCCGGGCCAGGGGCTCAGCCGTTTTCTCGCGCTCAGCCGTCTTCTGGCACCTGGACGCTGGCGCACCACGCGGCGATCTCGGTGCGGCGGGCCGCGCCCAGCTTGTTCAGGATGTGCTCGACGTGCGCCGACACGGTCTTCGGCGCGAGCACCAGCTGCTCGGCGATCTGCCGGTTGGTCAGCCCGGCGGCGACCAGCTTGGCCACCTCGAACTCGCGGGCGCTCAGCGGGTGCCACGGCTCCAGCGGCCGGCTCCGGCCGAGCGAGCCGGCCAGCTGCTCGGCCGCGGCGGCCAGCACCACCGCCCCGGCGGCCTGCGCGTCGGCGCGGACCTCGCCGCAGATCCTGGCCGCCTCGCCGCGCCGCCGGGACTTCGACGCCGCCGTGGCCAGGTCGAGCTGCGCCCAGGTGCCCTCCCAGAACCGGTGCCGGTTCAGCCACCCGTCCCTGGCCACCTGAAGCTCGCCCAGGGCCGCGGCCAGCTCGCCGCGGGCGGTCAGGATCAGGCCCCGGCCGTGCCCGGAGGCGGGCTCGACACCGGGGATGCCGCTGGCCTCGAGCCGGGCCGAGACCCGGTCCGCCCAGTCCTCAGCGTCATCCACGCTGCCCGCGGCCAGCTGCGCGCGGATGCCGGTGAGCAGGAACGGGAACAGGTAGGCCGCGTCGCCGGCGTCCGCCGAGGCGGCGTAGCCGCGGTCGCACAGCTCGATCGCGGCGCCGAAGTCACCGCGGCAGCGCGCGTCCTCGGCCAGCCCCCACAGCGGCGGCGACAGCCGGTGCACCTCGCCCATCTGCTCGGCCTGGCTCAGCGCCTCGCTCAGCCAGCGGGTGGCCCCGGCCGAGTCGCCGCGGCCCATCGCCAGGTAGCCGAGCACGTACTGGGCGGTGATCCTGGTCGTGATCCCGCTGCGCCCGTCGGCCAGCGCGTGCTGCGCGGTCCTGGTCGCCTCGCCCCACCGGCCGGTGGCCCACTGCACGTAGGCCAGGTGGGCCTCCATGTAGCAGCGGTGGTTCCACAGCCCGGCGCCGTCGGCGTACCTGATGCCCTCGGTCAGCCAGCGCTCGGCCCGGTCGTACTCGGCCAGCGCGGCCGCGGTGGACCCGGCCATCCGGTAGCCGTGGGCCGCGGCCGATTCCTGGCCGCGCTCGGTGGCCCGCTCGATGGCCTTGCGCAGCAGCCGCCAGCCCTCGTCCAGCTGACCGCCGAAGGCCCGCGCCGAGCCGAGCGTGCAGGCCGCCTCCAGCTCGGTCTCCTCGTCGCCGAGCCGCGCTGCGTCCCTCAGGGCGTGCTCGGCGTGCTCGGCGGCCGGCCCCATCCGGCCGCCCATGAGCAGCGAGCCGGCCATCGCCGCAGCCAGCTGGGCCCGCTCCCGGTCCGCACCGTCCAGCCCGGCCACGGTTGCCTGCGCTGCTTCGAGCTGCCGTAGCCGGGTGTCCAGGCCGTCGCCGAGCAGGTGCCCGACCGCGACCATGCGCGGCACCAGAGCGGCCGCACCGCGCACGTCCCCGCACCCGGTCAGCAGGGCGTGCGCGGTCTGGTAGGCCTCGGCCGCGGCCGCGTTGTTGTCGGTGGCCGCGGCCTCGTCCGCGTACCCGGCCAGCAGCGCGGCCCGCTCCGCCGCGGGCAGGTCCGCGGGCAGGTTCCGCACCGCCCGGCGGTACAGCTCGAGTGCCTCCATGTGCGCCGACACCGCGGCCGCCTCGCGGGCCGCGATGGCCGCGTGCCGGAACGCGTCGGCGGGCTGCTGGGCCTGCTCGAAGTGCGCGGACACGAACGCGTCCCGGTAGCCGCGGTCGGCCGCGGCGGTCGTGGCCACCAGGCCGTGCAGCCGCCGCCGGGTGGCCAGGTCGGTGTCCGCGTACAGCGCGTCGCGCATCAGCGCGTGCCGGAAGTCGAACGTGACCGCGTCCGCGCCGGGCAGCACCAGGTTGGCCCGCTGCAGCTCGCGCAGGCCCGCCGCGGTGACCTCGGGGCCGGCCTCCGACACCGCGGCCAGCAGGTCGAAGCTGAACGACCGGCCGATCACCGCCGCCGCCGAGGCGACGTCCCTGGCCTGCGGGGAGAGCTGCCGGGCGCGGGCCAGCACCGCGCCGCCCAGCGTGTCGGGTACCGCCGCGTTGCGCACCATCGCGCCGGACTGCAGGGTCAGCGAGGCGTTCTCGATCGCCGCGATGAGCTCCTCGATGTGCAGCGGGATGCCGTCGCTGCGCTGGTGGATGGCCCGGGCCACGCGCTCGGGCACCGGCTGGCCGAGCACCGCGCTGACCACGCTGGCGGTCTGCGCCAGGTCCAGCCGGGGCAGCCGGATCTCCTCGGCCAGCCGCTGCGAGATCAGCCGGGTGCGCAGCTCGCCCAGCGGCAGCGAGGGGTCGAGCTCGTCGCTGCGGTACGCGGCGGCGACCAGCAGCGGCCGGCTCCCCAGCCGGCCGGCCAGGTGGCCGAGCACGTCCAGGCTCAGCGGGTCGGCCCAGTGCAGGTCCTCGAGCAGCAGCAGCGCCGGCCCGGTCCCGCCGGCCGCGATGATCAGGTCGACTAGGTCCTGGATCAGCAGGCGGCGGCGGTGGTGCGCGTCACCGTCGCCGTCCGCGGCGGAGATCGACCGCACCCGGTCCGACAGCCGCCGCCCCACGTCGGCCAGGGCCGGGTCGGGCGCTGACATCAGGTCGCTGGCCAGGTCGAGCAGCAGCCCGGCGAACGACTGCACGTCCCCGGGGTAGGCCGCCGCGCGGATCACGGTGAACCCGGCGGCCTGCGCCTTGCCCGCGAACGACCCGAGCAGCCGGGTCTTGCCGATGCCCGCCTCGCCCGCGGTGAGCAGCAACTGGCCCCGGCCCGCCGCGGCGTCCGCGATCCGCTGGTCGGCCAGGATCAGGAACTCGTCCCTGGCGACCAGGACCGGAGCCTGGGTCATGCCGCCTGCCAGCACTGCGCCACCTCCTCGGAATGTGATTATCCGGTACCGGCGGCGGGGCGGCAGCGGGTCAGTGGCCGGGTCCGGCCGGCACGATCACCTTCAGCGCGCCGCGCCGCACGCGGGCGCGCAGCGGCACCCCGGCGGCCAGCGGAGAGCCCCACGGCAGCGTCTCCCCGTCCGCCGCGACCGGCAGCGCGGTGTCCGCGGTGACCGTGACCGCAGCGGCCTGGCCCAGGGCGACCTGCGGCAGCGAGACGTGCGTCCCGTCCTTGATCTGCAGCAGCACGCGCAGGAACGCGGCCTTCGTGGCGTCGTGCATGACCACCACGTCCAGGCAGCCGTCGCTGGTCCTGGCCGGCGGGCAGACCTGCATGCCGCCGCCGAAGAACCGGCTGTTGGCCAGCACTACCCCGTACCCGGGGAACTCCCCGGCCGGGATCCCGGCCACCGGCCCGCCCGGCCCGCCGGTCTGCTCGACCCGGAAGCTGACCGGCCGCCAGCGGACCAGCGCGCGAAGCGCGGCCACCGGGTAGGTGGCGGGCCCGCGGATCAGCCGGGACCGGTTGGCGATCTCGCCGGCCACCGACGGCAGGCCGAGGTAGGCGCTGAGCGCGGCGGTCTCCTCCGGCTGCCCGGGGATGCTCAGCCCGAGCAGATCGAGCTCGGCCTGCTGGCCGTCCAGGATCGCGGCCGCGGCCGCCGCTGCGCCCGGCGGCAGGCCGAGCTCCCGGGCCAGGTCGTTGCCCCGGCCGGCCGGGATCAGCGCCATGACGCCGCCGGCGTCGGCGACCGCGCCGGCCAGCGCCCCGGCCAGCCCGTCGCCGCCGACCGCGACCGTCACCTCGCCGCGCTGCGCGGCGGCCGCGGCCAGCTCCCTGGCGTGCGCCAGGCTCGCCGACGGCTGGACCTGGTAGCGGGCGCTGGCCCCGTCCAGCGCCGCGGTGGCCGTAGCCAGCGTCCGCAGCGCCCGACCGCCGCCCGCGGCCGGATTGACCACCAGGCACAACGGCTCATTCACCGGAGCCTCCTCCGCACCCGGCCGGGCGTACCATCGGGTGCCATGGCGAGTCAGGGTAGCGCGGTGGTCAGCACCGAGGTGCGGTACCTGCAAGTGCACACCACGACAGACTCCCGGGCCGAGGCCATGGAGCTGGCCCGCGGCGCGGTCGAGGCCAGGCTCGCCGCCTGTGCCCAGGTCACCGGGCCGATCGCGAGCACCTACTGGTGGGAAGAGCGGGTCGAGCGGGCCGAGGAATGGCAGCTGATCCTGAAGCTGCCCACCGACCGCTACGCCGAGCTGGCCGTCTATCTCACCGAGCGGCACAGCTACGATGAACCGGAGATCGTCGCCACCCCGATCATCACGGGCTCGCCGGGCTACCTGGCCTGGATCGAGGACGAGACACGACGCAGCTGACGCCGGGAGGAACCGCCGTGCCGCAGCCGGCCAGCGATCCTGCCGCTGCCGGGGCCCGGTTCCTGGTCACGCATGCTGCCTCCTGATTCGCATGTGCATACCGAGTGGTCGTGGGATGCGCCGCGCGGCTCGATGGAGCAGGCCTGCGCCCGGGCCGAGCAGCTCGGCCTGGCCAGCGTGGCGTTCACCGAGCACGCTGAATTTGCTCCGGCCAAACGCCCTGGCGGCTACCCGCGCCCCGGCTTCCGCGGCGAGCTGACCGCCAGCGGCGAGCTGGCCGCCCCGGTCCTGCACCTGCCCGGCTACCTGGACAGCGTGCAGCGCTGCCGGGAGAAGTTTCCCGGGCTGCGCATCCTGACCGGGGTCGAGCTCAGCGAGCCGCACTGGCACCCGGGCCCGGCCGCCAAGCTGCTCGCCGACGGCGGGTTCGACCGGGTGCTCGCCTCGGTGCACTCGCTGCAGGCCGGCGGCGTGGAGTACCGCGACACCGGCGAGCTCTACATCGACCGCTCGCCCGCGGACGTGGTCCGCGCCTACCTGGCCGAGGTCAGCCGGCTGATCGACGGCTCGGACGGCTTCGCGGTGCTGGCCCACATCGACTACCCGGTCCGCTCCTGGCCCGGCGGCTACCGGCAGTTCGACCCGGCCCCGCTGGAGGAGGAGTTCCGCGCGGTGCTGCGCGCCCTGGCCGCGTCCGGCCGGGCCCTGGAGATCAACACCAGGATCACCCCGGACCCGCGGGTCATCGGCTGGTGGCACGACTGCGGCGGCGACGCGGTCAGCTTCGGCAGCGACGCGCACGACCCGAGCGTGCTGGCCCGCGGCTTCGCCGCAGCCGCGGACATGGCGCGGGCCCAGGGTTTCCGCCCCGGCCGCGACCCGCACGATCTGTGGCGCCGAGCCTGAGGAGCCGTCGTGGTGATGCTGAGTCAGGCCGAGGCGGCCCGCGAGGCCCTGCGCTGGGTCACGGACGCCGCGGTGCCCGTGCCCGGCGGCCTGGCCTGGCCGGAGACCCGCCAGCCGGACGGCCGGGTCAGCGACGACCTGTACGACGGCACGGCCGGTGTGCTGATGGCGCTGGCCGAGGCCCGGCTGTCCGGGATCGCTGACTTCGATGCCTTCGCGGCCGGTGCGGTCGGCCGGCTCAGCTACCTCGGCGGCACCCATCCGGCGGGCGACGGGACCCCGGATCCGGGCGACCCCGCCGTCCCGCCGCCGGACCCGCGGCGGGCCGAGCTCTACATCGGCCTGGCCGGCTACCCAGTGGCGCTGCGGGCCTGGGCCGCGGCGGCCGGCGACCAGGCCGCGGCGGCGACGGCGGACCAGACCATCGCGTGGCTGGCCGGGCTGGTCGCGGCGGGCCAGCCCGCTTCAGAACTCAGGGACCTGATCATCGGCGAAGCCGGCATCCTGCTGGCCCTCGTCACCCTGGGCCGCGGGCCCGACGTGGCCCAGGCCGCGGGCTGGATCGCCGACCGGCTGGTCGCGGCCGCCCGGTGGCCGGACGGGGAACCGGACGGCGGCCCGGACTGGACCATGGGCGACAGCTTCGCCTGCACCATGCCGAACTTCTCGCACGGCGCGGCCGGCATCGCCTTCGTGCTGGCCACCGCCAGCGGCCCGCTGGGCCGGCCGGACCTGCTCGGCCTGGCCGCCGCCGCGGGCCGCCGGCTGGAACGGCTCGGCCGCCGCCCGGACGGCACGCTGACCGTGCCGCACAGCATCCCGCAGCACCCGCGGGCCGACCCGGTCAGCTACGGCTGGTGCCACGGCGCGGCGGGCACCAGCCGCCTGTTCACCCTGCTGGAGCGGCTGCGGCCGGGGGAGGGGTGGGCCGGCTGCGCGGCCGCGGCCCGGGCCGCGATCCGGGCCAGCGGCCTGCCCGCCCGGCTCTGGCCGGGCTTCTGGGACAACCTGGGCCAGTGCTGCGGCACCGCCGGGGTCGGCGAGGCGGTCCTGGACCACTACCAGGACACCGGCGACCGGGACTGGCTGGATTTCGCCGATGTGCTGGCCGCTGACCTTCTCCGCCGGGCCATCGCCGACGGTGCCGGCGTCCGCTGGTCGCACACCGAGCACCGGGTCAGCCCACCCGAGCTCGAACCGGTCGTCGGCTGGATGCAGGGCGCCGCGGGCATCGCGGGCTTCCTGCTCCGCCTGGACCGCCTGCACCGCGACGGCCCCGGAGCCCCCCGCCTCCCGTGGCCCGACCGGCCCCCCGCCGAGGCCGGCCGGCCCGCCTCAGAAGAAACCCACCCGTCCCGCTAGCCCCAAACCAATGTCATCGATGTTACGTCGCTTAACTACTTAGTTAAGCGACGTAACATCGATCGCTTTCAGTGGGCGTCGTACTCGTCGTGGCGGCGCCACCAGACGCCGTTTTCGTTGCGGCCGAGCGAGGCCCGGTCGAGCAGCTGGTACATGCCCCAGATGCCGTCGACGCCGCGGGCGTACGCCGAGTAGGTGTGGTAGACGGCGCCGTCCTCCATCACGAAGGCGCTGAGGCCGGGGCCTTCCTGCCGGTACGTGGCCCAGTCCGTGCCGGCCATGTCTGCCGCGAACTCGTCAAGCCTGGCCTTCTGCTCGTCCGTGGCGGGCCGGAGGTCTTCGCTCCGGAAGCCGTACTCGCCCGTCCCGGCATCCCACTGCTCGGCGGTCATCGCCACCTTGAAGTCGTAGTTGAAGTCGCTGCCGTACGAGGACGCCCACGGGAACGTCCAGCCCATCCGCTTCCGGTACGCGTCGATCTTGGCGAATGGCGCCCGCGACACCGCGGTCATCGTGACGTCGTGGTTGGCCAGGTGGACGACCGAGCCGCTGAAGCCGTCCGCGATCGCCGAGCAGGACGGGCAGCCGACCTCGTAACCGGGCCCGAACATGAAGTGGTAGACGAGCAGCTGGGACCGCCCGGCGAACAGGTCCGCCAGGGTGACGGTGCCGTCGCTGGTCTCGAACCGGAACTCCTTGTCCATGCGGACCCAGGGCAGCTCCTGCCGCCGCCGGGCCAGTTCGTCGCCGCGCCGGGTGTGCTCCTTCTCGGCGTCGAGCAGGTCCAGCCGGGCCTTCAGCCACTCCTCGCGGGTGCCGGTCTTGTGCGTGGTCATCGTTGGTCTCCTTCTCACATCGGGTGGTGGATGAGCCCGGGCACTGCCGACGGCGCGGCGACGATCAGGACGCCGAGCGCGATGATCGCCAGCGCGACCGGGATGTCGGCGGCGGGCCGCGGGGGAAGCAGCTTCTGGGCGAGAGCGAGCGCGGTGAGCACGGCCATCCAGGCGATGCTCATCACGCTCAGCGCGATCAGGATCAGCATCAGCCCGGCGGTCGAGCCGAGGCAGCAGAGCCCGAACCGCCAGCCCGGCTGGGCGCTGGCCTGGCAGCGCCGCCGGTAGTACGCCTTGACCGGGGTGAGCTCGTAAGCGCCCGCCGCGATCGTGGCCAGGCCGGCCGCCAGCGTCCCGTGCGGCCGGTACAGCACGTACACCGCGACGCCCACGAGGGCCCAGACGGCCAGGTACGAGCCGAGGAAGAGCGGCACGGCGCGGGCCCCGCCGCCGTCCTGGGCGACCCGCACCGCGGCCGGGGCGGCGCCCGGCAGCATCATCGCGGCCATCATCGGCACCCACAGCGCGGCGAAGAACGCCACCGAGCCGAGGCTGCTCTCCGGGCCCATGTCCATGCCGGTCATCTGCCGGACCGCGACCGCCCAGGCCACCGCGGCGAGCCCGAGCGTCGCGGCCAGCGTGGCGGCCGGGGCCGCGCCGGCCCTCGTCTGCGTGTTCACGGGATCTCTTCCTTTCTGGCCTCACGCGCCCAGATGGCGGCGCAGCGCGTCGAGGCTCGAGTCCCAGTCCCGGGCCAGTGCGGCCAGGAACTGCTGGGCGGCCTGGATGGGGGCCGAGTGCAGCCGGTAGCGGACCCGGCGCCGCTCGCCGGGCTCGGCGACGACAAGGCCGGCCTCGGTCAGCAGGCCGAGGTGCTTGGCGATCGCCTGCCGGCTGATCGGCAGCACGGTGGCCAGGTCGGTGGCCGTGGCCGGCCCGCGGGCGGCCAGCTGCGCCAGGATGCCCCGGCGGGTCGGGTCGGCCAGGGCGGCGAAGACCTCCTGCGCGACGGCCTCCTGGTCACGCTCCGGCATTGAGGTAGCCGGCGAGCTCGTCCAGTTCCTTCTGCCAGCCCTCGACGTTGCCGCCGTAGGCGCCGCTGTGCAGGTCACTGGGCAGCTGCGCGAAGCCGGTCTCGACCACGGTCAGCCGGGTGCCCGAGGCGTCCGGCTCCAGCGTGAACTCGACGTAGGTCCGGCGCGGGTCATCCTCGGGCAGGCCGCTGATGGCCCAGGTCCAGCCGAACACCCGCGGCGGATCCAGCCGCTCGATGCGCAGCTCGTTGGTGTAGCCGCCGTCCCAGGTGAGCTGGGCGAGGCCGCCGACCCGCAGGTCCACGGTGGCCTTCTGGCCGAACCAGGTGCCCAGCCCTTCGGCCGTGGTGATCGCCGCCCACACCTTCTCCGGCGGCTGGGCCACGCTGATGGTCCGCTCGATCCGGTCGGGAAAGCCCATGACGTGCCTCCGTCTATAGCAACCATGTGATTGCTATCAATCTATGGCAACCGGATGGTTGCGTCAAGGCGGCCGCGCCGGGCCCGGCGGCCCGCGGCGGGTAAGGCGGAACGGCCGGCCGCCCTGGCCCGTCCAAGAGGCATCTCGTCAGGGGGACGGGGACACCAAGGGGACCGCCATGAACGCACTGAAGATCGCCGCTGGGGCTTGCGCCCCGCTGCTGCTGGCCGCCTGCGCAGCCGGGCCGGCCGTCGGCCACCACGGGGAGCCCGCCCGTCAGGGCCCGGCGCAGAGTGCGCCGCCGCCGGGCCAGCTGGGCACGGTGACCGGCGTGTTCCACCGGGTCGGCGGGCCACTGGGCCCGGGCGGCCAGCAGCCCAAGGTTGTGCCGCTGACCGGCCGGATGCGCTTCACCCGGCCCGGCCACCCGGCGGTCATCGTCCCGGTCGGCCGGTCCGGCCGGTTTACCGTCCAGCTGCCGCTCGGCACCTACCGGGTCACCGGCATCACCCCGGACATTGTCACGGTGCTGAACAACGGCCGCCAGCTGGACGGCCGCTGCGACCTGCCGAAGGACCTCCGCGTCCGGCCCGGCCGCACCGGCCACATCACGGTCGTCTGCGCGGTCCCGTAACCGGCCCGGCCAGCGCCCGGGCCGTTCGCCCAGCAGCGTGCCCACCAGGACGGAGAATACGCCCGCGCTGACCGCGCTGACGGTGGCCACGCTGAAATCCGTATCCAGGAAGGCCAGGCAGAGCGCCATTATCCCGGCAATGCCCGTTATACCCGCGGCGGCGCCCCAGGCCAGCGACGGCAGCGCCGGATGCTGGCGGCTGACCAGTGCGACGATCAGCACCACCGGGATGGCCCGGGCGATCTCCGCCGCCAGGGCCACCTGGACCATGGCACCGTACCGGCGGGTGGTCAGCGCTGTCGCCCGGCGGGTGGCCAACCCGGCCGCATAGTCAGAGGCCCCGTAGCTGAAGGCGCAGGCCAGGGCGAGTAAGACCGCCAGCATCTCCCTGAATCCTCTCGCACGCGGTCAGGTCCGGCGCCCGCAGGCGGTCCACGCGGTGAACCTACCCCGCACTCAGGGCCGTGCTTGGTGTGTAACCAGGCAAAACCGGGCCGGTAACAGTGCCGCCGGACCGGTCTTCACGGCCAGTACCATGGGGGCTCGTCATGCGCCGGAGGACCTTGTGAGCGACCATTTTCCGGAACCGGCGGGCGGATTCCGCACGGGTTTTGACTCTGGTTCCGTTATTGCTGGCTACCGCCTCGAGGAAAAGATTGGCACCGGCGGGATGGCCATCGTCTACCGGGCCCGTGACGAGCGGCTCCAGCGGCAGGTCGCGCTGAAGCTGATGGCCCCGGCCAGATCCGCCGACGAGTCGTTCCGGCTGCGGTTCATCCGGGAGTCACGGGCTGCGGCGGCGGTCGACGATCCGCACATCATCCCGGTCTACGAGGCCGGGGAGGCCGCGGGGGTGCTGTACATCGCGATGCGGTACGTGGCCGGCGGGGATGTGCAGGGCCTGCTGAAACGCGAGGGCCAGCTGCCCGCCGCGCAGGTGGCCGCGATCGTCTCGGCGGTCGCCTCGGCGCTGGACTCGGCGCACGCGGCGGGCCTGGTGCACCGGGACGTCAAGCCCGCGAACATGCTGCTGGACACCCGGCCGGGCCGGCCCGATCACGTGTACCTCTCCGACTTCGGGCTCAGCAAGGGGTCGCTGTCCTCGGCGGGCGTCACCTCCTCCGGGCAGTTCCTCGGCACGCCCAACTACACCGCGCCGGAGCAGATCCAGGGCCGGCCGGTCAGCGGCCAGACCGACCAGTACGCGCTCGCCTGCACGGCCTTCGAGCTGCTCTGCGGCGAGCCCGTGTTCCCGCGTGACCAGGGCGTGGCGATCATCTACGCGCACCTGTCCCAGCCGCCCAGGTCGCTGCTCACCCAGCGCCCTGACCTGCTGCCCGCCGCCGACGCAGTGCTGGCCCGGGCCCTGGCCAAGGCGCCGCAGGACCGGTTCGGCAGCTGCCAGGAGTTCGCCGAGGCGCTGCGGGCCAGCCTCAGCGTGGCCCCTGCGGTGGCCACGCCGCTGGCCGCGCAGGCCCCGAGCTGGCCGGGAGCAGGGACGACCGCGCAGCTTGCGGCACGGCACCGGGACATGGAGACGGCGCCGCGTCCGCATTTTCCTGACCGGTCATCAGTCGCACCCCGGTTGGCCGCGTGGGGTACGGTGCCGCCCAGCCGCCCGCCGGCCCCCTGGCAGGACACCGCCCGGGCGCCAACCCGCCCGGTGAACCGCCGCAAGCTGCTGTGGGTGGCCGCGGCCATCCCGGTTGCCGCCGTGGCGGGCGCCGTGGGCTGGGAGGCCAGCCGCAGGGGCGAGGCGGCCACCACCGCCCAGAAGCCCACCGCCCGGGCCACCCCCACGCACGACCCGGACCCGCGCTGGCAGGCCCACGTGCCGTTCGGCCACGGCGCGGTCCTGGCCGCCGCGGGCGGCCTGGTGATCGTGGCCGGCGGGCTCGAAGGCCCGCGCGGCAACCAGGTGCGCGCGCTGGACGCCGCATCCGGGCGGCCGGCCTGGAGACACACGGGCTCCGGCGTGATCGACCAGGTGGCCGCCACGGACCAGGCCGTCTACCTGGCCACAGAGCCGGTATCCGCGGTCCGGGCCAGCGACGGCTCGGAGCTGTGGACCAGCCCGCACACCGCGCTGTACGGCCCGGTCGAAGCGGACGGCACCGTCTACGTGGCGGAGGGCACGCTGTACGCGCTCCGCGCCCGGGACGGCGGCCTGCGCTGGCAGTACCCCGCCGACGTCACCTCCCACCCGGTCGTCGCCGGCGGGATGCTGTACACGCTCGGCGTCAGGGGCGGCAGCAGGCGGACCGTGCTGCACGCGATCCGGACCGCGGACGGTGCTCATCAGTGGGACACCCCGGCGCCGCCGGGCGGCGTTCTGGCCACCGACGGCCAGGTGGTCTGCGCGGTGGAGGGCGAGGAGGTCGGCGAGCCCGGCCGGCTCTGGGTCTGGCGGGCCAGCGACGGCCAGCCGCTGTGGCACGGGCCCAAGGGCACCGATTACGGCGCCCCGGCCATGTCGGGCGGGGTGCTCTACGTGGTGCGCGCCGACGGGACGCTGATCGCCTACCGCGCAGCCAGCGGGACGCCGCTGTGGACCGCCCCGTCCACCGTCGGGATCACCCCCGCGGTCAGCGCGGGCGTGGTCTACGCCAGCGACGACTTCGGCCGCCTGGCCGCCCGGCGGGCCGCCGACGGCAAGGTCACCTGGACCGTGCCGCACCGCTTTACCGAGGGTCCGCTGGTGGCCGGCCAGACCGTTATCGTCACCAACGGAAGAGCCGTGCTCGGGATACCGGTCTAGGCCGTTACCATAAGCGCGGACGTGCGCCGGAGGACGTTGTGAGCGATTTTTCCCCAGGCCCGGGAGGCAGTTTTCCTGCGGGTTTCGAGCCGGGTTCCGTTATTGCTGGATACCGCCTGGAGAAAAAGATTGGCTCCGGCGGAATGGCTATGGTTTTCCTGGCCCGCGACAAGCGGCTGCACCGGTGGGTCGCGCTCAAGGTGCTGCCCCCGGCGCTGACGTGGGACGAGTCGGTCCGGCAGCGGTTCATCCAGGAGTCGGAGGCCGCCGCGGCCGTCGACGACCCGCACATCATCCCGGTCTATGACGCCGGCGAGGTTCACGGCGTGCTGTTCATCGCGATGCGCTACGTGGCCGGCGGGGACGTCAGGGACCTGCTGGCGCGGGAACGCCAGATCCCCGCGGCCCGGGTCGCCGCGATCGTGTCAGCGGTGGCCTCCGCGCTGGACGCGGCGCACGCGGCGGGCCTGGTGCACCGGGACGTCAAGCCCGCGAACATCCTGCTGGACACCAGGCCGGGCCGGCCCGATCACGTGTACCTGTCCGACTTCGGGCTCAGCAAGGGCGCCTTCGCGGCGCCGCTCGTGAACACCCGATCCGGGCAGTTCGTGGGCACCCCCGACTACACCGCGCCGGAGCAGATCCAGGGCCATCCGGTCACCGGCCGGACGGACCAGTACGGGCTCGCCTGCACGGCCTTCGAGCTGCTGTGCGGCGAGCCGGTGTACCCGCGTGGCCTGGGCGTGGCGATCATCCACGCGCACCTGTCCGAGCCGGTGCCCTCGCTGCGGTCGCGCCAGCCCGGCCTGCCCGCCGCAGCCGACGCCGTGCTGGCCAGGGCGCTGGCCAAGGCCCCGGCGGAGCGGTACGCCAGCTGCGAGGAATTTGCCGCGGCGCTGCGGCAGGGCCTGGGGCTGCCCGCCACCGGATCCGGGCCGCCACCGGCAGCGGCAACGGCGGCCCCGGCCACGCCCGCGGTGGTTCCGGCTTCTCCTGTTCCGGCTTCTCCGGCGCCAGCTTCCCCGGCCGGGATCATCCCGGCTCCGGCTGCCCCGGTGTGCGTCCCCTGCCGGTCCCGGTGACGGAGGCTCCGGCCGCGGTCACCGGGAGTCCAACGGCTGACCAGCAACCAGCCCCGTCCGCTCTGGCGCCGGTCACCGAGCCCGGCCGGGTTCCGGCGGCAATCCAGGCTGGCGCCACTGGGACGCTCCCCCCTGGTCGCCAGGTCAGCCGCCGCGGCCTGCTCGTGGCGGGGCTGGCCGCCGTGCCGGTGGTGGCCGCCGGCGCGGGCGCGGTCGTGCCTGGACCGCCCTCCGCGGTTCCGGCAACGGATCCCGCCAGTCCGGCCGGTCCGGCGGGTCCGGTCACGAGCTCCGCTGGCAGGCCCGGGTGCCGTCCGTCGCGGCTCCGATCCTCTCCGCCGACCGGGATCTGGTCGTTATCGCCGGCGGCGGTGGCTACCTGGTGCGTGCCCTCAGCGCCAGCAACGGCCAGGTGAGATGGATTGCCACCATGCGCGGCGGGACGATCCTCGGGATGGAGGCCCACCCCGAGGCGGTGTACGTCGGCCTCGATCCGCACGCGCCCCGGCCATTCCGCGCGCTGCGCCCCAGTGACGGATCCGCTCTCTGGACCGCCCCGTTCACCACCCTCCTCGGCCTGGCCACCACGCCGGGCTACGTCTACTTCGGGATCAGCAAGCTGTCCGCCCTCAGCAGCAGCGACGGCTCGCAACGATGGGACGTCCAGGCGCTGGTGATGTCCAACCCGGTGACCCACGGCGCGTCGCTCTACGTCCTGATGGCCGATCACCCCCGGCCACCGTCGATGCTGCGGGCCCTCAAGGCCGCGGACGGCACCCAGCTGTGGGAATCGCCAGGTCCGGACACCGGCCTGATTGCCACCGACGGCAGCGTGATCTGCGCCCTCGAGCTACCGGCGGTGCCAGCCAGCCGGGCAGGCTGTGGGCCTGGCGGGCAAGCGACGGCCAGCGGCTGTGGGTGTCGCCCAGGCATCAGAGCTTCGGCCTGCCTGCCGTGCTGGGCGGGGTGATCTACGCGGTGCGCGACGACGGGACGATGATCGCCTTCCGCCCGGCGGACCGCGTCCAGCTGTGGAGCCGCCCGGTCGACGCCCAGATCAATCCCGGCGGCCAGCAAATCGGTGGTCTACGCCGGGGACCCGTCCGGCGGCCTGCTCGCGCTGCGGGCCGCCGACGGCCAGCTCCTGTGGAAATCCGGGTCGCGGTTCACCGCGGGACCGATCGTGGCGGCCGGCTCGGTCTACGTCAGCGACGGCACGTCGGTGTCCGCGATACGCGCCTGAGCCCCGTCCGCTGGTCGCTAGCCAGGCCATTGTTGGTCAGCTTACGGAAGAGCCGTGCCCGGGGTGTCTGTTTAGGCCGCTACCATAGGCCCGGACATGCGCCGGAGGACCTTATGAACGACTTTTCCCCGGGCCCGGAGGACGGTTTTCTCACGGGTTTTGAACCGGGTTCCGTTATTGCTGGATACCGCCTGGAGAAAAAGATTGGCTCCGGTGGTATGGCTATGGTTTTCCTGGCCCGCGACGAGCGGCTGCCGCGGCAGGCCGCGGTCAAGGTCCTGGCCCCCACGCTGGCCTCGGACGAGTCGTTCCGGCTGCGGTTCATCCGAGGAGTCACGGGCTGCGGCGGCGGTCGACGATCCGCACATCATCCCGGTCTACGAGGCCGGGGAGGCCGCGGGGGTGCTGTACATCGCGATGCGGTACGTGGCCGGCGGGGATGTGCAGGGCCTGCTGAAACGCGAGGGCCAGCTGCCCGCCGCGCAGGTGGCCGCGATCCGTGACGGCAAGCTGCTGTGGGCCGCTCCGCAACCGTTCCGCGCCGGCCGGGCGTGGCCGGCGGCTCGGTCTACGTCAGCAACGGCAGCATGGTCTACGCGTATACCGCCTGACGCCCGGCCGCCCGCCGGCCCCGCGGTAGACCCGGGGGAAAGAGATCATTGCGCCGGGGGCCGCTGGTCCGCACACTGCTGACGTGAACCAGTTGCCCGCGACACATGTCGTGCTCGGGGCCGGGCCCGTGGGCCGGTCCGTAGCCGCCGCTCTGGCCGCCCGCGGGGTCACCCCCGCGGTGGTCACCCGCTCGGGCACCGCCGTGCCCGGCGCCTCGTCCGCCGTCGCTGATATCAGCGACCCGGCGCAGGCCGCGGCCGCGGTGGCGGGTGCACAGGTGGTGTTCCAGTGCACCTCGCCCGCCTACCACCAGTGGCCCGCGAAATTCCCGGCCCTGCAGGCCAGCGTGGTGGACGCGGCGGCAGCGGCCGGCGCGCTGCTGGTCGTGGCCGAGAACCTGTACGGCTACGGGCCCGGCACCGGCCTGCTGACCGAGGACCGGCCGCTGACCGCGGCCACCCGCAAGGGCGCCGTCCGGGCCCGGCTGTGGCAGGACCTGGCCGCGGCTCACCAGGCGGGCCGGCTGCGGGTGGTGGCCGGGCGGGCGTCCGACTTCTACGGGCCCGGCGTGGGCGCGGGCTCCGTGGTCGGCGACCGGTTCTTCGGGGCGCTGCTCCGCGGCAAGCCCGCCGAGGTGCTCGGCGACCCGGACCGGCTGCACACCTACACCTACATCGCCGACTTCGGTGAGGCTCTGGTCGCGCTGTCGGAGACCGAGGCCACCTGGGGCCGGGCCTGGCACGTGCCCAGCGCCCCGGCCGTCACCACCCGGTCCTTCGCGGCCCAGGCCGCCGACCTGGCGGGTGTTGCGGGTCCTGACGCGGGGCCGCGGCTGCGCCGCCTGCCCGCGTGGCAGCTGCGCCTGGTCGGCCTGGGCGTGCCGGCCGTGCGGGAAATGCCCGAGATGATGTACCAGTTCGAGCAGGACTGGGTGGTCGACTACAGCGCCTACGCCGCCGCGGTGGGCGGGCGCGCCACCCCGATGCGCACCGCGCTGGCCGCCACCGTGGCCGCCCAGGCCAGCGCTGCCCAGCCCGCCGCCGCCCCGCCCGGGGCCGAGGTGCCCGCACCGCAGGGCGGGCCAGCCGCATGACCGGGCCGCGGGGGGCGGTGCTGCGGAAGCCCGGCGCGGACTGGGAGATCCACGAGCTGACCGTGGCCCCGCCGAAGGCCGGCGAGGTGCTGGTCAGGATGGCCTACGCCGGCCTGTGCCACTCCGACGAGCACATGCGGTTCAGCACCACGACCGAGCTGCCCGTGGTCGGCGGGCACGAGGGCTCCGGTGTGGTTGAGGAGACCGGGCCCGGGGTGACCGCGCTGGCCCCCGGCGATCACGTGGCGCTCACGTTCGTCGCGGTCTGCGGGCACTGCCGCTGGTGCGCCACCGACCGGGCCAACCTGTGCGAGGGCGCGGGCAGCATCAGCAGCGGCACGATGGCCGACGGCACCTACCGGTTCCACGGCGCGGCGCCGCCGCTGGCCGGGCAGCCGCTGGGCAGCTACTGCCGGCTCGGCACGTTCGCCGAGTACGCCGTGGTGTCCCAGGACTCCTGCGTCAAGGTCGACCCGGACCTGCCGCTGGCCGCCGCGGCGCTGGTCAGCTGCGGGGTGCTGACCGGCTGGGGCGCGGCGGTGCGGACCGCGGGCATCCGGCCCGGCGACACGGTGATCGTGGCGGGCGCGGGCGGGGTCGGCCTGTCCGCGGTCCAGGGCGCCCGGTACGCGGGCGCGACGGCGATCATCGCGGTCGACCCGGTCCCGGCCAAGCGCGAGCTGGCCGGCCGGCTTGGCGCCACGCACGCCGCGGCCGGGCTGGCCGAGGCGGCCGGGCTGGCCGCGGCGGCGAACCCGGTGCCGGGCGGGGCCGACGCCACGATCGTGTGCGCGGGCGACGTGACCGCGGCGATGGTCACCGGGGCGTTCGCGGCGACCGGCAAGGGCGGCGCGGTGGTGCTGGCCGGGCTGTCCCGGGACCCGGACGAGCTGACCATCCACCTTCCCGGCTCGGTGCTGGCCCGTACCGAGCGGCGGGTGCTCGGCTGCTACTTCGGCTCCTGCAACCCGGTGCGCGACATCCCGCTCGTGCTCAGCCTGTACCAGCGGGGCGAGCTGCAGCTGGACGAGCTGATCAGCGCCCGCTACCGGCTGGAGGACATCACCGCGGGCTACGCCGACCTGGCGGCCGGCCGCAACGCCCGCGGCTTGATTGCCTTCATGGGCTAGCAGAGCTCGGTCGTGTCATAGTCCTGACTATGCCGATTTTCGATGATCTCGAGGCCGAGCAGGAGCAGTTGCACGCCGTGCTGGCCGGGCTGACCGAGGACCAGTGGCGGGCCCCGTCGGCGGCCGCCGGCTGGAGCGTGGCCGACGTGGTACTGCACCTGGCGCAGACCGAGGAGGGCGTGGTCGCCAGCGCAGCCGGGCGGATGGTGGGCCCGGCGGCCGACCGCAGCGAACTGAGCGTGGACGAGTGGGCGGACCAGTGGGTTCAGGCCGAGCGGACCGCGCCCGCCGAGGTGCTGGCGCGATGGGACGAGGCCCGGCGTGGTGCGGTCGCCGCGCTGCGGTCCGCCGAGCCCGGTCAGCCGCTGCCCTGGGTGGGCCCGCCGCTCAAGCCGGCCACGCTGGCCACCACCCGGCTGGCCGAGCACTGGGCGCACGCGCTGGACATCGCCGAACCGCTGGGCGTGCCCTACCCGGACACCGCCCGGCTGCGCAACGTGGCCTGGCTGGCGCACCGGACGCTGCCGTACGCGTTCGCGGTGGCCAAACAGGAGATGCCCGGGCCGGTGTTCTGCGACCTGACCGGTCCTGACGGCACGCCGTGGCCGATCGGCCCGGCGGACGCCGAGTCGGTGATCAGCGGCCCGGCGGCCGCGTTCTGCCGGGTCGCCGCCCAGCGGCTGGCGCCCGGCGACTCCGGGCTGACCGCGACCGGGCCGTTTGCCGCGGAGGCACTGCGGGTGGCCAGAACCTACGCGGCGTGATGAGCCTGGGCTGATGGCCCGCTGCAGATCATGCGTAATCCGTCAGGACGGGCTGCCGCCGTCGCTGCCTTCGGCCTCGCGGCGGGCCCGGGCGCGGCGCTTGCCCTCGTGCATGGCCTGGACCCGGGCCACCGGGATCGTGTGGCCATGGCCGATCAGGCCCGGGGGGATGGCCTGGCGGGCGGGCAGCATGTCCGCCCACGGGTCGCCGCCGGCCAGCAGGGCGGGCACCGTGCGGATCGTGAAGTCCGCGGTGGTGACCTGGTCGATGTCGTCCCAGCGGACCGGGAACGAGACCGGCACGCCGGGGCGCAGCCGCGGGCTGTAGGCCGCGACTACGGTCGCCCCGCCGGCCCGGGTCGAGTCCAGGAACACCTTGCCGGCCCGGTCCTCGCGGATGAACGCGGTCGTGACCAGGTCCGGATCGAGCTGCTCGGCGCGGGCCGCGATGGCCCGGGTGGCCGCGGCCAGGTCCTCGGGCGGGGCGACGGCCGGGATGAAGATGTGCACGCCCTTGGACCCGCTGGTCTTCACCGCGCCGGCCAGCTTGGCCTTGTCCAGCACCTCGCGGACCAGGTGCGCGGCGCGGACCGCAAGCCGGAACGAGTCCTTGCCCTCCGGCGGGTCGATGTCGATGACCATGAACAGCGGCTGGTGCGGGGCGTCCGCGAAGGCCAGGCCGGGGTGGTACTCGACCGCGCGCTGGTTGCCGAACCACAGCAGGGTCCGCCGGTCGTTGCCCAGCGCGTAGGTCACCTCGCGGCGTGCGCTGTCCGCCCACAGCCGGACCGTGGGCACCCAGTCCGGGGTGTACTTGGGCACGTTCTTCTGCATGAACGGGTCCTGGCCGCGGAGCACCCGGATCACCGACAGCGGCCGGTCCCGCAGCTCACGGGTGAACGGCACGTGCACCGCGTCCAGGTAGTCGATCAGGTCACGCTTGGTCGCCTGCGCGCCGTCGAACAGCGGCTGGTCCAGGTTGGTGAGCGCGACCCCGTCGCGTTCCTCCTTGGCGGCGGCCATCAGGCCACCCTAGCCGCGGCCGATGAACGGCATCTCGGTTGCGGTGATGGTCAGGAACTGCACGTTCGCGTCCAGCGGCAGGCTGGCCATGTAGCACACGGCCGAGGCCACGTGCCGGGGGTCGAAGGTCGGCTCCGGCCTGACCGAGCCGTCGGCCTGGCGGGCGCCGCGGCTGATCGCGGCGGTCAGCTCGGTCGCCGCGTTGCCGATGTCGATCTGCCCGCAGGCGATGCCGTGGCCGCGGCCGTCCAGCGAGATCGACTTGGTCAGGCCGGTGATCGCGTGCTTGGTCGCGGTGTAGCCGACGCTGCCCGGCCGGGGCACGTGCGCGGAGATCGAGCCGTTGTTGATGATCCGGCCGCCGCGGGGCTGCTGCTCCTTCATCGCCTTCACCGCGTGGTGCGCGCACAGGAACGAGCCGGTCAGGTTGGTGGCCACGATCTTCTCCCAGTCCGCCGGGCTCAGCTCGTCCACCGCGCCCGGCGTGCCGAACGTGCCCGCGTTGTTGACCAGCAGGTCGACCCGGCCCCACCGGTCGCGGACCGCGGCGAACAGGGCGCGCACCGACTCGTCCGAGGTCACGTCGGTGGGGTGGGCCAGCGCCTGGGCGCTGCCGTCGGCGCTGGCGATGGTCTCCTGGAGCGGGTCCGCGCGGCGGCCGGCCGCGGCCACCCGCCAGCCTTCCGCCAGCAGGGCCCGGGCGATCTCCCGGCCGAGCCCGGAGCCTGCGCCTGTCACCACGGCCACGCCGGCCTCTGCCATCGGGACTCCCTCCAGGCGGTGCGCATGAGGTGCTGCTGGGGCGGGACTGCCCTCTGGTGGATCATAGGCGGATGCCGATGTTCGCCTTCGAGGGCCGTTCGCCGCGGGTCAGCGCCAGCGCCTGGATCGCGCCCACCGCCACGCTGGTCGGGGACGTGACCGTGGAGGACGAGGCCTCGGTCTGGTACGGCGCGGTGCTGCGGGCCGACTTCGGGCCGATCATCGTCCGGCGCGGCGCGAACGTGCAGGACGGCTCGGTGCTGCACGGCGGGGCCGACCCGGTGACGGAGGTGGGGGAGGGCGCCACGATCGGGCACCTGTGCGTGGTGCACGGCTGCGTGATCGGCGCCGAGGCACTGATCGGCAACGGGGCGACCGTGCTGGACGGCGCGGTGATCGGCGCGCGGGCGCTGGTCGCCGCCGGGGCGACGGTGCCGCCCGGCCTGGCCGTGCCGGACGGCATGCTGGCCGTCGGTGTGCCGGCCCGGGTCGCGGGGGAGGTCCGCGGCGGCGCGCTGACGTGGGTGCAGACCAACCCGGAGGTCTACCGGGAGCTGGCCCGGCGGCACGCGGCCGGGGTCCGCCCGGTCTAATCGGCGTGCAGGACGAAGAACAGGAAGCACCCGTTGGCGGACAGCTTGCGGAAGCCCTCAGGGTCGATCTCGCGGCCCTCGGGCACCGGCTGCGGCTCGCTGATGACCGAGATCCGGAAGCCGGCCGCGGTGAACGCGTCGGTCATCGCGTGCACCGGCCGGTGCCAGAAGCTCAGCAGGGCGGTCTGGCCGCCCATGGTCCATTCCTCGGTCGCCTGGTAGGTCGCCAGGTACGTGACCTTGCGCCCGGACAGCAGGTTCATGGCCTCGACGGCAAAAGGATGATCGACGGCCACGATGACCCGGCCGCCGGGCACCAGCACGCGCCGGAACTCGGCCAGGGCCGGCCTCCAGTCCTCCAGGTAGTGCAGCACCAGGGAGGCGACCACGTCGTCGAACGCGCCGTCGGGGTACGGCAGCGGGCCGGCCAGGTCGGCCACCCGCAGGTCCACATCGCCGCCGAGCCGCCGCCGGGCTATCTCCAGCATCCCGGCGCTCGAGTCGAAGCCGCTCACGACGGCGCCCCGGCCGCGCAGCGCCGCGGCGATGGGCCCGGCGCCGCAGCCAGCGTCGAGGATCCGCCGGCCGGCCACGTCCCCGGCCAGGGCCAGGATCGCGGGCCGCTCGTAGTAGGCGTTGATGATGCCGGCGTCGCTCTCGGCCGAGTAGGCCGCGGCGAAGCTGTCGTAGTCGTTGACCGCAGACGGGTCGGCGGGCAGCTCGTCCTCGTCAAGCGGGCGGGTCAGCACTCCGGGGTGGTTCTCGGGATCGGAAGGCATGGATCCATCCTGGCCGGCCGGGGGAGTGACGACGCCTGGCTGATTCGAACACGTGTTTGAGTTTCCGGTATGCTGGCGGGGTGACGGTTTCCTTCCAGGGGTCGCTGCTCGACCAGTCGGCGGAGGTGGCGCTCGGGCCGCTGACCGCCGCGCGGCGGGCCGAGCTGGGCCGCGGCGCCTGGGTGGACCTGCTGCCGGGCTGGATGACCGGCTCGGACGCGCTGTTCGAGCGCCTGGTGCGGGCCGTGCCGTGGCGGGCCGAGCGGCGGCAGATGTACGACCGGGTGGTCCGCGTCCCGCGCCTGCTGTGCTACTACGGCGTGAATGAGCGGCTGCCCGACCCGGCGCTGGCCGCCGCGATGGACGCGCTCAGCCGGCACTACGGCCCGCCGCTGGGCGAGCCGCTGCGCACCGCCGGGCTGTGCCTGTACCGCGACGGGCAGGACAGCGTCGCCTGGCACGGCGACAACTCGGGCCGCCAGGTACACGAGACGGTCGTGGCGATCCTTTCGCTCGGCACGCCCCGTGCGCTGCTGCTGCGGCCCCGCGGCGGCGGGCCGGCCCTGCGGTACGAGGTCGGCCACGGCGACCTGCTGGTGATGGGCGGCACCTGCCAGCGGACCTGGGAGCACGCGATCCCCAAGGCCGCCCGGGCGGCCGGGCCGCGGATCAGCGTGCAGTACCGCCCCCGCGGCATCCGCTAGTCCTGCGCCGCCGCGCGCGGGGCCGTTCTGGCGTTTCCGGCTGCCGTGGGTAACCTGCCCCGGTGGGCCATCCCCGGCACCGGCGACCCCGGCCACCTGGCCGCCAACGTGGCGGCCGCGGCGATGGCGTTCAGCCCGGGCGAACTCGCCCGCCTTTCGCCTTGGCCCGGCCGCATTTCGCCCTCCTGACCGCGGCCGGGCTAGCCTGCCGTCCGTGGAGATCACGACGCAGGTCATCGGCGGTCCCGGCGGCCGGCCGATCACGGTGGACAGCGCGGACGTCACCGGGTTCCCGGTGCTGGTGCACGGCGGCAGCCCAGGGTCACGGCGGCTGTTCGGGCCGGCGGTGGAATCGGCGGCGCGGCATGGCCTGCGGCTGATCAGCTACGACCGGCCGGGTTACGGTGATACGCCGCCGGTGCCCGGCCGGACCGTGGCCGACGCGGCCGCGGAGACCCGGGCCATCGCCGGGGCGCTGGGCCTGACCCGGATCGGCGTCTGGGGTTTCTCCGGCGGCGGGATGTTCGCGCTGGGCTGCGCCGCCGCGGCGCCGGACCTGGTGGCCGCGGCCGCGGTGCTGGCCTCGTTCGCCCCGTACGGCATGCCGGGCCTGGACTGGGCCGGCGGCTGGCCGGACGCGTACCGCCGCGAGGTCGAGCTGTTCTTCAGTGACCGCGCGGCGGCCAGGGAGAGCTGGCGGGCCGACGCGGAGCAGCACTCCGCGCTGTCCACCCCCGAGGGCTGGCTCGACCGGTGGGGCGACGCCGCCGGAGAAGGACGCGGCGCACAGCCGGGAAGTGGCCGAGTACCTGGCCCTGCTCGGCCAGGACGGCATGCGCCCAGGGCGACCAGGGCTGGTGGGACGACTGGGCCGCGGCACTGTCCCCGTGGGGCTGCGACGTCCGCCAGATACGCGTTCCTGTCCAGCTCTGGCACGGCGAGAACGACCGCGCGGTCCCGGTCGGCCACGGCCGCTGGCTGGCGGCCAACGTTCCCGGCATCGACGCGCACATCACCGGCGACGACCACAGCACGATCGACGACGCGCACCGGGACGAGACCTACGCCTGGCTAGCCCGGCACGCCTAACAATTCATCATCGCGGCGGGGTTTTGCGCTGCGGGAGGTTGCGTCCCAAATCCGAAACGGATGGCCAGGACAACTGTGGGCCCAGCCGGCGGATCACCGAATGGACCGCCCAGCTCTAGCGGATCAGCCGGCACCCAGCCGGGAATCGCCGGTCCGGCGACCGGCCAGGACTATCCCGTGCCGCGATCCGCGCAAAGGAACCTGCGCAGAACGGGGTATCCGTGTCACGAGCCAGGAGGTCGCCCACCACAACGTTGCGACGTACGTGGCCAGTGTCGCGCGCCGTGGGCCAGACGGTCGCCACGTACTCAGAACATTGCGGATGCGTTCATCGCCTTTCCCCGGGGATACGTCCTGACGAGGGGGCCGAACCCGATCCACCAGGAAAGTGCATCCCTGGGTGGCGCCGTACACGTGCCCTCCCTGGCCGGCCACCCGGCCGGGCGCCACCCGGATCTGATCACCTGCGGGTGACCGCCGGCCACCGCGGATACCGGGCACGCTGACGGGCGGCCGGCTCAGCCCGCAGCCGCGCCTCCAGGGCCGCTCCCAGCTCATAATCACGGAGGGTTTCGCACCGAATTGTGCGCCTTCTGCGGAAAAGCAGAGGGGAAGGCGGAATGTGGTAGGGCCCAGGTCCCCTAGGCTGCCCCGGAGCATTAGCGCACTCGCGGATATGTGTATTTAGGCGAGCATGACGTGGGAGCGCAATCGGTTATAGCCCTCGGTGCGTAATCGGTTATAGACTGCTCCATCACACCGCCGCCCCGCGATCCACGGGATACGCCGGGGCAGTCAACCCGGATCAAGGAAGGGGGGTCCTTCGGATGACTAGACCGAAGCTGACAGGGAGATCACCCGCGAAGAAGCGAAGGCGCATCCGGAGCTGTGTGCCGACCCGACCAAGGCGGAATGTAGGCGTCCTGGATGATGCAATTCCGGACTTTGAGGAGCATGTAATGCATGTTTCCGAAGCCGTCGTACTAGAGTCACATGCTGGCGGGGCGGCCGCTGGCCCATCGATCACCGCTCATCAGCGGCGCGCGCTGACGCTTGCGCTGGTCCAAAGGGGCCCCAAGGAAAAGATCCATAGAGACCCCGTGGGTAGCAACTGCAACCCATACAGCAAATACTTCGGATTCGGCTGCCAATTCTGGTGCGCTGACTTCGTTGCGTTCTGCATTGACAGAACTGGCAACCGTGACAAAAAGGTGCCGTGGGGCTATCCGTCCGCAGTGAAGAACATCACACTGTGGGGACAGAAGCACGGGAAGATCCATAGCATGCCGCGGAAGGGCGACATCTTCACCTACAAGAACGGTGAGCCACACCGGATTGGTACTGAGTGCCCACGGCTCGAGCTTCATGACAGTCGAGGGGAACACGACTGGCCCTGAGGGCGTTTTCTACGTGGCTTCTCACTCACGAGACGCCTCGAGCGGACAGTACTTTTTCGTCAGGTGGAATTTTTAGGCGAACTCCGACGGCGACGACCCGGCCCGGCCGGTTCAGCCGGCCGGGTGAAGGTCCTTGATCAGGAAGCGGCAGGGGTCGGCCATCAGCCGGCGGGTCCCTGTGCCGTCGGTGATCTCGTACCGGTCCAGGTAGCGGCAGCCGGTCTCGGCGTAGCCGAGCCGCAGGTACAGGTCCGCGGCCCGCGGGTTGTCGTCGCCCACGCCCAGGCCGACCCGGGGGTGCCCGGCCGCCGCCACCCGGCGCTCGACCTCGGTGACCAGCTCGGTGCCCAGGCCGCGGGACCGGCGCCACGGCGGCCATACCTCCAGCCCGTTCAGCTCCGGGACACCGGGGAACCGCTCCTGCACCTCGCTGGCCGCGCAGCCGCCCCAGCGGATCTCCACGTGCCCGACCGGCTGCGCCGGCCAGCCAGGCGACCAGGAACGTGGACGCGCCGGACTGCTGCCGGGCGAAATTGCGTTCGTGGAACCGCGACCCGCCGGTGGGCATCGCGGCTTCCAGCACCGGGACGTCCTGCGCCCGGCACTCGGTGATCAGCACCTGCCCACGATAGGGACGAGCCGGCCACGGCCGGTCATCGGGCACCATAAAGGGGTGACCCCGCTGAGAACCCCCGCGCCGCCGGTGACGCATGCGGCGGGCGTCACCGGGGAAGCGGCGGCCGCGCGGGCGGCGCTCGCCGGGCTGGACGAGCTGGCTGCGCTGGTCGGCGGCGGCGGGGTGGCCGTGCTGAGCGGGGCCGGGCTGTCCACCGAGTCCGGCATCCCGGACTACCGCGGCCCGACCGGGCTGGCCCGCCGGGCCGAGCCGATGACCTACCAGGCCTTCACCGGCAGCGACCAGGCCCGCCGCCGCTACTGGGCCCGCAGCCACCTGGGCTGGCGGCACGTGGCCCGGGCCCAGCCCAACGACGGCCACCGCGCGGTGGCCGCGCTCCAGGACCGCGGCCTGCTGGCCGGGATCATCACCCAGAACGTGGACGGACTGCACCAGGCGGGCGGCGCCCGGCAGGTCATCGAGCTGCACGGCAGCCTGGACCGGGTGGTCTGCCTGGGCTGCCGCCGGCGGACCCCGCGGGACGAGCTCGACCAGCGCCTGCGCGCGGCCAACCCGGGCTGGCAGGCGCGGGCCACCGCGATCAACCCGGACGGCGACGCGACGTGCTGACCGACGCCGACACCGCGGGCTTCGCGATCGTGGACTGCCGGGCCTGCGGCGGCGTGCTCAAGCCCGACGTGATCTTCTTCGGCGAGAACGTGCCCAGGGACCGGGTGGGCGAGTGCTACCAGCTGGTCAGCCAGGCCCGGGCGCTGCTCGTGCTGGGCTCCTCGCTGACCGTCATGTCCGGCTACCGGTTTGTCCGGCATGCGGCCGGGGAGGGCATCCCGGTCGCGATCATCAACCGCGGCCCGACCCGCGGCGACGGCCAGGCCAGCCTGCGCTTCGACCTGCCGCTTGGCCGCACCCTGACCGGCCTCGTGGCCCGGTGCCCCGCGCCGCAGGAACCGTAATGAGAAAAGGGAGACATGGACCAGGCACGTGATCACCTAGGCGAGTTCGGCATCTGGCGCGGCTGGCACGCACTGTCCCCGGACCTGGCCGCCGCGATCGAGGCGGCGGGCTACGGCACGCTGTGGGTGGGCAGCTCGCCGGACGGTGACCTGGCCGCGGTGGAGCAGCTCCTCGCCGCGACCAGCACGCTGGTGCTGGGCACCAGCATCGTGAACATCTGGAAGGACGACGCCGCCACCGTGGCCGGGTCGTGGCACCGGCTGGCCGGAAGGTTCCCCGGGCGGTTCATCCTCGGCATCGGGGCTGGGCACCCTGAGGCGACGGCCAGCTACGTTAAGCCATACGGTGCGCTGGCGGATTACCTTGAGACCTTGCTGGCCGCCGGGGTGCCGGCCAGCGGCGTCGTCGTGGCCGCGCTCGGGCCCCGGGTGCTCAGGCTGTCCGGGGAACGGGCCGGGGGCGCGATCCCGTACCTGGTCACCGCCGAGCACACCCGGCAGGCCAGGGAGATCCTCGGCGCCGGGCCGCTGCTCGCGCCGGAGCACAAGGTGGTGCTGGACACTGATCCGGAGCGGGCCCGGGCGACCGGGCGGCCGCGGGTCGAGAAGCCCTATCTCGGGCTGGTCAACTACACCAGCAACCTGCGCCGTCTTGGCTGGTCCGAGGCCGATCTGGCGAACGGCGGCAGCGACGCGCTGATCGACGCGCTGGTGCTGCACGGGACCGCCGGGGAGGTCGCGGCCGGGCTGCGGGAGCATCTGGCGGCGGGCGCTGACCATGTCGTGGTTCAGCTGCTGACCAGGGATGACGGCGAGCTCCTGGTGCCGGGCTACCAGGAGCTGGCGGGCGCGCTGGGGCTGTAGCCGGGGCAGGCCGGGCCGGGGGAGGCCCCGGCGGGCCGGCGGGCGGGGCCGGCGGCGGAAGAATCGCCGGGCCTGCCGGGTTGGCTAGGGCGTGACTGAGGTTCCGCTGTCCGTCCTGGACCTGGCCCCGTTCGCGGCGGGCGGCACGTCCGGGCAGGCCCTGGCCCAGACGACCGAGCTCGCCCGGCGCACCGAGGAACTCGGCTACCACCGGTTCTGGGTGGCCGAGCACCACAACATGCCGGCCATCGCCAGCTCGGCGCCGGCCGTGCTGATCGCGCACCTGGCCGCGTCGACCAGCCGGATCCGGGTCGGGTCCGGCGGGGTGATGCTGCCCAACCACGCGCCGCTGGTGGTGGCCGAGCAGTTCGGCACGCTGGAGGCGCTGCACCCGGGACGAATCGACCTGGGCATCGGCCGGGCGCCGGGCACCGACCAGCGGACCGCGCTGGCCCTGCGGCGGACCGTGGAGGGGCTGTCGGCCGAGGACTTCCCCCGGGAGCTGTTCGACCTGATCGGCCTGTTCGGCGGGGGCGAGGACGCGCCGCCGATCCTGGCCCGGCCGGGGCGGGGCGACAGGCCGGCCATCTGGCTGCTGGGGTCGAGTGGTTACAGCGCTCAGCTGGCCGGGCTGCTCGGCCTGCCGTTCTCGTTCGCGCATCACTTCAGCGCGGCCAACACCGAGCCCGCGCTGGCCCTGTACCGGCAGAACTTCCGCCCGTCGGCTGTGCTGGACAAGCCGCTGGCCATGGTCTGCGTGGCGGTGATCTGCGCCGACAGTGATGAGCAGGCGCAGTTCCTGGGCGGCCCGGCGCGGGTGTCGTTCGCCCAGCTGCGGTCCGGCCAGCCGAAGGCGCTGATCACCCCGCAGGAGGCGGCGTCGTACGAGTACTCGCCGGCAGAGCAGATGTTCGTCCGGGACCGGTTCGCCGGGCAGGCGGTCGGCTCGCCGGAGACGGTCCGTGGTGAGCTGCAGGGACTGCTGGACCGGACGCAGGCCGACGAGCTGATGCTCACCACGATGGTCTACGACATCAAGGACCGGGCCCGCTCCTTCGAGCTGGTCGCCGGGAAAGTCGCCGGCGGGCTGGCCAGGCCGGCGCCGTAAGCGCGCCGGCGGTACTGGTCAGTCGACGTGCAGGACGGCCTTGCCGCCGATGCGTCTGTGCAGCAGGGCCTCGATCGCCGGGGCTGGCTGGCGCCAGGAGCCCTCGAATTCGACCTGGGCGTCCAGCTGGCCGCTCGCCACCAGCACGGACAGGCGGGCGAGGTCGGCTGCTGTGCTGCCGTGTGCGTCGAGTTCATCGGGCAGGTTGAGCGTGTAGATCCGCGCGCCGAAGGAGCGGTCGTAGCGGTTCGCCCGGAAGGTGACGGTCTCGTCGTCGGACTGGGTCCCGATGTTCACCACGATCCCGCGCGGGGCGAGGTGCTCGATCGCGAGCCCGAAGGTGGCTCCGCCCACCGCGTCCAGGATGAAGTCGAAATCGCCGGCGGGCTCGCTGGCGACGTCTTCGGCGCCGAGGCGGCACAGCAGGCCGGCGGCGGCCGCGGGCCTGCGGGCCAGCGCGGTCACCCGGGCCCCGGCGGCCCGGCCAAGCTGCACCGCGATCCGCCCGACTCCGCCGGTCGCGCCGGTGACCAGCATCCTCTTGCCCAGCAGCAGGCCCGCGACCTCCATCGAGCGCAGGGCCGTCAGCCCGGCGGTGGGCAGCGCGGCCGCCTGCGTGTCGGGCACCCCGCCAGGGAGCGGGGCCAGCCGGCTGGCCGGCACCGCCGCGAGCTGTGCCCAGGCCCCGGACCTGACCAGGCCGGCCACCCGGGTGCCGGCCCGCGGGCCGGTGCCGTCGGCCGCGGCCTGCTCGACGACCCCGGCGATGTCCCAGCCGGTGAGGGATCCCTCGGCCAGCTTGGGCAGGTGGGTCACCTCGCCGCGGTTCAGTGAGAACGCGCGGACCCGGACCAGGGCCTGGTCGGGCCGCGGCACCGGGTCGGCCACGGTGGTCAGCGCGACGTGCGGGGCGGCGGACGCCGCCGTCAGGGCCAGCATCCGGCCGATCCTGGCCGTAAGGCGCAGCGATCCGCATGAGGCAAACGCCTTAGCTAGCGGGCCGCAGCCGGGGGCCGTGGGCCTAAGGCCCGTCGGCACGGGACCGGGTCACCCAGCCGGGGGGACGTTCCAGGAGGAGATCACCGGCTCGGCGTGCTCGGTGCCGAGCGTGCTGAGCGTGCCGGTGTCGAGGCGGAACAGGCGGCCGTCGGCGGGGGAGAGGGCCAGCCAGCGGGCGGTCAGGATGCGGAGCAGGTGGCCGTGCGCGACCAGGACCACGTCGCCGCCGTCCAGCAGCGGCCTGGCGCGGCCCAGGACCGCGTCGGCGCGGGCGGCAACCTGGCCGGCCGTCTCGCCCGGGTGGTCCGCGTCGCCGGGAATCACGCCGTCGCGCCACAGATACCAGCCGGGGCGGCTCTCGCGGATCTGCGGGGTGGTCAGGCCCTCGTAGCCGCCGTAGTCCCACTCCCACAGGTCCGGGTCGGGCTGCGGCTCTGGCAGGCCGGCCAGTTCCGCGGTGCGCAGGGCACGCTGGGCCGGGCTGCTGAACACCGCGGCGATGTCCCGCTTGGCCAGGGCCGGGGCCAGCCTGGTGGCCATCGCCTCACCGTGAGGGGTGAGGGGGAGGTCGGTCCGGCCGGTGTGGCGGCCCGCCTTGCTCCATTCGGTCTCGCCGTGGCGGAGCACGATCAGCTCTCCCATGGCTGTCATCATCGCCCAGACGGCACCGCTCAGGAAGGCCTTTGACAGCCGGTTCAGCCATGTGTAAGTTTTGACTGACAGGTGAAAGAGATGCGTGGAGTTATCGTGCTGACCGAAGAACAGCTTCTGGCCGTGCTGACGGCCGTGGCGAACCCGCAGCGGCTGCGGGTCATCGCCGAGCTGACCGGTGGCCGGATCCACGTCAGCGAGCTGGCCCGCCGGCTTGGCATGTCACGCCCGCTGCTGTACATGCACCTGGACAAGCTGGAGAAGGCCGGGCTGGTTGCCGGCCAGCTGGAGCTGTCCGGGGACGGGAAGGCGATGAAGTACTTCGAGCTGGCCCCGTTCGAGGTCCGCCTCACCGCGGACACGATCGCGGCAGCGCTGGCGGTCAGCGCCGCCGACGGCGATGGGCACACCGCAGACACGGACACGAAAGCGAGCGACAGATGAGCAGCATGCCCCTGGCGTCCAGCGGGGTGAACTTCACCGCGATCACGATCTCGGTGGGGATCATCTTCGTCATCGGCGCCACCATCGCGATCGCCGTGGCCTCCTACTTCCGGCTCCAGCGGCACCGGGCCGACGCGGTGGCGATGGCCGCCTACCGCAAGCTGGCCGAGGACGCGGTGGCCAACCAGCAGGAGCTCCGCTCCCAGCTGGAGAAGCTGACCGAGAGCGTGCGCGCGGTCGAGAAGCTGATGCGGGACGTCGGATGAGCAGCCACGACCCTGGCCCGGCGATCACGCTGTCGGCCCGCGGTGACCCGGTCCGGCTGCTGCTGTCCGCGGCGCCCTGGAAGGCGGTCGCCTTCCTCGGCAGCTACGTGCTGATCAGCGGCGTCCTGGCGGCCATCGCGCTGACCGCGGCAGGCACCGGGGCCCTGCTCGCGATCACGCTGGCCGGGATACCGGTGATGGTCGTGGCGTCCGGGGCGATCCGGTTCGCGGCCGATGCCGAGCGGGCGCGGCTGCGCCCGGTGCTGGCCGCGCCGCTGCACGGCGGCTACCGCCAGCCCGCGAAGGCCGGCGTGTTCGCCCAGGCGCGGACCCGCTGGCAGGACCCGGCGACCTGGCGGGACCTGGCCTACCTGATCGGGCTGTGGGTCCCGCTGCTCGCGCTGGACCTCACCGTGCTGATCGTCTGGGTCACGCTGCTCGGCCTGGTCGCGGCACCGGTCTGGTATCACTTCCCGACCCAGGACCTCGCGCACGGGGCCACCGCACACGGGATCCAGCTCGGCTACTTCCCGAACGGCCCGCACGGCCCCGGCGGGCACGGCTTCTACATCACCACGCTGTCTCAGGCGTTCCTGGCCGCGGCCTGCGCCCTGATCGTGTTCCTGCTGTTCAACTACGTGCTCGTGGCCACTGCCCGGGCGCACGCGGTGGTCGCCCGCAACCTGCTGCGGCCGCCCGCCGACCCGCTGGCCGACGCCAAGACCGTGCTGGCCGGGCCCAGCCCGCTCGGCCCTCTGCAGCCGCACTAGACCTGACGTTCCTCCCGATCCACCCGTAAGCGAGGGCACACCATGCGCCAGTCGTTCTCTTCAGCCATGCCGGAAACCGGCCCGCCCGCCGCCCGGACCCCGGTTGCCCCGGCCTCCCGTGGCCCAGACCTCGGTGGCCCAGACCTCGGTGGCACTGCACGCGGTGACCAGGGTCTACCGGTCCACGGCCGGCCCGGTCACCGCCCTGGCCGGGGTCACCGCCTCGTTCGCGGCGGGCACGTTCACGGCTGTGATGGGCCCGTCCGGGTCGGGCAAGAGCACCCTGCTGCACTGCGCGGCCGGGCTCGACCGGCCCACCTCCGGCGAGGTGATCCTGGCCGGCACCGTGCTGCGCGGCCTGTCCGAGACCAAGCTGACCCTGCTGCGCCGCCGCCACGTGGGCTTCGTGTTCCAGTCGTTCAACCTGCTGCCGTACCTGACCGCCGGGCAGAACGTGGCCCTCCCGCTGCGGCTCGCCGGGCGCCGGCCGCGCCGGGACGAGATCGGCGCGGCGCTGGCCGCGGTCGGCCTGGACGGCCGGGCCGGGCACCGGCCCGCCGAGCTGTCCGGCGGCCAGCAGCAGCGGGTCGCCATCGCCCGGGCGCTGGTCACCGGGCCGCAGGTGATCTTCGCCGACGAGCCGACCGGCATGCTCGACTCGGCCAGCGGCCACGAGGTCCTGAGCCTGCTCCGGCGCCTCGCCGACCAGCAGCAGGCCACCGTGGTCATGGTCACGCACGACCCGGCCGCCGCGGCCCGGGCCGACCGGGTGCTGTTCCTGGCCGACGGCCGGCTGGCCGGGGAACTGGCCGACCCGGACCCGCGCACGGTCGCCGACCGGCTGGCGGGCCTGACCGCCGACGCCGGGCTGCGCACGCCGGATGGCCCGTGCTCGCCGGATGAACAGCCGGCGGGCGACTGGCCGGCGCAGGGACGGGCCGGCCGCGGACTCGGGCCTGTCCCACCGGAGCGGTCCGGTGAAGGGCCTGGCCTGGCGGTCCGCGCTGGACCGCCCGCTCAGCCTGGCCGGCAGCTTCGTGGCGCTGGCGCTCAGCGTCGGGCTGCTCGGCGCGATGACGCTCACGATCGTCAGCGCGGTCAGCGGCACCCGGCTGGAGCCGCGCTGGTTCACCCGGGCCGCGGTGGTGGTGGCCGGCGACGACACGGTCTCGGTCACCACCGGAACGGGGGACGACCGGGAAACCGAGACCGAGCGCACCCCGGCGGCCCGCGCCGTGCCCGCTGCGCTGGCCGCCCGGCTGGCCTCGCTGGTCAGCACCGCGTCCGGCGCGGCAGCGATCACCGACTACGCCGGGTACGGCCAGGCCGCGGGCGCGCCCGGGCAGGCCATCCACCCGTGGGCCGCGGCCGGGCTGCACCCGTACCGCTGGGTGGCGGGCGGCCCGCCGGACGGCCCCGGCCAGCTCGTGCTGACCGCCCCGGCCCGGTACGCCCCGGGCCAGCCGGTCACCGTGCAGACCGCGGCCGGCCCGCGCCGGTTCACGGTCAGCGGTGTGCTGGCCACGCCCGCCCCGCCCGCGTTCTACGCCACCGGTGCGGTGGCCAGGCAGCTGGCCGGGAACCGGATCAGCGCGGTCGCGCTGACCCCGCGGGCCGGGCAGGACGCCGCCCCGCTGGCCCGCCGCGTCCGGTCTGACGCCCGCGGCCTGCCGGTCCAGGTGCTGACCGGGGACCGGCGCGCGCTGGCCGAGCCCGACCCCGACGGGGACCTGGTCGCGGTGGCGTCCGCGCTGCTCGGCTCGGCCGCCGGGGTGGCCGGCTTCGTGTCGATGATCGTGCTGGCCGGCACGTTCGGCTACGCGGTCGCGGCCCGCCGCCGCGAGCTCGGCCTGCTGCGCACCACCGGGGCCACGCCACGGCAGGTCCGCCGGCTGGTGCTCGGCGAGGCGCTGATCACCGGCGCGGCCGGGGCGGCCGCGGGCACCGCGCTCGGGCCGGTGATCGCCGGGCCGTTCGCCGCGCTGCTGGCCCGCGAGGGGTTCGCGCCCGCCGGGCTGACCATTCACGTCATCTTCTGGCCGCTGGCCGCCGCGTTCGGCGCCGGGCTGCTGATCGCGCTGGGCGGCGCGCTGGCCGCGGCCCGCCGGGCGGGCCGGACCCGCCCGGCGGAGGCGCTGCGCGAGGCCGGCCGGGACCGGCGGGTGATGACCGCGTTCCGCTGGGCGGCCGGGCCCGCCGCGCTGGCCGGCGCCGCGGTCCTGTTCGCCGTGCTGGGCGGGATGCACTCGGCCGACGGCGCGGCGCTGGTCCTGCCGATCGTGCTGCTGCTGATCCTGGGCGCCGCGCTGCTGCTGCCCGTGCTGATCCGCCCGCTGGCCGGCCTCGCGGCTGCGCTGCCGCTGGCCGGGTCCCGGGGCGCGGCCTGGCGGCTGGCCCGGTCCGCCGCGGCCGGCAGCCGCCGCCGGACCGCGGCGGTGCTCGCCCCGGTCCTGCTGACGGTGGCGTTCGCCGGGGCGATGACGGCCGGGTTCGGCACGTTCAGCACGGCCACGCACCGGGCCGCGGCGACCCGCGTCACCGCGCCGTACGTGGCCACCGCGCGGTCCGGCCCGGGGCTTGCTAGCACGGGACTGGCCGGCCCGGCGGTGGCCCGGCTGGCCGCCGCGCCCGGGGTGGCCGCCGCGGTCCCGGCCGCGGTGGAGCCGGTCTACGTGCCGGCCGGCGGCGAGCCGGACGAGTGGACCGGCGAGTACGTGCCCGGGCCGCAGGCCGCCCGGGTGCTGAGGCTGCCGGTGGTGGCGGGCAGCCTGGCCGACCTGACCGGCACCGGCACGGTCGCGGTGCCGGCCGGGCGGTGGCGGGTCGGCCAGACCGCGCAGCTGTGGCTGGGCGACTCCGCGCCGGTCCGGCTCCGGGTCGTCGCGGTGTACGCCAGCCAGCTCGACCTGTCCCAGACCGTGCTGCTGCCCTGGGCGCTGCACGCGGCGCACACCGGCACCCCGCTGGCCAGCGCCGTGTACCTGCGGCTGGACCCGGGCGCCCGCCTGGCCGGGGTGCGCGCCGCGGCGCAGGCCGCCGGGGCCGCAATCACGCCCACCGCGCGCTACCTGGCCGCGGGCCAGAGCGAGAACGACCGGGTCAGCCGGATGGCCATGCTCATCCTGCTCGGCCTGGCCCTGCTGTACACCGCGGTCGGCATCGCCAACACGCTGGTGATGACGATCGGCGACCGGCGCACCGAACTGGCCGTGCTGCGGCTGTCCGGCGCCACCCGGGGCCAGGTGCTCCGCATGCTGGCCGCCGAGGCCACGCTGACCACCACCGCGGCCGTGCTGCTGGCCGGCCTGGTCATCGCGGTGACCGCGGTGGGCGTCCGGGCGGGCCTGGCTGGCTGGACCCCGGCGGTCCCGCTGGACCTGCCCTGGGCCGCGGCCGGCGGGGTAGCCGGGGCCTGCCTGCTGATCGCACTGACCGCCACCCTCATCCCGGCTGCGCTCGCGCTGCGCGAGCGCCCCGCCGCCGCGGCCGGCCTGGCCGCCTGACCTTTGCCGCACTGACTTTCGCCGCACTGACCCTTGACCGCCGCTGACTGACCGGCCGGCTGAGCCCGGCCCTGGCCGCCAGGCCCGCCGCATCCGCAGACACCGCATCCCGCAGCCGCAGCGCTGCCGTTCACGAAGGAAACCGCCATGCGCCAGACGTTGAGTTCAGCCACGCCAGAAACAGGCTCGCCGCCTGCCCCGCCGCCGCGGGCTCCCTACACCGAGCGGATCGCCGGGTGGAGCGCCCGGCACCGGAAGACCGCCGTCCTCGGCTGGCTGGCCCTGACCGCCGCCGCGTTCATCGGCGGCCAGCAGCTCGGCACCAGGGACCTGCCCTCCTACGACGCGGGCCAGTCCGGCCAGGCCGAGCGGACCCTGGACCGGCTGGGCGTCACCCAGCCCGCCACCGAGCGTGTGCTGATCGCGGAGCGGCCGGGCCAGCCCGGCACCTACCGCACCGACCCGGCCCTGCGCCGGGCCACCGCCGAGGTCACCACCGCGCTGGCCGCGCTGCCGCACGCGGCGGCCCACATCAGCGGCCCGGGCCGGGCCGGGGGTGCCGGGCTGGTCTCCGCCGACGGCCGCAGCGCGCTGGTCACCTTCACCGTCCCCGGCAACCAGTCCAACGTGGACCAGGCCGTGGTCCCCGCGATGCGGGCGGTCGAACGGGTCCAGGCCGCGCACCCCGGGCTGCGGATCGCCGAGGCCGGGGACGCCACTGAGGACCGGGCCGCCAACAAGCTGATCAGCCAGGACTTCCGCAAGGCCGAGGTGACCTCGGTGCCGATCACCCTGGTCCTGCTCCTCGGCGTGTTCGGGGCGCTGATCGCGGCGGGCATCCCGCTGCTGCTGGCTGCGACCGCGGTGATGACCGCGATCTCGCTGCTGGCCATCCCCAGTCACTGGCTGCCGGTCGGGGGGAGCACGTCCGAGGTCGTGCTCATCATCGGCATGGCCGTCGGCATCGATTACTCGCTGTTCTACCTGCGCCGGGAACGGGAGGAACGGGCCCGCGGGGCGAGCACCGCGGAGGCGCTGCGGATCGCCGCGCGCACCTCGGGCCGGGCCATCGTGGTCTCCGGGCTGACCGTGATGACCGCGCTGGCCGGGCTGTTCCTCAGCGGGTACGACGTGTTCAGCGGCATCGCGGTCGGCACCATCGTGGTCGTCGGCGTGGCCGTTCTTGGCTCGCTGACCGCGCTGCCCGCGCTGCTGTCCTGGCTCGGCCCGTGGGCCGACCGGGCCCGGATCCCGTGGCTGGGCAAGCGGCGTACCGCTGCTAAGCCGTCCCGGCTGTGGGCCGCGGTGGTCCGCCGGGTGGTCCGCCGCCCGGCGGTGTGGGCCGCGGTGGCCGGGATCGGCCTGCTCGCGCTGGCCGCGCCCGCGCTCGGCATGCGCATCGGCAACCCGCCCAACAACGGTTTCCCCAGCAGCCTGCCGGTGGCCGGCACCGCGAACCAGATCGCCGCGGCGTTCCCCGGCCGTCCCGCGCCCGCGCAGGTCGTGGTCACCGGGCGGGACCTGGGACGGCCCGAGGTGGCCCGAGCGGTCGCCGCGCTGCGCGCGAAGGCGACCGATACCGGGCCGCTGCGCCTGCCGGTCACCGCGTCCGCGGTAGCGGACGGCCGCGGGCTGGTGATCGACGTTCCGCTGGCGGGCAACGAGGATAATTCCGTAACCCATGAAGCACTTTCCGTGCTGCGCGACGATGCCCTGCCAGCCACGCTGGGGCGGGTCGACGGGGTGCGGTATTCGGTGGCCGGGGAGCCCGCCGCCAATGCCGACGACCGGTCCGTGCTGCGGGCCAGGATGCCGCTGGTGCTGGGGGTGGCCGCGGTGCTGGCGTTCGTGCTGCTGCTGGTCGCGTTCCGGTCCGCGGGGGTTGCGCTGATCTCGGTCGGGCTCAACCTGCTGTCGGCCTTCGCCGGCTTCGGGCTGATCACGTGGATCTTCCAGGACGGGCATTTCGAGGGGCTGATCGGGTTCACCAGCTACGGCGCGATCGTGCCGTGGGTCCCGCTGTTCCTGTTCGTGTTCCTGTTCGGGCTCAGCATGGACTACCACGTGTTCATCCTGAGCCGGGTCCGCGAGCACCGGCGCGGCGGCGCGTCCATGAAGGACGCGCTGGTCAGCGGCATCGCCAGCAGCGCCGGGGTGGTCACCAGCGCGGCCGCGATCATGGTGGCGGTGTTCTCCGTCCTGGCCAGCCTGTCGCTGATCCCGCTGCAGATGCTCGGCGTCGGCCTGGCCGCCTCGGTGCTGATCGACGCCACCGTGGTCCGCGGCGTGCTGCTTCCGGCCGCCCTGGCCCTGCTGGGCGAGCGGGTCTGGCGGCCAGGAAAGCCTGCCGGGCCGGCGCTTCCGGCGGACGCGGCGGGGCTGCTGGGGAAGGTGCCCGCGAGGCCGGCGGGATGACCGGCCCGGTCCGGGGAATAGATCAGTCATGGTTGATGACACCGCCCGGGACCAGGCCATCTGCCAGGCGCTCAAGGCCGCGGACGAGATCGCCGCGGCGCTGCAGGCGCACCTTATCGAGGAGCACGGAGCGGACCCTGACCGGTCCGCCGACCGCACGCCGGCGACCGACTCGCTGATGCTGCTGCGCCAGGCGCGGAGCCGGCTCGGTTCCGGCCTGCGGGCCATCCAGGCGAGCAGCATCGTGGTGCCGGACGGCGCCGGGATGATGATGCGCCGGTGACCTCGCCCCGGCGGGGCGGGCCCTGACCCCAGGGGCCCGGCCCGCCGGCGGCGCCGCCGGCTCCCTTGACTTCAAGCCGGGTTGAGGGACCAGCATGAGGTGATGACGCAGATACCGACCGGGCCGGCCGCAGCCGGGACCGGCCAGCTGGACGAGGCCTACCAGCGGCTGCACGCGACTGGGCCGGAGATCGACGGCTGGCTGTCCAACCACGGGCCGATGGGCGCCGAGGCGATCGTCCGGCACGGGCACGCCGCGGAGCTCGGGCCCTGGCTGGACGGCTACATCACCCGGCTGGAGGAGTTCCCGCGCGGCCTGGGGCCGATTGGCAACGGCTGGCGGGACGCGCTCGGCGACCCGCGGCGGATCGCCGACTGGACCGGCTACTTCCGGGCCGGGCTGTCCGGGCAGCCCTGGCGCGAGGTGCTCGGCACCTGGTGGCCGCGGCTGCTGCCGGGCGTGGTGGCCGCCGCCACGCACGGCGTGATCAGGACCGGCCACGCGGTCCGCGCGCTGCTGGCCGACGGCGAGGACGAGCCGCACCTGACCGAGCTGGCGCACGGCCTGGCCTACTGGGCGGCCCGCTGGCAGACCCTTCCCGCCGGGCACCAGGGCGCCGCGGAGGCGGCGGCGCAGAGCCGCACCCGGTTCCAGGCTCAGCCCCGGGACCCGGCCGCCGCTGACCTCACAGACCCTGCAGGCCTCACCGACCTCAGCGGGAAGCTGGCTGCGGTGCCGCGGATGGCCACGGTGCCGCGGCTCGCCGGCCAGACCGGCGGGATCCGGGACCGGCTGGCCCGCCTGCCCGAGCTGGACGGCTGGCCGGACGCGCTGGCCGGGCTGCGCACGCCAGGCACGCCGGAGGAGACCCGCGCCACGCTGACCGCGCTGGTCGACGCGGCCACGCTCAGCTACCTGCGCTACGGGCACGGGAACCCGGTGATGCTGGTGCACGCGGCAACCGCGCCCAACGCGGTGCTCCGGGTCCTGCCGGTGCTCGACTCCGAGCTGTGGGCGCCCAGCCTGACCGCGGCGTGGGCCGCGAGCAGCGCGCTGACCGCGATCTACGCGCCGGCCGGAGCCGCGCCGCGGGCACCGCGGGCCCCCGGCGACGGCGAGCCGCCGCCCGCGCCGGCGGGCGCGGACCAGGCCGCCAGCACCTTCGCCCGGGCCGTCGAGCACGGGGACGCGCACGTGGTCAAGTTCGCCGACACCGCGCTGGACGTGTTCGGCCGGACCGGCAACCCGGACGCGCTGGCCGCCGCGCATCAGGCCGCGGACCTGATCGGCCGGTAGCGCGCTGCCCGGCGCGGCGTGCCCGGCAGCGCCCGGTTTGGGGTCCTCCGGGCCTGGTTAGGGCGATCCGCGCAGGGTAGCGGGCGGGCTAGGTACGATCAGTCGGAAGAAGCCCATCGGGGGAAGCGCACGGCGCAGCGGCAGGTGAGGATGACGGCAGCGGATCCAGCCGGGACAGCAGGGGGCCCACCTGCGGCTGGCCCGCGGCCGGACGAAGCCGGCCACCCAGGGCTTCCCGTGCCGCCGGAGCAGCCGGGCAGCCCGGGCAGCCGGGGGAGTCAGGGACCGCCGCGGCGGCGGCCCGGGCCGCCGAGCCGCAGATCCCGGACTGGCGGCCCTGGTCGGGCAAGGCCCGGAAGCGCGACGTCATCTGCCTGACCGTGATCATGCTCAGCGGGTTCTACGGGCTGGCCATGATCCCGCTCACGCCCCGGCTGATCTCCACCCATCCGCTGCTGCTCGAGGTGCTGGCCGGGTCCAACACCTCCACCGTGGCGGCGGGCGCGTTCGCCTCCGTGCGGAGCTCGGTCGAGCTCGGCTTCGTCGTGCTGGCGGCGCTGCTGGGGATGATGAAGTTCGACCTGTTCTTCTGGTGGGCCGGCCACATGTGGGGCCACCGGATCGTCCAGCTGTTCGCCGGGCGGAGCCGCCGCGCAGGCAGGTTCGCGCGGCGGGCCGAGCGTGTCAGCCCGCGGTGGGCCGGGGTGGCCGTGCTGCTGGCCGCGTTCCTGCCGGTGCCCAGCCCGCTGGTGTACGCAGTCGCCGGCTGGGTCGGGCTGCCGCTGGTCTGGTTCGTGGTCTGCGATGTGATCGGCACCGCCGCCTGGGCGTCGCTGCTGGCGTCGCTCGGCTACATCCTGGGCGACGACGGCGTCAGGGCGGCCAACCTGGTGTCCAGGTACGCGCTGATCACGATCATCGTGCTGGTCGTTGTGGCGGTCGTGCCGCATGCCTGGCACGTGGCCCGCGCCCGGCCGCCCGCCCAGCCGGACGGGGACGGCCAGCCCGCGCCGCCGCCGGCCGACCTGCTCGCGGCCGTGCCGGTCAAGGTCCAGCCGGACAGCCTGCCCTAGTCCCCAGGCCGGGTCCGGTCCCGCTCGGCGGCCAGCTGCTTTGGCGCGCGCCGGTGCCAGGATTCCTCCAGAAGCTCCCTGACCTGGTCGTCCGGGGCCTGGCCGAGCGTGACCCTGAGCCCGGAAACCCGCTTGCCCCAGCGCAGCAGCTCGTAGCCGTCCGGGTGCTCGGACACCCACGCGGCCGCCTCCGGCTCGTCCAGGAACACGTGCAGGTGCCCGCCGTCCGGCGGGACGGTGGCGAAGATCTTGCCGCGCACCCGGAACGACGACATGTCGTGGTGCGGCTCCTCGGTGGCCTCCGGCAGCGACAGCGCGAACGCCCTGGCCCGCTCCAGGCTGGTCATCAGACCAGGCTAGGCCATGGACCGGCGCCCGCCGGGCGCCCGGCAGACCGCCGCGCCGGGCCGCTGCGGCAGACTGCGGAGCATGACTGATGCTTCCCCGGCTGAGCCGCCGGCCCCGCCGCTGCGGATGGTCGCCGTGTCCCTGGATTGCGCCGACCCGGGCGAGCTGGCCCGGTTCTACCTGGCGCTGCTGGGCGGCGAGACCCTCTGGTCGTCACCGCGCAGCACCGGGATCAGGGTGCCCGGCGGCGGTGTGCTGGTCCCGCAGCGGGTCGAGGGCTACCAGCCGCCGGAGTGGCCCGGCTCGCCGCTGGTGCACCTGGACCTGACCGGCGGTTCCGGCCTGGACAGCACGGGCCTCGACGGGGCGGTCGCCCGGGCGGTCGCGGCCGGGGCCAGGGAAGCCGCATTCCAGCCCGGCCCCCGGTTCCGCGTGCTGCTCGACCCGGCCGGGCACCCGTTCTGCATCACCACCATGGTCCCGCCCGGCGTGACCCTCGATGAACCGGCGGCCGCGGGATCGTGAGGCTGGCCATCGCCTCGCTGAACATTCACGGGGTGCCGCTGTCCAGGCCGCCGGCCACCGTCCGGGCGGCCCGGATCGGCGAGCTGGCCGGCCAGCTGGACCTCGACGTGCTGTGCGTGCAGGAGGTCCACACGTACCCGGTGCTCCGCGCGCTGGCCGCGGCGCTGCCGTCGCTGCCGTATCCCGGGCACGTGCCCGGCGCGGCCCGCCCGTCCGGCGGCCTGGTCACCTTCACCCGGGACCCGGCCGCCCGGACCACGTTCCGCCCGCTGCCCGCCCCCGGCCCCAGCGGCCAGCCGGACCGGCTGCGCCGCCTGCTCAACGCCGAGCGCCGCAAGGGCCTCCTGGTCACCGACCTGGCCGGCGACGCGGGCACGGTCATCAACCTGCACCTCAGCCCGAACCGGGACGGCGACTGGTCGCCCGGCAACCGGTACGCGGCCGTCCACCAGGCCCAGCTCGCCGCGGTGACCGCGCAGGCCACCGCGGAAGGCGAACGCCACACCGGGCCGGTAGTGGTCACCGGCGACTTCAACGTGGCCAAGGACAGCGACCTGTTCGCCGGGTTCGCGGCCCGCAGCGGGCTGGAAGACGCGTTCGCCGGGCAGGCGCCGGCCACGTTCCGGACCCGGCCAGGACGCGCTCCCCTGGTGCATCGACCACCTGCTGTACCGCCCCGGCCGGGACCGCCTGGCCGTAGCAGAAAGCACCCTGGCCTTCGCCGCGGAGCAGTCCTGGCCCGGCCAGCCGCCCGCCTACCTGTCCGACCATCTCGGCCTGCTGGTCCGGCTGGAAGCCCGGCCCGCCTCCTGACCGGCCCGCCGGGCTGCAAGAATCCCTGGTTATGCGATTCGGGCTGATCGGGACCGGGTTCTGGGCGCGCACCGTGCACGGTCCTGGGGTGCGGGACCATCCGGGCAGCGAGCTGGCCGGAGTGTGGGGCCGCGACCCTGACCGCGCCGACGCGGCTGCTGTTGCTTTAGGAGTACGCAGGTATGCGGAGCTGGACACGATGCTCCGCGACGTCGACGCGGTGGCGGTAGCAGTGCCCCCGGACGTCCAGGCCCGGCTCGCGGTGCGGGCCGCCGGGCACGGCTGCCACCTGCTGCTGGACAAGCCGGTCGCGCTGGACCTGGCCGCGGCCGACGAGGTGGCCGCCGCGGCCGCCCAGGCCGGCGTCCGCGCCGTGGTGTTCCACACTCTCCGGTACGTCCCCGAGGTCGCGCAGTGGCTGGCCGCGCTGCCGCCCGGCGGCTGGACCGGGGCCTCGGTGCGCTGGCTGAGCTCGATCTATGAGCCCGGCAGCCCGTACGCCCAGTCGGTCTGGCGGCAGGACAAGGGCGCTCTGTGGGACCTCGCACCGCACGTCCTGTCTGTGCTGCTCCCGGTGCTTGGCGCGGCCGAATCGGTCGTGGCCATGCCCGGCGTCGGCGACCAGACCGACCTGATCGTCCGGCACGCCAGCGGGGCGACCAGCACGATCTCGGTCAGCCTGACCGCACCGCCCGGTGCGCGGGGCATGGAATGGCGGATCTTCGGCGCGGAGCAGACCGCGGTCATACCGGATTCCGATGACGACGAAGCGCCGGAAGCGATGGCGCAAGCCGTGTCTGCGCTGATAGACCCGGCCCCGCATGCCGTCCAGCGGGCCGACCTGGCCCTGGGCCGGGACATCGTGGCTGTGCTGGCCGCCGCCCAGGAGTTCCTCGACCGCAGCCCGGCCGGCGCGGCGACCGTCCCTGGCTGACCTGCGTCCGGCCCGCCGCCGACCGCTGGCCGGCGCAGCGGCTACCGGGCGGTGCCCATCGACTGGTGCAGATCGTGCAGGGCCCGGGCGGAGGCCAGCGACGTGTCCAGGGCGAGCTGGCGGGGCGCCTCGCCGCCGCGCAGCACGTTCTGGATGTGCCGGATCATGCCGGTGAACGACGGCTCAGCGGCGCCGGCGTCCAGGGTGCGCGGCGGCTCCCCGTCGGTCAGCACCGTGTAGCTGTCGCCCCGGCCGGGGTGGAACGGGTTGGTCAGCTGGATCTGCCCGGCGGTGCCCAGCAGCCGGGTGAACGTGTCGTAGGCCCGCCGCATCCCGCACGTCAGCAGCAGCCGCCGGCCGCCGGGGAAGCCCAGGCTGCCCTGGGTATCCACGTCGACGTCGTGGCCGCCCCAGACCGCGGTCGCCCACGCGTCTGTGTGGCCGGCGCCGAACAGCTCGAGCGCGATCCGGACCGGGTAGCAGCCGACGTCGTTCAGCGCGCCGCCGTCCAGGTCCCGGGCCAGCCTGATGTTCGCTGGATTCCCCACCATGAAGTGGAAGTCGGACTGGATCTCCAGCAGCTCGCCGATCGCGCCGTCCGCGAGCAGCTTCTGGACCGCAGCGAACTGGGCGTGGAACGGGAAGACGAACGCCTCCCAGAGCAGCGTGCCGGTCTCCCCGGCCACCGCCAGCACCTGCTCGGCCTCGGCCAGCGTGCCGCACAGCGGCTTCTCGCACAGCACCGGCTTGCCCGCGCGCAGCGCCTTGATCGTCTGATCGGCGTGCAGCGAGTTCGGCAGCGGGATGTACAGGGCGTCGATGTCCGGGTCGTCGATCAGCGCCTGGTAGCCGGCCACCGCCCGGTCCACCCCGTGCTTCTCCGCCCACGCCTGCGCCCGGCCCAGGTCCCGGCCGGCCACCGCGGCGGGGATGCCGCCCGCCGCGCGCAGCCCGGGCAGGAACTGCCCGCGGGCGATGTTGGCGGTGCTGATGATGCCCCAGCGGACCGGATCAGAGCTCATGGTCACCCATCATGCCCGTCCAGCGGCAGGCTGACCCAGCGGCGCTCGTGGTGCGAGATCTCGACCGCGTTGATGACCTCCTGCACCCACAGGCCGTCGGCGAAGTTGCCCTCGTTGCCGTCCGCCTCGCCGAGGATCTCGCTGGCGAAGTTCGCGCACAGGTTGGCGTAGTACAGCGTCCGCCAGGACTCCCGCGGGCTGCCGCCCACCGGGTAAAACTCCTCGGGGATCTCCACCTCGCGGAACTCGACGTCGTCCGGCTTGGCCACCTTCAGCGTCTCGCAGATGCCGAACTCCTCGACCAGCCGGGCGATCGCGGCGCCCTCGCTGCCGTACACCCGGACCTCGATGCCCGGGTAGTTGCCGACCGTGACGAAGCTGGACTGGACCGAGCAGATCGCGCCGCTGGCGAACTCGCCCAGGAAGATGTCGCCGTCGTCGATGTTGACCCGGGCCATCTTGCCGGTGTCCAGGATCATCCGCTCCGGGATGAAGTTCCGCATCACGCCGACCACCGCGGTCAGGTCCGAGTCCATGTACCAGTGCCCGATGTCGATGACCGGCGCGCCGTAGCCCTCCAGCGAGGCGACCTGGATCGGGCGGTCTCCCGCCCGCTCGCCGCTGCGCAGCGGCGACTGCGGGTTCAGCCACTGGGAGTTCTGCTCGTAGGCGTTGTAGATGAACGGCGTGCCCAGCGCCCCGCTGTCGATCATGGCCTTCAGGTAGCGGACCGCCGGGCTGTACCGGAACGTGAAGCCGACCTTGGTCTTCAGCCCCCTGGACTTCGCCAGCTCGGCGATCCGGCGCACGTCGCGGTGGTCGTGCGCGACCGGCTTCTCGCTCAGCACGTGCTTGCCGGCCTCGACCGCGGCCCAGTTGATCTCGAAGTGCTGGCTGTCCCTGGTGACCACGTCGATCACGTCGATGTCGTCGCGGCGGAGCAGCTCGGTGTAATCCGCGGTGGCCACCTTCGCGCCGAACCTGGCCGCGGCCTCCTTCGCCTTGCCCAGCTCGGTGTCGCAGACCGCGACCAGCTCGCAGCGGGGGTCACGGACCCAGCCGGGCATGTGCGCCCAGTTGGACCACCGGCCTGCCCCCACCACGCCAACGCCGAGCCGCTTCCCCGTCATCAGTGCACCTCCGTACCTTGCTGGGCCGGGCCCTGCCGGGCCACCTCTTCATGCCGCCAGCACCGGGCCTGATGCTCCCCGCCGGTGTCCAGCAGCTCGGTTTCCCAGGTCAGGCACTTGTCCGTGACCAGCGGGCAGCGCGGCGCGAACCGGCAGCCGGCCGGCGGGTCGATCAGGCTGGGGGGATGCCCGGGAATGCTGAGCAGCTCGCCCTGGTGCCCGGCCTGCGGCAGCGCGCCGAGCAGCGCCCGGGTGTAGGGGTGCCGCGGCTCGGTGATGATGGTCGCGGCCCGGCCCTCCTCGACCACCTGGCCCGCGTACATCACGATGATCCGGTCGCACACCTCGGTGATCACCGCGAGGTCGTGGCTGACCAGGATCATGCTCATCCCGGTGTCCTGCTGCAGCTCGAGCAGCAGGCTGAGGATCTGGTCCTGGATGATCACGTCGAGCGAGGTGGTCGGCTCGTCGGCGAGCAGCAGCCGGGGGGAGGAGGCCAGCGCGATCGCGATCAGCGCCCGCTGCAGCATGCCGCCGCTGAACTGGAACGGGTAGTCGCGCATCCGCCGCTGCGGGGCCGGGATGCCGACCCGGCGGAGCAGCTCCACGGCCCGGGCCCGGGCCTCGGCCCGGGTCAGCTTGGCGTGCGCGTTGACCGCTTCCAGCAGCTGCTCGCCGACGGTCAGCACCGGGTTCAGCGCGGTCATCGGGTCCTGGAAGATCATCGCCAGCTGGGAGCCGCGCAGCTCCTGCCACTGGTTCTGGCTGGCGTCCAGCAGGCTGCCCTCGCCGCGCGGGTGGTAGATCACCCGGCCGCTGCTGTGCGCGAGGCCCTTCGGCAGCAGGCCCATGATCGTCCGGCAGGTGACGCTCTTGCCGCAGCCGCTCTCCCCGACGATGCCCAGGACCTCGGCCTGGGCCAGGCTGAACGACACGCCGTCCACCGCGCGCACCACGCCGTGCCCGGTGGCCAGGTAGGTGCGCAGGTCCTCGACGGTCAGCAGCGGCGTGCCGACCACGCTGCTGGCCACCGGGGCCAGCACCGCCTCGGCCACCTCGGGGTCAGGGACCGGCGCGGCCTCCTCCGTCGTCGGCCTCCAGCACGGCCCCGGCCAGCTCGGCCAGCTCCGTGTCGGGCGGCGGCGCCGTCTGCCCGGGGGGCCCGGGCTCCACGGGCGGCAGTCCCGGGCCGGCCGGCACGCCGGGCCCGGTCGGCTCGGCCGGGATCACCGGTCACCCGGCCGGAGCACGTCGGCGAGGCCGTCGCCGATCAGGCTGAACGCCACCCCGACGAAGACCACGGCCAGGCCGGGCAGCGTGGTCAGCCACCACGCGGTGGTTATGTAGTTCTGCCCGTCCGAGATCATCGTGCCCCATTCCGGGGTGGGCGGCTGCACGCCGAGGCCGAGGAAGCCCAGCGACGGCGGCCAGGATGATGTTCCCGATCGCGTCGACCATCGAGAAGATGATCACGGCGGAGGCGGTGTTGGGCAGGATGTGCCGGAGCATGACCCGGGTCCGGCTGTACCCCAGGGCCCGGGCGGCCAGCACGTACTGCTGTTTCTTGGCCACGATGACCTGGGCCCGCATGATCCGCGCGTACGCCACCCAGCTGGTGATCCAGATGGCCAGGAAGATATTGAAGAGGCTCGGGCCGAGCATCGCGATGATCGCGATGATCAGCACCAGGAACGGGAACGCGAAGAACAGGTCGACGATCCGCATCAGCACGTTGTCGATCTTGCCGCCGAAGTAGCCGGCCACCAGCCCGATGATGGTCCCGCCGACCAGCGTCACGCTGGTCGCGCCGAACGCGATCGCCAGGTCGATCCGCCCGCCGTACAGGATGCGGGAGAACAGGTCCCGGCCGAACTGGTCGGTGCCGAGCAGGTGCCCGGGGGTCAAGGGCGGGGCCAGCGGGTTCAGCACGTCGATCTGGTTCGGCGGCGCGCTGGTCAGCAGCGGCGCGAACGTCACGGCCAGGATCGCGATCGCCAGCAGGACCAGGCCGATGATCAGCGGCAGCCGCCGCAGGGCCACGCTGCGGCGCCGGCCGGCGGCCTTGCTCGCGGCCTTGTACAGCACCTCGGACGGGCTCGCCGCCCACATCGCGGTCATCCGCCGATCTCCTGTCCGACCCGCGGGTCAAGGGCCGCCTGGGTCAGGTCGGTGAGCAGGTTGATGAGCACGATGAGCACCGCGAACAGCAGCGTCACGCCCTGCACCACCGGGTAGTCGCGGGACGATACCGAGTTGACCAGCAGGGTGCCCAGGCCCGGCAGCGAGAAGACGTTCTCCACCAGCACGGTCCCGCTGATCAGGTAGGCCAGGTTCACGCCGTACACCGCGACCACGGCCAGGACGGAGTTGCGGAACACGTGCCTCCACAGCACCCGCCGCCAGCGCACGCCCTTCATCCGCGCGGTGTCGATGTACTCCGACTGCAGGGCGGCGATCGTGGACGCTCGCAGGCTCCGCACCAGCACGGTGGAGAAGCCGAGCGCGATCGTCAGCGCGGGCAGGAACAGCGAGTAGAGATGGCCGAAGAAGCCGCGGCCGAAGCCGCTCAGCGGGAACGCAGGTCAGGTGCACGCTGAAGATCAGGATCAGGATGATCCCCAGCCAGAAGGCGGGCATCGCGAAGCTGAGCGTGAAGAACACCCGCGAGCCCTGGTCCAGCGCGCCGCCGCGGTGCAGCCCGGCCCAGAACCCGATCGGGAGCGAGATCACCGCGGCCATCACCGCGGCGTACACCACCAGGAACAGGGTCGGCGGAATGTGGTTGACGATCACCGTGGTGGCCGGCTGGCCGTAGAAGAACGAGAAGCCCAGGTTGCCGCGGAACAGCCGGCCCATGTACAGGCCGTACTGGGTCCAGATCGGCTTGTCCAGGCCGAGGGTGGCGTCTATCGCGACCGCACGGGCCTTGGTGTAGCTGCTGCCCAGGATGGCCAGGGCCGGGTCGCCGGGGATCAGCCGGAGCAGGAAGAACGTCACCAGGCTGATGCCGAAGAGCAGGATCACGAGCTGGGCGATCCGCCGGGGAAAGGTGCCGAACCGGTTCACCGGACTGCCTGGTTCACGTGGCTGCTGCCTCCCTAAGCACGGTCAGGCGGGCGGGCGCCGGATGGCGCCGGGGGCATGGGGCGGGTGTGGCGGGATACGGGCCCTGGCGGCGGCGGGGCGGGCCGGGGGGGCGCTCGCCGGTCCGCCGCCGCCAGGGGGCACTCAGTGCGGTGAGACGGTCAGCGTCTGCAGGGACAGGTTGTAGGCCCCCAGCGGGCTGACGTGGAAGCCGTGCACCCAGTCGCCCACGCCGTACCGGTACGGGCTGTAGTCGATGACCAGGTACGGCGACTCGGTGTACACGATCTGCTGGATCTGGTTGTACATCTGCTGGCGCTTGGCCGGGTTGAGCTCGGCCCGGGCCTGGTTGACCAGCTTGGTCGCCTCGGTGCTGCACCAGTAGCTGTTGAACGCGTTGGCACCGCCCTTGCAGTCGGCGCCGAACGTGGCCACCTCGTCAGGGTCGATGATGTCGTTCGTCCAGTACCGCTCGCCCATCTGCGAGTGGCCGTTGTCCTCCTTGGTGTAGGCGGTCAGCAGCTCGTAGGACTGGATGTCCACGTTGATGCCCACCTGCGCCAGCTCGGCCTTCACCACCACGGCCTCGGCCTGCCCGGCCACGTCACCGCTGACGGTGATCAGGAAGGTGTTGAACCCGTGCGGGTAACCGCCCTTGGCCAGCAGCTGCTTGGCCTTCGCCGGGTCGTACGGGTAGGGGCTGAGGCTGCTGTTCCAGTACTGCATCTTGTACGGCATGAACGAGGAGCCCGGCGTGGCGTGGCCCTGGTAGGCCAGCTTCACGATCGCGTTGCGGTCGATCGCGTAGTTCAGCGCCTGCCGGACGTACTTGTTCTTGAACGGCGCGTAGTGCTGGTCCAGCTGGATGAAGTCGACCCGGGTGGACGGGAACAGCTGCACGCTCAGGCCCGGGGTCTTGTTGATCTGGCTGACCAGGTTGCCCGGCGGGTTCTCGATGACGTCCACCTTCTTGGACTCGAGCTCCAGCACCCGGGTGTTGTCGTTCGGCACGATCAGGATCTTGACCGTGCTGATATTCGGCTTCTTGCCGTAGTAGTGCGGGTTGGCGGCCAGGTCGATCTCGCTGTCCGCGCTGAACGAGGTGACCATGAACGGCCCGCTGCTCACCGGGTGCTGGAAGAAGGCCTTGCCCTGCGCCTTGACCAGCTTCTCCGGGACGATCGAGTAGGCGTACATGGCCAGGTCCGCCAGCAGCGGCGCATGCGGCTGGGTCAGCGTGATCACGACCGTGTGCGCGTCGGTGGCCGAGATCTTCTTCACCGCGGTGAGCAGGAACCCCCACCCGCCGCTGGTGTTCTTCGACCGGTTCAGCGAGTAGGCCACGTCCTGCGCGGTGACCGGGCTGCCGTCGGAGAACTGGGCGTCAGGCCGGAGATGGAACGTGTACTTCTTGGCGCCATTTGAGATGTCCCAGCTTGTGGCCAGGTCCGGGAGCAGCCCCGTGCCGGTGGCATTGGGCTGCAGCAGCCTGCTGTAGAGGTTCTGGTCCAGCCAGATTGACTCGTTCACCGAGTTCTGCGCCGGGTCCAGGGTGTCTACCTTGACCGCGTTGGCAATGACCAGCGTCTTGACGGAGCCGGCGGCCTGGCCGCCTGTTCCGGTGCTGGTGCCGGTGCCGGACGAACCCCCCGAGCTGCCGCAGGCAGCTGAGATCAGGGCCACAGCGAGGGCGATCAGTCCGGCGGTGAGAGTCCGGGGCCGGGTGGCACGGAGCATATTCGCACCCCACTTCAATGGTCGATTGTCGACAACGAGTGGTCTCCCACTGTAGGAAGGGGCGCTAGGGCCGTCAATACTCGCGGCCCGGCGCAATGCGGCTGTTACCACAGCGAGACTAACTAGCCGGTCAGAGGCCCGCCCCACCCCAAACCAATCCGATCGATGTCACATCGCGTAGCTAAGTAGGTAGCGATGTGGCATCGATCGGCTGAGGCCGACGTGGTCTGACCGTCTGGCGGCTGGCCGTCCGGTGCCGCCCGGTCCTTGACCGGCTCTTGACGATCTAGCCCGCGCGAAGATACTTGTTGACTGTCGACAATTACTTTTGGAGACGGCGTGTCGCGCGGACGGCGGCGGCCCGGTGGCGGGGGTGGCGTCCTGGCGGCCTGCCCGGTGACTCCGGCGGGCCTGGATGACGGCGAGGTGAGATGGCAGCGGGCACGGTAACGGTCCTGATCGCGACGCCGCTCGAGGCCGGGAATGTGGCCCGGATCGCGGCGGCTGACCCCCGGCTGGAGGTCATCTACGAGCCGGACCTGCTGCCCGTGCCGCGGTACGCGGCCGACCACGGCGGCGCACCGCGCGACCTGTCCGACGACGACCTGGCCCGCTGGGCCGGGCTCCGCGCCCGGGCAGAGGTCAGCTTCGACTTCGACTGGCAGGACCCCGCCGCGATGCCGCGCAACTGCCCCCGGCTGCGCTGGGTGCAGGGGACGAGCGCGGGCCTCGGCGGCTACCTCCAGCGCACCGGACTGGACCAGACCGGCCTCATCTTCACGACCGCGGCCGGCGTGCACGGCCTGCCGCTCGCCGAGTTCACTCTCCTGGGCCTGCTCTACTTCACCAAGGACGTGCCCGGCCTGCGCCGCGCCCAGTCCGGGCACCGCTGGGAGCCACGCGAGACCGCGATGCTGTCCGGGCACCCGCGTCGTGCTCGTCGGCCTCGGCGGCATCGGCCGCCAGGTGGCCGCGACGCTGTCCGCGGCCGGCGCCGAGGTGATCGGCGTGGGCCGGCCCGGCCGCAGCTACGACGTCCCCGGGGTCCGGCAGTACGCGGCCGACACCGACCTGGACGACGTCCTCCCCACGGCCAGCGCCCTGGTCCTGGCCTGCCCGCTCACCGAGCGGACCCGCGGCCTGATCGGCCCGCGCCAGCTGGAACTCCTCCCGCAAGGCGCGGTCCTGGTCAACGTCGCCCGCGGCGCCGTGGTCGACGAGGCCGCCATGGCCGCCGCCCTCACCAGCGGCCACCTCGGCGGCGCCTGCCTCGACGTCTTCGAGAAGGAGCCGCTGCCAGCGGGCTCCCCGCTCTGGGACCTGGACAACGTCCTGGTCTCCCCGCACACCGCGTCCTCGGTAGCCGCCGAGAACGGCCTGATCACCGACCTGTTCATCGACAACCTGCGGCGGTGGCTGGCCGGCACCCCGCTGCGCAACGTGTACGACCGCACCGCCGGCTACTGAAACGATCAACGAGGGGCAGGCACGCATGGCGAACGAGGGCAGGCTCCGGGTCGCGGTGGTCGGGGCGGGCAGCTGGGCGCAGCGCGCGCACATCCCCGGCTGGCAGCGGGACCCGCGGGTGCAGGTGGTCGCGCTGGCCGACGTGGCGCCCGGGCCGCTGGCGGCGGCCGCGGAAAAATTCAGCGTGGCGCGCACCACCACCGACTACCGCGAGCTGCTGGACGACCCGGACATCGACGTGATCGACGTGGTCACCGGCAACCGGCCGCACTTCCAGGTCTCCTGGGACGCCCTGCAGGCGGGCAAGCACGTGCTGTGCGAGAAGCCGGTCCACAACGACTACCTCCAGACCCGCCGCGCCGCCGACCTGGCCAAGGCCAAGGGCCTCAAGACCAAGCTCGGCTTCACGTTCCGGTACGCCCCGGCCGTCCTGTACGCCAAGGAGCTGATCGACGCCGGGTTCGTCGGCGAGCCGTACATCTTCAACGGCTACGAGCAGAACAGCCAGTGGCTCGACCCGTCCACGCCGCTCCGCCAGGTCGCGCCGGACACCCCGCAGGACGTGATCGCGGTGTCCTCCATCGAGGGCTACGGCGCGCCGATCATCGACATCATGCACTGGTGGCTGGACGCGCCGATGACCTCGGTGGTCGGGACCATGCGCAACTTCGTGCCCAGCCGCATCCTGCGGGATACCGGGCAGATGACCCGGGTGAACATCGACGACGGCGACATGTGGATCGCCGAGTTCGGCTCCGGCGCGATCGCCTCGATCCAGTCCTCGTACGTGACCGTGGGCAACTACCCGGGCATCGAGGCCCGGATCTACGGCTCAGAAGGCGCGATCATCGTCCGGCTGGTCGACGAGTTCGGCATCTGCGAGACGATCAAGACCGCCAGGAAGGACGCGGTCGAGTTCACCGAGCAGCAGGTCCCGGACCGGTTCTTCCCGCCGGGCGGCGCGTCCACCGAGCCGTGGGAGTTCCTCTTCTACTCCAACCTGGTCAGCGACTTCGCCTCGGAGATCCTCGGCGGCCAGCCCAGCCAGGGCGACTTCGCGCAGGGCGCGCTGGTCCAGGAGACGATCAACGCGTTCGAGGCGTCGTTCCGCCAGCGCGCCTGGGTCGGCTTCCCGCTCAGCGAAACCGACGCCGCCGGCACCGGCAGCCAGGTGGCCCCCGCATGAAGATCGCCACCAACGAGTCCGGGCTGATCACCCAGATCCTCACCGGCGAGGTGTGGCCCCCGCTGAGCGACCGGCACTCGTTCCGCGTCGGCCCCGACGGCCAGCCGTTCGTCCTGCCCGGCATGGGCGGCGTCACGCTCGGCGTGCACTGCGGCGACCCGGCCACCGGCTACGCCTCCGACCACCTGGAGCCGGGCGCCTCGATCAGGCACCGCGACCCCGCCGCGAACATGGCCCTGCAGTTCCTCACCTGCGTGGGGAACGAGGTCCGGGTCGAGACCGGCCCCGCGGCCGGCGCGACCGGCCACGTCATCGGCCAGCACGCCTACGTCCTGACCGACTTCCCGGAGGCGACAGCGGCCCAGCTCACCACCGGCGACCAGGTCACGGTCACCGCCCGCGGCCAGGGCCTGGCCCTGGACGACCACGGCGCGATCGTCGTGAAGAACACCGACCCGGGCCTCCTGCGCGCCATGCCCGGCGGCACCAGGCCAGACGGCCGCCTCGAGGTGCACGTCGCCGCCCGCGTCCCCGCCGAGGCCATCGGCGCCGGGGCCGGCATGGTCTCCGAGTACGCGAACACCGACCTGATGGGCGCCTACGCGGGCCTCGGCGAGGACCTGTCGCTCGGCCTGGAGAGCCTGCGGGTCGGCGACGTCGTGGCGCTGGAAGACAGCGATCACCGGTACGGCCGGGGCTACCGGGAGGGCTACCTCACCATCGGGGTCATCTCGACCGGCCAGTGCATGCTGTTCGGCCACGGCCCGGGCCCCAGTTCGCTGCTGTCCGGCCCCGCGGAGGCGTTTCACCTCGTCGACGACCAGGACGCCAACCTGGCCTCCTGGTATCACCACACCGAAGCGCAGGGGGCGGCATGACCAGCACGGCCGGCAGCACGCCGGCCAGCACGGGGACAGCCGCTCCGCCCGGTCGCGGTCAACGTGCTCGGCCACGTCGAGCATCCGGTCATCGACGGCGGCCCGTACCGGGTGAGCGCGGACGGCAAGCCTTATCTGCCCGTCGGCGACGGGGGGATCGTGCTCGGGCTCAGCCTGGGCGATTCTGCCTTCGTCCCGTGCGCCGACCACGCTGCCTCCGGCGCGTGCCTGGTTCACCCGGATCCGGCGGCCCGCCACGCCCTTACCGCGTATTCCTGTATCGGCAATCCCGTGACGGTACGTACCGGTCATGCCGCGGGTGCTACCGGGGCGGTCATCGGGAAGCGCGGCGAGGACGGGCGCGTGATCACCGCGTTCCGGCCCGGTGACCTGGCCCGGATGCGGCCCGGCGACCAGGTGGCGGTCCGCTCCTGCGGGCAGGGGCACCGGCCGGACGGGCTGCCGGACGGGCTGACCCTGCTCAACGCCGACCCCGGGCTGCTCGCGCTGCTGCCCTCGGTCACCTGGCCGCCGGCCGGCGGCGGCCCGCTGGCGGCCGGCGTCCGCTGCGCTGTGCCCAGCAAGCTGTCCGGCAACGGCCTGGGCCGCCCGTCCGCGGCCTGGTGCCTGGACCTGTCGCTGGCCCCGCCCGCCCACGGCGGCGCCGACGTTCGTCTCGGTGACCTGGTCGCGGTCACCGGCCTGGACGCGCGGTTCAACATGGGCTTCCGCCGGGGCTGGGTCACGGTGGGCGTGGTGGTGCACACCGACAGCCCGCTCCCTGGGCACGGCCCGGGTATCACCCCTATCCTGACCGGGCCAGCCAGCACGCTGGACGTGCGTTCCGAACCCGCCGGGCACACCGGCTTGACCGCGGCGGCCCTGAAGCTACAGTGACCACCGGGGGCCCGCCAGCACGACGAGGAAACCGGGTACAGCATGCTTGAGCACGTCTCTCTCCCCGAGGCAGTCGGGCGCGAGCTGCGGCACCGCATCCTGAACAACGAGCTGCCCGCGGAGACCCGTCTGGTCGAGGCCAACCTGGCCGCGGAGTTCGGCGTCAGCCGCGGCACGATCCGCGACGCCATGCGCAGCCTGCAGGCCGAGGGCCTGATCGCGATCGTGCCGCGCCGGTACAGCGTGGTGACCCGGATGTCGCAGGAGGACGCCGAGGACGTCTGCTACGCCCGGTACGTGCTGGAGGACGCCGCGGTCAGCAACGGCCTGTGGGAGCAGCGCTCCGAGCTGGTCGCCGGGCTGCGCGAGGCGCTGACCGAGATGACCGCCGCGGCCGAGGCGAACGACATGGACGCGATCGTCGAGCTGGACACCCGGTTTCACCAGCTGATGCTGGACACCTCGGGCCGGCGCCGGCTCAAGGACCTGTGGTCGATGCTGAACAGCCAGATGGGCGCGCTGATGCGGTCCGAGATCGAGCGGCAGGGGATCGACCTGGCCGAGGCCGTCGAGCGGCACCGGGTGCTCGCCGACGCGGTGGAAGCGGGGGACGCGGCCAAGTTCCGCCAGGCGCTGCGCGACCACTACGTGGAGGGTTTTCCCGGGGAGGATTTTCCCGCCGTCTGAGCGGGCTGAGCCCGTGTTTGCGGGCTAGCACTGCGGCTGGCTGACGGTTCCCTTGTGGCGGGCGATTTTTATGCTGTACGGATGGCTGCCGGGCTGGCCATGATCTCCGGGTCATGCAGGTGACAGGCGACCGAACGGCCGTCCGCGACGTTGCGCAACGCCGGCTCGGTTTCCCGGCAGACCGGCATGACCATCGGGCAGCGCAGGTGGAAGTGGCATCCCGGGGGCCGGTCGATGGCGTTGGGGATGTCGCCGGTCAGCGCCGGGGTGATCGCCTTGCGCTTGGTGGAGAGCCGCGGCGCGGCCTTGACCAGGGCCTGGGTGTAGGGATGCAGCGGGTGAGAGAAGATCTCCTCGGTGGGCGCGTACTCCACCACCCGGCCCAGGTACAGCACGGCGGTGCGCTGGCTGATGTGCCGGGCCACGTCCAGGTCGTGGGTGACGAACAGGTAGGTCAGGCCGCGGTCCCGCTGCAGGGCGATCATCAGGTTCAGCACCTGGGCCTGGATGGACACGTCCAGGGCCGACAGCGGCTCGTCGGCGATCACGATGTCCGGGCTGACCGCGAGGGCCCGGGCGATGCCGATCCGCTGCCGCTCGCCGCCGCTGAACGCGACCGGGCGGCGGGCCGCCTGCGCCGGGGACAGGCCGACGGTCTCCAGCAGTTCGGCCACCTTGGCGTCGCGGTCCTTGCGGCTGGTGACCTTGTGGACCTTGAGCACCTCGGCCAGCGACTGGCCGACGGTCATCGTCGGGTTGAGCGAGGAGTACGGGTCCTGGAACACGCCCTGGATCTGGCGGCGGACCTGCTTGGCCGTGACGCCCTTGCGGTCCAGGATGCTGCGGCCCTGGTAGAGGATGTCGCCGCTGGTCGGCTGGTACAGGCCGAGCAGCAGGCGGCCGAACGTCGTCTTGCCGGAGCCGGTCTCGCCGACCAGGGCCAGGGTCTCGCCGCGGTGGATGGAGAGGGAGACGCCGTCGACGGCCTTGAGCGTGACCCTGGCCCGGCCGGAGCGGCCCGCCGAGAAATGCTTGGAGACGTCGCGGGTCTCGATGATCGGCGGGTCGGCGGCCTGGCTGCTGTGGCTGGTCTGGCCGGTCTGGCTGGCCTGATCGGCCTGGCCGGGGGCACGGCCGTTCTGGCCGTCCGTGGGCACGGCGCCTGTCTCAGCCATCGGCCGCCTCTCCTCGCCGGCCCCTGCCGCGCGCAAAGGCGGCGGGCCAGCCGGTGGATCTGCCTGCAAGAACGGGGATAATCCGGGTGGCCTCTGGGCCTTATTGTCGATTGTCGACTAAGTTAGTATAAACCGCAGTATCCCTGCTGACCAGAGTAGCGAGGACGGCCCCCACCATGACCGTGTTCACCGGCGCTGGCGTTGCGCTTGTCACCATGTTCGCGGACGACGGGCAGGCGGACCCGGCCGCGACCGCGGCGCTGGCGCGCGAGCTGACCGACCGGGGCATGGCGGCCGTGCTGGTCTGCGGCACCACCGGGGAGGCCAGCACGCTGTCCGGGGCCGAGCGGGTTGCGCTGATCAGCGCGGTGCGGGACGCGGTGCCCGCGGGCATCCCGGTGCTCGCCGGGACCGGGGCGGCCACCGCCGAGCAGGCCGCGCTGCTGACGGGGGCGGCCTGCGGGGCCGGCGCGGACGCGGTACTGGCCTGGCCGCCGCCCGGCAGCGAGGACCTGCCCGGCTACTTCGGGGCGCTGGCCACCGCCGCGGCCGGGGTGCCGGTGCTGGCGTACCACATCCCGTGGGTGTCGGCCCCTGGCGTGCCGGTGGCCGAGCTGGCCGCACTGCCGGTCGTCGGGGTCAAGGACTCGTCGGGGAGCGCGGACCGGCTGCTGGACGAGGTCGCGCACTACCCGGGAGACACGTACGTGGGCTCGTCGGCGCTGCTGTCGCTGGCCGGCCCGCTCGGCGCGACCGGGGCGATCCTGGCGCTGGCCAACCTGGAGCCGGAGCGTTGCGTGAAGGCGCTCGCCGGCGACGCGGGCGTCCAGCTGGAGCTGGCTGAGCAGCACCTGCGGGTCAAGGAGGGCGGCCCGGCGGTGATCAAGAAGATCCTGGCCGCCGAGCGCGGCACGTCCACGCTGGCCCGGGTGGGCGCGGCCGCGGCGCCGTACCAGGCGCCCTGATGGCGTCGCTGACTGCGGCGGTCCCGGCGGGTGGCGGGGCGCCGGGATCCGGGCTGCAGCGCGGTCTGGCCGTGCCGTGCTTCGCCGATGACCCGATGGAGCTGGTGCGGCTCGGCATCGCGGCGGAGGCCGCCGGGTTCGACGGGTTCTTCCTGTGGGACCACATCGTGTTCTCGAACACCGGTGAGGGCCCGCCGATCGTGGACCCGTGGCTGGTGCTGGCCGTGGTGGCGGCGTCGACGAGCCGGATCAGGATCGGGACGATGATCACGCCGGTGCCGCGGCGGCGGCCGTGGCAGCTGGCCAAGGAGACCACGACGCTGGACCGCCTGAGCAACGGGCGGCTGATCCTGGGCGTCGGCATCGGGTCGCCGGCCTACGGGGACTTCGGCATTCTCGGCGAGCCGTCGGGGGAGCGGGAGCGGGCGGAACTGCTGGACGAGGGCCTGGCCGTGATGGCCGGGCTGTGGTCGGGGGAGAAGTTCTCGTACCGCGGGAAGCACTTCCAGGCTGGACCCGGTGCGGTTCAGCCCGCCGCCGGTGCAGCGGCCCCGGATCCCGGTCTGGGTCGGCGGCGTGCTGCCCAACCGGCGGCCGGTCGAGCGGGCGCTGCGGTGGGACGGCATGGTGCCGATCCGGTACGCCGACCGGAAGCTGGCCACCCCGTCGGCGCAGGACATGGCCGACATCGGCGCGGCCGCGGCCGCGGCGCGCGGGCTCGGCGGACGGGTTCGACCTGGTGGTGTGGACCGAGGTGGCTGACGACCCGTCGGCGGTGGCGGAGCGGGCCGCGCCGTACGTAGCGGCCGGGGCGACCTGGTGGATCGAGACGGCCCGTCCCGAGCCCGGCTGGTGGGAAGGCGCCCAGGCCCGCGTCGCCGCAGGCGTGTAGCCCGCCGCGGCCGGGAAGCTCTCCCTGTCGTCATCATGCTCTACCTAGGTAGACATTGCGGTATCTGCCGAGGTAGCGTGTGCTGTCATGGCCCGCCGCCCGGAGTTCCCGGCACCGAGTAGGGCGGCGCTGTGCGCTGGCTGACCCGCGTGCTGGCGGGACTGCTGGGCTATGCGGCGCGGCTGCTGCCGCCCGGGCGGCAGCAGTGGGCCGAGGCGGTGGGGGCCGAGGCCGGTGAGGTCGCGGCGGGGTGGCCGCGGCTGCGCTGGCTCGCGGGCGGGCTACGGCTGGTGGGGCGGGAGGCCAACAGTGGTGCGCAAGGTCGTGTACTGGCTGGGGGCCGCGGCGGTGGCGGCCGCCGGGGCCTGGGTGGTGTGGCTGACCTGGCACAGCTACGGGGCCAACGACCCGATGGCGGTAACCGACCGGATCCGGGTCCTGGTCGGGGTGGCCGCGCTGATCATGCTGCCGTGGGTAGGCCGGCGGCGCGGCTGGTTCGGCCCGGTCGGCAGCACCCGCACGGCGCGGCTGGCGCGGGTGGCGGGCTGCGCGGCGCTCTGCGGCCTGGGCGTGTCCCTGGTACGGATGGACAGCCGCCTCTTCGCCGCTCCTCATGGGCCGGCCCCGTTCAGCCTGCCCCGTGAGATCGTCGCGCCCGTGGTGGTCGGCGCGGGACTGGCCACGGTGGCCGTGATCAAGGCGAGATGGCCCGATGCCGATCCAGCCGCGCTGGGGTCCGTTGCCGCGATCGCGGGTGTGCTCTTGTTCGTGATCGTGCCGGTCCAGGCACTCACGGTCTCCTACGCCGCCGGGATCCTCGCCGCGACCTCGCGGCGCTCGGCGGTAGCCAATGCCTCCCTCGGGGCGGGCGCCCTCGTCGGCCTGGCCGCCGGCCTCATCACGGTCCTGGCCGTGCTCGGGCTCACGCGGGTGGATGACCGTTATGCGGACTGGCTGTTCCTGATCGTCATCACCACGATCTTCCTGCTCGGCACCCTCGCCGGCGCGGCGGCGGTGTGGCGGCTGCCCGGCACCGGGGACCCGGAGACGCTGCGCGCCGCGCGGGCCAGGCAGGCACTGCTCGCCGGCGCGGTGACCGGCGCCGTCTGCGGCATGATGCTCACCGGCCTCTTCATGACGGCCGTGTTCGTCATGATCATCGGCCCGGTGCTCGGCGCGATGGGTGGTGCCCTCGGCGGCCTCCTCGCGGCGGACCATCCGCTCAGGCCACGGCTGGCCCGCAACTGGGCGGCCGGGCTGTTCGCCCGTAACTGATCGAATCCCGGTCTGGCGAATCCCGGCCCGGCCACCCCGCTGCCTCCCGGCACCCCCCATCGGCCTCCCGGCCGTCTCAGTGTTGACTGACCTTCTGGGCAGCGAGGCTGGTGCGGGCCGGGGAGGTCACGGGTGGGTGTGCTCGACGGGATCCGGGTCCTTGATTTCGGCCGGTTCATCGCCGGGCCGTACTGCGCGGCCCTGCTGGCCGATCTCGGCGCCGACGTCATCCGCGTGGAGCGGGTCGGCGGGGGCGAGGACCGCTGGGTCACCCCGGTCACCAGCGACGGCGTGGGCTCGATCTACCTGCAGTGCAACCGGGGCAAGCGGGGCCTGACGCTCGACCCGTCGGCGCCGGAGGGGCGGGCGGTGGTCGCGCGGCTGGCGGCCCGGGCCGACGTGGTGGTCGCGAACCTGCCGCCGCCGACGCTCCGCGCCATGGGCCTCGACTACGAGTCGCTCCGGGCGGTTAATCCGGGGATCATCCTGACCACGGCGAACGCCTTCGGGTCGGGCGGGGACTGGAGCAACAAGGTCGGCTTCGACGGGCTGGCCCAGGCCGCGTCAGGGAACATGTACCTGTCGGGTCCCGAGGGGATGCCGTCGCGCGCCTGGGTGCCGTATGTCGATTTCTCGACCGGAACGCTGATGGCGCTGTCCACCCTGGCGGCCCTGATGCACCGCCGGCGGACCGGCGAGGGCCAGGTCATCGAGGGGGCGCTGCTGCGCACCGCTCTGACCTGGAACAGCGCGACGGTCATCGAGCAGGCGCTGCTGGGCGTCGACCGGGTGGCGAGCCACAACCGCGGCCAGACCGCCGGTCCCGCGGACGTGTACCGCAGCCGCGACGGCTGGGTCATGTGCCTGGTGATCGGCGCTCCCCAGTTCGCGCGGTGGGCGGCCATGATCGGCCGGCCCGACCTCGTGGCCGACGCGCGCTTTGCCGACGACCTGGCCCGCGGCGAGCACGGCGAGGCCCTGTCGGCCTACATGGGCGCCTGGTGCGCGGACCGGACCACGGAGCAGTGCCTGGCCGAGATGGAGCGCCATAAGGTGCCCGGCGGCCCGGTCCTGTCCCCGCAGGAGGCCCTGGACCTGCCGCACGTCCAGCAGATCGGCGTCTTCGAGCCGGTCGGCTACCCGACAGCGCCCGGCCCGGTGCCGCTTGCGCGCTACCCGGTTTCCCTGTCGGCGACGCCCGGCGTGATCCGCTCCCGCGCGCCTGAGCTCGGCGAGCACACGGACGAGATCCTGGGGGAGCTGGGCTACTCGGACGGCGAGACCGGTGCCCTGCGCGCGGCCGGGGTCGTGTAGGCGCTGGTGCTGGCCCCGTGCTCGGCTGGCCCCGTGCTCGGCTAGCCCCGTGCTCGGCTAGCGCTGCTCGCGGGCCGGCACGACCAGGCCCGACTCGTAGGCGGCCACCACGGCCTGCGATCGCCCGTGCAGCCCGAGCTTGGCGAGCACCCGGCTGACGTGCGTCTTGACCGTCTCCTCGGTCACCACCAGGCGGCCGGCGATCTCGGTGTTCGACAGGCCCGCGGCGACCAGCCTGAGCACCTCGGTTTCCCGCGGGGTCAGCGCGGCGAGCGCGGCGGGCGCCGGGGTGGCCGCGCTCGCCGAGCTGGCCGCCGGGGGGCGGATCCGCGCGAACTCGCTGATCAGGCGGCGGGTTACCGCCGGGGCGAGCAGCGCGTCGCCGGCCGCGACGACCCGGACCGCGTCGAAGAGGCGTTCCGCGGTGGCGTCCTTGAGCAGGAACCCGCTGGCGCCGGCCCGCAGCGCGTCGAACACGTACTCGTCCAGGTCGAAGGTGGTCAGGATCAGCACCCGGGGCGGGTCCTGGCCGGCCATGAGCTGCCTGGTCGCCTCGATGCCGTCGATGCCCGGCATCCGCACGTCCATCAGGACCACGTCGGGCCGCAGCTCGCGGCAGACGGCCACCGCCGCCGCACCGTCTGACGCGGTGCCGAGCACGTCGAAGTCCGGCTGGGTGCCGAGCAGCGCCGCGAACCCGGCCCGCACGACCTCGTGGTCGTCCGCCACGACGATGCCGGTCATGGGGTCTCCGGTTTCGCCGGCAGGTCGGCCGCCACGAGGAAGCCGCCGCCCGGGGCGGCGCCGGTCCGCAGCGAGCCGCCGACCGCCAGGGCCCGCTCGCGCATCCCGGACAGCCCGTGCCCGCCGCCGGGCATCTCGCCTGGCGTCCCGGCGCCGGCTGGCCAGCCGGCGGGCGGTGCGCCGGCGGCCTGGCCGGCGGCTCGCGGCCGTGCGGGGCCCGGGCCGTTGTCGCGGATCCGCAGGTGCAGCGCGTCGTCCTGGTAGCGGAGCTCGACGTCGACCGCGGCGCCCGGCGCGTGCCGCCGCACGTTCGTGAGTGCCTCCTGCACGATCCGGTAGGCGGCCAGCTCGACGCCCGGGTCGAACTCGGCGACGGGGCCGGAAACGATCAGCCGGGCGGACGAGCCGGAGGCCTGCCGGGCCGCGTCGATCAGCTCGGCGAGCTGCGGCAGCCCCGGCTGCGGGTGCCGGTCGGCGACGGTGGCACCCGCCTCCTCGGCGTCCTCGCGGAGCACGCCGAGCAGCCGGCGCATCTCGGTCAGCCCGGCCCGTGCGGTGTTGCCGATCTCGGTGAAACGCTGCGCCCCGGCCGCGGGCAGCCCCGGCGTGGTCAGCCGCGCGGTCTCCGCCTGCACCGCGACCATCGAGATGTGGTGCGCGACCACGTCGTGCAGCTCGCGGGCGATGCGGGCGCGCTCGCCGCGCGCGGTGTGCTCGGTGAGCGTGTCCGCCAGCGCTTCGCCGGCCGCGGTCCGGATCCGTGCCTCGCGCCGGGCCCGTACCGTGATCCCGGCCGCCGCGGCAGCCGGTGCGCCCGCCGCGAGCAGGATGGCGGCCACGCTGCCGTGGCTGGTCAGCGCCAGCACGCCGAACGGCACCGCGAGCCCGATCGCCAGGGGCTGCGCGAGGGCGACGCCGCGGGTGTGCGGGCTGCGGGATTCGTCCAGGCTGCCGAGCCAGTAGCCCGCGATCAGCTGCGCGGCGATCCCGGCCACGGTGGCGGTGCCGAAGGCGGCGAGCGATGCCGTGTTCCCGGCCGTGACCGCAACCGCCGCCGGGGCCGCGCCGAGGACGGCCAGTGGCACGGTCGACAGCAGGGCGAACAGGCACAGCGGCAGCACGTACAGGACGGCCACGCTCTGGGCGGGCTGATGGCCGGCGAGCCCCACGGCCTGGGCGGCCGCCTGCCCGCACGCGGCCAGGGCGAGCAGCGCGACGCCGAGCGCCGGCGCGTGCCTGGCGGCCGTGATGCGCGCGAGCCGGTCCGGGGCCATACCAGCATTGTCCTCACGCGCTGAGCCGGCCGCGTCCCCCGCAGCGGGCAGCCGGCCGTAGCTCGCACGGGGGACCAGGCCGCCCGGCCGGTCCCCCGTGACGGGGACGGGCGAAGACCGCTCTGCCGCGTGACGACCCCGGCCCCTGGCCGGCCGTAGATTCCCGGCCATGGAAGCAGCGATCGAAGTAGCCGGGCTGCGCAAGCGGTTCGGGCCCGCGCAGGCTCTGGACGGGATGTCGTTCACCGTCCTGGCCGGCCAGGTGACCGGCTTCGTCGGCCCCAACGGCGCGGGCAAATCCACCACGATGCGGATCATCCTCGGCCTGGACGCGGCCGACGAGGGCACCGCGCTCATCGGCGGGCAGCCGTACCACGCGCTGCGGCACCCGCTCAGCCATGTCGGCGCGCTGCTCGACGCCGCGGCGCTCCAGCCGAGCAGAAGCGCGCGCAACCACCTTCTCTGGCTGGCCCACTCGCAGGGCCTGGGCGGCCGCCGGGCCGATCAGGTCCTGGAACTGGCCGGGCTGGCGTCCGTCGCGAAGCGCAAGGCCGGCGGCTACTCGCTGGGCATGCGGCAGCGGCTCGGTATCGCCGCCGCGCTGCTCGGTGACCCGCCGGTGGTGATGATGGACGAGCCGTTCAACGGCATGGACCCCGAGGGCATCGTCTGGATACGCGGTTTCCTGAAGTCGCTCGCCGCCGAGGGGCGGGCCGTGCTGGTGTCCAGCCACCTGATGAGCGAGCTGCAGGACTCGGCCGATCATCTGGTGGTCGCCGGCCGCGGCCGGGTCATCGCCGACACCAGCGTGGCGGCCCTGATCGAGGCCGCGTCCGGCGAGCAGGTGGAGCTGCGCACGACGGCGCGCGCCGAGGCGATGACGGTCCTGGCGCACGCCGGGGCCGTGGTGGCCGCGACCGCGCCGGACACGCTCACGGTCTCCGGCCTGACCGCGGAGAAGATCGTGGCGGCCCTCACCGGCAGCCGCATCCCGTTCTCCGGGATCACCGGGCACCGGGCGTCGCTGGAAGAGGCCTACATGGAGCTCACCAGGGACGCGGTGGAGTTCCGCGGGGGAGGTGCGCAGTGATGGCCACGATCACCCCCTACCGCTCGGGCCAGCGGCCGGGACCCGACGGGTTCGCGCAGCTTGTCCGTGCGGAGTGGACGAAGTTCCGCACGGTCCGCGGCTGGATTCTCGGCCTGATCGTCGCGGTCGTGGTGGCGGCCGGGTTCGGCCTGCTCACCACCGGAGCCAGCGGCACCGTGTGCCAGCGGACGGCGCAACGGCCCGGCGCACTGCGGGCCGGCCTCCCAGCCCTCGTTCCCGCTCGGCCCCGGCGGCGAGCCGGTGACCGACAGCTTCTACTTCGTGCACCAGCCGCTCGCCGGGAACGGCACGATCACGGTCCGGGTCGCGTCACTGACCGGCCTGGTCCCGGCGGCGAACCTGAACACCCCGTCGCCCACGCCTGCGGCCCGGGACCCAGGAATGGGCCAAGGCCGGGATCATCATCAAGCAGAGCCTGAAGCCGGGTTCGGAGTACGCGGCGATGATGGTCGCGGCCGGCCACGGGGTGCGCATGCAGTGGAACTACACCGCGGACCGCCCGGGCCTGCCCGGCACCGTCGGCCCCGCGAACCCGCGCTGGCTGCGGCTGACCCGGGCCGGCGATGTGATCACCGGCTATGACTCGGCGGACGGCACGCACTGGGTCAAGGCCGGCGCCGTGACGCTGCCCGGCCTGCCGTCCACCGTGCAGGCCGGGCTGTTCGCCGCGTCCCCTGATGACAACCCGGAAGTCCAGCACCTCGGTGGCGGGATCCAGGGGGGCGGCGGCCCCACCCAGGCCACCGCCGTGATCGATCACGTCAGCGGCTTCCGCGGCCCGTGGGCGGGCACGTACATCGGGGCCGCCAGCGAGTCGGGGATCGGGGCCGCCAACGGTCGGGGATCGGGCGGTATCACCAGGCCGGCGGCCGGTTCACGGTGACCGGATCCGGTGACATCGCGCCGGTCCCGGCCGGGCAACGGCGGGCCCGCGGCCACCGCCGCCACCGTTGGCGGCTACCTCCTGGGCACGTTCGCCGGGCTGATCGCGCTGGCCGTGGTCGCGACCATGTTCATGACCGCCGAGTACCGGCGGAACCTGATCCGGGTCACGCTCGCCGCCAGCCCGCGGCGCGGCCGGGCCCTGGCCGCGAAGGCGGTGGTGATCGGCGCGGTCGCGTTCGTGACCGGGCTGGCGGGCGCCGGGATCGCCGTGCTCGCCGGCACCGCGGTCACGCACGCCCGCGGCACCTACCAGTTCCCCGTGACCGGGCTCACCGAGGCCCGCTTGATCATCGCCACCGGGGTGCTGGCGGCGGTGAGCGCCGTGTTCGCCCTCGCCGTCGGCTCGATGGTGCGCCGCGGCGCGGTGGCGGTCACGATCGTCATCGTCACGGTCGTGCTGCCGTACTTCCTGTCCGTCGCCGCGGTGGTGCCGTCCGGCGCGGCGGACTGGCTGCTGCGGATCACCCCCGCGGCGGGCTTCGCCGTCCAGGCGCCGTACCCGCGGTATCCGCAGGTCAGCGTTCTCTACTCGGTCGTGTCCGGGTACTACCCGCTCGGCCCGTGGACCGGGCTTGCGGTGCTGTGCGGCTGGACGGCGGTGGCGCTGGCCGGCGCGGCTGTGCTGCTGCGCCGCCGGGACGCGTGATGCAAGCTGTCGCCGGAGCCGGCGCCCCGGCCGGGTTGGCGCGGCCCGGCCGGGGCGCCAGGACCGCCCTGCCGGACGCGGTGCACGCGGAGTGGACGAAGCTGCGGACGCTGGCCGGCACGTGGTGGCTGCTGGCCGCCGCGGTCGCGGTCACCATCGCGGCGGGCGTGGCCGTGGCGGGGACCGCCGCCCTGCCGTCCGGCGGCGTGCCCGCCGGCGCGGCGGCCGACCCGGCCCGGCTCAGCCTGGCCGGGGTGACCCTCGGGCAGGCGATCGTCGCGCTGCTGGCCGTGCTGGCCGTGGGCGGCGAGTACGGCACCGGGATGATCCGCGTGACGCTGGCCGCGACGCCGCGGCGGCTGGCAATGCTGACCGCCAAGGCGGTCGTGGTGACCGGCGGGGCGGCGGCCGCCGGGGCCGTCGCCGTGCTGGGGTCGGTTCTCGCCGGGCGGCTGATCCTGCCCGGCCGGGGGCTGTCCGCGGCGAACGGCTACGCGGTGATGTCCCTGGGAAACGGCCCGGACCTGCGCGCCGCGGCCGGCTCGGTGCTGTACCTGGTGCTGATCGCCCTGCTGGCCCTCGGCGTGGCCACCGCGGTCCGTGACTCCGCCGTGGGCACCGGCCTGGTGCTCGGTCTGCTCTACCTGTTCCCGATCGTCAGCGCCGTGGTGCCGGACCAGACCCTGGCCCGCCACCTGGAGCAGGCCGCCCCGATGACCGCCGGCCTCTGGATCCAGGCCACCGCCGGCCTGCGGTCCCTGCCGCTCGCCCCCTGGCAGGGCCTCGGCGTGCTGGCCCTCTGGGCCCTCGGTGCCCTGATCCTCGGCGCCGCGGTCCTGCGCCTTCGCGACGCCTGAGGGCATCCCGGCAGGGTAAGTTCGGAAAATGATGAAGAAGGTCCTGGAGCTCCTGGTCTGCATCCTGCATCCGATCGCGGTCGTCCTGATGTGGATCGACCTGCTCACTGACCGGCCTGACCTGTCCGGGGGCGGGAAAGCGGCCTGGGGACTCTTCGGCCTGATCCCGCTGGTGCCGTTCATCTACGTCCTCACCGGCGGCGACCTCTGGTAGCACCGCGGCCGGACCGCGGTCCTGCCGTCCTGGCCTGGCGCTAGCCTCCGGGCCCCGGCGGTGCGTAACGTGGCGCCCGTGGCCGTGACGCTGGAAGAGATCACCGACGCCAACCGCGAGGCGGTTCTGGCCCTGCGCGTGGCGCCCGGGCAGGAGATGTTCGTGGCGGACGTGGCCAGGTCGCTGGCCGACGCCGCCGAGTACCCGCAGGCCAGGCCCTGGTACCGGGCGATCGTCGCGGACGGTGAACCGGTCGGGTTCGTGATGGTCAGCTGGAACCCCGAGCCCGCGCCGCCGGAGATCATCCAGGCCTACTTCCTCTGGCGGCTGCTCATCGACGCGCGTCACCAGCGCCACGGCTACGGCGCCGCCGCCATCGGCCTGGTGGCCGACCTGATCCGCGCCGACGGCGCCACCGAGATGCTGACCAGCTACGTGCCGGGGGAGGGCGAGCCGGCCGGGTTCTACCGGCGGCTCGGCTTCGAGCCCACCGGCGACCTCGACCCCTCCGGCGAGGTCATCATGCGCCTGACCCTGCCCCCGGCTTAGCCACGGCCGCCTGCCACCGGCGATAGGCCCGGTTGTTACCGTCTTTCCGGACCAAGATCGTGAGGAGGCGGGACCCATGACCTCGCTGAACGACAGAGTGGTGCTCCTGACCGGCGGCGCCACGGGCATCGGGCGGGCGATCGCCCTGGAGATGGCGGCGGCCGGCGCGGCCATCGCCATCGGCGACACGAACGCCGCCGGCGGGCAGGGGACCGCCGACGAGATCGTCAGCGCGGGCGGCCGGGCGTCCTTCCGGTCCTGCGACGTGGCCGACCCCGATCAGGTCGCCGCGCTGGTCGACGGCGCCGCAGCCGACTTCGGGCAGATCGACGTCCTGGTCAACGACGCCGGCGTCTCCGGCGGGTCGCACCGCCTGCACGAGCTCGGCATCGACTCCTGGGACCGGACGATCGCGGTCAATCTCCGCGGCACGTTCCTGTGCGCCCGGGCGGCGATACCTCACCTCCTGCGGCGCCCGCGCAGCGCCATGATCAACATCGCCTCCACCTACGGCCTGATCGGCGCGCCGCTGGCCCCCTCGTACTGCGCCTCCAAGGGCGCGATCGTCACCCTCACCCGCCAGCTGGCCGTCGACTACAGCCGCGACGGCCTGCGCGTCAACGCCATCTGCCCCGGCTACACCGACACCGACATGGGCGGCCGGAGGGCAGCCCTGCCGCCGGACGAGCGCGCCGCCGCCCAGGCCCGGCGGGAAGCCAGCGCCGCCCTGCAGCCCATCGGCCGCCAGGCTCAGCCCCAGGAAGTGGCCCGCGTCGCCACGTTCCTGGCCTCGGACGAGGCGTCCTTCATGACCGGCTCCATCGTGACCGTCGACGGCGGGTGCACGGCCACCTACCGCTATGGATCATGATGAGACAGCCCTGCGGTTGACGGTCGCTGGGCATCGCACAACGATGATGGGCGACGGTCACCGCGGAGGAGAGAACGCATGATTCTGATCAACATCAAGTGGCGGATCCGGCCCGAGAAGATGGACGAATGGCTCGCGGTGGCGGACGCCTACGCCAAGGACGTCAACTCCGAGGACGGCTGCCTGTTCTTCAACTTCGCCCGGGACATCGGCGACGAGAACGAGTTCATCTGCATCGAGGGCTTCAAGGACGCCGACGCGGGCGCCGCCCACGTGAAGAACGACTACGTGAAGAAGTTCTTCGAGGTCGCGCCGGACCTGGTGGCCACCCAGCCGCAGATCATCTACATCGACACCCCGCACGACGGCTTCGGCCCGATGGGCGAGATCAAGCCCCGCTGACCGGCTGGGGTCAGATCCGGATCGTCCCGTCGGCGCGGATGGTCCAGCCGGGGTTGTGGGCGACCTCCCAGACGTAGCCGTCGGGGTCGGCGAAGGCCCCAGTGGTGCCGCCCCACTCGGCCTCCGCGGCGGGCCGCACGATCGTGGCGCCGGCCCGCTCGGCCTCGGCGAGAAGGTCGCGGACCTCCTGGGGCGAGCGGACGTTGTGCGCGAGCTCGATCCCGGGAGCACCGTGGCCGCCGAGAGCGGTCCACAGGCCGAAGACCATCGGGCCGGCCTGGAAGAAGCAGACCTCGCCGTCGGGCTGCTGGGCGCCGCTCCAGCCCAGCGCCTCGTAGAACGAGCGGGCCCGGGCCAGGTCGGTGACCCCGAGGGTCACCAGGCTGATGCGCTGCTCCATGCGCCGCTCCTCAGGTCGCTGGCTTCAGGTGCCGGTCGAACCACGCCTGGGTCCGCTGGAGCGCGTCGAGCAGGTGCGCGCGCTCGACCGGGAACGTGACCTTCCCGCGGGTAGACGACCAGCTCGCATTCGGTGCCGGTCAGCGCGATCGCGCCGAAGAGCTCCTCGCCCTGCCCGGCCGGCGTGCAGCGGTCCTGCTGGCCCTGGATCACCAGCGTCGGCGTGGTGCACCGGTGCGCGTGGAACACCGGTGAGCGGCTGGCGAACTGGCCGGCCGGGTCGGACCAGGCGCCGTGCAGGATCGCCTCGGCGTAGCCGGCCACCTCCGAGGTGAGGTAGAACGACTGCTGATTCGCGATGACGGAGAACGCGACGGCGGCTCCGAACCGGTTGGTCTGGGTGACGGCCCAGCCGGACATGAAACCGCCGTAGGACAGGCCGGAGATGCCAAGCCGGCCAGGGTCGGCGATCCCGTCGGCGATGCACCTGTCGACCCCGGCCATGATGTCCGCGAAGTCTTTCGCGCCGCTTTCGCCGATGACGGCCTGGGCGAACGCGTGGCCGCGGCCGGTGCTGCCGCGCGGGTTCGGCAGCAGGACCGCGTAACCAGCCGCGGCGAGCAGGACCGCGTTCGGCTCCGAGTCGGAGAACACCGCGTTCCAGCACCACGTCGGCCCCCCGTGCACCAGCACGAGCATCGGGAGGGGGCCAGCCGCACCGGCTGGGGTCAGCAGCCGTCCCTCGATGTCGAGGCCATCGGCCGAGGTCCAGGAGATCGTGCGGGCGTCGGGGAACGTGGCCCCCGCGGCAATCTCGATGTTGAACGAGGTGAACCGGACCCAGGCGCCTTCGCCGGCATCGAACCGGGCAAGTTCCGGCGGCACGCCGTGCGCCTCGTGGGTGGTCATGACGACGTCGCCGGCGACGGCGACCTGCGGCTTGCAGATATCGCCGCCGATGTACTCCGCGGCGGCCCAGGCTTCGTCACGGCGCCCGTCGAGCCAGAGCCGCCCCCAGGCGGTGCCGGTCCCGTTCATCCGGCCGTAGGCGAGCGACTCGTCACCGCACCAGGTGGCGACACCGACCGTCTCGAGCCCTGGCCAGGGCTCTGAGACGGCGCCGCTAACCAGATCGGCGACCAGGATGCTTCCGTTGACCAGCGCCGGGTCGCTGGAATAGCCCTCGATCACGCAGGCATGCCGTCCATCTGGCGACAGCGCGAGTCCCTCGAGTTGCCACCGGGGCTCGTACAGGACTTCCGCGGTGCGAGCGCGCAGATCGAGACGGGCCAGCCGGGACCGGTACCAGCCGTTGCCGGACGGGTTCTCTGCGACGACCGCAACGGCGGTGTCGCCCAGGCCGTCCCAGCCGACCTCCCAGACGCTCCACCCGGGCGGGCCTACCTCGGTGACGTCGCCCGTGGCCAGATCGGCCATCAGCAGGCGGCGCCACGCTCCGCTCGACCGCCGGATTCCCCGCTCGATCTCTGACGCGCCGCCGGTGACGAAGGTCCCTGACACCGCACGGGAATACGAGCCCGGGTCGGCGGCGAGGACCAGCAGCCGGTGACCGTCATCCGACCAGCACAGCTGCTCAGCCGAGCCCAGGAAGCTCGCCGCGAGGGACGGCACCTGGCCGGGCACCATGACGTAGGGAAGGTGGTGGCCCGCCACGGCCCGGTCGGAGATGAAGGCCAGCCGCGATCCGTCCGGCGACCAGACGGGATGGGCTGTCGGCCGACGGCCCGTCGGTGAGCCGGACCGGATCAGCATCGCCCTCAGCGATCCACAGGTCGCTCGGCTGGGATACCCCACGCTCGGAGACCACCGCCTGCACGGTGAACGCGAACCGGGACCCGTCGGGGGCGAACTCGATCTCCATCGGCGTTCGGACCGCCAGCAGGCGCTCCGCGGTCAGCGGCGGCGCCGGGGCACGATCGGTCATCCCCTTCTCCCTTCCGGCAGCGCTCGCAGGGCAGCACCGGGCGTTCGCTATGAGGTGCGGACGACAACGATGCCAGTGAGGGTGGGGACGATCACGTCGCGGCCGTACAGGGCGGGGGTGTCGAACCGGTTGGCCACCCCCACGTCCACCTGCCCGGTGCTCTGGCCGGTGGACGGGTCGAGGGCGTGCAGCACCCCGGCCTCGGGATCGAGGACCCAGATGCGCCCGCCGCCGATCACCGGCGACCCGTTGACCGACTCGGAGGCGTGCCACAGCACGTGCAGGTGGCCGCTGCCGTCGACGCGGACCGCGCGGACCCCGTCCGTGCACGGCAGGTAGACGACATTGCCGTCGACGGCCGCGCCGCCGAAGGACAGGCAGACGTTCTGGACGTCGACCTGGCCGCCGATGCCGCCCAGGTCACCCTGCCGCAGGACGTAGACCGGGCCGGACTTGCCGCCGAGGACCGCCCACTTGCGGCCGATCAGGGCCACGCCCTGGGAACCGAGGCCGACGTCGCCCTGGTTGTTGGCCGCCCAGTCGGACGGGGCGAACGAGTCGACCAGCCGCGCGTCCGCGTCCAGTTCGAGGACCGAGTTCGTGTGGTCGTAGGCGTCGCCCGGGAACGCAGCGCCGTTGGCGGACACCACCAGCAGGTGGCCGTCGGCGGTCACGGTGGGGCCGTTCGGGTTCCAGATGCCGCCGCCCCGCTTGGTGGGCGGGCTGTAGAACACGACGCCGTCGCCGCCGTCCAGGGGCACGCCGACGACCCGGCCCTTGTAGTTGCCGCAGTCGCCGGCCTGCGCGCCGTAGGACACCCACACCCGGCCGCCCGCGATCGCCAGCGCGCCGCGCTGCTGCATGTCGCGGGCACTCACCCCGGGGAGGTCCACGCTCTTGCTCCACGCGATCCGGCCCGACGAGGCATCCAGCGCGTACAGCACGTGGCGCACCGCACCGCCGTGCTCGGCGACCAGGAAAACGTGGCCCGACGCCGCGTCATAGACCGGCGTGCCGGTGATGCCCAGCGGGTTGATGTCGCCGCACTGGCGCTCCTCGGCCGGTGACGGCGAGCCGAGATTGCGCTTCCACACCTGCCGGTACGACCGGTCGAACGCGTACACGGTGTCGGCTTCGGTCGCCACGATCGTCAGCCCGCGCACGACGATCGGCGAGGCGTAGACCGCGCCATCCAGCTTGAGCGACTGGACGCGGGTCAGCGTCCCGCCCGCGGCCGGCATCGTGCCCGACACGCCCGTCCGCCGCGGCGACCCGTGATACGTGGGCCAGTCGGCCGCCCCGGCCGCCGGCCCGGCGCCGCGGACACGGCCCCCGACGGCGCATGCACCGGTTCCGTCGCGGCCGGTGAGGCCGGCCCGGATCCGCTGCAGGCCGCCAGCGCCAGGGCCGCCGTCGCGATCGCGGAAGCGGCCGCGGCCGGCGCCCGCTGCCATGAGCGCATACCCGCCATCCTGCCACCGGATCGCCTGTGCCCCGGGCCGTCCGTTCAGCTGACCGGCACCACCAGCCAGTTCCTGCCGCGGCAGGTCACCGCGTAACCCGGCCGCCCGCCAATCCGCCCGCCCGCCGGCTCCGAAGCAGTTCTGGGCTCGCGGTCCTGCGTGCCCTGCGTAGCCAGACGCTGACCCGGCCGACGCCCAGGGCGGTAACCTGGCCAAACCGGGAGGGGGCGGTGCAGGTGGGGGATCACGTTTTTGACGGGATACGGCTGTTGCGCGCCGGGCCGGCCCGCCTGGCTAAGTCACAGTCAGCTGAGAAGTCCGCCCGTTAGAGTCAGCGCCCGTGACCGAATCATCACCGTCTGCCAGGTCCACCGGGCCTGTCCCCGGTGACCCATCTTCCCGGCGGCCAGCCTCACTGACCGCCACGGCCGCCGCCGGCCGCCGCGAACGACCCGGCGGGGGAGACCGCCAGGACCGGGCGGTCGGGAGACGGCATCCGGCCCGGGCCGGCGCCGGGCGCGGGGCAGCCGCGGCCGCGGGCGGGCCAGTGGCTGGGATGGCTGGAGCGGGTTCCGGTACCGCGGCCAGGAAACGGCGGGCGGCTGGCCCGGCGGGCGGGGGTGGCTGGGCTCGGTGTGGTCGCGGCGGGCGGCCTGGCGGTCGCGGTGATCGCGGCCGGGCAGGCGCGGGCCGAGCTGGACCGCGGGCCGACCGCGGCGGAGAGGTCCGCCGCCGCGGCCACGGCGCTGGCCCTGCGCTGGCGCGCCTGGCCCGCCGGGCAGATCTTCCCGGCCCGGCTGCGATACGGGGCGCCGGGGCGCCAGGACCAGGCCGCGCTGCGGATCGGGATCTCCCCGCAAACCGGCTGCGCGGCCGGACTCGACCCGGTGGCCGGGGCCGCCGCGGCCCGCCGGGGCTGCCAGGCCGTGCTCCGCGCCACCTACACCGACCGGCTGCAGGGGATCGTGTGGACCGTCGGCGTGGTCGCGTTCCGCGGGCCCGGCGACGCGGCCTCGTTCCTCCGCACGCTGGCCGGCTCTCAGCCCCTGACCAGCCAACCGCAGGCCGGCCAACCACAGGCCGGCCAGCCACGGGCCGGCCAGCCACGGGCAGGCCAGCCACGGGCCGGGGCGGTACGGCACGGCTACCTGCGCACGTTGCCGCCGCTGCGCACCCCCGTCGGCACGCTGGTGATCAGCGGCCCGGCCGGCGGGGTACGGGCGCTGGCGATCCCGCAGAGCGTGGCCGGGCTTTTCACCGACCGGGCCCGGCAGCTGGTGACCGGCTGGCAGGAGGGGCCGTACGCGGTGCTGGCCACGGCCGGCGTACGCGGACGGCCGCCCGGCCCGGGCCGGGCTCGAGGAGCGTCCGTCGGTCTTCCGCCCGGCCGGGCAGCTAGCCGCCGACGTGCTGGCGCCGCTGACTGTCCCGGTCCCCGTCAGGTGCCAGTCACCCATGTGGCAGTGCTAACCCGCGCCGCGGCGCGGCGGGCTGCGGCGGTGGCGGCGGTCATAGTCCCGGCCGTGGGCCTGGCGCCTGCGGCGGCTGCGGTGGGGGCAGCGTCGCCCGCGCCCCCGGCTGCGTACACCGTGAAAATGCGGCTGAGCGAGACGGGTGAGCGGCCTCGCGTGCTGGCCAGCCCGGGGGGCGCCCGGGAACCTGCGGTAGGGCTGGCCTGGCTGACTGGCGCCGGCGGGGGCGCGGTCTGGCGGCCTGATGCGCAGGGAGCGGCGGGGGCGGGGCAGGTGCGGGCTGCGGCGCTGGCCCAGCTGGCCGAGATCGGGGTGCCTGCGGCCTGGGGGACCAGCCGGGGGCGCGGCGTGACCGTGGCCGTGCTGGACACCGGCACCGACCCGGGCACGCCGGACCTGGCCGGATCGGTGACGGCGGGCCCGGACTACACCCTCGGGGTGAACCCGGCGCGGTACCGGCCGCCGCACTGGCACGGGACCTACATCGCGTCGCTGATCGCCGGGCACGGCAGCGGCCCCGGCCGGGCCGCGGGCGTGCTCGGGGTGGCGCCGGACGCCACCATCCTGTCCGTCCGGGTGGTGCTCGATGAGCAGGAGCCCGGTTTCCCGGTGTACAGCGCTAACCAGCGGTACAAGAACGCGCTCGCCCGGGGGATCAGGTACGCGGTCAGGAACGGCGCGCAGGTGATCAACATGTCGCTGGGCGCGGCGGCCGGGACCGGGCCGCTGCGGCAGGCCATCGGGATGGCGATCAGCCACGGCGTGGTCGTGATCGCGTCCGCGGGCAACGACGCCCAGCAGTCGGACGGGTTCACCCCGTACTCCTACCCGGCGGCCTATCCCGGGGTGATCGCGGTGGCCGCGGTCGGGGCGGACGGGCGGCCGGCCTCGTTCTCCGACCGGAACTCCTCGGTCGTGCTGTCCGCGCCGGGCGTGAACATCGTGGGCGCCGCGCCGGGCGGCGGGTACGCGCAGGCCAGCGGGACCAGCCCGGCGGCCGCGTTCGTGTCCGGGGTGGCCGCGCTGATCAGATCCCGCTACCCGGGGCTCGGGCCGGCCCTGGTCCGGCAGGCACTGGTCAGCTCGGCCGCGCACCGGCCGCCCGGCGGCTACCGGCCGGGGACCGGGTTCGGCGAGGTCGACGCGCTGGCCGCGCTGGCGGCCGCGGGACGGCTGGCGGCGCGCGGCGGTCCGGCGCCGGGCGGTGCAGCGGGCTGGGCGCGGGTGAGCGCTTCGGGCCCGGGCGGCCGGGGCCGGTGCAGGTCGTGCACCGGGACGCGGCGCGGATCGCGGGAGCCGAGCACGTGGCGGCGGCCGGGGCGGCCGGCTTCCTGGTCGCGGTCGGCCGTCCTGGGCGTGCTCGGCGGCCGGCGGCTCAGGGCCCGCCGGCGGGCCTGAGGCACTGCGGTTACGGCAGGGTGAGGATCTCGTGGCCGTCCGCGGTGACCAGCACGGTGTGCTCGAACTGCGCGGTGCGCTTGCGGTCCTTGGTGACCGCGGTCCAGCCGTCCTGCCAGACCTCGTAGTCGATCGTGCCCAGCGTCAGCATCGGCTCGATGGTGAACGTCATGCCCGGCTCCAGCACCGTGGTCGTCTCTGGGTCGTCGAAGTGCGGGACGATCAGGCCGGAGTGGAACGTGGTCCCGATCCCGTGCCCGGTGAAGTCCCTGACCACGCCGTAGCCGAACCGGCGGGCGTAGGACTCGATGACCCGGCCGACCACGTTCAGCTGCCGGCCCGGCGTGACCGCGCGGACGCCGCGCATCATCGCCTCGTAGGTCCGCTCGACGAGCAGGCGGGACTCCTCGTCGACCTCGCCGGCCAGGAACGTGGCGTTGGTGTCGCCGTGCACGCCGCCGATGAACGCGGTGATGTCCACGTTCACGATGTCGCCGTCCTCGATCACCGTGTCGTCCGGGATGCCGTGGCAGATCACCTCGTTCAGCGAGGTGCACAGCGACTTCGGGTAGCCCCGGTAGCCCAGCGTGCTCGGGTAGGCGCCGTGGCTGACGAGGAACTCGTGCCCGACCCGGTCCAGTTCGTCGGTGGTGACCCCGGGGGCGACGGCCCGGCCGACCTCCGCCAGTGCCTGCGGCGGCGAGCTTCCCGGCGACGCGCATCCGCTCGATCGTGCCCGCGTCCTTCACGTCGGGCTCACCGAGCTTCGGGTAGCGGCGGCCCACGTATTCCGGGGCCTTGATCGACGCGGGGACCGGGCGGAGCGGCGATATCCGGCCGGGCTGGAGCAATGTCGCCATGATCTGAAAGTGTAGTAGCCATGGACGGTGACGACCGCTGGTGGTATTGCCTGAAGCACAGCAGGGTGGAGCACGGCCCGGGCTGCCCGGACAAGGACCGGCTCGGCCCGTACCCGACCCGCGAGGCGGCGGAGCACGCGCTGGAGACCGTGCGGGAGCGCAACGAGGACTGGGATTCCCGGGACTGAACCGGCGGGGGTGAACCAGCGTGGCCCGGCCGGCGTTATGCAGGGCGGCTACGGTACGCGGCCGGGACGATCCGGCGCCCGGCCGCCGGTATCGTGAACTGAGGCCGCATCGCCGAAGTCAGCGGGGGCGCTGCGACGGAAGGGACGTGCGGTGAGCGAGGAGCAGCTTCCGCCGGCGGCGCAGGAGCGGATGGCCGAGATCAGGGCCAGCGGGACCTGGGGCTCGGCACTGACCTCCGACGAATTCGCCGCGATCCGCAGCGTCGGTTTCCAGCCGGTCGGCCAGGTCCTCGGCGCCGCGGTCTACAACATCGGCTACGTCGGCTACGCCTGCCCGGGCGCCTGGGCCGGCTTTGGCGGGTTCGCGACGCCGTACCGCAGCGTCACGGCGGTGTCCGGGTCCGGCGACGCCGGCGCGTTCGGCCCGCTGGTCCGGGCCATGTACGAGGCCCGGCACAAGGCGATCAGCCGGATGGAGGCCGAGTGCGCGGCGCTCGGCGGGCACGGCGTGGTCAGCGCCCAGCTCCGGGTCGGCGGGTTCCCGGCCGGCGGGCTCGAGTTCAAGGTCATCGGCACCGCGGTCCGCGCCGACGGCGCCGGCCGGCCGCCGCGGCTGCGCAAGCCGTTCACCAGCCACCTGACCGGACAGGACTTCGCGAAGCTGATCATGGCGGGCTGGGTGCCGGTCGGCTTCGCGCTCGGCATCTCGGTCGCGGCCCGGCACGACGACTGGATGACGCTGAACCAGACCCGCTGGGGGGCGGGCAACACCGAGGTGGCCGGCCACACCGATCTGGTCAACCAGGCCCGGCACGACGGCCGCATCCAGCTGGAGCGGGACGTGGCCCGGCAGGGCGCGGAAGGCGTCGTGGTCTCCTCGATGGACCTGCGCATCCGCGACCGCGAGTGCCCCATGCAGGAAGGCCGCAAAGACCACATCGCCGAGGTGACCACCATCGGCACCGCTATCGCCCACTTCGGCACCCGGCGGCACCCGCCGCGGCCAGGCAGCCTGGCCATCATGTCCCTCGACCCGCAGCGCCGCCAGGCGGCCAGGATCCGGCTTTAGCGCCCGTGCTCCGGCATCCTGTGCTTTCAGCTTCCTGAGGAGAACGATGACTGACCAGAAGAGCGAGCAGCAGCAGGGCGCGGACTTCGCGGCGCTTGGCGTCCCGCAGGACGCTATCGCCCGGCTGGCCGAGCTGCGCCCGGGGCACGCCGGGTCGATCTTCACCTCCGACCTGTCGGTCAACGAGTTCCTGCTGGTCAGGGAGGCCGGGTTCCGCCCGCTCGGGCTGGTGCTGGGCACCTCCATCTACCACGTCGGGCTGCAGATCGGCCGCTGGGGCAAGAACCAGGAGCTGGACGTGCTGTCCCAGGCCATGTACCACGCCCGCGAGCTGGCCATGACCCGGATGGAAGCCGAGGCCTCCCAGCTCGGCGCGGACGGCATCGTCGGGGTCCGCCTGGACGTGGAGATGAAGGAGTTCGGCAACGACATCGCCGAGTTCATCGCGGTCGGCACCGCGGTCAAGGCCGAGCCCGGCGCGGCCGGCGGCGGGGTCAAGGAATGGCGCAACGTCAAGAAGCAGCCGTTCACCTCGGACCTGTCCGGCCAGGACTTCTGGACCCTGATCCGGGCCGGGTACGCCCCGCTCGGCATGGTCATGGGCTCGTGCGTGTACCACATCGCGCACCAGCGGCTGTCCGGGAAGATCGGCAACATCGGCCGGAACGTCGAGCTCGAGCAGTTCACCCAGGCCCTGTACGACGCGCGCGAGCTGGCCATGAGCCGGATGCAGGCGGAGGCCGAGGAACTGAAGGCCGAGGGCATCGTGGGCGTGCAGCTGCGGCAGCACTCGCACACGTGGGGCTCGCACACCACCGAGTTCTTCGCGATCGGCACCGCGGTGCGGCCGCTGCGCGACGACCACGTGATCGAGCGGCCCACGATGGTGCTCAGCCTCGACTCCTGAGGGGTCAGCCGGCGTAGGTGGCCGTCTGCGTGGCGGTCGGCGTGGATGCAGCGCCCGGGCGAACTCCCGGGCCTCGGCCATCCAGCCGCCCGGCCCGAGGACCCCGGCCAGCGCGGCCACCTGCTCCGCGTCCATGGCGCTCAATGGTGCCCGAACCGGGCCCGCGCGGGCGGCCGAAGCCGCCGATCTAAGATCAGCGGATGACTACCACGCAGCCCCCGGCCGGAGCCGACCTCGACCGCCTGGTGATCGGCGTGCTGGGCGGCACCGGCGACCAGGGCCGGGGCCTGGCCCGGCGGCTGGCCCTGGCCGGGCACCGGGTCATCATCGGCTCCCGTGACCCGGCCCGCGCGCAGGCCGCCGCGGCCACCATCGGCGAGCCGCCGCAGCTCACCGGGGCCGGCAACGAGCAGGCCGCGCGGGACGCCGACGTGGTCATCGCGGCCGTCCCGTGGGAGGGGCACAAGGACCTGCTGGCCTCCCTGGCCGGCGTCCTCGAGGGCAAGATCCTCATCGACTGCGTGAACCCGCTCGGCTTCGACAACCGCGGCTGCCGGGCGCTGCCGGTGCCCGAGGGCAGCGCCGCCGAGCAGGCCGCCGCGGTGCTGCCCGGCACCCGGGTGGTCGGCGCGTTCCACCACGTGTCCGCCGTGCTGCTGCTCGACCCCGAGGTGACCGAGTTCGAGCTGGACGTGCTGGTTCTGGGCGACGACCGGGAGGCGACCGACCTGGTCCAGGCGCTGGCCGCCCGCATCCCCGGGATGCGCGGCATCTACGCGGGCCGGCTCCGCAACTGCGGCCAGGTCGAGGCGCTGACCGCGAACCTGGTCTCGGTCAACCGCCGCTACAAGGCCCACGCCGGCCTCCGCGTCACCGACGTCTGACGGTCAGTGCCTCCCTGAGCCGTTCTGGCCGGCGGATACGTGGCCGATGAGGCCATCGACCGCGGCCTGGAACAGGCGGTTCCAGCGGCGGGTGACTATCGGGCGCAGTACCGCCACCGGAAAGCCGGCGAACACTTCGGTGTTCCTGACGCGGGTCCCGCCGTCGGGCAGTGGGGTGAAGCTCCACAGGTGACAGTTCCTGACGCCGTTGGCGTCGCCTGCCCAGGCTGCCCGGCGCCCCGGTTCGAGCAGGTCGAAGGTGGCGTGCTCGGTGGTGGTGCCGATCGGGAAGCCCAGGCTGATCTGCTGGTCGAACGACACGCCGGCGGCCAGCCCGGTCTCTGCTGTCCCGGTCACCGAACGGTGCAGCGGAGACCAGGATGGCCAGCGTTCCAGGTCGCTCCAGGCCGCCCACAGATTCTCGGGTGATGTGGCGGTATCCGCGGCGCCGGTGACGACCAGCGTGTCCCAGCCGGCGGTGTCCTTGCCAATCCGCTTCAGGCAGAAGGTGATGTCGGGGCTTGTCGCAGTCATGCTGGTTCTCCAACCTCAGGTGGCGGTGTGCAGGGCGGCCCAATCGGCTCTGGGCTCAGGGCAGTTCCGGGCTTGTCGTGCTGGCGCGCTGGCTTATCCGTTCCGCTGTATTGGGGTTCATCTCCGGCTCCTAATGGGATGATAGTTGCGTTAGTTCGGAGAGTATCCCGGGTACTGCCCTAAACGCAACTGGAGTTTCCTTTGACTACGAGCCCTGGCGGGCAGCCTCAGATCAGCAGCGACCTCTTCGATGCCGCTGCGATGTACGACGAGGATTACCTGTACTTCTTCGCTGCGCCGCCTGGCCTCAGCGTGGTTGCGGCACATGGGCCTGTTGTGCCCGGCGCTGATGTCCCGGGTGCGGAGGCAGCGGACCTGGTCTGGCGGTTGCTCGAGCTACGGCCCGGCATGGACGTGCTGGACCTGGCGTGCGGGCACGGGGAACTGGCCAACCGCCTCGCTGCCCGCGGCTGCCGGGTCACTGGCCTGACTCCTCGGCGGTGTTCCTGGACCGGGCCCGCGCCGAAGCGGCCGCCGCGGGGATCAGCGTCGATTACGTCGCCGGGGACATGCGGCAACTGCCGTGGACCGGCCACTTCGACCGGGTGATCAACTGGTCCACCGCGTTTGGGTACTTCGACGACACCACGAACCGCGCTGTGCTGGACGGGATCGCCGGTTCCCTGCGACCGGGTGGCCGCCTGGCCATGGACCTGGACAACCTGACCAGTTTCCTGGCCTCCTACTGCCCATCCCGGGTCGTGGCCGCACGAGCCAACGGGGACATGCTTGTCGACCGCTACCACCTGGACGCGCTGACCGGCCGGTTCGAGGCGGAGCGGACGGTCATCCGCGACGGCCGTACCCGCCGGATGCGGTTCGTCAAGCGGTTGTTCGGCTTTCCCGAGCTCCGGGACTGGCTGCTGGCCGCAGGATTCGCCGAGGTGACCGGCTTCGGCGAGGACGGACAGCCGCTGACCGCCGATCACAAGCGCATGGTCGTCGCCGCCCGCCTGCCCTAAGGGGCGGCGACCCGGCCGCATGAGTGTCCTTGCTCAGCGCGGTCGCTACTTCGGGCGCGGAGCCAGGAGCGCGCCGGCGCGGGCGGCGGCAGCGGCGGCAGCGGCGGCGCTGTCGGCGAGGTCCTGGCTGGCCAGCTCGCCGGCGACGAACAGCCGGTAGTAGATCAGGGCGGTGCCGATGCCGATCACCCCGGCGGCGTCGGTGCCAGCGGGCAGTTCGCCGCGCTGTATAGCCCGGTCGATGATGACGGTCACCTGGGCGGTCCTGGAGGCCTGGAAGCGGGACAGCACCTCACGCGCCGCCGGGTTCTGCACGGCTGCTGCGACCATGCTGGCCAGGGCCGCCTTGATGGCCGGATCCCGGAGGCTGGCCACCACGCCGCGGGCGAGCGCGCGGAGGTCGCCGTCGAGGTCTCCCTCGTCGGGCACGGCTATCTCCCGTGCCGCCTGCTCGGTCATCAGGTCGGCCAGCAGCCCGTCAAGGCTGTCCCAGCGCCGGTAGATCGTCGTCTTGGCGATCCCGGCCCGCGCCGCCACCCGCTCGACCGTGGTGCCCGCGTACCCGTGGTCGATCAGCTCGCCGACGACAGCTTGCAGGACCGCCGCGCGGGTGCGCGCTGTCCTTCCTCCTGGTCTGAGGCTGCCTGGCAGGTCCGCAGTCAAAGGAAACTCCAGTTGCGTTTAGCGCAGAGCCCGGTGTACTGTCCAATGCTAACGCAACTAACCTCCTGTTAGGAGCCAGACATGCCATTCATTCATGGCGACGCCGACGCCTCCGCGCCGATCGATCTCACCGGGCGGAGAACCGCCGCGCTCATCGCCGGCTCCCGCCTGGTCGTCTACCCCGGCGCGGGGCATGGCCTGTACGCCAGCGACCACGGCCGGCTGAACTCGGACATCCTCGCGTTCATCGCGGGGGACTTCGAGGCGGCGGAGCGGCACTGACGCGCCTGGCGCGGCCCTCCAGCACTGCCCGCCTGACAAGGAGCTCTCGTGGACGGCAGCGTCCTGATCCCCAGGCCCAGGCTCGCCGAGTCCCAGCAGGGCAGCAAGGTTCAGTCCCGGTGGGCCTGGACCCCGTTGCGCTGCCAGTTCCACACCGGGTTCAGGCCCGGCTCCTGCGCCAGGACCTTCACCAGCATCCGCAGCTGACCCTCGGGAAGCGGCGGGGTGACGACGCCCTCAGGCAGGGCAAAGACCCGCTCCGGCGGCCCGCCGCCGGCCGGGGCGGCGGACGGGACCGAGAACGCCTTCAGCAGGCCGGTCGCGGTCCTGATGCCCACCCGGCGCAGCCGCCGCCGGGCCGCCTCGCCGCCGACAGCGTCCCCGTCTCCGCCCCCGTCCGGCCCGGCGCCCGCGGCGTCCTCCAGGTGCGTCAGCAGGAAGGCCTGATCCGCCCAGTCCACCAGGCGGCCGGGCGGAACCCGGGTGTGCAGGATGACGTCCACCAGGTTCATCGTGGTCAGGTTCTGCATGTCCTCGACGCCCTCCTCGGCCAGCCGCGCCTCATACCAGACGTTGAACCCGTCGAGCTGGTCCAGCGGGTAGTCCGACGTGAGCGAGGGCAGGGCCAGGCTCAGCGCCCGCGAGGCCACGTGCTGCAGCGCCTGCAGCGCGGCCAGCGGGAAGAACCCGACGATGAACACGGTGGCGATCTCGGCGCGGCCCAGTACCGCCTCAGGATTCTGCATGACCTGGTGCGCCGTCGCCACGATCAGCAGCACGAACGCGATCCGGTACACCGCGCTGGCGTATGCGCTGGGCCGCAGGTCGCTCTGGAAATAGCGGCGGATCAGCATGCTGGCCACGAACGCGTAGCTGCCGAGGAACGCGTACTTCAGCACGTCGCCGGCGCCCGCCGGGGCGGTCAGGAACCGGGTGTCCCATAGCACCGCGGTCCACCCGGCCGCGAACACGGCGGTGGCCAGGAACAGCGGGAACAGTGACTCCGCGCTCGGCCCGCCGGAGGCCCCGGCCCCGCGGCGCGGCGCGGCGGCTCCGTCCCGCCGCTCGTCCAGGTCGTCGTCCCGGGACAGCTGGCGCCCGTAGTAGGCCTCGAACTTCTGCCGGTAGATGTTGTCCGACCGGCACCCGGCAACCCGGTCCTGGTGCCAGGCGGCGAAGAACGCCGAGGAGGCCGGCGGCCGGGGCAGGTAGCCCGGCTTGTCCCAGCCCAGCCGGTGCAGGTTCAGCACGTACTCGTTCCACAGCGCCCGGGCCCGCACGTCCAGGAACCGCACGTACAGCCAGCCCGGCAGGAACGACAGGCACCACAGCGCGAACAGCCGCAGCGCCCACGACCCCAGGCTGCCGTCCGGCGGCCCGGCCCGGTCCGCACCCCACCCGGTCGTCAGCGCGGCAGCCACGACGGCCGCCGCGATCAGCGCGTTCATCGTGGCCGACACGGTCTTGCGGCGCAGCCACCCGCGCACCGGCCAGGCGCACCGGCGGCACGCCGGCCGGCGGCTCCGCCCGCCCCGCGCCCGCACCGCGGGCCGGCCCGGCCGGCCCGGCCGGCCGCTCCGCCGGGCTGACCGTCCCCGGCCGCTCAGCTAGCTCGGACGTCACGCTCATCGTGCACCCCCGCTCTGGCCGCCCCCGCTCCGGTCGGCCAGCCCTCGTACGTTTTGCCAGGTAAGAGGTGGCCAGGCGAGCCCAGATACGTAAGTGGCCGCGATGCTGCGGAGAGGATGGCGGCCTCGCCCTGGCCGAGAACAGCGGCCGGCATTGCGCCGTGAAAGCCCTCGCCCCCTACGCGAGCGCCGGGTCCGCCCGGCGGGCGGACCCGGCGCGGCGTCAGCGCGCCCGCAGGGCTCAGCGGTAGGCGTGCTCCGGCCCGGGGAACTGCCCCCCGGCGACCTCGCCGGCGAAGGACTGGGCCGCGGACCGCAGGCTGCCCGCCACGTCCGCGTACTTCTTCACGAACTTCGCTACCTGCGGCGTGAGCCCGGCCATGTCCTGCCAGACCAGCACCTGCGCGTCGCAGTCCGGCCCGGCCCCGATGCCGATCACCGGGATCGCCAGGCTGGCCGTGACCTGGCTCGCCAGCGGGGCCGGCACGCACTCGAGCACGACCGCGAACGCGCCCGAGGCCTGCAGCGACTTCGCGTCGCGGAGCAGCGTCTCGCCGTCCTCGCCGCGGCCCTGCACGCGGTAGCCGCCGAACGCGTTCACCGACTGCGGGGTCAGCCCGAGATGGCCCATCACCGGGATGCCCGCCGCGACCAGTTCCTCGACCTGGTGCAGCACCCGGTGGCCGCCCTCGAGCTTGACCGCGTGCGCGCCGGACTCCTTCAGGAACCGGGTCGCCGCGGCCAGCGCCTGCTGCGGCGAGCCCTGGTACGAGCCGAACGGCAGGTCAGCCACGACCAGCGCCCGGCGAGTGCCCCTGACCACCGCGGCGGTCAGCGGGATGAGCTCGTCCAGGGTCACCGGGATCGTGCTGTCGTGCCCGTACACGACCATCGACGCCGAGTCGCCGACCAGCAGCACGGGGATGCCGGCGTCGTCGAAGACCCGCGCGGTCAGCGCGTCGTACGCAGTCAGCATCGGCCACTTCTCGCCGCGGGCCTTGGCCGCGGCCAGATCCCGCACCGTGACCCGGCGGGCCGCCTGCCCGCCGTACAGCCGTTCACCCTGACTCCCGGTCCGCTGCCTGGTCGCGGCCGTGCCAGAGTCACCAGCAATTGCCGTCATCTGGACCTCCACGCCTCGAGGCGCTCCTGCGGCGTCCCCGGGCAATTCCGATCATTACACGCCAGACCCTCCCGCAACAGAGACCGGCGGCCAGGTCTGGTCAATAACGATACGACCACGTATCGTATCGTTATCCAGGCCGCAGCCTGACTCAGCGCTGGCCATGGATTCAGCAGTACGGAACGTGGCCAGCGGGCCATCGCGGCTAGGCCGAGGGACAATCAGCGTGGATCAGCAGACCGTTCAGCGACGCCGGTGGGTAATCCTCGGCGTGCTCATTCTCAGCCTGATGGCGATCGTGCTGGACAACACGGTGCTGAACATCGCGCTGAAGACGATCTCCGAGCCGCAGCCGGCGGGCCTGGGCGCCAGCCAGAGTGAGCTGGAGTGGGCGATCAACTCCTACACCCTGGCCTTCGCCGGGCTGCTGTTCACGTTCGGGGTGATCGGCGACCGGCTCGGCCGCCGCCGGATGCTGATGATCGGCATGATCATGTTCGGCCTGGCCTCGTTCGCGTCGTCCTACGCGCGGTCCCCGGACCAGCTGATCCTGGCCCGGGCGCTGATGGGCCTGGGCGGCGCGATGGTGATGCCGCAGACCCTGTCGATCATCACGAACGTGTTCGACCCGCAGGAGCGGCCGCGGGCCATCGGCATCTGGGCCAGCGCGGTCGGCGTGTCCATCGCGCTCGGCCCGATCCTCGGCGGCCTGCTGCTCAGCCACTTCTGGTGGGGCTCGATCTTCCTGATCAACGTGCCGCTCACCGCGATCGGCGTGGTCCTGATCGCGGTGCTGGTCCCCGAGAGCCGGAGCCCGTCGCCCGGCCGGATCGACTACCTGGGCGTGCTTCTGTCCATCGTCGGCCTGGTGCTGCTGGTGTACGGGATCATCCAGGGCGGCGACACCGGGCACTGGCTGCGCGGCGACGTCCTCGGCCCGGCCGTGGGCGGGCTGGCCGTCCTGGCCCTCTTCGCCTGGTACGAGGCCCGGATCGCGCACCCGTCGCTGGACGTGAAGCTGTTCCGCGACCCGCGGCTGTCGTCCGCCGCCGGGGCCATCGCGCTGTTCTTCTTCGCGCTTTCCGGCGCGTTCTTCTTCACCACCTTCTACACCCAGAACGTGCGCGGCTACACGCCGCTGGCGGCCGGGCTGCTGACGATCCCGCTGGCGGCCGGCCAGCTGCTGGCCGCGCCGCGCAGCGCCACGCTGGTGAACCGGTTCGGCCGCAAGGCGGTCTGCACCGGCGGCCTGCTGGCCACCGCGGTGACCATGCTGGGCTACCGGCTGCTCGGCACCAGCACGCCGATCTGGGTGCTGGAGGTGACGTTCTTCCTGCAGGGCGCCTCGATGGGCACGGTCATCCCGGCCGCCACCGAGTCGGTGATGTCGGTCGTGCCGCGTGACCGCGGCGGGGCCGGCTCGGCGCTGACCAACATCTCCCGGCAGGTCGCGGTGGCCCTCGGCGTGGCCGTGCTCGGCTCGGTGCTGGCCCAGGCCTACCGCGGCCAGCTGGCCCCGCTGCTGACCGCGCTGCCGCCCGCCGCCCGCGACCAGGCCACCGCGTCGATCGCGGCCACCCAGCAGGCCGCCGCGCACCTGGGCGCCGGCGGCAGCCGGGCGCTGCTGGCCGCGGCACCACGGGCGTTCGTGCACGCCATGCACATCACCTCGCTGATCTCGGCGGGCATCGCGCTGGTGGGCGCGGCGGTGATGCTGCGCTGGATGCCGGGCCGGGCCGCGGCGCCCGCGCCGGTGGCCGTGCCCGCCGAGACGGGGGAGACTGAAGTGGGCGAGGTGAGGGCGGTATGAGCGCTGCAGGGAAGGTTGCCGAGCGGGAAGGCCGCCGAGGACCAGCGACGTCCCGGCCGGCCGCGCAGCGAGGAGGCCGACCGGGCGATCATCGCGGCGACCAGGGAGCTGTTCGCCGAGTCCGGCGCGGACGCGCTGGTCATCGAGAAGGTCGCCGCCCGGGCCGGGGTCGGCAAGAGCACGATCTACCGGCGCTGGCCCGGCAAGGAGGACCTGCTGCTGGCGGCGATCGCGTCGATGCAGGCACCGCTGCCCGAACCGCGCGGCCGGTCGGTCCGCGAGGACCTGCGCGCGCTGCTGGACGCGCTGACCGAGCAGTCCGCCGACCCGGCCCGGGCCCGCGAGTTCGCGCTGCTGCTCGGCGAGGGCAGCCGGTACCCGCGGCTGATGGACCGCTACACCCAGACCTGGGTGGAGCCGCGCCGCGAGGTGATCCGGTCCGTGCTGCGCCGCGGCGTGGTCACCGGCGAGCTGCGCGAGGACACCGACGTGGAGTCGGCGCTGTTCATGCTCGTCGGCTCGGTGATGGCCCGCAGCCGTTACGGGGACCCGGTGGAGCCGGGGCACGCGGGCCGTGTGGTGGACTGCCTGATGGCGGGCCTCGCCGCGCGGTAACGCGATCACGGGCAACGCCAGCACGGGCAACGCGAGCAGGGAGACGGGCATGACGGGTACGCGCGAGCTGTCGCCGGATGCGGTACGGGAGGTCCACGCACTGATCGCGCCGCACGTCCGGCGGACCCCGGTGATCAGCGTGGACCTGGCCGACTTCGGGCTGCCGGCCGGGCCGCTGCTGCTCAAGCTGGAGCAGCTGCAGCACGCCGGGTCGTTCAAGGCCCGCGGCGCGTTCGCCAACCTGCTGCTGCGCGAGGTCCCGGCGGCCGGCGTGGTGGCGGCGTCGGGCGGCAACCACGGCGCCGCGGTGGCCTACGCGGCGGGCAAGCTCGGGGTCCCGGCCCGGATCTTCGTGCCCGAGGTGTCCTCGCCGGCCAAGGTGGCCAGGATCCGGTCCTACGGCGCCGACCTGGTGGTCAGCGGTGCCGCCTACACCGAGGCGTTCAAGCTCAGCCAGGAATGGGAGGCCTCGTCCGGGGCGATGCGGGTGCACGCCTACGACACCCCCGAGACCATCCTGGGGGCCGGGACCACCGGCGCCGAGCTGGCCGGCCAGGCCGGCGGCCCGCTGGACACGGTGCTGGCCGGGGTGGGCGGCGGCGGGCTGCTGGCCGGGATCGCCGTCGCGCTGGGCGGCGCCACGCGGGTCGTCGGCGCCGAGCCGGAGGGCGCACCCACCATGACCTACGCGCTCAAGGCCGGCGAGCCGGTCGACGCGCCGGTCGGCAGCGTCGCGGTGGACTCGCTCGCCCCGCGGCAGGTCGGCCAGCTGACCCACCAGGTTCTCGCCCGTTACCCGGCCAGCATGGTGCTGGTCAGCGACGACGACATCATCGCCGCCCAGCAGCGGCTGTGGGACCGGTTCCGGCTGGTGGCCGAGCCGGGCGGGTGCGCGGCGCTGGCCGCCGTGCTGTCCGGCCGGTACGTGCCCGGCCCGGGGGAGCGGGTCGCGGTGGTGCTCAGCGGGGCGAACACCACCGCGGTCGACTTCAGCCGCTGACCTCCCGGCAGGGGCTGGCCCCGGCCCGCGGCGGGTGCCGCGTGGCCGGGGCCAGCAGGGCTACAGCCGTACTCCTTAATGGGCTTTAAAGGCCCTTACGGCGGGTTACCTGTGGCCGTGCCGCAGCCTGGCTGCAGTGCCGGGTTCGTCTGGACCGGGCTGGTCAGCGTGCCGCCGAAGCGGGCCAGGTCCGGGGTGCCGTACTCGGCGGTCTTGCCGAACGTGTTCCTGGTTTCCGGCAGCACGTTGCCGAAGTTCCACACGCAGGCCCCGTGCAGGGCTTGCGCCGAACTGCTTGTTGTTCATCGACCAGAACGGGTAGAAGTTCGAGCCCAGCGGCTTGACCACGCAGTTCGTGCCGGTCGTGGTGTTGCACAGGGACTCCGACGCGGGCGCGTTGGTCTCGAACTGGATCTGCGGGTACAGCCTCCCGTCCGGCCCGAACGGCCCGAGGTACTGCCAGGCGGTTGGATGTTTCTAGCGCTCCCGTCCGGCCAGCTCCTGGCCTGGTAGTCGGTGCCGTCGAAGTCCAGGTCGCCGTTCTGGAACAGGTTGTCGAGACAGCCGGTGACGGCCATATGTTCAGTCGTGGCGACACCGTTCTCCATCACCGTCCGGTTCCCGGCGTTGAAGCACTCGCCGTCGGAGAACTCGCACAGCGCGCCGCTGCTGGAGTCGTTGGTCGGGCACGCCACCGGGCCGTTCACTCCTTCCGTGGTGGCGTTCTGGCAGATCCCGGTACTGGGATCGCACGGGCCCTCGCCGGTGGCTTTCTTGCCCTCAGAGCCGCCCATGCAGGTCTGGAACACCTGGGGGTCGGAGAACCCGGGGAAGCTGATCGGGAACTGGCTGGCGACCGAGTTGCAGGTCTCGAAGTGGCCGATCTCCTGCTGCATCAGCACGCCGCCCTCGAGCGCGGCCCACGGCACCTGGTTCTGCTGCGCCGCGGTGCTGTACTCGGCGTGGAACGTGAACGGCGTCCCGTCACACGTCTGGACGTTGGTGTTCATGAAGCCGTTCGCCGCGCTGGCCGTCATGAACCCGGTCTGGCCGGTGGTCAGGTCGGTCACGCGGGTGGTGAAGCCGGCCGCCGGGTCGGTGATCGAGACCCGCAGCACGTCGCCCGGGTTCATCATCAGCGTCTGCGCGTTCGGGGTGAACGAGCTCAGGTCCGACAGCTGCGGGCTGGGCGGGCCGGTCGGCACGCCGTTGCGCTGCAGGAACGCGGCGTTGACCGGCTCGGTGCAGGCCGGGTTGATGAACGCGAAGTTGAACGTGGCCGCGAGGCTGTCGATGGTCAGCCTGGCGCACCACTTGGTCGTGTCACAGCTGATGTTGCTGGCGAACGGGGTGAAGCCCGGCGCGTAGAACTGCAGCTCCATGAACGCGGAGCCCGCGTCGGTCGGCGCCCCGAGCCCGGTGTTGGTGTCGCTGTCCGGGGTGCAGGGGTTCTGCGGGTAGGAGTTCGGGTCGCACATCGGCAGCCCGAACCACGGGGCGATGCTCAGCTCGCCGTACTTGGTGACCTTGCCGTCGGGGGTCGCGCGCCTTCTTCGGGTCGACCGGCAGCTTCACCAGGTAGCTCATCGTGTTGCCGGAGCCCGGCTTGTGGGAGATGAACTTGACGCTGGGCTCGTCGTGGCCGATGTAGTGCCCGTTGTCCTCGAACCGCCCGGAATGCCACTTCCCGTTGACCTTCACGCCGTGCCGGTTGAAGACGTCGGTGCACAGGGCCTTGCCGCCCGGCCGCACCGACTTGTACCTGGAGCTGTAGCCGTTGCAGTCGAGCATGTTGACCTTGTTGGGCTTCACCACCCTGGGGTGCGCGGCGGCGGTGGCCGCGTGCTGTGCCGCGCTGGTGGTCATTGCCTGGCCCGGGGCGGCTACCCCGAGGATGCCTGCCACGCTCAGGGCCGGGGCGAGGATCAGCGCCCAGCCGAGCCGGCGGCCTCTTAATCCGTATCCGTGTCCTTTCCTGCGTCCGTTACCGAACATGTTCCGCCTCTCGCTTGGCCCGCCCGCGCCATCGCGGACGGATCGGCGCACCGCTGAGTGGCCCCTCAGCGAAACTGCCAGCGGCCCGCCCGGAACGTAACGCCGGCCCCGATCATGGTCAAGACCCACCCGGGGGCGGCGGATGGACCCCCGGCGGCGGCCGCGGGGGTGCCGGGATAGGGTCGCGCCAGGCCATTTCCGCTGCTGTCCTGCGCTTTTAAGGAGGGAAACCGTGCGGCTCACCAAGCTCGGGCACGCGTGCGTACGGTTGGCAAAGAACGGGTCAAATCTGGTGATCGACCCGGGCGTGTGGAGCGGCCCGGGCGCGCTGGACGGGGCGAGCGCGATCCTCATCACGCATGAGCACCCGGATCATCTGGATACGGAGGCGGTGCTGGCCGCGCTCGCGGCGGACCCTGAGCTTGGGGTGTGGGCCAACGAGGGGGTGGCCGGTCAGCTGACCGCGGCGGGGCCTGACCAGGTGCATGTTGTCCGCGGCGGCGATGCGTTCGAGGCGGCCGGGTTCAGCGTGCACGCGTACGGTCACGAGCACGCGGTCGTCCACCGGTCGGTGCCGGTGATCCCGAACACCGGGTTCCTTGTGGACGGGGCTGTGTTTCATCCCGGGGACGCCCTGACCATCCCGGAGGATCCAGCGCCGGTGCTGATGCTGCCGTACAACGCGCCGTGGCTGAAGGTGGGGGAGATGATCGACTACGTGCGGGCGGTCGGGCCGTCCCGGGCGTACGCGATCCACGACGGGCTGCTGAACGAGCGGGGGCTGGGGCTGATGGCGAACCTGCTGCGGATGGCGCAGCCGGACGGGGCGGAGTACGCCCGGCTGGAGCCCGGCACCAGCGTGGACCTGTGACCGGGGTGCCGGAGGGCCGGTCCTGGGGCGAGGTCCTGGCCGGGGCGGCGGCCGGGTACGCCCAGGTCGCGCTGGCCAACATCGAGCGCGAGTTCCCGGTGATCGTGATTCACCTTCAGGACGGGCCGGAGGATGCGCCGCCGCGGGTGCGGGATCAGAACCCGGTCTTCTTCGGCAGCCTGGACTGGCACTCGTGCGTGGAGATGCACTGGCTGCTGGTGCGGCTGCTGCGGGTGGTCCCGGTCGGGGTTCCGGTGGCGGAGGTGCGGGCCGCGCTGGACCGGCAGTTCTCGCCGGACGGGCTGGCGGCCGAGGCGGAGTGGGCGGCTGGCTCCGGCGCCAACTGGGAGCGGCCGTACGGCTGGGGCTGGGCGCTGACTCTTGCTGACGAGCTGGCGGGCTGGGACGACGCTGACGCGCGGCGCTGGTCGGACGCGCTGGCGCCGCTGGCCGCGGTGCTCACCGGCCGGTTCCTGGACTGGCTCGATACGGCGACCTACCCGGTCCGGCACGGCGTGCACGGCAACAGCGCGTTCGGGCTGTCCCGGGCGCTGCCGTGGGCGCGGCACCTGGCCTCGGCCGGCCAGCCGGAGTTGCTGGACGCGATCACGGCCAAGGTCCTCGGCTGGTTCGGCGGCGACACCGGCTACCCCGGCCAGTACGAGCCGTCCGGGCACGACTTCCTGTCCCCGGCGCTGGCCGAGGCCGAGCTGATGGCGTGCGTCCTGCCGGCCGCGGAGTTCCCCGGCTGGCTCTCTGGTTTCCTGCCTGGCCTGACCAGGGGAGAAGCCGGCCGCGCTCTTCACCCCGGCGGAGGTCTCCGACCCTGCGGACGGGCAGATCGCGCACCTTCACGGCCTGAACGCCAGCCGGGCCTGGTGCTGGCGCCGGATCGCCGAGTCGCTGCCGCCCGGCGACTCGCGGGCCGCGGTGGCCCTGGATGCCGCCTGGCAGCACGCCGACGCGTCGCTGCCCCACGTGGTCGGCAGCCACTACATGGTCGAGCACTGGCTAGCCGCCTACGCCGTCCTCCTGCTCAGCTGACTCGCCCGGCCTGCGCGGGTTACTCGAAGCGGGCGTTGTCGAGGGCGGTGAGGCGGTGCAGGAGGGGGAGCGTGGCGGCGACGATCAGGACGGCGAGGGTCAGGCCGGCGCCCAGGGAGAGCCAGTACGGGGGCTGCGGGGGTTTCCACGGGACATTGCTGCCGGAGCCTGCCGCCACGAGCAGGCCGGCGGCGACGCCGAGGCCCAGGGCGACGCTGACCGCGGCGAGGGCCAGGAGGGGGAGAGCCGACTCGGCGAGGACCATGCGGGTCAGCTCGGAGCGCCGGACGCCGGCCAGGCGGAGCAGGGTGAGCGGGCGGCGGCGTTCCAGCAGGCCGCCGGCCACCGCGACGGCCAGGCTGCAGCCGGCGATGATCAGCGTGATCAGCAGGGCGGCGTCGGCCAGCTCGCTGAGATGGGCCAGTTTCTGGTTCGCGGCTGCGTTGATGTCGGCACTTGTTTCGGCTGGGCCGAGCAGGCCGGGGCGGCCGGCGTCCAGGATCGTGCGGACCTGCTCGACCGTGGCGGGGCTGCCGGTGGTGACCACTGCCACGGCGGCCAGCGGGCGGGTGGCCAGCTGGGCGGCGGAGAGCGGGCGGAGCAGGCTGATGTGCGGGCCGCCGATCGTGCCGCTGGTCAGGGCGCTGGCGTCGATCACGGCTTCCGTCTGGCCGGGGCTGCAGTGGGCGAGACCCGCGGCGGCCAGGGCGGCGCAGCTGGCCACCACCGGGTACGGGGCGAACTTGCCGGTGTAGGTGCCCGCGCCGAGGCGGGTGGAGCCGGCGGGCGGCTGGCGCAGCGCAGTGACGCCGCGGACGCCGGGGATCGCGGACAGCCGGCTGAGCAGTGCCGTGGCCTCGGCCGGGCTCAGGCCCGGCACCGCCGGGGAGACCTCACGCACTCCTGGCGAGCGCTCCGGCTGGGGCGGGGGGAGCGTGAACTGCTGGATCACCAGGTCCGCCGGGAAGGCGGTGTACCCGGTCCTGGTCGCGCCCAGCGTCGCCGGGGTCACCCCGGCGATCACCGTGGCCACGAACGTGGCCAGCACCAGGCCGCTGATCGCCCGGAAGCCGGCGGCCGGGTTGCCTTCCAGGTGCCGGGCCGCGAGCAGCGCCGGCCCACGGCGGGTCAGCCTCCGGATCAGGATGGCGACCAGATTGGTCAGCACCGGACCGGCGATCACCAGGCCGACGATGACCAGCACGAACGCCAGGGCGACCAGGTACACGGGGGAGTTGTTCGAGCCTTGCGTCTGGGCCACCCTGGCCACCGCCAGCCCGTAGCCGACGAGCCCAGCGGCCAGCGGGATCAGCCGCCGCAGCCGGGCCCGGCGGCGCACCGCCTGGCGGGCCACGCCGAGCGGGGACACCTGGACCCGGCGCAGCGCGGCCACCGCGGCCAGCCCGGACAGGGCCGGGACGCCCAGCGCGATGGCCACCGCGGTCAGCGCGGACAGCCGCAGGTCACCGGGGAAGAACGGGGAGCCGTCCACCGGGATCGCGGCCGCCCGCGGGCGCAGCGCGAGGAACCCCGCGAACCCGGCCACGGTGCCGGCCGCCGCGGCGGTCACCGCCTCGGCCGCGGCTATCCCGCTGATCTGCGCCGGGGTAGCGCCGGCCAGGCGCATCGCGGCCAGCCGCTGCTCCCGCCGGGCCGCGCCCAGCCGGGTCGCCGTCAGCACCAGCACAATCACCGGCACCAGCAGGCCGGCCAGGCCGACCAGCACCATCAGCCGCAGGAACCCGGTCGCGGCCAGGCCGCCGCCGGTCGAGGTCTCGATGCTGCGGACGGTGCCCGTGCCGGGCCGGTGGCGGAGCTGATCCGGCCGCCAGCCCTGGAACACCACCAGCTGGCCCGGGCTGACCAGGGCCGCGTCGCCGACGGTGCCGGTCACCCGGCCGCCGCCGAACCGGTCACGGAGCTGGTCCGCCGGGGTGGTCGCGAGCAGCCGGGCCAGTGCGGGGGAGACCGCCAGCTGCCCCGGGCCGGGCAGGCGGCTCAGCCCGGGCGGCAGCACCGGCCGGGGGCCGAGCGCGGCCACGTTCACCCAGGTGATGTCCTGGCCGCGGAAGTGGTCCTGGCTCAGCTGCCACAGCACCGGGCTGGCTCCCGCCGGGTGCGGGGCCGGGGCCGTGTTCTGCGCGGAGGTCCTCGTCCAGGCGTTCCGCGCGGCGTGCGCGTGCAGCGCGGGCAACGCCACCGCCCCGAACAGCAGCATCACCACGGCTAGGCAGAGCCCGACGGCGGTGATGACCAGCCGGGCCGCCGATTCGCGCCGCCCGGCCAGCGCCAGCCGGGCGGCCAGCGCCACCTGCCGGGCCCACCTGGTCCGCCCGCCCGCGCCGCTCATCGCGTCTCCTCCCGGGCCGGTCACGCCGTCCGCACCTGGGCCGGTCACGGCGTGGCCGCCAGCGAGGTCACCTGGCCGTCACGGACCATGACTTCGCGGTCGGAGTACGCGGCCACCCGGGCTTCGTGAGTGACCAGCACCACCGTGGCGCCCTGCGACCGGGCCGCGCCGGTCAGCAGCTGCATGACCCGCAGCCCGGCGAGCGAGTCCAGCGACCCGGTCGGCTCGTCGGCGAAGATCACCTCGGGCCGGATGACCAGAGCCCGGGCCACCGCGACCCGCTGGGCCTGGCCGCCGGACAGCTCGCCCGGCCGCCGCTGCTCCAGGCCGTCCAGGTCCAGCTTGGCCAGCAGCGCGGCGGCCTGCTCCCGGGCCGCGGCCCGGCCCTGCCCGGCCAGCAGCAGCGGCAGCATCACGTTCTCGATCGCGGGCAGGTCCGGGACCAGCTGGCCGAACTGGAACACGAAGCCGAACGACCGGCGCCGCAGCTCGGTCCTGGCCCGCTCGCCCAGCTGGTCGGTACGCCGGCCGGCGAACCACACCTCGCCCTCGTCCGGGCGCAGGATCCCGGCCAGGCAGTGCAGCAGCGTCGACTTGCCCGAGCCGCTCGGCCCCATCACCGCCAGCACCTCGCCGTAGCCGACCGTCAGGTCCGCGCCGCGCAGCGCCTCGGTGGTTCCGAACGACCGGGTCACGCCGCGGGCGGCCAGCACGGGTCGTGGCCAGCACGGGCCCGCTCACCGGGAGATCTCCTGCGCCAGCGGGCCGAGCATGGCCGCGGTGAGGTCGATCCAGCGGAGGTCGGCCTCGAGGTGGAACAGCGCATAGTCGGCGACCAGTGTGCCGGCCAGGCCGTTGCTCTCCCGGTCGGCCGTGACCTCGCGCATCCGCTGCAGGTGCGCGGCCCGCTGCCGGTCCAGGTACTCATCGGCCGGGCGGCCGGACAGCAGGGCCAGCATCACCTTGGCGAACAGCACCGCCTGCAGGTGCGGCTCGGGCCGTTCCGGCTCGCCGAGCCAGGACTCCAGGGCGGTGACCCCGGCGTCGGTGATCGCGTACAGCTTGCGCTCCGGGCCGCCGCCGGACTCGGTGCCGCCGGCCTTGACCCGGCCGTCCCGTTCCAGCCGGGCCAGGGTCGCGTACACCTGGCCGTAGGGCAGCTGCCGGCCGGACCCGAAGTACCGGTCATAGGAGTGCTTCAGCTCGTAACCGTGGCTCGGCTCCGGTTCGAGGAGGCCGAGGAGGGCGCCGGGAACGTTCATGCCGCCGACTATACATCGAAAGAATACTTCGAGTGAATAGTTGAGCGGAACCTGGTTAGCCTGTGGCCCGGCGTGACCGGCGGGACGGCGAACTGGCCGGGCCCCGTATGGGACCCGGCCAGTGGGCGGGGTTCACGCCCCCGGTTCCGTAACCCTTCCTGATGGTGATCAGGCGCGGTGGCGGCGGGCGTTACTCGATCGGCCGGCGCCCGATCGCGGCCGGCTCCCGGCCCGCCAGCAGCCAGCCTGCTACCCAGGCGGCCAGCGGGAGCCCGGCCAGGATGATCACCAGGTTCCACACCGGCACGCTGGCCAGCGCGGACAGGCCGTCCTGCGGGCTGTCCCTGAACCAGGCCACGGTGCCGAGGTAGCCGGCCGCCGTGCCGAGGACGGCGCCGACCAGGCCCAGGGTGCCGGCCGTGGCTGCGGTGATCATCCGGCGGGTGGGGCCGGTCGCCCCGGTCGCGGTCAGGATGCGCAGGTCACTGGCCGTCTCGCTGCGGATCAGGCCGATCGACATGGCCAGGATGCACAGCGCCAGCAGGATCCCGGCCGCGGTGGCCCAGCCGGTGATCGCGGTCACCGACGGGATGCTGGACCGGGTCTCGATGGTCAGCCCGGCCGCGGCGGCGGCCACCCGGGCGTTGCTGATCTGCGCGGCCGTGGGCGGATGCGCGGCCTGGACCAGCCAGCCGGACGCGAACGGGCGCAGGCGCAGTGCGCTCACCGCGTGCTGGGTGATCACCGTGTTGGGCGCCGACGTGCCGGACGGCAGCGCGCCGGCAGTCTGGATGGACGGGTTAGCGAGGCAGGTGCCCTTCGGGCACGGGAAGCTGGTCAGCCCGATCTGCTCGCCGGTGCCGGACTGGGCCGCCTGGCCGTAGAAGTTGCCGTAGATCAGCTGCATCTTGCTGATCCCGGCGAACCCGGGCCGCATCGTCAGGATGTCCGCCGACGGGCTGACCTGCCCGGCGGTGATCCCGAAGGCGTGCAGCAGCGCCGGGGTGGCCAGGTAGACCGGGCCGGAGAAGTTCCGGCCCGGTGCGCCGTGCAGCAGGGTCGCGTTGGTGCCGACCAGCTCGAGCACGCTGCGCGCGCCGAGCCCGGAGGCGATGCTGCGGGCCGCTGCGGCCTGCTTGGCCGTGGCGCGGGACGCCCCGGGCGCGCTGCCCGGGCCGGCCGGCCCCGGATACCAGCCCGGCAGGTGGATGATGATCTGGTCCTGGGCCAGGTTCGGCCCGGCGTAGTCCAGCACGTTGCCGAACCGGCCCGCGGCTGCTGACCGTGACCACCACCGCGATCATCACGCTGACGCTGATCGCGGCCAGCGCGGACCCGGACCGGGCCCGGTAGCGGGACAGATCACGCAGCGCAAGCCGGACCGCGACCGGGGTGCGCGGGGCCAGCCGGGCCAGCAGGGCCAGGCACGTCGGCGCCAGCAGGATTATCCCGGCGATCAGGGCGGCGAAGCCCAGAACCACCTCGAGCATGCCGCTGCCGTTGCCGCCGCTGGCCCCGCTCATGCCGAGGACGACGAAGGCCACCCCGATGCAGATCAGGCCGGGTATGGCCGACCTGCGGACCTTTCTCGGCGGCGCGGGCCGCCCGGACAGCGCGGTCACCACCGGAACCCGGGCCATGGCCTTGGCCGGCCGGGACGCGGCGAACCAGGTGGCCAGCACGGCCAGCCCGATAGCCGGGCCGATCACCGCCCAGGGCAGCGCGAACGGGGCGATCACGTGATTCGCGCTGGCCTCGCACCCGCGGCCGGTAGGCCAGCCAGGCGGCGATCCCTATGGCCGTGCCCAGCAGCGCGCCGGCCAGCCCGGTCACGATCCCGTTGGCCCGGATGACCAGCCGGATGTTCTTGTCGGTGGCGCCCAGCGAGCCGAGCAGGCCCAGCGCGCGCAGCCGCCGCTGCGCCAGGACGGTGAAGCCGCCCACGCCGACCAGGGCGATCAGCAGCATCCCGACGGTGGCCAGGGCGAGCAGGATGGTCTCCGGGTTGATTGCGTTCTGCGACGCGGCGGTGGCCCGCGACTGGACGTTCGGGCCGATCTGCGACGGATCGACGCCGTGCGCGTTGAACAGGAGGGTGACCTGGGTGGGGTGGGTGACCTGGCCCGGGGCCACCAGCGCGAACTCGTCCACCAGGTCCTGGGGGTTCTGCACGATTCCGGTCACCCGGCGGGCGGGGGCGCCTCCGCCCTGCCGCCACACGCCGCCTGTGGTCAGGCCGAGCTCGCGGGCCAGGTCGCTCGTCAGCGCGACCTGGCCGGGCCCGGTGGGGTAGTGCCCGCTGACCAGGCTGAGCATCGGCTGGCCGAACGGCCCGGCCGGGTTCTGCGCCCGCAGCTGGAAGGTGGTCACCGAGCCGGGTACCTGCAGAGCCTGGTTCTCGATCACCTCGGCCGTGCCGAACCGGTGCCGGATCGCCGCGATCCTGGTGGCCAGGTGCGGGTCGTTGCCGGCGAACCCGGCCGAGTCCTGGGCGCTCCCGAACCCGGCGCCCGCCGGCGGCGGGGTATTCACGGCGACCGCGCCGCCGACCACCGTGGCCGCCAGCGCCACCGTGACCAGGCTCAGCACGAGAAGCTGCTGCCGCCACTCCCGGCGGAACAGCCGCCAGGCCCACCGGATCACGGCCCGCCGGGCGGGCCCGCCGCCGTTGGCCGGGCCCGTCCCGGACCGGGGGCCCGGGGCGGGCGCCGGGGCCGGGCGGTCCTGGACCGTGGTGCTCATTGCCCGGGCCCGGGCGTGAGCAGGGACTCCGGCGTGCGCGGCGGGGCGGTCTGGTCGACCAGCCGGCCGTCGCGCAGGAACACCACCCGGTCCGCCCACGAGGCCAGCTGCGCGTCGTGGGTCACCACCACCGCGGCCACCCCCTGCTTGCAGGCGTTGTGCAGCAGCCGCATGACCTCCTCACCGGTCACCGAGTCCAGCGCGCCGGACGGCTCGTCGGCCAGCAGCAGGCGCCGCTCGCCGACCACCGCGCGGGCGATCGCCACCCGCTGCCGCTCGCCGCCGGACAGCTCGTCGGGGAACCGGGCCGCGCGCTCGGCCAGGCCGAGCTTCTCCAGCGCTTCCAGGCTGACGGCCCTGGCCGTCCGGGCCGGCGTGCCGTCCAGCTCCAGCGGCAGCGCCACGTTCTCCGCCGCGGTCAGCCCGGCCAGCAGGTTGAAGTCCTGGAACACGTAGCCGACCGTGCGGCGGCGCAGCCGGGCCTTGTCGTTGCGCGACATCGACCCCAGCGAGGTGCCCCCGATCCGGACCTCGCCGCGGGTCGGGTCCTCCAGGCTGCCCGCGATCGTCAGCAGCGTGGACTTGCCGGAGCCGCTCGGCCCCATCACCGCCACCATGGCCCCGGCGTCTACCGTCAGGCTGATCTCGCTCAGCGCGGTGACCTGCGCGGCCCCGTGGCCGTAGATCTTCGATACGTCCCGCAGTTCCAGCATGCTCATCCCCGTGCCTCGTTCTCCCTGTCGGTTGCGCGTTGCTTGCTGGGGGCCGCCGCCGGTGCCCTGGCCGCCGGGGTCATCGCCGCACCCCGACCCGCCGCCGGAACCTCGGCAGCGCGCCCGCGGCCGGCTGGATCTGGTCCGGCTGGTCCGCGGCGGCGCGCTTCAGCCGGCCGTCCGCGCTGTCCAGCCAGCGGATCACCGAGTCCAGCCGGAACAGCTCGGCGTCCACCACCAGGGCGAGGCTCACGTCGTAGCTGGCCTCGTCCTCCTTGATCCGGGTCCACTGCTGCATCAGCTCGACCAGGTAACGCCGGTGCGCCTGGATCACCTCGTGCACGTCGGTGCCCGGCAGCCGCATGGCCACCAGCACCTTGATCACCAGCTCGTCCCGTGGCGGCGCGCTCAGGTCCGGCGGCGTGCGCAGCCAGGTGGCCAGCTCGTCCGCCCCGGCGCCGGTGATCCGGAAACCCTTCTGCGAGCCCTCGTCGGCGGAGCCGTCCGACTCGACCAGGCCGTCGCGCTCCAGCCGCTGGAGCGTGGTGTAGACCTGGCCGACGTTCAGCGGCCAGACCTCGCCGGTCCTGGCCTCGAACTCCTCGCGCAGCTGCAGGCCGTACTTGGGCCCCTCGCTGAGCAGCGCAAGCAGCGCATGCCGGACGCTCACCGAGCCTCACATCCAAGTATCATGCTGAGAATAATACCGGGTATACAGACGGCAGGCAAGGCGGTTACGGGAGCGGTTCGGACGGGGCCGGTCGACGCCAGCGCAGGCCGAGGCCGGCGCCCTGCCGGTCAGCGGGCGGCGGCCAGCACGATCCAGACCGGTCCCCGGGCGAACGTCATCGGCTGGCCGGACGCGGTGCGGAAGGTGGTGCCGTCATCGGCCGTTGGCCGCGACCAGCGGACCTGGAAGACCTCGCCGTCCGCGCAGCACCAGCGCCCGGCCTGAGCCGACGCTCTTCGCGAACGGCGTGGGCGCATGCGGCCCCGTGGCGGGCGGGATCGTGACCTGGGTGTACTGGATGACCACCGTGGCCGCGGACAGCTGCCCGTCCTCGGTGCTGGCGGCCCTGGACCCGTCCATCCAGACAAGCCAGCGGCCCCGGGCCGCGGACCAGGTAAACCGGAACGAAGCAGCCGGGTAGGACACCGACTCTGCGCGCACCGGCTTGCCGCCGCCGGGCGCCGGGCCGAACCGGAAGCCGATGCTGTGCGCGTCGCTGGCGCCGCCGGCCTTCGCCTGCGCCCGCAGCGCGCTGGTGTGCGCGTACAGGTTGTGCGGGGCCGCCCGCCGGTTGTCGCGGAAGTAACCGTGGGCCAGGCCGTCGCGCAGGTTCACGATCCGGGCCCGGTTGATCGTGGGCAGCGCGGACGGCGCCGCCCCCGAGTAGGCAAAGGCCGGCCGCCCGAACTGCCGCAGCACCTCGAGGTCCTGCAGCCGGGCGCTGCGCACCGGGCCGACCACCGGGGGAAACGCCGAGGAGAAGACCGCCATCAGCCGGCTGAGCCCGCCCTCCACGGGCAGCACGTAGACGATGTCAGCGCGGCTGACGCCGGTCTGCGGGCGGGCGTCCACCAGGTTGTCGATCTTCACCGCGAGCACCAGTTGCGGTCCGGGAACCGGTTCGCCGGTAAAGGGCGACAGCAGCAGCCCCGGCGACGAGCCAGGTCCGGCACCGGGCTGGTCCGGCCCGGAGCGGGCGCTCAGCACCAGCCCGGTGGTCAGCCCGGCGGCCGCCAGGACCGCAGCCGAGACCCCTGCGATGATCTTGACGCGAGTCTGCATCTGCGCTTCCTGCCCCGCCACCAGCGGTGCAGCCGCTGGCCTGCCGTCGATGACCTGGCCCTGCAAGGCGACCTCTGAATGGTGTTTACCCAAGATCGCCGGGTGACTCCCCGGCTGCGGGTACAAACCGCGCATCCGGGACTGAGGCCCTGGGGAGCGGGCAGTGGGCCGCCCGGTACAACGGCGGCAGCCAGGACTTTGTCACGATCGCCTACCGCGGCTGACCGCCCGGCTCCGGCTGGACCGCCCGCCCCGCCCCGGCCCGCAGCACCGAGGTGATCATGCCGGGGAACCGCTGCTCGAGCTCACCCAGACGCAGCGAGAGGAACCGGTGCTTGCCGCTGACCCGGGTCCGGGTCAGGCCCGATGCGGGCCGGCGTGATCCGGAACGGACCAAGGGCCCTGCCGGGTCCCGGCGGAGGTCCCGGCTGCCGGTGACCCGCGGCCCTGATCCCGGCTGGCCCCCCGGCGGGAGGCTGACAGCAGAAGCCGGCCCGTCAGGGCCCGGTCAGGATCCGAGGAGGAGTTTCAGATGCGCAGGAGGACGTTTGATGCGCTGGCGACGACGGCGGGTGTGCTGATCGCGGGTTTGCTGCTGGTCGCGGGCGGTTTGCTGACCTGGGGCCACAATTTCGTGACCAATGAGGTGCACACCCAGCTGGCCGCGCAGAAGATCGTGTTCCCGCCGGCGAACAGCCCCGCGGTCAAGGGCGCCGCAGTTCGCGCCGATGCGCCAGTACGGCGGGCAGCTGATGACCACCGGCGCGCAGGCCCAGGTCTACGCCGACCACTTCATCGCCGTGCACCTGACGGAGATCGGCGGCGGGCAGACCTACTCCCAGCTCTCAGCCAAGGCGCTGGCCCAGCCCAAGAACGCCGCGCTGGCCGCCCAGGTGCAGACCATGTTCCGCGGCGAGACGCTGCGCGGCCTGCTGCTGAACGCCTACGCGTTCGGGACCATCGGCCAGATCATGCTCTGCGCCGCGATCGCCGCGTTCGCCGGCGCCGGGCTGCTGATCCTGCTGGCCATCTTCGGGTTCATCCACCTGCGCCGCACCGCCCCCGAGGCCGAGATCTTCCCCAAGGCCGCCACCCGCGTCGCAGGTCAGCTCCTCCTGACTCCCCGCACCGGGCTGCCAGGAGCAGCCGGCCCGCCCCCGCCGGGACCACCCGGCGGGGGCCGCTGGCGTCCGGGCCCAGGAAGCCTAGGTCAAAGAAATAGCAAAGGACTTTAGTCCCAGCGGACCGGGCCGCAGATCCCTGGGCCGGCCGATGGCCGGCGGAGGCACCGTGAGCGCGGCACATCGGCCATTTCCCTTCCGGTACGCCGCAGGAGCAGAAGATGAGAGCACATTTTCTCGCCGCAGTCAGTTCCGGTCCCGTTGACCTGAACCAGCCCGGCACCTATCTGCACTGGTCGATCTTTGAGATCTCGGTGGCGAACCTGATCGTCATCGCGGTCATGGTGGTGCTCTTCGGTGCGGCGCTGCTGATCCCGTTCCCGCGCGGCCATGTGGCGGGGCAGACCAGTGCCGGGCCCGGCGCGGGGGAGCCGGACGGGGAAGTCCCGGAGATCGCTCCGGCGGCCGACGGCGACGAGCGGATGTGGACCGCCCGCGTCCGGCGCCGGGCGCTGCGGCTGCTGCCGCCCGGCAAGCTGCTGCCTGACCGGCAGCCCGCCTACGTGGCCTCCTGGGTGTACATATTCGGGGTGGCCACGCTCGCGGCGCTAGGGCTGGCCATCGTCAGCGGCTTCGCCATTGCGATCGGCGGTACCGACTGGTGGCACACGAACCCGGTCGGGCACTTCTTCAACAGCGTCCACCTGTGGAGCGTGGAGCTGTTCATGGCCTTCATGGTGATCCACCTCTGGGGCAAGTTCTGGATGGCGGCCTGGCGCGGCCGCCGGGCGATGACCTGGATTACCGGCGTGATCGCGTTCGCCGCCTCGGTCGCCGAGTGCTTCACCGGCTACCTGGCCCAGCAGAACTTCGACTCGCAGTGGATCGCGACCAACGGCAAGGACGCGTTCAACGCGGTCGGTATCGGTGCCTTCTTCAACGTGATGGACTTCGGCCAGATGCTGCTGTGGCACGTCGTGCTCATCCCCATCGTGCTCATCGCCCTGGTGGGCGCGCACGTCCTGATGGTCCGGGTGCGCGGGGTCAGCCACCCGCTGCCCGCCCGCCGGATCCGGTGGCGGGACCGGGCCGCCAGGAAGGCCGCCGCGGCCGCCGACGCCGCACCGTGGACCGGCCCCACCCGCCGGTACGACCTGCTCAAGGAGGCCACGACTCGCGACCGCGGTGGCCGGCGGCCTCGTGCTCGTGATGGCGGGCGTGCTGTCCTCGCCCGACGTGCCGCCGGTGACCGTGCAGACCTGGGGCCAGCTGGACCAGATCGGGTTCGTCAACACCGCGGCCACCGAACTGGACGGCACCGGCGGCGCGGCCAGCTACGGGCCGCCGTACAACAACGGGACCGGAGCCGTGCAGCAGGTCGGGCCGGTCAACTGGCAGAAGCTGGCCGGCATCACCCAGCCGGTCAACGCCGCCCAGGACTTCGTGCTCGGCCCGCTGGCCATCCAGGCCCGCACCGACCCCACGCTGGCCGCGGCACTGCGCACCTACACCAGCGCCCCGGCCGCCCAGCAGCAGAAGTGGGCCGCGGCCTACAACGCGGCGACCGCCCCCGGCGCGAAGAAGGTGCCGTTCAACGGCGGGAACCTGAACCTGCCCGCGGCCGGCCCGGTCCCGGCCATGATGGCCGCCGAGCTGGCCATGGCCCGCAGCGGCGCGCTGGACACCGATCTGCTCGCGCAGCGGCAGTTCTACGGCACCAACTTCACCAAGCCGCTGCTGTTCATCGCCGACGGCGGCTACTACGCCACGCTGGCCTCGAACATGCACCTGACCGGCGACCAGTGGGGGGTGATGAACGAGACCGGCAGCTACCCGGGCCAGCCGTGGCTGTGGCTGTACCAGATGTGGTATCACGTGGCCCCGTTCAGCAGCTCAGCCAGCGTGGACATCTGGGCCGTCTACCTGACCGGCCTGGCCACCCTGCTGCTGCTCCTGGTCCCGTTCATCCCCGGCCTGCGGGACATCCCGCGGTGGATCCCCGTGCACCGGCTGATCTGGCGGACCCCCGCCGGGCCGGATGGAGTCCCGGCCGCCGGGCAGCTATGACCGGCAGCCCAGCGAAGGAGGCACCGGTGACCGGACGCGAACTGGCTGAGCTGCCCAAGGACTGAGTCCCTGCGGCTGCTGGCCAGCGTGCCGTTCGGACGGGTGGTGTTCACCGCCCGGGCCCTGCCTGCCGTCCGCCCGGTCAACCACCTGGTCGACGGCAGCAGGATCATCATCCGCACCAGCCTGGGCAGCGCGCTCAGCACTGATGTCGACGGCACCGGCACGGTCGTCGCCTACGAGGCGGACGAGATCGACCCGGTCACCCGCCAGGGCTGGAGCGTGGTCGTCGTCGGCCGGGCTCTCCCGGTCACGGACGGGCCGCTGAGCGCGCGTTACCGGCAGGCACTGCAGCCCTGGGCGGCCGGCCATCGTGACGAGGTCATCGCCATCAGCACGGACATGGTCACCGGCTACCGGCTGCTGCCGCCGGACGGGCCGAAGGTCCTGCCGATTCAGGCCTGAACACACCCTGGAGGTGCATCATGTCCGCATCAGAGGCGTCAGCCGCGCCGCACCATGGGCGGATCGTCGTCGGTGTCGACGGCTCACCGATCTCGAAGGTCGCCCTGCGCTGGGCCATCAACCAGGCCCGGC
>CAVYPM010000015.1:0-91119 GCA_963770375.1 uncultured Actinomycetes bacterium | reverse complement strand
CGGCTGGACGTGACCGACCCGGCCACGATCGCCGCCGCGGCCAGGCTGATCGAAGCGGACTACGGCCGCCTGGACGTCCTGATCAACAACGCGGGCATCTCCCGGGACCGGCCGCACCAGCCCGGCGACGTGCCGGTCGAGGCAATCCGCGAGGTCTACGAGACCAACGTGATCGGCGTGATCGGCGTGACCAACACGATGCTGCCGCTGCTGCGCCGGTCGGCGGCCGGCTACATCGGCAACGTGTCCAGCGGCCTGGGCACGATCGCCTTGCTCACCGACCACGACTCCGACTGGGCCCGGTACGCGAACCTGCTCGGCTACAACTCGTCCAAGGCCGCGCTGAACGCGGTCACCCTGATCTACGCCCGCAGCCTGGCCGCCGACGGCATCCGGGTGAACGCGCTGTCCCCCGGGTTCGTGGCCACCGACCTGAACCGGCACACCGGCCACCTGCCGGCCGCGCAGGGGGGCGCGAACATCGCCGAGCAGATCCTCCGCGACGGCACCGCCACCGGCCAGTTCCTCAGCGAGACCGGCGGCACCCACCCGTGGTAGCCGTCACGCGGCGGCGAGGGCGAAGGCCAGCAGGGCGTTGGCCGAGTAGTCCGCGGCGGGCTCCACCGACGGCCAGCTGACCACGTTGTCCTCGTACCGGGCGTGCGCGGAGTCGAACGGCCGGAAGTGGCCGGCCGAGCAGGCCCGCATGCCACTGACCGTGCCCAGGCCGTAGAAGTTGCCCGGGGCGCTGGGCCCGTCGCTGGTCGCGCCGAGCTGCAGCGCACCCTGGCCGGTCAGCGACCCGGACAGGTTCGCGATCTCGCTCTGCATGCAGTGCGGGAACGTGCTGCCCGCGCCGACGGTGAACGAGGTGCCCCAGGCGTTGGCGCCGAGCGCGAAGTTCAGCTGCTGCTGGGCCAGCCCCTGGAACCGGGCCGGCCCGCCGTACTTGCGGTACAGCGCGTTGGTGATGAACAGCCCGAACGCGTGCGGCGTGGCGTCACTGTTGCCCAGGTCGCTGCCCAGGCCGAACGGCTCCGTCCGCGCCCAGCGCTGGCCCATCCGCAGCTGCACGGCCATGTCGCCGAGCAGCCGGGCGGGCGCGATCACCGGGGGCCCGCCGGCCTGCCGCATCGCCCGCAGCAGCTCCGCCTCGCCCAGCGCGCCGTTGTCATACAGGTTGAGCGTGTCGCCGTCGGAATGCTTCTGGTTAACGTACGCATGTGCCCACCGGCCCGCCGTGGCCAGGTCGGCCCGCAGCTGCGCGCGGGGCACCCCGATCGCCTCGTCGGCCAGCGCGATCTCGGCGGCGCCCCACAGCATGGCACTGCGCCATTCGGTGCCCGGGTAGAAATCGTGCGGGTACGCGGTGAGCAGCTGGCCTACGTGCTTCGTCTTGGCCATCGCGTAGACGCCGCGGGCCAGCCCGAGCAGGTGCCGCGCCCGGGGCCGGGCGCCCCGTGCGGCCAGCTGGGCGCCGAGCGCGAAGTCGGCCGCGAACCGGCCGGCGAACGGCGGGCTGAACTTGTGGCCGGGCGCGGCAGCCGCGAACACCGGCCGGTACTTCACGAACCGGGCCGTCGGCCCGGGGTTGCCGCCGGGGCTGACGTCGAGCTTGTCCTCGGCCTGCGGCAGGAACCAGAAGTTGTAGTCGCCCTGGATCGTGTTGCTGGCGTTGCCGGTGCCGACGCCGACCTGCATGTAAAGCACCTTGCGGTCCGGGCGCCACAGCCGCTGCAGCCAGCTCAGCCCGAAGTGCGCCTCGCCGCCCAGGCCCGGGTAGCGGCCGGGGAAGTCCCTGGCGGCCAGCAGCAGCAGCCCGTCGGCGTAGCTGGCGGTGTAGGCGAACTTCTCGTACCCGCCGCCCGCGTCGAACCAGCCGCCGGCCACGTTCACCGGGCCGCCGATCCGGTGGAACGTGCCCAGGATGTTGTCGTTGCCGTCAAACCGCGGCGGCGCGTACACGAACGCCCGCCGGTCGGTCAGGTTGGCCGGCTGGCGGTCGAGCACCGAGGGGTCCACGTCCGGGCCGTCGCGCTCGGAGGTGAAGTACCGCACGCCGTTGCCGGCCAGCTGCTGGTACAGCGCGGCGGGCGCGTCGACACGGAAGGCCGGCGAACGGGCCGGCCCGCTGGCGGTCTGCACGGCGACCCGGTACTGGCCGATACTGGTCAGCCCGCTGAAATCGAGGCGGTAGACGGCGCGGTAGCGGGCGTTCCACCGGCCCAGGTCGGTCGCGGACCGGCCGCGGAACACCACGGTCCCGTCCGGCCGCGCCACGGTGAACCGGACCGCGGCCACGTGCCGGGGCAGCATCGCGAACGCGACCTTGGGCGCGCCCAGGGCGTAGCCGACCTGGTTGACCCGGACCTGCGGGACGGCGCCCGCCGCCGCGGCCCGGGGTGCGGCCGCGGCCGGGGCCGCCGCGGCGGCGGTGGCCGCCAGCACGGCTACCGCGGCGGCCGTGATCATCGTCGAGGTGCCCGCGCGCCTGCCTGCCATGGCTGCGTCCTTCCGGTTCGGCCTAGCTCCGCTCGGTTCCCACGGCCGGCCCGCGGCCGGCCAGCTGTCCTGCCCCGTTGCCGGCTCCCCCGGCCGGTTCGGCTGCACGTTTGTACGCGGCCCGCAGCCGCGGCTCGGCCGTGGCCGCCAGGCCCGCCTGGTCCAGCCCGAGCAGCGCCGCCCCGGCGACCGGTGGCACGTCCACGATCCGCACGGTTGCGAGCGGCGCCCCGGCCGCGATCTCCTCGGTCACCCCGGCGATGAGCAGCGGGTCCCGCGCCATCAGCAGGCCGCCGCCGAGCACGACCGGGGTGGCCAGCCCGGCCAGCCCCAGCTTCCGCATGGCGGTCAGCGCCATCACGGCGATCTCCGCGGCCTGGCGGCGGACCAGATCGGCGGCCACCGGATCACCGTCCCTGGCGACCGCCAGGAGAACGGGAGCAAGCCCCGTCAGTGCGTACTCCTTAAATCTGCCGAGGTGGATGCCAAGCGTTACCTCGGTAGCGGTGCCCACCCCGAAGTGCGCGGCGACCGCACCGGTCAGGGCGGTGGCCGGGCCGCGCCCGTCCTCGGCGCGGACGGCGTGCCACAGTGATTCGACGCCGAGCCCGTGGCCGCCGCCCCAGTCCCCGCTGATCGGGCCCAGGGAGAGAAACCTGGTGGTCTGCCCGCCGGGCGCGACGCCGACGCAGTTGATACCCGCGCCGCAGGTGACCGCCACGCCCCAGGGCCCCGTGCTGGCCGGTCCCGCGCCAGCCTCGGGTCCCGTGCTGGCTTGAACTGTGCCGTCGAGCCCGGCGCGGAGCACCGCGAACGTGTCGTTGGCGGCGGTGACCGTGCCGGCCCAGCCGCGCTCGGCCAGGGCCGCGGCCAGCCGCTCCTCTTCCTCGGGCAGGTCGGCGTTGGCCACGCAGGCGGACAGGTGCGCGGCCACCGGCAGGCCGTCGCGGCCCGCTTGCTGCTGGACGGCCGCGATCAGCCCGGCCAGGTCCCCGAGCCAGGCGGGCAGGGCCGCGGCGGACCGCATGCCCGGGCCGGTGGCGGTGCCCAGCAGGGTGCCGTCGGCCGCGACCAGGGCGACGTCGGTCTTGCTGTTCCCGCCGTCGACGGCCAGTACCGCGGGCAGTCCGTCAGTCACCCGGCCGTCCCGTCCGCCGCCGCGCCCGCCCACGGCAGGTAGGCCGCGTTCTCGGTGAGCAGCCGGCCGGTCAGCGCTTCCGCCTTTCCGAACTGGCCGATCGAGCGGATGGGCGAGCAGCGCGGCGAGCACCCGGTGCCGCCCGCCGTGGACCGCGGCGGCCACCGCCAGTTCCTCGTACGCGGACACGTGGGCGATCAGGCCGCGCAGCAGCGGGTCAACCGGGGCCAGCGGGACGGCCTGCGGGCCGCCGGCGCCGATCACCGCGGGCACCTCGATCACCGCGTCGTCCGGCAGGAACGGCAGCGTGCCGTGGTTGCGCAGGTTCACCACCTGGGTGTCGCGGCGGTCGCCGGCCAGCGAGGCGAGCAGGGCCACGGCGGCCTCGGAGTAGTACGCGCCGCCGCGCTGCTCCAGCAGGGCCGGCTTGCGGTCCAGGGCCGGGTCGGCGTACATGGCCAGCAGTTCCTGCTCCATCCTGGCCACGTCTTCGGCCCGCGAGGGCCGGGACCGCTGCTGGGCCAGTTCCTCGTCGTGGCACCAGAAGTGCCGCAGGTAGTAGGACGGCACGGTGCCGGTCTCGTGCAGCACGGCCTCGGGCAGGTGGACGTGACCGGCGATCTCGGCGGCGTGGCCTTCCAGCAGTTCGGGCAGCCGGTCCTCGCCGTCCACCGTGACGGCGCGTTCCCACGTCAGGTGGTTGAGCCCGACGTGGTCCAGGGAGACCTGGCCGGGCCCGGTGCCGAGCAGCCCGGCGAAGTACCGCTGCAGGCCGATGGCCACGTTGCACAGGCCGACCGCGCGGTGCCCGGCGTCCAGCAGGGCCCTGGTGACGATGCCGACCGGGTTCGTGAAGTCGATGATCCAGGCGTCGGGCCGGGCGCGCTGCCGGGCGCGCTCGGCGATGTCCAGCACGACGGGCACCGTGCGCAGCGCCTTGGCCAGCCCGCCGGGCCCGGTGGTTTCCTGGCCGATGGTGCCGTACTCATGCGGCCAGGTCTCGTCCCGCTGCCGGGCCGCCTGCCCGCCGACCCGCAGCTGGAGCAGCACCGCGCCGGCCTCGTCCAGGCCGTCGTCCAGGTCGGCCGTCCAGCGCAGCGTGGCCGGGTGGCCGAGCGCGTGCAGGATCCGCGCGCAGAACGGGCCGACCACGGCAAGCCGCTGCTCGGCCGGGTCGACCAGGACGATCTCGCTGATCTTGATTTCGCCGGCCAGGCGGCCGATGCCGTCGATGAGCTCGGGGGTGTAGGTCGACGCGCCGCCGACTACCGCGATTTTCATCCGAACGCCTTTACGTGGTCGCCGGCCGCGGCGACGTGGCAGGCCGCCGCGTGGTCCGGTTCAAGATCGGTGAGCTGGGGGGTCTCGGTGTGGCAGACGTCGATGGCCAGCGGGCAGCGCCAGCGGAACCGGCAGCCGGGGCCGGGGTCGATCACCCGCGGCGGCTCGCCCTGGTCGGTCTCGCCGTCGGCGCCCAGCGGCCGGCGCGGGTCAGGCACCGCGGACAGCAGCAGCTGGGTGTACGGGTGCCGGGGGTGGGCCAGCACCTCCTCGACCGGCCCGGTCTCGGCGATCTGCCCGGCGTACAGGACGATCAGCCGGTCCGCGACGTACCGGGCGCTGGCGATGTCGTGGGTGATGTAGAGGATCGACACGCCCTCGGTGTCCCGCAGCCGGGCCATCACGTTCAGCAGCCCGATCCGGATCGACACGTCCAGCATCGACACCGGCTCGTCGGCCAGGATCAGCTTCGGCCGGACCGCGAGGGCCTGGGCGAAGCCGAGCCGCTGCCGCTGCCCGCCGGAGAGCTCGTGCGGGTAGCGCTGGATGACGTCCGCGGCCGGGGTGAGGCCGACCGCCTCCAGCGAGCGCAGGGCCTCGTCCATCCGCTGGGCGGCGGACAGCTCCGGCCGGTGCAGGGCCAGCGTGCGCAGCAGCCCGTGGGAGGCACGGAACACCGGGTTGATCGAGCTGAACGGGTCCTGGAAGACCATCGGCACATCGCTGTGGTAGCGCAGCAGGTCACGGCGGGACCGCAGGGTGGACAGCGGCCGCCCGGCGAAGTAGATCTCGCCGCTGGTGGGCCGGTAGATCTTGGCCAGCAGCCGGGCGATGGTCGACTTGCCGCTGCCGCTCTCCCCGGCCAGCGCGACGATCTCGCGGCGGCCGATGGACAGGCTGACGTCGTCGACGGCGTGCAGCCCCCGGCGGGACAGCACGCCGCCGATCCTGAAGTGCCTTGTCAGTCCCTCGGTACGGAGCAGCGGCTCGGCGGCGTCGCCGGCCGGGGCGGGGGCGGCGCCGTTGGCCGGGGCGGTGGTCATCGCTGCTCCGTTCCGCGCGTGGCGCCGGCGCTGTCCTGGGCGGCCCCGGCGGTCACGGCCGGGTCCGGCGGGGTGCCGTCGTAGCGCAGGCAGCGGACCAGCGTGCTGTCCACCGGGTACAGCTCCGGCGGGGTGCTGGCGCACCGGTCCATGACCTGCGGGCAGCGCGGCGCGAACCAGCAGCCCGGCTGGGCCCGGGACAGGTCCGGCGGCTGCCCGGGGATGCCGGTCAGCGGCACCTTCTCGCCGGTGATCGACGGGAACGCGTCGAGCAGGCCAATGCTGTACGGGTGCCGCGGGTTGTCGAACACCTGCCGGGTCGCGCCCCACTCGGCCATCTGGCCCGCGTACATCACCAGCAGCCGCTCGGAGAAGTGGCTGACCAGGGACATGTCGTGGGTGACGAACACGACCGCGAAGCCGAGCTCCCGCTGCAGCTTCTTGATCTGCGTCATCAGGGCCCGCTGCGCGACCACGTCCAGCGCCGAGGTGGGCTCGTCCATGATGACCAGGTCCGGGGTGAACAGCAGGGCCATCGCGATCATGGAGCGCTGGCGCATGCCGCCGGACAGCTGGTGCGGGTAGCTCTTCAGGTGCACCGGGTCGATGCTGACCATCCTGAGCACCTCGGCGGACCGGGCCGCGATCTCCTTCTTCGAGGTCACCCCGTGCGCCTGCATCGCGTCGGCGAACTGCGTGCCGATCGAGGTGACCGGGTTGAGCGCGTTCATCGCGGACTGCATGACCACGGACAGGTCCCGCCAGCGGACCGCCATCAGCTGCCGCTCGGTCAGCCCGACCAGGCTGGTGCCCTTGAACTTCACGCTGCCGCCGGTCACCGTGGCGGGCGGGGCGAGCAGCTGGGCGATGGCGAACAGCAGCGTGGACTTGCCGCAGCCGGACTCGCCGACGATGCCGAGGAACTCGCCCCGGCCGAGGTCGAAGCTGACCTTGTCGACCGCGGCGACCGCGCCGCGGTCCATCAGGTAGGCCACCGACAGGTCGCGGACCTCGAGCACCAGGTCGCCGGCGCGGTGGTCAGCGGGCGCGCTTGACACGGTTCCTCCGCAGCGGCCGCAGGGCCGGGTTGCCGATTTCGTCGAACGCGTAGTTGAGCAGGGCGAACGCCGCGCCCAGGGCGGCGATGCAGGCGCCAGGGGCGATCGCCCACAGCGGCTGGCCGGTCTGCAGCGCCGCGTTGTTCTGCGCCCAGTAGAGCATCGTGCCCCAGCTGACCGTGTTCGGGTCGCCCAGGCCGATGAACTGCAGGCTGGACGCGAACAGCACGGCGTACAGCGCGTTGGTCAGGAAGCAGGCCACGATCAGCGAGGTCATCGTGGGGATGACCTCGACCACGATGATGTACAGCGGCCGCTCGCCGCGCACCCGCGCCGCTTCGAGGAAGTCCCGGCGGCGCAGCGACAGGGCCTGCGAGCGGAGCTGGCGCGCGGTGTAGGACCAGCTCGTGACGGTGATCACGAAGATGAGCACGAGCGTGCCGCCGCCGTTCGCGTACGCCGCGATCACGATCAGCAGCGGGAACAGCGGGATGACCAGCAGCACGTCGGTGAGCACGCCGAGCGCGCCGTCCCACACCCCGCCCAGGTAGGCCGCGGCCACGCCGACCAGCACCGCGATCAAGGTGGTGGCCAGGCCCGGCGGTGAACGCGATAATGATCACGTTCCTGGTGCCCCAGACCAGCTGGGCCCACATGTCCTGGCCGTAGGCGGTGGTGCCGAGCAGGTGCGCGGTGGACACGCCGAGCCGGGGCTTGAACGCGTCCTCGTTCGGGTTGTCGTTCGCGATCAGCCAGGGGAACACCGCGACCAGCACGAACAGCAGGAGAAGCACGGCGCCGATGGTGGCCTTGCGGTTGCGCCGGATGGCCGTGGTCATCCGGCGCAGCGCGGACGCGGCACCGCCGGGGACGGCGGCGGACCCGGCCGGCCGGGCCGGCCGGGTCCAGGGCGGGCCCGGGCCCGGCGTCGGGCTGGCCGGGGGCGGTGATCCCGGAAATGGGCATCGACATGGGCGTCAGGCCGCCGTCCTGGTCCGCGGGTCGAGCAGCGCGGTGGCGACGTCCGCGATCAGGATCGCCACCAGCACCGCCACGGTGATCAGCAGGAACAGCGCCTGCATCAGCGGGAAATCCTCGCTCTGCACGGCCTGGAGCAGCATGTAGCCGACCCCCGGGTAGTTGAACACGTACTCGATCAGGATCGCGCCGCTGACCACGAAACCCATCGACATGGCGAACCCGGTCAGGTTGGGCAGGATCGCGTTGCGGGCCGCGTAGTCGAGCATGATCCGGCGGCCCGGCAGGCCCTTGGCCCTGGCCATCCGGACGTAGTCCTCGGCCAGCGTGGTGATCATGGTGTTCCGCATGGTCAGGATCCAGGTGCCGATCGTGGTGATGAGCAGCGCCGCGGCGGGCAGGATCGCGTGCCGGAGAACGTCGGAGAGGAACGCCGGGGACAGCGCCGGGGTGTCCCCGGCGACGTCGTAGCCGCCGATATAGGGCAGCCAGTGCAGCGTGATCCCGAAGATCAGCACGAGCACCATGGCCATCCAGAAGTACGGCACCGCCGAGGTGATCACGAACACCGGCGGCAGCACGCTGTCCAGCCGCCCGCCGCGGCGCCAGCCCGCGATGATGCCGAGCCAGGTGCCGACCACGAAGGCCACCAAGGTGGCTATCCCGACCAGGCCGAGCGTCCACCAGATCGCGCTGCCGATCACCGAGCTGACGGTCGACGGGTAGAACTCGAGCGAGGTCCCGTAGTTGCCGGTCACCATCTGGTGCAGGTAGGTGACGTACTGCTCGGCCAGCGGCTTGCTCGTGTTGATCCCGTACAGGATTTCCAGCGCCTTCAGGGTCCCGGGGCCGACCTGGCCGTGGTACTTCGACAGCATGGCCAGCGCCGGGTTGCCCGGCATCAGCCGCGGCAGCATGAAGTTGATGGTGAGCGCGACCCACAGGGTGAAGACGAAGAAGCCGAGCCGGCGCAGTGCGTATCTCACGCCCGCCTCCTCGTGGTCATGCTTGCTCCTTACCCGGGTTTGCCGGGGCCAGCCGGGCGCGTGCGTGCGGTCACGCGCCCGGCCGGCCCGGGGGGATGGAAGCGGGCCCGGGAGCTTGGCCGTGCTCCCGGGCCCGCGGCTGGTTACTTCGCCTTCAGGTGCAGCAGCACCTGCTCCATGTCCGGGTAGGCGTAGGCGGACGGCTGTGCGTACGGGTTGTCCGGCGTCGGCCAGCCGGTCAGGTGCGCGGTGCTGTACTGATACCAGTCGACCGCCTCGACCACCGGGATGATCGGCAGCTGGGTCAGCATGACCTGCTGGAGCTTGCTGACGATCGAGTGCTGCTCGGTCTCGGAGGTGGTGGAGGCGAACTGCTGGATCAGCGCGTCGGTCTGCGGGTTGCTGTACCGCTCGTAGTTGCTGGTCGCGATCTTGCCGATCGGCGCGGTGTTGTGCGAGTCGAGCCAGTTGCGCAGCTCGTAGTACGGGCCGGGGCCGAACGACTGCTGGTCGTAGTAGGCCAGGTCGAACTTGCCGTTGTACAGCGCCGCGGTGAAGCCGGTGTTGGTCAGGTTGTCCGGGGTCAGCTGGATGCCGACCGCCTTCAGGTTCTGCTGGATGACCTGCATCGAGGCGACCCAGTCGGAGTAGTCACCGATGTTGATGACATGGAAGGCCAGCTTCTGGCCCTGGGCGTTGGCCATGATGCCGTCCGGGCCGGGCTTGAAGCCGGCCGACGCCAGGATCGACTTGGCCTTGGACGGGTTGTAGCTGTAGTCGTACTTGCTGGCCAGCGACTGGTCCAGCCAGTCGGAGAAGGTCGGCGTGACGATGCCGGCCTGGTTGGCGGGCGGCTCGTAGCCGGACTCGCCGATCGAGGAGACCTTGCCCCGGTCGATCGCCATCGACATGGCCTGGCGGACCTTCACGTTGGCCAGGATCGGGTTCTTCAGGTTCGGCACCAGCGAGACGTTCACCGTCGGCGGGAACCAGTAGTGGAAGTCCGGGCTCTTCGAGGTGTAGAAGGCCTTGATCGCCGGGATGTACTGCGAGCCCCACTGCGCCTGGCCGTTGGCCAGCTGGTCGTTAGCCGTGTTGTTCGAGGTGAACGCCGGGTACTGGACCTTGGTGACGTGCGGCAGGCCGGGCTGCCAGTACTTCGGGTTCGCCGTGTAGGTGATGTTCGCGTGCGTGCACGGGTTGACCATGTACGGGCCGGTGCCCACCGGGTGCGGGTTCGTGAACGTCACCGGGTTGGCGATCTTCGACCAGATGTGCTGCGGCAGGATCACCGTCTGGTCGGCCACGTAGTAGAAGTACGGCACCGCGGGGTGCTGGAAGTTCAGCGTGACCTGGTCCGAGCCGGTGGCGCTCACGCTGGACAGCGCGCCCCAGTCGCCGGGCAGGTCCAGGGCCGGGAACTTCTTCAGCAGGTTGAAGGTGAAGACCACGTCCGCCGGGGTCATCGGCGTGCCGTCGTTGAACTTCACGCCCTTGCGGATGGTGAAGGTCAGTGACTTGTCGCCCGCGCCCCACTTCCAGGAGGTGGCGAGCATCGGCGTGGTCTTGCCGTTCTGCAGCGGGTTGATGAAGACGAGCGGCTCGTACACGAACCCGGCCGACAGCCCCGTGGTGGAGCCGTTGTACGGGTTGAAGCCGCAGGTCCACAGCTGGCCGGCCTCGTTGGAGATGGTGACCGTGGTGCCGGCCGTGGCGGACCCGCCGCTACTGGAGTTGGTGCCTGAGCCTGAGGAACTGCAGGCGGCGGCGAGCAGGCCCGCCGCGACCAGGACACCGGCCATTCGAAGGCGTCTCATAGTGGTAGCCCTTCACTGAGCGTTAGAGCGGGGAAGGTGATGCGGGCGCCGCCGTCGCGGGCTGCGTCCACGGCGAGCCCGACCGCGCCGATCAGCGGGGCATCGGACGGGAACCGGGCGGGGACGAGCTCCGGCGGGAACGGCACTCCCGCGCGCAGCGCGTCGTGCAGGCCTGGGCGCAGCCGCTCCCAGGATCCGGCCATCCCCCCGCCCACCGCGATCCGCTCGGGGTTGAGGCAGATGGCCAGGTTGACCACGTGGTACGAAAGCTCGGCCACGAACTCGGAGACCAGCCCGTCCAGGGCCGGGTCCTGCTCGCTGGCCGCGAACACCCCCGCTGCCGTCAGGGGCTCGGCAGCGGAGCTTGCGGGGACGGCGCCGCCGGCGCCGTCCAGGGTGGCCGCGCGGCGGGCCAGGCCCAGGCCGCTGACCATTTCCTCGAGCACCGGCCGCGGGCCGGGGGCGCCCACGTCGGCGACCGAGCGCAGGTTGTAGCCGATCTCGCCGGCCGCGCCGTGCCGGCCCTGCAGGACCTGGCCGCCGACCACGATGCTGACCGCCAGGCCGGTGCCGAGGTTGAGGTAGATGCCGGGATCGGCGCCGGCCAGCGCGCCCCAGCGGGCCTCGGCCAGGGCCGCGGCCTTGGCGTCGGTGGCCATCCGGACCGCCGCGCCGGGAAAGGCGGCCTTCAGCTCGTGGCCGAGGGGCAGGTCGCCCCAGCCGCCCACGTTGGGGGCCAGGTCGACGTGATCATCGAACGGGATACCGAAGGTGGCCACGCCGACCGCGGCCACTTCCCGGCCCGGAGCGAACGCGGCCAGCAGCTCGCGGGCGGACCGGATGCCGCGGTCGAAGCAGGCCCGGGCGCCGGCCGCGGCGTCGGTGGCTACCGTGACCGAGGCAAGCTGCTCCCCGTCCGGCCCGCAGACCGCCATTGCGATCTTGGTGCCGCCGAAGTCGAGGCCAAGCACGACCGGGGAATCTGCCACCGCAGTCCTTCCGCGAAGGTCGCCTGCGCCGCCGGGCCGCGAGGCCGACCGGCGGCCGAATTACCAAGAGTTACCGGCCGGCAACTCTTGCCTGATTTAGTTAGGACAGTATCCTAACTAAACATGCAGGAACAAGACCTTGTGGCCGGACTGTGACCACCGCGCCGGCGGGCCTGACAGGCCCCCGGGCGGCGGCCCGGCCCCGGCTCATCCGGGCGCTGAACGAGCAGCTGCTGCTCGGCCATATCCGGGAAGCCGGCCCGTGCTCGCGGGCCGACCTGGCCCGGCAGTCGGGCCTTTCGAAGCCGACCGTCTCTCAGGCGCTGGCCACCATCGAGCAGGCCGGCCTGGTCCGCGCGGCGGGCCAGCAGCTGGGCCGGCCCGGCCGGTCGGCGCTGCTGTACGAGATCCGGCCGGAGGCGGGCTTCGTGCTCGGCCTGGACGTCGGCGCGCAGTACCTTCGCGGCGCGCTGGCGGATCTGTCCGGCGAGGTCAGGGCCCGGGCCGCGGCCCGGACCCGGGCCACCGGCGGGCCGAGCCGGGCCGGTGAGCTGGTCGCGCTGGCCGAGAGCCTGTGCGCGCAGGCCGGCCTGACCCTGGGCGCGATCACCCAGACGGTCATCGGCAGCCCCGGCGTCTACGACCCGCGGCGGGGTGCGATCTCCCTGACCGGCGGCCTGCCCGGCTGGGAGCGCCCGGCCGTGCTGGCCCGGCTGCGGGCGGCGTTCGGCCCCGAGATGGTCGTGGAGAACGACATCGACGCGGCCGCGCTGGCCGAGCGCGCGCATGGCCACGGCCAGCAGGTGGACAGCTTTGCCTTCGTGTCGGTCGGCACCGGTATCGGCATGGGCCTGGTCATCGGCGGCCAGCTGTTCCGCGGCGCGCACGGGGTGGCGGGCGAGATCGGCTACATGCCGATGACCGGCGGCCACGGCGGCGACCCGGCCGACGCCCGCCGCCGCGGCGCGCTGGAAGCGGCCGCCTCGGCGCCCGCGGTGGTCCGCGCCGCCCGCCGGGCGGGCCTGCGCGGCCAGGTCTCCGCGCGGCGGGTGTTCGCCGCGGCGGCGCGCGGTGACGAGCGCGCGGCCGCCGTGGTGGCGGAAGAAGCGGAGCTGGTGGCCCGGGTCCTGTGCGCGATCGTCACCGTGGTCGACCCGGAGCTGATCGTGCTCGGCGGCGGCATCGGCCAGGCTCCTGGTTTCGCCGCCGCGGTCAGCGAGCATCTGCACCGGATCTCCCCGGTCGAGCCGGTGGTCAGGGTCAGCGCCCTGGGCACCGACGCCGTGGTCGACGGCGCCCTGGCCGCCGCCACCGACCTGGCCTGGACCCGCCTGGCCGGCAACCTCCCCGCCTCCGCCCCCGCCCTCGCCCCGGTGGACGGAGCGGCCCCTTCCCGTCCCCCGACGGCGACGGCGCGGCCCCGGCCCGGACCCGCGCAAGGAAAAACGGCACACAGCGCCCGCCGTAGACGGGCCAGCAGCCAGCCGGATCCGGCTGGACCCGGACCGCACGCTCCCATAGGAGCCATGACCGGGAGGCATGCGTTGACCGGGGTCCTGATGGCGGCGAGATGGCCGAGCAGCCGCAGGTGCTGGCGGCGTGCTGAGCCGGGCCGAAGCGGATGCGGCGGCTCTCCGGGCCGTGCTGCCCGAGCCCTGGCGGGAACGATGTTCCTGGCCCGCGGGTCGTCCGACAACGCGGCGGTGTTCGGCCGGTATCTCGCTGAGCTGCGCAGCGGCCGCCCAGCCGGGCTGATGGCGCCGAGCCTGTACACCCGGTATCACGCCGCGGTGGACTGGTCGGGCTTCCTGGTCGTGGCCCTGAGCCAGTCAGGCGCAACCCCTGAGATAGTCCGCACCTGCGCGGACCTGCAGAGCGGCAGGCGCCATCGTGATCGGCCTGACCAACCTGCCCGGCAGCCCGCTGGCCGAGGTCGTAGACCGGGAACTGCTGGCCAAAGCAGGCCCGGAACGCGCCGTCCCGGCAACCAAGACAGTCACCGCCCAGCTGGCCCTCCTGGTCACCGTCACCTCCGCACTGGCCGCTGCTCAGCCCCAGACCGGACCCGCGACCGGCGACAGGCGGTGGCGAGCTGGCCGCCCTGCCGGACGCGGTGGCCGCGGTGCTGGACGACCCCGGCCCGGCCCGGCGACTGGCGGCGCGGTGGCAGGGACTTGACCGGCTGGTCGTGGCGGGCCGCGGGCTGGCCTACGCCGCCGCGCTGGAAACCGCGCTGAAGATCAAGGAGACCACCGGCATCCTGGCCGAGGGCATCTCAACCGCCGACCTGCTGCACGGCCCGATCGCCACGGTCTACGCGGGCGCACCCGTGCTGCTCATCGAGGGCGGCGGCCCCGCCGACACGGACCTCGCCGACCTGCGGGACGCTGCTCGCCGCCCGCGGCGCCGAGCAAGCCGAGCTGCCGCTGCCACCCGGCCTGCCCGAGACCGCGCAGGTGATCACCGCGGTAGTCCGCGGCCAGCAGCTGGCCCGCGAGCTAGCCCTAGCCCGTGGCGCCAACCCGGACGCCCCCGCCCACCTCAGCAAGGTCACCGCCACGACCTGACCAGGCCGCTGGGCCCCGGCCGGGCGCGTCCGGGGCCTTGCCTGTCGCGCGTTGGCCTCCCACGCACAAGCCCGCCCGGGCCGGCAGATAACGGGGATTAGCGGCGTTTGTCCGGTACGGCCCGTGAACGGGATTCTTATTAATTCCCGTCCGGTTCAGTTTCCGCGGGATTTGCTGAATCCCAGGACAGCGCTCCTGCTCCGGGCCTACTTTATCGTCTTGTGATACGACAAGAGCGAAGGAGCCACGAAAAGCCACGCCGCCGCGGGATGGTCCTGCTCTGGGTTTCCGCCGTGATCGTCGCCGGTGCCGCCGTCGCGATCACCACAATTCCCGACCAGCCGTTCACCGCCGCGCAAAGCGCACAGCTCCGCCCGCTACCCCGCTGCCATCGTCATCACCACTGCCGGCCCCGGCCGCCCCTACCCCGACATCCCCGTCCCCCACGCCGACCAGCTCGGCCACGCCCGACGCCGACGCCAACGACGCCGGACCCCACGCCCACCAGCACATCTTCCCCCGCGCCGCCCCCGCCGCCCGGCTCCGCGCCGGGCGACCCGCCGGCCCAGATCTGCGGCAACTCCGCGATGCTGAACGGCCCGTCCTCGCCGCCGGCCGGCGCGGTCACCGTCCCGGCGGGGAATAACTCCGACTTCGAGGCCAACTTCGTACCTCAAGCCGAACACCACGTACTGGTTCGCACCGGGGTGCACACGCTGGGCAGCGGCGAGTTCTCCCAGATCCAGCCCCGGGAAGGTGACACCTTCATCGGCGCCCCCGGCGCCATTCTGTCCGGCCAGGGCCAGCAACGACTCGGCCTTTGCCAGGACGCGAGCCGAACGTGACGATCGAGTTCCTGACCATCCAGGACTTCACCCCGCCCGGCAGCCAGGGCGCGGTCAACCACGATTCCGGGCGCGGCTGGACGATCTCCCACAACACCATCCAGAACAACTCCCCCGGCGCCGCGCTGATCCTCGGCAGTGACAACACCGTCACGTTCAACTGCCTGACCCGCAACGGCGAGTACGGCTTCAACGCCGAGGGTGACGGCGACGGGCACAGCACGCTGACCGGCGGCCCGAACAACATCACCCTCAGCAACAACGAGATCAGCTTCAACAACACCTGCAACTTCGAGGCGTGCTCGCCCAACCCGGTGCCGGCCTCGATGCGCCCGTCCAATTGCGCGGGCGCCGGTGAGGGCGACGGCTGCGGCTGCTCCGGCGCGGGCAAGTTCTGGGAAGTCGACAACGCCACCGTCAACAGCAATTACGTGCACGACAACTTCGATGTCGGGCTCTGGGCCGACACCAACGACAACGGATTCACGTTCAAGGGCAACTTACATCAAGAATAACTGGGGCATCGGCCTGCAGTACGAGCTCAGCTATAACGCCGATCATCGAGGACAACACCTTTATCGGCAACGCCATCGGAGTGGGCCCGACCAACCCCGGGTTCCCCGAGGGCGCGATCTACCTGTCCGAGGCCGGCGGCGACAGCCGGGTGCCCAACACCGCGGGCATCAGCACGGTGACCATGTCCGGGAACACCTTCACCAACAACTGGTCCGGCGTGGTCCTCTGGGAATCCGCGGACCGGTTCTGCGGGTCGCCGAACAACAGCTCGACCGGCACCTGCACGCTGGTCCAGCCGTCGGTCGCCAATATCAGTACCTGCGACCAGGCCCACCTCCAGGGCGCGACCGCGTCCGGCGTCTCCCGACTACTACGACCTGTGCCGCTGGAAGACGCAGAACGTGCAGGTCACCGGCAATACCTTCAACCTGGACGAGTCCGCGGTGCCCGGGCTGCAAGGGATCGGATCGAACTCCTGCGGCCAGAACGCCGTCTTCAGCCAGTACGGCACCCAGCCGGACTGGTCACCGTACAAGGCGTTCGTGATCTCCGACGCCATTCACCACGGCCAGGAACAACAAGTTCTCCGGCAACACCTACAACGGCCCGTGGTCCTTCATGTACCACGACCAGTCCACCGTGCTGAGCATGGCCGACTGGAAGGCCAAGGGCGAGGACTAAACCCGGCCCTGACCCGCACGGGCCCGGACGCCACTGGCTGGCGACCGGGCCCGTGCGGTGCTCGCGCTAGCCGCAACCACAGCGCTAGCCCGAACCAGCTGCGCTCAGCCGGCACCACTGCGCTAGCCGAATCACACCGGCGCACGGTCTGCCGTCGATGCTCCGCGGCTCGCCAGCAGCGCCTCGCGCCGGCATGCGAACGCCACCCCGGGCAAGACCTGCAGCCTCGGTGTCCCGGCCAGCGTGCCGAGCCAGCGTCCGCCGCCCCGCGCGGCGGGCCGCCAGGGCCTCACCCGGCCCGGTGATCACCCCGGGATACCCTGCCTAGATGGCCATCATCGACGTGCGCAGGCAGCCGCCTGCCGCCCTGGCGGCGGCGTGACCACCAGCCCGCGACCCGACTGGCAGGCCCCGGGCCCCGAACCAGTCGCGCCGGGCATTCACCGGATCCCGCTGCCGATGCCGTCGGACGGGCTGCGCGCGGTCAACGTGTACCTGCTGTCCGGCCCGGATGAGCTGACCCTGATCGACGGCGGCTGGGCCGTTCCCGAGGGCCGCGCCGCGCTGGAGCAGGCCCTGGACCAGCTCGGCCACCCGCTGTCCGCGATCAGCCGGATCCTGGTCACGCACGTGCACCGGGACCACTACACGCTGGCCGTCCAGCTGCGGCGGGAGTTCGGCATCCCGGTCAGCCTCGGCGCGGGCGAGCGGCCCACCCTGGACATCCTGACCAGCAGGCGGCACGGCCGGTTCGGCGCGCAGGGCGCGCAGCTGCGCCGGGCCGGCGGCGCGGACATCGCGGACAAGGTCGGCGCCGGCTTCAGCCAGCCAGACCCGGACCCGCCGATCTGGGAGCAGCCGGACCACTGGCTCTCCCCCGGGCCGCTGGAGGCCAGCGGCCGGGCGCTGCGGGTGCTGCCCACCCCGGGGCACACCCGCGGGCACATCGTGTTCGCCGACGAGGCGGCCGGGCTGCTGTTCGCCGGCGACCACGTGCTGCCGCACATCACCCCGTCGATCGGCTTCGAGGCCGCCCCCACCGACTCGCCGCTGGCGGACTACCTGAGCTCGCTCGAGCTGATCCGCAAGCTCCCCGACCTGACCCTGCTGCCCGCCCACGGCTGGGTGGCGGACAGCACGCACGCCAGGATCGCCGAGCTGATCGCGCACCACGACGAGCGGCTGCGCGAGATGGCCGGCGCGGTGGCCAGCCTCGGCACGGCCACCGCGGCCCAGGTCGCGGCCGCGATCGGGTGGACCCGGCGGCGCCGCTCGTTCGACAGCCTGGACGTGTTCAACCAGATGCTGGCCATCACCGAGACGTTCGCGCACCTGAACCTGCTGGCCGCGGACGGGGTGCTGACCGCGGCGGGCGACCCGGTGGAGTTCCGGCTGGTCCAGGCCGGGGACCCGGCTGCCGGGCCAGCCACCGCTGCCGCCGGTGCCTGAGCGGCCGTGATGGCCAGCCAGGACCCGTGGGACGTCGCGGTCATCGGCGCCGGCCCGGCCGGGCTGGCCGCCGCCCGCGCCGCAGCCGAGGCCGGCGCCCGCACGGTCGTGCTGGAGCGGGCCGCTCACCCGCGCTACAAGACCTGCGGCGGCGGCCTGATCGGCGCGTCGCTGGCCGCGGTCGGCGACGGCATCCGCGTACCGGTCCGGGACGAGGTTTCCAGCTGCACTTTCACCTTGCGGGGTAAGCGCGAGCAGACCCGGGTGCACCGCACCCCGATGCTGGCCATGGTGCTGCGCGACGAGTTCGACGACGAGCTCAGGCGGGCCGCCGCCGGCGCCGGCGCGGTGCTGCGGGAGCACTGCCTGGTCCGCGGCCTGTCCCAGCAGCCGGACCTGGCCCGTGTCCACCTGGCCGCCGGGGAGGAGGTCACCGCGCGGGTCGTGGTCGGCGCGGACGGCTCGTCCGGGGTCAGTGCCCGGCACGCCGGGGTCCGGTACGCCGAGGTCGACCTGGGCCTGGAACTGGAGATCCTGGTGCCGCCCCCGGTCCGGGATTCCTGGCGCGGCCGGATCCTGCTCGACTGGGGCGCCCTGCCCGGCTCGTACGCCTGGGTCTTCCCCAAGGACGACCGGCTGACCGTGGGCGTGATCGCCACCCGCGGGCACGCCGACTACACCCGGCAGTACCTCCGCGACTTCGTGGCCCGGCTGGGCCTGGCCGGGTACGGCACCGCGCAGGACTCCGGCCATCTGACCCGGTGCCGGGCCGACGACTCACCGGTCCGCAAGGGCCGCGTGCTGGTCGCCGGGGACGCGGCCGGCCTGCTGGAGCCGTGCACCAGGGAGGGCATCAGCTTCGCGCTGCGGTCGGGCCGGCTGGCCGGCCAGGTCGCCGCCCGGGCAGCCCAGGCCGATAGGGCGGCCCAGGCCGGCCGGGCGGGCCCCGCCGGGCCGCCGGACCAGGAGCTCGACCGCTACCTGGCGCTGCTCGGCCAGGAGCTGATCCCGGAGATGCGGGCCGGCCTGCTGCTGCTCCGCGCGTTCGCCCGGCACCCGGGCCTGTTCCACGCCGGGCTGGCCACCCCGCGCGGCTGGCGGGCGTTCGTCGAGGTCTGCTCCGGCGACGCGTCGTTCCACGCGCTCGCGGACCGCACGCCGTCCCGGCTGGCGCTGACGCTGGTCGGCCGGATCTAGAAACCCAGCCAGGAAAACCCCGCCCTGCGGGTGATCCGGGCGAACCGGGCCTGCGGGGCGTACGTGTCCAGGGTATGGATCCTGCGCCCTGGACCGGCAGCGAGCCTATCCGCCTGCCGTTCGGGTGCCCAGGGGCCGCCTGGCAACCTGGGTGGGCGGGCGGATGATGCTGGCCCTCTCCCAGCAGGAAGTGGCCGACCTGCTCGACGTCCCCCCGGGGAGCCAGGTCCTCGAGGTCGGGTACGGCTCCGGCGCGCTGCTCCGCTCGCTGCGCCGGTCGCCCGCGCGGCGGATCTGCGGGGTTGACCCCTCGCCGCAGATGCGCAGGATGGCGCGGCGGCGCTGCCCCCGGGCCGATCTCCGGCTGGGCACGGCCGCGCGGACCGGATTCGCTGACGGCGAGTTCGACCGGGTCGTCTCCGTGCACAACGTGGGGTTCTGGCCCGACCTGAGCGCGGGGCTGCGTGAGCTGCACCGGGTGACCCGCCCGGGCGGCCGGGTGCTGATCGCCTGGCCCGGCGGCCGGAACACGACCCGCATGGTCCAGCTGATGGCCCTCCCGTACCGCACGCTGAGCCGCATCGAGCAGGAGCTCGGCGAGCTGTTCACCGGCGTCGCACGGCACGAGCTGGAGAACCTGACCGCCTTCACGGCCACCCGGTAGCCCGGGGCCGCCAGGGCCGGGAAACCTTGCTGAGCAGGCCCTCTGCGGGCCCCCGTAGGTGACAACGTGTTACCGGCACAACCCCGTCGGCCAAGCCGTTGTACAGGCGTTACCGAACGAGACTCTTGTCTCGAACCGAACGCGCTTCTAACGTATGGGGTGTTCGAAGGTACGGAGCTGTACTTCTGTGGATCGCGCGGCTAGCCCGCGTGACCACGCCGAGCAGAGAAGACCCCTCATGAGCGCGCGCGATGGCTCCCCCCTACCGCGATACGCCATGGCCCGGTTCCTGCTCCCCGCGCGCGGCGGCCGGTTTTCCGGGGTGAGTGCGGACCCCCCGAGCGCCGATCCCGGCGCGCCGGTCCGTACCCCGGAGTCCCCGCCGCCTCGCCTCACGTCCCCAACCGCGCAGGATGAGCGACCTTAGCGAGGACCGCATGAGTGCGACAGCCGAAGGAATGGTCCCTAGCCGCCCTAAAGGGGTGTCCTGGTTGTGGCGCCGCCAGCTCGATCACTATCCCGAGACTGGCGCCCGCATTACGTACCTGGCCATCACCGTGCTGGCCACCGTCATGCTGTACTACGAGCTCTACGTGGGCGGATCGGTCTCCACGCTGATCCTGGCCAACCTGGGCATGACGTTCACGTTCTACGTGATCGTCCTGGCCTTCGGTAACCTCATCGGCGCGTTCGGCTCACTGTTCGCCGGGCTCACCGACCGGTACGGCCGGGCCAACCTGGTGGTGGTCGGCCTGCTCCTGACGGCCATCTTCACCCTGTGGATCCTGCCCGCGGCGACCAACAAGTGGGTCTTCAGCATCGAGGGCTTCGTGGTCGGCACCATCGAGGGCATCTGCCTGGTGGCCACCCCGGCGCTGATCCGCGACTTCTCGCCGCAGGTCGGCCGGGCCACCGCGATGGGCTTCTGGACCAGCGGCCCGGTGCTCGGCAGCCTGATCGTGGCGGTGGTCGGCAGCGCCACGATCCCCGCCGTGGTCACCAGCACCACCTTCTGGCACCACGAGTACATCATCTGCGGCGTCATCGGGCTCATCGTCTTCGCGATCGCGGCGGTCGGGCTGCGCGAGCTGTCCCCGCAGCTTCGCGACCAGCTGATGGTGAACATGCGCGACCGGGCGCTGATCGAGGCCCGGGCCAAGGGCATCGACGTCACCGCCGCGCTGAAGAAGCCGTTCCGGCAGCTGCTCAAGCCCGACGTGGTGGTGTCCGCGATCGCGGTGTCGGTCATGCTGCTCGTCTACTACACCGCGGTCGGCTTCAGCGTCATCTACCTGACCACGGTGTTCGGCTTCTCCCTCAGGGACGCCAACGGCCTGGGCAACTGGAACTGGGGCTTCAACGTCCTCGCGGTCATCCTGATCGGGGTGATCTCCGACCGGTTCCGGGTCCGGAAGCCGTTCATGGTCCTCGGCGGCGTGGGCGCCGCGATCATGGTGATCGTCTACCTGGTGCAGGCGGGCGGTCACCCGAGCTACTACAAGCTGGCCGTCATCCTGGCCCTCATGTCGTTCTTCCTCGGCGTGGCCTACACCCCGTGGATGGCCAGCTACACCGAGACCGTCGAGGCCCGTAACCCCGCGCTGATCGCCACCGGCCTGGCCATCTGGGGCTGGATCATCCGCGTCGTGGTGTTCCTGTCCTTCCTGCTCATCCCGGTGGTGATCAACTCGGTGACGCCGCTGGTGAACTACGGCGCCCAGGTCTCCGCGCTCGCGACCAAGTACAACACCGAGCTGACCTTCGCGAAAACCCACCCCGAGGTGGTGGCGGCCGCGCAGAAGGTCCCGCCGTCGGTCGTGGTCCTCGCGCAGCAGAACGCGACCCAGATCGCCAACGCGCAGAAGTTCGCGCCTGAGCTGGCCGCGATCCAGAAGGACCCGGCCACGTTCACCAAGCTGGCCGCGATCACCGACCCGTCCAAGGTCCCGCCGAGCCTGCTCCATAAGGCCGTCGCCGCGGCCGGCGGCGGGGCCACCGGCCTGGCGACCGTGCAGTCCATCAGCCAGAACGGCCCCGCCATCCAGGGGGTGATCGCGGCCGGGCCGGATCTCCAGAAGATCGCGCCGTACGGGGCCGAGCTGAAGACGATGGCGCCGTACGCGTCGCAGCTGACCGCGCTGTCCAAGGTGCCCAAGTCGGCCCTCGCGTACCTGGGGGCCCACGCCAAGGACGTCCAGGACGCGGCCGCCAAGACCGTCAGCCAGTGGAAGACGTGGTACTGGATCTGCGTCGGCGGCATCGTGTTCTTCCTGCTGTCCATCCCGCTGCTGCGGGGCCGGTGGCGCCCGAAGGACGCCCGCCGGGACGAGGAGGAGCACAACGCCATGGTCGACGCCGAGCTGGCCAAGCTGAACGCCAGCGCCGCCACGGCCGACTGACACCGGCACAGCACGGCCCGGGGCCGGCCGCGGATCACTCCGCGGCCGGCCCCGGCGCGTTCCCGGCCGCCGCCCGGCGCATTTCCCCGCCGTTCTCAGCGAGCCGTCACCTTCTGGTCGGCTGGCGGTCAGCCCGGCGACGCCTGCCCGCGGTACTACTTCTGACGTAGTAATCCCGTCAGAAGTACTCCCGGGAGGAAACTCATGCCCACCAAGCCGATCCGCCGGGCCGCGGCGGTGGCCGGCGGCGTGGCGGCGCTGATCGCCGGCACCGCTACCGGGCCCGCCCTGGCCGCTGGCCAGCCGGCCCACGGCAGCCCGTCACCGATCAGGCACGTGCTGCTGATCTCGGTCGATGGCCTGCACCAGCAGGACCTGGCCTGGTACGTCCGCACCCACCCCCATTCGGCGCTGGCCAGGCTGGAGAGCCGCGGGATCGAGTACTCCCGGGCCCGCACCCCGTTCCCGTCCGACTCGTTCCCCGGGCTGGTCGGCCAGGTGACCGGCGGCGATCCCGGGGTGACCGGGGTCTACTACGACGACACGTTCAGCCACGGCGTTTTCCCGCCGGGGACCACGAAGTGCACCGGCCCGGTCCCGGGCGGCGCGGTCGACTACGACGAGAGCGACGACCTCAGCCCCACCTCCCTGGACGCGGGCCAGGGGCTGGCCGGGCTGCCCGGCACCATCCTGCAGATGACCGGCAACCCGGTCACCGTGATCAGCCCGGCCGCCCTCCCGGTCGACCCGGCGACCTGCAAGCCGATCCTGCCGAACCAGTACCTCCAGGTGAACACGGTGTTCAACGTCGCCAGGCAGCACGGCCTGCGGACCGCCTGGACCGACAAGCACCCGGCCTACCAGATCGTGTCCGGCCCATCCGGGTCCGGCGTGCAGGACTTCTTCACCCCCGAGATCAACAGCGACGCCCTGGGCTTCCCGTCCGGCAACGACTGGACCACCGACAACAAGGCGACGATGGAGTACGACTCGTTCAAGGTCCAGTCGATCATCAACGAGATCGACGGCTTCGACCACAGCCGGGCCCACCATGTGGGCGTCCCGGCCATCTTCGGGATGAACTTCCAGACCGTGTCCACCGCCCAGAAGCTGCCCACCTCCGACGGGCTGACCGGCGGCTACCAGCCCGGCGGCACGGTGCCCGGGCCGCTGCTGACCCGGGCCCTGAACTACGTCAGCGCGCAGGTCGGCAGGATGGCCGCGGAGATCCGGGCCCGGGGCCTGGCCGGCAGCACCGCGATCATCCTTTCGGCCAAGCACGGCCAGTCCCCCACCAGCCCTGCGGCGCTCGCCCGGGTGGACGATGGCCCGATCATCGACGCGGTCAACAAGGCGTGGACCGCGGCGCACCCGAAGGCCGGTGACCTGGTCGTGTCGGCCAGCGACGACGACGGCATGCTGCTCTGGCTCAGCGACCGGTCCCCGGCCGCGGCCAGCTTCGTGAAGCAGTTCCTGCTCACCCACACGGCGGCGGGCAACAACATCGGCGGCAAGGCGATCACCGTGCAGGCCTCCGGCCTGAAGCGGGTGCTCGCCGGGGCGGGCGCGGCCCGGCTGTTCGGCGTGCCGGCCAGCGAGCCGCGCCACCCGGACGTGGTCGGCATCGCCCAGCACGGCGTGGTCTACACCGGCGGCATGAGCAAGATCGCCGAGCACGGCGGCGACGACCCGCAAGACCGCCACGTGCCGATTCTGGTGGTCCTGCCGGGCCCTGCCCACGGCCAGACCGTCGGCGCCCCGGTCGAGACCACCCAGATAGCCCCGACCATCCTGCGCCTGCTCGGCCTGAACCCCCGGGCCCTGCAGGCCGTCCGCATCGAGCACACTCAGGTGCTCCCGGGCTGAGCCACCCGGCCGGTCAGCGATCGATGTAACATCGCTCTCTTCTCAGCGAAGCGATGTTACATCGATCGCTTCGGCGCGCCGCGTTCATCGCCGGCCTGCATACCCCGGTAGCGGTTTCCGGCAGTCCGGCTAGCTGGCTCCCGCGCTGTGCTTGCTGCTCGCTGTGCTAGCCGCGGCGCCGGCCAGGGCGGCCAGCATCTCCGGGTAGAACACGCGCAGGGTGCGGTGGACCAGGCGGCCCGCCATCGTGCTGTCCCAGTCGGCCGACCAGCGGACCCTGGTGCCGCCGTCGGCCGGGGTCAGCGTGACCTCGCCGCGGTAGTTGCGCACCGGGATGCCGCCGATGACCTCGTAGACCAGCCGCCGCTCCGGCTCGGCCACCACGATCCGCTCCACGGACACGGAACGGCGGCCGTAGGTGCGCCGCGCCGACGTGAGGACCTGGACCGCGCCCGGGCCGCGCTCGGACTCATCCCCGGCCCGCTGGTAGCGGCCCTCGCGCCACGGGCCCCACTCCGGATACCGGCGCGCGTCGGAGACCAGGGCCCAGACCGTGGCCGGCGGTGCCGCGACGACCGTCTCGGCCTCCACATGAAGCCTGCTCACAACCGCTCCTTCGTTTGTACCACTTGGTTCATGTACCAGATGGTACAATCAGGCTATGGCTTCCTCGCAAGCGCGGGACCGGCTGCTGGCCGCCGCCGTCGGCCAGGCCCGTCGCGGCGGCATCGGCGACCTCAGCCTGCGCGAGCTGGCCGCCGCGATCGGCACCAGCCACCGCATGCTGCTGTACCACTTCGGTTCACGGGAGGGCCTGCTCACCGCGGTCGCCCGCGCGGTCGATGAGGCCGAGCGGTCCACCCAGCTCGGCTGGGCGGTCACCCCGGACGGCGCCCGCCGGTTCTGGCAGCGGATCAGCGACCCGCAGCTGCGGCCGGCCGAGCGGCTGTTCTTCGAGCTGTACGTGCAGTCGCTGCTCGGCCGCCCCGGGACCGAGGGGTTTGCCCGCGACGCGGTGACCTCGTGGGCCGGGCCGGTCGCCGAAGCCCTCGAGGAAGCGGGCGCCGACCCGGCCACCGCCCGGGCGGAGGCCCGGCTCGGCGTGGCCGTGGTCCGCGGCCTCCTCCTCGACCTCCTGGCCACCGGCGATCACGACGGCGTCCGCGCCGCCCACGAGCAGTTCCTGCGCCATTACCAGGCCGATAACGGCCGTTAGCCAGGTTTCCGCGGACGGCCAGGAAAATAGATCTTGTCCGTTAATCAGCTGCGCTTATCGCGTTCCACTCGGCGGTGGCGACGGTTAGCTGTGCTCGGACAACTACGCCACGCTCCTCGGGGTCGCCCCCGGCTCGGCGCTGGCCTGGATCTTCCCCGCTGTTCTTCGCCGTCGCCGCGGCGGCAGGCATAGCCTGGGCCCTGATCATGAAGGCGACCCGGCCGCGGGCGTACGCCGCCATCGGGTCAGGACCCGGGGAGAAGTAATGACGCCACGGCCGCCGCTGCCGCCGTTCACCGAGGCCTCCGCGCGGCAGAAGGTGCAGGCCGCGGAGGACGCCTGGAACACCCGCGACCCGGAGCGGGTCGCGGGCGCGTACACCCAGGATTCGGTGTGGCGCAACCGGCACGAGTTCGTCACCGGCCGCGCCGGGATCATCGGCTTCCTCCGCCGCAAGTGGGACCGCGAGCTGGACTACGCCCTGCGCAAGGAAATGTGGGCGTTCGGGGACAACCGGATCGCGGTGCGCTACCAGTACGAGTCCCACGACGGCAAGGGCCAGTGGTATCGCAGCTACGGCAACGAGCTCTGGGAGTTCGACGACGACGGCCTGATGCGCCGCCGTGAGGCCAGCATCAACGACGTCCCGATCAAGGAGAGTGACAGGCGCATCTTCGGCCCCCGGCCGGAAGCCGAGAAGGGCCAGCCCTTCCCGCTGCGCTAACTGGCGAGCTGGCCGCTAAAGCGGCCGGATCTCGCGGTGCAGCGTGGTGCGGTCGACGACCAGCAGGTGGCGGTTGGGCAGCAGGTCCCAGCCGTCCTGCGGCCAGCCGGTGCTGGCCACCACCACGGCCTCCGGGGTGATCCGGTAGCGCAGGTCGAGGTAGGCCAGCACGTCGTCCTGGCTGCCCACCCAGCCGCGCTTGCGCAGGTCGGCCTCGGCGACCTTGGTCGCGTCGTGCCAGTTGATCGCGTACAGCTTGTCCGGGGTCAGCAGGATCGCGTTCAGGCTGGCGGGCGCGAACAGTTCCTCGATGTGCGCGGTGGTGCCGCCGATCGCCGCGGCCAGGTCACCGCCGCTGGCTTCCAGCCGCGACATGATGCCGAGGAAGTAGAACTCACTGTCCGTGGTGCCGGCCCGCTTCTCGTCCCAGCCCGGCGGGATGATCTCCCCCAGCCGGTCCTGCGGGTGGATGGCCCCGTTGTGGGCCAGCAGGTACGGGCCGTACCGGAACGGGTGCGTGTTCCGCTCGCTGATCTCCAGGCCGGGCGTGGCCCAGCGCAGGTGCACCAGGCCGATGTCGCCCAGCGCCTCGTGGGCGAGCTTGGCGTACTCGGGGGCGTGCTCCGCGGATTCCGGCGCCTTGCGCAGCCGCGGCTCGCTCCCCTCGTACCAGCCCATGCCCCAGCCGTCGCTGTGCAGCGCGGCCAGCCCGGTGAACTCAGCGAACCCGTCCGCCCCCATGAGCTGGGCGACAGGCACTTCCTCCCGGGCGCAAAACCCCAGAAGCCGGCACATTTATCTATTACCCCTTACAGGAATTTCCCCATGCCCCCGGCGATATCGATTGACGCGCCGGCGATGTAGCTGGCCCGGTCGCTGGCCAGGAACGTGACCAGCCCGGCGACCTCATCGGGCCGGCCGAACCGGCCCAGCGGCACCTCGGCCGCGGCCAGCTTTCCGAAGAATTCCCCCGCCGGGATGTCGGGGGCTCTGCGCTGGTGAATATTCTCCCACTGCGGGGTCTCAACGAGCCCGATATTCACACTATTTACCAGGATTCCCTCTGCTCCCAGCTCCATCGAGAGGGCCTTGGAGAGGCTGAGGCAGGAGGCCCGGTTGACCGAGGAGGCCAGGAACGCCGGGTCCGGGTAGCGCGCGTAGATCGCGTTGATGTTGATGACCCGCGGCGCGGCGCTCTCCCGCAGGTGGGGCAGGGCCGCGCGGATGCAGCGGATCTGGGAGAACAGCTTGACCTCGGTGTCGGCCTGCCAGTCGTCGTCGGTCAGCGCGGCGAACCGGCCCGGGCGGGCCCCGCCGGCGTTGTTGACCAGGATGTCGACCCCGCCGAGCGCCGCGGCGGCCCCGTCCACGAACGCGGTGACCTGCTCCGGGTCGGTGACGTCGCAGGCCAGCGCCACGATCTGGGCGCTGTCGCCGGCCTGCTTGGCCAGCGCCGCGGCCGCGTCGTCCAGCTCCGCGGCGTTCCGGGAGCAGATCGCCACCGCCGCGCCCTCGCCCAGCAGCTCGGCCGCGATGGCCAGGCCCAGGCCCTTGGAGCCGCCGGTGACGATCGCCCGGCGGCCCGCCAGCCCGAGGTCCACCTAGCCCTCGCCGCCCGCGCCGCCGTCAGCCTCGCCGGCCTGCGCCGCGGCCAGCTTGAGCAGGCTCTCCCGCGGCGGGACGAACACGTCGATCTCCAGGCAGCTGGTCTCGCTCGTCCACGCGCCGTGCGGCACCCAGGCCGGGACCACGCACACGTCGCCGCGGCGCATCACCCGGACGTCCCCGTCCAGGTCGAAGGTGAACTCGCCGTCCACCACGATGACGATCTGCTCTTCGGAGTGCACGTGCTTGGGCGCCTCGGTGCCCGGCTCGAAGCTGACGAAGTTCACCAGCGCGCCGTCGCCGAGCACCGGCCGGAAGCCGAGCCCGGGCACGAACTCGACCGCCTTCATCGCGTCCACGTTCACGAAGCGCCCGGGGTGCGCGGGCTCGCCCGCCGCCTCGATCCCGAAGTGGCTGTGCGCGTCGCCCATGCCTGCCGTGTCGGTCACTATGCCTCCCGTCCGGTCCGCAGCACCTCGCCGATGCGGCGGATTCCCTCGTCGATGAGATCGTCCGCGACCCGGCTGTAGGCCAGCCGGATCTGCGCGTGGCCGTCCTGGCCGGGGTAGAACGGCGCCCCCGGCACGTAGGCCACCTTGCGGGCGCGGGCCGCCTGCGCCAGCGCCACGGTGTCCGTCCCGGCCGGGGCGGTCACCCAGTAGTAGAAGCCGCCGCGCGGCGTGGTCCACGTGGTGCCCTCGGGCATGTGCGCGGCCAGCGCCGCCCCGACGAGCTCGGCCCGGCGAGCGTACAGCGCCCGGGACCGCTCGATCTGCGCGTCCATCTCGCCGCTGCGGCCGTACTCCTCGAGCAGCCGCTGGCCGAGCGCGCCGGAGCACTGGTCGGAGTTCTGCTTGGCCACGATCAGCCGGCTGATGACGGCCGGCGGCCCGGCCGCCCAGCCGAGCCGGAACCCGGGGCTGAAGATCTTGGAGAACGTGCCGGCCTGGAGCACCACGTCCGGCGCGGCTGACCACAGGCTGGGCGGCACCTCGCGGCCGAACGGCAGCTCACGGTAGGCGGTGTCCTCCAGGATCAGGAACCCGTACCGGCGGGCCAGCGCGATCAGCGCCTCGCGCCGCTCGGCGGACAGCGACAGCCCGGTCGGGTTCTGGAAGTCGGGGATCGTGTAGAGGATCTTCGGCCGCAGCCCGCCGGCCAGCATGTCCGCCAGCTGGTCAACCCGCATCCCGTCGTCGTCCATGGGCACGCCGTGCAGGCTCGCCTCGTAGCCGCGGAAGGCCATGATCGCGCCGAGGTAGGTCGGCGCCTCGACCACGACCACGTCACCGGGGTCGAGGTAGCTCTTGGCCAGCAGCTCCATGCAGTCGATGCCGCCACTGGTGATCATCAGCTCGCCGGCCGCCCGGGATGCGGCCCTCGAGGCGGCCCAGCCGGCCGGACACGAAGTCGCGCACGCTGGCCACGCCCTCGGTGGCCGCGTACTGCAGAGCGACTGGAGCGTCGTCGGTGATCAGCTTGGCGGCCAGGCCGGCCAGCACGTCCCTGGGCCAGGTGGCCGGGTCGGGGAACCCGCCGGAGAAGGTGATCACGTCGGTCGCGCCGGCCAGGGCGAGGATCGCGGTGATCTCGCCGCCGCCCAGCGCGTGCGTGCGCCTGGCCAGGCCGGCGTTCCAGTCGTGCTCCAGTGCTGCGGTCATCAGCCGCTCCATCCCTCGACAGCGCCTCACGGCAGTGACAGTGAGTGCCCTTGACAGCGGATCTTACAAATGTAAAAATTCCGCGAATCAGGCTTTACATAGGTAATAACCCCCTCGCTAGCATAGCTCAGTTCATCAGATCCCACGACGGGTAGCCTGGCAAATGACATCTGTGTCAGCTCCGCTCGCCAAGCTGGCCGAGGTGACCGCCCCGGCGGTGCCCCCCGCCGACCTGGACGACCTCGACCTGGCCCTGCTGCGGGCGCTGGCCGACGACGCGCGCCAGTCGCAGCGGGCGCTCGCCCGGCGGATCGAGATGTCCCCGCCCGCGGTGGCCGACCGGCTGGCCCGGCTCGAGCGCAGCGGCGCGATCCGCGGCTACCGGGTCGACATCGACTGGGCCGCGCTCGGCTACCCGGTCGTGGTCTACCTGGCGGTGACCGCCGGGCCCGGCATGGAGCTGACCGAGATCATCACCGCGATCAGGGCGCTGCCCGAGGCCGAGGAGATGAGCGTGGTCACCGGCAGCCTGGACCTGCTGGTCCGGCTCCGGGTCCGGGACCACGCGCACCTGCGCGAGCTGCTGCTCAGCAAGATCTTCCAGATCAACGGGGTGCAGCGGACCGAGACGTTCCTGTCCCTGGCCGATATGGAGCCGGGAAACTTCGCCGCCGGCATGCTGGACCAGATGAGCAGGCAGCGGGGAGAGTCGAAGAAGACCTGAGAGCGCGACCGGCCTGGGCTCGGCAGTCCCGGCCCCGGTCGCGTACACCTTTCTGATCGGAGGACAGCCGGATGGGCAGTAGCGCCAGCCAGCACGCAGTAGACGGGGTCGGCCAGAGCGGCTTCGTGGCCCAGCACGGGCTCTACACCCCGGAGCAGCAGGCCGCGGCCGGCGAGCTCGCCGACCGCATCCGCGAGCTCGGGCTGCGCACCGTGCGGCTCATCGTGGTCGACCAGCACGGCATCCCGCGGGGCAAGGCCCTGGACCCGGCCGTGGCCATCGCCGCGATGCGCAACGGCCTGGACTTCTCCGGCGCGATCTACAGCCTGGACTCCGGCAACCAGGTGTTCGTGCCCGCGTTCGCGGCCGGCGGCGGGTTCGGCATCGACGAGCTGACCGGGTTCCCCGACGTGGTCCTGGTTCCCGACCCGGCCACGTTCCAGGTGCTGCCGTGGGCCGACCGGACCGGCTGGATGCTCTGCGACGTGTACTTCTCCAGCGGCGCGCCGATGCCGCTCGACGGCCGCGGGCTGATGCGCCGCCAGCTGGCCGCGCTGGGCGAGGCCGGCCTCGACTACCTGGCCGGCATCGAGGTCGAGTACTACATCGTCAAGAACGAGCAGACCACGATCATCCCGGAGAACGCCGGGTTCACCCCGGTGGCGCCCGCCGTCAGCGTGTGGGAACGCGGCTACCAGTACCTGTCCGAGGTCCGGCTGGACAGCGTGAACAGCACGCTGGAGATGATCCGCGACGGCCTGGCCGGGGTCGGGCTGCTCCCCCGCTCCATGGAGGACGAATGGGGCCCCGGGCAGATGGAGTTCAGCTTCAGCCCGATCGGCGGCCTGGCCGCGGCCGACGCCGTCGTGCTGTTCCGCTCCGCGGTCAAGCAGCTGTGCCAGCGGCACGGGCTGCTGGCCAGCTTCATGTGCCGGCCCGGGCTGCCGAACTTCTTCTCCTCCGGCTGGCACCTGCACGAGTCGCTGCTGTCCCGGACGGACGGGCGGAACGTGTTCAGCAGCGCGGACGAGGCGCTGTCGCAGGAGGGCCGCCACTTCGTGGCCGGCCTGGTCGAGCACGCGATGCCGATGACCGTGTTCGCCACCCCGACGGTCAACGGGTACAAGCGCTACCGGCCGTACTCGTTCGCCCCGGACCGGGTCTGCTGGGCGGTCGAGAACCGCGGCGCGCTGATCCGGGTGCAGGGCGCGCCGGGCGACGCCAACAGCCACATCGAGAACCGGATGGGCGAGCCCGCCGCCAACCCGTACCTGTACATGGCCGCGAACATCGCGGCCGGTCTTGACGGGATGCGCCGCAAGGCCGACCCGCCGCCGCCGGTCGAGGCCGACCCGTACGCCACGGAGGCCCCGATGCTGCCCACGTCGCTGGCCACCGCGATCGAGGCGCTGGACAAAGACAGCTTCTACCGCGAGGCGTTCGGAGCCACAATGGTGGACTACCTGCTCACGATGAAGCGCGCCGAGGTCAGCCGGTACGAGGCCGCGCTGGCCGACAACCCGCCCGCGGATCCCGGTGACGTCACCGACTGGGAGATGCGCGAGTACTTCGAGTTCTTCTGACCGGGAGCCAGCCCCTATGACCGTGCAGCACATCGTCCTGTTCAGCTTCCCCCGCGAGCTGTCCGCGGAGGAGGCCGCGGACATGCGCGCGATGGTGGCGTCCTGGCCGAAGGAGATCGGCCTGATGACCAGGTGCCGGTTCGGCACCGATCTCACCGGGGCCCGCACCCGCGGCTACCCCTACCTGCTCTACACCGAGTTCCCCAGCGAGGAGGCCCTGGCGGAGTACCGGGCGCACCCGGTGCACCAGGACTTCCTCGCCTGGCTCAACGCACGTGCCTGCACCCCGCTGGCCTTTGACTACCACCTGGACGGCCAGACCGTCCTGATGCCCGAATGAAAGGAACGGTGCCATGGCCAAGACCAGCCCAGACCTGATCCCCGGGGCCGGCAGCGGCGAGCTCGCACACGGCTCGCTGCGGCTCCGGGACGCCATCGCCATCTCGGTGTCCGTGATTGCTCCCGGGATGGCCATGCTGCTCAACGTCACCGGCGTGGCCGCGGTGGCGGGCGGCTCGACGCCGCTGGCCTTCCTGCTCGGCGGCATAGCCTGCCTGGCGCTGGCCTTCGTGGTGATCGGGTTCACCCGGCGGATGGCCACCGCCGGGTACGCGTACACCTACGCCAGCCGGAGCCTGGGGACCAGCGCCGGGTTCATGGCCGGCTGGCTGTACTTCTTCGGGTTCATCTGCTTCGTGCCGATGACGATGTCCGCGGTCGGCTACCTGGCCGCGGACCTGCTCGGGGTCAACCCGAAGCTGTGGATCCTGTTCTTCTTCATCGGCATGGTGCTGTTCGTCGTGCTGTCCACGATCAAGGTCAAGGTGACCACCCGGGTGCAGCTCATCGTGGGCATCGTCACGATCGCGGTGATCCTGGTGGTCGACCTGGTCACCACCGCCAAGGGCGGGATCAACGGCCAGGCGCTCAGCGCGTTCACCTTCCAGCACACCAACTCGGGCGGCTTCAACGGCGTGTTCTACGGCATCATCTTCGGCGTCACCTCCTACATCGGCTTCGAGACCGCGGCCGACTTCGGTGAGGAGACCGCCAACCCGCGCCGGAACATCCCGATCGCGGTGATCGTGGCCACCCTGTTCGCGATCGTCCTCTACCTGTGGACCACGTACTCGATCACGATCGGCTTCGGGGTGAACAACGGGAGCCAGATGGCCACCGACCCGGTCGCGCTGAAGACCACCGCCGATCACGTACGTGGGCAGCTTTACTGGCACGCTGGTGGAGATCGGCGGCATGCTGGCCGCGTTCATCGTGTGCGTGGCCTGCGCCACGGCCGCCGCGCGGACCCTGTTCGCGATGGGCCGCGAGGGCGTGCTGCCCGCCGCGTTCGGCCGGACCCACCCGCGGTTCCAGACCCCGGTCACCGCGACGCTCGCGGTCACCGTGCTGGCGATCCTGATGGGCCTGCTGATGGGCTACCCGCTGTCCGACGACCTGTTCGGCGCGCCGTTCAGCAACTACTACTTCTGGGCCACGACCGGCACCCTGCTGATCATCGTGGTCTACATCATGCTGTGCCTCGGCGGCATCGTGTACTTCCGGAAGACCAGGGACACCAGGAACTGGAACCCGCTGCTGCACGTGGTCGTCCCGCTCATCGGCGCGGTCGTGTTCGGCGCCGCGCTGTACGGCTCGATCCATCCGACGCCGCCCGGCATCCTCAAGTACACCCCGTACGTGGCGCTGGTCTGGCTGGTCATCGGCCTCGGCGTGCTGGTCTACCTGCGCACCACCCGGCCGGACAAGGTCGCCCAGATCGGCTCCATCCTGGGCGAGGAAGGCGGCACCGACGCCGCGATCCTCGACCGCTAACCAGCAGGCATCAGCGCGAGGATGTGCCATCGCCGGCTTCTATGCCGCGATGGCACATCCTCGCGTGCGACGCAGGGAGACCGGAAGGACCCGGTCAGGTGGCGTTCAGGCGGGTCACGGACAATGGCCGGATGAACGCGACCCCGTTGCCGCAGCTCAGCGGCACCCCGCTGGTCACCGACGGCGGCATGGAGACCGACCTGATCTTCCACCACGGCGTGGACCTGCCGCACTTCGCGGCGTTCCCGCTCGTGGAGACGCCCGCGGGGCGGGACCAGCTGACCCGGTACTACGACGGCTACGCGGCGGTCGCCGCGGGGGCCGGGGCCGGGCTGCTGCTGGAGGCGCCGACGTGGCGGGCCAGCCCGGACTGGGGCGCCCTGCTCGGCTACGACGCGGCCGGGCTGGCCCGGGTCAACGCGGCGGCCGTGGAGTTCCTGCGCGGCCTGCGGGAGCGGTACGCCGGGTCACTGGGCGGCCAGGACACGCTGGTCGCGGGCATGGTCGGGCCGCGCTCCGACGGTTACCAGCCGGGCGAGGCGATGAGCGCGGACGAGGCGCAGGAGTACCACGGGCCGCAGATCCGGGCCTTCGCGGCGGCCGGCGCGGACATGGTCAGCGCGCTGACGCTGACCAGCGCCGGCGAGGCGACCGGGATCGTCCGGGCGGCCAGGGACGCCGGGCTGCCGGTGGCGATCTCGTTCACCGTGGAGACCGACGGCACGCTGGCCGACGGCGGCACGCTGGCGGGCACGATCGGCGCGGTGGACGCCGCCGCCGCGCCGGACTACTTCGGGGTCAACTGCTCGCACCCCGAGCACGTCGCGCCCGCGCTCAGCGCGCCGGACGGCGACGGCTGGCGGGAGCGGATCGCCGGGGTCCGGTACAACGCGTCCGCGCTCAGCCACGCCGAGCTGGACGAGTCCGACGAGCTGGACGAGGGTGACCCGGCCGCGCTGGCCGCGGCGCACCGGAAGCTGGCACCGCTGCTGCCCGGCCTGTCCGTGGTAGGCGGCTGCTGCGGCACCGACGCCCGCCACGTAGCCGCCCTCTGGGCCAGCTAACCCCGCCGTTCGTAGCGATCGATGTTACGTCGCTTAAGTAAGAAGTTAAGCGACGTAACATCGATCGCGTTCCCGGGCCGGGCGCGGCGGCTGCCTAGGGTGGTAGCCATGCGGGTTGTGTCTTTGCTGCCCTCGGCGACCGAGATCGTTTATGCGCTCGGGCTGGGCGATGACCTGGTCGGGGTGACGTTCGAGTGCGACGAGCCGCCTCAGGCCCGGACGGACAAGACCGTGGTCGTGGGCGGCCGGGACACCACCGGGATGACCCCGGGCGAGATCGACCGCTACGTCAAGGACCAGCTGGCGTCCGGCGGGGACCTCTACACGCTGCACGAAGGCGCACTGGCCGGGCTGAACCCGGACCTGATCCTCACCCAGGACCTGTGCCGCGTCTGCGCACTCCCGTCCGGCCAGGTCTCCAGCGCGCTCGACCACCTGGGCTGCACGGCCGACGTCCTGTCGCTCGACCCGTACTCGCTGGAGGAGGTCCTGGGCACGATCCTGGCCGTCGGCGAGCGGGCCGGGGTGCCGGGCCGCGCCCTGGCGCTGGTGACCGGGCTGCGGCAGCGGCTGGCCACGGTGGCCGTCGCGCTGACCGGGCGGCCCCGGCCGCGGGTCGCGCTGCTGGAGTGGACCGATCCGCCGTTCACCGCCGGGCACTGGATCCCCGACCTGGTGGCCGCGGCGGGCGGCGAGCCGGTGGCCTGCCACCGCGGGGCGCCCGCCCAGCAGGCCGGCTGGGCGGAGATCGCCGCCGCGCAGCCGGACATCGTGGTCGTCTCCCCGTGCGGCTACCACCTGGACGGCGCGGCCCAGCAGGCCGAGACCGCCGAGCGCGAGCTGCGCGGTCCTGAAATCTGGGCGATCGACGCCGACGGTCTTGTCGTCCGGCCGGGGCCGCGCGTCGTGGACGGCATCGAGGCCCTCGCCACCGTAATCCATCCTGACGCAGTGCCACCTGCGGCAGAAGGTGCGGTACGGCGGATCAGGCCTGCGGGATAACCGCGGCACGATCCCGGCAAAACCGAATATTGCTCGCTTTCCCCCCGAGATGACATGCTGTCACCGGCCCCCGGTTCCTCAGCCAGCGCTGTCCCCGGCCAGCACTGTCCCCAGCCCTCACCGGAGCGTGCATGACCGTCACCGACGGCCCCGCGATCGACCTGGACGCCCTGCGCCGCAAGTACGCCGAGGAACGCGCCAAGCGGCTCCGGCCCGACGGCAACGACCAGTACCTGCGGCTGGCCGGCCAGCTCGGGCACTACCTGACGGACCCGTACACGCCGCGGGCCGAGCGGGCCCCGAAGACCGACCATGTGACGGCGGCGTTCATCGGCGGCGGGTTCGCCGGGCTGCTGACCGCCGCGCGGCTGACCGAGGCCGGCGTGCCCTGCCGGATCGTGGAGAAGGGCGGCGGCTTCGGCGGCACCTGGTACTGGAACCGGTATCCCGGCGCGCAGTGCGACACCGCCTCGATGGTGTACATGCCGCTGCTCGAGGAAACCGGGCACATGCCGAGCGAGAAGTACGCGCACGGGCCGGAGATCCTGGCGCACTGCGAGTTCATCGGGAAGAAGTTCGGGCTGGACGAGCTGGCCCTGTTCCACACCGAGGTGACCGGGCTGGCCTGGGACGAGGGCCGGTCCTGCTGGGTGGTCAGCACCAGCCGCGGGGACGAGTTCACCGCGCAGTTCGTCGGGATGGGGCTGGGCCCGCTGCACGTGCCCAAGCTGCCGGGGATCCCGGGGATCGAGGCGTTCGGCGGGCACTCGTTCCACACGAGCCGGTGGGACTACTCCTATACCGGCGGCGACCCGTCCGGCGCGCTGATGGACAAGCTGGCGGACAAGCGGGTGGCGGTCATCGGCACCGGGGCCACGTCCGTGCAGTGCGTGCCGCACCTGTCCCGGGCCTGCGGCGAGCTGTACGTGTTCCAGCGGACGCCGTCCTCGGTGGACACCCGGGGCAACCGGCCCATCGACCCGGAGTGGTTCGCGTCGATCGCCACGCCGGGCTGGCAGCAGCGCTGGCTGGAGAACTTCGCGGACAACCAGACCCGCGGTTCGGCCCAGGAGGACCTGGTCCAGGACGGCTGGACGGACATCTCCCGCCGGGTCCGCGACAAGATCATGGCGCTGCCGCCGGAGGAGTTCACCGTGGACGGCATGATGGCCGCCTACGAGGAGTCCGACTACGAGAAGATGTCGGAGATCCGGACCCGGGTCGACGCCATCGTTTCCGACGCGGATACCGCTGCGGCGCTGAAGGCCTGGTACCGGCAGCTGTGCAAGCGGCCCTGCTTCCACGACGAGTACCTGCAGTCGTTCAACGAGCCGAACACGCACCTGGTGGACACCGACGGCAAGGGCGTGCAGGAGATCACCGCGACCGGGGTGACCGCGGCCGGGCGGCACTACGAGGTGGACTGCATCATCTACGCGTCCGGGTTCGAGGTCGGCACCGACTGGACCCGCCGGGCCGGTTTCGAGACCGTCGGGCGCGGCGGGATCAGGCTGTCCGAGCACTGGGCCGGGGGCATGCGGACGCTGCACGGCGTGCACGTGCACGGCTTCCCGAACATGTTCGTGGTTCAGCCGTTCCAGGGTGCGAACCTGATCTCCAACGTGCCGCACAACCTTTCCGAGGCGGCCCGGACCATTAGGGATACGGTGCGGGGGGCGCTGGACCGCGGCTTCTGCGTAGTCGAAGCGCGGGCGGACGCCGAGGAAGCCTGGATGGAGCTGCTGCGGTCGGGACCGGGGTCGATCATCGGGTCGCCGGACTGCACGCCGGGTTACTACAACAACGAGGGCCAGGATCCGGGTCCGCAGGGCAACTGGCTGGGCCAGGGATACCCGGAGGGCGCGTCGGCGTACTTCGAGTTCATCGAGCGGTGGCGGACCTCGGGCGAGTTCGAGGGCCTGGAATTCCGGTGAGTTCGAGGGCCTGGAATTCCGGTCGCGCTAGGCTGCCGCGGCTGATCCTTCCCGCCATGATCACGGAGGATTTCGCACCGCGGGGTATGGCCTCCTGAATCCGAAATATCCGGCCAGGCGGGGTCGTCCCTCCGCCAGCTGGTCATTGCGTGGACAGCCCGGCTCTGAACCGGCGGCGGGCCCTGGCCGGTGCAGCGGCGGTCCATGATCACGGAGGGTCTCGCACCAGGGAGCACCGGTATTCCTCCCGGTTCATGAAGAGCCTCACTCCGGGACGTGGGGCCCGTGCCGCCCAGTCACTGCACCGATGGCTGCTTGCGGACGCCGAAGCGAAGGATGGTGACGGCTCCATGCCGCGTGCTGTCGAGCGGTTCCAGGTCGATCCTCGCGAGACCCTTGGAGGAGTAGAACCGGATGCCGTCGCCGAGCAGCACCGGCAGGACATACACCAGGATCTCGTCCACGAGACCCCGCTGCAGGCACTGACGGGCCACGTCAGCACCGAGGATTTCGAGGTTCTTGCCGCCCGCAGCGTTCAGTGCCGTGGCGACCGCTTCCCCGATGTCACCGGTGAGGTAAGTGACCTCCGGGGCCGGCGGGTCCGGAGGCTCGTGGGTGAGGACGAACGAGGGTCCGGAGAAGGGGTAGCCCTCGTCGCTCGATGCTGACCCCCGCTCCTGGCTGGCGTCCATCCGGTCGCCTACCTCATCGGTCCGGCGGCCGACGAGCATGGCGCCGGTGGCCGCCGCGATCTCCGACAGCCAGGCCGCGTCCGGCGTCACGAAGTCGAAGATCCAGTCCATCGCGTCACCGGGGCCGGCGATGAAGCCGTCAAGCGACATCGACCTGTTCACGACCACCTTGCCGCTCATCTCACTACCGTCCAGCCGCCGAACTCAATTGCCACGGCCGCGTCTCCGTTCTCTGTCGCGGGCTTGTCCCGCGGTCCGCAGTGATGACGTTGCTGGCGCCCGGATCTCATCGGCCCGGCAGACGAACCGGCACGGCGCGGGTGGTCCACCGATGATCGGCCGACTGGGCAACGAACTGACGTGGCCGCCCGCTTTCGGATCTGGAATGGCGCGCCCCGTGGTGGCAGATCCTTCCGAATCATGGAGCAGGCCGTCCATGATCACGGAGGATGAGGGGTGCTGGAGGGTTGCGTCCCAGATCCGAAATGGATGACCAGGCCACCCGATCGTCCCGTCGGCTGGTCATCGAGTGGGCCAGCCAGCTCTGACGCCCGGGGCCAGGGACCAGCCAGCCCCACCGGGCCCGGCCGCGCCTGATGATCCGCCAGGGTTTTCGGTGCCCCAGCACCCAAAACCCTGGCGGATCATGACACCGGCCCACCATGATCACGGAGGATGAGGGGTGCAGGGCGGCAGGAAATCCTCCGTGATCATGAGCGCGGCGGGTGGGCTAGCGGAGCCGGAACGTCAGGATCTTGTGGTCCCGGGCGAAGCCGACGTGGACGGTGCCGGCTGCGCCGGCGTACCGGCCGGTGCCGCCGGTGACCGCCAGCGTGGCGGGCAGCGGCTGCTGGCCGTGGAAGCTGAGGATGCCCTGGACGGTCAGGCTGCCGCCGCGGACTACGGCGGTGACCACGCAGCTGGCGTACGTCTGCCGGGCGTCGCGCTCGGGCAGCCGGGTCAGCGTGCAGACGCCGGAGTCGTGGCCGATGATCGGGAAGCCCTTGCCGGCTAGTTCCGGGAGGGTCAGCTGGTCGTTGATGATGAGCTCGTCGCCCTGGGCGAAGCTGCTGCGGCTGGTGCCGGGGACCGGGATGAAGCCCGGGTCCGGGCCGCCGTTGTTGATGTCGAACGCGAAGACCGTCAGGGTGCGGGCGTCTGGCGCCGCCGTGCCGCGGGGAGCCGCCGCGGCGGCCCCGGCCGTGCCGACCGCGACCGCGAGTGCCGCGCTGCCGATGATCGCTGCCCGCCTTGCTGACCTGTTCATCTGGTGACCTCCTCTGGTCCGGTGCTGCTGACTGTCACCAGACCACGCCGGCGGGCGGGCGCTGATCGGGGCCAGCCCTGGTCCGGGTCCGGGCTGGCCCCGATTCGGGGCCGGTGGCTGGCGCCGTTGATCTGCACGGGGCCACGGGCCGTTGTCAGCGTGGGGGCCAGTGAGAGAAAAGCCCCGGGACAGAAAGCAGAGTGATGGCACGCCACGGACGACTGCGCCGGCTGCGCCGGCTGGAGGGGCTGGACCCGGTCAGGGACTTTCACGAGATCTACCGGGCCACGGTCACCCTGGAGTTCCCGTGGGACATGAAGCAGGCGCTGAGCTTCGCGCTGTTCAGGACCTATGCGGTGCCGGGCATCGGGGAGCTGCTGGCCCGGACCGGCGAGTTCACCCGGCGCACGCAGAAGCGCTACGACGACACCGCGCTGATCCTGGACGCGGTCATCGAGCACGGGTTCGGAACCTCGCAGGCCAGGGACGCGTTCCGGCGGATGAACCAGATGCACGGCGCGTATCCGATCCCGAACGACGACATGCGCTACGTGCTTTCCACGTTCGTGGTCACCCCGGTCCGCTGGCTGGCCGCCTACGGCTGGCGGCCGATGGCCGGCATCGAGAAGGCCGCCTCGGTGACCTACTACCGGGCCGTGGCGCAGCACATGAACATCCGTGCGGTGCCGGACAGCTACGCCGGCTTCGAGCAGCTGATGGACGGTTACGAGCGGGAGCACTTCGCGTTCAGCCCGGGTGGCCGGGCCGTAGCCGACGCCACCCTGGACCTGCTGGGCACGTTCCCGCCGTTCCATCTGCTGCCCGCCCGCCTGGTCCGGCCGGTCGCGTACGCGCTGATGGACGACCCGCTGCTGGAGGCGTTCCGGTTCCCGCGGCCGAACCCGGTGCTGCGGACGGCCGTGCGCGCCGCCCTGGCCGCCCGCGGCCGCGCCGGGCGATGGCAGCCGCCCCGGGCCGAGCCCCGGTTCGCCCGCCAGAACTCCGGTATCCGCACCTACCCCGACGGCTACAACCTGGCCGAGCTCGGCACCTTCCCCGGCGAGCCGGGCGCGGGCCCGGCGCGCGGGTAGACCGCGCTCATGTGGCCGCTACGGCACGCCCTGGCGGTCACCAGGCCGCGGCCTGCGGCCGGGGACAAGAGCCCTGTCGCGGGGGGCCTGGCTCCGGGTCAGCGGCGGGCGGCGCAGGTGATGCACAGCGTGGTCACGGGCCGGGCGGCCAGGCGTGCTTCGCTGATCGAAACACCGCAGCCTTCGCAGATGCCGTAGCTGCCCTCGGCCAGCCGGAGCATCGCCGCGTCGATCTGGGTCAGGTGACCGCGGGCCTGGCTGACCAGCGCGGCCAGATGCTGCCGCTCGAACGCGAGCGTGGCGCCCTCGGGGTCGTGCTCGTCGTCCGTGCCGGCCGAGCCCGACGACTCGATGATGGCCGCAAGCTCGCGTTCCAGCCCGGCCAGCCGCTCAAGCACGCTGACCCGCTCGGCGGCGAGCAACTCCGCGACGGCCTGCTCATTCATCGGCCCCTCCTGTCAGCACCGCCGGGCGATGAGGTATCCCTGCGGCTGCTTCTCGTCGGGATCGGGCAGCTCGTCCATCACATGAGCCAGGCGGCCGGCGTACACCTCGGCCAGGGCGTCGTGCGCAGCGCGCAGCTCTTCGGTCTTCGCGTCCACCCGGCCAGGCTACGAGGATCCCTCGAACAGCGATCGCTCTACCGCGGCAATGCCCTCGAGCTGGGCGTCGAGGGACTCGTAGTCCAGCCGGAAGGCGGCGAGAAACGCCTGCCAGGCCTGCTCGTCCTGCCAGCGGTCGATGGTCAGGTAACGGCCGGGCCGGGCACTGTCGCGGTACAGCTCCGTGCCCAGGAATCCACCGGCCCGGCGGAACAGCTCGCCCCACGGGCCGTCGGCCGCATAGGCCGTAGTGAACGCCCCGGTCCGGTCCAGCGGCACCTCGTACTCCCACACGCGCACAAACACGCCAGCATGATCGCAGGAACCGGGAGGCGTTACGGTCGTCGGGTACGCAACCCGGGGAGGCCGCTCATGACCGATGGTGCGTCGCCCGGCCAGGGCAGCATCTGCCTGACGTTCGACTTCGACACCATGGCCGCCTGGATGGGGAGCTTCAGGGCGGTCACGCCCGGCGTCCTGTCGCGGGGCGAGTTCGGCGGCCGGGTGGGGATCTACCGCGTCCTCGACGTGCTGGACCGGTATCAGGTCCCGGCGACCTTCTTCATCCCCGGGTACACCGCCGACTCGTTCCCGGATGCCGTCAGGGAAATCGCCAGGCGCGGGCACGAGATCGGCCACCACGGATACCTGCACGAGAGCCCGACCGACTACCTGGGCGACCCCGACGGCGAGCGGGCCATGTACGAGAAGGGCACCGAGGCGCTGGAGCGGGTCGCGGGCGTCCGGCCGGCCGGCTACCGGTCACCGGGATGGGACCTGACCGATAACAGCATCCGGCTGCTGGCCGAACTCGGCTTCCGGTACGACTCGAGCCTGGCCGCCGACGACTACAACTGCTACTACGCCCGCATCGGGGACGTGCCCCGGACGGACGGAGGGTTCCTGTTCGGGGAGCCGAGCGAGATCGTGGAGATCCCGGTGAGCTGGAGCTGGGACGACTTCCCTCAGTTCGAGTTCGTCTCGTCGCCGCGCTTCAGCGCCAACACGCTCGCCAGCCCGTCGAAGGTTTTCGAGATCTGGGCCAGCGACATCGACTTCATGGTCGAGCGGGTGCCCGGCGGCGTATTCGACCTCACCATGCACCCGCAGGTCATCGGCCGGGGGCACCGGATCAAGCTGCTCGAGCAGGTGATCGAGCACGGCCAGCGGTATCCCGGCCTCAGGTTCGCCCGGATGGGCGAGGTCGCGGAGGAGTTCCGCACCCGGTCGGGCGGGCCCGGTGGCCAGCAGCACTGACCGCGGCCGCAAGCCGCGGCCGCGCGAGCTCGGGATCGTGCTCGGCACGCTGGAGCCCGGCCCGCACAACGCGATCACCGACGTCCCGGGCGTCCAGGTCGGCCACGTCACGATCATCGACGACGGATCCAGCGACCCGCCGCGCGGCCCGGCCCGCACCGGCGTGACCGTCGTGCTCCCCCACGGCGGCAACCTGTTCCGCGAGAAAGTGCCCGCCGCGTTCCACGTCATCAACGGTTACGGCAAGGCGGCCGGCTCGACGCAGGTGCAGGAACTAGGGAACATCGAGACGCCGATCGCGCTCACGAACACGCTCAGCATCGGCGCCGCGTTCGAGGGCCTGGTGCGCCACGCGCTCGCCGCCGACCCGGACATCGGCCGCACGGCCGGCAACGTCAACCCGGTGGTCGCCGAGTGCAGCGACGCCCGGCTCAACGACATCCGCGCCCTGGTGGTCCGCCCCGGGCACGTGACCGCCGCCATCGCCGCCGCCACCGGCGGCCCGGTAACCGAGGGATCGGTCGGCGCGGGCACCGGCATGGTCTGCTACGGCTGGAAGGGCGGCATCGGCACGGCCTCCCGGACGGTCCCCACCAGCGGCGAGCCCTACCTGGCCGGCGTCCTGGTGCTGGCGAACTTCGGCCGGGCCCGCGAGCTGCGGATCGCCGGCGTGCCGGTGGGCGAGTCGCTGCACCCGCCGGCCAGCGCAGCGGCGGCGGCCCCGGAAGGCGGCGGTTCGTGCGTGGTGATCCTGGCCACGTCCGCCCCGGCGGACTCCCGGCAGCTCGGCCGGCTGGCCCGCCGGGCCCAGAACGGCCTCGCGCGGACCGGCACGCCCGGCGACCACAACAGCGGCGACTACGTGATCGCGTTCTCGACCGCCCGGCGGATCCCGCACGTCCCCGCGGCCGATCAGCTCCCGGCCGCGGTGCTGCCCGAGGACGGCCCGCTGCTCGACCTGCTCTTCCAGGCCGTCACCGAAGCCACGGAGGAGGCCGTCGTCAGCGCCCTGCTGGCCGCGGAACCGGTCTCCGGCCCAGAAACCAGCGGCGGCACACCGCTCCCGGTCAGCGACCTCCTGACCTGCCTGCGCCCGCCCCGGGCGCCGGGCGCAACCGGCTAGAGCTCGATGCGGGAGCCCATGATCACCGTGCTGTCGCGGGGCAGCTGGAAGTACTCGGCCGCGTCGGCGGTGATCTGCGAGGTGGCCAGGAACAGGCGCTTGCGCCAGCGGTTCAGGCCGGGGGCGTCGCCCAGGCTCAGGTCGATCGTGGACAGGAAGTACGACGGCTCGCCCCGGCCCAGCGGATGCTCCAGGTCGGCCTGGCGGATCAGCGGCAGCAGCGCGGGGACGTTCTGCCGGTCCATGTAGCCGAACCTGGCCGCCACGAACGTGATCCGGTCGTCCTTGTGACCGAGCGCGTCGACGCTGACCCGCTCGTCCTCGGGCACGTGCGGCACGGGCACGGTCTGGATCGAGAGGATCAGCACGTGCCGGTGCAGCACGTGGTTGTGCTCGACGTTGGCCCGCAGGGCCAGCGGCGCGGTCTCCTTGCCGCGGTTGAGGAACACCGCGACGCCCGGCACCCGGTGCACCGCGGGCCGGCGGCCGTGCAGCGAGTCGATGAACTCCTGCAGCGGTCCCTCGTCCTGCTGGCGCCGGAGGGTGACCAGTTCCCGCCCGCGCTGCCAGGTGGTCAGCACGGTGAACACGAGCAGCCCGATGAGCAGCGGCAGCCACGCCCCGTGGAGGAGCTTGGTCAGGTTCGCGGCGAAGAACAGCAGGTCGACCGTTAGCAGCCCGGTCGCCCCGACGGCGATCACCCACCTCGGCCAGCGCCAGTACCGCGCCGCGATGTACCAGAACAGCAGGGTGGTGATGGTGATCGTGCCGGTCACCGCCATGCCGTAGGCGTAGGCCAGCGAACTCGAACTGCGGAAGGTCAGCACCAGCGCGACCACCCCGATCAGCAGCGCCCAGTTGATCCACGGCACGTAGACCTGGCCGATCTGCTTATCGGAGGTGTGTGCGATGCGCAGCCGCGGCAGGTAGCCAAGCTGGGCGGCCTGCCGGGCGACCGAGAACGCGCCGGTGATCACCGCCTGCGAGGCGATCACCGTGGCCGCCGCCGCCAGGAACACCATCGGGATCCGCGCCCAGCCCGGGACCAGCAGGAAGAACGGGCCGCTGACGGCGGTCGCCGGGTGGTTGAGCACCAGTGCGGCCTGGCCCAGGTAGCTCAGCATGCAGGCCGGGAAGACCACGAACAGCCAGACCCGGGTGATCGGCGACCGGCCGAAGTGCCCCATGTCCGCGTACAGTGCCTCGGCCCCGGTCACCGCGAGCACCACCGCGGCCAGCGAGAAGAACGCGATCGTGAAGTGGCCGACCAGGAAGCTCACCGCGTAGGTGGGTGACAGCGCGGCCAGCACCGCCGGATGGTCCGTCACGCCGCGGATCCCGATCGCCCCGATGGACACGAACCACAGGACCATCACCGGGCCGAACAGCGACCCGACCGCGCCCGTGCCGAGCCGCTGGAGCAGGAACAGGCAGACGATGATCGCGACCGTAATCGGCACCACCAGGTCCGATAGCGACGGCGCGGCGACCTTGACGCCTTCGATAGCGGACAGCACCGAGATGGCCGGCGTGATCAGGCTGTCTCCGAAGAACAGCGAGGCGCCGAACACGCCGAGCGCGGCCAGGATCAGCTTGGCCCGGCGCCCGCCCGGCGCGGCCCGCCGCCGGATCAGCGCGATCAGCGCCATGATCCCGCCCTCGCCGTCGTTGTCCGCGCGCATGACCAGCAGCACGTAGGTCACGGTGACGATGATCGTCACCGACCAGAAGATCAGCGAGATGACGCCGTAGACGCTGGCCGCGGACACGGGGACCGGATGCGGGTCACCCGGGTTGAACACGGTCTGGATGGTGTAGAGCGGGCTGGTGCCGAGGTCGCCGAAGACAACCCCGAGAGCCCCGATCGCGAGCGCCCCCTGGGCGGTTGCACGCTGCGTCACGCGCCCCAGTATCCCGGCCCGCGCCGCCCACGCCGCCGCGAACCCAGTCTGCGCAGGTCAGAGCGGCGTTCGTTATAGTGTGACCTGATGCATGCCGGTGAGCTCCGTGTCCTCGAGGTGTTTGGCGGGCTGACCGACGATCAGCTCACCGACCTGATCGCGGGCGGTGCCGAGATCCGGATCGAGCCCGGCACCGAGCTGTTCCGCGAGGGCGAGCACGCGGACTACTGGTGGGTCCTGCTCGACGGCGCCATCGATCTCATCAGGCACATCGGCCGCGAGGACACCGTCGTCGGCCGGATGGACGTGCCCGGCCGCTGGGCCGGCGGCTTCCGGGCCTGGGACGAGCACGGCGTCTACCTGGCCACCGGCCGGGTGGCGGTCACCGGCCGGGTGCTCCAGCTGCCCGCCACCGAGCTGCGCACCCGGATCAACGCCTGGTTCCCGTTCGGCCGGCACCTGATCGAGGGCCTGTACCGGACGGCCCGCTCGATCGAGTCCACCGCCCGCCAGCGCGAGGCCCTGGTCACCCTGGGCACGCTGGCGGCCGGCCTGGCCCACGAGATCAACAACCCGGCGGCCGCCGCGGCCCGCGCCGTCGACTCGCTGGCCGCCGAGTACCAGACGCTCACCGCCGCGCTGAGCCAGCTGGCCACCGGCGGCATCTCCCCCGCCCAGCTCGCCGCGCTCGACGCCCTGCGCCGGGAGCTCGAGGCGGGCAACGAGGCCGCCGTCCTCCAGCAGGACCCGCTCGCTCTGTCCGACCGCGAGGACGAGCTCTCCGACTGGCTCGACGAGCACAGCGTCGACCGCGGCTGGGAGATCGCCCCGGCGCTGGCCGCCGCCGGGGCCGGCACCGGCTGGTGCGACCGCGCCGCCGCGGCACTCCCCGGCCCGGCCCTGCAGCCTGGACTTGAGTGCGTGGCGAGCATGTTCTCGGCGACCGCGCTGCTGGCCGAGGTGAAGGAATCCACCCGCCGGGTCTCCGAGCTGGTCGGGGCGATCAAGTCCTACTCGCAGATGGACCGCGGCTCGGTGCAGCACATCGACGTGACCGAGGGCCTGGAGAGCACGCTGGTCATGCTCGGCTACCGGCTCCGCGACGGGATCACCGTGATCCGCGAGTACGGCGCCGGCCTGCCCAGGATCCAGGCCCACGCCGGTGAGCTCAACCAGGTCTGGACCAACCTCATCGACAACGCGGTCGACGCGATGGACGGCCGCGGCACGCTCCGCCTCGCCACCAGGGCCGACGGCGACGACTCCGTCGTGGTCGAGGTCAGCGACTCCGGGCCCGGCATGCCGCCGAAGGTCGCCGCCCGCGCGTTCGAGCCGTTCTTCACCACCAAGGACGTCGGCAAGGGCACCGGCCTGGGCCTGGACATCGCGCAGCGGATCGTGGTGGAACGGCACGGCGGCACGATCGCCATCGATTCGCGCCCCGGCCAGACGACCCTGCGCGTCCGCCTCCCGGTCCGCGGCCCCGCCCGCAAGTAACCCCGCCGCCCCGGCCACGCCGGCCGCCCCGACGACGTCGGCCGCCCCGGCCACGGCCGGAGGATCCGGCCCCGACAGGCCGGCGGAGCCGGCCCTCCCGCCCCACGCCGGCACCGGCGCGGAACAAGCGCGGAAAGAAAGAACGAGGCCTCTCCATGTATGAGATGGAGAGACCTCGCCCCGCCGCCAGGCAACTGCGGCTCCGATTGCTCAGCGCCGTCGCTGCCTATTGGCCTTCCACCCAGGTCCTCGGCACTACCGGAAAACCGGTTGCCCGGTATTCCCGGCTCCGTTTCCCCGATCTCAGAGTTTCCCCTGAGGCCGGTTTCCCGGGGTCCGTGTCCCTAGACGGTTGTTATTTTTTATCATCGCGCCGGCGCGCCTGGCAAGACTTTCCGGCCAGCTCTGGTAAGAATTTCTTAACCCACAGGCCTATCCACAGTTCAATTCTGGTTATCCTCCAGTTAACGCCGGATCTCCACAGGATTTCCACAGCTGGAGTCACAGGAACCGGGTCAGGAATTCGTGTCGTAACTGACCAGTGACTGGGTGGGTCCATCGCGCCGGACGGCAGGTAGCAGTTCACGTCACGGACCACCGCCGCGCCCGCGCGAACTGAAGCTGATCCCCGGCGGCGCCGGGCCGGGCAGCCGCACCAGCCACTCGCCCGGGCCGAGCGTCGTCACCGTATTGACGCCGCCCGCCGAGTCATACGACGCCGCCACGGCCGCGTTCGTGTCGTGCACGTACGCGTACCGCAGGCCGTGCCGCCACCGCACCGCTGCTCGCGCTGAACGTCACCGTGAACGGCACGAACGCGGGCCCGCCGCCCTGAGATAGCACCGCACGACGACAGTTTCCGTGCTGCCCGACGGCCCCCATTTCTGCGCCTGGCACCAGGCGAACTGATCGGTCACCGCGGTCGCGTGCACGACCCCGCCCTTGATGCCGATACCGGGGAACCTGACAATTTCCTGCCCCGGGCTTCCCGCGCTGGCCGCTGGCGGCGGGGACGGCACACTTTCCGCCCGGTGCCCGGCGACCGCCGCCCCGGACGGGGCCTGCACCAGAGCGAACCCCCACACGCCGGGCAGCGCCGCCCGCGCCGCCCGGCCACTCCCCCGGCGAACCCAAGCCCGCCAGTAACCGCGGCCGCCGCCATCATCAGCCGCCCGCGCCCATTAAAGCTTCTCAGCCGCTGCTCCCCCGAATTTTGACCGCACCGGCCGGATCTGCCGCGCAGTACGCAGATCGCAATGGCGGCCCGGCACTTATTCCAGAGCCGCCCGCCCCGGCTTAATACCCGCACCCAAAATTCAGGACCAGCATTCCCTGCTGATTAAGCGACATCTCACGATTCGCCACGATTTAGAATTACGGTATTAGCCCGGCGAATCACTCCCCAAACGGCGAGGCCGTAACGGCCGGGCCAGGAAGCGCCGAAGGGGCGAAGCCGGCCAGGAACGGCGATCAGCCGTGGCGGCGGCGCCGTCCGGCCGCCCGACGACTGCCCGGCGCTGGCCAGGCGACCCGGCGGAGCCAGCCCGGGAGCGAGGAGGGAAAGCGCCTCTGCAGCGGCCCGTGAAGCGGCTGCAGAGCTAGAGTTCGCCGGCGGCGTTCCGGGCCGCTGGCCCGGCGGCGCGGGCCGCCGGGATCGGCGTGCTGCTGGCGGCCGTCCTGGCGGGCGCCGCCTGCACCGGGCCGAGCTCGCCGTCATCAGCGCCCGCCCCCGTGCCATCCGGCTCGCCGGCGCCTGCTGCGCGCCGACCCACCCCGTCGCCGGCCCCGCGTCGGGAGCGACACTTCTCCCGGCGTGGCGCGCGGGAGCGCCGAGGAGCGAGGAGCAGCGCCCGGCGGCCGGCACCCTGGGCGTCCAGGGCAGCTACCTGGTGGGGCACCGGCAGCTGGTGCTCACCGAGCCGCCGCACGACGGCCCGGCCGGTGCCCGCCTCGGCCCGCGGCGGCTGGTACGCGCCGATCCGCGCCCGCCGATCGCGCGGCCACGCCGCCCGCGGCCCGCTCCCGCTGGCTGGCCGCCCGCGGCTCCGCGCGCTCGCGCCGGGTTCATGCAGTGCGCCGCGCCCTACGCGCCCCTGCTGCGGGCCTGGGCGAGCGCCGGGTACGTCGTGGCCGCGGTCAACTTCCCGCGGACGGACTGCCGCACCGGGACCGCGGCCTACGAGCCGGACGTGGTGAACCAGCCCGCCGACATGTCCTACGTGATCACCAGGCTGCTGGCGCTGAGCGGCAGGACCCACGGACTGCTGGCCGGCCTGCTCGACCCGCGCGAGGTGGCCGTGGCCGGGCACTCGGACGGGGCCGACACGGTGGCCTCGCTCGCGGCCACGCGTGCTGCGCGGACCGCAGGCTGGCGGCGGCCCGGTCATGGCCGGGGCCGAATGGCCGGCGATGTCCGCGCTGTACTTCACGCACCGGGCTCCGCCGATGCTGCCCGTCCAGGGCGGCGACGACGCTCGACCGGCCCGCTGAGCGGCGGCTGTCCCGGGCCGACCCCGCCCGGGCGCGTTTCTACCTCTACCTTCCCGGGGCCACGCATCGCCGGTCCCCGTCCCTGGTTCGAGCCCATGGCCGGGACCTCGTGCGTGGCCCCGGGAAGGCCGAGGTAGAACCGCGCCCGGCCGGGGTCGGCCGGTTCAGCTGCGCGCTCAGCGACGGCGGGTTGAACACGTCGTCGCTGGGCTGGACGAGCAGCATCGGCGGGGCCCGGTGCGTGAAGTACAGCGCGGACATGGCCGGCCATTCGGCGCCGGACATGACCGCGGCCGCCGCCAGCCGGCGGTCCGCGCAGCACGCGTTGGCCGCCAGCGCGGCCACCGTGTCCCCGCCGTCCGAGTGCCCGGCCACGGCCACCTCGCGCGGGTCGAGCAGGCCGGCCAGCAGCCCGCGGGTCCGGCTGCTCAGCGCCAGCAGCCTGGTGATCACGTAGGACATGTCGGCGGGCTGGTTCACCACGTCCGGCTCGTAGGCCGCGGTCCCGGTGCGGCAGTCCGTCCGCGGGAAGTTGACCGCGGCCACGACGTACCCGGCGCTCGCCCAGGCCCGCAGCAGGGGCGCGTAGGGCGCGGCGCACTGCATGAACCCGGGCGCGATGACCAGCAGCGGCAACGGGCCGCGGGCCGGGTGCCCGCGCGCCGGGCGGGTCAGCGGATAGCGGATCAGCGTCACCAGCCGCCGCGGGCCGAGGCGGGCGCCGGCCGGGCCGCGTGCGAGGGCTCGGTGAACCGCATCTGCCGGTGGCCCACCAGGTAGCTTCCCTGGACGCCCAGGGTGCCTGCCGCCGGGAAGCCGTGCTCGCGGGGCCCGGCGACGGGGTGTGCCCCGGTGATCCGGACGGCGCGGGCGCGGGTGCCGGTGGCGGCGAGTGCGGCCCGGTGCAGGCCGCGCCCGCCAGGACGGCCGCCAGCAGCACGCTGATCCGGGCGGCCCGCGCCGCCGCGGCTGCCCGCGCCAGGAACACCACGGCAGAACTCTACCGTGCGGCCGCGGCAGCCCACCGCGCTGGCGGCACCCGCCGCGCTGGCCCGCAGGCAGGAAACGGTTGGTCCGGACCCCAATTACGGCCAAGTGATCGCAAAAGAGTTATGTAGCATTGGTCAATGGCCCTTAGCAGCACCCAGCCCGGGGCCACCGTTCCGCTGCTCAGCCTCCGCTCCTCACCCGGGCCGCCGTCCGCGCTCAACGGCGAGATGGTGCGGGACCGGCTGACGTCGCTGCTGGCCGGGCGGTTCGACCGGCCGGTGACTGCGCTGGTGGCCGGCCCGGGGTTCGGCAAGACCACGCTGCTGGCCCAGGCTGTGCGGCAGAACCTGGCCAGCGCGGTCGGTATCGACGCCTGGGTGTCCTGCCAGCCGGACGACGAGGAGCCCGCGGAGTTCGCCGCGGCCTGCTGCCGGGCGATCGGCCTGCAGCAGCCCGGGTCCGCCGGGCAGGGCACCGACGTGCTGGCGGTGATGCGCTGGCTGTCGCCGCTGGACGTCTGCCTGATCGTCGACGACGTGCACCAGATCGCCGGCTCGGCGGCGGAGCGGCTGCTCGCGCAGATCGTCCGCGGGCTGCCGAGCAACGGGCACGTGGTGCTCAGCGGGCGGGTGCCGCCCGGCGTCCCGCTGGCCCGGCTGCGGGCGTCCGGCGGCTGCGTCGAGATCAGCGAGCCGGACCTGGCCTTCACCGCGGCCGAGGAGCGCGAGATGGCCCGGCTGATCGGCGCGCCGGTGCCGTCCGGGGAGCTGGCCGGCTGGCCCGCGCTGGTCCGGCTGGCGCTGACCTCGCAGCGGACCGTGGCGCACCAGTTCCTGTGGGAGGAGGTGGTCAGCGGCCTCGGACCGGAAGAAGCGCGGGCACTGCTAGCTTTGGCGCTGGCCGGCTGGGCCGACGAGCGGACGCTGTCGGCGATGTGCGGCACGCCGGTCGACGCCGGCGCGCTCATCGCCAAGGTCCCGCTGCTGACCGTGACCGACGGCGGCACCGTGCGGGCGCACGACCTGTGGACCGAGTCGCTGGAGCGGCTCTACCCGTACGCCCAGATCGCCGGACTGCTGCCCGCGGTCAGGGACACCCTGCTGGCCCGGGGCGACGCGCTGCGGCTGGTGGCGCTCGCCAGCCGGCTCCGCGACCCGGCCCTGGTCCGGGTGGCCGCCCGCGAGCTGGTCGGGTACTCGCTGGCCGCGCTGCCCGTGCACCGGGCCCGCGGCCTGCTCGCGGCCACCGCCCCTGACGACCGCGAGGCCCCTGAGCTGCTGCTGCTCCGGGCCGCGATCGCGCACGCCGTGTCGATCGGCGACCCGGCCATCGACCCGCTGCTGGCCCAGGCCACCGCGGCGTTCCGGGCGGCCGGCGACGAGACCGGGGAGGCCGTCGCGCTGGTCCTGGCCGGGCGGGTGGCCAGCACCCGCGGCGCGTACACCGAGTTCCTGCAGATCGCACTGCGGGTGGCCGAGCTGCCCACGGCCCGGGACGACCCGGTGCTGCGGGCGGTCAGCGAGCTGGTCACGGCCACGATGGCCGAGCTGAACGGCGACCTGGACGGCGCGCTGGAGGCGCTGGGCCGGCTGCCCGCGCCGGGCACGCTGGCCAGTGACCCGATCCGGGAGCCGGCCGCCCGGCTGCACGTGTACATGCTGGTGCTGGCCGGCCGGGCGGACGAGGCCGTGCCAATCGCCGACGCCGTGCTGCGGACGGCGGCCAACGCGCACGTCCGCACCACCCCGCCGTTCGTCCGGTGGTCCGCCGGGGACCCGTCCGAGCTCACGGAGCTGCGCACGGCCCCCGGCATCGCGCCCGAGACCAACGCCCGCGACAAGTTCTACTACGCGGCGCTGTCCTGCTACGTCCGCGCGTCGGTGGGCGATGCCGGGGCGCTGCACGTGCTGGCCGGCCTGCTGAAGAACATTGCGATCAACAAGGCCGACCCGCGGGACACGGCCATGCTGGCCGCCGCCGACGCGGTCCGGCTGGTCGCCCTGCACGACGAGGCAGGGGCCCGGCAGGAGCTGGCCGACCAGCTGGAGCGGTTCCCGGTCACCGACCCGCGCTGCGACGTGCAGCTGCGCCGGGCGCTGGCCACCGTGTACATCTGCGCGCCCGCGATCCGCGCGGCCTGGGACGAGGCCCCGCTCGGCCCCTGCCACCGGCGCATGCATACGGCGGCCCAGGTGTTCCTGGCCGCGCGCGAGGCCGCGGGCCGCGACCCCGGCCCCGGGCCCGCGGTCCCGGCCAGCACGGGGCTGCCAGCACGGGGCTGGCCAGCACGGTGCTGGCCAGCACGGGGGACGCGATCACCGCCGTGCTGGCCGACACCGACGCGCTGCTGACCATGCTGCCGCTGCCGTTCTCGGTCGAGCTCGCGGTGCGCGCGCACGGGCATGGCCTGTCCGCCGGCCTGCGCGCGGTGGAACTGCTCCGCCGCCGGGTCGGCGGCAACGTGACCGGCGAACTGCGCTGGCTGCACGAGCACGGCGACGGCGAGCTGTGCCGGCGGGCGGCCGGTGAACTGCTGTCCGGCGGCAACGGGCCGGTCAGCCGGGTCCGGGTGGAGGTGCTCGGCCCGACCCGGGTGTACATCGGCGGACGCCTGGTGGACAGCCCGCTGGCCCGCCGGGCCCGGGTCCGGCAGCTGCTCGCGCTGCTGGCCGCCGAGCCGGACCTGCGCCGGGAGCGCGCGATGGCGCTGCTGTGGCCGGACCTGGACCAGGCGGCCGCGTCCCGCAACCTGCGGGTCACCCTGACCTACCTGCGCCAGGTCCTGGCCAGCCCGCGGATGCTGCTGGTCGACTCCTCCGCGATCCGCCTGGTCGCCGTCTCCGGCCTGGAGGTCGACCTCTGGCAGCTGGACGCGCAGCTCGCCGCGGCGGCCCGGGCCCGGGACGCGGGCGACCAGGCCGGGCACGCCGCGGCGCTGGCCGCGGCCGCCGCGCTGTGGCACGGCGAGCCGCTCGTGGACCTGGCCGATCTGGAGGAGCTGACCGGGACCGTGACCCGGGTCAGGACCGCGCTGACCGACGCGGTGCTGCTGCTCGGCGAGGTCCGGCTGAGCGACGGGCTGGCCGCCGAATCGGTGCGGTGCGCGCAGACCGTGCTGGCCGAGGACCCCTACAACGAGCGCGCGCACCGGCTCGCCGTGGCCACCCAGCTGCACCTCGGCGACCACCAGGCGGCCAGGGACGCGGCCGCCCGGATGACGGCCGCGCTAGGCGAGGCCGGCGCCGCCCCGTCGGAGACCTCCCGGATCCTGCTCCGCCGGATGGCCGCAACCGGCGCCCGCGGCTAGCACCCGCCAACGGGCGCCGCCGCCTGCGCGGCCGAGCTTGGTGTTCCCGGCTCCGGGAACCGGTAGCCCGGCCCGCCGATCTCGGTACCGGTTACCGATGCCCGGCTGCGGCCCGGCGGCATACCTCTTGGAGGCAGGACGAAAGACCCTGCGCCTGGCCGTGCTTCTGGTCAGGCCACTCCACGGAGGACCTGATGACGATCGGCCAGGACAAGCTGATGCAGACCGGGGCGTGCTCGGAGACCTCCGGGATCCCGCTCCGCCGGATGGCCGCGACCGGCGCCCGCCGTTAGCGAGGCACGGCTAGCGGCTCGCTAACGGGCGCTGCCGACAGTGGGAACGGCCGGGGCACGGGGCCCGGGGCGACGGGGTGGCGACGATGAGCGGCGATCTGGATGTGCGGGCGATCCGCAGGCATTTCGGGTTCCCGGCAACCGGCCGGGTGCTGGCCGACAACGCGGCCGGCACGCCGCCGCCACGGGAGCTGACCGGGCTGTACCGGTCGCTGGCGCCGCGGTGCGGCAGCATGCCGCACGGCCGGGCGGCCGCGGCGGAGATGACCGCACGGTACGAGGAGTCACTCGGCACGATCGCCGCGTTCATCGGCGCGCCCGGCCCGGCCTGCCTGGCGCTGTACCGCAGCACGACCGAGGCCGTCAACGCGGTCATGTACGCGCTGCTGACCGAGTTCCGCGACGGCGACAACGTGGTCCTCACGATGCTGGAGCACGACTCGGGCTACGTGCCCTGGTACGCGATGTGCCGGGAGATCCTGCCCCGGTTCGGCCGCCGGGTGGACTACCGGCTGGCCCGCTTCGACCCGGCCACCGGCGAGCTCGACCTGGCCCACCTGGCGTCGCTGATCGACGAGCGGACCAAGCTGGTGTGCTGCACCGGCGGGTCCGGCTTCCTGGGGACCAGGCCCCCGCTGGCCACGATCCAGGGGCTGGCCGGGGCCAGCGGGTACGTGCAGCCCGGCGGCGAGCGGCGGTCCTATCTGCTGGTCGACGGTGCCCAGCTGCTGCCGGGCGCGTACACCGACGTCACCGCCCTGGACGTGGATTTCCTGGCGTTCTCCTGCGACGCGATGCTGACCCCGCCCGGGACCGCCGTGCTGTACGGCCGGGAGCCGGTGCTGCGGTCGCTGCTGCCGTTCCAGTACGGCGGCGGCATGGTCGCCGAGGGGCAGGTGCTCCCCGGCCACGTCGAGTATCTCGCGCTGCCCGGGAGCTACCGTGCGGAGCCGCCCGACGTCCTGGGCGCGATCGTGTCCGCGGAGGCCCTCCGGCTGCTGCTGGACCTGGCCCTGAGCCCAGGCCGGCCGGTGTACTTCGGCACCGGCCGGCCGGTCACCCGGGCGACCGTCTGGGCCGCGATGGACCGGGTCGAGCGGTGGACCCAGCGGCTGACCGCCCGGGCGCTGGACGGGCTGGCCGCGGTGCCGGGGATCACGGTCTACGGCCCGCGGCACGCGGCCCGGCGAACCCCGCTGGTCGCGTTCCGGCTGGCGGGCCGGGACCCGGTCAGCGTGGCCGCGGAGCTGGACCGGGCCGGGATCGAGTCGGGGGCCGGCGGCCACGGCTCCTCGCTGGCCCATCACGCGCTCGGGCTGCACCCGCCCGCCAGCGTCCGGTTCAGCTTCTGCCTGTACAACACACCCGCCGAGGTGGACCGGGCGGTGGCCGCGGTGGCCGCCATCGCGGCCGGGCCACCGGCCGGCAGGCGCCAGCGCAGAAGCCGGCCGGCCGTGCCCGCCCTGTTCCGGCCGCACCTGCCGGCACCCGCCGGGAGCCCGCCCGCGGCGCCCGCCGGAGAGGTCAGGGGGCCGCGCCGTGGCTCCCGCTGACGGCGGCGCCGTGACCCTGCCGGGGGCTGCGCTCGGCACCGGCCAGGACGGCGCCGGGGCAGATCCCGCCAGCACGGGCGACCGGGCCCGGCTGCGCCGCGTGCTGGGCCGGATGGACACCGTGTGCTTCCTGCTCTCGGCGATGATCGTGACCGACACGATCGGCGCGGTGGCCACCGGCGGCGGGCAGGCGTTCACCTGGCTGCTTGTGCTGGCCGTGACCTTCTTCGTGCCGTCCGCGCTGATCAGCGCCGAGCTGGGGGCGGCCCTGCCGGAGGAAGGCGGGGTGTACGTCTGGGTCCGGCGGGCCCTCGGCCGGTACGCGGGCGCGCTGGCCTCGCTGCTGTACTGGGCCTGCACCCCGATGTGGGTAGGCGGGTCGGTCGCGGTCCTGTCGATGGCGGTCTGGCAGCAGTTCGTCGGCCCGCTGCCGGCCGCCGGGCAGTTCGGGCTCGGCGCCGCGTTCATCGCGGTGGCCACCATCACGGCCGTGATCCCGCTGAAGTCCGGCAAGTGGATCCCGGTCAGCGGCACCGCCGGCCAGGCCCTGCTGCTGGTGTTCTTCACCGTGACCGTGGCCGTGTACGGCGCGCAGCACGGGGTGCACGGCATCGCGGCCGGGGACCTGGCGCCCACCGGCACGGTGTTCATCGCGATCGCCCCGGTCCTGCTGTTCTCGTTCAGCGGCGCCGAGCTGCCCGCGGCCGCCGCCGAGGAGATGACCGACCCGCGGCGGGACATCCCCGCCGCCATCGGCCAGGCCGGGGCGGCCCTTATCGTGCTGTACGCCGTGCCGGTGCTGGCCGTGCTGATCGTGCTGCCGGCCGGCGCGGTGACCTCGCTGCACGGTTTCCTCGACGCGCTGGCGACCGTGCTGACCGTCTACGGCGGGAGCGTCTCCCCGGCGGCACCCCGGTGCTGGCCGGCGGGGGCCAGGTGGCGGGCTGGGCCTGCGCGGCGCTGTTCATCTGGGTGCTGATGTCCAGCGCCGCGGCCTGGATCATGGGCGCGGGCCGGGCCCAGGCCGCGGCCTGCCTGGACGGCGCGGGCCCGCGGTTCCTGGGCCGGGTTTCCGCCCGCACCGGGGTCCCCGCCCGGATCGGCCTGCTCTCCGGCGCGATCGCGCTGCTGGTCATGGCCGCCGGCGTGGCCGTCACCGGCGAGGACAACCAGAAGTACTTCTCCGCCGCCCTCACCGCGGTCATCGCCCTGGTCGTGCTGGCCTACCTGCTGGTCTTCCCCGCGTTCGCGGTGCTGCGGCGGCGCCGGCCCGGCCTGCCCCGGCCGTTCCTGGTGCCCGGCGGCCGGGCCGGGGCCGCGGTGGTCACGATCGCGGCTACCGGCTGGTCCGCGCTGGCCGCGGCCTGCCTGCTGTGGCCGGGGCTGGGTACGGACCACCCGGACGCGCACCTGCCGGCCGGTTTCGCCGGCCAGCGCGGCCTGTTCGAGCTGCTGGTCCTGACCCCGGTCGCGGTCATCGTGGCCGCGGCGACCGCGTACTGCCTGGCCACCCGTCACCGCAACCCATCACCGAGTCACAGAGAGGAGTAACCAATGCTGACCGTCATTTCCTGCCCGGAGTGCGGCGTCCCGGCCGAGATCACCGACCGGTTCTCGCTGCCCAGCACGGACGGCCCCGTCGCGCACGTGGCCACGTCCTGCGCGGCCGGGCACCACTTCCGGATGCCCGCCGACATGCTCACCGGCCGTCCCCGGACATCTGTCCCAGCAATCACACGCGCAACATCGCCCACACGGGCGTAAACCACGCGGGAACTGCTTCATCCGCTCGAGCCCACACGGGGGAATCATGGGCTACCTGCACCGAATTGGCCTGCCGCCGCGCACCGTGCAGATCTGCATCCGCTGCCGGGAGAACCCGGCCGGGTTCTGGGTCAGCGGGCACATCACCAGCGTGACCCGCCGGCCCTGGTGCCTGTCCTGCTGCCAGCATCTGGACCGGAACCGCTGCGCGATAGCGCCGTTCACCAGCTAGGGCCGGGCCCGGCCAGGCGCCCCGGCTGGCCGGGCCCGGTTACCGGCCGCGGTAGACCGGGGGCCGCTTCTCGGTGAAGGCGGTGGCGCCTTCGACCGCGTCGTCGGTGCGCATCACCGCGCGGAAGAACCCCGCCTCGATGTCCAGGCCCTCGGCCAGCGGCCGGCCGGTGCCGCGCAGCACCGCCAGCCGGGCGGCCTGCACGGCGAGCGGGCCGCGGGCCGCGATCTGCCCGGCCAGGGCCAGCGCCTCGGGCCGCAGCCGGTCCAGCGGCACGACCCGGTTGACCAGCCCGGTGCGGTACGCCTCGGCCGCGCTGACCGGCTCGCCTGTCATGATCATTTCCAGCGCGGCGCCGAGCGGCACGGCACGCGGCAGCCGCTGGGTGCCGCCCGCGCCCGGGATGATCGCCCATTTGGTCTCGGCCAGCCCGAGCGTGGCGTTCGGCGCGGCCAGCCGGATATCGCAGGCCAGCGCCATTTCCAGGCCGCCCGCCAGGGCGTGGCCGTTGATCGCGGCGATCATCGGCTTGCTGACCTCGCGGGCGGTGAAGCCGCCGAAGTTCCACGGCGGCGACCCGCCCGCCCGGACCGCGTCGCGGTGCGCCGGGATCAGCGTCTTCAGGTCGGCCCCGGCGCTGAACGCGACGTCGCCCGCGCCGGTCAGCACGGCCACCCGGAGCTGCTCGTCGGCCTCGAACCGCTCGACGGCGGCGCCGAGGGCGGCGTTGTGCTCGGGGTCGAGCGCGTTCCTGGACCCTGGCCGGTCGATGGTGATCAGCACCACGTGGCCGTCCGGCTCGAACCGGATGCTCACGGCGCGCCCAGCGGGAAGTGGCAGGCCGCGAACCGCCCGCCGCCCGCCCCGGCGCCCGGCCCGGTCACCGGCCCGCCGTTCAGGCTGGCGGCCCGCCCGTCGTCCTGATGCGGGTCGCGCTGCAGGCAGGCCTCCCGGCCGGGCTGGGCCAGCGGGCCGACGGCGCACCGGGGGTGATACCGGCAGCCGGGCGGCGGGAACCGCGGGTTGGGCACGTCCCCGCTCGCCGTGGCGCGGATCCGCTCCCCGCGGACCTGCGGGACCGAGTCGAGCAGCGACCGGGAGTACGGGTGCCGCGGCGCGCTGAACAGGTCCGCGCACGGCGCGGCCTCGACCAGCTGGCCCAGGTACATCACCACCGCAGACTGGCACAGGTAGCCGATCACCGACAGGTCGTGCGAGATGCAGAGGTAGGTCAGGCCCAGGCGCTCGCGCAGGTCGCGGAGCAGGTTGAGGATCGCGGCCTGCACCGACACGTCCAGCGCGGAGGTCACCTCGTCCAGGATCAGCAGCCGCGGCCCGGCGGCCAGCGCCCGGGCGATGGCGACCCGCTGGATCTGGCCGCCGCTGAACTCGTTCGGGTAGCGGTACCGGGCCGCGGGGTCCAGCCGGACCAGCTCCAGCAGCTCGCTGACCCGGGCCTGGCGGTCACCGCCGCCGCTGGCCCGCCGGTCGTTCAGGCTGACCGCCTCGGCCAGAGTGGCCCCGACCGTCCGCCGCGGGTTCAGCGAGGCGAACGGGTCCTGGAACACCATCTGCACCCGGTCCCTGATGTGCCGGACCGCGCTCCCCCGGGCGCCGGTCACGTCCCGGCCGTCCAGCGTGATCCGGCCGGACGCGGTGGGCACCAGCTGGACGATGGCCCGGGCCAGCGTTGACTTGCCGGACCCGGACTCGCCCACGATGCCGATCGAGGTGCCGGCCTCGACGGCCAGGCTGACGTCGTCGACCGCGGTCAGCGCGTGCCGCCCGGCGCCGTACCTGACCGCCACGTGGTCGAGCTCGAGCAGGCTCACCGGACTGCCTCCCCAGTGGTCGCGCCGGTGACCACGAAGCAGGCCACCTTGCCGCCCGCCGCGGCGGCGGTCAGCGCGGGCCGCTCCGCGGTGCACCGGCTGATGGCCAGCGGGCACCGGGCCGCGAAGGAGCATCCTGGCACGTCCTCGTCCGGCCGCGGCGGGCGGCCGGGGATGGTGCTCAGCTCGGCGTCCGGAGCCGTCCCGGAGAGCACGGTCCCTGGCAGCACGGGGACCGAGGCCAGCAGCGCCTTCGTGTACGGGTGCTGCGGGTCGGCCAGCAGCCGCTCCCGGTCGCTCTCCTCGACCACGCGCCCGGCGTACATGACCAGCACCCGGTCGCACAGCTGGTTGATGACGCCCAGGTTGTGCGAGATCAGGATGATCGCGGTGCCCTCGCTGGCGTTGATGTCCCGCAGCACCTCGAGGACCTGAGCCTGCACGGTGACGTCCAGCGCGGTGGTCGGCTCGTCCGCGATCAGCACCCGCGGCCGGGCCATCAGGCCCATGGCGATCATGATCCGCTGCTGCATGCCGCCGGAGAACTGGTACGGGTAGCGGCGCAGCGCCCGCCGGGCGTCGCCGATCCGCACCTCGCCGAGCCGCTGCACGGCCTCGGCCCTGGCCTCCTCGCGGGACAGCCCGCGGTGCCGCCTGGCGCCGTCGGTGAGCTGCGATCCGGCCCGGGATGCCGGGTTCATGGAGGACATCGGGTCCTGGAAGATCATGGCCAGGCCGGTGCCGAGCACCCGGGCCAGCCGTCCTGGCGGCAGCGTGGTCAGCTCGGTGCCGCCGAGCTCGATCCTGGTGGCCGTCGTCCGCAGCGGGTGCGGCAGCAGCTGGCCGATGGCCAGGCTGGTCAGCGTCTTGCCGCTGCCGGACTCGCCGACGATGCCGAGCACCTCGCCGGCCCGCAGCCGGAACGACACCCCGTCGACCAGGGTCCGCGGCCCGCCGCCGGACGGCAGCGTGATCCGCAGGTTCTCCACCACCACGGCGTCGGCCACCACGGGGTCGGCCACCACGGCGTCAGCCACCACGGGGCCGGCGGGATCAGCCGCGCCGGTGGCCGGGCCGGCCGGTGCGGCAGCCGGGCCCGCCAGCCCGGCCTTCCCCGCCCGGCCGGCCCGGGCCCGCTCTGCCCGCCCGCCCCGGCGCGGCCCGGTCACCCACAGCCGGGGGTTCAGCGCCCGGGACAGCGCCTCGCCGAAGAACACCAGCGACGTGCCGGTGAGCATGATCATGAACGCCGGGGCGATGCCGGCGAACGGCGTCACGTAGATCGACTGCACGCCCGCGGTCAGCAGCGTGCCCCAGTCGTAGGCGGGCGGCTGCACGCCCAGGCCGAGGAAGTCCAGGCCGGAGATGTCGATGATGGCGCCGGCCACGTAGGCCAGCCCGGCCAGCACCAGCGGCTCGGCCATGTTCGGCAGCAGGTATCGCTGCATCAGCCGGGCCCGCCCGACACCCGTCGCCTTCGCGCTGGCGATGAACTCCCGGGAGCCGACCGAGGTGGCGAAGTTCTCGGCCAGCCGGGCGAACCCGGGCGCGGCGCCCAGGCCGATAGCGATCACCGCACCGCGGGCGCCCGCGCCGATGATCGCCACCAGGAACAGGGCCAGCAGGATGGGCGGGAAGCTCAGCGAGCTCTCGATCGCCCGGCGGCCGATCCCCCGGGCCCGCGGGCCCAGCGCCGCAACGGCCGTACCGATCCCGAATCCCACCACGGCGGAGATCGCCGCCGCCGAGAGCCCGAGCACCAGCGTGAGCCGGGTCGCCGACAGCGTCCGGGCCAGCACGTCCCGGCCGAGGCTGTCGGTGCCGAGCGGGTGCTCCGGCGAGTGGACCTGGTACGGCACGTTGAGGTCGGTCACCGTCGCCTGGTGGCCCCAGATCAGCGGCCCGACCACGGCCAGGACCAGCAGCCCGAGCAGCAGCCCGGCGCCGATCAGCCCGCCCGGCGCGCGCACGAACGCCCGCAGCACCGGATGCCTGATGCGACCCTCCGCCGGCCCGGCCATCAGCCCACCGCCAGGCCGCGGCCGGCCGCCGACCGCGGGTCAACCAGCGACACCGCCACGTCGACCAGCGTGTTGACCACCACCACGATCAGCGCGAGCAGCAGCGCGGCCCCCTCGACCACGGGGAAGTCCAGGTGCAGCACGGCCTGGGTGAGCAGCAGCCCCAGGCCGTTCCAGGCGAACACGCTCTCCACGATGATCGCGCTCCCGATCAGCTGGGTGAAGATCGTGCCGCCCAGCGTCAGCGCCGCGGCCAGCACGTTGGGCAGCACGTAGCGCAGATAGATGGCCGGGCGGCCGAGCCGCTTGCTGCGCGCGCCGCGGACGTAGTTCTGGGCCAGCGCGTTGAGCGTCTCCACCCGGACGATCCGGGCCAGCAGCGCCGCGAGGGGCAGCGCGATCGCCAGCGCGGGCAGCACGACCGCGCTGGCCGGCGTGTTCCCGGCCACCGGGAAGATCTTGAGGGTGACCGCGAACACGAAGGCCAGCCCGGTGGCGGCCACGTAGCCGGGCACCGAGCCGACGATGCCGAGCACCAGCACGGCCAGCGACTCCAGCCGGGGGTGCCGGGCCTCCCGGGTCAGGATGCCCAGCAGCAGCCCGCCCGCGATGCCGAAGACCAGCACCAGCGCGATCGCGGTGCCGATCAGCTCGAGCTCCGGCCCGAGCCGGGAGGCGAGCAGCTGGGACACGGGCAGCCGGGTGTAGAACGACGTGCCGAAGTCCAGGCCCAGCACGTGCCCGGTGTAGCGCAGGTACTGGGTGAGGAACGGCTGGTCGAGGCCGAGCTGGCGGCGCAGCCCGGCGATCGCCGCGGCCGAGGCCCGGGGCCCCAGCACCTCGCGGGCCGGGTCCCCGGGGATCAGCCGGACCATCAGGAACGTGGCCACCTCGACGATCCAGACCACCACCACCAGCGCGGCCAGCCGCCGGCCCAGGAAGACCAGGACCAGCGGCACGCCCCGGCCGCGCGGCACGTCCACGCCCTGGCGCACTGGCCGGCTGGTCAGTCTGCGTCAGCGTCATGACGCGGGCTGCCGCGTGGCTCATGCCGTCTTCTTCAGCGTGAACGGGTCGATGATCACGTCGAACGGCGCGGCGAACTTCCAGCCCTTGGCGAACCACACGTTCCTGGACACGCCGATCGGCTTGACGTCGTAGTTCGCCTCGGCGTGCTCCAGGGCCTTGTCCCACGCCTGGCACTGGGTCGCGCCCGGCTCGGCCTCGGCCTTGGCGGACAGGCTGTAGTAGACCGGGTCGTTGATGCTCATCGACGAGTCCTGGGACGGGAAGATCACCGGGTTGGGCAGCCCCGAGTAGTAGGAGTACACGGTCAGGTCGTAGTTCTTGGTCGAGAACAGCGCGGTGATCCAGGTGTCGATGTCGGTGATCTGCACCGTGGACTGCACGCCGATGTCCTGCAGGGCCTGCTGCATGTAGTCGCCGGCCTGCCCGGTGGTGTTCCACATGACGATCTTGAGCTTCAGCGGCTGGCCGTTCTTGGTCATCACCCCGCCGGCGCCCGGCGTGTAGCCGTCGGACTTCAGGATGGCCCTGGCCTGGGACGGGTCGAAGCCGGGGGTGAGCCGGCCGACGTCCTTGTTGTAGCACTGCATGTTGGGCGTGGCGAGCGTGCTGAACTGGACGCCGAGGCTGGAGAACGCCGCCTTGACCATGGCCGAGCCCTGCAGGGCCAGGTAGATGGCGTGCCGCACCTTCGGGTCCGCGCCGGCCCGCGGCTTGTTCTGGTTGAACACCACGCCCCAGCTGCCCAGCTGCAGCGCCTGCGTGGTGAAGTTCCACACCGCGCGGTTCGCCTCGATGCGCTTCTCGTTGATCCCGAAGATCGGCGCGATGTCGACCTGCCCGGTGGTCAGCAGGTTCGCCGCGGTGGTGTCGTCGGTGATCACCCGGTCGACGATCGTGGTCGGCACCCCGGCCGTCTTAGCGGACCAGCCGCCCGGGCCCCAGTTGTAGTTCTTGCGCAGGGTGAACACGTACGTGCTGCCCCGCACGCTGCGGGACTTGTCGAGCACGTACGGGCCGCTGCCGTCGGGCGCGGCGTTCAGGCTGGCCGGGTGCGCCACCCCGGCGTGGCAGATGATCGACCCGACGTACGGCGTGGCCAGCGCGGTCAGCAGCGCGTTGTACGGCGCCTTCAGCGTGATCGTCACGGTCCCGGCGGCGTCGTCCGCGGTCACGCTCTTCGCCCCGGCCGTGCCGGTCACGTACGAGGTGTACGGCCCGTGGGTGGACGGCGAGAACGCGTACCGCAGCGAGTCCGCGATCACGCTCGGCGTCATCGGGGTGCCGTCCGAGCAGGTCACCCCCTTGCGGATGTGCAGCACCGCGCCGTCGGGCGTGGTCTTCCACGAGGTGGCCAGGTACGGCTCGAGCTTGCCGCCCGGGCTCAGGTACAGCAGCCGGTCGTAGGTGAGCTCGATCGCCTGCACCGACATGTTCGGCGCCGCGGTCGTCGCCGGGTTGAACGTGTCGACGTCGTCGATGGACCGGACGGTCACCGTGCCGCCGGCCCGGCCGCGACCGGGGCGGCGGACGTCCCGCCGCCGCCCGAGCCGGACGATCCCCCGGCGCAGGCGGCGAGCAGGGCTACCGCGGCGGTGGCGGCGGACAGGGCAAGCAGGCGGCGGGCCGGGAGCATGCCCGGCGCGACCGGGCGCGGGCGCCCAGGCCTGGTGGGATTCCTCATCGGGGGCCCTCCTCAGTTAGTTGCCATCCGGTCTGCGACCGGATCAGCGTCACGCCGTAGGCCGCGGTCGCGGCTTCCGGGGTGACCCACCCCTCGTTGACGTCGGCCAGCACCCGGGCCCGGTCGCGGGCCAGCGGGTCGCCGTACCCCCCGCCGCCGGCCTCGCAGCCGCGCAGCCACTCGCCGGGCTGCAGGGTGATGTCGCCGATCGCGGGCAGCGGGTGCTCGGTGCCGTCCGCGGCGATATGGGTGACGCTGGCCACGCTGCCCGGCTGGCCGCCCCACACCCCCTGGGCCGGGTGGGCGGCGAAGTCGGCGAAGAAGTACACGGTCACCGGCCCGAACCGGGGCCCGTAGTCCACCTCGGTGGCGGGCGCGCCGCGGAACTCGCCGGGGCCGCCGCTGTCCGGCAGCAGCCGGACCGACCGGACCAGGATCGGGTACCGCTGCTCGATGACCTCGACGCTGTCGGTGTACACGACCATGGCCGCGTCCGGCATGCAGTACGTCACCCAGCCGTCGCAGACCGGCGTGCCGGGGCCGCCGTTGCTGCCCATGATCAGCTGGTTGATGAACGGCCGGCCGCCGGCCCGCGGGTCGGTCCCGCTGATCACCCCGAAGCCGGTGCTGCACGCCCCGCCGCCCTCGGCCAGCCCGGCGCCCCGGCCGAGCTGGGCGAACGCGGCCTGGACGGGGTTGATGACCCGCTCGAGCACGTTGGTGGTGGCCAGCGAGGCGGACGACGGGAAGCCCGGCTTGCCGACCACGCAGCCGTCCCGCAGCAGGACCTTGATCCGGCGGAACGTGCCCGCGTTGCGCGGCAGGTCCTCGGGCAGCGCGTTGAGCACGCCGATGACCGCGCCGCTGGTGGACGACGCCTCGGACAGGTTGAACCCGGCGGGCACGCAGTCCGGGTTGTCCCGCAGGTCGACGGTGATCCGCCCGGCTCCGGGCTCGATGTCCACCACGACCCGCACCGGGATGCCCTCCTCGATGCCGGGCAGCGGGTCGTGCGAGCTCTCCGCGACCAGGCGGCCCGCGGGCAGCTTGCCGATGGCCGCCGCGGCCAGGCGCTCGGAGTAGCCGAGCCACGCGGTGATGAACTTCCGCAGGGTGGCGACCCCGTACCTGTCGGCCAGCTCGTGCAGCCGGCGTTCGCCGATCCGGGCCGCACCCAGCGAGGCCAGGTAGTCGCCGTACCAGATCTCCGGTACGCGGATCCTGCGCTGGCACATCCGGATGATGTCCGCCACGTCGGCCCGGCCGCGCTGGATCCGGACGCAGGGGAAGTTCAGCCCGCCTTCCTCGTACAGGTCCTTGGCGAACGCCATGTACGTGGTCGGCTCGGCGTTGCCGCAGTCCGCCTGGTGCGCCTTGGCCGACGTGGTGAAGACGTGCTCGCCGTCCAGGAACACCGGCACCAGCAGCGTGTGGTCGGCGGTGTGCGTGTTCCCCAGGTACGGGTCGTTGTGCAGGTAGGCGTCGCCGTCGGCCAGGTCCGGGTGCAGCTCGCGCAGCCAGCGGGTCTGCAGCCCGGCGCCGAGCACGTGCACCTGCAGGCCCTCGGCCGCGGCCAGCAGCTCGTCCTGCGCGGTCACGATGCAGCAGGAGAAGTCGCGGGCCATGTTCAGCACCGAGGACCGGCTGGTGCGGAACAGGGTGTTGCTCATCTCCCGGACGATCGTGTCGAACCGGCTGGCCAGCACGGCCAGCAGCACCGGGTCCAGGCCGGCCTGCTCCGCAGCCTCCCGGCTCAGCGACGCGGTCACTGCTCCCCCTCGCGCTGCATCAGGTAGTTGCCCAGGCTGGTCACGGTGAGCGTCCAGCCGGGCGGGACGACGATCGTGGTGGTCGGCTCGCGGACCACCAGCGGGCCGGCCAGGACGGTGCCGGGCTCCAGCGCGGCCCCGGGGTAGAACGGCGTGTCCACCAGCCCGGCTCCCGGGAAGTGGGCCTGCCCGCGGGTCACGCCCGGGCCGGCCGGGGCCGCCGGGCCCGCGGCCACGGCCGGGGTCAGCGCGGGCTTGTCCAGCACCCCGCGGACCCGCACCTTCCAGGCCACGAACTCCACGTGCGCGTCCGGGTCGTCGACCGCGAAGATCCGCCGGTGCTCGGCGTGGAACCTTTGCCGCAGCCCCTCAGGGCCGCCAGCCTCGGACAGATCGGGCCGACCGCCAAACGGCACCTCGATGTCCCACACCTGCTGCCGGTACCGGCTCTCCACGATGTGGTCCAGCTCGAACCGCTTGATGCCCTGGTCCGCCAGCAGCGCGGTGAACCCCGCGGCCTGCCCGGCCAGCGTGTCCAGCGCGGCCCGCACCCCGGCGTGGTCGAAGGTCTCGGTGTCGGTGAACTGGCTGACGGTGAACTCGGCCAGCACGTCGGTCCACTGGCCGCCGGCCGCGGACAGCGCCCCGGCGGTGCGCGGCAGCAGCACCTGGCGGCAGCCGATGGACTCCACGATCGCGGCGATCGTCATCCCGGCCGCGCCGCCGCCCGCCACGACCAGGCCGTCCCGCGGGTCCACGCCCTCGTTGATGGTGATCTCGCGGATCGCGTCGGCCATGTGCTCGCCCGCGACCACGAGCACGGCCTGGGCCGCGTCGGTCACGCTCATGCCCAGCCGGGCGGCCAGCGGCTCGAGCACCGCGCGGGCCGCGGCCTGGTCCAGCCGGATCCGCCCGCCGAGGAACGCTCCCGGGTCCAGGTAGCCGAGCACCACCGCGGCGTCGGTCACGGTCGGCGCGGTGCCGCCCCGCCCGTAGCAGGCCGGGCCGGGCTCGGACCCGGCGCTGGCCGGGCCGACGTGCAGCAGCCCGCCGTCGTCCACGAACGCGATCGACCCGCCGCCCGCGCCCACGCTGCGTACGTCCCGCGAGGCCAGCCCGGTCAGGTGCCCGGTGTACGGCTCGCCCAGCCAGGTCTCCCGGGTGAACACCGGCCGGCCCGCCCGGATCAGGCTGACGTCGAAGCTGGTCCCGCCGGTGTCGCAGACGATCACGTCCTGCGCGCCGGTCTCCGCGGCGGCGTAGGCCTGGCCGGCCACCGGGGCCAGCGACGGGCCGGACCGGGCCGCGTGGATCGGCCGCTCGATCAGGTCGCCGAGGAACATCACGCCGCCCGACGAGGTGGCCGCGACCACCGGGCCCTGGTAGCCGCCGGCCCGCAGCCACGCCTCGACGTCGTGCAGGTGCTGCTGCATGAGCGGCTTGAGGGAGGCGTCGATGGCCGCCGCGGAGGCCCGCCGGTACTCGCGGATGATCGGGTTGATCCGGTGCGAGAGGGTGACCGGCAGGCCCGGCAGCAGCTCGCCGATCAGCGCGGCGACCCGGTCCTCGTGCGCCGGGTTGGCGGTGGACCACAGCAGGCACACGGCCACCGCCTCGACGCCGTGGGCGGGCAGGCCCGCCAGGGTGGCGCGGACGGCGGCCTCGTCCAGCGGGATCAGAACGTCGCCCTCGGCGGTGATCCGCTCGGTGATCCCGAACGTGAGGCGGCGCGGGATGTACGGCTCGGCCGGCGGCCGGGTGAAGTCGTACGGTGCCAGCCGGCCTCCCTCGCGGCGGACCAGAACGTCACCGAAACCCTCGGTGACCAGCAGCGCGGTGGTCGCGGTGGCGCCCTCGAGGATCGCGTTGGTGGCCCGGGTGGTGGAGTACAGGAACAGGTCGGTGCTGGCCAGGATCTCCTCGCCGGTCAGGCCCAGCTGCCGGGCGGCGTCGGCCAGGGACTCGGCCAGCCCGTCCTGCGGGTGCTGGCGGGTGGTCATCGCCTTGCCGAGGGTCAGCCCGCCGCTGTCGCTGGCGACCACCACGTCGGTGCAGGTTCCGCCGATGTCCACCGACACCCGGAAGCTCATCGCAGGCCTCCGCAGGGCAGGGGAAAGCCGATCGACCTACGCATGATTGGATCCCATCTGCACGGGCCTAGTTGATCGTAGCGAGAAAGAGTGCACTGGTCTAGGTCCTATCGGATGGATTGGATCCAGTTTGCCCTGAGGGTCGCTCGGTGGCTGGCGCCGCGGCAGAGCCGGACAGCAGGGCGCCGAGCCGGGCCGCCAGGGCCGGCTCGGCCATCGCCGAGGTGTCCCCCGCGCCGCGCCCGGCCGCGAGGCTGCGCAGCAGGCCGCGCATGACCTTCCCCGACCTCGTCCGGGGCAGGCCGGGCACGATCAGGACCCGGGCCGGGCGGAACGCCGCCCCCAGCCGGCTCGCGACCAGCTGCCGCAGCTCGCCGGCCAGCTCCCCGCCGTCCCGGTCGTGGCCCGCCGCGGCCGGGACCACCGCGCACCACAGGGCCTCGCCCTTGGCCTGGTCCGGGACGCCGAACGCGGCGGCCTCGGCCACCTGCGGGTGGCCGAGCAGCACGGTCTCGATCTCGGCGGGCCCAGTCCGCTTGCCGGCCAGGTTCATGGTCTCGTCCGACCGGCCGTGCACGAACCAGGCACCGTCGGCGTCCCGGCTGGCCCAGTCGCCGTGCGCCCACATCCCTGGCCAGCGCCGCCAGTAGCTGTCCAGGTAGCGCCCGGGCGCGCCAAGCAGGCCGCGGGTCATCGACGGCCATGGTCCCCGGCAGACCAGCTCCCCGGTTATCCCGGGGCTGGCCGGCTGGCCCTCGCTGTCGACGATGTCGACGTCCATGCCCAGCGTGGGGCCGCCGACCGAGCACGGCTTGAGCGGTTGCGACCGGGAGCGGGGCCAGGAACGCGCCGCCCACCTCGGTGCCGCCGGAGATGTTGATCACCGGGGCGCGGCGCCCGCCGATGACACGGAACAGGTAGTCCCAGGATTCCGGGTCGGACGGCTCGCCGGTGCTGGTGAACGCGCGCAGCGACGGCCAGCTGCCCGGCGGCGGCGCGCTTCCGGCCCGGGCCAGCGACCGGGCCAGGGTGGGGCCGCAGCCGAACACCGCCACGTGGTGCCGGGTGAGGACCGTCCAGAGCCGGTCCGGGGTGGGGTAGCCGGGCAGGCCCTCGAGCAGCAGGAGGGTGGCGCCCACCGCGCCGGCCGCCAGCACCTGCCAGGGGCCCATGATCCAGCCCGGGTCGGCGGGCCAGCACAGCACGTCGCCGCAGCGCAGGTCCACGTGGTAGGCGGCGTCCCTGGCCACCCCGAGCAGCAGGCCGGCTGGGTCAGCACCGCGCCCTTCGGGGACCCGGTGGTGCCGCTGGTGTAGGCCAGCAGGAACGGCTGCTCGCTGGGGAACGCCGGGCACGGCCCGTTCGCGTCCGCCGGGGCGGCCGCCTGCGGGTCCGGCTGCCAGGTGCGCCAGCCGGGCTGGCCCGGGACGGGCGCCGAGACCGGTCGCCGGGCCGGGCTCGCCGACCACCAGGACCGTGCGGAGCAGGTCCCCGCCGGCGCTCGCCCCGGTGCTGGCCTCGGCCAGCACCGGGGCGAGCGGGCTCCACTGGCCGCGCCGGACCGTGCCGGCCGTGGTGACCGCGGCCCGCGCGCCCGCGTCGCGCAGCCGGACCGCGATGGCGTCCGCGCCGAAGCCGGTGAACAGCGGCAGCGCCATCGCGCCGAGCTGGGCGCAGGCGTACAGGGTCGCCACGTACACGCCGGTCATCGGCAGGAACACGGCGACCGCGTCGCCCGGCCGGACGCCGTCCCGGCGCAGTTCGGCGGCGATCTGGCGGGTGAGCAGGCTGAGGCCGGCCCAGGACAGCGCGGTCTGGCGGCCGCTCTCGTCCACGCCGATGACCGCGGGCTCGGCGGGCCGCTGGGCGGCCCAGCGCCGCAGGCAGCTGTCGGTCAGCGCGAACTCGCCGCCGGTGAACCAGGTGGCCCACTCCGGGCCGCGGCTGGTGTCCAGCACCGCGGTGTACGGGACGCGGAACTCGATCCCGAGGTCGGCCACGACCGCGTCCCAGAACCACTCCGGGTCCTTCGACCTGGCCAGCAGCTCGTCGGCGCCGGCCAGGCCGTGCCGCCGGGCCAGCCGGGTGACCGCGGCCGCGGCGATCCGCTCCTCGTCCGGCCACCAGGCGGCCTGCTCTGCGGGCATGGGTCAGCCGGCGTCCGGCACGAACGCGACCGCGTCGATCTCCACGGTGGCCCCCACCAGCAGGCCGGCCACCTGGACCGCCGAGCTGGCGGGCAGGTGCCCGGCGAACCGCTCCGCGCGGGCCGCCGAGAACTCGGCGTAGTCGGTCAGGTCGGTGAGGTACACGGTGATCCGCACCACGTGCTCCAGGCCGGCCCCGGCCCGGGCCAGCACGGCCTCGATGTGGTCGAAGCAGCCGTGCGACTGCTCCCCCACCGAGCCGTGCACCTCGCCGTTCTTGCCGAAGGCCACCTGGCCGGACACGTGCAGCCAGCGGCCGGGGCCGCTGACGCTCACCACGTCACTGAAGCTCCAGCCGATGGCGGACGGCGTGCGGTCGATCGTCATGGACGGCTCTCCTTTCCTGTCGCGGGCTGCGGTGCCGGTTCAGAGCACAGCGGCCACGTCGTCGATGGCCTGGCACACGCGCTGCCCGGTTTCCGCCAGGGCCTCGTCGGTCAGCACGGTGGGGATGGCGGCCTCGCCGCCGTCGCCGAACAGCACCCCGCGGTTGACCGCGGCGAGCTGGAAGAGCTGGGACTGGGCGGCGTCCGGCCGGGGCCCGGTCGGCGAGGGCAGGCTGCTGGCCAGGTAGACGCCGAACGTGCTGCCGACGCCGCTGGTCACCAGCGGGACGCCGGCCTTTGCGGCGTGCTGCTCCAGGGTGGCGCGCAGCTGCCCGGCCCGGCGGTCCATGGCCGCGATCGCCTCCGGGGTGAGGTGCTCGACCGCGACCTTGCCGCAGGCGGTGCCGAGCACGTTGCCGTTGAACGAGCCGCCGTGGTAGAGCCGGTCGGGCCTTCGCGGGTCGAAGAGGGAGAGGAGCTCTTCCCTTCCGGCGACTGCGCCCACCGGGGTGCCGCCGCCGATGAACTTGCCCAGGACGGTCAGGTCGGCCTGGAAGCCGTATTTTCCTGCCGACCCGTGCTCGTGCAGCCGGAACATCAGGCAGTCGTCGATGATGAACAGCGCGCCGAACTCGCGGGCCAGGCCGGCCAGCGCGGGCAGGAACCCGTCCGGCGGCGGGATGACCACGCCGGTGTACATGACCGGCTCGGCGATCACCGCGCCGATCTCGTCGCCGTGCTCCTCCAGGACCCGGCGGAACGAGCCGAGGTCGCCGAACTCGGCCAGCCAGACCCGGTTCCTGATCTCGCCCTGGCCGTGCAGGCCGGCCTTGAGGTCGTCGTAGGAGCCGTGGTAGGCGGCCCACGCCTTGAGTACGCCGGGCCGGCCGGTGGCGCGGCGGGCCAGCTTGACCGCGAGCATCGCGGCCTCGGTCCCGGTGTTGGCGAAGCGGACCAGGTCCGCGCCCGGGATCCGGTCCCTGAGCACCTCGGCGAACTCGATCTGCGGCACGGACGCGCCGGACCAGGCGGTGCCGCGGGCCAGGACGGCCTCGGCGGCCTGCCGGATCGGCGGGTAGCAGTGGCCGTGGATCAGGCTGAGCCCGTTGCCGAACAGGTCGACGTAGTCGTGGCCGTCGAGGTCGTACAGGAACGGCCCGTCACCGTGGTCGAACACCACCGGGTACGGCGGGAACCAGCCGACCGTGCGGGTGCTGCCGCCGGGCATGGCCTCTTGCGCGCGGCGCATCATGGCCTCGGAGGCCGGGGTCCTGGCTAGGTAGGCCTCTGCGATCGGGACCTGCGTAGTCGTCACTCGTCATCGGCTCCTGTGCTCGCCCTTGGTGGCTTCGGGGTCGGGGTCGGCGAAGATCTCCGGCCGGTGCGTCAGCCCGTCCCGGGTCCGGCTGGTGTGCAGCCGGTGCACGGCGGCCGCGTCGTCCGGGGCCCGCCGCTCGAAGGCGTCGATCAGCAGCCGGTGCTCCGCGTGCGAGATCGCCAGCCGGTCCGGCAGCAGCGAGTAGACGCGGCGGTACTGCGTGGTGGTGTCGGCCAGGCTGTCGATGACCCTTCGCAGCCGGGGCAGCTCGGCGCCGGAGAACGTCAGCTCGTGGAAGCGCCGGTCCAGGTCCAGGAAGCCCGTCATGTCCCCGGCCGCGGCGCGTTCCTCGCCCTCCTCGTTGAGGCTGCGCATCTCGGCGATGATGTCCTCGTCGATGAGCGGGACGCTCTGCGCGACGGCGATCGGCTCCAGCGCCTCGCGCATCAGGTAGACCTCGATGAGCTCGCCGGGGTTGAGCCTGGCGACCCGCGCCCCCACGTCCGGGGCGAGCGTGACCAGGCCCTCGCTGGCCAGGTGCCGGAGCGCCTCGCGCACCGGGATCCGGCTCGTGCCGAACCGCTTGGCCACGCTGTCCTGGACGATCCGCTCGCCCGGGCGCAGCCGTCCGCAGACGATGTCGTCGCGCAGAGCCTGCCGTACCAGCTCTGTGAGCGGGACATCGGCCGGAGCCGCTTCCTCGGGCATCTGGATCCACCTTCGCTGCGCAGGCGCCTCTTAGCCGGGTCAATTGGCCCGGGTGAGCCTGGATTGGATCCAATCAGCTCGGGAGACGCCCCGTCAAGATCCCGGCGGAGGCCGGCGGAGGGCGCCGCGCCAGCCTGCTAGGCCGTGCGGACGTTCTCGATCAGCTTGAGCATCAGCTGCTCCTGCTCGGCGAGCGACGGCAAGGCGCTGCGGGGAAGGTGGCTCACCTGAAGGGCGAGCTGGAATACGTCAGGCCCGTCGAGAGCGATCAGGACCCTTTCCACGGTCACCAGCTGTGACTTGCCGGATACCTCGGTCAGCGTATAGGTAAAGGCCGGGTCGCCGCCCACGGAAAGGTGCGTGATCCCGCTGGAGCGAACCGCGGATCCGGGTGGCCGCGACGCGCAGGGCTGGATGTCCAGGAAGAAGTCCCTGGCCCGGGCTGGCTCAGGTCGCTGGTAGATCTCCTGGTAGTCGCCGTAGGCGCCGGAACTCTCCGAATCGGTGGCGGCCGCGGGCGTCACGTCCACCCGGCGGACAGCCGCCGTCAGGCCCAGTTTGCTGGCCTTCTGGCGGGCGCGGGAATTGTCCATCCGGGCGCCGAAGAGCTGGCACGATATGCGCCCGGCCGCCGGGTTACCGGCAACCAGGGAACCGCCGGTGCTGAAATTGTCGGCCGGTATGGTCCCGCTGCGACCGGTGCGCCCGGTGCGCCCGGCGCGCCCGCGGAAAAAGTCCGATTGCGGGAGCAGGGCTGCTTCGAGCTGGCTGCCGGTGAGCTGGGCTGCCGGGCCGCCAAAGTGCACGGTGGCGACCTTGTACGAGGCCACGAAGGCGCCGGCGGCCAGAACGGCAGTGATGGCGGTCAGCACGCCGATCTGGGCCGCGGAGTGCGCACCGAGCCAGCGCCGCACCCGGCCCCGCGGCCGGCGGGCCTGGCCGGGCGGCGGTGCCGCGCCCGGCAGGCTCTGCAGCTCGAGGATCGCCGCCGCGGCGGCCGCCCGGTCGCCCTCGAACAGCGCCCGGGTGTGCTCTTCCTGCAGGAAGTACTCCAGGTCCGGCTGGCTGCCGGCGGCCCTCGCCTCGCGCAGGCCCAGCGCGGTCAGCTGGACCCAGGCCCGGGTCTGCCGGGCCCGCATCGCGGCCGGGGCCGCGGCCCGGATGAACCGGGTGGCGAGCTGCGCGTCCTCGCTGCGGCCGGCGAGCTGCCGGGCCACGGCCACCAGCAGGTCCGCGCTGACCGGCCGCGCCGCGTCGCCGGAGACCAGCAGCGGCAGCAGGCGCTGGGCCGCGATCTGCGCGCTGGCGGGCGGCCAGGTGGCCCGCACGGCGGCGTTCGCGTCCGCGGTAATGCTGATCTCGCTGCCCTGCTCGGTGACCAGCCGGGCGGTCAGCAGCTCGGCGGCGACGGCGAGGTCCCCGCCCGGCCGCAGCGGCGCCATCCCGGCCACCGCCGCGAAGAGGTCGGGGGGCACGCCCGCGCCGAAGGTAGCCAGCGCCACCAGCACCTGGCGGGCGGGCTCGGACAGGCCGCCCGCGAGCACCGTGGCCACCTCGGCGACGGTCAGCTCGGGCAGCGGCCGGTGGCCGGGCCACCACTCGGTGCTCCGCAGGAACGCCGCGTACAGCAGGAGCCGCTGGACCTGGCCCGCGGCCAGGTCGCAGGCCTGCTCGGCCTGCGCCTGCTGCAGGCCCGCCGTGTCATGGCCGAGTTCCTGGGTCACCAGGGTCAGCGCCGACCGCCGGTCCAGCGGCTCGATCTGGCGGGCCGCCCCGGCCCGGCCGATCGTGAGGTGCTGCGAGGTCAGCAGGAAAACACAGCCGGGAAAGGTGGCCAGCAGCCGGGCGACCTGGCTGGCGGGCAGCTCGCAGTCACAGATCACGACCAGCGCGGCGATCCCGCGGGCCGCCGCCGCAGAGCTGCTCTTCCGCTGGGCTGGCCACATTGACGTGGAAGAACACGCCGGCCAGCTGTTCGCAGACCGTGGTCAGGGTGTTTTCCTGGCTGAGCCGCGGCCGCAGCTCGACGCCGCGGACCGCGTCGCGGCTGAGCTCGCGGATCACCGCCCGGGCGATGGCCTTCTTCCCGATGCCGGCCTGGCCCGTAGAGCTGGACGCTGGTCTGCGCCCGCAGCTGCGCGGCGACCTGGCCGACGATCGCCGCCCGGCCGACCGGCTCGGGCTCGCGCAGCGTGCGGAGGACGGGGATCTCCTGGGGCCGCAGTTCGGTGAGGTCATGGACCTGGGCGGTGTCGCCGGCCATCTGAAGCTGCACGGGGGTGGCGGGGCCGCCGGCGGTGGTATCGCCGGCGCCGGTATCGCCGGCGGTGCTCCCGGTGACGGTCGCCCTGCCGGCCTGCGCCCGCCGGGCAAACTTCGCCATGTCCGTCGGTGCTTTCCCTAGACGTTGAGCGCGCTGTAGGTCGGCAGGCCGAACTGGGCCGCCAGCGGGTTCCATGCGCCCACGAACTGGTACTTCTCGTTCATCGCCAGTTCCGAGAGCCGCAGGCCGGCGTCCCAGGCCGGGTCGCCGTTCTGCTGGGCCGGGCAGGTTCCCGCGGACCCGGCGTGCCGCATCCAGGCGATGAAGCGGTGGTCCGCGGAGATCGAGTAGTTCATGGCCCGGACCAGATTGCTGATCAGCGCCGGCCCGCCCGGCACGGAATCGCCGGAAAGGCTGCTCACCTCGCCGAGGGCGGCCCTCCTGGTGCGGATCGACTGGTTCATCATCGCGATCCCGGCGCCGGTGCCGATCGTGCAGGTCGCGACGCCGCCGGTGGCGTTCACCGTGATGCTCCGGGCGGCCGAGCTCTGCCGCACCGCGGCGGCGAGCTGCTGCAGCTCACCGGTCTCGGACGGGCTGGTGCTGACCGCCGGCGTAGAGCTGGCCGCCGGCGCGGGGCTGGCCGGGTGCGGCGGCGGTGTGGTGACCGCGGCCCTGGCCGGCCTGGTCCGCGGCTGCGCGCTCAGCGCGGGCGCGGGTGCCGCCTGTGTGGTGAGCCGGGCCGGGGCCGGCGGGCTCCGGAGCAGCCCGACTGCGGCCCCGGCTCCCCCGGCCACGGCGATAGCCGTGACCATCAGCGTGGCTAACAGCCCCACGCGGCGCGGGCCTGGCGGTCCGCTGGCCGCTGCGCCCTGGTAAGTACCGGGGAGCACCGCCCCGCTGATCGGCTGGCCGCAATCCGGGCAGAACTTCAGGCCCGGCCTGTTCTGTGGCTTTCCGCAGTTCCGGCACGAAAACGCCATCGGAAACCCCCAAGACCCCGATCACACCAGCCGTCCCCATCGCACCGGTGAAACCCCTTGAAGTCCCAGTGTGACCGCCTATAGGGCCGTACGTCCAGACATGGCGGTCCTGCGGGACAGTCCGGGATGCCGCGGCGCCGCGGGGTCAGTCCAGCCAGACCCGTGTCGCGAGCTGGCCGGCGGCCAGCGCCTGGCCGAGGCTGCTGGCGGTGAATTCCTTCGCCTGGCAGATGCCGATCAGCCCCTGGCTGAGCCGGGCCCGGTCGATGTGCGGCGGGTCGCCGTCCGCGGCCCCGTCGGCCGCGGTGGCGAACCCGTCGTGGGCCAGGATGATCGCGCCCGGCTGGGTCAGCTCGCGCACGCCGGACAGCCGCTCGTCGTCCGTGATCTCCATCCAGTCGCGCAGGTCGGCCGTCCACACCACCGGGGTCAGCCCGGTCCCGCAGATGGCCCGCCAGGTCCCGGCCGACTGGCCGCCGTAGGGCGGGCGGAACCACCGCACCTCCCGGCCGATCGCGTCCTCCAGCTCATGCCGCGCGTCCGCGGTCCGCTGCGCGACGTGCGCCGGGTCCAGTGTGGTGAGCCGCTGGTGATCGACGCCGTGCAGCCCGATCTCGTGCCCCGCGGCGAGCACCTCGGACAGCAGCCCCGGATACCGCCGGGTCCGGGACAGCAGGACGAAGAACGTCGCGGTCACCCCGTGCTCGGCGAGGACCTTCAGCACCACATCGGTGCCGCCGGGCTCCGGCCCGTCGTCGTAGGTGAGGACCACCGGCCGCTCCCCCGGGCCCGGCTCCACCGCGTATACCGACTCACCCGGTATCTGGGCCTCATCGGCCCGGTCAGTTTCAGTCATCGCTGCCGTTTCTTCTCGGAATAAAGGCCACTGGATAGGTTCCCCCAGCGGGCACTTCAAAGTCATTCCCGGATACGGCGGGCCGCGGCGTCCCATACCGCCGCGCTTCCTGACGGCTCGAAGCGGCGCAGCGGCTGGGTCGCCCGCAGCAGGGCACGCATCCCGGCCAGGTCAGCCGGGCCGGCGCCGAGGGCCCGGGCCTGGACCAGGACGTTGCCCAGCGCCGCGGCCTCGACCGGGCCGGCCACCACGGGCAGCCCGCAGGCGTCGGCGGTGAGCTGGAGCAGCAGGTCGTTGCGGGCTCCGCCGCCCACCATGTGCACCACCGCGGCCGAAACGCCGGACAGCTCCTGGACCTGGGCAATGGCCCGCCGGTAGGCCAGGGCCAGGCTGTCCAGGATGCACCGGACCGTGGCCGCGGGACCGTCCGGCGGCCGCTGGCCGGACCGCCGGGCCGCCGCGGCGATCCGCGCGGGCATGTCCCCGGGCGGCAGGAACGCCGGGTCGTCGGGATCGATCACGACGCCCAGCGGCTCCTCGCGCGCCGCGGCGGCCAGCAGCGCACCGAGATCGGCCGAAACGCCCGCGCCGGACCAGGTCCGCAGCGATTCCTGCAGCAGCCACAGGCCCATCACGTTGCGCAGGTAGCGGATCGTGCCGTCGACGCCGGTCTCGTTGGCGAAGTTGGCCGCCCGGCTGGCCTCGGTCAGCACCGGCCGGTCCAGCTCGACGCCGACCAGCGACCAGGTGCCGCACGAGATGTACGCGAAGTCCCGGCCCGCCGCGGGCACCCCTACCACCGCGGACGCCGTGTCGTGCGACCCCACCGCGATCACCGGCAGCCGCCCGGCCAGGCCGGCCAGGCCCGGTTCGGCGGCCAGTTCCGGCCGCAGCGGCCCGGTCACCGTGCCGGGCTGGCGCAGCGGCGGGAACAGCCCCCGCGGCAGGCCCAGCCGCCCGATCACGTCCCAGGCCCAGGACCCGGCCCGCGGGTCGTACAGCTGCGTGGTCGACGCGTTGGTCAGCTCCGCCCCGGCCTCGCCGGTCAGCCAGTACGCCAGCAGGTCGGGGATCAGCAGCATGCGTCGCCGCGCCGTCCAGCTGCCCGGCCCGGGACGCGGCCACCAGCTGGCAGGCCGTGTTGATCTGCAGCAATTGGACACCGGTCACGTCGTACAGCTCCGCGGCCGGGACCGCGGCGAGGACCTGGTCCAGCACCCCGTTGGTCCTGGCGTCCCGGTAGTGCACCGGATTACCGAGCAGGGCCCCGCCCGCGCCGAGCAAACCGTAATCCACTCCCCATGAGTCGATGCCGACGCTGGCCAGCTTCCCGTCCTTGGCCGCCGCGGCCAGGCCGTCCAGTAGGTCCGCGTACAGCCGCAGGATGTCCCAGTGCAGCGTGCCCAGCACCGCGACCGGCCGGTTCGGGAAGCGGTGCACCTCGCGCAGCTCGAGCCGGTCTGCCCCGACCCGGCCGGTCATCACCCGGCCGCTGGACGCGCCGAGATCGGCGGCGGCGACCGTGGTGATCTGGCTCACCAGGCCTCCCTTCTCCGCCGGCGCGGCCTCCTCAGCGGAGGAACGCCGCCGCCACCCCGGCGTCCACCGGGATATGCAAACCGGTGGTCAGCGTAAGGTCCCCGGCGGTCAGCGCGATGACCGCGGCGGCCACATGCTCCGGCAGCACCTCCTTCTTCAGCAGCGTCCGCTGCGCGTAGAAGGCACCGAGCTCCTCCTCGGGCACCCCGTACACCGCGGCCCGCTGGGCGCCCCAGCCGCCCGCGAAGATGCCGGACCCGCGGACCACCCCGTCCGGGTTGATGCCGTTCACCCGGATGCCGTGCCCGCCGAGCTCGGCGGCGAGCAGCCGGACCTGATGCGCCTGGTCCGCCTTGGCGGCCCCGTAGGCCACGTTGTCCGGCCCCGCGAACACCGCGTTCTTGCTGCAGATGTAGATGATGTCGCCGCCCTGCCCCTGGGCCTGCATGAGCCGGGCGGCCTCGCGGGCGACCAGGAACGAGCCGCGGGCCATTACGTCGTGCTGCAGGTCCCAGTCGGCCAGGGTGGTGTCCAGCAGCGCCCTGGAGACCGACAGCCCGGCGTTGCTGACGACCAGGTCCACGCCGCCGAAGGCCAGCGCGGCCGCCGCGAACGCCGCGGCGACCTCCGCCTCGCTGGTCACGTCGGCGGTCACCGCCACGGCGGCGTCGGCGGCCTGCAGCTGGCCCGCCCCGATCGACTCGGCCACCTTCCCGGCGGCCGCGGCGTCACGGTCGGCGACCACCACGCACGCGCCCTCGGCGGCCAGCCGCCCGGCGATCGCCCGGCCGATTCCCGACCCGGCCCCGGTGACCAGCGCCACCCGCCCGGCCAGTGGCCGCGGCCTGGGGCGCCGCCGAAGCTTGGCTTCCTCCAGGGCCCAGTACTCGATGCGGAACTTCTCGCTCTCCGGGATGGGGGAATAACGGGATACGGATTCTGCGCCGCGCATCACGTTCACCGCGTTGAGGTAGAACTCCGCGGCAACCCGTGCGGTCTGCTTGTCCGGCCCGAAGCTGAACATGCCCACGCCGGGCACCAGGACGATCGCCGGGTCGGCCCCGCGCATCGGCGGCGTGTCCGGCCCGGCGTGCCGCTCGTAGTAGGCCCGGTAGTCGTCCCGGTAGGCGGCGTGCAGCTCGCGCAGCCGGCTGACCGCCTGGTCCAGCGGCGCGGACGGCGGCAGGTCGAGGACCAGCGGCCGCACCTTGGTCCGCAGGAAGTGGTCGGGGCAGGAGGTGCCCTGCGCGGCCAGCGCCGGGTGCCTGGCCCGGGCCAGGAAGTCCAGCACGGCCGGCGCGTCGGTGAAGTGGCCGGCCTGAGGTGACCCGTGCCGGCCAGACCGGTGCTGGCCAGATCGGTGCTGGCCAGGCCGCGGAGCACCGGGGCCAGCAGCGCGGCCCGGGCGTGCCGCTCGGCCTCGGGCAGCGGCTCGTAGCCGGGCAGCACCGGGCCGAACGGCTCGGCCGAGCCGTGCTTCTCCAGGTAGCGCTGCGCGGTGGCGATGATCTCCAGCGACCGGGCCTCGCACTCGTCGCTGGTCGCGCCCCAGGCGGTGATCCCGTGCCCGCCCAGGATGACCCCGATGGCGTGGCGGTTGTCCCTGGCCACCGCGGCGATGTCCAGGCCCAGCTGGAAGCCGGGCCGGCGCCACGGCACCCAGAGCACCCGGTCGCCGAAGCAGTCCCGGGTCAGCGCCTCGCCGTCGGCCGCGGTGGCCAGCGCGATCCCGGAGTCCGGGTGCAGGTGGTCCACGTGCGCCGCGTCCACCAGGCCGTGCATGGCGGTGTCGATGGACGGCGCGGCGCCGCCCTTGCCGTGCAGGCAGTAGTCGAACGCGGCCACCATCTCGTCCTCCCGGCCGGCGCCGGGGTACACGCCGGTCAGCGCCCGGAGCCGGTCCAGCCGGAGCACGGCCAGCCCGGGCGCGGTCAGCGTGCCCAGGTCACCGCCGGAGCCCTTGACCCACAGCAGCTCCACGTGGTCGCCGGTCACCGGGTCGGCGGCCAGTCCCTTGGCGGAGGTGTTGCCGCCCGCGTAGTTCGTGTTGCGCGGGTCGGACCCGAGCCGGTTGCTGCGGGCCAGCAGGCCGGTGACGACGTCTGGCTGCCCGGACATAACGTGGCGTTCCCTTCTGCGGCTGTGCGGCGCGGGTGGGTGCGGTGCGGGTAGGTGCGGGGGCGTACGTCTCTAGGTGCCCCAGCTGGCCGGGGTGCCGCCGATCCGGGTGGCGACGATGTGCTCGGCGTACCCGGACCGGTGGTAGGCCGCGACCGGATCCGGGTCCAGCCCCTGATCGGCCCGCAGCCCGGCGAGCAGCGGGCGGACGTCGGTGCTGAACGCGTCCATCAGCACCGCGTTGGCCCCGAGCACGTCCCCGGCCCGCTGGGCCGCAGCCAGCGCCGCGGTGTCGACCAGCAGCACCTTGGCCGTAGCCTCCTGCACGTTCATCACCGAGCGGATCTGCGCCGGGATCATCGGCTCGATGTTGTGGCACTGGTCCAGCATGAACGAGATGCCCGCCGCCGGGTCGAACCCGCCCCCGGCGGCCACCTCGTGCAGGATGCGGAACAGCTGGAACGGGTCGGCCGCGCCCACCATCAGGTCGTCGTCCGCGTAGAAGCGCGAGTTGAAGTCGAACGCACCCAGCTTCCCGGCCCGCAGCAGCACGGAAACAATGAACTCGATGTTCGTGCCCGGCGCGTGGTGCCCGGTGTCCACGCAGACCTTGGCCCGGTCACCAAGCCGAACGCAGTGGATGTACGCGGTGCCCCAGTCCGGCACGTCGGTCGTGTAGAACGACGGCTCGAACAGCTTGTACTCCAGGATCAGCCGCTGACCGCCGGACAGCCGCTGGTAGACCGCGTCCAGCGCCTCGGCCAGCCGCTCCTGCCGCGCCGTGATGGAGTCCTGCCCGGGGTAGTTCGTCCCGTCCGCGAACCACAGCTTGAGGTCCTGCGAGCCGGTGGCGTCCATGATGCCGACGCACTCCAGCAGGTGGTCCAGGGCCTTGTGCCGCACCCGCGGGTCCGGGTTGCAGACCGACCCCAGCATGTAGTCGTCGTCCTGGAACACGTTGGCGTTGACGGTACCGACCGCCACCCCCTGGTCCCGCGCGTACGCGGCCAGCCCGGCGTAGTCGTCCACCTTGTCCCACGGGATGTGCACGGCGACGCTCGGCGCGACGCCGGTGAACCGGTGCACCTGCGCGGCGTCGTCGATCTTCTCCTGCGGGGTCCGGGGCGTCCCGGGCTTGGCGAACACCTTGAAGCGGGTCCCGGTGTTCCCGAACGCCCAGGACGGCAGCTCGATCCGCTGCGCTTCCAGGGCCTTCTTCACGGCGCTCAGGTCAGGCATCTCTCGTCATCTCCAGCAGCAGCTCTCATCCGGCTCGGGACCCGGCGCGGCACGGGGCAGGGTGCGCGCTCGGCTCGGCCAGTCCAGTCGGTCAGTCCAGGTGGAAGATCTCGTCGATCCGCCGGAAGCCCTCGTCCGGGCGGGCCCCGTCGAGATCCTCAAAGTAGGGGGCCATCTCCGCCTGCCAGCGCTCGTTGACGGCGGTGCCCGCCATCCGCTTCTGCGCCGCGGCGAAGTCGCCGGTCTCCAGGTAACCGACGAGGAGGCCCTCGCCGGTCAGGAACAGCGAGTAGTTGCCCCAGCCCGCTGCCCGCAGCGCGTCCCGCATCTCCGGCCAGACGGCCTCGTGCCGGGCCCGGTACTCGTCGAGCCGGCCGGGCCGTACCCGGGCCAGGAAGCACACTCGCTCCATCTCGGTCCTCTCGTCTGCGCGCGAGTCGCCTGTGCGCGCGAGGCTCGCGGTGGGTCCCGGCCGGACGCCCCGGCCGGGACCACCGCTCACCGGTCAGAAGTGATACTGGTCGATGTTGGAGGCGTTGAACTCAAACGGCGGGCCGAGCAGGATCGTGCTGTCCGCGCCGACCGTGTATGTGCCGAGCTTGCCGGCCGTGAACGTCTGGCCCTGCGCGCTGGTGATCTTCTTGGACGCGTAGTTCACCGCGGCGTAGGCGGCCAGGTAGCCGAGGTCCGCCGGGTTCCACAGGAAGAAGGCCGGGGCGACGCCGTTGGCCACGTACTTCTTCATGGATTCCGGCGTGCCGAGCCCGGTCACGAGCACCTTGCCCTTGTACTTGGACGAGGAGACGACCTGCGCGGCGGAGACGATGCCCACCGACGTCGGCGCAATGATGCCCTTCAGGTTGGGGTAGCGCTGCAGCAGGCCCTGAGTGACCTGCGTCGCGGTGGTCGGGTCGTCGTTCCCGTAGACCGTGGCCACCAGGTGGACCTTCGGGAACTTCTTCAGCTCCTGCTTCATGGCCGCGATCCAGGCGTTCTGGTTCGTGGCCGAGGCCGCGGCCGAGACGATGCCGATGTCGCCGCTGCCACGAATCTCCTTGGCGATCAGGTCCACCTGCTTGACCCCGATGGCGGTGGTGTCCGCCTGGTTGACGAACAGGTTCCGGCAGGTCGGCGCGTCGGAGTCATAGGTCACCACGGTGATGCCCTTGGACATGGCCGACTGCAGCGTCGGGCACAGCGCGGTCGGGTCGGTGGCCGACACGATCAGGATGTTGGCCCCCTTCGTGATCGCGGCCTGGATGGCCGGGATCTCCGACGCCGGGGTGGCGGCCGTGCCGCTGGTCTCGGTGCCGGTCTCGCCCAGTTGCTGCAGCGCGGCGATCGCCCCGCCGAACTTGGCGGTGTCCGCGACCGTGAAGTACTGCGCGCCGAGCAGCTTGGGGATGACGTAGGCGCTGAGGCCCGTCTTCAGCCCGCCGGCTTGCGATCCCCCGCTGGCGCCCGACGATCCCGATGACCCGGACGAGGCCGAACCGCCCCCGGACGAGCCGCAGGCCGCCAGGGTGACGCACGCGGCCAGAAACACAGCCGGGACAGAGAAGATTCTCTTCTTTGAGTGTCTCATGACGTGAATCCTTTCAATTCCTTGTCGGGCAAGGGCAACACCGGAAACGCATAGCTCAAGCTCCGTCCACGGCTGGTGCGGCCGGGCCGCCGGGGCCGCCACGGCGCGCCCGGCCGCGGACCCAGCGCGGCAGCCGCCCGCCGCGCAGCGCCGCCAGGTTCGGGGCGAACACGCTGACCAGCAGCAGCGCGCCGATGACGATGCCGGTCGCCTCCTGGTTGAAGTTCGTCAGCAGCAGCGCGTTCTGCAGGGCGGTGAAGGCCACCACGGCCAGCACCACGCCCCCCAGCGAGCCCTTGCCGCCGAAGATCGACACCCCGCCGAGCAGCACGACGGCGACCACCGCCAGTTCCTCGCCGAGGCCGTTGTTCTGCACCGCGGTGGCCAGCCGGAACGTCCACAGCACGCCGGCCAGCGAGCAGACGAGACCGGACACCACGAACAGCGACGTCTTGACCCGCTTGACCCGGATGCCGGAGAACGTCGCCGCCTCCGGGCTCGCGCCCATCGCGTAGATCGACCGGCCGGTGGCGGTGAAGTGCAGCACGACCGCGAAGATCACCGCGAGCACCGCAAAGATCGCAACGTTCCAGGGGATCTGGGTGCCGGGCAGCGGGTTGACGCCGATGCTGGTGTACCGGAACGGGAAGTCGGACACCGTGTTCGGGCCGAGCAGGATCAGCGCCACCCCGCGGTACAGGGCCAGGGTGCCGATCGTCACCGCCAGCGAGGGCAGCCCTACCCGGGTCACCAGCAGGCCGTTGATCAGCCCGGCCAGGATCCCGGCCAGCGCGACGGCCAGGAAGATGGCCAGCATCGGCCAGTGCCTGGCCCACAGGAAGCCGAGCAGCGCGCTGGACAGGCCCAGGATCGACGCCACCGACAGGTCGATCTCGCCGCTGATGACGATCAGCGTCATGGGCAGCGCCATGATCGCGATCTCGCCCGACGTGACCCCGGTGTTGAAGAAGTTCCCCGAGGTCAGGAACTGCGGCGAGGACGCCGCGCCGAAGATCACGATGGCGATGATGAGCAGCACGAGGCCGCTCTCCCAGCGCAGCGTGGCGTGCGCCGCGGGCCCGAGCCGGCCCCGCCGGCCGGCGGCCCGCCGCCGCCCGGCGGCGTGGTGGTGGTCAGGTCAGGTGCCAACGCCGGAGCTCCTTCGTCGCAGGGCCGCCTGCAGCCGTACCGAGATCACCCGGTCGAGCGTGATCGCCACCAGCAGCAGGAAGCCCGAGATGGCCTCCAGCCACAGGGAGGAGATCCCCAGCACGTTCAGGGCCGAGTTGATGGCGGAGAGCAGCAGGGCGCCGACCGCCGCCCCGACCGCGCTGCCGCTGCCGCCGAAGATCGCCACGCCGCCGACGACGACGGCCGAGATGACGGTCAGCTCGTAGCCGGTGCCCGCGCTGGAGTCGACGGTCTGGTACTGCGCGGCCCACAGCACGCCGGCCACCCCGGCGATCGCGCCGCTGACCGCGAACGCGGTGAGCACCCGGCGGCCGACCGGGATGCCGGCCAGCCGGGCCGCGTCCGGGCTGGAGCCGATCGCGTACAGCTCCCGCCCGGACCGGTAGGAGCGCAGGTAGTAGGCACCGAGGCCGATCACCACGGCGACCGCGATGGCCAGGTACGGGACCCCGGCCACGTTCACCCGCGGGATGTCGGTGAAGGCGTTCGGCAGGGTCTGGGCGTTCACCTGCGTGCCGCCGACGAGCAGGATGTCGATGCCGCGGATGATGTACAGCGTGGCCAGCGTGACGACCAGGCTCGGGACCCGGCCGATGGCCACCATCAGCCCGTTGCCCAGGCCGCAGGCCAGGCCGATGCCCAGGCCGATCAGGAAGACCAGCGGGACCGGGATCCCCGGGTGGTCGCCGAACAGCCCGCCGCACACGAAGGCGGTCAGGCCGAGCACGGAACCGATCGACAGGTCCACGTTGCGGCTGACCACCACCATCGTCTCGCCCAGCGCGAGCAGCGCGAACACGGTGGTGTTGATCAGCAGGAACTGGATGTTCTGCTCGTTCAGGAACGACGGCTGGATGGCCGTGGTGACCGCGACGAACACCACGAACACGGCGATGATGCCGGACTCGCGGATCCGGAACACCCGCTCGGTGAGCTTGCGGGAGCCGCCCGCCGCGGGAGCGCCCGCGGAGTCGACCCGCCCGGTCACGGTGGTGGTCATGAGGCCTGCTCCGGCAGCTGGCCGGTGGCCGCGGCCATGATCTTCTCCTCGGTGGCGTCCTCGTGCCGCAGCTCCGCGGTCAGCCGGCCCTCGCGCATGACCAGGATCCGGTCGCCGATGTGCAGCACCTCGGGCAGCTCGGAGGAGATCACCAGGATCGCGACGCCTTCCGCGGCCAGCTGGACGAGCAGCCGGTGGACCTCCGCCTTGGTCGCGATGTCGATCCCGCGGGTCGGCTCGTCCACGATGAGCAGGGCCGGGCTGCGGCCCAGCCACTTGGCCAGCACGACCTTCTGCTGGTTGCCGCCGGACAGCTGGAGGACGGGGTCGGTGAGCCGGCCGTACTTGAGGTTGAGCCGGACCGCCCAGTCGCTGGCGAACGCCCGCTCGGCCGCGGAGCGGACCAGGCCGCCCTTCCGCAGCCGGCCCAGCGAGGCCAGCGCCACGTTCTGCTGCACCGACATGTCCATGACCAGGCCCTGCTGGCGCCGGTCCTCGGGCACGAAGCCGATCCCGGCGGCCATGGCCGCGGTCGGCGACGCCCGCCTCAGCTCACGGTCGCGGACCACGACCCGGCCCGCGTCGTAGCGGTCGACGCCGAACACGGCCCGGGCGACCTCGCTGCGGCCGGAGCCGACCAGGCCGGCCAGGGCGACGATCTCCCCCGCCCTGACCTGCAGCGACACGTCGGTGAACACGCCCTCGCGGGTGAGCCGCTCGACGGTCAGGATCATGTCGCCGGGGGCGCTGCGCTCCCCCGCGGTCCGCTCCGCCATCGGCCGGCCGACCATTGCGCGGACCAGGTCGTCGGTGGTCATCCCCTCGAGCTCGCTGGTCAGCACGTGCCGCCCGTCGCGCATGACGGTGACCCGCTGGCAGATCTCGAACACCTCTTCCAGCCGGTGCGAGATGAACAGCACGGCCGACCCGCCGGCCCGCAGCGTGCGCACGACCTCGAACAGCCGGGCCACCTCGGCGGCGGACAGCGCGGCGGTCGGCTCGTCCATCACGATGACCCTGGCCTCCAGGGACAGCGCCTTGGCGATCTCGACCAGCTGCTGGTCGGCGATGGACAGGCCGCGGCAGATCCGGCCCGGGTCGAGGCGGACGCCGAGGCGGCCGAACAGGGCGGCGGCGGTGGCCAGCATCCGGCGCCGGTCGATGCGCCGGCCGGCCACCAGCGGCTGGCGGCCCATGAAGATGTTCTCGGCCACGGACAGGTCGGGGAACAGGGTCGGTTCCTGGTAGATGACCGCGATGCCGGCGTCGCGGGCGGCGGCCGGGCTGGCCAGGGTGACCGGGTGGCCGTCGAGGAGAACCTCGCCCTCGTCGGGCTCGTGCACGCCGGCCAGGATCTTCACCATCGTGGACTTGCCGGCGCCGTTCTCGCCGAGCAGCGCGTGCGCCTCGCCGGCGTACAGGTCGATCGTCCCGTCGATGACCGCGCGGACGGCGCCGAAAGCCTTGGCGACGTGGCGCAGGGTCACGGTCGGTACTTCCGCACGGGGCGCTGCCCCTCCGCTGGCGCGGGCCGCCTGCCGTCCGGCGGCCCGGCCGCGGCGCCGGCCTGGTCAGCGCCCTGGGCGCCGGCCGCGGCTTCCTGCGGCGAATGTTCCTGGGCCCCGGCCGGGGAGGCGCCGGGCGCGCCGGGCGGGGCCGGCCGGTCGTCCGGCGGGATGCCGCGGGGGCCATCGCCAGCGGTCACCGGTGCGTTCTCCTCTCCTGGTCGGGATGGGGGCTCGCCCCGATCGGGTGGCGGCCAGCGGAGCACCTGGGACGGGATGCCGGAGCAGGAGCACCAGTGTTGTTTGCCGGGAGCACGTGATATAACGTTTCAAAGTTATGAGCAGAAGTTTCGAGCTAAGCCCCGGTCCTGTCAATAGGGGCCTGGCCGGATGCCCGAATCGTTACCTGCTGCTCCCGCGCCTGTCGCGGCGCTGCTTTACTCGCGCTGATCTAGGTTGACGTGGGCCGACGCCCCACCCGAGACTGACCGCTCAGGAGGAGATGTGGCGAACACGCCGGTCAGTATCAGGGAGGTCGCAGCCCTCGCCGGCGTATCCCTCGGCACGGTCTCCAACGTGCTGAACCACCCCGAGGTGGTGGCCGAACGGACCCGGGCGCGGGTCCAGGCGGCGATCAAGGAACTGGGGTTCATCAGGAACGAGTCCGCCCGCCAGCTGAGGGCCGGCCGCAGCCGGACCATCGGCCTGGTCGTGCTGGACGTGGCCAACCCGTTCTTCACCGACGTGGCCCGCGGGGTGGAGGACGCGGCCAGCGAGGCCGGCCTCGCCGTGATCCTGTGCAACACCGACGACCAGAAGGCCAAGGAATCCCGGTACCTGGAGGTGCTGGAGGAGCACCGGGTGCAGGGGATCCTGATCACCCCGGTGGCCGGCGCGGACGCCCGGCTGGCCCGGGTGCAGCGGCGCGGCACGCCGGTGGTGCTGGTCGACAGCCGGTCGCCGACCCGGGGCCAGTGCTCGGTGTCGGTCGACGACGTGCTCGGCGGCGACCTGGCGGTGTCCCACCTGCTCGACACCGGCCACACCCGGATCGCCTTCGTCGGCGGCCCGATGAGTATCCGGCAGGCGGCCGACCGCCGGGACGGGGCCATCCGGGCGCTGGAGCGGTCCGGCCGCGAGCGCCGCGGAGCTGCTCGTCGTGGAGACGCCCGCGCTGAACGTGGCGGCGGGACAGTGGGCCGGGGCGGAGATCGCCGCGCTGCCCGCGGCGACCCGGCCGACCGCGGTGTTCTGCGCCAACGACCTGCTGGCCCTGGGCGTTCTCCAGGAGATGACGCTGCACCGGATCGGCGTGCCGGAGAGCATCGCGATCGTGGGCTACGACGACGTCGACTTCGCGGCCGCGGCCGCGGTGCCGCTGTCGTCGGTGCGCCAGCCGCGGCACCAGCTCGGCCGGGCCGCCGCCCAGCTGCTGATCGAGGAGGCGCTCGGCGACGGAACGCACCGCCACCGGCAGGTGGTGTTCGAGCCGGATCTGGTGGTGCGCCGGTCGAGTTCGGTGCAGCCGCGCCGGTCCCGCCGGTCCGGGGCGGCCAGGAAGGCCGCGGTGGCTGCGGCGGACGGGGCGCCCGCGGCGGACGGGGCAGCCGCCGCCAGCGGGGCGGCGGGCTGAGCCCGTGCGGATCTCGCTGTTCGTCACCTGCCTGGCCGACACGCTGTTCCCGCAGGTGGGCAAGGCGACGGTGACGCTGCTCGAGCGGCTCGGCCATCAGGTCGAGTTCCCGGCGGAGCAGGCCTGCTGCGGGCAGATGCACGTGAACACCGGCTACCAGCGGGAGGCGCTGCCGCTGATCCGGCGCTACGTCGAGGTGTTCTCCGGCGCGGACGCGGTGGTCGTGCCGTCGGGTTCGTGCGCCGGGTCGGTCCGGCACCAGCACGCGATGGTGGCCCGCCGGCTCGGTGACGAGGCCCTGGCCCGCCGGGCCGCGGCGGTGGCCGCCCGCACCTGGGAACTGTCCGAGCTGCTGACCGACGTGCTCGGCGTGGAGGACGTGGGCGCCTACTACCCGCACCGGGTGACCTACCACCCGACCTGCCACAGCCTGCGGGTGCTGGGGGTGGGCGACCGGCCGCTGCGGCTGCTGCGCCAGGTGGCCGGGCTGGCGCTGGTGGAGCTGCCCGAGGCGGTGGCCTGCTGCGGGTTCGGCGGCACGTTCGCGCTGAAGAACGCCGACACCTCGACCGCGATGCTGGCCGACAAGATGCGCCACGTGCTGTCCACCGGGGCGGAGGTGTGCACCGCCGGGGACAGCTCGTGCCTGATGCACATCGGCGGCGGGCTGTCCCGGCTGCGGGCCGGGGTCAGGACCGTGCACCTGGCCGAGATCCTCGCCTCGACCCGGGCCGGGACGGGAAGCACGCGATGACGTTCCTGGGGATGCCGCCGGTGGCGCCGCCCGGGGTCGGGCACCTGCAGGGCGCCGAGGCGTTCCCGGCCGCCGCCCGGCGGGCGCTGGCCGACAGCCAGCTGCGGGCCAACCTGGCCAGGGCCACCTCGACGATCCGGGCCAAGCGGGCCCGGGTGGTCGGCGAGCTGCCGGACTGGGAGGAGCTGCGGGCCGCGGGCGAGGCCGTCAAGACGGCCACGATGGCCCGGCTGGACGAGCACCTGGAGCGGCTGGAGGCCGAGGTGACCGCGCGCGGCGGGACCGTGCACTGGGCCCGGGACGCGGCCGAGGCCAACGAGATCGTGGCCGGGCTGGTCCGTGACGCGGGGGCCACCGAGGTGGTCAAGGTCAAGTCGCTGGCCACCGACGAGATCGGGCTGAACGACGCGCTGGCCGCGCACGGGATTGCGGCCTACGAGACCGACCTGGCCGAGCTGATCGTCCAGCTCGGCGCGGACCGGCCGTCGCACATCCTGGTCCCGGCCATCCACCGCAACCGGGCCGAGATCCGGGAGATCTTCCTGCGCGAGATGGGCGACGTGGACCCGGGGCTGACCGACGACCCGGCCGCGCTGGCCGAGGCGGCACGGCTCCACCTGCGCCGCAAGTTCCTGTCCGCCCAGGTGGGGATCAGCGGGGCGAACTTCGCCATCGCCGAGACCGGCACGCTGTGCGTGGTCGAGTCCGAGGGCAACGGGCGGATGTGCCTGACCCTGCCGCGCACGCTGATCACCGTCATGGGCATCGAGAAGGTGCTGCCGTCCTGGGCGGACCTGGCGGTGTTCCTGCAGCTGCTGCCGCGGTCCTCGACCGGCGAGCGGATGAATCCTTACACCTCGATGTGGACCGGGGTGACGCCCGGCGACGGGCCGCAGCAGGTGCACCTGGTGCTGCTGGACAACGGCCGGACGGCCGCGCTGGCCAGCGGCACCGGCCGGGCCGCGCTGCACTGCATCCGGTGCTCGGCCTGCCTGAACGTGTGCCCGGTGTACGAGCGGACCGGCGGGCACGCGTACGGCTCGGTGTACCCCGGCCCGATCGGCGCGGTGCTGTCCCCGCAGCTCACCGGGGTGGAGCGGAACGCGTCGCTGCCGTACGCCTCGTCCCTGTGCGGCGCCTGCTACGAGGTCTGCCCGGTGCGGATCGATATCCCGTCGATCCTGGTGGAGCTGCGCGCCCGGCACGTCGAGGAGTCGCGGCGAGGTCGCCGCCTCCCCAGCGCCGAAGCAGTCACCATGGCCGCCGCCGCCTGGGTGATGGGGCGTCCGGCCCGGTTCCGCGCGGCCCAGCGGGCCGGCCGCCTGGGCCGCCTGGCCGGGCGCCGCGGCCGGATCCGCCGCCTGCCGCCCCCGCTGGCCGGCTGGACGTCGGCCCGCGACGCCCCCGTCCCGCCCGCGCAGACGTTCCGCCAGTGGTGGCGCCAGGAGCGGGGCGGCTCATGACCGCCCGCGACGAGGTCCTGGCCCGCATCCGCCAGGCCAACGCCGCCGCCGGCGTGACGGCGGCCCCGGCCGGCCTGCCCGGTGGCGCACCCGCCTACCGGGCCCAGGGTGAGCGGGACCTGGCCGGGCGGCTGGACCTGCTCGCGGACCGGCTGAGCCGACTACCGCGCCACCGTCCGCCGGTGCTGCGCCGGACGGCCTGGCCGCCGAGGTGGCCGCGGCCCTGGCCGAACGCGGCGCGCGCCGGGTCGTGGTGCCGCCCGGCCTGGATCCGGCCTTGCTGGCCAGCGCGGACGCCGAGGTCACGGTCGACGGCCAGCCGGAGATCCTGGGCCCGGCCGCGCTGGACGCCATGGACGCCGTGGTCACCGGCGCGGCGGTCGCCATCGCCGAAACCGGCACGATCGTCCTGGACGCCTCCCCCGCCCAGGGCCGCCGCGCGATCACGCTGGTCCCCGACTACCACCTGTGCATCGTCCACGCCGATCAGGTCGTCGAGCTCGTCCCCGAAGCCGTGGCCCAGCTGGCCGCCACCGCCGGCCGCCCCCTGACCTGGATCAGCGGCCCGTCGGCCACCAGCGACATCGAGCTGGAACGCGTCGAGGGCGTGCACGGCCCCCGCACCCTG
>CAVYPM010000014.1:0-161660 GCA_963770375.1 uncultured Actinomycetes bacterium | reverse complement strand
CCCACTGGTTGTTGTCGCGCCGCTGGATGAGCAGCGCCTGCCCGCGGTCGTTGGTAATGACGGCCGCCACGCTGACGGAGTGGCGTGGGGTGTTCATGTGATCACCTCTCCGGGTAGCCTACCTACATAGACATGTGCACGAGTTGAGGAGTGCGCGGATGAGCACCAGTGGTGTGCTCACCGAGTCCATCGACCCGTCAAGTGATCGTGCCGTCTACAAACAGATAGCCGATCACCTGCGTGCGGCGATAGGCCGGGAGCGGTTGCACCAAGGCGACCAGCTGCCCTCTGAGGCGCAGCTGATGAACCACTACGGCGTGGCCAGGATGACCGCGCGCAACGCGCTGAAGCTCCTGCAGGACGAAGGACTGATCACCGCTGAGCATGGGCGTGGGGTCTACGTTCGCCAGCGGCCCCCGGTCCGACGCCTGGCCTCGGACCGGTTTGCTCAGCGTCATCGCAAGGAGGGCAAGGCGGCGTTCCTTGCCGAGGCCAGCCAGGCAGCGGCAACCCCGACCGTGGACATGATCACCGTTACGGTCGAACAGCCACCTGCCGCGATCGCAGACCGGCTTAGTCTCCCTGCCGATGGCCGAGCCGTAGTGCGCTCCCGCCGGTATCTTCTGGACGGCAAGCCAGTTGAGACCGCCGTGTCCTACATCCCGGCCGACCTGGCCGAGGGAACGCCGATCACGGACCCGAACCCTGGCCCCGGTGGCATCTACGCCCGGCTCGAAGAGCAAGGGCACACGCTCGAACGGTTCACTGAGGACGTAGCGGCCAGGATGCCCACCCCCGGAAGAGGCCCGGGTCCTGGCGCTGTCGCCTGGTGTGCCGGTGTTCCGCCTGGTGCGTACTGCGTTCGACGTGACCGGTCGGGCTGTTGAGGTTTGCGACACCATCATGGCCGCAGACGCTTACTTGCTTACATACGATCTGCCCGCTCATTAGCTCTTGACCACCCTCCACTACTCCTCTATACATGTTGTGACAGCTCTAGACGAGTAGACGACTGGAGCTACCGTTGGCAAGGTGCCGCGGCTGAATGTGGAGGAGCGATGGCTCTGAGAAACGGCTCCCGCTTCGCGGTGAGCATGGCGCAGGTGTTCTCCCATGGCTGCTGTCTGGTGCCGGACTCGATCACCGAGGCGCAGGACTAGGACGAGGGGACCCAGATCCGCAGCCCGGCCGTGGACAAGATGACCGGCAAGCGGGTGTTGCAGTGCCGGGTCATCGACCTCGACCCGGCCCTGGCGGGCCGCTCCCGCGAGGTGGTGGTCAAGATCCTGGCCGACCGGATACCGGTCCCGCCGACCCGCCAGCCCTTCGAGCCGGTGGAGTTCGAGAACCTCCAGGTCACCCCGTATGCCAATGACCGGGGCCGGATCGCGTACTCGCTGCGCGCCACTGGCCTGAAGTCCGCCCGCCCGGCCGCGCATGCCAAGGACGCGGCCTGATGACGGCGCGGCGGATACCACCGTCACTGTGCCGGTGGACGCGGTCCGCCGTCGAGCTGGAGTCCTACCGGCGCGGACCCCGCTGCTGTCGATCCTGGCGCGAGCCGGCGCTGGTGGTCACGCTGACCCTCCCGAGCGACTGGAGGCCGGGCATGTGCGGTTCGCCCGGGACCTGGCCGCCACCGCGGCCCGCTATGCCGCGGAGGTCGAGCGGTCCTGGCGCGGCCTGCCCGCCCTGCCCGCTGCTTCGTAGCCAGGCGGCCCCGGGTGGTGCTGGAACACCGGCCGGGGCGCTTCCTTCGTCGCTCCCCGAGCACCACCCGAGAAGGGACACCCCTATCATGACCGGCCCCCAGCCCGCCCGGGTCACCCCGGCCGAGATATCAGCTTTGCTCGACCAGGCCCGCCACCTGCTCGGCAGCGCTAGCCCGGCTGAGCTGATCACCTACCACACCCACAAGACCGGCCTGTTGGAACGGGTCGCCGCCGAGTTGGGCACCAGCGAGGCCGCCCAGGCCGCCAGCGAGGCCCGCGCCTACCTGGACGAGTTGCGCCGCCGCGCCGCCGCGTCGCTGACAGGGACGTAGGCCAGATGATGAGGCGCGCGTCCCGGTGCTCGGGCGATCAGATCGCCCAGGTCCCCAACCCTGACCCGTTCGCGGTCCCGCTGTGGCGGTCGCCGATCTACCGGACCTCGTTCTTGCTGATCGTTTCCGTCCAGGCGGCCCGGGCTGGCCGGGATGCTCCGCCTGGTCCGCCACCCGCCCGGTTCTGGTCTCGCCGCCGGTGTTGCTGTGGCGGACGGTCGGCTGGCCGGTCCTTGCTCCGTCCGGCGGGATCGACCGTGGTCGTGGTGTGGCGGTGCCGGTTCCCTAGTTCGTTTTCCCGGCTCCTGCGCCCGGCCTATGGCCGGTGGCGGCGCGGACGCTACCAGCGGCACTGGGGCGCGGTGATGACCATCGCCGCCTGGCCCCGGTCTATCAGGGCCGGACCTCTGCTGCCGGTGCTCGGCAAGGTGTCGCAACCCGGTTCACCGACCGAGTCATGGTGCGGCTGGTCTCCGGGCAGTCGGCGGACGACTATCGCCGCCCGGGCACCGAACCTGGCGCATGGGTTCGGGGCCGTGCTTGCCGGGTCCGGTCGGCCGCCCCCGGCGCGGTGGTGCTGGAGTTCGTCCGCCGCGACGCCCTAGCCGCGATCATCCCCGCCCTGCCCATCCCAGCCCGTCGGACCTGCGGGCGCTGCCGGTCGGCCGCCGCGAGGACGGGCAACCGTGGACGGTCCGCGTGCACGGCACCCACGTGCTGATCGCCGGGTCCACCGGCGCGGGGAAAGCCTCGCTGTCTGTGGTCGATCGTCCGCGCATGCTCCCGGCCATGGCCGCCGGGCTGGTCCGGGTGCAGGCCGCCGATCCCAAGCTGATGGAGCTGGCCTACGGGCGTGCCATCTTCGACCGGTACGGGCGTATGCCGCCGACCCGGAGGCGATCGTGGTCATGCTCGAGGATGCCGTGGCGGAGATGCAGGCCCGCGCCGCCCGGTCGCCGGGAAGCACCGCGACCACACCCCAGTGTGGAGCACCCGTTCGTGGTGGTCCTGGTCGATGAGGTGGCGTTCCTGACCGCCTACCAGCCGGACAGGGGCTCCGCGCACCGGGTGAAGGCCGCCCTGGCCACGCTGACCACGCAGGGCCGGGCGGTCGGGTTCTGCGTCATCGCCGCGCTGCAAGACCCGCGGAAGGAGGTCATGTCCATCCGCAACCTGTTCCCCGACCGGATCGCCATGCGCCTGGACGAACCCGAGCAGGTGGACATGGTGCTGGGTGACGGCGCCCGGGACCGCGGCGCCACCGCCGATCTGATCTCCACCGACCCCGCGACGGGTGCCGGGGTTGCCTACGTGCGGTTGCAAGCCGATCCTGATCCGGTGCGGGTGCGCGCCGCGTGGGTCGACCGATGCCGATATCCGCGCCATGGCCGCCGAGTATGCCCCTGTGGCGGAGCTGCAGCTGGTGAAGGCGGGCGGTGTCCGGTGATGGACGGCGCCCACACCCACCACCACGGCCCTGGCGGCGCTGGGATTGGCACTGCCCTGATGATTGGCGCTGGGCTCGCCGTGGCGACTCAGATCATGAACGCTGTTGCCGCGATCGTGCACGCCCTGCTGATCGGCCTGACTATCGTCGCAGGACTGGCTCTGGCGGGCCTGACCGCTTACGCGGTGGCCGCATACCGGCGCCGCCTCGCGGCCTGGCACCACTCGCCACCTGCCTGGCTCCCACCGGCGTCCGAGGATATGGAGCTGTCGGGTGATCGGGAGGTGGTGAGCCTGCGGCAGGCCATCACCGAACTGCACGCCCAGCTCGCCGCCGCCCGCGCCGCCCTGAACTCTGCCGACCGGCCCGGAGCTCACCAGCACTTGCATTTCCACGCCCTGGACCCGGGCAGGTCGCCGCGATCCTCGCCGCCCACCGCAGGCAGGCAGGTGATGATCGGTGACCGAACCCTCTACCCGGGCCGAGCGGATGGCCCAGCCCACCGCCCGTGACGCGGTCCGCGCCGTCGCCGAGAACCACGGCGCCTGCCTGCGCCCGATCCAGCTCCGCCGCACCAACACCCAAACCGGCCAGGTAGACCAGGTCCTCATCCCCTGCGGCGCAACGCTGGCCGACATCTGCCCGCCCTGTGCCGAGCGGGCCAAACAGCTGCGGGCCGCCCAGTGCCGGGAAGGCTGGCACCTCGACACCGAACCCATCCCGCCCGCGCCGCCTCCCGACGAAGGACAGGCGATGTGGGTCGAGCACCGCGCCCAGGCCCAGGCCGACCGCGACCACGCCGCCCAAGCAGGCGAAGACACGGCCGAGCGTTGGAGGAGCTGATCACCGACCTGGACACCGAGCTCAGGCGCTCCGCGCTGCGCCCGGCAAGGCCGACTCGGACCGCCAGCGCCGCCAGCGGTCCACCCGCCGCCGCCAGGACGCCCCCGACCTGCCCCGCCGCGGGTCAGCCCCCGTACGGTCGGCAAGACCTACACCGCCCCGACGGCAAGACGCTCCGCCCGTCGATGTTCCTCACCCTCACCTGCCCCGTCCTACGGCAGGGTCGGCGAAGACGGCACCCCGGTCGACCCGGGCAGCTACGACTACCAGCGGGCCGCCCGGGACGCGCTGCATTTCGCCGCGCTGTTCGACCGGTTCATCCAGAACCTGCGCCGCGTCCTCGGCTACGACGTGCAGTACTTCGCCGCCATCGAGCCGCAGAAACGGCTCGCCCCGCACGTGCACATCGCCATCCGCGGCACCGTCTCCCGTACCGAGCTGCGGCAGATCATCGCCGCCACCTACCACCAAGTCTGGTGGCCACCCACCGATCACCGTCCGGTTCGACGGGGACCGGCTCCCGGTCTGGCATGAGGCCAGCGGCCGCTACGTCGACCCGGCGACCGGGGAACTGCTGACCGACTGGGACGACGCCCTCGACGCCATCGGCCCACCGATGACCCGATGCACGTGGCCCGGTTCGGGCCCAAGTTCGACGCTCAGGGCGTGCTCGCCGGGACCCGAGGACTCCGGCGCGGTGCATCGGCTACCTCACCAAGTACCTGACCAAGGCATCGCCGACTGCCACCGCGCCGACACCGACGCCCAGCGCGACCACGTCGACCGGCTCGCCGAGGCGCTGCGCTACGAGCCGTGCTCGCCGACCTGCGCGAACTGGCTGCGCTACGGCATCCAGCCCAAGAACCCGCGGCCCGGTTGGTGCCCGGCGCCTGTGCAAGGGCAAGGCGCACCGCCGCGACCACCTCGGCTACGCCGGACGCCGGGTCCTGGTCTCCCGCAAGTGGTCGGGCAAGACCCTCGCCGACCACCGCGCCGACCGCAAAGCCTGGCTGACCTGAGATGCTCGGTCTTCCGGCAACCGACCCTGCCACCTACCGGTGGGAGCACGTCAGCCCCGCCGACCAGGACTACATGTCACCCACCCGGCGGCTCCTGCACGTCCGTCGCCGACCGCCTCCAATGGGAACACGCCATCACCGAAGCCAGACGCCGCCGCGGAGGCCCCGGCCCCTCCGGCAACCGGGAGGGCAGCATGATGACACCCTTGGCTGCGAGTCCGTGCCTCGTAATCGTCTGTGGTCGGTCGAGGATCTGTCGAACCACCTCGGCATCCCGGTGCCGACCCTGTACCGCTGGCGGCGCTACCGCTGCGGCCCGCCCGCTCACCGCGTGGGCAGGCACCTGCGGTACATGCCCGCCGAGGTCATCGCCTGGCTACAGGACCAGCCATGATCGAACGACGCGGCCAGTCCTGGCGTGCCCGCTACCGGGCCCGGATCGCCGCGAGCGCAGCAAGTCCTTCCGCCGCAAGGCCGATGCCGAGCGATGGCTCGACCAGCAACGCGCGCTGATGACCCAAGGCGACTGGACCGACCCCGCTCTCGGGCGCATCACCTTCGGCGAGTACGCGCTCGCCTGGCTGGAGTCCCGGGCTGATCTCAAGCCCAAAACCCCGGCATCAGTACCACTCGCTGCTGGGCCTGCACGTCCTGCCGACCTGGCAGACCGTGCCGCTGGCAAGGATCACCTTTGAGGGACTGAGCCAGTGGGTTGCCCGGCTGACCCTGGGCGGGGCTGGCCCTTCGGCCGTGCGGCAGTCAGTGTTCGTCATATCCGCCGCACTGGATCATGCCGTGCGCGCGGGCCGGATCCGCTCGAACCCTGCTCGCGGCCTGGGCCTGCCGCGTCCTGGTCGCCGGGACTACGTGTGCCTCACTCACCGCCAGGTCCTCGACCTGGCCGCCAAGGCTGGCCCGTGGCGGCTCCTGGTCCTGGTCCTGGCCTACACCGGCCTGCGCTGGGGTGAGGCCACCGCACTGCGGGTGTGTGACATCGACCTGGACCGGCGCCGGATCGACGTCCACCGGGCGTTCTCCGACGTGGGCGGGCAGGTGGTCCTGGGTACTCCCAAGTCGCACCAATCCCGCACAGTGCCGGTTCCGCGGTTCGCCGCCGACGAGCTCGCGGCGGCCATCACCGGCAAGCAGGCTGATGACCTGGTCTTCACCATGCGCGGCGGCTCAGTCGTACGGCTGTCCAACTGGCGCCAGGCCGTGTTCCTGCCAGCTCGCGCGAAGGCCGGGCTCAATGACCGGTTCCGCATCCATGACCTGCGGCACACCGCTGCCGCGCTGATGATCCAGGCGGGCTACCCGCCGAAGATGCTGCAGGAGATCATGGGTCACGCCAGCATCACCACGACGCTGGACCTGTATGGGCACCTGTACCCCGGCGACATGGACCGCTACGCCGACCGGCTCAACAGCGCTGCCGAGGACGCCGCTCAGGACACTGATGCGGCCAGAATGAGGCCAGACGGCCCGGACGAAGAACAGCGCCCGGAAGAGGAAACGTGCTGACCTGGGGGAACAGTGGCGCGCTCGGAGGGACTCGAACCCCCAACCTTCTGATCCGTAGTCAGATGCTCTATCCGTTGAGCTACGAGCGCTAGTGCGCAGCACAGTCTACGGCACCCGGGGCGTCCCCGTGCAGGGCAGCTCATCTGTCGCGGACTGGCACCGCACATAGGTCAAGCCGCAGGATGCTTCTTGCCACCAGCTTCCGGAGGACAGCACCGACGGGCCGTGAGGCCCGTCGGTGCAGGCGCACTCAAAGGCGACAAGGGCGCCGACGGTGGCCTCAGTCTCGCATCACCGGGACCCGATCGTGATCCTCGGAGCGTGACCGCGCCGCGGGCCCCAGGCGGGCCGAGACGACGAGTACGGCGAGCGCGAGCACGGGGACTACGGCGAGGCCCGCGAGGCTGCTCACCTGATCCGAGGGGTCGAGCGCCCCGCGGTGCAGGACGTGGTACACGAGGTGCGGGACGGAATATGCGAGCCAGGCGCATGCCGTGGCGCGCACGAGCGGCCGGGTCAGCCACACGGCGGCCGCGATCGTGACCACGGCCAACGCGAGGTTCAGCACGCCGACGTCGCGTACCAGATGCTCGTTGAACGGCCCGTCGGGAGCGATCCACGAACGCCCCCCACCCGGGAAGTCGTCGTAGAACCCCCGCGGCGCGAATCCGGCCCACAGCCCGATCAGCACCGAGGGAACCCCCATGAACACGAGCAGGATGCGAAGCAGACGTTCATGCTTAACGGTCGCAGTGATCATGACGAGACGTCCGCGAGGATGCGGGCGAACGCGTCGGGGTGTGCGACGTGGGGGAAGTGCCCGCTGTCCGGGATCGCGATCACCGTGGCCTCGGGAAAGCGCTCGGCCATCCACTGGCGCGTCGCGGTATCGGGTTCCTCACCGAACACGAGCGTGTAGGGCGTCTGCTGCGCGCGCAGGCTCGCGATTGCGTCGGCGATGAGGTTCTCGGCAGTGGGCGGGGGCGCGAAAATGGGTGCCCAGTAGCCGAGCATGACGTCGGGACGCGGCCGCGACGTCGCGCGCAGCATCGCTTCACCGGCGGGGCCGGACCGTTCGGCGTGCAGGCTGACGAAGATCTCAGCCCAGATCGCCGGGAGACCGCCATTGCGAAGCTGTGGTTCGAGTGCGCGCAACCGCGCCGAGAATTCGCTGGTGTCGAGTACAGAGTCGACGTTGACGATGCCGCGTACCGGGTACTTCATCGCATAGAACATCGCTCCGATCGCCGAGCCGGAGTGAGCGATGAGGACCGGGTTCTCGATGCCGGCGGCGGCGATCGCGACGTGCAGCTGCTCGATCGCGGCCTCGAGCCCACGGAACGTGCCGATGCTCTCGCCTTCGCCGGGCATGTCGAGTACGAGCGTCGTGCGGCCGGGATCGATCGTGTGCAGTGATCTCAGGGCCGCGCCCCACATCGTCCGGTCGAAGGTGAGGCCGGGCAGGAAGACGAGCGCGGCCCGGCCGTCGCCGGTCCCGGCGGCGAGATCCCCGGCGAGCTCGCCGAAGCGCGGGGTGATGGAGCCGGTAGACATGTGAATCCTTTCGTCACAGTGTTTCGTTACGTTGTAACGTAACTATGTTGCGGTATCTTGTCAACATGGGCCGGCCCAAGCAGCACGACGACACCACCCGGGAAGCGCTGCTCGCCGCGGCGGAGAACCTGGTCGAGCAGCGTGGGGCCGGCGCGCTCTCCGTGAGAGCAGTCGCCGACGAGATCGGGACTAGCACCCGGGCGGTCTACAGCACCTTCGGCTCGAAAGACGGCCTGCTGGGCGCGCTCGCGAAGCGATCGTTCGACATGCTGCGCGACGCCATCGCCGAGCTCCCCCGCACGAATGATCCCGCCGGTGATCTGGTCCAGGCCGCGCTCACGGTGTTCCGGCCGATGGCCGTCGAGCACCCGTCGCTCTTCCGTATCGCGTTCCTGCGCGCGGCGCCCGACGTCGAACTGGGACCCGAGGTCGGCGACGCCGCACGCGCCGGCTACGAGCTGCTGACCGAACGCGTCCAGCGGCTCGCCGACGCCGATCTCCTCGGAGGACGCGACGTACAAGTGGCGACGCGCGAGTTCAACGCCATGTGCTTCGGGATGGCAGTGATGGAGCTGCTGAACCCAGAGCAACTCGGACCCGATCCCCAGCGAGCCTGGTGCGCCGCGTTCCAGACGCTCATCAACGGATTCCTCGCACCCGCCTGACCCCGCGTGAGATCAGCCGGCTTCCCGAAGCTCACGGCTGATCTCGACCAGCGCCGCGACCGTGACCCGCGCGTGCGCGACGTACTCCGGGCCGACCCGCTCGTCCAGCTCGTCGCTGATCCGCCGGACCACCGACCGGACGACGTCCGCCGCGGCCATGCCCCGCTCGGTCAGGCTGACGGTCAGCCGCCGCCGGTCGGCCGGGTCCACCGCCCGGTCCAGGTAGCCGCGGGTCACCAGGCTGTCCACCAGCTGGCCGCCAGCCTGCTTGGACATCCGAAGCTCCCCGATGACCTGGCTGAGCGGCGCCCCGGTGTTCGCGATCACGGTGACGACGAAACCGCCCTGGCGGGGCATGTCGTCGAACCCGGCCTCGGCGAGCGCCGCCCGCACCGCCGCCCCGTACGCCGCCCGCGCCGCCCGCAGCAGCACCGGGAACGGCTCCTCCCACGATGGCCCCGTCTGGGTAGTCATGAGCCGAAGATATAGACAACTTTCAGGACAGTCAACAATATTTACTTTTTACGGTTCCGGGGGCGCGGGCCACCCACCCGATCCCGGGCCGGCCCGGCGCGCGAGCCCACCCGGCCGGTCACACCACCTCCAGGATCCGGGTCCGCGGCCGGCCCGCCAGCGCGGGCGAGTTATCCGGGCTGGACCACACCTGGCTGTTGAGGAAGTCGAGGAACCGGCCCGCCTCGGCGCTGGTGTCGAAGTCCAGGCCGATCATCACGTACCGCTCGTCGTCGACCGGCCGCCCGACCCGCTCGGCCCGGACGCCGGCCTGGCGCCGGTGCCCGGCGAACGACGCGAACGCCCGCTGCCACACGCCGAAGTCGCTGATCTCGTGCTCGATGTGCAAGGTCACCATGGGTCTTCTCCGTTCGGTCAGAGGCTTCCCTGGCACGCTACGAACCGTCCCGGCCGCGGCGGTATCCCAGCTTCATGGGGGTGGCCTGCGGCCGGTCCCGGACGGGGACGGCCCGGGACGGCCCTACGCTGGCGGCATGGCGACCAGCGCAGCCACGGTGCAGCGGCGCGTCGCTCAGCTATGCCGCGATGGCGCGGCAAGCTCGGACAGCCGGGATCTGCGCGCCGCGGTGCTCGCCGAGCTGCGGCAGGCGATCGCGTTCGACGCGTACGCCTGGCTGCTCACCGACCCGGAGACCAAGGTAGGCACGGCGCCGCTGGCCGAGGTCCCGGACCTGGCCGCGCTGCCGCGGCTGATCCGGCTCAAGTACACAACCACGGTCAACCGCTGGACGGCGCTGCCGCGCGGCCGGTGCGCCACGCTGGCCAACGCCACCGGCGGCGACCTGTCCCGCAGCTCCCTATGGCGCGACCTGCTGGCCGGTTACGGCGTGACCGATCTGGCCTCGGTGGTCTTCGCCGACCAGTTCGGCTGCTGGGGGTTCCTTGACCTGTGGCGCTGCGGCGGGCCGCCGGACCGGTTCACCCCGGCCGAGCAGGCCCTCGTCAGCTCGCTGTCCACGCCCCTGACCGCGGCCCTGCGCAGCGCCCAGGCGGCCACCTTCGCCGAACCGCCCGCGCCGGTCAGAGCGCTGGACGCGCCCGTGGTCCTGCTGCTGTCGGGCTCACTTGAGCTGCTGGACCAGACCCCGCGGACCGACGCGCACCTGCGGCTGCTGCTGCCGACCAGCCCGGGAGCGGCGCCGGTGCCCGCGGCCGCGTTCAACGTGGCGGCACAGCTGCTGGCCGTCGAGGCCGGCGTGGACAACGGGCTGCCCACGGCGCGGGCCCAGCTAGCCGGGCCCGAGTGGATCAGCCTCCGGGCGGCCCGGCTCGCCGGCCCAGGCCAGCCCAGCGACACGGGCCCGCGAGACAGGACCGGCCAGGCAGACGGCGAGCCCGGCGCAGGCCAGCGCGGTGGCCCAGGTCAGTCAGACAGCACGGGCCAGCCAGACGACGCGGGCCAGCCAGACGGCGGGCGGATCGCGGTCACCGTGGAGCCGGTGGCGCTGGACGGCCGGATCGAGCTGTACGGGCGGGCCTGCGGGCTGACGGGCCGGGAGCGGGAACTGCTGCACCGGCTAGCCCGTGGCGCGGACACCCGGCTCCTGGCCCGGGAGATGCGGCTGTCGCCGCACACCGTGCAAGATCACCTCAAATCGGTGTTCGCCAAGACGGGCTGCGGCAGCCGCGGCGTCCTGCTGGCCCGCGCCCTCGGCACCAGCACCGGGGCTGGGCAAACCGGGCCGGGTTAACGGCCCGGGCCACCGGCCAGCACAGCGGCCGACCTGCCGGCGCCCCAGCAATGGTGCCGGGCCAGGCAAGCTGAGCCGGGTCAAGGGCGCGGGCCATCGGCCAGCGCAGCGGCCGGACTGCCGGCGCCCCAGCAATGGTGCCGGGGCCAGGCAAGCCGGGCCGGGTCAAGGGCGCGGGCAGCGGGCCGGGAGTGGCCGGCCTGGGCTGATGATGCGGGCCGCAGATCCCGTATACCTTCCAGAAAGACCAGCGACGCGGGCGAGTCAGCGAGCTGGTGGCCGGGCCGGGAGCCGGCCAGGCTGCCGGGCCCCGGCCCGGTGCGTGCGGCCGACCAGTGTGAAGGGACCTCATGAGCGAGCAGCGCACGATCCTGATTACGGGCGCCACGGATGGGCTTGGCCGGGCGCTGGCCAGCGGGCTGGCCGCGGAAGGCGCCCGCTTGCTGCTGCACGGCCGCGATCAGGCCCGGCTCGACGCGGCCGCGGACGAGATCGCCGCGGAGGCCGGCGGCGGGCCGCGGCCGCTGACCGTGCGGGCCGACTTCGCCGACCTGGCCCAGGTGCGGGCCCTGACCGAGGCAAGTCCTGGCGCTGACCGGCGGGCTCGACGTCCTGGTCAGCAACGCCGGGATCGGCAGCGGCACTGCCCGCCAGCCAGGGCCGCGCGGTCAGCGCGGACGGCTACGAGCTGCGGTTCGCGGTGAACTACCTGGCCGGGTTCGCGCTGACGCTGGGCCTGCTGCCGCTGCTGCGGGCCACCGGCGGGGCGCGGATCGTCAACGTGGCCTCGATCGGGCAGGCGCCGATCGACTTCGACGACGTGATGATCGAGAAGGGGTACTCCGGGTCGCGGGCCTACGGGCAGAGCAAGCTGGCCCAGATCACGTCCGGGTTCACGCTGGCCGGGCTGCTGCCCGCAGCCGAGGTGACGGTGAACAGCCTGCACCCGGCGACGTACATGCCGACCAAGATGGTGCTGCAGGAGGTCGGGCACAGCATCGACACGCTGGCCCGGGGCGAGGCGGCGACCCGGCGGCTGGTCAGCGACCCGGCCCTGGCCGGCGTGACCGGCCGGTTCTACGACCGGAAGACCGAGACCCGCGCGCACCCGGCCGCGTACGACCCCGAGGTGCAGCAGCGCCTGTGGAAGCTCAGCCTCGGCCTGACCGGGATGGACGACCCCGGGCTGTAGCTGCAGGGCCTCACATCCGATGAGATGTTGATCTTGCGTGACCTGGGCTTTCTCAGTTGTCTCACCACGTTGTCACCATGATCAGTCTCAGATTCGTGGCGTTTCCTCAGCGCGGTCTACCGAGGCCACGGTCCGCGCGCCGGCTTTCCAGAAGTTCCTCGCGGGGACCGCGTCGAGCGTGTTGGCGGCGTTTCACCAGCTGGGCCGGAGCGGTCCTGGCTGGACGATAGCCCGTAGTGCTCGCTGAAGCTGCCGGAACCCTGGCTCCCCGAGCATGGTCCGCCATCGCTCGACGGCCTCGCTTGCCGCGTCTTGCGCGGCAAGGGTGCAGGCAATACCGCGCTGGGTCAGGGACAAGAGCGTGGCGCGCGCGTCGAGCGGATGCGCCTGGCGGGTGAGATACCCGCGTTCTTCGAGCTGGTGCACGAGCTGGGCGGCTGCCTGCTTGGACACGCCCAGGTGCTCGGCGACGTCGGCGATCGTCGCGTCACCCTGGCTGATGCGCACGAACGCGAACCCGTGTGCGGGGCGGATGTCCCTGAATCCCCTGCGCGCCAGCCCTTCCTGTATGGCCTCGACGAGTTGCGCTGCGAGCAGCAAGGCATCGGTCGCCACGGGCCAGTTATCAGCGTCGGCCATGTCCCTATCTTGACAGACTCTAGACAGTCTGCTTGTCTAATTAGACAAGCAGACTGTCTATCGAGAGGAATGCTCATGCCACTGGTAACCAGCAGCGACGCCGAGGTCTTCGAGGCGCACGGCGTGCGCTTCAGCTCTTATGTCCGGCCCTCACGCGGCAGTGGCCAGTTGTGCGCCTGGCGGGTTGACGTGCCGGCAGGCCAGAAGGGCGCACCGCACAGGCCGTCCCGCGAGGAGGTCATCTGCTGCATCGACGGTGAGCTCACGATCACGCTGGACGGCACCGCGCACAGCCTGCGGCCCGGCGACGCGGTCTATGTCCCGGCCGACAGCGAAATCCGCCTCGACGGCGGCCCCGACGGCGGTGCCGCATGGACAACCACTCTGGCCGGCCTGCAGGCGAAGATGAGTGACGGAAGCCAGTTCCGGCCTCCGTGGACGATATGACATCGCCATCCTCCCGCCGTCGACCAGTCCGGGAGGGCTAACCGGCGGGGTGCCCTGATATCCAGCTCAGCCTTTCACCCCGGCTCGGCTCCGATGGCGACACCGTGTCAGGCAGAGTCCGGCTCCTGCTGCCGGACCCGGGCCGACGGATCTGGTTCGGCTACCAGTTCATGACTTCCAGCTTGTGAGACATGCGGGCAAGGCCGACTCGATATGTCCTCGGCCCGCCTTGTGGTCTTGGTTGACCTGCGGTTCTGTGTCACACGGCAACGTCACCAAGATCAATCTCAAACCAATGGCGTTTTCCTCGACCGGCGTGGGCCAATGTCGTTAGCGGCCTGGTGGCGCTGGCTGTGTGCATACCGGCGATGATCTTCTGGCCGTAGGCGGCATCAGCCCGGGGCCATGTCCACGAAGCGGCTGAAGTGGCCCTGGAAGGCGACCGTCACGGTGGCGGTCGGCCCGTTGCGGTGCTTGGCCACGATGAAGTCGGCCTCCCCCGCCCGCGGCGACTCCCGCTCGTACGCGTCCTCCCGGTGGAGCAGGATCACCATGTCCGCATCCTGCTCTATCGATCCACTTTCACGCAGGTCGGAGAGCAGGGGCTTCTTGTCGGTGCGCTGCTCGGGGCCGCGGTTCAGCTGGGCGACGGCGATAACCGGGACGTCGAGTTCCTTGGCCAGCAGCTTGAGCGAGCGGGACATCTCGGAGACTTCCTGCTGGCGGTTCTCGACCCGCTTGGGGGAGGACATCAGCTGCAGGTAGTCGATGATGACCAGCTTGAGGTCGTGGCGCTGCTTGAGGCGGCGGCACTTGGCCCGGATCTCCATCATCGACATGTTCGGTGAGTCGTCGATGTACAGCGGGGCCTCGACCACCTCGCTCATGCGGCGGGCCAGGCGGGTCCAGTCCTCGTCGCTCATCTGGCCGGTGCGCATCGAGTGCAGCGGCACCCGGGCCTCGGCCGACAGCAGCCGCATGGTGATCTCGTTGCGGCCCATCTCCAGGCTGAAGATCACGCAGGGCAGCCCGTGCTTCACGGTGGCGGCGCGGGCCAGGTCGAGCGCGAGGGTGGAGTTGTGGGTGGGGATCCAGCTGCGGCTGGCCAGGTACATGTGGTCGGGGCTGTCGACCTGGACGCAGCGGACCGGGACGCTGGGCACCGGCCGCACGTCGGTGACATAACGCGACCGGGCCGTCTTGAGCCCGGCGGTCTGCCGGACTGCCTTGCGGCGGAGCCGGAACACCTCACGGTCCGGCGTGAACGTGATGATGTAGCTGGTGGAGCTGCCAGGAGTCCGGCCCCGGACGGGCTTGGTTGTCATCGAGGCCCGGTAGCCCAGGCTGAGGACGAGCTCAAGGACTCCCTGCGCGAGCCGCTGGCTGGTTACCGCGAACTGCACGGTGCCGCCGGGCAGTGCATATCCGTCGGTGTCGAGCAGTCCGGCCAGCAGAGCGCGGCGCTGGGCCTCCGAGGCCCGCAGGTACTCAGCCGGGATGTGTTTGTTCCCCAGCACCCCCATGCTGCGCAGGATGGCCTGGGCCGTCCCGTGGTGGGCCCGGCAGGTCTGGCACAGTCCATGGGTGGTGCGCGGACGGCCGCAGTCCGGGCACTGCGGCCGCTGCGCAGGCGCCGGCTTCGCCTCGCGGCCGATCGAGCGGGACCGGGCGCCGCAGACCCGCCCGCAGGTGCGCACCTGGGGGGCCTGCGGCGTGAACCGCTGGCCGCACACCACACACCGGCGCGGCGCGGCGGCCGGCCGCTGCGGCAGCCGGATGCCGTAGCGGAGCGGCACGGTCGGCGACGCAACCACCCGAAGCCCATCGGCCTCGATCTGCTCGGCGATCTCCGGGTCGGCGGTGGTGATCTGGGCGGCCCGGCTGGTCCCGTCGCCCAGCCAGGCACCCAGCGTGTACGGCGGGAAAGGAAGGTCCCGCTCGGGCAGGACCGCGGCCCGCGCCACCGCCACGGCGTGGTTGAGCCGCTGGTCGGGCCCGGTGCGGAGGCTCGCGGCGAGTTCCGCCGTGGTGACCACATCCCGGTGCACAGCGGTGGTGGCGGCGTTCTTCGGCCGGTCTGCCTGCTCGACCATGGCGGTCAGCAGGGCATGCCGCGACGCGTAGGCGGGCGAACGCCAGGCGTAGGCCCGGTACGGGCCCTCGACCCGGACCTCGACCCGCTCCGCGGCCAGGCCCACCGACCGCCCGGCCTTGTGCATGACCGTCCGGAACTCCGGCCCGGCCGCCGCCAGCACTTCGGCCCCGGTCACGCTCCGGTCGGGCTCACGCAGCGCGGCGGACATGACGTCGCGCAGCTTCTGCCGGGACGACTCGGGCCAGTACCAGGCGGTGCGATTCTCCGACCGCTGACGGCGGCTGGCGCGGGTGGTGGTGCGCCACTGGTGCTCGGCATCGGCCACGATGACCGTGCCGTCGCTGAACTCGACCTCGTAGCAGGGGCGGCCGTGCATGACCTCGGTGGCAGCCAGCACCCTGGTGGGGCGGCCGTCCGCGCCGAGGAGCACGTCGCCGGGCTGGACCTGGCCCATCGTGGTCCAGCCGGACGGGGTGGGCAGCGGGGTATCCAGGGCCAGGGCCTTGCCCAGGGCGGGGCGGGCGGCGATGACGATCATCTGCCCGGGATGCAGGCCGTTGGTCAGCGCGTCGAGGTCGCTGAAGCCGGTGGGGACGCCGGTGAGGGCGCCGCCGCGGCTGCCGATGGCCTCGATCTCGTCGAGGGCGCCGGGCATGATCTCCGAGAGCGGGTGGTAGTCGTCGGAGACGCGGCGGTCGGAGACGCCGTAGATCTCGGCTTCGGCGCGGTCGACCAGCTCGTCGGCGTCGCCGTCGCCGGAATAGCCGAGCTGGACGATGCGGGTGCCGACCTCGACCAGGCGGCGGAGGATGGCCCGCTCGCGGACGATGCGGGCGTAGTAGCCGGCGTTGGCGGCGGTGGGCACCGAGGCGATGAGCGTGTGCAGGTAGGGGGCGCCGCCGACGCGGGTGAGGTCGCCGCGCTTGGTGAGCTCGGCCGCGACGGTCACCGCGTCGGCCGGCTCGCCGCGGCCGTACAGGTCGAGGACGACCTCGTGGACCAGCTGGTGGGCGGGGCGGTAGTAGTCGTGCGGGCGGATGACCTCGAGGACGTCGGAGATCGCGTCCTTGGAGAGCAGCATGCCGCCCAGGACGCACTGCTCGGCGGCGATGTCGTGCGGCGGGGTGCGCTCGAAGTCCCCTTCACGCGGAGCCATTTCGGCGACGCTCACCGAAGGCCACCTCCCCCGTTGCTGAACAGCGAACTACGGTCTGCAGGGCGGCTAACCCCGTTCTACCGCACGGCTACGACAGTTTCGCGGCATGGCCGCCGGGGCGTCCAATCACCGCTGTGCACGGCCTGTGGAAACACTGTGCAAACACGCCGCCGAGGCTGTGCGCACCCTGGGGATACAGCTGTGGAAACGGCCGTTCCCGGATCGGCGGCAGCCGTTCTGCCTGCGGATATCCCGTCCACCGTCGGTGGATGAAAAAAAATCCTCAGCCGGTAAGGCGGTCCACAATGGCGGGAAGTTATCCACACCGGAATTTGACGTCGAACGTGACATGTCAGCGCGCGGGCCGGCGCGCCGGCGGCACCGCGGGACGCCCGGCCGGACCGGCGGGTGGTCCGGCTCCGCGGGCGGGCGGACACGGGGATACACCCACCCCCGCCCACTCACCCACCCGCCCGCCCACCCGGCTCGTGCGGTTACGCCAGGTATGCGATCGGTAACTGACTGCCGATCAGCCGGATCCCCGGACAACGACAGTGCCACCCCATAGAGTTCGAGCATGTGTTCGACTCTAGCCGATCGGCTGGCCCAAATCGAACGGGCGATCGATGAGCTGGCCGCCGAGTCGGGCACGGCAGAAGCGGCGGACCGGCTGGCGCGGCTGTGGCAGATGGTGGCCGACCTGGACCCCGAGCTGTCCCGGCGCATGGCCGGCTACCGCGGCACCGAGGACGTGCCACCGGGGCAGGCATGACTGAGCCCGGCCAGGTCGGGCCTGGCCGGGCCCAGTGGTCAGCGGCTCAGTGGTACGCGGCTCAGTGGTGTGCGCTGAGCGGTGCGCGGCTCACTTGGCCGCGGCAACCTCGACGTTCAGCGTCGCGCGCACCTCGGGGTGCAGCCGGATCGCGACCTGGTGCGAGCCCACGTTCTTGATCGGGTTCTTGATCTCGATGAGGCGCTTGTCCAGGTCGGGACCGCCCGCGGCGACCACGGCCTCCGCGATGTCGGCCGGCGCGATCGAGCCGAACAGGCGGCCGCCGCCGCCAGCGCGGCGCGAGATCCTGACCGTCATCGAGGCCAGCGTGCCCGCGGCGGCGTTCGCGTCGTCCTGGGTCTTGATCGCGCGGACCGAGCGGGCCCGCCTGATCTGCTCGATCTGCTTCTCGCCGCCCCGGGTCCAGCGCATGGCCAGGCCCCGCGGCACGAGGTAGTTGCGGCCGTAGCCGCCGGCGACGTCGACCACGTCACCAGGCCCGCCCAGGCCAGTCACTTCCTGGGTCAGGATCAGCTTCATCGGCGTCCCGCTCATCGGTGCGCCACCTCCTCCGGCATCAGCGTGCCGTGCTCGTGTACGGCAGCAGCGCCATCTCGCGGGCGTTCTTGATCGCGGTCGCGACGTCGCGCTGGTGCTGCGTGCAATTGCCGGAAACCCGCCGTGCCCGGATCTTGCCGCGGTCGGAGATGAACTTCCGCAGCAGCCCCGTGTCCTTGTAGTCCACGTGGGCGATCTTTTCCTGGCAGAACAGGCAAACCTTCTTTTTGGGCTTGCGAATCGGTGGCTTGGCCATCGTGGTGCTCCTTAGCAGAGCCCCGCCGCAGCGGGGATGGTCGGCCGCCCCGGGCAGAATGCGCCCGGTGCGGTGATCGTGAATAGGTGTCTAGAACGGCGGCTCGTCGGAGAACCCTTCGCCGCCACCGCGGGAATCGGTGGCCCAGGGGTCATCGGCCTGCGGGCGGGCGCCGCCCTGTCCACCATACCCGCCCTGGTTGGCGCCCCCGGCGGCCCCGCCGGCCCCGCCGCCGCCGAAGCCGCCGCCGCCGCTGGAGCGCTGGGTCTTGGTGACCTTGGCCGACGCGTTGCGCAGGGACGGGCCGACCTCGTCGACCTCGACCTCGTAGACGGTGCGCTTCTCGCCTTCCTTGGTCTCGTACGACCGCTGCTTGAGCCGGCCCTGCACGATGACCCGCATCCCGCGCTGCAGTGATTCGGCGACGTTCTCGGCCGCCTGCCGCCAGACGTTGCAGGACAGGAACAGCGATTCGCCGTCCTTCCATTCGTTCGTCTGCCGGTCCATGAAGCGGGGCGTGGAGGCAACCCGGAACCGGGCTACCGCCTGGCCGGTCGGGGTGTAACGGAGCTCTGGGTCATCAACGAGGTTCCCGGCGATTGTGATCGCGGTGTCGCCTGCTGCCATCGGGTTTACTCCCGGTCTTTCCGTGGGTGGAACAGTGCCGAGCGCCAGAGAGCGCTCAGTGCGCGTCGGGACGGAGGATCTTCGTCCGCAGGATCGCCTCGTTGAGGTTGAGCTGCCGATCCAGTTCCTTAACCGTGCCCGGCTCTGCCGTCAGGTTAATAACGGTATAGATACCCTCTGACTTTTTGGCGATCTCGTAGGACAGCCGACGGCGGCCCCACACGTCGACCTTGTCCACCACGCCGCCCGCGTTGGTCACGACCTTGAGGAACTGCTCGAGCGAGGGCTGGACGGTGCGCTCTTCCAGCGAGGGATCAAGAATGATCATCATCTCGTACTGGCGCATGCGTAACATGCCTCCTCTGGACTGATGCGGCCACGGTCTCTCCGTGACAGGAGGATTGCCGCCCCGCCCGGTCGGCGGGCCGCGGCTGCTGCAGCTTACCAGCCTGGACCGGACACCCCGGCCCGGTTCAGGGCCGGTCCCGAGGTCCCTAGCGGAGGAGGGGGTTCCCTCAGCCCGGCCGGCGGGAACATCATGGCAAGGACAGCAAACCCGCCGTTTGCAAAGGGGTGGCAGCAGTGCCGGATACCGCTGAAGCAGGCCCGGGCCAGACCACCGCGGCCGAGGCCGCCGCGGAACAGCCAGGAGTGGCGGCCACGACCGGGCCAGATCCGGTGGACAGCGCCACGCGCCGCAGCACGATGATGGAAAACGGTCTGGTCGCGTTCACGATCGTGACCGGCCTGATCGCCTTCGCCACCGGCTGGGTGGTCGCGCTGCACAGCATCGCCACGGTCCTCGCGGTGGCCAGCATGGTCGTCGGGATGTACGCGCAGCTGGTGTCGAGCAACAGGGACCAGCGCATCGTGATCGTGACCGGCCTGGTGGCCGCGTTCGTCGGCGGCGCCCTGGCGATCTCGCACGGCGGCGTCGGGTAGCAGCGGCACCGGGCAGGGCCGGTCAGCGGCTGCACCAGGAGGGGTGTCGGCGCCGGGGACTAGGCTCGGCGCATGGCGCCTCTCGGATTGCATATTCATGACGGCGACCCGCTCGCCGCGGCGCAGGCGGCGGGCGCGGACGCGGTCCAGTTCTTCCTCGGCGACCCGCAGGGCTGGAAGGCTCCTGTGCTGCCGGGCGATCCCGCGGAAACCGCGGCGGCGTACCGGGACGCGGGCGTGGCCGTGTTCATCCACTCGCCGTACACGGTCAACGTCGCCTCGCCGAACAACCGGATCCGGATCCCCAGCCGGAAGATCCTCAGCCAGCAGCTCGAGGCCGCGGCGTCGATCGGCGCGCAGGGCCTGATCGTGCACGGCGGGCACGTGACCGCCGGGACCGATCCGGGCGAGGGCTACGACAGCTGGCGCAAGGCGGTCGAGCGGATCAGCCGGCCGCTGCCGATGCTGATCGAGAACACCGCGGGCGGGGACGGGGCGATGGCCCGCAGCCTGGACGGCATCGCCCGGCTGTGGGAGGCGGTCACCGACGCGGCCGGGGACGACGGCAATGTGGGCTTCTGCCTGGACACGTGCCACGCGCACGCGGCCGGGCTCGACCTGGCCACGGTGGTGGACCAGATCAAGGCCATCACCGGCCGGATCGACCTGGTGCACGGCAACAACTCGCGGGACGAGTTCGGCTCGGGCCGGGACCGGCACGCGGGCCTGGAGTCCGGCACCATCGACCCGGAGCTGATCCTCGGCGTGATCCGGGCTGCGGGCGCACCGGTGATCTGCGAGACCCCGGACCCGGAAGCCGACGTCGCCTGGCTGGCCCGTCACCTGCGCAGCTGACCCGCACAGCAGCGGGCCCGGCCTGGTCTCGGTGACCAGCCGGGCCCGATGCGTACAGCATGAAAACCGGCTACGGCGAGAGTGTGGGCACCGGGGACGGCCGCCGGGCCACCGCCGGGGCGCCGCCGCCGGTGCCGCCACCGCCGGGGGGCGGGGAGCCGCCGCAGAACTGGCCGAACGAGCAGCTCGGGTCCGGGGTCGGCGAAGGCGATGGGTTGGTCGGGGTCGGGGTCGGGCTCGGGGACGGGTTGCAGAAGCCGAACGAGCAGGAAGGGCTGGGGGACGGCCCCGGGCCCGGGCCGGTGGGCGGCGGGGACGGGCCGAAGACCGGGCCATGGCCCTTGTGCTTCTTGTGCTTCTTGTGCGGCATCTTCTCGACCTGCACCCACTTGGAGCCGGGGAAGACCGCCGGGACCGGGAACTGCTCGACCGGCAGGTTGAGGAACTCCGACTCGGCGAAGTTGTGCCAGATCAGCGCGGGCCAGTAGCCGCCGAAGCCGGCCGCGTCCCCGCCCCCGCCCAGGTTGTTGAGGGTCTGGGTGGTGTGGTCGGACTGGTTCGCCGTGAAGATGCCCACCGCCAGCGTGTACTGCGGGATCGCGCCGATGAAGAAGGCGGACTGGGCGTTGTTCGTGGTACCGGTCTTGGCGATGATCGGCCGCCCGTCGGGCAGCTCCGCCTTGGTCCCGGTGCCGTATTTCACGTCGTCCAGCAGCGCCCAGTCCACCGAGCCGGCCTGGTCCTTGGTGAGCACCTGGCTGCTGGTGACTACGGCGATGTGCTTGGTGCCGTTCTCGGTGAAGCTGGCGACCAGATGCGGGGTGAGGACATTGCCGCCGTTGGCGAACGTGGAGTAGGTGCTGGCCTGCTCCTCGACGGTCAGCGAGCCCTGGCCGAGGGCCATGCCCGCCTCGCCGATCATGCTGGACAGGCCGGAGGCCTTCACGTCCACGCCCAGCTGCTGGGCGAACTGCTCCGTGTTGCGGGTGCCGACCCGGTGGATCAGGTCACCGAAGGCCTGGTTCGAGGACAGCGCCGCGGCCTTGGCCGGGTTGATCGGGCCGAAGTTCTCCCCCGGTGAGTTCAGCTCGTACCAGCCCTGGGAATCGGCGGGCTTGGTCGTGCTGGAGAACGTCATCGGCTCGGTGTCCGGCGGGATCCACAGCGGCGAGTACCCGTTGAGCACGCTGGTCTTGGCGTTCATGCCCTGGTTGACCGCGGTGGCCAGCACGTACGGCTTGAACGAGGAACCGACCTGCTCGCGGGCGTTCAGCGCCATGTCGAACTGGCAGTCCACCCGGTCACAGGCCTTGGGCTTCATGCTGTAACTGGGGCCGCCGTACCACGCGATGATCGCGCCGGTGTTCGGGTCCTCGAGCACGGCCCCGATGCGCCCGTAGCCGGGCAGCGCCCGGCCGCCGGCCGCCATCGCCGCCTTCTCCTCGGCGATCGACTTGTACAGCTGCTTCATCATGCCCAGGTTGATCGTGGTCGTGATGTGCAGCCCGCGGCTGTACAGCTGGTCCTTGGTGATCCCGTACCTGGTCTGCATCTCGGTCTCGACGGCCTGCATGATGTAGCCGCGGAAGCCGGTCCAGCCGCTGGCCTGCTTGCTGTGCTTCAGCTTGGGGAACTTCATGCTGTCGGCCTGCGCCTGGGTCAGCGCGCCGTCGCGGACCATGTTGCCCAGCACGTAGTGCCAGCGGGCGACCAGCGGCGCGTAGCCCTCGGTGCCCGGGTGCGGGTTGAAGAACCCGGGCTGGTTGATCATCGCGGCGAGCATCGCGGCCTGCGCCGCGTTGAGCTTCATGGCCGGCTTGTTGAAGTAGGTCTGCGAGGCCGCGCCGACGCCGTAGGCGTTGTCACCGAGGAAGATCGTGTTCAGGTACTGGGTGAGGATCCAGTCCTTGGACTTCGTGTGCGACAGCTTGATCGCGACGAAGATCTCCTTCAGCTTGCGGCTGTAGGTCTGCTCGGTGCCGATGTTCGCGTAGTAGTTCCTGGCGAACTGCTGGGTGATGGTCGAGCCGCCCTGGAACTGGCCGCCGGTGGCGTCCTGGTAGAAGGCGCGCAGGATGCCGGTGGGCGAGATGCCGCCCTCGGTCCAGAAGTTGCGGTCCTCGGCCGCGATCACGGCGTCCTTGAGAACCTTGGGGATCTGGTTCGACTGGAGCAGCTGGCGGTTGGTGCCGGCGCTGAAGGTGCCGATCGGGGTCTTGCCGTCGGCGAAGTAGACGGTCGAGGACTGCTGCTGGGCGGCGATGGCCACGTCGTCGGGGATCGGCGTGTGCGCGTACAGCCAGGTGATGACACCGGCCACGGAGAGGATGAAGACCAGGATCAGGCAGGCGACTACGCCGAGGGCCTTCTTCCAGGTCCAGCGCCGCCACCAGCTGCCCTTGCGGCGCGGCGGCTTGCCGCCGGGCCCGCGGGGCCGGCCGGGCCGCCGGGGCCATCGGGGCTGCCGATGACGTCGTCGCCGGGGCCGTACGGGGTGGCCAGGCCGGTCCGGTCCAGGGCCCGCTCGCGCAGGCCGCCGCGGCCCATGGCGTCCGTGGGGCTGTAGCCGGCCGTGGCGTAGCCGGCGGTCGTCCCGGTACCGGCGCCGTAGCCGCCCTGGCCGCCCTGGGCGTAGCCCTGGTCCCAGCCGTCCTGGCCGCCGGAGCGGGGGGCGGCCGGGTAACCGCCCGCGTCGTAGCCAGCGTCGTCGTAGCCGCCGCTGCGGTAGCCGCCCTGGCCGTAGCCGGGCTGGGCGTGGGCCCCGGAACCGCGGCCGGACCGCTGGGTGGGGACGTCCGGGTTGCCGCGGCCGCGCTCCCTGGTGCCACGGCGGCCCTGCCGGTGCGACGGCTGGCCCTGCGACCAGGGCTGTCCGCTTGCTGCCCCGGCGGCTGGGCCACGGTAGTCCGGCCGGGCCTGGGCCCCTGAATCCTGCCACGGCCCGGCAAAGTCTGGATTGCTCACGCGTCCTCGCTGGTCAGTGCTTCACGGGGCAAGCATCAAGGCCTCGCCGGGACTCACGGTACCCGGCCCCGGGCTGTTACCCGGCGGCTATCGCGAGGTCCACCCGCATCCGCCTGCGTGACACCGCAACTGCGTCCCGGCAGGACCGGCCAGCCACCTTAGTCCCCTGTCCGGGCCCGCCGGGTGCGCCGGCGTGGTGCCTCGCCCGTGCCGAGGACATAGGAGGACGCGAGGTGATTCCACGAGCAATACTGGCAGACCTCAACCACGTACACCCGGAACTCGGCATATTCCGTGGCCATTTCTGCCAATTCCGGCGATTGTTTCACACGGCCCTCGTACCGCCCGAGCTCGTCCCCGTACACGTAGGTGACGTGGGTGAGCTTGGCCTTCCGGCAGATCGGGCAGGGCGTCGTGGTCGGCTCGCCGTGGAACTTCGCGGCCCGCAGCAGGTAGGGGTGGGCATCGCAAACGTCAGTCGTGGTCATCCGGCCCGCGAACACGGAAGCGAGCGTCGCCCGCCGCGCGAGTCCGTAGTCCACGACTGATCGCCTCATGAGCGACAGGGTACGACGGAACGGGGCTGGCGCCGAGCCCCGGTCTTCGCCTGCGGGGCCCTGACGGGCCGTCCGCGCAGGCCGGCCACGGGGCCCGGACTTGCGTGACCGCTCCAGCCGACATATCTTGTTGATGTATCGGCCCGATACATCGGAGCGACACACAGCACGACTGGCCAACAGCAACAGTGGGCCAACGGCATGAGACCGAGCGATCGGCACGAGGAGGTGCGGCGGGCATGGCCAGCCAGCGTTCTGGCGTTCTCGAGCTTGCCGTCCTCGGACTGCTGCACGAGACCCCCATGCACGGTTACGAGCTGCGCAAGCGGCTCAACGCAGTGCTCGGCGCGTTCCGCGCCTTCGGCTACGGGTCGCTGTACCCGTGCCTGAAGGAGCTGCTGGCGCAGGGCATGATCGCGGAGGAAGAAGCGGCCCCGGCCACCCCGATGCCGCTCTCCGGCCGCCGGTCCAAGATCGTCTACCGGCTGACCGCGGACGGCAAGGAGCGGCTTCAGGACCTGCTCTCCCAGGCCGGCCCGGCGGCCTGGGAGGACGACGGCTTCGGCGTGCACTTCGCGTTCTTCGGCCAGACCCGGGCCGACATCCGGCTGCGGATCCTGGAAGGCCGCCGGTCCCGCCTCGAGGAGCGGCTCGAAGGCGTCCGGGCCGGGCTGACCAGGACCCGGGAGCGGGTCGACCGCTACACCCTCGAGCTACAGCAGCACGGGCTGGAGTCAGTCGAGCGGGAAGTCCGCTGGCTGAACGAGCTCATCGCCTCGGAACGGCAGTCGGACGCGGGCCCGGGGAGCCCCCAAGCGGGCCATCGAGATGACGGCCGGGCGGGCTCGGCTGGCTGATCCGCCAGCGGCACCGTCAGGCACTGAGATAAGGAGCACAACCTCATGGGATCGGTACGGGTAGCGATCGTCGGCGTGGGCAACTGCGCGAGCTCCCTGGTCCAGGGCGTCGAGTACTACAAGGGCGCTGACCCGGCCTCCCGGGTGCCCGGCCTCATGCACGTGCGCTTCGGCGACTACCACGTGGGCGACATCGAGTTCGTCGCCGCCTTCGACGTGGACGCCAAGAAGGTCGGCCGCGACCTGGCCGAGGCCATCGTGGCCAGCGAGAACAACACCATCAAGATCTGCGACGTGCCGCCGTCCGGGGTCACGGTGCAGCGCGGGCCGACGTACGACGGCCTCGGCGAGTACTACCGGGAGATCATCACCGAGTCCGACGAGCAGCCGGTGGACGTGACCGCCGCGCTCCGCGAGAGCGGCGCCGACGTGCTGGTCTCCTACCTGCCGGTGGGGTCCGAGCAGGCCGACAAGTACTACGCGCAGTGCGCGATCGACGCGGGCGTGGCCTTCGTCAACGCGCTGCCGGTGTTCATCGCCTCCGACCCGGAGTGGGCCCGCAAGTTCACCGAGGCGGGCGTGCCGATCATCGGCGACGACATCAAGTCGCAGGTGGGCGCCACGATCACGCACCGGGTGATGGCCAAGCTGTTCGAGGACCGCGGGGTCGAGCTGCTGCGGACCTACCAGCTGAACTTCGGCGGCAACATGGACTTCATGAACATGCTGGAGCGCAGCCGGCTGGTGTCCAAGAAGATCTCCAAGACCCAGTCGGTCACCTCCCAGATCCCGCACGAGATGGAGCGGGCCTCGGTGCACATCGGCCCGTCCGACCACGTGCCGTGGCTGGATGACCGCAAGTGGGCTTACGTCCGGCTCGAGGGCCGGTCGTTCGGCGACACGCCGCTCAGCCTCGAGTACAAGCTCGAGGTCTGGGACTCGCCGAACTCGGCCGGCGTGATCATCGACGCGGTCCGCGCGGCCAAGATCGCCAAGGACCGCGGCATCGGCGGGCCGATCCTGTCGGCCGCCTCGTACTTCATGAAGTCGCCGCCCGAGCAGTACAGCGACGACGAGGCCAGGGACGCGGTGGAGAAGTTCATCCGCGGCGAGGTGGAGCGCTGACGCGCCGCACCGCCTGAGCGACAGCGCAGGGGCCGGGACCGCCGGGGAGGCGGGCCCGGCCCCTGCCGTTCCCGGCGCAGCCGGCCCGGCCGCCTAAGCCGCCCGGCCGCCTAAGCTGACTGCGTGACCCCTCCGCGCGGCCGCGGCCGGTCCTCATTTGCCGGGGACCTGCGCACGGTGCTGGCCGAGCCGGACTTCAGGAAGCTGTTCGCGACCCGGCTGATCTCGCAGACCGGCGACGGGGTGTTCAACGCCGGGCTGGCCGCCTACGTGTTCTTCTCCGCGCAGATCTTCCCCGACCCGCTGGCCGCCGCCGAGGCGTTCGCCGTGCTGTACCTGCCCTACTCGCTGGCCGGGCCGTTCGCCGGGGTGTTCATCGACCGCTGGCAGCGGCGGCAGATCCTGGTCTGGTCGGCGGTGATCCGGGCCGGGTTCGTGGCCGTGGCCGCGTTCTTCATCGCCTCGGGCACGCTGGGGCTGCCGCTGTACCTGGCCGCGCTGGCCGTGCTCGGGGTGAACCGGTTCTTCCTGTCCGCGCTGTCGGCCGCGCTGCCGCGGGTGGTCGCCGACGACAAGCTGGTGATGGCCAACTCGGTCGCGCCGACCTCGGGCACGATCGTCGCCTTCGCCGGCGGGCTGATCGGCCTGGGCGTGCACCGGCTGACCGGCGGCGGTCCCGGCGGCTCGGCGGCGGTGATGGCCGCGGCCGGGGCCTGCTACCTGATCGCCGGGCTGGCCGCCCTGCGGATGGCCCGCGGCCTGCTCGGCCCGGACGCGGGCACGGCCGGGCGCGGGCGGCTGCGCCGCGAGCTGCGGGCCGTGCTGGACGGGCTGGTGGCCGGGGTGCGGCACGTGGCGGCCCGGCGGCAGGCCGCGGCGGCGCTGCTGGCCACCGGCAGCCACCGGTTCCTGTACGGGATCCTGCTGCTGATGTCGATCCTGCTGTACCGGAACTACTTCTACCCGGGCAGCGGCGGCTCGGCGGCGCTCAGCCACTTCTCCCTGCTGGTGATCACCTCGGCGGCCGGCTACGGGCTCGCCGCACTGGTCACGCCGGCGGCCACCCGGCGGCTGCCGAAGCCGGCCTGGATCGCTGTCCTGCTGGCCGCCGGCGGGGTGTGCACCGGGGTGCTGGGCGCGACCTTCCGGCAGGTGCCGTTCCTGGTCATCGGGTTCGCGCTGGGCCTGGTCGCGCAGGGCGTAGCCATCTGCACCTCGACGATCCTGCAGCAGCGGGTGGACGACGACTTCCGCGGCCGGGTGTTCTCCATCAACGACATGCTCTACAACGCCGCGTTCGTGCTCGGGGCGGCGGTCTGCGCGCCGTTCATGCCGGACAACGGGTTCTCCTACCCGATGCTCATCGTGGTGGCCGCGGGCTACCTCCTGGCCGCGGGCGGCTACCTGCTGCTGAACGGTCAGCTGCGGGAGCCGTCCCCGGCATCCGCAGGGGCTCCGCCGCCGGATTCCGGCGGGCCGTCCCCGGGCTCCGCTGCGGGCGCGGATCGCCCGGCCCAGCGCAGCAGCTCGTGAGTGGCCTGCTCGGCGCCCAGCGGGCCGCGCTCGATACGCAGGTCGAGCAGGAAGCTGCGGGCCTGGCCGACCTGCGGGCCGGGGCCGATGCCGAGGATCCGCATGATCTGGTTGCCGTCCAGGTCGGGGCGGAGCCTGGCCAGCTCCTCTTCCTCGGCCAGCACCGCGATACGCCGTTCCAGGTCGTCGTAGGTCCGGGCGAGCCGCTGGGCCTTGGCCTTGTTCCTGGTCGTGCAGTCGGCCCGGGTCAGCGCGTGCAGCCGGGTGAGCAGCGGGCCCGCGTCGGCCACGTAGCGGCGCACCGCCGAGTCGGTCCACTCACCGGTGCCGTAGCCGTGGAACCGCAGGTGCAGCTCGATCAGCTTGGACACGTCGGCCACCACCGCGCCGGGGAACCGCAGCGCGGTCAGCCGGGCCTTGGCCATCCGGGCCCCGATCACCTCGTGATGGTGGAAGGCCACCCGGCCGCCGGGCAGCAGCGAGCGGGTCTTCGGCTTGCCGATGTCGTGCAGCAGCGCGGCCAGCCGCAGCACCAGGTCCTGCTCCAGGCCGTACCGCGCCTCGAGGCCGATGGCCTGGTCCAGCACGGTCAGCGAGTGCTGGTAGACGTCCTTGTGCCGGTAGTGCTCGTCGGCCTCGAGCTGCAGCCGGGGCACCTCCGGCAGCACGTGCTCGGCCACGCCGGTCTCGGTGAGCAGCGCGATGCCCCGGACAGGATCGGCGGCCAGCATCAGCTTGGTCAGCTCGGCGGAGATCCGCTCGGCGGAGACGACGATGTCCAGCCGCGGCGCGAACTCGGTCATCGCCGCGGCCAGGTCCGGCGCCACGGTGCAGCCCAGCTGGGCGGCGAACCGGGCGGCGCGCAGCGTGCGCAGCGGGTCGTCGCTGAGCGACTGGCCGGGCCGGCCCGGCGTGCGCAGCACCTTGTCCCGCAGGTCGGCGAAGCCGCCGAAGAGGTCGACGACCTCGAAGGAGGGCAGCCGGGCGGCCATCGCGTTGATCGTGAAGTCGCGCCGGGCCAGGTCGCCTTCCAGGGTGCGGCCGAAGCTCACCGCGGGCTTGCGGGACCCGGGGTCGTACTCCTCGCTGCGGTAGGTGGTGATCTCGATGGTGTCCCGGCCCTTGCGCAGGCCGACCGTGCCGAAGGCGACCCCGGCCGACCAGGTGCTGTCCGCCCAGTCCGCGTGATCTCCAGCACCCGCTCGGGCCGCGCGTCCGTGGTCAGGTCCAGGTCGGCAGAGCGGCGCCGGAGGAAGACGTCGCGCACCGACCCGCCGACGATGGCGAGCTGATGTCCGTGGCGGGCAAAGATCTCGCCCAGGCTGGCGGCGACCGGCCAGGCGGAAGCCAGCAGGCGCGCGGCAGCCGCGCGCTCCTGCGGACCAAGAGGAGAAGTGGAATCCGGCACGGGCACTGAGGGTAAGTGTTACGCATAGTCTGGGGAAACCCGGGAGCCGGGAGGAACCCCGTGATCGACACACTCAGCGTACGGTGCTGGCTGCTGGCCGCGGCCGGGCGGCAATAGCATTTCCGCCATGCTCCGTCCGCCTGACCACCCACCGTGCCCGGCCGGCCCTGGGCCCGGCGGCCCTGGGCCCGGCGGCCCTGGTCCTGGCAGCACAGGGGCCGGGTGCTGGCCGCGCTGGCCGGTGTGTGCGCGCTGGCGGCGGCGGTGGCCGGCGGCGGGCCGGCCGCGGCGGAGGTGGCCGGGGCCGCGGGCCAGTCGGCGGGCAGCGCGCTGCCGGTGTCGCTGACCATCCTGAACGTCAGCCCGGACTACCTGACCGCGAAGCACCCGGTGGTGGTCAGCGGGACCGTGACGAACACCTCGGACAGCCCGCTGACCGGCCTCAAAGTCCAGCTGCGCTCCTCGCATTCGGCGCTGACCAGCCGCGACGCGCTCCAGGCGTACGCCGACAGCACGACCGTGGCGGACTCCCCTGTCACCGGCACGGCGGTGCCGCTGATCGCCACGCTGGCCCCGAAGGCCACCGCTGACTTCTCGGTCAAGCTCAAGCCGGCGCAGGCCGGGCTGACCTCGTTCGGGGTCTACCCGCTGGCCGCCGAGGTGGTCGGCCAGGACGGCGCCGCGCTGATCGCCGAGCGGACCTTCCTGCCGTACTGGCCCGGCAAAGCCAGGCAGAACCCGAAGCGCCAGGACATCTCCTGGATCTGGCCGCTGATCGGCCGCCCGGACCGGTCGGCCTGCGGCGGCCTGCTGAGCAACCGGCTGGCGGCCAGCCTGACCCCGCACGGGCGGCTCGGCAGGCTGCTCGCGGCGGGCCGGGACTACGCCGCCCGCACCCATCTGACCTGGGCCGTCGACCCGGAACTGCTGTCCAGTGCGGCGCTCATGACCAAGCCGTACCAAAGCGGCGGGACGCCGTCCTGCGGCGGCCGCAGCAGCCGGCCCGCCAGCCAGGCCGCGGCGGCCTGGCTGGCCGCGGCCCGGTCGGCGCTGGCCAGCGAACCGGGCCTGCTGACGCCCTACGCCGACGTGGACGCCGCCGCGCTGATCCACCGGGGCCTGAACGCCGACCTGGCCACGGCGATCAGCTTCGGCCGGGCCTCGGCCGGGCAGGCGCTGGCCCCCCGCCAGGCGTCCGGCTCCGGCTCCGCGGCCACCAGCAGCACGGGGGACAAGCCGGGGAGCGGCCCGGCCATCCCCGGCGGCGGCCGGCTGGACAGCCGCCTGGCCTGGCCGGCCGGCGGGATCGCCAGCTTCAGCGTGATCTCCGCGCTGGGCGCCGACGGCATCCGCACGGTCGTGCTGAACAGCTCGGTGATGCGGCCGCCCGACACGGTGAACTACACCCCGAGCGCGGTCAGCTCGACGCCGTCCGGGGTGGGCCCGCGGATGCGCGTGCTGGTCTCCGACAGCACGATCTCGCAGATCCTCGGCCAGGCCAACGTGGCCAGCACGTCGGCAGGCGCGGCGTTCTCGGTGCGGCAGCGGGTGCTGGCCGAGACCGCGATGATCGCCGCGGAGCAGCCGGACCTGGCCCGGTCGCTGGTGATCGCCCCGCCGCGGCGCTGGGATCCGCCGCCGCAGCTGGCCGCCGACCTGCTGGCCAGCACGTCGAGCGCGCCCTGGCTGCGGCCGGTCAGCCTGGCCAAGCTGGCCGCGACGGCCCCGAACGCCGGCCAGGTAACCCGGCACCTGCGGCAGGTGACCAGCCGGGACGAGCTGCAGCGGGGGCTGCTGCGGCAGGTCAGGCAGCTCGGCACCCAGGCAGCCCTGCTGCAGAGCATCCTGGTGCAGAAGAACCCGGACCTGGTCGCCGCGCGGCTGGGCACCGAGTCGTCGGCGTGGCGGGGCGGTGGCCGGCGGGCCGCCACCGCGGCCAGCCTGGTCCGCCAGGTATCCAGCTACGTCTCCAGCCAGCTGCGGGCGGTGCAGGTCATCGGCCCGCAGCGGGTCACGCTCGGTGGCCTGTCCGGCACGCTGCCGGTGTCCATCGCCAACCGGCTGCCGGTCGCGGTCCGGGTGGAGCTGGTCGTGAGCGCGCCGTCCGGCGGGCGGATCGACGTGAAACTGCCGGCCCGTGACGTCACCGTGGCCGCGCACACCGACCAGACGCTCAAGCTCCGGGTCCGGGCCGCCGGAGTGGGGTCCACCACGATCCAGCTGGCGCTGACCGCGCCGGGCGGGGCCCGGCTGCCCGCCGCCGAGGTGACGCTGACCGTCCAGGCAACGCATTTCGGCACGCTGGCGCTGTACATCATCGGGATCGCGCTGGCCGTGTTCCTGCTGGCCTCGGTCCGCCGGGCGCTGCGCCGGGGCCGCGGCGACCAGTCCGCCACGGCGGGCGCCGGCGCCCAGGATGGGCCCGGAGAACCGGGTGGAGCCGATAACGTCGGAGCCGACCGCAGTGACGACGATCCCTCAGCGGAGGACCCGGATGAGTACGCCAGCGCCCCCGGCCGGACCGACGGCGGCTGACGGCGGACGCTGGATGAGCAGCGCACCGGGCCACTACCCAGCGCAGGAAAGCGACCAGGCGGACTCCGCCTGGCCCGGGGAGTTCCCGGGCCCCGGCGGTCCCGCGGAAGGCCTGGACAGCGGCGCGGAGGGCGGGCCGGGTGAGCCCGGGCCCCCGTCCGGCGGGACGGCCAGCGGGACGGACAGCCTGGTCCGGTCCAGCGGGGTCATGGCCGTCGGCACGCTGGCCTCGCGGATCACCGGCTTCCTGCGGACCGCGGTGTTCGGCTACGCGCTGGGCGTCGGCACCCTGGCCGACGCCTACAACAACGCCAACACGCTGCCGAACACGGTCTACAACCTGGCCCTGGGCGGCATCCTGACCAGCGTCGTGGTGCCGCTGCTGGTCACCGCGGCGAAGCGGGACAGCGACCGGGGCGAGGGTTACGACCAGCGGATCTTCACGCTGGTGGCGCTGGCCCTGGGCGGCGTCACGGTGGTCGCCACGCTGATCGCGGGCCCGCTGGTCAGCCTGTACGCGGCGTCGGTGCACGGCAGCGAGCACTCGGTGATGGTGGTGTTCGCCTACTTCTTCATCCCGCAGATCTTCTTCTACGGGATGAGCTCGCTGGCCGGCGCGATCCTCAACGCGCGCGGCAGCTTCGCCGCCCCGATGTGGACCCCGGTGCTCAACAACCTGGTGGTGATCGGCGTCGGCGCGCTGTTCATGCTGACCGCCGGGCTGAACCTGAACACCGCCACGATCTCCCCCGCTGAGGTCAAGCTCCTGGGCATCGGCACGACGCTGGGCATCATCGTGCAGACCCTGGCGCTGGTGCCCTCGCTGCGGCGGGTGGGGTTCCGCTGGCGGCCGCGGTACGACTTCCGCCGGTCCGAGATGACCGAGATCCGCCGGATGGCCGGCTGGATGTTCGGCTACATCGCGACCACCCAGGTGGCCTTCCTGATCACCTCGCGGGTGGCCAACGAGGCCGCGGTGCGGGCGCACCACGTCAACGGGTCTGGCTTCACCGACTACAGCTACGCCTGGCAGCTGTTCCAGATGCCGTACGCGATCGTCGGGATCTCGGTCATCACCGCGCTGCTGCCGCGGATGAGCGCGCACGCCGCGGACCGGCAGTACGGCCTGGTCCGGGACGACTTCTCGACCGGGGTCCGGCTGTCGTCGGTGATCGTCGCGCCCGCGGCGCTGATCCTGGCGGTGCTCGGCCCGCAGCTGTCCGAGGTCCTGCTCGGCTACGGCAGCACGTCGTTCGCGGACGCCAAGGTTCTCGGTGTGGTGTTCGCCGTGTTCTCCCTGGGCCTGGTCCCCTACATGCTGTTCCAGCTGCTGCTGCGGGTGTTCTACGCGATGCACGACAGCCGGACCCCGGCGCTGATCGGCGTGCTGACCATGGCCGTGAACATCGCGGCGAACCTGATGGCCCTGGCGATTCTGCCGCCGTCCCAGGTGGTGGCCGGGCTGGGCGCCGGGTTCGGCCTGGCGAACCTGGTCGGCACGGTTGTGGCGTGGGCCATCGTGGCCCGGCGCACCGGCGGACTGGACGGGCGGCGGATCGGCGCCATGCTGGTGAAGCTGCACCTGGCCACGATCCCGGCGGTGCTGTTCTGCCTGGCGTGGATCGTCATGATCAGCGTGCTGATCCCGGAGGGCACGCTGGCCGCGCTGATCCAGGCCTCGGTGGCGGGCATCGGCGCGCTGCTGCTGTACGTGATGTTCGCCCGGGCCCTGGGGGTTACCGAGCTGACCGAGCTGACTTCGTCGGTGACCCGCCGGTTCCGTCGCTGACGGCCGGCTCGATGACTTCAGGAGGTAACGGTTTGCGTTGGTAGCGTGCGCAGGCCGCCCGGAGCGCCCTCGCCCCTTAGCATGTTGTCCAGCGTCGTGATTTTCCCGCTCAGCCGACCGCAGATGGCTTGGAAGGGGGTCGAGGGCCTAGCCCGCTCTTGATGTGGCGATATGAGCACGTTCATCTCTGAGCCGGGCACCCGGCTCGGCGGCCGTTACCGCCTTGAAGACCGCACTGCCGCCGCGGGCGGCTGGGCAGCGTGGAAAGCCATTGACGAAATCCTGGCCAGGCCGGTCACCGTCGTTACCTTCGAGCCGGGGTTCCCCCGTGTCCGCGAGACCGTCACGGCTGCCCGGGCGGCCGGCCGGCTGACCGACGCCCGGCTGACCCAGGTCTTCGACGTCGAGGACGACTGGGACCACGCCTACATCGTGATGGAGTGGGCGGCCGGCGACTCGCTGGACGACCTGCTCGCCGCCGGGCCGATCGACCCGGGCCGCGCGGCGCAGATCGTCGCCGAGGCCGCCGCGGCGCTGTCGGTCGCGCACGCCGCCGGGCTCGCGCACCTCTGCCTGCAGCCCGGGTCGCTGCGGTGGACCCCGAACAGCGGCGTGAAGATCGTCGGCCTGGGTGTGGACGCCGCGCTGACCGGGATCACCTCCGAGGACCCGGCGGCGGACGACACCCGCGGCCTGGCCAGCCTGCTGTACGCGGCGCTGACCGGGCACTGGCCGGGCCCGGACTGCCCGTCCCTGCCGCCCGCGCCGACCGCCGACGGGCAGGCCCGGCGGCCCCGGCAGATCACCGCGGGCGTCCCGGCGCTGCTCGACGACATCACCTGCCGGGCCCTGTTCCAGCACGGCCGGCGCGGGGCAGCCGCGCTGAGCACGCCCGGCGAGCTGGCCGAGGAGCTGACCGCGGCGATCCCGCCGGCCCCGCCGCCGGAGGCCGCGCCGCCGCAGCCGACCCGCGGCTACCCGGCCGGTGCATACCCGGCGAGCGCCGGGCCCGGCCGCACCGGCTACGAGCCGTCCAGCCTGCCGCCCGGCGGCTGGGACACCCGGCCGCCAGGCCCGCCTCGCGGCCGCCAGCGGCCCTCGCGCAACCTCATCGCGATCGCGACGGTGCTGGTGTTCGTGGTGATCGCGGCGATCACCATCGGGGCGATGACCCTGCACGGGTCCCGTTCGAACGGCCATCTGCCCAGCTCGGTGCAGTCGCCGTCCAGCCCGTCCACCCAGGCCGCCCAGGTGCTGAAGCCGATCGGCGCGAAGGGCGTGTCGGAGCCGAGCACCAAGGCCGCGCTGGCCATCGACGGCAGCCCGGCGACCGCCTGGTCCACCCAGTACTACCTGGGAAACCCCAAGTTCGGCGGGCTGAAGAACGGGTCCGGGCTGCTGCTGGACATGGGCAAGACGGTCAAGCTGAGCTCGGTCACGGTCACGTTCGGGTCGACCCCGGGCGCCAACGTGTCGATCATGATAGGCAACGACGGCAGCGCCGACCCTGCGTCCGTGAGCTCGTTCGCCACCGTCGCGCAGCAGGACGGGGTTCCCGGCGGCACCACCACCTTTGACGTGCACTCCAGCGCCAGCGGCCGGTACGTGCTGATCTGGTTCACCAAGCTGCCCCCGAAGGCCAACGGCGGCCCGTCCGGCAGCTTCGGCGCCTCGATCTTCAACATCATCGTGAAGGGCTCCAGCTGACCGGAGCCCCACCCGGGCAGCGGCGGCTCCCGGGACGACCGGTCAGGTTCCGCCCGGCCAGTGCGGGCAGCGCGGACAGGAGGACGGCAACGGAACCGCAGGAGGCGGGCGGGACCCGGACGGGCCGCCCCGGGCCGGATGTCCCCGGCCCGGAGGGGCACGGCCCGCCCGGCGCCGGAGCCGGCCAGGAGCCGCCCGACGACGAGTTGCTCCGCCGGCATATCGCCGGTGACGCCGACGCGTTCAGCGAGCTGTTCCGGCGGCACAAGGACCGGCTGTGGGCGGTGGCGATCCGGACCCTGGCCGACCCTGAGGAAGCGGCCGACGCCGTCCAGGACGCGATGATCTCGGCCTTCCGGCGGGCGTCCAGCTTCCGTGGCGACTCGGCGGTGACCACCTGGCTGCACCGCATCGTGGTGAACGCCTGCCTGGACCGGATGCGCCGCCGGGCGGTCCGGCCGGCCGCCAGCACCGGCGGCGAGCAGGCCCTGGACTCCCTGGCGCTGGGCCACGCGGTGCCCGACCCCTCGGCGGCCAGTGACACCGCGCTGGACGTCCAGGCCGCGCTGCGCACCCTGCCCGCCGACCAGCAGGCCGCGCTGGTCCTGGTGGACATGCTCGGCTACCCGGTCGCGGACGCCGCCGAGGTGCTCGGGATCTCGCCGGGCACGGTGAAAAGCCGCTGCGCCCGGGCCCGGGCCAAGCTGCTGCCCCAGCTGGCGCACTTGCGCCGCGCCGCCGGGCAAACCGGGCCAGCACGGAACCAAACCGCCGCCGGGAACGTCTCACCTGCGCAGGAAGGGGGTGACAGTCCGCCATGACCCGGCACATCCGGGCCGACAAGCTGGCCGGCTACCGGGCCGGGGATCTGGGCACGAGAGAATCGGCCCGGGTCCGCGCGCACCTGGACGGCTGTGCCCGCTGCACCGCCGCGGCCGACGACCTGGCCGCGGTCAGCACCTTCCTGGCCAGCGTGCCCGCGCCGCCGATGCCCGACGACATCACCGCCAGGATCGAGGCGGCACTGGCCGCGGAGGCGGCCAGCCGGGCCGCGTCACCAGCGGTCCCCGCGGCCCGCGGCCCGGTCCCGGTGGCACCGGGGCGGGACGGCGTGACCAGGCGCGCGGCTGCGCGTAATCCTAAAATTTGGTCCGGAGGCTGGCTGCGGTCGCCGGTGACGCTGCGGGTCGCGGCGGGCGCCGCGGTCGCCATTGTTGTTCTCGGCGGCGGGTTCGCGGCGATCCGGCTGGCCGGATCGTCAGGGACGGCGGAGACGTCGGGCTCGTCAGCGGCGTCGGCGGGCAGCAGCACCTCGTCGGGCAGCGGTGCGGGTGCCGCGGCGCAGGGCAGCCGGGCGGCCCCGTCCGCGGTCAGGCCGGCGCCGACGCTCACCTACCGGGCGGGCGGGCAGTCGAGGCCGTTCACCGTGCTGACCTCGTCCGCTGATCTCGGGCCGGGGACCCTGGCGCCGCGAGATCGGCCTGCTGGTGCCGGGCAGCGAGGGCAGCCAGGAACCAGCGAGCGCGAGCCCGGCGCCCAGTAGCGGGAGGCGCGGCGAGCTGGGCGGGATTCCTGGTTTCGCTCCGGCGGCGCTCGAGGCGTGCGTGACGCGGGTGGCGGACGGTGGTCAGGTCCGGCTCGTGACGATCGGCCGCTACCAGGGCCAGCGGGCGGCGATCATCGTGGTTTCGCCGGCCGGCGGCGGGCCGGCCCGGATCTGGGTGGTGGGTACAGGATGCTCGGCCACGTCGTCCGACGTGATTACCCAGATGGCGCTGCCGGGGTCCGGCTGAGCCTGCGCTGGACGGGAATCTCCGGGCCCTAGGATCGGTTGACGCCGGTGCAACGAGAGAAGGGCAATCAGTCGTGACCGACGTTCGGGACGTCATCATCATCGGGTCAGGGCCGGCCGGGTATACCGCGGCGCTGTACGCCGCGCGGGCGCGGCTGAACCCGCTGGTGTTCGAGGGGTCCGTCACCTCCGGCGGGGCCCTGATGAACACCACGGACGTGGAGAACTTCCCCGGTTTCCCTGACGGGGTGCTGGGCCCGGACCTGATGGACTCGCTGCGGAAGCAGGCTGAGCGGTTCGGTGCGGAGCTGGTGACGGACGACGTCACTGAGGTTGATCTTTCGGCGTCGCCGAAGGTGGTCAAGGCCGGGAGCGACACGTTCCTGACCCGGTCGGTGATCGTGGCAACCGGGTCAAGCTACCGCGAACTCGGCATTCCCGGCGAAAAGCGGCTTTCCGGTCATGGGGTGTCGTGGTGCGCGACGTGTGACGGCTTCTTCTTCCGTGACCAGGACATCGCGGTTGTCGGTGGCGGTGACTCTGCGCTGGAGGAGGCGACGTTCCTGACCCGGTTCGCCCGGTCGGTGACCGTGGTCCACCGGCGGGACGCTCTGCGGGCGTCGGCGATCATGCAGGACCGGGCGCGGGCCAACCCGAAGATCAGGTTCGCGTGGGACAGCGTGGTGACCGAGGTCGTCGGTGAGGACCGGGTGGCCGGTATCAGGCTGCAGAACACCAAGACCGGCGAGGAGTCGTTCCTCGAGGTCAGCGGCATCTTCGTGGCGATCGGGCACGATCCGCGGAGCGAGCTGTTCACCGGGCAGCTGGAGCTGGACGATGAGGGTTACCTCGTCGTCGACCAGCCGTCGACCAGGACCAAGATCCCGGGTGTGTTCGCCGCGGGTGACGTGGTGGACCACACCTACCGGCAGGCCGTGACCGCGGCCGGGAGCGGCTGTGCGGCGGCTCTGGATGCCGAGCGGTGGCTGGCGGACCAGGACGACCAGGAGAGCTGACTTCCGGGTCCTGGGACTGCCGGGACTGCGGGGCCGCACCAAAGTGACAAAAGGCGAAAGGAAGGGTCCTCAATGGGGGCTACGAAGAAGGTAACGGACGACAGCTTCGAGGCCGATGTTCTGAAGAACGAGAAGCCGGTCGTCGTGGACTACTGGGCCGAGTGGTGCGGTCCGTGCCGGATGGTGGCCCCGGTGCTGGAGGAGATCGCTACTGAGCATGGCGACAAGATCGACATCGTCAAGCTGAACGTGGACGAGAACCCGAAGGTGGCGATGAAGTACGGGATCATGAACATCCCGACGCTGGGTGTGTTCTCCGGTGGCGAGGTCGTCAAGGAGATCGTGGGTGCCCGGCCGAAGTCCGCACTGCTGCGGGAGCTGGCCGAGTTCATCTGACCTGGGCTTATAGCGGCCGGGCGGGTCCCGGCGGCGAGCGAGGGCCCTGGGCGGCGGGAGCCGGCCAGGGCCCTTTGCTGTGCCGCTTGCTGTGCCGCCCGGCACCACCCGGCACGTCAGCGGTGACCGGGGTCGGGCTCAGGATTTAGGAATACGGTTGGCTGCGCGCGGGTCACGTCATCTGGGCGCGCCGCCCGCCGGGGCCGGGGCCGCGGCGGCGGCGGGCCGGCGGGTCGGCGAGTGGGTCGGGCGAGGCGGCGAGTGCTCAGGCGAGGCGGAGCGAGCGTTCTGGGCTCATCGAGCCGAGGAGGCGCTCCAGGGCGACTTCGACGTCCTCGCGCCAGGACAGGGCCGTCTTGAGCTCCAGGCGGAGCCGCGGGTAGTGCGCGTGCGGGCGGACTGTCTTGAAGCCGACGGCGAGGAGGTAGTCGGCCGGGACGACGCAGGAGAGGCCCTGCCACTTCAGGTCGCCGAAGGCCTCGATGGCCTTGACGCCGCGGCGGGTCAGGTCCTTGGCGACGCCCTGGATGAGCATCCGGCCGAGGCCGCCGCCCGCGAAGTCGCCGACGACGTTCGCGGTCATGAGGAGGACGGCGTCGGCGCTGACCGGGCTGGTCGGGAAGGCGACCGAGCGGGGGACGTACTGGGGCGGGGCGTAGAGGATGTAGCCGGCCGGGGCGCCGTCGACGTAGATGAGCTTGCCGCAGCTTCCCCACTCCAGCAGGACCGAGGAGACCCAGGACTCTTTCTCCAGGCCGGGTTCGCCGGTTTCCACGGCGCGGGCGTGGTTGACGGGGTCCAGTTCCCAGAAAACGCATCGACGGCACTTGGGAGGCAGGTCATCGAGGTTGTCCAGGGTGATGCTGGCAAGTCGACGAGACAATGGCTCCCCTGAGGTCCGGTCAGCAGGCTGCCTGCGGGTGGCCGGGACCGCGCTACCGTGCTGGCGGCGGGTCCGCTGTTCCTTCTGGGCTATGTTAGCCGGGCTGAGCGCGGTCTGCGGGCCGTGCGGGGGTGGCTGGCGTGAACTGTGGCCTAAGACGCAGGGTGCAGCCGGCATGTGGTCGGTCTTTTGGGGTGGGGAGAAGCGCCGTTTCACGTGAAACGGTGGCGGGGCTGACCGGCGGGGCTGACGGCTGTTTGACGGCTGGGTTGGCGGCTGGGTGCGGGCGGGGCGGGGCCGGCCGCTGGGTGGGGCGGGCGCAGGTGATCGCTAGGCTCGGAGGAGTGACGGAAACGCGGCGGCCTGCCAGCTTCGGCAGCGATAACCATGCTGGTGCCCACGACGCGGTGCTGGCGAAGATCAGCGAGGCCAACAGCGGGCCTGCCGGGGGGTACGGCGACGATGACTGGACGCGGCAGGCCGAGCAGCAGCTTGCCCGGCTGTTCGGGGCCGAGGGCGGCGTGTTCTTCGTGTTCACCGGGACGGCGGCCAACGTTCTGGGGCTGAGCCTGCTGCTGCGGCCGTTCGAGGCGGTGATCTGCGCGGAGAGCGCGCACCTGAACGTGGATGAGTGCGGGGCGCCGGAGCGGGTTCTGGGGGCGAAGCTGCTGACGGTGGCGACGCCGGACGGGAAGCTGACGCCGGGCCTGATCGAGGGGCGGCTGGGCGGGCGCGGTGATGAGCACCGGGCGCAGCCGCGGGTGGTGGCGATCACGCAGGTGACGGAGCTGGGAACGTGCTACTCACTGGATGAGCTGCGCGAGTTGTCGGCGTTCTGCCGGTCTCAGGGGCTGCGTCTGTACCTGGACGGTGCCCGGCTGGCGAACGCGGCCGTGCATCTGGGGTGCTCGCTGGCGGATCTGGCGGCGAACGTCGATGTCTTCAGCTTTGGCGGGACGAAGAACGGTGCGGTCGGTGCGGAGGCCGTCGTCGTGATGGATCCGTCGATCACTGCGGTGGTGCCGTATTTGCGTAAGCAGCAGATGCAGCTGGCGTCGAAGATGCGGTTCCTGGCGGCTCAGTTCCTGGCGCTGCTGGAGGACGATCTCTGGTCCCGGAGCGCGCGGCATGCGAACGAGATGGCTGGCCGGCTAGCGGCTGCGGTCGATGGCCTGCCGGGAGTGGATGTTCGTTACCCGGTTCAGTCCAATGCGGTGTTTGCCGCGCTGGACCCGGTCCATATCAAGGCTCTTCAGGCGGACTGGAATTTCAGTGTCTGGGACCCCGACACCAACGTGGTTCGGTGGATGACCGCCTTCAATACGACCGAAGGTGATGTGGACGCATTCGCCGCCGCCATCAAGGCGGTTACGTCAGGCCAGCCATATAACCCAGCCATATAACGAGGCCGTCCACCAGGCCGACGGCCAATCCTGGCCCGGCCCGCAAAACCCAGCTGTCTATCCCGGCTCAGCCCGCTAGCCCGGCTCGGCCCGCCATCCCGGCTCGGCCCGCGAGCCCGCTCGGCCGCTCGGCCCGGCTCGAGTCCCTGCTCAGCCTCTGCTCGGCCCGGCTCGGCCTGCAGCTCGACCCGCCAGTCCTGCTAGCCCGTTCGGCCCGTTGACCCAGGCTCGGCCCGCTAGTCCCGCTCGGCCCGCCAGTCCTGCTCGGCCCGCCATCCCCGCCCGGCCCGCGAGCCCTGCTCGACCGCCAGCTCTGCTCGGCCCGGCCCGCTCAGCCCGCTCAGCCTGCTAGGTCGGCGGCCTATCCCGGCTCAGCCCGCTAGCCGCGCTCGACCCGCCAGTCCTGCTAGCCCGTTCGGCCTGTTAACCCAGCTGCCTATCCCGGCTCAGCCCGCCATCCCCGCCCGGCCCGCCAGCCCGCCGACCCGGCTTGGCCCGGCTTGGCCCGCTCAGCCTGCTAGGTTGGCGGCCTATCCCGGCTCAGCCCGCTAGCCCATCTCAGCCTGCTAGGCCTTCTCGGCCGCTATGCCGGCTCGGCTCCGGTGGCCCGGCTCGGCACCGTTGTCTCCGCTCGGCCCACTGGATTGGCGGCATCCGGTGCGGCTGCTGCACCGCGGACCACGATGGTCGCGCTGCGGATGGCCCGCCACCATGACCCGCCGTTGCCGACCCGCGCTGGGCGCTTGGGTTGGATCCCGGTACGCCGTGTCGCGGCCCGCTGTCCTCGCTCAGCCCGGCTATCCCCGCACGGGCCGCCAGGCCGGCCTATCCCGGCTCAGCCCTCCGGTTATCCGCCGGTCCCGCCCGCCCTCGCTACGCCTTCCGGCCCGGTGTCAGCTTCCCGTCCGGCGTCGCCCGCTGTCAGCAGCCTGGCGCCCAGAACCTGATCCGGCGCCCGCATTCATCAACGTTCAGGTGGGCGCTCCCCGCACAGGTCACCGCCTCGAACAGCGGCAGCAGCTGGCTCGGTCCCAGCAAGTTGGCCGCCGTCCCGGTGAACACAGAGAACACGCCACCCCGGCCCCGAACAGCCGGGCAAGCCGCTGCTCGACAGTTCCCCGCCAAATTCCGCACGTCGAGGGAGCCTTTGATGTTCACGTGAATCCGCGTCCGCGTTCGGCTGGTCAGCGTCCTCGCTCATGGCTGCGGCCTATCACCGTTTCACGTGAAACCATGTCGCCGCCCAGCGGCCTGTATCGTCGCCGCCCGGCGGCTTTTATCCGCCTATGCGTGGAGTAGCAGCGTTCACGTGTCGCTGTATATCCGCGTAGGCGCAGCCGGCCATTCACGAGCGCAGCTCACGAGCGCAGCGGCCATTCACGTGCGCAACCGACCATTAGGGCGGGGCGGCCATCACGAGCACGGCGAGCCATCACAAGCGCCGCCAATAACTAATGACGCAGTCGGCCGCCAGGAGCACCACCTCAGGCGATTCACGTGAAACAAGCTCCCATTGCCGATGGCGGTCACACATACACCCTCCGCGCTGCGCAGGCGGCGAGTGCCGGGGCAACCATGCTCACCTGCCCGCCATGAGTCTCGCCTGCTGCCGTGACGGCTGCCACCAGAAGTCCCTGGAGTACCTGGTGAAGCACGGCCGGACGGTGAAGCACGGCCCGGACGGCGTGAAGGTTGTCGCGTTCGCCAAGTTGGATCACACGAAGCATGGGCGACATCTACACGGCCGGCAGAACAGCGACGACGTGAGCTGCGCAAGGCGCTGGCCGACCTGGGGTTCGACTAAACCTGCCCACGTGTCACGAAGATGACCACTGCGGCCAGCGACCTCGGCTACCAGGCGGACACGACTTGCCATCGAGAGAGTGCACTTATTGGGCCGCCGTTTCACGTGAAACATGGCGAGGAGCCCGTGGGTTCGGGAGCAGGAAGGCCGGGCCGGATTGCTGGCCTGGAGAGCCGCCTGCGCGGGAGATCGGCGATTCGTGCCCGGCGGCGATTCGTTCCGGCAGTGTGCGTTGCTGAGTAGCGCTTCGCTGCCGGGCGTGCCGCGTTGCCAGGCCGCAGGCAGCGTTGCCGACCGTGGCGTGTTGCCGGGCGGTACTGCGTTGCCAGACGCGGTGCCGCGGTGCCGAATGGGTGCCGCACCGCCAGACGGCGCTCCGCTGCCGCGCGTGCCGCGTTGCCGTGCGGCGCTGCCGGCGCGTGTTGCCGCGGGCGGGCGTGCGTTGCCAGACGCGGTGGCGCGTTACCAAGTGGGTGCCGCACCACCGGGCGGCGCTCCGCTGTCGACCGTGCGCGTTGCCGGGCGGTAGTGCGTCGCCAGACGCGGTGCCGTGGAGCCGAATGGCGCTGCACCGCCGAGCGGCTATCCGCTGCCGAATGGTGCCGCACCGCCGGACGGCGCTCCGCTGCCGACCGTGCCGTGTTGCCGGCGGTGCTCGTTGCCGAGCCCTGCTCGTTGCCCGTTAGGCGGTGCTGCGTTCCTGCCAGTCGGCGGACATGGTGTCGACGATGCGCTCCAGGTCCTCGATGGTCGCGAACTCGACCACGATCTTGCCCTTGCGCTTGCCCATCTCGACCTTGACCCGGGTGTCGAAGACGTCCGACAGCCGGTCCGCGAGCCGCCGCAGCGCCGGGGCCGCGGGCGGCCGGGCAGCGGGCGAGCGGCGGGCAGCCTTCTCGGGCTCGACGCCCATCGAGACGATCTCCTCGACCGCCCGGACGCTGAGCCCTTCCGCGATGATCCGCTTGGCCAGCCGCGCCTGGGCGCTGCTGTCAGACAGCCCGAGCAGGGCGCGGGCATGCCCCGCGGTCAGCACGCCGGCTGCAACCCGGTTCTGCACGTCCGGGGGCAGCTGGAGCAGGCGCAGGGTATTGGAGATATGCGGCCGGGACCGGCCGAGCCGGCGGGCCAGCTCCTCGTGGGTGGTCCCGAAGTCATCGAGAAGCTGCTGGTAAGCCGCGGCCTCCTCGAGCGGGTTGAGCTGCTGCCGGTGCAGGTTCTCCAGCAGCGCGTCGCGGAGCATGTCGTCGTCCTGTGTGCGGCGGACGATCGCCGGAACGTGCGTGAGCCCGGCCTGCTGGCACGCCCGCCAGCGCCGTTCGCCCATAACAATCTCAAAGTGCCCCGGCATGATCGGCCGGACGACTACGGGCTGGAGCAGGCCGACGATCCGAATCGACTCGGCGAGTTCTTCCAGCGACTCAGGGTCGAATACCTGACGGGGCTGACGCGGGTTCGGGGTTATCGCGCCGATGGGGATCTCGTCGAAGTACGCCTCGGATCCGTCGGCGCCTACGGTCCGGGTCGGCCCGCCGGTGGCCGGACTGGATGCAGCATCGCTTGCCGCCCCCGGCCGTGCAGCGGTTCCGTGCTCGGGCAGGGCGATAGTCACATCCGCGGGTGGCCCAGTCGGGATAAGTGCTCCTAGGCCCTTGCCGAGTCCCCGCTTCTGCGCAGGCATTGCCGTTCCTCGCCTCCTCCGGGAGGACCCGGCATGCCGGGCCCGGCACGTCCGGCTCCGGTGCGCTGTGGCCGGGCGTGCGCTCGCCGTTCCATCCTGCCAGCCCGCGCGTCTCCCTGGGGAGCTACCCTGCCCCGGAATGCCGGTCTCACCCGCGGGAGCAGTTCGCTACCGCCGGGCCGTTCCGGCTCCTGGCCAGTCGCCAGCCTGCAGCGGCTGGCTCAGCATCCATCGTGGCATCGGCCAAGGGGGCGAGCAGGGTTTCCTTTGGCGGGCACCGATGTTTCACGTGAAACCGGCCAGAATTTTGCTCTGAGGTCAGCGTCCGGCCAGCGGGCTCGCTGGCACGTTGGGTTCAGTGCCCAGCTTCCGTCCCATCCAGTTATTGCTGGCGGCGTTGCGACTGCCGCGGGATCAGGATCGGTTGGGGCTGCTGCGGAAGGCGATCTCCCTGGCCGCTTCGAGGTACGCCACGGCGCCGCTGGAGCCGGGGTCGTAGGTCATCACCGACTGGCCGTAGCTGGGGGCTTCGGAGACCCGCACGCTCCGCGGGACCACCGAGTTGAGCACCTTGTCGCCGAAGTGGCTGCGGACCTCATCGGCTACCTGCGAAGCGAGCCGGGTGCGCGCGTCGTACATGGTGAGCAGGATCGTGGAGATGTTGAGCGCCGGGTTGAGGTGGTTGCGTACCAGGTCCACCGTCCGGATGAGCTGCTCCAGGCCCTCGAGCGCGTAGTACTCGCACTGAATCGGGATGAGGACCTCGGGCGCCGCGACGAGCGCGTTGACGGTGAGCAGGCCCAGCGAGGGCGGGCAGTCGATGAGGATGTAGTCCAGGCCCGAGGTGTCGTATCCGCTCAGGGCCCGGCTGAGCCGGGACTCCCTGGCGACCAGCGGGACCAGCTCGATCTCGGCGCCGGCCAGGTCGATCGTGGCGGGTGCGCAGGACAGCAGCGGGATCTCATTGACCGTCCGGACGATGTCACGCAGCGGCCGGTCGTCGATCAGCACGTTGTACACCGACGGGACGCCGGTGTGGTGGTCCACGTCCAGCGCCGTTGACGCGTTGCCCTGGGGGTCGAGGTCGACGACCAGCACCCTCGAGCCGTGCATGGCCAGGCTCGCGGCTAGGTTCACCGCGGTGGTGGTCTTGCCCACCCCGCCCTTCTGGTTGGCGATCGTGATGATCCGGCAGGCGGCCGGTCGGGGCCAGGCCGTACCGCTGCCCCTGGCCACCAGGGCTGCCTGGGCCGCACGCGCGATCGGCGTATCCGGGGCGGAGTGCCGGCTGGCCGCGGCCGCTCCGTCATGGCTGGTAGCACCCGGGGCTCCGTGGACCGTCCCGTCGGTCGGGTCCGTGGCCCGGTGCCTGGTCATAGTGATGAATCCCTCCCGCATATCAGCGGTCTCACGTTCATTCTCGGCCGGCGATGTTTCACGTGAAACCACGCCAGATCCAGCCTGGGGCATTGGTGCCGCGGGGGACGGGTGACGCACCGGGGGTCCAGTCCATGGGTCAGCATTTCCGGCGGGTTGCCCCCCATACGGCGGCACCGCAGTCGGCGTCCCGAACGGCGGCGCCCCTGGCGGCTCCGGCCCTGGCTGTCCTGGCCCGGTGAGCCCGGTGCCCGGCCACCCGGGATTCGGTATCCCTGGCGAGGACACCTCCGGCGAGACTACCGGTGAGGGCACCGGAGGCGGGGGCGGCACCAGCGAAGGCGGTCCTGGCGGCGGCGTGGAGCCAAGCCTCCCGGCAAGCTCAGGTTCCAGTCCCCCGGGACTTCCCGGCGAATGCGGTGCTGGCTGATGCTGACCGGCCGGCGCCCACCATGGCCCACCCGCCTGTCCCGTGCCCATTGGGCCAGAACCTGATTCCACGATGCCTGGCTGTCCAGTTCCTGGTTGGTCGGTATTACTCGTCTGAACGCTACCGGGCGGCGCAGAGCCCGGCGACCCGGAGCCGAACTGGACTGGGCCCGGCGTCTGGGTTCCCGGCACGCTGACGTTGCCCGGAAGCCCGGATGGCGGCCTGGTGGTCGGCTGGTAGGGCATCGATTCCGGCGAGTACGGCCAGGACTCCGGCGGCAGAACGGGTCCAGCCGAACCGGTCGTCCCCGGTGCCCCATAGGGCGGCATCGCCGTACCCGGCTTTCCCGCAGACGGAAGCCCTGTGGACGGGGCCGCCTGAGGTGATGGCCCTGCTGACGGGATCGCCGCGGCCGGGTCTCCCGACAGTGGCCGGTATGGCGTCGGCACTCCAGGAGACGACAGATCCGGGAACCAACGGCCCGGGAGCGAGTGCCGGGGGCGGCAAGCTCGGGGATGACAGGTCCGGAGCGGATCGTTCGGGAGTCTGCATCGAGCGTCCTGGTGCGGACGAGACGACTGCAGTTGGGGCTCCCGGCGGCGGCATCACCGGGCTCGGCGGTGGCGGGCACGGGCGATATCGGCCCGGACGGCACTGGCCCGGACTGCACTCTCTCAGACTGGACCGCTCCGGGTGGCATCGGTGGTATCGGGCCCGGGGCATCGGTTTCAAACGAGACGCCCGCTGGAGGTTGGCCAGCGATTGCCTCGTAGGGCGTCCCATCAGATGGCGGCAACGACGGTGAGCTGACGGCCGTGGGCGATGGGGCTGGCTCGGCCGGGTAGGGGTGACCGGGCGAGCGTGGGTGTATGCCGGGAGGCATGAGGTGCCTGGGACCGGGCTCGTTGCTGGCTGGGTTTGCCGGGCCGGCGGACGGAATTGGAACCGGTTCCAACCAGAGGAGGGTCTGGTGCTGGGGCTGCCGGGGGGACCGGCGGGGCAGGGCTAGCCGGGACCGATTGGCGTGACGCCGAAGGCGAGCCTGCCGATGTCGCCGGGGCTGATGGTGTCCGGGTTTCTGGCGATGGGGCGGGCCGATGCGGCGTGGTGGGCGGCATGGGCGGCGAGGCTGGTTGGCCGGGGTGTTGTCCCGGCCAACCGGGCGGAGCAGCAGACGGATTTACGAGCGCCGCTGGCTGGCCAGTCGGTGGTTCGGTCTGGCCTGTGGATAGGTCGGCAGGGCCGGCAGAGGCCCGCTGAGCTGGATCCACCTCAGGTGTTAGTGCGCGCGGTGGGAGATGGACTGCCGGGTTATCCACAGCCTGGGGGAAGCCGGTCAGTCCTGGCGTTGAAGCTTGTGTGGGGACGATCGGCGAGGGAGCAACTGGGGCCGCCGGGATAGCCGAAGAGACACCGGTAGGACCGGGTGGGGCGGCTGAGGCGGGGAGTGCGCTCTGCGAGGGGCTGGTCAGCGAAGCATCGGGGTGATGAGGTGGGGCGGGCTGTGGAGGCCCGTCGAAGCGCGGCGGGCCTGCCGGGTGGCCGGCCCGGGTGATGGCTGGCCAGCCGAGGCCGGTTTCGGCTCGTGGCGTTGTCGGCGCGGTGTCCTGAGCCGGGGTGGAGGGCGGCCCGGCAGAGGGCGGCCCGGCGGAGGGCGGCCCGGGCCGAGGATGACCCGGCTGTGGACAGAGCGGACCCGGCTGGTGGGGCTGCTGCGTTACTGGGCGGGGCGGGCGGAGGGGCCGGCCACGACAGGTCGTACGGGTAGGCCGAACGGGGCACGTCAGGGTGTGCCGACCTCCTGGCCATGCGGTCAGCTCGCGAAGGCACAGTAGGCGGAGAACCTGTGGACGACAAAGCGTGCCGGCCAAGGGCCGGGCCAGACTGACCGGGAGCAGACGCGGGCCGACCGGGAGCCGAGACGCGGCTGACCCAGCAGACGGCTGACCGGAGCAGGCCGACTGACCAGCGGCAGACGCCGGACTGACCAGCGGCGAAGCAGCGCGGCTGACCGGGACCGAGACGGGGCCAGACGCTGGCCCGGGACCAGAGGCTGACTGGCCGATAGTCGGTATTGTCCGCGAGGCGGCGGGCTGGCCGGCAGCAGAGGTGGGCTGCCCGGAAGCCAGAGCGGGCTCACCGGCGTCCGGGGGAGGCTCTTCAGAGGTAGGCCCCGGATGGCCAGGAGCAGGGGAACGACGGGGTGGGTGCTGCGCGGGCCAGCCTAGGCCTGGCGCGGACGCCGTCATCGCGCTGCTCTCCTCCGGGCGGGGCCGCCGTTGCTGGGGCTGGCCTGGGGTGGGCCGGGGCGAGCCGGCCTGCGGGAGTGGATCTGGGGCCGGGCTGGCGGCCGGGCCCGGCAGGGCACAGGAAGCGGCGGGCGATCTGGCCGGCTGGCGGCCAGCTGACCTGACTGGTCAGCACCCGGCTGGCTAGCACCCGGCTGGCTGCCACCCGGCTGGCTGGCGGGTGGGCGATGGCCGACTGGGTTAGCCGGGGGCTTGGCGTCCACGGTTGCGGGTTGCGGTGGTCCGGCGTGGGGCGGGGGTTCCGCGGCCTCGCTGGCCACGGGCTCTGGCGGAGGTTTGCTGACCGGGGTACGAGCCGTCCTGGCGGGGACGACCTGAGCGGCTGGAAGGCGGCCGGGCCGTGAAAGTCACCACAGTGGCCGCCGGATTGACGATACCGCTCCCGGCGCTCCTTACCTCGACTTCTGTGGCGCCAAGCCGGCGGAGGGCGGGCCGGGCGCGGGCTACTTCGGCCGCTGCGCCGGCGCCCTTGATGGCGAGGATCAGGCCGCCGGGACGAACCAGGCCGACGGCCAGGCCGGCCAGCTTCTCCAGCGGGGCGACGGCCCGGGCGGTGACGACATCAGCCCCGATCTGGCCGGCCAGGTCCTCGGCGCGGCCGCGCAGCACGGTGGCGTTCGCCAGGTCGAGCTCGGTCACGCACTCACGCAGGAAGTCGGCCCGTCTGGCCATGGGCTCGAGCAGCGTCACCGACACGTCGGGGAGCAGCACGGCCAGGACCACGCCGGGCAGCCCGGGGCCGGAGCCGAGATCCACCAGCGAGCTCGGCGAGGGGACCAGCTCCGCTACCGCCGCGCAGTTGAGCAGGTGCCGGTCCCACAGACGCTCTGCCTCCGCCGGGCCAAGCAGACCGCGGTCGATGGCGGGTCCAGCCAGGAGGGCTGCGTACCGAATGATCTTGGGTAGTGCCTGACCGAAAAGCCCGGCCGCCGCGGCAGGCACGGGCGGCACCCCGGGTGGCATCGGCACCGCCGGCTGCCCCTCCGGCGGTACGCCGGGGGAACCGGCAGAGGGCACGGGCTGCGCCGGCGGGATTGGCGGCTCGGGGAGGACCACTGAGGCCTAGCTAGCGGGCAGGACCACCACGCGGCGGTCGGGCTCCTCGCCCTCGGACTCGCTGCGGAGGCCCGCGGCGGCGACTGCGTCGTGCACGACCTTGCGCTCGAAGGGGTTCATCGCCGACAGCTTCTTGGCCACGCCGGTGCGCTTCACCTCGTCGGCGGCGGCCTGGCCGGTCTCGGTCAGCTCCTCCTTGCGGCGCTTACGGTAACCGCCGACGTCGAGCATGACCCGGGTGCGGGCGCCGGTCTGGCGGTGCACGGCGAGCCGGGTCAGTTCCTGGAGCGCCTCCAGGACCTCGCCGCGGGGGCCGACGAGCTCGCTGAGGGTCGCGCCGACCACCGAGACCATCGCGCGGTCGCCTTCGACATCCATGTCGATGTCGCCGTCGAGGTCGGCCACGTCGAGCAGGCCCTCGATGTAGTCGGCGGCTATCTCGCCCTCGTTCTCCAGGTCCGCAGCCGACGGCCGGGCTGACGCCTCCGGGCCGGCCTCGCCGTTGCCGTCCTCGGCGGGCTCGCCGGGACCGGCCTCGCCGTCAACCGGGGCGGCTTCCGGCTCCGCGATTGCCTCATCCGCTGCTGAAGCACCGAACGGTTCGGCGACCGCGTTTTCCCCTTGCGTCACTGCCGCGTCCTCCTGCTCTGGGATCAACCTGGCAAGCAGCGCCTAGCGCCGGCGACCGTCTCCGGGGCGATGGGCCCTGCCGGTCTATCCCTTGCGCTTGCTGCGGGACTGCCGCTGCCGCTGCTGCCTGACGAGCTTAACGTCGGGCTCGGCCGGCTGCTCCGGAGCCGGCTCCGAACGGCCGAGGCCGAGGCGCCGGAGCATACCGCCACGGCCATCGCTGCCGTTGTCCGACCCGTTCGCCGCGGCCGGCCGGCTGCTGGTGACCGGGCGGGACGGGCCCATCGGCCGCGACGAGGCCGGCTTGCTGCCAGCCGCGGGCTTCCCGGACGCCGCGCGGCTTGCCGCCGGACGCAGCCGGCTTGCGGGCGGCCTGGCCGCCGTTGCCCTGGGCCTGACCGGACGGGCTGCTGGCGGCCGGCTTGCGGGCCTGCTGACCGGCCGCGGGACGGGCCGTGCTGGCGGGCTTGCCGGACGCCGAGCCGACCGGCTTGCCGCCGACCGTGGGCTTGCCGTCAGCCGGAGCCTGGCCGCCGGTCTTGGCGTCGCCCGGCTGGCCGGCCGGGGGCGGATCAGTCTTGCGGCCGCGGCCCGGGCCCGGCCGGAGCGATGGTTTGGCCGTCGTGATCACCGGCGTGCTTCCGCTTCCTGCCGTGCCCGGCACGGTGGGCGCGGGGAACTTGGTGAACAGCACGTACTGCTGGCCCAGCGTCCACAGGTTGGTGGTCACCCAGTACAGGACCAGGCCGAACGGCCAGTACAGGCCCGACAGGGCGAAGAACGGCATGATGTACGCCATGTACTTCTGCGAGTTGCCCATCGGGCTATCGGGCGTGGTGGGCATCATGCCGCGCTTCATGCTCTGCCGCACGGTCAGGTAGGTCGTGATCATGCTGACCACCACCGCGAACAGGATCACGATCTTGGCGTGCAGCGGCGTGCTGCTGGACAGGAACTTGTCCGCGATCGTGACACCGAGGATCTTGGCGTGCTGGGCGCTCTCCATCATGGCGGTGGTCAGGCCGTACTTGGGCGGGTCCCCCGGCTGCCACTCCGCGATCGCCCGCAGCACGCTGAACAGCGCGAAGAACATCGGCAGCTGCGCAACCACCGGGAGGCAGCCCATCAGCGGGTTGACGCCCGCCTCCTGGTACAGCTTCATCATCTCGGTGTTGAGCGTCTGCTTGTCGTTCTTGTACTTCTTGCGCAGCGCGGTCATCTGCGGCGCGAGCGCCGTCATCCGCCGCGTGGTGTGCATCTGCTTGATGAACAGCGGCACCATGATCAGCCGCATCAGCGCCACGAGCAGGACGATCGTCAGCGCCCAGGTCCATCCGCTGGAGTCGCCGAAGATCGGGCTGATCACGGCATAGATCTGCTTGAAGACCCAGGCCACAGCCTCGTATAGGGCGTTAAGCGGATTCACCGGCTTGCTCCTTGTGATGTCATCGACGCCGCGCGACCAGCAGCGCGCCCGACGCGGTCGGGGACCGGGTCAAGGCCGCCGCGGTGGAACGGGTGGCAGCGGCTCAGCCGCCGGATGGCCAGCCAGCCACCGCGCAGCGCGCCGTGCCGCTGCACAGCCTCCAGGGCATAGGCACTGCACGAGGGCTCGAACCGGCAGTGCGGCAGCATGACCGGGCTGATAAAGCGCCGGTAGCCAGTAATGGCCAGCGCCATCGCCCGGGCGGCCAGCGACAGCCGTCCGGCCGGTGACAGGGCAGCCGGTGATGGGGCAGCCGGTGACTGCCCGGCGGCCGACGACGGCCGGGCCCGGGTGTCATCTCGTGCTGTTGTGTTCACCGGGGCAGCGCCTCACCTTGCCGCCGGAGCAGTGTGACGAGTACCAGGTCGAGCTCAGCGGCAAGATCCGCCTGGCGTGCGGTCGCGGCCCGCGGGTGGGCACGCACCACTAGCAGGCTACCGTCAGGGAGCGAGGGCAGATACCCGCGGACCAGGTGACGGAGCCGACGGCGGACCCGGTTGCGGATCACCGCCGGGCCGACGGCCCGGCTGACCGTGAAACCGACCCGGGCCGGCTCGTCATTATCCGGCCGGAGCAGCAGGCGGCCGCTCAGCAGCCGCCGCCCGGCCGTGCGGCCGTGCTGCCTGACCTCTTCAAAGTCCGCCCGCCTGCGCATACGCGCGGCCGCGGGGAGCATCGGCGATCACCGCCGGGGGCCAACCGCCCGAAGGCGGGTCAAGGCCCGATGGTCAGACACTGACCCGTTCGCGCCCCTTGCGGCGCCGGGCGGCCAGCACCGCGCGGCCGGCCCGGGTGCGCATGCGCAGCCGGAAGCCATGCGTCTTCGCACGGCGGCGGTTGTTCGGCTGGAACGTACGCTTGCTCACTGGGGGCTCCAGATCAAAGGGTGCAGGCTGCTGCCGGGCGCAGACCCAGCCTGAACCTGCCCAGGGGGTACTGGCGCCGGGGTTACCGGACCAATGAACGTTAGCCGCCAGCCCGCTGCCGGTCAAACGGAGCACTGGCCCGCCGGCCGGGCCCAGGGCCAACCGCAGGTGGGGAGGTGGGCCGCGTGGGGCCGGAAGCCGGCTTCCGGGACTAGCCGACTGAGCCGCGGGTAGGAGTTGGTCCGATCAGGGCTGGGCTCGGTTAGGTGAGAGTGACGGGCGCAGGCCGCCGGAACTGGGCCAGCTGAGCTGGGAGTGTGTGGCCCCCCGCGGAGGTGGATTTAGCGGAGTGGTGGAGGTGAGCCGCTTGAGGCAAGCGCTGACAGCGGTGGAAGTGGTGGGCGTGGGCCCGCCATCGCTACGGTTTGTGCAGCACTCCGGCAGGACGGGGCCTAGGCTGTGGATAGCGGTCCCTGGTGGTGAGCGTTCCCGGGGGCCGTTAGCTGCCTAGAGACCAGCCGCCGGCAGTGAAGGAGCATCACGGGGCGGGTAACGACGTGCACAACCTGTGGAAAAACCTGTTGATCGTATGTGGGGGCGGGCGCGAGGTGGATAGCCGATGAGCGAAGCAGACCTCGCGGCAGTGTGGGCCCGGTCCCTGGATGAGCTCGCCGAGATGCACATCGAGCCGGCCCAGCGGGCCTGGCTGCAGCTCACCCGCCCGCTCGGGCTGGTCGAGAACACCGCCCTGATCGCCACGCCCAACGAGTTCGTCAAGGAGCAGCTGGAAACCCGGCTCCGCTCGCTGATCACCAACGCGCTTTCGAGAGAGCTGGGCCGCAGCATCCAGCTGGCGGTCACCGTCGACCCGGCGGTGATCTCCTCGCTGCCCTCCCCGGACCGGGACCGCGATCTGGACCGCGGGCGCGACCTTGGCGGCCGCGACGGCACCGGCCTCGGCCAGCCCGGCACCGACCGCGGCCAGCCCGCCGGCCGGGCGGCGGCCCGCCCATGGACCACCGCCACGGCCAGGAGCCCGACGCCCCCCTCAGCGCGGGCGGACCTCAGTGCTGGCGGACTCAGCAGCGGCGGCATCGACCCGGTCACCGGCCGGCCGCGCCCGATGTCCACCCCCGGCCAGCCCGGCCAAGGCCCCGGTCACCGGCCTCGGCGCTCTCGGCACCGGCCCAGGGCACGGCCACAGCTCCGGCCTCGGCCCGCAGGGCGGCCTGGCCGGCGCCCCCCGCCCCGGCCAGACGAGGCTCAACCCGAAGTACACCTTCGAGACCTTCGTCATCGGCTCCAGCAACAGGTTTGCCCACGCTGCCGCCGTCGCGGTCGCCGAAGCTCCCGCCAAGGCCTACAACCCGCTCTTCGTCTACGGCGACTCCGGGCTGGGCAAGACGCACCTGCTGCACGCGATCGGCCATTACGCACAGAGCCTCTATCAGGGCATCCGCGTGCGCTACGTGAGCTCGGAAGAGTTCACCAACGATTTCATCAACATGATCCGCGACGGCAAGCAGGACGGCTTCCGCCGCCGCTACCGCGACGTGGACGTCCTCCTGGTGGACGACATCCAGTTCCTGGAGAACAAGGAAGGAACCCAGGAGGAGTTCTTCCACACGTTCAACACCCTGCACAACGCCAGCAAGCAGATCGTCATCTCCAGCGACCGTGCGCCGAAGCGCCTGGTCACCCTGGAGGACAGGCTGCGCAGCCGGTTCGAGTGGGGCCTGCTGACCGACGTCCAGCCGCCCGAGCTGGAGACCCGGATCGCGATCCTCCGCAAGAAGGCCGTCCAGGAAGGCCTCAACGCGCCGCCCGAGGCCCTGGAGTACATCGCCTCCCGCATCTCCACCAACATCCGCGAGCTCGAGGGCGCCCTGATCCGGGTCACCGCGTTCGCCAGCCTCAACCGCCAGACGGTCGACCTCCAGCTCGCCGAGATCGTCCTCAAGGACCTGATCCCCGAGGCTCAGGGCCCGGAGATCACCGCCTCGACGATCATGGGCCAGACCGCCTCGTACTTCGGCCTGTCGATCGACGATCTGTGCGGCACGTCACGATCACGCGTGCTCGTCACCGCCCGGCAGATCGCGATGTACCTGTGCCGCGAGCTGACCGATCTGTCGCTGCCCAAGATCGGCCAGCAGTTCGGCGGCCGCGACCACACCACGGTCATGCACGCGGACCGGAAGATCCGCTCGCTGATGGCCGAGCGCCGGTCGATTTACAACCAGGTCACCGAACTCACCAACCGGATCAAGCAGCAGGCGCGGTCGGGATGAACAGAACCAGCACCGGCACCGGCCGAATCACCAGCACCGGCCGCAGCGGCGCCGGCTTTGCCCGGATGAAGGCCGACATTTCAATGGCCCGCCCGACAATCAGTGCACACAGGCTGTGGACAACTCTGTGGATTGTCTTGGGACAGCCGTTGGACAACTCAGCATGGCTGGTGGGTAACCGCCAGGCAACGAACTCGTGCCGCGGCGGTACCCACACCGCCGCCCACCCGTCAAAGGCGAACAGCACAGCCACTGTGGGTACCGGAACCCGTTCTGGCCTGCGGGAAGCCATGTTCTCCCCAGCTTCCACCGTCCCTATGACTACTACCGAGCTTTATATGAATCAGCTTCCAAGTACCAAGCAGGCACCGCGCGGCCCGAAGCGCACCGCGCACCCGGCCCGCTGGCACGCATAGCCCAACCGGAAGGCAGTACTCCCGTGAGAATCCAGGTCGAACGCGATGTCCTGGCCGAGGCCGTGGCGTGGACGGCCCGTGCCCTCCCGGCCCGGCCGACCGTGCCGGTCCTCGCCGGGATGCGGCTGCACGCGGCCGCCGAGCTGACCCTGTCCAGCTTCGACTACGACGTCTCCGCCCAGGCCCAGGTGCCGGTGACGGCCGAGGAGGAGGGCAGCGCCCTGGTGTCAGGACGGCTGCTCGCGGAGATCAGCCGCAGCCTGCCCAGCCGCCCGGTGCAGATCGTCGCGGACGGTGCCCGGGCCGTGCTCACCTGCGGCAGCTCCACCTTCACCCTGCTGACCATGCCGGAGGACGAGTACCCGGCGCTGCCCGAGATGCCGCCCGCGGCCGGGACCATCGGCAGCGACGCGTTCGCCACCGCGGTGAGCCAGTCAGCCACCGCGGCGGGCCGCGACGACACGCTGCCCGCCCTGACCGGCGTACGCATCGAGATCGAGGGCGACCACGTCACGCTGGTCTCCACCGACCGCTACCGGCTCGCGGTCCGCGAGCTGAAGTGGAACCCAGCCAGGAACGACCTGTCCGCCGCCGTCCTGGTGCCGGCCCGCGCCCTGGCCGAGACCGCCCGCTCGCTGACGTCCGGCGCCGAGGTCTCGATCGCGCTCGCGCTGCCCGGCGAGGAGGGCGCCGGCGGTGACGGGATGATCGGCTTCGAGGGCGCCGGCCGCCGGACCACCACCCGGCTGCTCGGCGGCGAGTTCCCCCGCTACCAGGCTCTGCTGCCGACCTACGTCAAGTCCGTCGCGGAGATCTCGGCCAGCCAGCTGTCCGAGGCCGTCAAGCGGGTCGCCCTGGTCGCCGAGCGCAACACCGCGGTCCGTCTCGCCTTCAGCCCCGGCCAGCTCGTGCTCGAGGCCGGCACCGGCGACGAGGCCCAGGCCGTGGACGTCCTGGAGGCCAGCTTCGAGGGCGAGGACCTGTCGATCGCGTTCAACCCGCAGTACCTGCTCGACGGGCTGACCGCGATCGACTCCGACACCGCGCGGATCTCGTTCACCGAGCCCGGCAAGCCCGCGCTCATCACCGGCAAGCCGGACCCCGACGGCGAACCCGACTACCGCTACCTGCTGATGCCCATTCGCCTCGGCGCCTGAAAACCCAAGTTCACGACCATTAAGGGATACGGTGCCGGGGGCGCGGGCCCCGGCCCTCCGCCGGGCGCCCCGGTTTGCAACGAAGTGCCGTTGCTTCAGTTCTATGTGAAGCAACGGCACTTCGATCAGCTACGGATCGGCGGGGCGGGCGAACTGGCGGGGCCGGGCTGGTGACGGCGCGGGCCGGTAGTCTCGGTTGACGTGCACCTCACCCGGCTGGCCCTGATCGACTTCCGCAGTTACGCCGAAGCCGACCTGCGGCTTGACCCCGGGGTGACCACGTTCACCGGCTCCAACGGCCAGGGCAAGACCAACCTGGTCGAGGCCGCCAACTACGCCGCCACGCTGGGCAGCCACCGGGTCGCGGCGGACGCGCCGCTGGTCCGCCGGGGCGCGCCGCGGGCCATCGTGCGGGCCGCGGTGACCTCCTCGGCCCGGGACAGCCTGGTCGAGATCGAGATCAACCCGTCCCGGGCCAACCGGGTCCGGCTCAACCGGGTCCCCGTCCCCCGGCCCCGCGAGGTGCTCGGCACGCTGCGCTGCGTGCTGTTCGCCCCCGAAGACCTCACGCTGGTCAAGGGCGACCCGGACCAGCGCCGCCGGTTCCTCGACGACCTCCTGGTGGCGACCGCGCCGCGGTACGCCGGGGTCCGCGCCGACTACGAGCGGGCGGTCCGGCAGCGGACCGCGCTGCTCAAGTCGGCCCGGGCCCGCGGCGGCGGCCGCCCGTCCGCGCTGGCCGCCTGGGACGAGCAGCTGGTCAAGGCCGGGGCTGAGCTGGCCGCGGGCCGGCTCGACCTGGTCACCGCGATCCGGCCGCTGGCGGCCAAGGCCTACGCCGCGGTGTCCGGGGACGAAGGGACCGCCGAGATGGCGTACCGGCAGCCGTACGCCGGCCCGGGCGAGCCGCCGGCCGGGGTGGCCGGGCAGCGCGAGGCGATGCTGGCCGCGCTGGAGACCGCCAGGACGGCCGAGCTGGAACGGGCGGTGTGCCTGGTCGGCCCGCACCGGGACGAGCTCGAGCTGCGGATCGGCGAGCTGCCCGCGCGCGGGTACGCCAGCCACGGCGAGTCGTGGTCGCTGGCGCTGGCGCTGCGGCTGGCCGCGTTCGACCTGCTGCGCTCCGGGGGCGAGGACCCGGTGCTGATCCTCGACGACGTGTTCGCCGAGCTGGACACCGGGCGCCGGGACCGGCTGGCCGGCCTGGTCCGCGGTGCCGATCAGGTGCTGGTCACCGCGGCGGTCACCGCGGACGTGCCCGCGCAGCTGTCCGGGGCCCGGTTCGACGTGGCCGACGGGCGGGTGTCCCGTGCCTGACCAGCCTGAACGTGACCAGGACGAGACGGCCCGGCCCGCGTCCGGCCAACCGTATCCCGTAAATCCGGAAAGCAGCGAAGGCCGCAGCGCCGGCCACCAGGGCCCGCCCGCGCCGGCGAGCGGGCCGGATGGGGCGCCGGGTGGGGCGGACCGGGCGGGGCTGGCCCGGGAGGCGCTGCGGGCCGCGCGGGCGGACGCCGCGGCCCGGGGACGGCGCGCGACCGGGCCGCTGTCAGGGGCGGCCGGCGGGCGGGCGGACCCGGCGGCCCGGCCGCGGCTGCGGCGGGAGGACCCGGAGCCGCTGAACGCCGCGATCAGCGGGCTGATCGACGAGCAGGGCTGGCGGCTGCAGGCGAAGGCCGGCGCCATGTTCGGCCGGTGGGACCAGATCGTCGGGCCGGAGCTGGCCGCGCACACCCGGCCGGACGGGTTCGCCGACGGGGAGCTGACGATCACCGCGGACTCGACCGCGTGGGCCACTCAGGTGCGGCTGCTGGCGCCCGCGCTGGTGCGCCGGCTCAACGCCGAACTGGGCGACGGATCGGTGACCCGGGTCAAGATCAGGGGGCCCGCCACGCAGCGCCGTCCGGGGCAGTGGCGAACCCGTGACAGTCGCGGACCGCGTGACACGTACGGCTGAGCCAACGGCGCCGAGCAGGTAAAATTGTGAATGGCACCAGGGCGCAGCGGCGGCGGGGGGATCGCGGCGCTCGCGCGGGTGTCCGTTCCAGGAGGAGCAACCTTTTGTCGTATGACGCACGGTCGATCACGGTCCTTGAAGGGCTGGAGGCAGTTCGCAAGCGCCCCGGCATGTACATCGGCTCTACCGGTGAACGCGGCCTGCATCACCTCGTCTACGAAGTCGTCGACAACGCCGTAGACGAGGCGCTCGCCGGTTACTGTGACCGGATCGAGGTGACCCTGCTGGCCGACGGCGGGGTCTCGGTGTGGGACAACGGCCGCGGCATCCCGGTCGACGAGCACCCGGTCGAGCACCGGCCCGCCATCGAGGTCGTGATGACCACGCTGCACGCGGGCGGCAAGTTCGACGGCAAGTCCTACGCGGTGTCCGGCGGCCTGCACGGCGTCGGCGTCTCTGTGGTCAACGCGCTGTCGTCCCGGCTGACCGCGGAGATCCGCAGGGACGGTTTCGTCTGGCGGCAGTCCTACGCGGTCGGCGCGCCGGTGGCCCCGCTGGCGAAGGGCGAGGAGACCGAGGACCGCGGCTCGATCATCTCGTTCTGGCCGGACCCGGACATCTTCGAGGAGACCATCTGGTCCTTCGAGACGCTGTCCCGGCGCCTGCAGGAGATGGCGTTCCTGAACCGCGGCCTGTCGATCACGCTGACCGACCTGCGCCCCGACTACATCAACGGCGAACCGCACGTGGTCAGCTACTGCTACGACGGCGGCATCGCCGACTTCGTGCGCTACCTGAACGCGTCCAAGGAGCCAGCCCACGCGTCGGTGATCGACTTCGGCGAGGACGGCGACGGTATCTCCGCCGAGGTCGCCATGCAGTGGAACGGCTCGTACACCGAGTCGGTCTACACGTTCGCGAACACGATCAACACCGCCGAGGGCGGCACCCACGAGGAGGGCTTCCGGGCCGCGCTGACCTCGGTGGTCAACAAGTACGCGCGGGACCAGAAGCTGCTGCGGGAGAAGGACCAGAACCTCACCGGCGACGACGTCCGCGAGGGCCTGTCCGCGATCATCCACGTCAAGCTGGCCGAGCCGCAGTTCGAGGGGCAGACCAAGACCAAGCTCGGCAACACCGAGGCCCGGTCGTTCGTGCTCAAGGTGTGCAACGACCACCTCAAGGACTGGTTCGAGCGCAACCCGGGCGAGGCCAAGGCCGTGGTCATCAAGGCCACCCAGGCGGCCCGCGCCCGGATCGCCGCCCGGCAGGCCCGCGAGCTGACCCGCAAGGGCCTGTCCGGCAGTTCGGGCCTGCCCGGCAAGCTGTCCGACTGCCAGTCCGGCGACCCCGAGGTGTGCGAGCTGTACGTGGTCGAGGGCGACTCGGCCGGCGGCTCGGCCAAGGGCGGCCGGGAGGTGAGGTTCCAGGCCATCCTGCCGATCCGGGGCAAGATCCTGAACGTGGAGAAGGCCAGGATCGACAGGATCCTGAAGAACGCCGAGGTCCAGTCCATGATCACGGCGCTGGGCACCGGCATCCACGACGAGTTCGACCTGGCCAAGCTCCGCTACTACAAGATCATCCTGATGGCGGACGCGGACGTCGACGGGCAGCACATCCGCACCCTGCTGCTCACGCTGCTGTTCCGGTTCATGCGGCCGCTGGTCGAGGCCGGGCACGTGTACCTGGCCCAGCCGCCGCTTTACAAGATCAAGTGGGACGGCCGGACGCCGCCCGGTTACGCCTACTCCGACCGGGAGCGGGACGCGATCATCGAGGCCGGGATCGCCGACGGGCGGCGTGACCCGCGGCCCAGGGACGGCGTGCAGCGGTTCAAGGGCCTGGGCGAGATGAACGCCCGCGAGCTGTGGGAGACCACCATGGACCCGGCCCGGCGGGTGCTGCTCCAGGTCACCCTGGACGACGCGGCGCAGGCCGACGAGCTGTTCACGGTGCTGATGGGCGAGGACGTCGAGGCCCGCCGGTCGTTCATCCAGCGGAACGCGAAGGATGTCCGGTTCCTGGACATCTAGCCAGGTGGGTCCCGGCCGCGGTGCGGCCACCAGATTGAGCTATGCAGCGGGAAGGTCAAGCACGTGACTGAGATCGATACCGGTAGCGGCCACGACCGCACCGAGCCGGTCGACATCCAGGTCGAGATGCAGCGCAGCTACATCGACTACGCGATGTCGGTCATCGTCGGCCGTGCGCTGCCGGATGTGCGGGACGGCCTCAAGCCGGTGCACACCCGCGTGCTGTACGCCATGTACGACGGCGGCTACCGGCCGGACCGTGGGTTCTTCAAGTGCGCCCGCGTCGTCGGCGAGGTCATGGGCATCTACCACCCGCACGGCGACAGCGCGATCTACGACGCGCTGGTGCGGATGGCCCAGCCGTGGGCGATGCGGATGCCGCTGGTCGACGGCCAGGGCAACTTCGGCTCCCGGGGCAACGACCCGCCCGCGGCGATGCGCTACACCGAGTGCCGGCTGGCGCCGCTGGCCATGGAGATGCTGCGGGACATCGACAAGGACACCGTCGATTTCCGCGAGAACTACGACGGGCGCTCCCGCGAGCCCGTCGTGCTGCCCGCCCGGTTCCCGAACCTGCTGGTCAACGGTTCCGAGGGGATCGCGGTCGGGATGGCCACCAAGATCCCGCCGCACAACCTGCGCGAGGTCGCCGCGGGCGCGCAGTGGTACCTGGATCATTTCGACGCGACCGACGACGAGCTGCTCGACGCGCTGATCGAGCGGATCAAGGGCCCGGACTTCCCCACCCACGGCCTGATCGTGGGCCGCCGCGGCATCGAGGACGCCTACCGGACCGGCCGCGGCTCGATCACCATGCGCGCGGTGGTCGAGGTCGAGGAGGACGCCCGCGGGCGCACCCAGCTGGTCGTCACCGAGCTGCCCTACCAGGTCAACCCGGAGAACGTCGCGGTCAAGATCGACGAGCTGGCCCAGGACGGCCGGGTCGGCGGGATCGCCGACGTGCGCGACGAGACCAGCGACCGGACCGGCCAGCGGCTGGTGATCGTGCTCAAGCGGGACGCGGTCGCCAAGGTCGTGCTGAACAACCTGTACAAGCACACCCAGCTGCAGGACACGTTCGGCGCGAACATCCTGGCCCTGGTCGACGGCGTGCCGCGGACGCTGCGCCTGGACCAGATGATCCGGCACTGGGTCGCGCACCAGATCAGCGTCATCGTCCGGCGGACCCGGTTCCTGCTGCGCAAGGCCGAGGAGCGGGCGCACATCCTGGTCGCGCTGCTCAAGGCCATCGACCGGATCGACGAGGTCATCGCGCTGATCCGGGCCAGCGCGTCGGCCGCGGCCGCGCAGCAGGGCCTGATGGACCTGCTGGAGATCGACGACGTGCAGGCCCGCGCGATCCTCGACATGCAGCTGCGCAAGCTGGCCGCGCTGGAGCGGCAGCAGCTCACCGACGAGTACGAGGAGCTGATGGCGCAGATCGCCGACTACCAGGCGATCCTGGCCTCCCCCGAGCGGCAGCGGCAGATCGTCGGCACCGAGCTGGGCGAGATCGTGGACCGGTACGGCGACGACCGGCGCACGCAGATCATCCCCTACGACGGCGACATGTCCGTCGAGGACCTGATCGCCGAGGAGGACGTGGTCGTCACGATCACCCGCGGCGGCTACGCCAAGCGCACCAAGGCCGACCTGTACCGGGCCCAGCGCCGCGGCGGCAAGGGAGTGCGGGGTGCGCAGCTGCGCACCGACGACATCGTCGAGCACTTCTTCGTCACGACCACGCACCACTGGATCCTGTTCTTCACGAACAAGGGCCGGGTCTACCGGTGCAAGGCCTACGAGCTGCCGGACACCGGCCGCGACGCCCGCGGGCAGCACGTGGCCAACCTGCTGGCCTTCCAGCCGGACGAGCGCATCGCCGAGGTGCTCGCGCTGCGCGACTACCGGGTGGCGCCGTACCTGGTGCTGGCCACCTCCGGCGGGCTGGTCAAGAAGTCCCGGCTGAGCGACTTCGACTCGCCCCGGGCCGGCGGCATCATCGCCATCAACCTGCGCGAGGACGACGAGGTGATCGCCGCGCGGCTGGTGTCGCCCGAGGACGATCTTCTTCTGGTGAGCCGCAAGGCGCAGGCGATCAGGTTCCGCGCTACCGACGAGGCGCTGCGGCCGATGGGCCGGGCCACCTCCGGGGTGATCGGGATGCGGTTCTCCAACGGCGACGAGCTGCTGGGGATGCACGTTGTGCGCGGAGACGCTGATGTCCTGGTGGCCACCGAGGGCGGCTACGCCAAGCGGACCCCGGCCGATCAGTACCCGGTCCAGGGCCGCGGCGGCATGGGCGTGGTCACGGCCCGGATCGTGGACAGCCGCGGCGGGCTGGTCGGCGCGCTGATGGTGCAGCCAGATGACGAAGTTTTTGCCATCACCTCGGCGGGCGGGGTCATCCGGACCTCGGCGGCGGAAATCAAGCAGTCCGGCCGGCAGACGATGGGCGTCCGGCTGGTCAACCTCGGGGACGGGCAGACGCTGGTCGCCATCGCCCGCAACGCGGAATCGGCGGAGAGCGACGAGGACGTGGTGACGGACGAAGACGCTGGTGACAGCCCTGTTGATGAGGCCAGCGACGGCGCCGGTGACGGGGCCGGGGAGGACGGCGAGTAGCGGTCTGGTTTTCCCGCTGCGCGGTGGGGGCAGGGCCCTCTTCTGAGGGGAAAGACGACGACTGGGGCACGGGGTGCAACGAGGCATGGGGCCGCAGCGTCCTATAGGTGAGAGAGCGACGAGGGACGGCTTCCCGCACGCGCGGGCCGCCGACTGGGGATAACCTCGTGACAGGCAAATATTCGGAGGAGGACGACGTGGACCAGCGCGTGGAGCCACAGTCGTGGGTGACCGAGGAGGCTGACGCCGATCCCGGCCCGGCTGCGGACACCCTGTACCCGGGTGACCCACAGCCGGTTCTGGCCGCGGACCTGCCGGGCGACGCTGGCGGCCTGGCCTCGTCCACGAGCTCTTCGTCGTCTTCCAGCAGCAGCCTGCCCACCACCGCGCCCGGCGTGGTTCCGCCTGGCCTGCCGTCCTCCGGCCTGACGCCCGGCAGCTTCGGCTCCGGTTCGTCGTCGTACAGTTCGGGTTCGTCGTCGTACGATTCCGGTTCGTCATACAGTTCGGGTTCGTCGTCGTACGATTCCGGTTCGTCGTACAGTTCGGGTTCGTCGTCGTACGGTTCGGGTTCAGATTCGGGTTCGGGCCCGGGCGACGGCGCGGCCACGGTCAGCTCGCCGGTCCCGCCGCCGTACCCGGCGCAGATCAACTCGGATAAGTCCGGTTCCCCGGCGTCGCCGTTCTCGGTGCTGAACAAGGCCAGCAAGCCGCCGAAGGCCCCCAAGGCACCGAAGCCGCCCAAGCCCAAGAAACCGGCCCGGCAGCCGAGGATCAAGGCCGAGACCCGGCCCAGCCTCAACGGTGCCGCGGCCGCCGCCCCGGCCCGCCGGGCGCACCTCGCGGTGATCCGGCTCGAGCCGTGGTCGGTCATGAAGTTCAGCTTCATGGTCTCCCTGGTCGGCTGGGTCGTGCTGTTCGTCATGGTGGCCGCGCTCTGGTGGGTGCTGAGCAAGATCGGCGTGTTCCACTCGATCGAGGGTTCGGTCAGCAACCTGACGTCCGGTAAGGACTCGGCCGGCGTCCAGGCCAGCAACTGGTTCTCCGCCTCCCGGGTGCTCGGCTACACGATGCTCGTCGGGGCGATCAACGTCATCCTGATCACCGCCCTGGCCACCGTCGGTTCCGTGGTCTACAACCTGGTCACCCACCTGGCCGGCGGCATTGAGGTAACGCTCAAGGAGACCGACTAAGCACTAGCGCGCCGCATGCGGTAACCTAGCGCGGCAGCGGTTGGCCGGGGTGTGTGAGTGCCCGGTCCGCTGCCTCCCCCGGGCCTGTAGCTCAGACGGTTAGAGCGCTTCCCTGATAAGGAAGAGGTCAGAGGTTCAAGTCCTCTCAGGCCCACACTGTGTCTTCCCGGGGGCCCGAGCCCCCGGACCCCCAACGGCGCGGGTTGCCGTTCGTTGGTTGGGTCCACGCCGTAGACCCGGCACCCACTCGCAAGGGATCGGCGCCTGTCGGGAATACGGGCAGGAGTGAACCTCGTCCGCCCAGGAACTAGGTCACCCCCTCGGGGGTGATGCCGGGAAGCCTCATCGCGTGGCACGCTGGCACTCTGCGCGGGCGGTTCAGGGCGGGGAAGTCTCTCCGCCAGTCGCCCGTTCGATCGCTCGCAGGACCGGACGGCCGGAGGCGAGACGGTAGATGGCAGCAGCGTTCGGCTGGGGAATCCTGGCGGCTTCCTCGCTGGTGATCGGCGCCCTGGTCGCGCTCCGCTTCCGCATCGGTTTGCGGGTGATCGGGCTGATTCTGGCCTTCGGCGCGGGCGTGCTGATCAGCGCGGTCGCGTTCGACCTGGTGGAGGAGGCGGTCAGCAAGTCCCACGGTCACGGAGCGGCGATCGCGGGTCTTTTCGCCGGGTGCGTGGTGTTCTTCGGCGGCGACTGGCTGATCGATCGCTTCGGGGGGGCTGACCGGAAGGACGCTGACGGCGGCCAGGCGAACGGCTCCGCGCTGGCCATCGTGCTCGGCACGGTGCTCGACGGGATCCCCGAGTCGATGGTGATCGGCCTGACGATCTTCCAGGGCGGGGCGGTGGGCGCCGCCTACCTGACCGCGGTCTTCATCTCCAACCTGCCCGAATCGATCTCCTCCACCTCCGGCCTGCGGACCGGCGGCTGGACGAAGTCGCGAATCCTCTGGATGTGGATCGCGATCGCCGTGATCTCCGGGCTCGCCTCGCTGGCGGGGTACGCCCTGTTCCAGCACTCCTCACCAGGCACCGTCGCCTTCGTTCTTGCCTTCGCGGCCGGTGCGATCCTCACCATGCTCGCGGACACGATGATGCCCGAGGCCCACCAGCACGGCGGCAAGCTGACCGGGGTCGTGACGACGCTCGGATTCGCGATCGCAGCCACCATCCATCTGCTCGATTGAGTCACCGGACGCCACCGCGCTGACAGCGGCCGTCCGCCTCGTAGAGTCGGAAGCAGCCACGAGGAGGACGGGCGAGCCCCAGGACCAGGACCAGGCATGTACCTGCTCCTACGGATCACAGGGTCGTGCCCGCTACGCGCCCGATCGGGCGGTCGGCCAGGAACCGCCACGGTCACTCGCGGACAAACCAACAGGCCTGCCGACCTGGGTTGCAGCAGGGTGGCGCTGGTCGTTGAAACATCCCTGATAAGGAAGAGGTCAGAGGTTCAAGTCCTCTCAGGCCCACACTGTGCTTTCCCGGGGGCCCGAGCCCCCGGACCCCCACGTCGCGGGTTGCTGCTCGTTGTCCGGTCCTCGCCGTAGCCCTCCGGGCTGGTTGTTGGTCCTAGAGCTGGCCCTACAGGTTGTAGGGCCGTCGGCCAGGTAACTTCGGCCCAGGCGACGCGGCTCCCGTCAGACTTGATCGTCGCACCGGTCCGGTCGGATTCGCGCCCTTCCGGGGTTCAGATCCTCGAGTCCGCGCAGCACACAGGCCCTCTCCCCGGTCTGCCGGGGAGAGGGCCTGACTCACTGGGCGGGCAAAGGCGGCCGTGTGCCGGGCATCGTGTGCCGGGTAGCTGGTCAGCCTGTAGGGAGCAGGGTCAGTGGCTGACCGGGGATCGCACCTGGGGCCCATCGTTCGCGTCGTCGGCCGGGTCCTCTTCTGCGATGCCGTAGTTCGACAGGCCGAGCAGGTAGCCAAAGCCCGCCACGGCGAAGATAGCCAGGAACGGCCACCACCAGGCCGCCTTGACCGCGACCGCGACCGACAGGCCGATGAAGGCAGCGACCATGGCGAAATTCCAGCCCAGGGCGCGCGACCGGATGCTGAGCAGCTTCTGGCGCTCGTCGGCGCGGGAACCGGCCAGCGCGCCCTCGTCGTTATCTTCCCCGGCCCGCACGTACATGGTGATCGCGCTGACGAGCACGCTCACCTCGATGGCGATGGCCAGCCACCACGTACTGCCGCCACGCAGAGCCCACGCAGCGGCGAACACGGTCCCGGCAAGGGCATTCCTCAAGGGCTTCCGCAGCCGCGGGCGAATGAAAGTCATCATGTGCCTGCCTCCTCCTCGTCCGGGTCGAACATCTTGTCGACGGTCAGGCCGAAGAACCGGGCGATCGCGAACGCCAGCGGCAGCGACGGCAGATACCGGCCGCTCTCGATGGAGATCACCGTCTGGCGCGACACGCCCAGCGACGCCGCCAGCTCGGCCTGCGACATCTCCCGCTGGGTGCGCTGCTCCCTGACCCGGTTCCGCATGATGTAAAGCTACCTTTACGCCGCCCGTAATGTCAAGCGACCTTTACAGGACTGCCTGGACTGAACTGGGACGGCCGCGGCCGCCAGGTATCTACGGATGTCATGTGCGAGATCTCCTCCAGCGGGATGCCGCTGTCTGACAGCAGCGAGACGAAGCTGTGCCGCAGCTCGCGGGGGTCCAGTCGGCGGCGTTCACCCGGCCGCGTTCTTGATCCGGTGCGGAAGTCGCGGCGGACGTTGGCGGCGCTGAGCGGGGCTTTCCGTTTCTGCGCCGGATGGCCTTGTAACGGTGGGCTTCCCTGGTGGTGGTGCCGGTCACGGGCCGCCTTCAAGGCTGTAGGCCTGATATTCATCTGGGCCGGTGCGCAGGTAGACCACCATCGCGCACAGCGGCGGCGGGCTGACGGATCTGCGCTGCGCGCCGATGACGACTGCGGCGAACAGCTCCTGGCGTGACCATCCAAGCGGCGGGTACGGACCCACGGGGCGGATCAGGAAATGCTCCCGCGAGGAGATCTGCTGCCGGGTCTGCGGCGCGCTGCTGAAGGACTCATAGTCCCGCCCGCACCAGTGCACGCGAGCGGAGGCCTGCTGGCCTGGCCACACGTTATAGGCCTGGCGGTACCAGACGGCGGTGCCGCCCGCAGCCGCAACCATCAGCGCCAGGGCACCGCGGACGGCCCTGACCCGCAACCGCCTGCCGCGCATCGCCATGATGGCGCTCACACTGGTCATCATGCCTGGTCCCTCGCAGACCTGGGCGTTTCTGGGTGGCGACCCAGCCCTCTTGTGCCGGGTCTCACTTGATGTGCGACAGATCGGCTCCGCTTGATGTGCGACGGACCCTGGATCTGCCCAGCTGGGTGCTGGCGCCTGTCAGAATGCCGCCCGGCTGTTGTGCGGTGGGGCACTTGGTGCGGGTCGTGCGGGCACTGGGCTGCGGTGACCCCGGGATACGCTCGCACCGTGTTAGCTCCGCTGCCGGAGGAGGCGCGCTGATGGCCGGGGTTGAGTACGAGCCGATCATCGTCTCGCGGCGGATCGGCGCGCCAGCGAGTGAGATCTTCCAGATTCTGGCTGACCCGGGCAGGCACCGCGACCTCGACGGCTCGGGGATGGTGCAGGAAGTGGTGTCCGGCTCGGCGATCTCGGGCGTGGGGGACGTGTTCGTGATGAAGATGTACTTCACCGAGCTGGGCTTCTATGAGATGAACAACCACGTCGTGGAGTACGAGCCGGGACGCTGGCGCAATCGGCTGGATGAGCTGTGCACCGGCCAGCCAGGAGCGGCAGCAACGCCGGGCTAGTGCTGTCTCGGGCTGTTGTGCGGACTCAGTGCGGACCATCCCGGCCCGGCGGGACCGGGTTGGGACGGGCCTTGAACACGGGTTCGCAATTTCGTCGAGCGCTTCATGACCCTCTGCGAAGATGTGGCCGGTGGGATGGGAGGCACTCGAGCAGTGGGGTGACGACGTCGCTCGCATCGAACCGCTCACTGGCGGAGTTGGCGTCAACGAGGTGTGGAGCGTGCGCGTCAACGGGCACCTCGCGGTCGGTCGTCTCGGCCAGCGCAGCGACGCTGATCTCGCGTGGGAGACCGACCTGCTGCGACACCTCGACCGTGAAGGGATGCCGGTGCCGGTGCCGATCCCAACCACGGACGGCCGGCACTTCGCCGACGGTCTGGTGGTGATGACCTACGTGGAGGGCGGATCGCCCGAGACCGAAGCCGACTGGCGTCGCGTCGCCGGCACACTCCGCCAGCTGCATCGGCTCACGCACGGCTGGCCCCAACGCCCGGGCTGGCGATCGTCGACCGACCTTCTGCACGCCGAGACCGGGACGAAGGTCGACCTCGGCGCGATGCCGCCTGAGGGTGTCGTTCGATGCCGAGCAGCGTGGGCGCGACTCACCGGTCGCACGACGTGCGTCGTCCACGGCGACCCCAACCCGGGCAACATCCGCATGACCGCGGATCGCGTCGCGATGATCGACTGGGACGAGTCGCACGTCGACGTCCCCGACCTCGACCTGGCACTGCCGCACAACGCCGCCGGTCTCGACGACGACGCGTACGACATCGCCGCGCAAGCGTGGGCCGCATGGGGAGCCGCCGTCTGCTGGGACCCCAGCGGGACCGACCAGTTCGCAGTCAAGCGGCTCGCCGAAGTTCGAGCGGTCTGAGCAGCAGCGAATCGACAGAGGTCAGAGGTTCAAGTCCGCTCAGGCCACGTCCTGACTCATAAGAACCGTCAGCTACCGGCTCGGTGACTGGCCGGGCGGGGTGAAATGCTTCCCGGGTGGACGCGAGGGCCAGGACGGATCGGCTGCATGCGGCTCTGGTCTCAGCGGGTGCCGGGGTGGGTGCCGCCGGCTGCCGGATGATTGGATCTGGGCCCGTCGTCCGCACCTGGGGTCCGGTGCCGGACACGTCGGCCTTCGAGGCTGGGTCGGTCACCAAGACGGTGACTGGTCTGTTGCTGGCCCTGGCCATCGAGGCAGGCGAAGTGTCCGGCTCTGACCGGCTGGACCGGTTCCTGCCCGGGACAGGCCGGGCCGGGCAGGCCACGCTGGCGGAGCTGGCCACGCACACCAGCGGCCTGCCGCGCCTTCCGGCGTCCACTTTGCTCCGTGCGCTGGCGCACCCTGGCGATCCCTACAAGGGCTCGTCGGTGCCCCGCCTGATCCGCGACACGCGCAGGGTACGCCCCGGCAGGGCCGGCCGAGCTGCTTACAGCAATCTGGGCGTGGCCCTGCTCGGGCACGCGCTCGCGGCCGCGGCGACCGCGCCGTTCTGGGATCTCGCCCGGGACCGGGTACTCATGCCGGTGGGCATGACCAGCAGCGGGGACCTGCCAGATTCGGTCCTGCCCGGACTGGGGAAGGCATGGCATCTGGGGGCCTTCGCGCCGGCCGGCGGCCTACGGGCCACGGTCGGGGATCTGCTGCGACTAGCGTGGATTGCCGCCCGGCCGCACGAGTCACCGTTCGCCGCCGCCGCCGTAGATGCGCTGACCCCGCGGGCTGCGATGAACAACGGATACGTCGGCTGGTGCTGGATGCTCGGACCGCAAAGCCGCCGCTCATACGCCTGGCACAACGGCGCCACCGGAGCCAGCTGGGCCTTCATCGGCGCCAGCAGCTCATGTGCCATCGCCGCCTGCATACCGGCGTCCCGCCAGCCCACGTGGGACACCGCCGCCCTGTCGATCATTGAAGCCAGCGACCAGATGATCGACGAAAGCTGACCTGGATCCACATCGTGCAGCCAGCCATGCGGCCCCGGACGAGGACGTGGCCTGCGCAATCCAGGCCAGCGGCCGGGTAAGTAGATCGGGGGGCTGCTGCGTTTAAGAAGCGTGAGCCAGGCGCAACAGGAGTTCGCAGAGTTCTACGAGGCCAGCAAGGATGCGTGCCTTCGGGCGGTCATCGCCGGTTCTGGTGATGCCGGGCAAGCTGAGGACATGGTCGCGGAGGCCTTCGCCCGGGCGTGGGCCTCCTGGGCGAAGGTCCGCCGGTACTCCGCGCCGCGCGGGTGGGTCGTGCGCTCAGCGCTGAACACCGGCGTGTCGTGGTGGCGGCCCCGCCGCCGCGAAATCCCGCTGGCCAGCCATGATGCCGCCGCGCTCGCCGATCCGGCCGGGGGCCTTGACGCCGCTGTCCTCGCCGCGCTGCGACGGCTGCCGACCCGCCAGCGCGAGGTGATCGCGCTGCGCGTGTTCCTCGACCTGGACACCCAGGCCACCGCCCAGGTTCTCGGGATCGCCCCGGGCACGGTCACCGCGCACCTGTCCCGCGCGGCGACAGCGCTGCGCCGCGAGCCAGCCCTGCGCAGCCTGGTCGCTCCTTCCCGCGCCGATGCCAGCCATGATGGAGGTCAGCAGTGAATGACATCGATGACGTACTGCTCCAGGCACGCGACGCCCTGCCCGGGCCCCGGATGGAAACCCCGGTGGAGGCCATCCTGGCCACCGGCCAGTCCCGCCGTCACCGCAGGCGGGCGGTGCAGGCGACGGCGGCCGTTGCCGTCAGCGGGGCACTGGCCCTGGGCCTGGGCGCCGTCGTCAGCTCGGGCAGCCCCGCCCCGGCGCCGCAGACGATCCGCACCGCGGCATTCACCCTCGCCCGTAACGCCAACGGCACGGCGTCGCTGACGCTGCACCAGGACCAGGTGTTCGACCCCGCCGCGCTCCAGCAGGCCCTGGCCCGTGACGGCATCCCCGCCCTGGTCCAGACCGGCACCTACTGCACGTCCACTCCCGCGCCGCCCAGCAACCGGAGTCCTGACCCTCCAGCTTCCTGACGGCAGCCCGGTCGGCAAGTCCACACCCGGCCATGCGTCCCCAGTCCCGCCAGATGCCGTGACCGTGATCAATCCCGCCGCAATGCCCGCCGGGACCGAGCTGAGCTTCACCTACAGCAACCACAACCACGATCTCAACGGAGGCCTCATCTACACAGCCGCACACACCTGCAGCTCCACCCCCCGGGCAGGACCGCCAGTTAGATGAGTGTCACGTCGACGCCTTCGGCTTCGAACGCGGCGAGCACCTCGCTGGGGGCGTCTGGGGTGGTGACCAGGTGCGCGAGGTCGGACGCGTCGCCGAACCGGAAGTTCGATGTCTGGTTCAGCTTGGCGCCGGTGGTTACCAGGATCCGTTTGCGGGCCGCCTGGATGCTGGCGCGCTTGAGCTGGGCGTCGTCATAGGTGGCTGAGGTCAGGCCGCGCGTGGCCGATACCGAGCACGCGCCGAGCAGCAGGACGTCGGCGCTGATGTCGCGAACTGCATCGACTGCCTGGCTGCCGTACAGGGCCAGGGTGTCCGGCTCGACCGGCCCGCCCGGGACGATGACCCGCGCGCCGGGCACCGCGGCCAGCGCCGCGGCAGCGTGCAGAGACAGGCACAGCGCCGTCACCGGCCGCCCGGCAAGCTCCTGGGCGACGGCGTGGCAGGTGGTCCCGTTGTCGATGATGAGCGAGTCGTAGTCGCTGATCATCGCCGCGGCGGCCGCCGCCAGGCGCGCCTTCGCCTGCTGGTCCTCGCTGGCGCGCATCCGGTAGGGGACGTCCTCGCCGAACTTGACGGCCCGCGCAGCCCCGCCCCGGGTCCGCCGCAGCGACCCGTGCGCTTCCAGGTCCGCTAGGTCGCGGCGGATGGTGACTGCCGAAGCCCCGGTCAGTTCGGCGAGCTGATCGATGCGGATGGGCCCGCCGTTGCGCACGGTCTGAACGATCAGTTTCTGCCGTATTGATCGTTGCACATGACCATTTGATCACATAACGTCCACTTCAGCCAGCAATCGGTCCACCGGGGCAGGCATGAAGAGCACGTCGCCAAGCGCAGCACAGTCCGGGAGCCGCTGGCCCCAGGTCGCGGTGATCTCCGTGTTCGTCGTGCACGGCCTGCTGTTCGCCTCGTGGACCGCACACATCCCTGGTGTCCAGGCCCATCTCGGGCTCACTTACGGGACTCTCGGGATCGCGCTTCTTGGTGCCCCGGCCGGGTCGATCTGCGCGATGGTCGCGTCGTCTTACCTGATCCCGTGGCTGGGCAGCCGCCGCGTCGTGCAGATCGCCCTGGTGGGCTACTGCGCCACCGGGCCGGTGACCGGGATCAGCCCAAGCCTGACCACGCTGATGGGCGCGCTGTTCGTCTGGGGAGCGTTCCAGGGCTCGCTCGACGTGGCCATGAACACCCAGGGCATCACCGTGGAACGCGCCAGCCACCGGATGCTGATGTCCGGGCTGCACGGCAGCTGGAGCATCGGATCCTTCATCGGCGCGGGCATCGGAGCGCTCGCGGTCGGCGCGGGCATCGCCCTCAGCCCCCAGTTGCTTGTCCTCGGCACGCTCGCGCTGCTGGCCGCCGGACTGCTCACCGCCCGGATGCTTCCCGATGCTGCCGGCCGGCCACAGCGTGGCCGGCCAGCCGCCAGCGGGGCCGGGGCCGAAACCGCCGGTATCGCGCTGGTCGGGCGGCATGCTGCTGCTCGGCGTGATCGCGTTCGCGTGCATGCTGTGCGAGGGCGCCGCCGCCAACTGGGCCTCGGTCTACCTGTCAGGCCCTCTTCACGCGGCCGGGGCCGTGCCGGGTCTCGGCTACACCGCCTTCGCCTTCGCCATGCTGACCGTCCGGCTCTCGGGCAACCGGCTGCTCAGCCGCTACCGTCCGGATCGGCTATTGCCCGCGCTCGCCCTTGTCGCCACGGCTGGCTTCACGGCGGCACTGCTCATCTCGCAACCCGCCGCGGCACTGGCGGGGTTCACCTGCCTGGGCATCGGGCTGGCCTCCGTCGTGCCCGCCGTGTTCAGCGCCGCCGGACGTATCCCGGGCCTGCACGCTGGCACCGCCGTCGCCACCGCCTCGGCCTGCGGCTGGGCCGGATACGTCTGCGGGCCGCCGCTCATTGGCCGCCTCGCCTCCCTGACGTCGCTGCCCGCCGCCCTGGGACTGCTCCCCGTCCTCACCGCATTCATCGTTATCGCCACATCGACCGCACATGCCCTGAAACCTCGCCACCACGACGACCGTCCCGCCGCTGACCACGCATCCTCAGCATCACGATGACCGGCTTCCAGCTCTCTGTGGCGGCCAGGGCGCATGCGGTGGCCGCGATGAACACGAGCAGGGTGAGCACGTAGTAGTTGCCGACGATCAAGTCCAGCCCACGCCAGGTGAACTCGACTGTCGTCCGGTGGTTGCCGCGGTTCGGCGCGAGAAGCAGCCACCCGCGCGGCAGCAGCGGGGCCTGAGGGTCGTAGCCGCCCTGGCTGCCAATAGGCACGGGCCACCAGCCAAACAAGCCCACCACCAGCGCGACGCTGAGGATCCGGTAGCCGAGGCGCCGTGGCCCGCACGCGGCGAGGACAAGTGCCGGTATCACGTAAACGTAGTGGTGCGACCAGCTGATCGGGGACACCAGCAGGCCGGTCGCGGCGCACGCCACCAGGCCGAGTAGCTCGTGGCCACGCCGGCTCGCCAGTATCGCGGTGGCAAACCCGGCGATGCCGACGACGACTGCCACGACCAGCCAGTACGCGTGCGCGTCGGGCCCGGCGTGGGTCAGGCGCAGTATGACGCCGTGCAGGGACTGGTTGTCCAGGTGGAAGGGGTTGCTGCCCAGCCGGGCGAACTTCCCGCCCCAGTAGACCGCGGAGGCGCGCGGCAGCAGCGCGAACCCGAGCCCTACGGTGACCGCGAAGGTCAGCGCGCTGACCGCGGCGGCCCTTACTCGCCGCGTGAACAGCAGGTACGGAATGAAGATCAACGGCGTGAGCTTGATCCCCGCCGCCAGCCCGATTCCGATGCCCTTGCCCTTGAAGCGGTCCGGCAGCGCGAGATCGCCGACCACCAGGGCCAGCAGCACGAGGTTGATCTGCCCGAAGAACAGTGTCATCGCAACCGGTTCGAGCCAGAGGCCCACCGCGGCGATCGCAAAGGCCGCCGCCGCCCTGGCCAGGCCGGCGGGCCGCCCGGCGAGTCCCAGGGAAAGGTACGCCACCACCGGCAGCAGCCCGATCGTGAGCACCGCCAGCCCGACCTGCCAGGTCGCGAACGACGCACCGCTCCCCGCGGCGAACAGGAGCGCGGCGAACGGCGTGTAGATGAACGGCAGCTTCGCGGGGCCGAGCTCCAGCGAGTAGAGCATCGCCGGCTGGTTCCGCACAGCGATGCCGCCACCCCGGTAGACGGCCGTGTCGATCTGCGTCCAGTAGTACTGCGGGGACGCGTGGACGAGCAGCGCATAACCGGCCACGGCCAGCAGGAACAGTGCGACCGCGGCCACGAGCCAGGCGGCTGGCCGTATTCGAGTCACCGCTCTGTCTTTCAGCCGTGAGCTGGCCTAGTCGTGTTCGCGGACCATAATGTCAAAACCGGAGCAGCCTTGGACGGCCTGGCCCCGGCCGGGGTGATCTCATCTATCACGCACTGAGCCAGGCCACTCAGTCGAGGCAGAACTCGTTGCCCTCGACGTCCTGCATGACGAGGCACGACTCGTTGAAGCCATCGGCCCGCAGCAGCTGTACGCGTACCGCGCCGAGCGCGACCAGCCGGGCGCATTCGGCCTCCAGCACGGCCAGACGCTCCTCACCCACCAGCCCGGTGCCGGCCCGCACGTCAAGATGCAGCCGGTTCTTGACCACCTTGCCCTCGGGAACACGCTGGAAGAACAGCCGCGGGCCCGCCCCGGAGGGATCGACGCAGGCGAACGCTGAACCCTGACGCTCAGGCGGCAGCGCGCGATCGAAATCCGCCCAGCTGGCGAACCCCTCCGGGGGCGGCGGCACGACGTACCCCAGCACCTCGCACCAGAAGCGGGCGACGCGCTCAGGTTCTGCGCAGTCGAAGGTGACCTGAACCTGCTTGACCGACGCCATCGGTCCACCATAGAGGTGCGCGGCGTCCCGGCATGGCCGGGTCCCGCCTCGGGAAAGCCGTGCAGGTGGGGAACGCAGGCCTGGTGACGGCCCAGCTGAGGGCCGTTGGGCGAGCGGACGGGATCACCTCGGTGCAGCCCCTGTCCGGCGGCCTCATCGCGGACGTCTGGCTGATCAGTTACGCCGATGGCAGCCGCGTCGTCGGCAAGACCCTCGCCGGGGCGCCCGGCGACCTGTTCGCCATCGAGGCCGAGGGACTGGCCGCGCTGCGTGCTAGCAAGCAGCTGGACACCCCGCAGGTTCTGAGCGTCACCAGGCATCTGCTTCTGCTTGAAGCGCTGTCAGCCCTGCAGGACGCCCGGAGGATGGGAAGGTTCGCCCGGACTGGCGGCCGTACACCGCCCTTCCGCTAGGCCATCCGCTGCTGGGCTTCCGCGGCCAGATCAGTGGTGACTACCGGGTAGGACGACACCTCTTCGAGGTGGTGTCGAGGCTGAACAGGTCACTGTCCAGCCGGATCGCGCCGGCCGCCAGGGCCAGGTTCACGGCTGCGCAGCCGTCGTCATACTCGCTACCTCCGGGACGTCGATTGGGTGGAGTTCAGGGCGGTCAGCAGTTGCTGCTCTGAGGGCGCTGGCCCGGGGCGGCCGTCGTCGCCGGGATACAGGCGGCACGAGAGCGAGGGCTGCTGCCCGGGCCGGGCGAACGGGTCGCGGCCGTCGAGCAGGAGGGTCGGCGATCCGGCCATGCCCTGCCGGAGGGCCTGGTCTTCAGTCGTGATGACCTCGCGGGTCACGTGGATGTCTGGACGGCTCGCGAGGATGGGGACCAGGCGGGATTCCAGGACCGCGGTGTTCGGGCAGTCCGGCACATGCAGGAGCAGGAGCCTCATACAGGTCAGTCTGCTCCTGAGATCCGGCCGCCACCGCGCTTTACCTGGCCCTGCGGTCCCTACGATTTGCGGCTGGGGTCCGTTGACTCCAGTGCCTGCGACAGGGTCCGCACATCGTCTGTGCTGTTGTAGGCGTGGAGGGAGACGCGGATGCCGCCGCCGCGGGAGCTGGTGATGATGCCGTGCTCGGTGGCCAATTTGGCCTGGACTTCCTCGGCTGAGGCGGTGGGGTGCCGTAGCGAGATGATGTGCCCGCTGGCGGATCGGTCTGCCAGTGGCCGGTGGGGGGTCCAGCCCAGCGGCGCGGTCTGGCTCACCAGGTCCGCCGCCAGGCGGCTGGCGTGGTCCCGTATCGAGGTCAGCCCGGTCCCGGTCAGGAGATTGATGGATGCGGTCAGGCCCGCGGCGGCGCTGTAGGAGATGGTGGACAGCTGGAATCGCCGGGCGTCGGGGGCGAGCGACAGCTCCTGCGGCGTGAAGTCGAACGGCGCGGACTTGCCCATCCATCCGACGAGCGGCGGAACGAGAGCGGCAAGGTTCTCGGTCACCGCGAGAAGCGCGACACCGCCCGGTGCGGAGAGCCATTTGTACCCGCTGCACACCAGCGCGTCGGCTCCCCATTCGCTCATGGTGACCGGGGCGGCCCCGGCCATCTGCGTGACGTCAACCACGACCCGGGCTCCGGCACTGCGGGCCCGTGCCACCAGGGCGGCGACATCGACCTGTGTGCCGGTGGCGAACTGGACGGCGCTGACGCACACAACCGTTGTCCGCTCAGTGATGGCCTCAGCCAGCGCCAGCGTGAGGTCCCTGGCCGGGTCATCGGGGACCCAGCGGATGCGCATGCCGAAACGCTGGTGAGCGGCCAGCCATGGGTAGGTGACGCTCGGGAAATCGCTCGGCACCAGGATCACCTCGCCGCCGGGATCCGACAGCAGGCCGGCGAGCTGGCCCAGGCCCTCGCTCGCCCCGCCCACTACTGCGACCGAGGCCAGCGGCGCGCCGAGCAGCCCGGCCGCCGCCGTCCGCAGCGTGCTGAGGATCTCCGCCTCGGCCTGGTCGGTCAGGTGCAGGTTGCCGTGCTGAGCGACCTCGGTCAGGAACCGGGTGCTTGCTTCCAGCGACGCGCGGGGTATCAGGCCCAGCGACGCTTGGTTCAGGTAGATGCAGCTGGACAGCGCGGCATACTCCGCAGAATCGATCAGGGGATTCATGTCAGTCCTTCGCTGCCTTGGTGCTGTGGAGTTCAGGGCGGTCAGCAGTTGCTGCGCTGTGGGTGCAGGCCTAACCTTCCTGGGTCAGGCGGGCAGTGATCGCCGGGGCCTCCGCGCGCAGCCAGGCCTCCGCGCGCGGCAATTGGTCCTTCGCGCCGTCCTCCCACAGCTTGCGGAAGACCGGGTCCAGCTCGGCCGAGATGCGGGCATCCTCGTGATAACGGTGCGCCACATCGACAGCGAACGACGCCAGGCCGGCACGCTGCCGTGCCGTCATTCCGTAGGTATCAGCGAACAGCGCGATCCGGCGGGGGATGTCAAGATCTCTGAAAGCGGGCGCCCGGTCCCGCGGATCACGCAGCGGCGCCCAGTACCACAGGGCGTTGACGATGTCGTAGAGCCGGGTGGTCGGTTTGGCCAGGTCGAAGTCGATCAGCGCGACCGGCAGCCCGTCGCGGAACACCACGTTGCCCGGGTAGTAGTCGCGGTGGGTGACCAGCTCGGCCTGCACAATGACCGGGTTTACCGCACTGGCCGGCGTCCCGCCCCACACCGCGCCGGGTGGCGGCTCCCACCCGGCCGACGCCTTGTGCAGCTCGCGGATGAGCGTGGCCAGGGCGACGAGCACGTCGTCGCCGGCCGTCTCCGGCGGCAGCGGGTTACGCGGGACGTCACCGGGGACGAACGACAGCACCTCGCGCCCCTGATCGTCGACGCCGAGCGGCAGCGGCGCGCCGGTGAACCCGGCGTCGCGCAGGTGGGCCAGGTACGCCTGCACGGTCAGGCTGAACGGCCGCAGCGGCCGGCGCACCGTATCCCCGATCCGCACGATCCCCTGAGTGACGCCGTCCCCGGTCAGCAGCTCGCCTTCGCTCACCCGCAGCAGCCTAGGCTCCGCTGGCCCGGATCTCGCCGGCGCGAGCGTTTGCTCATGCAGCTAACATTTGCTCAACTCTCTTAGTAGGCACGCTCCTGGGAGATCGCCTCATGTCCACTGCCGCGTCTGCCGGTGCCAGCACCGTCATCGACCTTGCCCTGGCCGGGGCGTCCGTAGTGGTGACCGGGGCCGGCAGCGGGATCGGGGCGGCCACCGCGCGGCTGCTCGGCGCCGCGGGCGCGTCCGTGGCGCTGGTCGGCCGGCGGGCGGAACTGCTCGAGCAGACCGCCGGCGCGATCGGCAAGGCCGGCGGCCGGGCCGTCACCATACCGGCCGACCTGGCCGAGCCGGACAGCCCGGACCGGGTCATCGCCGCCGCCCTGGCGGAATTCGGCCGCATTGACGGCCTGGTCAACAACGCCGCCATGTGCCAGCACCGGCCGCTGGGCGAATGGGACACCGCGCTGTTCGACGAGCAGCTGGCGACCAACATCCGGGCGCCGTTTTTCCTCATCCAGGCCGCCCTGCCCGCGCTGCGGGAGTCCCGGCTCCGGTCGGTGGTCAACATCAGCTCGTCCTCGGGGATCCTGCGGCTGTCCGGGCAGTCCGTGTACGGGATGACCAAGTCCGCGCTGAACTACCTCACCCAGTCCCTGGCCGGCGAGCTGGCCGAGGACCGGATCCGGGTCAACTGCATCGCACCCGGGCCGTTCGATACCCCCATCCACGCCACCTGGGCCGACGATCTGGACGAGGCTTACCGGTGGCTGGAAGGCCAGGTGCCGCTGGGCCGGATCGGGGACCCGGCGGACCTGGCCCGCTGGATAGCCCTGCTGCTCAGCCCGGTGAGCTCGTTCCTGACGGGAGTGGTGCTGCCGGTCGACGGCGGGCAGGTGATCCCGCGGGCCTGACACCACGTTGGAACAGAAGGGAACAGCCGCCGGACGGCACGGCGCGAGAAGCAAGGTGACCCAGTGACTACGGACCGAGGCGACGACGCCGGGCGGTGGAGCTCTGAGGAGCTGCTGCTCCGGGCGGCCTGGTACTACTACAAGGACGAGCTCACCCAGGACGAGATAGCCCGGCGGCTGTCGATGTCCCGGGCTTCCGTGGGCCGGCTCCTCGACCGGGCCAGGAAGGTGGGCCTGGTCTCCATCAGCCTGAACACCGAGTACCTGGACGCCTTCGAGCTGAGCGGGGCGCTGCGCAAGACGTTCGGCCTGTCCGAGGCCCTGGTGGTGCCCGACCACGAGGACGAGCCCGCCGACCATCACGCGCTGAACGCGCGGGTCGGCCTGGGCGGCGCCCAGTTCATGAGCACGCACCTCCGGCCGGGCGCCAGCCTCGGGGTCGGCTGGGGCGAGACCGTGTCCCGGGTGATCGCGGCGACGAACTTCGGCGCCGCCGGGCCGGTCAACCTCGTGACGCTGACCGGCGGCGTGGACGGCTACCTGCCGACGATCCTCTCCTCCAAGGGGGACCACGCCACCGAGTCGTCCGTCGTCAGCACGGCCACCGTCATCCCCAGCCCCATCATGGCGTCCACCCCGGAGCTGGCCGCCGCGCTCCGCGCCGAGCCCACCATCCAGCAGGTCCTCAAGCAGGCCGCCGAGGTGGACCACGCCGTCGTCGGCGTCGGCACGCCGACCGCCGACGCGACGATCGTGCACATGGGCTACCTGAACCCGGACGACGCCCGCGAGCTGCAGGAGCGGGGCGTGGCCGGGGACATCCTCGGCCAGTTCTTCGACGCCGACGGCCGCGTGGTCCAGCTGCCGATCCATGACCGCCGGATCGGCATCGACCTGGCTGACCTGGGGAATATCCGCCAGGTGATCGGCGTGGCGGGCGGGCGCCACAAGGCCGAGGCGATCCTGGGCGCGCTGCACGGAGGTTTCCTCGACGTTCTGGTCACCAATGAGATGACCGCTGTACGCCTCATTGAGCTGGAGCGGTCACGTACGGCCAGCCGGTAGCGCGGCCAGCCACGCAGGCCGGCGCGCAGGCCGGCCGGCCACCAGGAAGCCCAGCCGGATCTGCTTCTTGCGGCATCGTCCCTCCCTGGTCAATACTCGGCTGAGCGGATGACCGTCATCTGAGCAAAAGCTCCGGGGGGTTGATGCCAGGCACGATGAGCATCCCGCGGACCGGGCCCAAGCTCAGCGCCGGCGTGCTGACCGCCGACCTGACGCGGCTCGGTGACGAGCTGACCATCCTGCGCGGCACCGGATGCTGGGCGCACGTGGACGTCATGGACGGGTCGTTCTGCCCGCAGCTGACCGTCGGTCCCGGCTTTGTCGCCGCGGTGGCCGCGGCCGGCGTCCCGGTGGACGCCCACCTGCTGGTGGACGAGCCGCGCCGGCTGCTGCCGGACATCGTGGCGGCCGGCCCGGCCGTGGTCACCGTGCACGCCGAGGCCACCCGGCACCCGCACCGGACCCTGCAGGAGCTCACCGCGCTGGCGGCGGCGCGGCCCGCCCCGGTGCTGCGCGGGGTGGCGATCAGCCCGGGCACCCCGGTCACCGCGGTGGAGCCGCTCCTGGAGCTGACCGACCTGGTGCTGGTGCTGGCCGTTGACCCCGGCTGGCCCGGCCAGCCGCCCGCGGCGAACACCCGGCGCCGGGTGGCCGCCGTCCGCCACCTCGCGGCGGAGGCCGGCCGGCCGGTCATGGTCGGCGTCGACGGCGGCGTGACCATGGCCAACGCCGCCGAGATCGCGGGCTGGGGAGCCGACGTCGTGGTCAGCGGCAGCGCCATCTACGACGGCCGCGACCCGGCCGGCAACCTGGACCGCATGCTCGCCCGGCTCAGCATGACCCCGGAAAGGAGTACCGATGACCAGCAACGGCCAGAACGGGAAGATCGTGGCCCCGCCCACCCCGATGAAGATCACCCAGATCGCGGTGGTGGTCCGTGACATGAAGTCGGCCCTGAAGAGCTACACGGAAACCCTGGGCTGGGGCCCGTGGAGCGTCTTCGAGTACGCGCCCCCGCTGCTGCACGACACCCGGGTGCGCGGCGAGGCGGTCGAGTACCGGATGATCGGCGCGGAGACGTCCGTGGACGGGCTGGGCTTCGAGCTGATCCAGCCGGTCAGCGGGCCCAGCATCTACCAGGAGTTCCTCGACGCGCACGGCGAGGGCGTGCAGCACATCGCCTGCATGAAGCACACCTTCGAGGAAAGCACGCAGGTGCGCGACCACTGGCGGGACAACGGCGCCGAGGTCCTGATGAGCGGCCGGATCGGCGACACGATCGAGTTCTACTACCTGGACACCTCGCCGATGCTGAAGTTCGTGCTCGAATCGGGCAGCGGGCACGCCATCGACCTCCGGCCCACGTACGTCTACCCGTGACCCTGCCCGCTCCGCTCCGGATCCTGGTCGTCGGGGACAGCTACATGCCCGCCGGGGTGTTCACCGCGGCGCTGGCTGCCCTCGGCGACGCCGTTGCCGTGACCGAACTGCAGCTGGATACGGCCGATCCGGGGCCGGCGCGGACCGAGTCCGACCGGTCGCTGCGCGAGTACGCCGGGGACCCGGCCGACCTGGTGGCCGCGGTGCCCGGGCACGACGCGCTGCTGGTGCACGGTGCGCCGGTCAGCGCGGAGGTGCTGGACGCGGCCCCGCTGCGGCTGGTCTGCTGCGCCCGCGGCGGCCCGGTCAACGTGGACGTCGCCGCGGCCAGCCGGCGCGGCATCCCGGTGACCAACGCCCCGGGCCGGAACGCCGAGGCGGTGGCCGAGCTGACGATCGCGCTCGCGCTGATGCTGATCCGGGGCGTGCCGGCCGCCGCCCGCTACCTGACCGCGGGCGGCCAGCTGGCGGAGAGCACCTACGAGGGCAGCCAGTTCCTCGGCTGCGAGGCGGCCGGGCTCACGCTCGGGCTGGTCGGCCTGGGCAACGTCGGCCGCGAGGTGGCCGCCCGGGCCGGCCCGCTGGGCTTCGCGCTGCTCGGCTACGACCCGGTCCCGCCCGCGGTCGTCCCGCCCGGGGTGGACCTGGTCGGCTGGGACGAGCTGCTCAGCCGGTCGCGGCTCATCTCGCTGCACGCCCGGGCCACCCCGGGCAACCGGCACCTGGTCGGGCCTGACGCCTTCGCCCGGATGCCCAGGGGGGCGTACTTCATCAACACCGCACGGGAGTCCCTTGTGGACGAGGACGCGCTGGCCACCGCGCTGGCCACCGGCGGGCTGGCCGGGGCGGCCCTGGACGTGGTGGAGCACCGCCCGGCCGGGGACCGGCACCCGCTGCTGGACCTGCCCAACGTCATCATCACCCCGCACATCGGCGGGGCGACGCACGAGACCCTGCGCCGCGGGGCGGAGATGGCCGCCGCGGCGGTGGCCGCACTCGCCGCCGGCGAGGTCCCTGGCCACCTGGTGAACCCGGAGGTCCTGGCCCGCCGGGAGGCCGCGCCATGACCGCGGGCGGCGGCGGCCCGTACCTGCTGGCGGTGGACGCGGGCACCGGGAGCTGCCGGGCGCTGCTGTTCACCGCGGCGGGTGAGCAGGCCGCGGTCTCGCTCCGGGAATGGGCCCACCGGGAGCCGCCCGGCGTGCCCGGCGGGCAGGACTTCGACGTCGAGGCGAACTGGCTCGCGATCACCGCGTGCATCCGGGACGCGCTCCGGCTGGCCGGCGCGACCGGGGACCAGGTCGTGGCGGTGGCCGCGACCAGCATGCGCGAGGGCATCGTCCTCTACGACGCCGGCGGCCGGGAGCTGTGGGCGTGCCCGAACGTGGACAGCCGCGCGGCCCGCGAGGCGGCCGAGCTGATCGCCGAGGGCGCCGCCGACCGGATCTTCGCCGAGGCCGGCGACTGGGTGTCGATCACCTCGCCGGCCCGGCTGCGCTGGCTGGCCCGGCACGACCCCGGCCTGCTGCGCCAGGTGAGCAGCGTGGGCATGCTGAGCGACTGGATCGTCTGGCGGCTGGCCCGGGTGCACGTCACCGAGCCGTCCTGCGGGTCCAGCTCGGGGATGTTCAGCCTGGCCCGCCGGACCTGGTCGGCGGGCATCGCCGCAAGCTGCGGCCTCTCCCCCCAGGTGCTCCCGGAGGTGGCCGACCCCGGCACGGTGGTCGGCGCGGTCACCGCGGAGGCGGCCGCGCAGACCGGCCTGCGGGCCGGCACCCCGGTGGCGGCCGGCGGCGCCGACACCCAGCTCGGGCTGCTCGGCGCGGGCGTGCGGGCCGGTGAGTTCACCGTGCTGGCCGGCACGTTCTGGCAGAACACGATCCTCACCCCGGAGCCGCTCATCGACCCGCAGGTCCGGCTGCGGACCCTGTGCCACGTGACCCCGGGCGAATGGATGCTGGAGGGCATCGGCTTCTACTGCGGCATGGCCATGCGCTGGTACCGGGACGCGTTCTGCGCCGCCGAGGTGGCGGCCGCCCGGGACCGCGGCGTGGACCCGTACGTGGTCATGGAGGAGCAGGCGGCCCAGATCCCGCCCGGGTCGAACGGGGTCTACGCGATCCTGTCCAACCTGATGAACGCGCGCCGCTGGGTGCACGCCAGCCCGTCGTTCGTCGGCTTCGACCTGGGCAACCCGGCCGGGTCCGGCCGGGCGGCCGGGATCCGGGCCGTCGAGGAGGCCGCCGCCTACGTGGTCCGCGGGCACCTCGGCATCATCCGTGAGCTGACCGGAGCGCAGGTCAGCGAGCTGACGTTCTCCGGCGGGGCGGCCAAGGGGACGCTCTGGCCGCAGATCATCGCCGACGTGCTCGGCCTGCCGGTGCACGTGCCGGCGGTGACCGAGAGCAGCGCGCTGGGCGCCGCGCTGTGCGCGGGCACCGGGGCCGGGCTGTACGCCGGGCTGACCGACCTGGAAGGCGAGCTGCGCAAGCGGGCGGCCACGTTCGAGCCCCGGCCCGCCGCGGTGGCCACGTACGACGAGCGGTACGAGCGCTGGCTCGAGCTCTACCCGCGGATGCTCGCCCTGTCCGAGGACGGGCTGCTCAACCCCCTGTGGCGGGCCGCGGGCGCGGACCGGCCCGGCGGACCGGGATCACTGAAGGCCAGATTCGCGGAAGGAGAGTGCCGTGCCCGACGCTGACAGTCTGACCACCGGCAGCCTGACCGAGGGCGACCGGTTCGCCCCCGCCGAGCCGCCGCGCACCGAGCCCTACCCGCTCAAGGGCTGCGCCGGGCTGGACTGGGGCATGCAGAGCCGGCTGGCCCGGGTGTTCCGGCCGGCCACCGGGCGCACCGTGATGCTGGCCATCGACCACGGCTACTTCCAGGGCCCGACGACCGGGCTGGAGCGGGTCGACCTGTCCATCGTGCCGCTGCTGCCCTACGCCGACGCGCTGATGACCACCCGCGGCATGGTCCGGTCCACGATCCCGCCCGCCGCCTCCCCGCCGGTCGTGCTGCGGGCCAGCGGCGGCCCGAGCATCCTGCGGGAACTGTCCGACGAGCAGATCGCGGTCAGCATGGAGGACGCCGTGCGCCTGAACGCCGCGGCCGTGGCGGTGCAGGTGTTCATCGGCGGCGAGCACGAGACCCAGTCGGTGCACAACATGACCCGGCTGGTGGACCAGGGCCAGCGGTACGGGGTCCCGGTGCTGGCCGTCACCGCGGTCGGCCGGGAGCTGACCAGGGACGCGCGTTACCTGCGGCTGGCCACCCGGATCTGCGCCGAGCTGGGCGCGCACGTGGTCAAGACGTACTACTGCGCGGAGGACTTCGGCACCGTCACCGCCGCCTGCCCGGTGCCGGTGGTCATGGCCGGCGGCAAGAAACTGCCTGAGCTCGAGGCGCTCACCATGGCCCACCGCGCCATCACGGAGGGCGCGGCCGGGGTGGACATGGGCCGCAACATCTTCCAGAGCGAGCACAGCGCGGAGATGATCCAGGCGGTCGGCGCGATCGTGCACCAGCTCGCCAAGCCGCAGGCCGCCTTCGACCAGTACGTAGCGCCCGCCGTGCAGCAGCGGCACCCGGAGGAGGACAGATGAGCACCCCGCCCGCGCCGGTCACCCTGGCCGAGTTCGACAAGATCTTCGAGGCGGTCAAGAACTGGGGCCGCTGGGGCGACGACGACGAGCTCGGCACGATGAACTACATCACCCCGGAGACCGTCCGGGCCGCGGCCGCGCTGGTCCGGACGGGGCGCCGGGCGACCATGGCCATCCCGATGAACACCGTGGCCGGGCCGGACAACCCGAGCCCGGTCATCCGCCACGTGGTGCAGGGTCACGACATCGACATGGGCTCCGGCGTGACGTTCGCCACCGACTTCGTCGGGCTGGCCTTCCACGGCGACTGCCACACCCACATGGACGCGCTGTCGCACATCGGCTACCGGGGACAGGTGTACAACGGGCGCCCGGCCCTGGAGGTCATGACGTCGCAGGGGGCGACCGCGCTGGACGTGACCGCCTACTCCGACGGACTGGTCGGCCGGGGCGTGCTGCTGGACGTGCCCCGGTACCGGGGCGTGCCGTGGCTGGAGCCGGGCGAGGCGGTCACCCGGGCCGAGCTGGAGGCGGTCGAGGCCGCGCAGGGGGTCCGGCTCGGCGAGGGCGACATCCTGGTGTTCCGCACCGGGCACCACCGGCGCCGCCTGGAGCTGGGCGCGTGGAGCAACACCTACCCGCCGGACGGGACGGGCAAGGCCGGCCTGCACGTGGACACGATCCCGTGGATGCACGAGCGGCGGATCGCCGCGTTCCTGCCCGACGGCGACGGCGAGACGGTCCCGAGCAACGTCGAGGGCGTCCTGTACCCGATCCACCCGCTGCAGGTCACGGCGATGGGCCTGTTCGCGTCCGACAGCCTCCAGCTGGAGGACGTGGCGCGGGCGTGTGCGGAGGAGGGCCGGTTCGAGTTCATGGTCGTCGGGCTGCCGCTGCGGCTGCCCGGCGGCACCGGTTCCCCGTGGAACCCGATCGCGATCTTCTAGGGGGCGGCCGTGGAGCGGCGTTTCGAGGGCAAGGTGGCCCTGGTCACCGGGGCGGCGACCGGGATCGGGCAGGCCACCGCGGTGCGGCTGGCCGCCGAGGGCGCGCTGGTGGCGGTGAACCACCGGCCCGGGCAGGACCCGGCCGGCACGCTGGGGCAGATCGCCGCGGCGGGCGGCCAGGGCTTCGGGATCCCCGCCGACATGCGTGACCCGGCCCAGGTCACGGCCATGGTGGCGGACGTGGCCGGGCGCGGCGGCCGGCTCGACTGCGTGGTGTCCAACGCGGCGGTCAACCCGTTCATGAGCCTGGGACGAGACCACCGTCGACGACTTCAACCTGCTGTTCGAGACCAACGTCCGTGGCACCTGGATGGCCTGCACCGAGGGGGCCAGGCAGATGATCCGCGAGGGGCACGGCGGGGCGATCTGCTGCGTCAGCTCGATCTCGGCGCACGTCGGCGCGCCCGGGCAGACCGCGTACTGCGGCACCAAGGGCGCGATCAGCATGCTGGCCAAGGCGCTCGGCCGGGACCTCGGCGAGCACGGCATCCGGGTCAACGCGGTGGAGCCGGGCTGGGTCAAGACCCCCATGAGCGAGCCGCTGACCGCCGACCCGGAGGCGCTGCGCTACTACAACGAGCGGGTCGCGCTGCACCGCGGCGCCGAGCCCGCGGAACTGGCCGCCGCGATCGCCTGGCTGCTGTCGCCCGACGCCAGCTACGTCACCTCGGCCACGCTGCTGGTCGACGGCGGCTTCATCGTCAACGCCGAGCTGTGAGGAGACCGCCGGTGCGCGACCCTGCGCAGATCCTGCAAGAGGCCTACGACCAGGTGCGGCGGGACTACGGCGCGGCCGTCGGGCGGCGCCGGGAGGAGCTGGTCACGCCCGCCCTGGTCCTGGACATCGGCGCGGCCCAGCGCAACATCGACCACATGGCCAGCGAGCTCAAGCAGCTGGGCGCGGCCGTGATCCGCCCGCACTACAAGGCCCACAAGAGCCCGGACATCGCCCGCCGGCAGGTGGCGGCGGGCGCGGGCGGGCTGTCCATGGCGACCGTGTGGGAGGCCGTGGTGCTGGCCGCGGCCGGGTTCGACGACCTGTTCGTGGTCAACACCGTGGCCCACCCGGCCAAGCTCCGGGTGCTGGCCGAGCTGGCCCGCGACCACCGGGTCCTGGTCGCGGCCGACGAGGCGGACAACGCCGCCGCGCTCTCGGCGGCCGCGGTGGCGGCCGGGTCCACGCTCGGGATCATGATCGAGGTGGACACCGGGATGGACCGGTGCGGGGTGGACTCGGCGGCGGACTGCCTGGCGCTGGCCCGGCAGGTGACCGGCTTGCCGGGGCTGCGCCTGGAGGGCATCACCGGCTACGAGGGGCACTGCTCGCTGACCAGGGACAACGATCTGCGGCACGACCGGCAGCGCGAGGCCATGGCGTTCTTCACCGGGGTCGCCGGGATCCTGGAAGCGGACGGGATCGCGTGCCCGATCCGGTCCGCGGGCGGGATCGCCACCTGGAACTGGACCGCCGCCTACCCCGGCATCACCGAGATCCAGGCCGGGACCTACGTGGTGATGGACAACTTCCACGGCGTGATGGTGCCGGGCTTCGAGCACTCGCTCAGCATCGCGGCCACGGTGATCAGCAGGCAGAGCGGCAAGGTCATCGTGGACGCGGGCAACAAGTCGGTGGCCGACCCGGCCGACGTGACGATCGCCGGGCACGACCTCGCGGTGTTCCGGTTCGACGAGGAGCACGGCATCTTCGACGCGGCCGGCGGCTCCGCGCTGCGGGTCGGCGACCCGGTGGCGCTGGTGCCGGGGTACTCGCCGAGCACCGTCAACTGGTACGACGCCTACCACGTGGTGCAGGACGGCGTGGTCACCGACATCTGGCCGGTCATCCCGCGCGGGCCCGGCTCGCACGGCCTGGGCTGAACCGCCTGGGATGGGCCCTTGCCAAGATCCCGCGGCCGGGTCGATACTCCTGTGAACGGATGACCAATCCGTGAGCGATTGCTCTGCACGCAGGTTGATCCTGTCCGGGCGGGTGGCAGGAAGGAGACTCACGGTGGCAGTCGAGGCAGGTCAGACAAGTACCGGTAGCGTCCGGACCGAGCTGCGGGAGAACGCCGTTGGCCTCCCCGGCATCCTGATGCAGGGCATCGCGACGATCGGGCCGTCGTTCGCGATCCTCGCGTCGTTCGTGTTCATCGTGGGCTTCGCCGGGGTCGTCACGCCGTGGGCGTACCTGTTCGGCGGCGTCCTGCTCGGCCTGCAGGCGGTGTCCGCGGCCCAGCTGGCCAAGGTCTTCCCGTCCGCGGGCGGCTGGTACACCTGGATCGCCCGGGCCTTCCACCCGCGCGCCGGGTTCTTCGCCGGCGTGCTGTTCTCCATCTGGCTGCCCCCGGTGGCCACGCTCACCATGAGCTACCTGGCCAAGACGGTGCTGGAACCGTCCATCAAGGCGGAGTACGGCGTGACCATCCCCTGGTGGATCTGGGTCCTCGCCGGGGTCGCCCTGGTGATCTGGTTCGCCTACCAGGGCATCGCCATCTCCGAGAAGGCCCTGCTCATCACCGGCGGCATCGAGATCGTGATCATGGTGGCGCTGGCCATCACCGGCCTCGTCTCACCCGGCCCCGGCGGGTTCAGCCTGGCCCCGCTCAACCCCGGCAACTTCGGCCTGGCCGGCAACCTGTTCCTGGGCGTGGTGTTCTCGATCTTCGCCTTCAGCGGCTGGGAGTCCACCGGCCCGCTGGCCGAGGAGAGCAGGAACCCCAAGCGCCTGGTGCCGATCGGGCTGGTCGGTTCGGTCGCCGTCCTGACGGTCTACTTCGTGTTCGTCACCTGGGGCTACCTGAACGGCATCGGCGTGAACAAGGTCGGGGCCATCCCCACCGCGGCGGCCTGGCCGGTGGCCACGTTCTCCCAGCGGGTCTGGGGCGGCGCCTGGGTGCTGCTGCTGTTCGCGCTGCTCAACTCGGCGGTCGCGCTGTCCATCGCGTGCTTCAACGGCGGCACCAGGACGTGGTACGCGATGGGCCGCTCCGGCGTGCTGCCGAAGATGGTCGGCAAGGTGAACAGCAAGAGGAAGACCCCGGACAACGCGATCACGCTCCAGGTCGGCGTGCAGGTCATCGCGCTGGTCTGCGTGCTCATCTGGCAGGCGGACATCGTGTTCTTCACCTGGGCCAACGCGATCACCATCGGCCTGGTCCTGATGTACATCCTGTGCAACATCGGCGTGGTCCGGTACTACCTCACCGAGGGCCGTGCGCAGTTCAACCCGGTGCTGCACCTGGTCGTCCCGGTGGTCGCCTCGGCGGCGGGCATCGTCGTGGTGTGGAAGTCCTACTTCTCACCGTTCACCAGCACCGGCCCGGTGTTCTGGGGCCTGATGACGTTCATCGTGGTCCTGATCCTGACCGTCGTGATCCTCATCTACCTGCGGCTCAGCGGCAACGAGGACTGGATGCGCAAGGCCCAGCTGGTGTTCGAGCAGACCGGCGGCCACTAGCGGGCCGCGGGCCGGTGACCCAGCCGGATCAGCGGCTGGCGGGCCGGACCGGGCTGATCACCGGGGCGGCGAGCGGGATCGGCGCCGCGGGCGCGGACCTGTTCGCCGCCCACGGCGCGGCCCTGGTGCTGCTCGACACCGACCGGGCCGGCGGGCAGCGGGTGGCGGACGCGATCACCGCGCGCGGCGGCCGGGCCGTGTTCCAGGCCGGGGACGCGGCCAGCCCGGACGACGTGGCCGGTGCGGTGCGCGCCGCCGTCCGGCTCGGCGGGCAGCTCGACCTGCTGTGGGCCAACGCCGGCATCGGGGTGGCCAGGACCGTGCCGGAGACCACGCTCGAGGAATGGGACCGGGTGCTGGCCGTCAACCTGACCGGGGCGTTCCTGCTGGCCAAGTACGGCATCCCGGAACTGGCCGCGGCCGGCGGCGGCACGATGGTCATCACCGGCTCGGCCAACTCGTTCACCGCCGACCGCAGCTGGGCCGCCTACTGCGCCAGCAAGGGCGGCCTGCTCATGCTCTGCCGGGCCCTCGCGCTCGACCACGCCGCCGAGGGCATCCGGGTCAACATCGTGTGCCCGGGGTCGGTGACCACCCCGATGCACGACGACTGGCTGGCCAGCCACGCGGGCGGCCGGACGCTGGCCCAGGCCCGGGAGGAGGACCGGGCCGCGCACCCGCTGGGCCGGGTCGCCGACCCGGCCGAGGTAGCCCGGGCCGCCCTGTTCCTGTCCTGCGCCGAGTCGAGCTTCACCACCGGGACGCCGCTGCTGGTGGACGGGGGCGTGACCGCGTGACCGGCGCCGGGGCCGATTACTCCATCTGGGTCGTCGAGTTCGCCCGGGCCACCTCGCCGCTCGGGCTGCTGCTGCACGGGCAGGCGGGTGAGCGGGAAATACCGTATTCCTTCACCGTGCTCCGCAGTGCGGAGCACACCGTCCTGGTGGACGCCGGCTACGCGGATACCGGGCAAGGCCGTGAGCTGGCGGCCGAGGACGGGATCACGGTCTGGCGGGACCCGGCCGCGCTGCTGGCCCGGACCGGGCTGTCGCCCGGGGACGTCGACGCGATCCTGGTCACGCACGCTCATTTCGATCATCTCGGCAACCTCGCGGCCTTCCCCAACGCGACCGTCTACATCCAGCGGCGGGAGGTGGAGAAGTGGGCCTGGGCGGTCAGCCTGCCGCGCCGCATGGACTGGCTGAAGCAGGGCGTCAGCACCGATGACCTGGCCGGGCTCATGCACCTGGCCGGCCAGGGACGGCTGCGGCTGGTGGACGGCCCGGCGCAGGACGTGTTCCCCGGGCTCAGCCTGGTCCCCGACTTCGACACGCACACCTACGGCCATCAGCACGTGGTGATCCGCAACGAGTCGTCGGGGGTGTGGGTGGTGCCCGGCGACGTGATGTACCTCTACGAGAACATCGAGGGCATCGGCGGCGACGGCCGCTACGTCCCGATCGGCCTGGCCATGGGCAGCCAGGAGAACTGCATGCTGGCCCTGGAGGGCCTGATGCAGGTGACCGGGGGCGAGACCAGCCGCATCCTGCCGGGCCACGAGAAGCTGCTGTGGCAGCGGCACCGCGCGCACCGCTACCCCGACGGACTGCATCTGGCCGAGGTGTCCCTCCGCCCCGGCGACACCAGCCGCCTGCCCTGCGACGACGCTGCCGTCCCGGCGGCCGGGGGTGATCCCGCGTGAGCTCCAAGGTGTTCTACCGCAACCTGCACGGGTCCTACGAGTCCGTGGTCAGCGCGGACGGCATGTACCTGCGCACCGCCGCCGGGCAGCGCATCCTCGACGCGGTCGGCGGCGCCGGGACCGTGGTGCTCGGGCACGCCGTGCGCGAGATCACCGACGCGATCGCCCGGCACGGCAGCGAGATCAGCTTCAGCTACGGGGCCACGTTCACCAACCCGTGGCAGGAGGAGCTGGCCGAGGCGCTGGTGGCGATGAACCCGCGCATCGCCAGCCGGGTGTACTTCGTCTCCGGTGGCTCGGAGGGCGTCGAGACCGCGGTGAAGATGGCCCGCCAGTACCACCTGCAGTGCGGCCGCCCGGGACGGCACAAGGTCATCGCCCGCTGGCAGAGCTTCCACGGCAGCACGCTGGCCACGCTGGGGCTGTCCGGGCGGCCGGCGTGGCGGGAGCCGTTCCTGCCGCTGCTGCCGGCCACCCCGCACATCGTCCCGCCGTACTGCTACCGCTGCCCGCTGGGGAAGAGCCACCCTTCGTGCGGCGTGGCCTGCGCCGACGACCTGGAGCGGACGATCCTGCTGGAAGGGCCCGACAGCATCGCCGCGTTCATCGCCGAGCCGGTCATCGGCTCGACCGTGACCGGCGTGGTCCCGGTCCCCGGGTACTACCAGCGGATCCGGGAGATCTGCGACCGGTACGAGGTGCTGTTCATCGTCGACGAGGTGCTGACCGGGTACGGCCGCACCGGCCGCTGGCTGGCCATCGAGCACTGGGGCGCCGACCCGGACATCGTGGTGATGGGCAAGGGGATCAGCAGCGGCTACGTGCCGCTCGGGGCGGTGCTGGCCGCACCGCGGGTGGTCGACGCGTTCACCGCGGGCACCGGGATCTTCAGCCACGGGTTCACCTACAGCGGCAACCCGCTGTGCACGTTCGTCGGCCTGCAGGTACTGCGGTACGCGCAGGTCAGCGGGCTGTTCGAGGAGGTGGCGGCCAAGGGCGAGAAGCTGCGCGCGGTTCTCGGGCAGCTGGCCGCCCGGCACGAGATCATCGGTGACGTCCGCGGCCTGGGCCTGTTCGCCGGGGTGGAGATCGTGGCCGACCGGGCCAGCCGGGAACCGTTCCCGGAGAAGGCCGGCCTGACCCAGCGGATCGTGCAGGGGACGCTTGCGCGCGGCGTCCTCATCCTGCCCGGCGTCGCGGGCGCCAACTACGGCCGGGGCGGGGACCACATCCACCTGAGCCCGCCCTACATCATCACGCCCGCGGAGATCGACCTGGTCGCCGAGGCGCTGGACGGGACACTGACCGAGATCGGGGCCTCGCTCTAGTGGTGGCCGGCTAGTGGCGGCTGCCGTGAAAGCGACGCCGCGCCTGGTGATCACCTCGGGTGATCCCGGCGGGATCGGCCCGGAACTGGTCCGCCGCGTGCTGGCCGACCCGGGCATCCGGGGTCTGGCCGAGTTCACGGTGACCGGGCCGGTGGACGGGCCGGCCGCGGACGGTGCGGTCCTGGTCACCACCGGCGCGGTGCCGGTGGGCCGGGCTTCGGCGGCGGGCGGCCGGGCCGCGGTCGAGGCGGTCCGGTCGGCGGTGGAGCTGCTGGCCGCTGGGTCGGCGGACGCGCTGGTCACCGCCCCGGTGTCCAAGGAGGCGCTGCAGCTGGCCGGGTACCCGTGGCCGGGCCAGACCGAGATGCTGGCCGGCCTGTGCGGGGCCAGCGACCTGCGGGTGCTGCTGATGGCGGGCCCGCTGCGGGTGGTTCACGTGTCCGCGCACCGCTCGCTGCGCCGGGCCGTCGAGGCGGTCACGGTCGCCAGCGTGCGGCGGACGATCGAGCTGGCCGACCGTTTCGGGCGCCGGCTGCTCGGCCGGCCGCCGCGGATCGCGGTGGCCGGCCTCAACCCGCACGCCGGGGAGGGCGGCCTTCTGGGCGACGAGGACGAGCGGTTCATCCGCCCGGCGGTCGAGGCCGAGCGGTCCCTGGGCGTCGACGTGGCGGGGCCGGTGTCCGCGGACACGCTGTTCCCGCGGGCGGCGGCCGGAGGGGCCGATCTGGTTGTCGCCATGTACCACGACCAGGGGCACATCCCGGTCAAGCTGCTGGGCCAGGGTGAGGGGGTGGCGGTCACGCTGGGCCTGCCGTTCCTGCGGATGTCCCCCGACCACGGGGCGGCCTTCGACATCGCCGGGCAGGGCGTGGCCCGGCTGGGCAGCATGACCGCCGCCATCCGGGCCGCCGCGGCTGCGGCCGGCGGCCGCCGGCGTGACCGGCGGTTACCTGCTGGCCCTGGACGCGGGCACCGGCAGCTGCCGGGCGGCCCTGTTCCGCCTGGACGGCTCGCTGGCCGGCCTGGCCCAGCGCGAATGGTCGCATCCGCCCGCGGACGGCATCCCCGGCTCGCAGTCCTTCGACCCGGCTGGCAACTGGGCGCTGGTGTGCACGTGCATCCGCGACGTGCTCTCCAGCGTGACCTGCGGGCCCGGCGCGGCGGGCCCGGCCGCGGTGCGGGCCGTCGGCTGCTCCAGCATGGGCGGCGGGCTTGTGCTGTACGACCGGCAGGGGCGCGAGGTGTGGGCGTGCGCCAACGGCGACGCCCGGGCCGGGCAGGAGGCCGCGGCCATGCTGGCCGACGGAACGGCGGCCGGGCTGTACCGGCGGGGCGGCGGCTGGATCTCGATCACCGCCCCGCCCCGGCTGGCCTGGGTGCGCCGCCACCGGCCCGGGATATGGGCGGAGGTCCGCCGGCTCAGCATGATCGCCGACTGGATGGTGCTCCGGCTCACCGGAACGCTGGCCAGCGAGGCGTCGATCGGCTCTACCTCGGGTCTGTTCGATCTCGGCCGGCGTGCCTGGTCGCCGGAGCTCCTGGCCCAGTGCGGGCTCGACCCCGCCTGGTTTCCCGAGGTGGTCGAGGCCGGGACGGTGGTCGGGCAGGTGTCCGCCCGGGCCGCCGCCCAGACCGGTCTCGCCGCCGGCACTCCGGTCGTGGCGGGCGGGCTGGACACCGCGCTCGGCCTGGCCGGCCCGGTCCCGGGCCCAGGGCCGGCGGCCGCCGGCCGGCTCACGGTCACCGGCGGGAGCTTCTGGAAGCAGACCGTGCTGGCAACCGCGCCAGTCGTGGAGCCGGACGGCCAGCTGCGCACGATCTGCCACGTCCGGCCGGGCGAATGGCTGGTCGAGGGCATCGGGTTCTACGCCGGGTTCGCGCTGCGCTGGCTCCGGGACCAGGCCGCCGCGGGCGGCCGGGTGCCGGGCTACGCCGAGCTCGAGGAACGGGCCGCGGCGGTTCCGCCCGGCGCCCGTGGACTTACCGCACGGCTGGTCCCGGCCGACGCCTGGACCTGGGCACGCTGGCAGCCGCCGTTCCCGCCGGGGCCCACGGCGGCCGGGGACGAGGCCGGGGCCGGGCTGGGCGAGCGGGCCCGGGCCATCCAGGAAGCCGCCGCCTACTCCACCCGCCGGACGGCCGGGCTGGTTCGCGGCTTGCTGGGGCCCGGCGCCGCGCGGGAGGTCCTGCTGTCCGGCGGGGCCGCCCGCAGCAGGCTGTGGCCGCAGATCCTGGCCGACGTTCTCGGCTGCCAGGTCAGCGTGGCCGGGCAGACGGAGACGGCGGCCCTCGGCGCTGCGATCCTCGCGGGGCGCGCGGCCGGGGTACTGCCCGACGGCTGCGCGGCCGCGGGCCCGGCCGCGGTCAGGGCCGTCCAGCCCAGCCCAGGCAGGCAGCGGGCCTACGACGACCTCTACGCCCAATGGATTTCTCAGGCTTATCTCAGGTCACAGCCGTAGCCTGCACGGCATGACAGCGCTCGCGCCCACCCCGGAGGTGGCGCGGCCAGCGGCGAGGACCAGCTGGGATGCTGCCGAGGCGGGCCTGGCCGTCGCGGCCTTCGCAGTGCTGTGCGTCCTGGTGCTCAAAGCCGCTCCGTACCTCCCCGAGCCAGACGACAGCGCCTACCGCGCCTCGATCGTGGCGATGACCGACGGCCACTTCCTCACCCTGTCGGCGGCGCAGGCACACACGCTCGCCGCGCAGCTGGCGCCGCACATAGGCGGCAATCAGCTGGGTCCCGGCCCGCGCGGCGGGCCGATCCAGTGGGTGCAGCTGCCGGGAGGCCGGTGGATCAGCGAGAAGGACCCGGGCTATCCGTATCTCGCCGCGCCTTTCCAGGCGCTCGGCATCATCCGGCTGGCCCCGCTGTTCTACGCCGCGCTGGCCTGCCTGGGTTTGTTCGTCGGCGGCCGGCGCTGGCTGGGCCGGTTCGGCGGCGCGGCGGCCGTCGGCCTGTACTGCTCGTCCGGGGCGGCCATCCTGTTCGCCTGGCGGGACTACATGCCGACCTTTACCGAGGCCTCGCTGATCGCGGCGGGCACCGGAGCACTGCTCTGGGTGATGCTGGCGGCCGAGGCGAGCACCAGGCGCCGGACCTGGGTGGGGATGGCCGGTTTTATAGCGCTGGCGGCCGCCACGTTCAGCCGGTACACCAACATCGTCGTGCTGGGCTGCGCGGTCATCACGGTGCTGGTGGTGTGGCGGCGGCGGGCGGCCCGGCTGCCCGGCAGCGCCGTTGCCTGGTGGCTGGCCTCCGTGGCCCTCTTCGGCGCCGGCGTCGCGGTCTTCAACACGCTCGTCTACGGCGGCCCGCTGCAGTCGGGCTACCGGCCCGGGGAGATCACCTTCAGCCTCAGCGCGGTCGGTCCCAACCTGCGGTACATGCCAGCCCACCTGATCCAGGCCATGCCCATGCTGGTCCTCGGCCTCGCCGCGCTGGCCGGCATCGCCACGGCCTGGCTGCGCAGCCGCCAGGCAAGCGGCCAGAAGGCCGCAATGGCCAGGCGCGATGTGGCGGTAGCCGTTGCTCTCGCCGCCTCCTGGGCATCCGTCTGGATTGTTTACGGCACGTATACGTGGACCGCCGCCCCGCAGCTGAGCACCCTGCAGGCGGCCCGGTTCTACGTTCCGGCGCTGGGCGCCATCGCGCTGCTCGGCGCCTGGCTGCTGACCCGCGTGCCGCTGGCCCGCGTAGCCCGCAGGGTGCCGCTGGCGGCGGTGACCACGCTTGCGGTCGTCGCGGCGCTGTTCACGGCGGGCAACTGGGCGTTCAGCGACATGTACCAGCACCCGTTCGGGTCACAGCTGCAGGTGGGACCGGGCGGCACGGTCACGCCCAAGCTGGGCCCGGGAGTCAGCACCGGCGGGCCTGGCCGGGCGGGCGGGTAGTCCCCTCAGTTTCAAGCTATAGCGCACGGGGGGTCTTGCGGCAAGACCCGGGTCCTGTCGCAGAATGGCTGGCCGCGGGCAGCCGTAATCCTAAAAACTTGGGGGCGAAGTGCGCATGACCAACCATGACGTGGTGATCGCGGGCGGGGGCCCGACCGGGATGATGCTGGCGGGCGAGCTGGCGCTGGCCGGGATCGACGTCGCGATCGTCGAGCGGCGGGCCAGCCAGGACCGCGACGGCTCGCGGGCCGGCGGCCTGCACTCGCGGACCATCGAGGTCCTCGATCAGCGCGGCATCGCCGGCCGGTTCCTCGCCGAGGGGCAGACGGTGCAGATCCAGGGATTCGCCGGCATCCGGCTGGACATCAGCGACTTCCCCACCCGCCACAATTACGGGCTCGCGCTGTGGCAGATCCATTTCGAGCGCATTCTGGCCGCCTGGGTCAGCGAGCTGGGGGTGCCGATCACCCGCGGATGCGAGGTGACGGGTTTCACGCAGGACGACGGCGGTGTCGACGTCGGGCTGTCCGATGGCCAGCCGCTGCGGGCGGCCTACCTCGTCGGGTGCGACGGGGGGCGCAGCGCCGTCAGGAAGGCGGCCGGCATCGGCTTCCCCGGGTGGGATCCGACGACCAGCTGGCTGATCGCCGAGGCCAAGACGACCGAGGAGCCGGCGTTCGGCCTGCGCCGCGAGGGCGGCGGCATCGGGCCAGCCGGGGACGGCGAGCGGATCCGGGTGGTGCTGACCGAGCAGCCTCCCGTCGCCGGCCGCGAGCCCACCCTGCAGGATCTGAGCGAGGGGCTCATCGCGGCTTACGGGACGGACTTCGGGGTGCACAGCCCGACGTGGATCTCCCGTTTCACCGACATGACCCGGCAGGCGGAGTCCTACCGCGCGGGGCGGGTGCTGCTCGCGGGCGACGCCGCGCACGTGCATCCGCCGCAGGGCGGGCAGGGGCTCAACACCGGCGTACAGGACGCGGTGAACCTGGGCTGGAAGCTGGCCCAGGTGGTCAGCGGGACCTCACCGGACAGCCTGCTGGACACCTACCACGCCGAGCGCCACCCGGTCGCGGCCCGCGTACTGCGCAACACGATGGCGCAGGTCGCGCTGACCGCGACCGGCGCGCGCACGGACGCGCTGCGCGACATCATGACCGGCCTGCTGGGCCTGGACGAGCCGCGCAAGCAGATCGCCGGGATGGTCTGCGGCCTGGACATCCACTACGACCTCGGGGAGGGGCACCCGCTGCTCGGGCGGCGCATGCCCGATCTGGACCTGGTCACCGCCGGCGGCCCGGTTCGCGTGTACAGCCTGCTGCACGGCGCCCGGCCCGTGCTGCTGAACCTGGGCGAGCCCGGTGGGCTCGATCTCACGCCGTGGGCGGGCCGGGTGCAGCTGGCCGAGGCTACCTACGCCGGGGCGTGGGAGCTGCCCGTGCTCGGCGAGGTCACCGCGCCCGCGGCGGTGCTGGTCCGGCCCGACGGCTATGTCGCCTGGGTGGGGGACGTTACCGACCCGGGCCTCGCGGACGCGCTGACCACCTGGTTCGGCCCGCCCGCCGCGGCGTAGTCAGGCCAGTTCGGTGATGAGGTCCCGGACCCGGCGGGCGATCTCGTCGCGGATGGGGCGGACCTCGTCGAGGCTGAGCCCGGCCGGGTCGGGCAGGTCCCAGTCGAGGTAGCGCTTGCCGGGGTAGACGGGGCAGGCGTCACCGCAGCCCATCGTGATGACCACATCGGCGGCCTGGACCTGGTCCGTCGTCAGGCGCTTGGGGAACTCGCGGGAGATGTCCAGGCCGAGCTCGGCCATGGCGGCGACGACGGCGGGGTTGAGCTCGCGGGCGGGCTGCGACCCGGCGGAGGCGACCAGGACCCGGCCCGCGGCCTCGTGGTCGAGCAGCGCGGCGGCCATCTGCGAACGGCCCGCGTTGTGGGTGCAGACGAACAGCACTTCGGGGATACCGGTCATGACGGTTGCCTTTGCTCGTTAGCCGGTGAGCGGGGCCGCCGTGACCTCGGCGGCGGTTGACTTTCGTCCTTCGCATAGACATCTGTCGATGCGAGTAGCATCTGCCATGAATAGACGGCTGTCAATGCATCGCGCGCTCGGCACCCTCGCCGCGATCCTCGGCACCAGCCGTCAGGTAGCTGCCTAGGATCGGCGGCATGCCTTCATCAGGAGCCACGGCCCGGCGTTACGGCACGGTCTTTGACGGGGTCGCGGCGGAGTACGACCGCCACCGCCCGGCCTATCCCGGCGAGCTGATCGACCAGGCCTGCCAGGTCGCCGGGATCGGGCGCGGCGACCCCGTGCTCGAGATCGGCTGCGGAACCGGCCAGCTGACCCGCGGCCTGCTCGCCCGGGGCTTGCACGTGACCGCGGTCGAGCCCGGGCCGAGCCTGATCGCCCTGGCCCGGCAGAACCTGGCCGGCGCCGGGCAGGTGGACTTCGTCAGCGCCCGGTTCGAGGACGCTCCGTTGCCGCGCGGGCGGTTCAGGGCGGTGTTCTGCGCGTCCGCGTTCCACTGGATCGACCCCGGGATCAGCTGGCAGAAGGCCGCGGACGTGCTGGTGGCCGGCGGGACGCTGGCCCTCGTGCAGTACTTCGGGCTCGAGGAGCCGCGCAGCAAGGACGACCAGGACGCGGTCCTCGCGGCCCTGGCGAAGGTGGCCCCGGACATCGCTGCCGACTGGCCGGTCTACCGGGATCTCGACGCCACGCTCGCCGGGGTGGAGGAGCGCCAGGGCAACGTCTCGCAGGCCTGGGCCTGGCTCGGCAGCTGCGACCTCGCGCAGGACTACGCCGGCCCGTTGTTCGGCGACGTCCAGGTTGCGCTCAGGCCCATGCTCCTGGAGCACACGCCGGATGAGCTCACCGCCCTTGTCCGCACGCTGTCGTTCTGGGCCCGGCTGTCACCGGGCCAGCGGCAGGCCCTGGAACGCGAGTACCAGGCCATGTACGGCCGGCTCGGCCGCCCCATCCGCGCCAGCACGGTCGCGGCCCTGGTCACCGCCCGGCGCGCCGCGGCCCGGGCCTGAGCGCTGCGCTGCGTGGCTAGACTCCCAGCCGTGCGCCAGGTGCCGCTGATCGTTGAGCCGGACCCCGACGATCCGGACTTCGCCAGCGTGCTGGTGGAGGCCACCGTCGCGGGGCGGCCGTACCGCATGCTCCTGGACACCGGCGCCGCGCGCAGCCAGCTCGTCGCCGACGAGTACACCCTTTCGCTGAGCCCCGTGCACGGGGACAGCTCGTCGGCGGCCTTCGGCGGCCAGGTCACCGACCCGGTGGTGACCGTCACCGACCTGGTCGCCGGGCCGCTGCGGATACCCGCTCTCGACGTCACGCGCAGCGAGAGCGGCCAGGGCAACCTGCTGGGGATGGACGTACTCGGGCGGCACCGCTGCCACTTCCGGCTGGCCGCCGGGGTCCTGGACCTGGAGACCCCGGGCGGCGAGGCGGGGCACGAGCTCCTGACCGGCCGTCGCGGGCACCCCTACGTCGAGGTGAACTGGCCCGGCGTCAGCGGGCTGGCCTGCTGGGACACGGGTGCGGGTGCCACCGTGGTGAACCGCGACTTCTGGCTCGGCCACCCCGGGCTGTTCGAGCCCATCGGGACGTCGGCGGGCACCGATGCCCACGGGGAGCAGGCCGAGACGCCCCTGCTGCGGATGGCGGGCCCGGTCATCGGCCAGCGCGCGTTCGGCAGCCACAAGGTTGTCGCGGTCGACCTGTCCGGTGTCAACAGCACGCTTGACTACCCGATGGACCTCATCCTGGGCTACCCGACCATCCGCCAGGCGGACTGGCTCTTCGACTTCCCCGCCCGGCGCTGGGCCGTGACGCGCTAGATACCGATGAGCCCGGCCCCTGCCCCCAGTCCTACCTATGCGGCCTGCCTGCGCGGCAGGTAACGCCCGATCACGGCGGAGGTGGGAATGGCCAGGCTGATCTACTCGGCGATCGCATCGCTCGACGGGTACATCGAGGACGAGCAGGGCAAGTTCGGGTGGGCCGAGCCCGACCACGAGGTGCACGCGTTCGTCAACGAGACCGAGCGCCCGGTCGGCACTTATCTCTACGGGCGCCGGATGTACGAGACGATGGTCTACTGGGAGACCGTCCCCACCGGCCCGGAGCAGGCCGCGCCGAGCCGGGAGTTCGCGCAGATCTGGCGGGCGGCCGACAAGGTTGTGTACTCCCGGACCCTGCAGGCGCCGCACAGCGCGCGGACCCGGATCGAGCGGGACTTCGAGCCCGCCGCGATCAGCGCGCTCAAGGAGTCGTCGGCCCGCGACATCACGGTCGGCGGCGCCGCGCTCGCGGCCACGGCGATGGCCGCGGGCCTGGTCGACGAGTGCCAGCTGTACCTCGTCCCGGTCCTGGTCGGCGGCGGGAAGCGGGCCCTGCCGGACGGCGTCCGCACCCAGCTCGGCCTGCTGGATGAGCACCGCTTCCGCAGCGGCTTCGTCTATCTCCGCTATCAGCTCCGCGGCTGACCGCCGTGGCCCAGGCCGGAAAACCGTTCCCGGCGCGGCCCGGTCGCCTGCCACAGTGACCAGATGCCCGAGCAACACGACCGCGCGGCCGAGCGAATCTGGCGGGCCCTGCCGGCCGGCACCAGGGAAGCGCTGGAACGCGGCCTGCCGCGCACCGACCTGCAGAGCCTGCTGATCGACGTGGCCCGGGCCCGGGCCGGCCAGGCCACGCCCGCCGACCTGATGCGCCGCTGGCAGCAGGACAGGTTCGTCCGGCCCGCGGCGTGCGACCCGCGCCGCCTCGCGGCGGTGGAGAACCGGCTGTGGCAGCTGCTCCCGCCGGAGTTCGCCGGGGTCGAGCTGTCGCCCGTGACGCCGCTGGGCACCTGCCGCGCGGTCGGCCCGGTCAGCCAGAACCGGGTCGTCAGCACCGTCCGCGGCACCGAGGTGATCAGCGATTCCACCAACGTCCTCGCGCTCGAAGCCGCGACCCGGCGGCGCGGCCAGCCGAGTGACGGCCGTTGCGACCTTGCCGCCTGCCATCGCCAGCTGCGCGCCCAGGTCTTCGGCCCCGGGGCGGCTGCGCACTTCCGCCTGTTCGCGCTGGTTTCCAGTGCCCGGGACACCGGTTCTGGCCGCACCGAGGCCGGCCTGCTGATCCGGCACCTGTCCTACTGGCTGGACGTGCTGGAAGCCCTGATCCCGCACCGGCAGCCGCGGATCGAGCTGTCGGTCATGGACAGCCCGGTGCTCGCCGAACGGCTGGCCGACACCGTCCGGCCCGCGCTGGCCGGCCGCGCGGCCCTGCTGACCGACCAGCCGGACCGCACCCGGGCCCGCGGGTACTACGCCGGCTTCGCCCTGCTGATCACCGCGGACCAGGGCCGGGCCGAGCTCGGCGACGGCGGCCTGACGACCTGGACCGCCCAGCTGACCGGCAACGCCAAGGAGCGCTGCCTGGTCTCCTGCCTGGCCACCGAGCGCCTCACCAGCCTTATTTCTGGTTGAGCGGGCCGCCTGGAGCATGCGACCCTGGCTGGTTCGAAAACGCTGATCAGGAACGAAGGGCTGGCCGGGAACATGCGCGGGGAACTGGTGAAGTTGCGGGCGATCGAGCCGTCAGACGCCGAGGCGCTGTGGCGGTGGGTGGGCGACCCGGAGGTCGTCCGCTGGATGGACGAGGGCTACCTGCAGTCGCTGGCCGGGTTCCGGAAGCGGCTCGAGGACTTCCCCCGCAACGGGTTCAGCGACCTGATGTTCGGGGCCGAGGCGCTGAGCGACGGCGTGCTGATCGGCGCGGTCCGGCTCCGCGGGGCCGAGCCCGAGACCGGCTGCGCCGAGCTCGACATCTACCTCGGCGAGAAGGAGTACTGGGGCCGCGGGTACGGCACCGACACGATGCGGACCATCTGCCGGTACGGCTTCGAGAAGATGCGCCTGCACAAGATCTCGCTCGACGTCGTCACCGAGAACCAGTCCGCGCACCACATCTACGAGAAGGTCGGCTTCGTCGACGAAGGCCGCCTGCGCCAGGTCTTCCGCCGCGACGGCAAGTGGTACGACATGTACCGGATGGGAATGCTGGAAGGCGAACTCCGCTAGCCGGGCGGGTCGTCATCGCGCCGTACGCCGTGGCCGTGCGCGTAGCGGTGCCGCTCGCGCTCCGAGCCGGCGTAGTTCGGGTACAGGTCCTCGGCCCTGCGGTCCGTTTTCCTGGTGAGCGTCCGGGTCCTGAAGCCAACGATGGACATGAATCCCCAGATCGCCAGCACAACGGCCGCCAGGAAGAGCACGGTGCCCCACCACGGCATCTGAATCACCTCGGTCCGCGTCTGTGCGGTAGTACGCCTGGCCGCCTACCCGGCCCGGCCGGCCCAAACGCGGGCCGGGCGCCCGGGGCGCGATCGCCGGAAGCAGGCTTTGGCGGATAGCCCACAGGGCAGGGGATGGCTGTGGATAACAGCACTGCGGATACCAGCACGGGGGATACCAGCACGGGCGCGGCTGGTGGGTACGCCTGGCTCGCTGACCTGCCCGGGGAACTGGCCGCGCAGCGGCGGGTCATGTCCGGGCTGCTCGGCTGGAGCGCGGCCACGCCGCTGGTGACCTCGCTGTCGGTGGGCTGCTCGCTGGGCCGGGGCGCGGCCGACGCCCTCTCGGACATCGACGCTGCGCTGGGGCTCGGCTGCGAGCCTGGCCGCGGCGGTGCCGGGCAGGTCCTGGCGATCGAGGACGAGCTGGTTGCGGCACTGCCCGGGTTCGGCGCGGTCATCGATGTGCTGCGGCACCGGACCGGGCCGCCGGACCGGTTCATCCGGCGGATCTTCGCCCAGTTCGGCGACGGCACCCAGCTCGACCTGGCGATCATGGCCGAGCCCGAGGTGCGCCGCGGCCCCGCGGCCCCGGATTTCGTGTCCCTGTACCAGGCGGCGCGGCCGCCCGGCCTGCGCCGGGCCGCCCAGCCGGCCCGCGAGCCCCAGTCCCGGCCCAGCCGGTGACGGGCATCGGAGGGCCGACGCGGTCACCGCCGATCAGATCCGCGAGTGGGCTTTCTCCGGCTGGTGCGCCCTCGCCGACACCGCCAAGTACCTGCGCCGCGGCTCGCTGTGGGAGGCGCACGACAAGCTCCACGCGGCCCGGCACCAGATCTGGGCCCTGTGGGCGGCCGCCGAGGGCGCGCTGTACCCGTGGCACGGGCTGTCCCAGGTCCTGGACCACGACCCGGACCGCCTGCCGCCGGGCATCGAGGCCACGGTCGCCGTCCTCGACGCCGCTGACCTGCGCCGGGCTGCGCGGGCGAGCGCCGCGGTCCTGTCGGCCGTCAGCGAGGCCGCCGCGCGGCGGCAGCCGGCCGGCCTCCCGGACGCCATGGCCCGCTACGTGACCGGGCTGCTGGGTTAGCGGCCCGCGCCGGGCCCACCGTAATCCTTAATGCGCGTGCGCCATGATTGGCTGGGACGGCCCGCGACGCTGCAGAGAGGCGGCCCGCCATGCGTTCCGACATTGTGCCCGGCGCGACGTTTCCCGACTACTCGCTGCCCGACCACACCGGCACCGTCCGGTCGCTCAGCGAGCTGCAGGGCGGCGACCCGATGATCCTCACGCTCGCGCGTGGTCACTACTGCCCCAAGGAGCACCAGCAGCACCTCGAGCTGGCCGCGTTCCAGCCGAAGATCCAGGTGGCTTACACCCAGGTCGTCACGATCGCCACGGACGAGCATCACACGCTGCAGGAGTTCCGCAACTCGGTCGGGGCGCAGTGGACATTCCTGTCCGACCCCGGGCGCATCGTGCAGCAGGACCTCGATATCGCCGAGTACACCGACCCGCAGAACAACCCGATGATCCCGCACACGCTGGTGCTCAAGCCGGGCCTCGTCGTGCACACGATCTACAACGGCTACTGGTTCTGGGGCCGGCCGTCGGTGTACGACCTGTGGCGGGACCTGCGTTCGGCGCTGGCCGGGACCCGCCCGGACTGGGACCTGAGCACGCCGGGGCTGCGCGAGGCCTGGGACGCGGGCGACTTCTCCAAGTTCCACGGCTGGGACCAGCGCCCGGACGAGGCCCGGGCCGCGCGGGACGGCGCTGGCCCGCAGTAGGAGCAGCAGGAGCCGCCCGGGCGGTCAGTCGCCGGGCGAGCCGGAGCTGGCGCGGCGCCGGTGGATGATCGACAGGTCCTCGCCGCCGAGGGCTTCTTCCTCCTCCGCGTCGACGATGCGAGGCCGGAACAGCTGCTGGGCGATCAGCGTCGGCGCGCCTTGCTATGCTCCGGCCGTGCCGGCCGACGACCTGATTGCTGCTGCTGGTCCGCTGATCAGCCAGCTCGGCGGGCTGTTCTACTTCGAGGCCGAGGCCACCGCCAAGGCGGCCGAGCTCGGACTGAGCCCCTTCCAGTTCTACCTGCTGGGCCGGGCCGGGGTGTTCGGCGACGCCGACGCCAGCGTGGTGCACAGCGCGCTCGGTTACTTCAACCCGGAGCTGATCGACAGGCGCTGGAACGCGGCCAAGGCGATCGTGCCGCCCCGCGACGGGATGCGCGCCTACCTGGAGTGCTGCGCCGCCTTCGGGCGGCGGCATCTGACCGGGCTGCCGGGGCTGCCCGCGTTCTGCGTGGCGGCGGAGGCCGTGCGGGACGCAGCCAGCCCGGTAGGGCTGCCGCTGTTCGCCGGTATCGCCGCCGAGCCGCTCGCGCCGGACACCCCGGGCCGGGCCATGCAGCTGGTCACGGTGCTGCGCGAGTTCCGCGGCGGGGCACATCTGCTCGCGGTCGTAGCGTGCGGCCTCGACCCGAAGGCCGCGCACTACCTCAGCCGGCCCGACGTGTTCTTCAACTTCGGCTGGGAGCCCGGCGACGTCCCGGTGGTGACCGACGAAGACCGGGTCCGGCTCCGCCGGGCCAACGAGATGACCGAGCAGCTGATGGCACCGGCCTTCGGCGTACTCGATCAGGACGGCACCGACGCGCTGCTGCACGGCCTTCGCATCATGCGGAAAGCGATACCTGACCCGGCCTGACCCTGACCCGGCCGGGCAACGGGGCTTCGTGTTCGGGGCCGGTTAGGCGGGCGTTCACCGGCCGGTCAGGTCGGATGATGACAAAGGTTGTAGTAGCTATTACTGTCATGATCTGTGCCCGATGTGGTTCTGCCCGGTGACCTGGAGGCCGGCGACCTGATCGTGCTGGCGGACGGCCAGGACGAGCTGATCGTCGTCTCGGTCCGGCTGGGCCACGGCGGTTTCCTGCTGACCGTTACGCCGTCGCGACCGGGCGGGATCCAGCCGCCCGGATCGAGGCCGGAGCTGGTGATCACCCTGGCGGCCGGCGCGGAAGTCCGCCGCATCGGCCGGATGCCGCCCGCCCGCCTGCTGCCCAGCCAGGTAACCCGGGCCGGCGCCATGGACTCCAGGCTCCCGCCGGGCTAGCGGGAGCCGGCCGCTGAGAGCCGCGGCTCAGCGGAGGTTGAAGGCCGCGTCCGCCAGGCACCAGCGGAGGCTGCGGGCGCTGAACATGAGCCGGGTCAGGCTGGCGGCCAGGGCCAGGCTGGTGAGCCAGCCGATCGCGGGAGCGGTCAGCGGCACGGCGCTGACCAGGAACGCGTCCAGCGCGGTGACGCCGGCGCAGCCCGCCAGGCCGGCCCGGACCACGGACCGGTAGCCGGGACCGGCCACGGCCGAGACGATCAGCCCGATGCTGGCCAGCAGGACCAGGCCAGCCAGAAGAACGACAGCGGGCTGGACCGGCCAGGCCCAGGCCCGGCCGGTGATCAGCGCGGCGGCCCAGCAGGCGCCCACCAGCGGGCCGGTGGCCATCAGCCGGCGGGCGACGCGGCGGGCCGGGCTGACCGCCGCGAACCCGGCGATGACCAGCGACGGCTCGCCGAACTCGGCGACCGCGGCCCGGGCGGCAGCGTCGGGGTCCAGCCCCTGGCGCAGGTAGTGCAGGTGCGTCTCACCGAGCCCGTCGGCGAGTTCGGCCACCACGGGGGCGGGCAACTGCGCCGAGAGCGCCGACAGGTAGCCGGTAATCAGGCGGGGCTGGGCCATGGGCTGCCTTCCAGGGCGGCGGTGACCATGGCGGAGAAGTCCCGCCAGTCGGCGCGGCGGCCGGACAGGGCCTGGCGGCCCGCGGGGGTCAGCTCGTAGTCGCGGCGGCGGCGGCCGGCCACCACGGACCAGGATCCGGTGATCAGGCCGGCCTGCTCCAGGCGGCGCAGGGCCGGGTAAATCGTGCCGGTGGGCAGGTCCAGCTTGCCGCCGTGCTCTGCCGCAGCGTCTCGATCACCGCGTAACCGTGCCGCGGCCCGCCCTCCAGCGCAGCCAGCAGCATCGCGTCCAGATGCCCCTTCAGCTCCTCACCCCGCATAAGTAGCAACGCTACTTCGGGTCTTCCGGTCTGGCAACACCAGGCGTAGGATCGCTATATGTAGTAACACTATCTATAGGTTCTCAGCTATGAGGAGGCAGCCGATGTTCCAGCACCTGCTGGCGGCCCGTTTCCTGGGGCAGCACGTGGGCTCGACGGCCCCGCTGTTCCTCGTGTTCCTGGCCGTGCACGTGGTCGCGGGCACCACCGCGGTGATCACCGGGGCCACCGCGGCGCTCGCGCACAAGCCGGGCCTGCGCCACCTGCAGGCCGGGCGCCGCTACTACCGCGCCATCACCGTCCTGTCCGGCACCGGCGCGGCGCTGGCCATCATGCGCTGGCGGGAGGACGCGTACCTGCTGGTCATCGCCGCGGTGATGTTCAGCGCGGCGACGATTGGCGTCCGGGCCCGGCGCCGCCGCAACCGGGCCGGCGACACCATCCACATCCTCGGCCTGAGCCTGTCGTTCGTGGCCATGATGACCGGCTTCTACGTGGACAACGGCCCGCACCTGCCGCTGCTCGACCACCTGCCGGCGATCGTGTTCTGGGTGCTCCCGTCGGCGGTCGGCGCCGTGCTCACCGGCCGTGCGGTCCGCCGCTCGGCGCGCGGTTACTACGGTTCCTGCGGCCACCACCTGGCGATCGTCCCGGCCGGCACCGCTGACACGGCCGGCACTGAGAACCCGGCGGGCACCATTGGCCCCGTTGGTGTGGCGGACGACGGCTGACCACCTCACCCTGGGAAGCGGTGCAAGGAAAACAGCCGCCCAGGCGTGTAACCGGTGTGCAACAGCATCAGCGCGAGTTCGCCGAGTTCTACGCGGCGACCAGAGACGACTGCCTGCGCATCGTCCTCCTGACGGCGGGCGACCGGCTGCTGGCCGAGGACCTGGTCGCCGAGGCTTACACCCGGGCCTGGCTGTCCTGGCGCAAAGTCCGCGCGCTGGACCAGCCCCGCGCCTGGGTGGTCCGTACCGCGCTGAACACCCGGATCTCGTGGTGGCGCCTGGCGCCGCCGGGCCGGCCGCAGGCTGGCGGCGGCGGGCGCCTCCGTTACGGCCGCCAGCCTCGCGGTCACCTTGGCGTATTCCGCACAAAACCACCAGCCACCCGGCCAGGCCCACCTGCCGGGGCAGGCCGGCGGGCCGGCGCACGCCCGCGGGCCGGTGCCCGTCCACGTCCACCTCGCCGCGTCCTGGTCGGTGGACACGAACGCGGACGGCACGGTCACGTTCCGCATGCGGGACACTGCTGACCCGCACCGGCTGCAGCACGCACTCCGGCAGGCCGGCGTGCCCGCCCAGGTGCACTGGGGCCAGATCTGCCTGGCCCGCGGGCGGCACGTGCTGCCCGTCAAGGGGATCATGACCGGGCCCGGCGGGCGCACCGGGCCGAAGCTCCAGTCGGTGATCACGGCCGACGGCGGCGGCAGCAAGCTGATGGGCATCACCTGGACGGTCAGCCCGGCAAGAATCCCGGCCGGCGCTCACTTCGTGATCAGCGCCGTGCCGCCGGGCAAGGTCACCGCCGGGCACATCCAGGCGGCCTGGCAGCTCGTGCCCGGCGGCGCACCGGTGCGCTGCACCAGCACGCCGCCGAGGCTGCCGGTCTAGGGCCTAGGCGCCCGCCGCCTGGTGCAGTTGCTGCTCGCTGCCCTTGATCGCGGATTCCTCGGCGGAGGTGTCCAGGTTCCTGGTCAGGGCCAGGTAGACGATCGCGGTCACGATCGCGCCGACGATCCAGGCGATGTCGACGCTGTTGAGCTTCTCGGCCAGCGGGCCGGTGTAGTAGCTCTTCAGCGTGACCACGTTGAGCAGCACCATGAACGGGATCTCGGCCACGAAGCCGGCGCCGTAGGCGATCAGGCCACGGCGGGACCAGACGCCGTAGATGCCGTTGGGGTTGAAGAGGTCGAGGATCGCGTAGTGACCGCGCCGGACCACGAAGAAGTCCAGCAGGTTGATGACGGTCCAGGGGACGAGCAGGTACAGCATGAGGATCAGCACGGTGTCGACCACGCCGACCGCGCTGGTGGTGATCAGCTGGCCGATCACGAACCAGATCGCGGCCAGGATCACGATCGTGATCACCCGGGTCCGCCGGGTCGGCTTGATCTTCTTGAACGCGTCGACCCCGGCCAGCGTGGTGAGCGTGGCGCCGTAGGCGTTCATGCCCATGGTGGCGGCCAGCGCGACCGCGGACAGGAACCCGGTCAGCCCGCCCAGGTGCGTGACCACGTTGTTTCCCGCGGTCTGCAGGCCGACCAGACCGTCGGTGGCGCCGAGCCGGATGGCCAGCCAGGCCCCCAGCGCGATCAGCCAGATCGCCGGGGTGGACGCGCCCGCGAACACGTAGCCGATGATCTTCGCGCGCGGGGTGCTGGCGGGCAGGTAGCGCGAGTAGTCGGAGACGTAGCCCGCGTAGGTGATGTTGTAGGCCGCGGCGGCGGACAGCTGGGCCATGAACGCGGTCCAGTTGAACCCGTAGGCGGTGTGGCTGACCACGCCGCCGGCCTGGCCCGCGATCACCCCGATCGTGATGATCGCCACCAGCGGCAGCAGCACGAACAGCAGGTAGCGGAAGACCCGGTGCACCCAGTCGTAGCCGTAGATGGCCAGGACAGCGGCCCCCACGGTGACCACTATCGCGATCAGGCTGGCGTTCCAGCCGAACGCCCCGTGCAGGCCCTGGGCGAGCAGCACCTGGTCGGCGACGTTGAACGCCATGTAGGTGAACACCATCGCGAACAGCGCGACGATCACCCCGCGGTAGCCGAACTGGGCCCGCGACTGGATCATCTGCGGCAGCCCGAGCGTCGGCCCCTGGGTGGCGTGGAGGGCCATGAACACGGTCCCGGCAAGGATGCCGATGACGCCGGCCACGACCGTCCAGCCGAGCGACAGCCCGAGCGACGGGCCGATGAACCCGATCGGGATCGTGAAGTACTGGAAGTTGCCGAGGAACCAGAGCGGCGCCTGGTGCCAGACCTTGCCGTGCCGCTCGCTGTCCGGGATCCAGTCGATGGACCGGACCTCGATGCCGCGGATGCCGCCACCGCCGCCGCTGCTTTGCGCGCGGGCTGGCGCCGAATCTTTGTCAGTAGCCACGGGAGATGCTCCTCTCGCGAAGCCGTCGCGAAGCCTGCGCGTCTTGCCCGCAACGGTGATGGACGCCCGTGGCCTGCGTCAATAGTGCCCGCAACAGAATCAATCCAGGATGTTGTGGCTTAGACCAAAGCTTGAGGGATACGGGATTTGCGGCGCGGGCCGGGGGACCCGACCGCGGTCCCGGCGGCCGGCGAGCCAGGGCGAGCCCGGCGGCCGGCCGGTTACGCCTTGCCGAGCAGGATCAGGGCGAGGAGCTCGTAGCCGACGTGGGCGGCGGCGACCGAGGTGAGCTCGGCGTGGTCGTAGGCCGGCGAGACCTCGACCACGTCCGCGCCGACCACCGGCAGGCCGGCCAGGCCGCGCAGGATGCCGAGCAGTTCGCGGCTGGTCAGGCCGCCGGCCTCGGGGGTTCCTGTGCCCGGTGCGTGCGCCGGGTCGAGCACGTCGATGTCGATGGACAGGTACAGCGGGGCGTCGCCGACCCGGTCCCTGATCCGCTCGACGATGCCGGCCACGCCGGCCGTCTCGGCCTCCATCGCGGTCACCACACCGAAGCCCAGGCCGGCGTCGTCGGTGAAGTCCTGCTCGGCGTACACCGGCCCGCGGATGCCCACGTGCACGCTGCAGTCCTGGCGGAACAGGCCCTCCTCGGCGGCCCGGCGGAACGGTGTGCCATGGGTGACCGGCGCGCCGAAGTAGGTGTCCCAGGTGTCCAGGTGGGCGTCGAAGTGGACCAGCGCGACCGGCCCGAACCGCTGCTTGGTGGCCCGCAGCAGCGGGTACGCGATCGTGTGGTCGCCGCCGAGGGCCAGGAGATGGCCGGCCTCGGAAAGGAGTTCGGTCGCGGCGGCCTCGATCTGGCCGACCGCCTCGGTGATGTCGAACGGGTTGCAGGCGATGTCGCCCGCGTCGGCGACCTGCTGCTCGGTCAGCGGCCCGACCTGCAGGGCGGGGTGCCAGGGGCGGAGCAGCCGTGAACCCTGCCGCACCGCGGCGGGGCCGAACCTGGCGCCGGGGCGGTAGGAGGTGCCGGTGTCGAACGGCACGCCGACCACGGCCACGTCGCACGAGCTGACCTCGTCGCGGCGGGGCAGCAGGGCAAACGTGGGCGGGCCGGCGAAGCGCGGCGTCTTGCTGGCGTCCATCGGCCCCCGGATCGGCATGGCAGGAGTATCAGCCGGCCCGGCGATCCGGCGCAACAGTCGCGGCCACAAACCACGGCCTTGTCTTTGGGGTTCTCCACAGTTAGCCTGAGCGCCGTGCCGCGCACCGGCGTGATCACCGTGGAGGATCTGCTCCGGTCCCCCGCGCTGCAGTTGCGGCTGATCGCGGGTGAGGCCGGGGTTTCCCGGCGGGTGGCCTGGGCGCACGTCAGCGAGCTCGAGGACCCGACCCCGTGGCTGGCCGGGGCCGAGCTGATCATGACGACCGGGATGGCGCTGGCGCGGGACGGCCGGCCGCAGCGGGCCTACCTGGAGCGGCTGGACGACGCCGGGGTGGCCTGCCTGGCCCTGTCCGAGGGCCTGTTCGTGCCGCCGCTGACCCGGGATTTCCTGGCGGCGGCCGACGAACGGTCGTTCCCGGTGGTCGAGGTGCCGATCCCGGTGCCGTTCATGGCCATCGCCCAGGAGGTGGCCGCGGCCGTGCAGGGCGACACCGCCCAGCGGCTGAACGCCCAGCTGCAGGTGTTCGGCGCGGTGCAGTGGCTGGCCGCCGGGAACCTGACCGACCGGGAGATCTTCGCCCGGCTCGAGCGGCTGTCCGGGTACACGCTGTACGCCTGCACGCTGCAGCGGACCCGGCTGCTCGACGGCGTGCCGGTGCCGCCGCCGGACCACGTCGGCCTGATCCCGGGCACCAGCACCAGCCCGCCCACCGTGGCCGGCGGGTACGTGCTGCCGGTCACCGGGCCGCGCGGCACGGCCGGCTACATCCTCGCCATGGAGACCCCGGGCGCCGCCCCGGCCGGCGTCTCGGTGGTGCAGCACATCGCAACGGTCGCCGCCCTCCAGCTGTCCATGCGCGCGCACGAGCGGGAGATGCTGCGCCGGGAAGGTGCCGAGACGCTGGCCGAGATGCTCCAGGGGGTGCTCGACCGGGCGGTGGTGGCCCGGCGGCTCGCGGCCAGCGGGTTCACGGCCGGGCACGTCCTGCTCCTGGCCATCGTCCGGCCGGGCCCTGAGGCCGGCGACGACAGCGTGGCCGACGCGCTGGCCGAGGCGGGCGTGCCGCACCTGATCCTGCGCCAGCAGGACGAGCTGTTCGTGCTGGTCGAGGACGACGAGCGGGCGCGCTCGGCGCTGGCCGGGCCGGCCGCCGCCGCGGCCGGCCTGAGCCGGCCGTTCAGCGCGGACACCGCCGCTCGCGGTGGCCCGGCGGGAGGCGCAGTGGGCGCTGGCCCGGGCCGCCGAGGCCGGCCGGGCCGTGGTCAGCTACGGCGACGACCGGACCGAGCGCTGGCTGACCGGCGAATCCGCCGACCTGCACGCGCTGGTCGACCAGGTTCTCGGCCCGGTGCTGAACTACGACGCGGCGCACTCGGCCGACCTGGTCTCGTCGGTGCGGATCTGGCTGGAGCACGACCGGCAGACCGAGCGGGCCGCGGCGGCGCTGCACATCCACCCCAACACGCTGCTGTACCGGGTGCGGCGGTTCGAGCAGATCAGCGGGCGGTCGCTGGCCTCGACCGAGTCGATGGTGGAGATCTGGCTGGCCCTGCGGACGACGGCCGCGGTGCCCGCCACCGGGAAATAGCCTGGACAGCAGCGGTCGTTACCGGGGCCGGAAGGGGGAGATACCGGACATGAGCTCGGCCCGCGACCAGCCGGTCCCCGGCTGCCATGGGGTTAGCCCCGGCGGCCACGGGCCCGGCGGCCAGCACGCCGGGCACGGCCACGGGCACGGGCCCGGCGAGGGCGGGGGCGGCGGTCACACGCACCGGCCGGGACCTGGGGCCGACGCTCGCTACCTGGTCGTGGCGCTGCTCCTGCTGGCCGCGTTCATGGTGGCCGAGGTCATCGCCGGAGTGCTGTCCGGGTCGCTGGCGCTGCTGTCCGACGCCGGGCACATGCTGTCGGACGTCGGCGCGATCGCCGTCGCGCTGTGGGCGATCCGGCTGGCTGCCCGGCCCGCCTCCGGGGCCTGGACCTTCGGCTGGAAGCGGGCCGAGATCCTGTCCGCCGCCGGGAACGGCATCACGCTGCTCGTCGTCAGCAGCATCGTCACCGTCGAGGCGGTGAGCCGGCTGCTGCACCCGCCCGAGGTAGCGGGCGGCGCGGTCATCGCGGTCGCCGCGGCCGGCGTGGCGGTCAGCGTGGCCACCGCGTGGGTGCTGGCCCGGGCCGACCGCGCGAGCCTGAACATCCAGGGCGCGTTCCGGCACGTGCTGACTGACCTGTACGGGTTCATCGGCACCCTGATCGCCGGGGTGGTCATCGTCGCCACCGGCTGGACCCGCGCTGACGCCATCGCCTCCCTCCTCGTGGTCGTGCTGATGCTGAAGGCGGCCTGGGAGCTTCTCCGCGACTCTGGGCGGGTCCTGCTCGAGGCGGCCCCCGAGGGCATGAACCTGGAGGACGTCCGGGCCCACCTGCTGGCCACCGACCACGTCCGTGGCGTGCACGACCTGCACGTCTGGACCGTCACCTCCGGCCTGCCCACCCTGTCGGCGCACATCGTGGTGGACGACTCGTGCTTCCACGACGGCCACGCGCCGCAGCTGCTCGACGCCCTGCAGGCCTGCCTGACCGGCCATTTCGACGTCGAGCACTCCACCTTCCAGCTGGAAGCCGCCGCCCACGCCGGCCACGAAACCGGTACGCACTAGCCACCGGTGGCTGGAGCGGATCACTGGGCCTGCATGGTCGGCCTGGGCGTCCGGACTGCGCTCGAACGCGCCTGAGCTTCAGGGCCCGGTCAGCCCGGCTGCTGGTGCGCAGCCACGGGGCCAGCTCGGCGGTCAGCGCCTGGATGGCTGCGGCGAAGCCGGTCTCGCGGGCGGCGAAGAGCAGCGTGCCGGCGCCGGACCGGCAGCCGGAACCGGGCTCGCAGCCGTCTCGCTCGGTGGTCCCGTAGTGGCCCTCGCCCGGGCCGAACGGGTAGGAGTCGGTGGCGCATTCATACAGCGCCAGCTCGGTCCGGTCGTCAGGGTCCCGCGCGTACGCCTCGGCGGCGGCCAGCGTGGCGCTGATCCGCGGGCTCTGCGGCCCGTCAGGGCGCCGCGCCAGCAGCGGCCGGCCCACCGCCGCGACCGCCCGGGCCAGGGCCTGCGCAGCCAGCCCGTGTTCGGGCTCGCGGGCGACGGCCAGGTCAATCGTCGTGACCAGGGTCCGCAGCTGCCGCTCGGGACCGGCCGCGCCGTCCCCCAGGATCGCCAGCAATGCGGCGGCGGTCCCTGGCGGCGCTGATCCCATGGCCCGCCACGGTACGCCGCCGCCCGATGGCCGGCCCGGGCCGCCCCGGCCGGTCACCGCCCAGGGCGGCCCGGGTCCGGGGGCGGGACCCGCGGACCCGGCAGCGTAACCCTTGATCTTTCTGGTGCTGAGGTGGACGACCATCAGGCGGGAACCGGCGGCCGGCGGGCCGGGTGGTGGTAGCACGCCAGTGCGGCGGCGGCTGGCGCCCTTGGCCGGCGGCGGCCGCGCCCGGCATGCTGAACTGCGTCGCAGGGGAGGTGCGCATGGGCGGGGCCGCGGTCATGGTGCTGCGGGGACGGCGGCGGAAGTTCTGGAAATCCTGGCTGGCCCTCAGCGTGCTCGTCGCCGTGACCGCCGGGTTCGTGCTGGCCGCGATCGCAGCCGGGCAGCGGACCGCGGCCGCGTTCCCCGGTTTCCGCGCCCGGCACGGCTACGACCTCATCGTCTACAGCCTGAAGCCGATGCCGCAGCTGGCCCGCGACCGCCACGTCACCTCGGTCACGCCTGTCACCGCCCCGTTCACCGGCCAGCCGGCCTGCCGCCCGGCCTGCACCACACCGATCGACGCGACGAACCTCCTGGTCAACGAGGTGCGCCCGGCCGACCTCAGCCGTATGACGACGCTTCTGTCCGGCCGGCTTCCGGTCCAGTCCCGGCCCGACGAGGTGCTGGCCTCGTTCACCCTGGCCCAGCACAACGGCATCCGCGTTGGGTCGGTGATCAGCGTCCCGGTCTACCCCGCGGTCGGCGCTGGCCGGCGCCGCCGATGCGGAACCCGCCCAGACCCGCGACCTCCGGGTGGTGGGCATCGCCGCCGCCGACGGCGAGTTCACCGGCGGCGGGCTGCCGCACTACGACCTGTTCGCCACCACCGCGTTCGCCGCCGCGGTCAACCCGCGCGCGGCCACGCTGTCCCTGTCCTTCCTGCGGCTGCGGCACGGCGAGGCAGACCTGGCCGCGGTCAGCAGCGCGCTGGACCCGGACAGCATCCTGGGCACCAACGACCTCGACGCCAACGCGGACGCCGCCCGCGCGTCGGTCAACCCGCAGGTCACCGGCTGGTACGTGCTGGCGGCACTGGCTGCGCTCGCCGCGCTGGCGGTGACCGCGCAGGCCATCGCCCGGCAGGCGGTCACCGAGAGCACCGACCACCGGGCGCTGGCCGCGCTGGGCCTGACCCCGCGCCAGTTCGTGCTGGCCGATCTGGCGCGCACCGTGGCGATCGGCGTGGCCGGGGCTGCGGGCGCGGCCGGCCTGGCGATCGCCCTCTCCCCGCTGACCCCGGTCGGCGTAGCCCGGCTCGCCGACCGCTCGCCCGGCTGGTTTGTGGGTTTCTCCGTTGCTGCTGACGGCCGGCGGGCTGATCACCGTGGCGGTCACCACCGTGCTGGCGCTCTGGCCCGCGATCCGCCAGGCCCGGAGCCCGGCCGGCCGCCGCGCGCCGGCCGGCACCGCCGCGGCCGCCATCGGGCAGGCCGCCGCGGCAGCCCGGCTGCCGGCCCCGGCGCTGATCGGGATCAGGTACGCGGTCGAGCGCGGCCGCGGCGGCCAGCCCGTCGCCACCGCGCTGCTCGGCACGGTCCTGGCGGTCGCCGCGCTGTGCGCGACCGCGGTGTTCGGGGCCAGCCTGGCTCACCTGGAGGTCACCCCGGCGCTGTACGGGGAGCCGTTCCAGGCCTACTTCGCCTCGGACGGTGAACCGGACTCCGCGAGAACGGTGACCGGCGAGGTCCTCACCAAGCTGCGCAGCGACCCGGCCATCGGCCAGATCACGCTTTCCGTGCTGACCGAGGTGCAGATCAACGGCAAGCACGTGCGGGCCTTCGCGGTCGCCCCGGTCCGCGGGCCGGTGCTGCTGGCCGCGGTCGACGGGCGCCAGCCGGCGGCCGACCGGGAGATCATGCTCGGCGCGGCGACCATGCGCGACACCGGGGCCAGGGTCGGCGGAACGGTGACGGTCACGCTCACCGACCCGGCCGGCCGGCCGCACCGGGCGAGATTCCTGGTCACCGGCCGGGCCGCGCTGAACGCCGGCGCGGGCGGCCTCGGTAACGGCGCCGCGCTCACCCTCCGCGGCCTGACCAGCGCGGTGTGCCCGGCCGGGCCCGGGCAGCCGAAGTGCGCGCAGACCGTCCGCCGCGGCCTGCTCCAGGTCCTCGTCCGCGCCGCGCCGGGCGCGGCGGGCACCACTGCGCTGGCCCGGTACATCCGCGCCTACCCCGGCCTGGCCTACCGCCCGGGCACCCCGGCCACGCTGGTCAACTTCGGCGAGTCGGTCAGCTTCCCGCTGCTGTTCGGCGTGGCCCTGTCGGTCTTCGGCGCGGCCACCATGGCGCACCTGCTGCTGGTGAGCGTGGCCCGGCGGCGCCGCGAGGCCGGCCTGCTGAAGGTCCTCGGGTTCCTCCGCCGCCAGGTGGGCGCCGCGATCTGCTGGCAGGCCAGCGCGGTGGCGCTGGCCGGGATCGTGATCGGCACGCCGGCCGGCCTGGCCGCGGGACGGGCCCTGTGGCGGCTGTTCGCGACCAGCTTCGGCGTGGTCCCGGTGCCGGTGGTCCGGCCGCTGCTGATCGTCGTGCTGCTGGCCGGGGTGCTGGTCGCGGCCAACCTGCTGGCCGCGGTCCCGGCCGTGCTGGCGGCCAGGGCCCGCCCGGGCCCGGCGCTGCGCGCCGAATAACGGGCTAGCCCTCCTCCAGCATGCCCATCAGCTTGGTCACCGTGGCCCAGTTGCGGGCCGTGCCGGACACCTGGGCGATCGGCCGGGACAGCTGGGCGGCCAGCTCGCTGCGGCCGAACCCGTCCGGGGTGTGCAGGTACAGGGTCCGGCCGGCGACGACCGCCTCGTCCCGGCCGAGCTTGTCACCGGCGCGCTGCTTCGCCGTCTCGATCGCGGCCAGGTCGCCGGCGGTGTAGTCGTCCCGCCGGAACACCGCGTGCACCATCTTCGGGTTGGGCTCATCGGGGAACGGGTTGGCCGCGATGGCCTGGCCCAGTTCGGCGGCGGACAGCACGACCACGGCGGGCTTGACCGCCAGCCGGCTGGCGATCTCCTGCTGCAGCGCGTCGGCCAGGGCCGCCGTCCCGGCCTCCGGGCTGGTGAACACGAGGTTGCCGCTCTGGATGTAGGTGGCCACCCCGGTGTGCCCGAGCGAGGTGGCAATCTCCCGCAGGTCAGCCATCGCCACCTTGTTGCGCCCGCCCACGTTGATACCGCGCAGCAGGGCCAGATACCTCGGCATGCAGCCGACCCTAACGGGATACCGGCTGGCTCGCGGGATGCGCAGGGCGGTAGGAAGGTCAGCATGCAGCGATTTCGCGAACTTACGCCCGGGGTACTGGTGGCCACAGAAAAGGAACTGACCACCTCGAGCACGGCGGTCGCCCACCCCGGCGGGGGCAGCCTGCTCATCGACCCGGCCCTGACCCCCGCCGACCTGGCGGGGCTGGCCGCCGAGCTGGCCGGGGCCGGGCTGGGCCCGCGGGCCGGCTTCGCCACCCACCCGCACTGGGACCACGTGCTGTGGAGCCGGGAGCTCGGCGACGTGCCCCGGTATGCCGCGGCGGCTTCGGCGGCGGCCGCGGAGGCAGAGCGCAGCGACCTGGCCGAGTCAGCGCGCAACCATACAGCCGACTACGACTGGGACCTGTTCGGCCGCCTGACTGCGCTGCCCGAAGGGACCGAGCTGATCCCGTGGGACGGGCCGGAAGCGCAGCTCGTGGTGCACAACGGGCACGCGCCCGGGCACGCGGCGGTGTTCTTCCCGCACACCGGGGTGCTGGTGGCCGGGGACATGCTGTCCGACCTGGAGATCCCGCTGCTGGATACGCAGCTGGACAACGCGTTCGCGGACTACCGCGCGGGTCTCGACAAACTGGCCGGGATACGGGATGTGCGCTGGCTGGTCCCGGGACATGGCCAGGTCACCGACGGGGCGGGCTTCCGGGCCCGGGTCGACGCCGACCGCCGTTACCTGGACCAGCTCGCAGCGGGCCAGCCCTTCGACGACCCACGGGCCCGGCCCGGCTGGCTCGCCGACCACCACGTGCAGCAGTCCGAGTACGTCCGCTCGGGACGGGGCTGACCGCCATGCCGGACCTGACCGTGGTGACCACTTCGGAGCGGCACGACCTGGACGACGAGGCCGCGGCCGCGTTCCGCCCCGGCTGGCCGGAGTTCATCTTCCACGACCCGGTGTCCGCCGAGTACATCGGCCGGGTGGAGGACTACTTCCCGTCGTTCGACGTCATGGTCCTGGACGCCGGCCAGGTCGTGGCCGGGGGCTGGGGCGTGCCGCTGGCCTGGGACGGGACCGTTCCCGGGCTGCCGCCGGACGGTTACGACGGGGCGCTGGTCCGCGCGGTGGACGGGTACGAACGGGACATCCCGGCCGACACCCTGTGCATCATGGCCGCCGCCGTGCGGGCCGACCGCCAGGGCGCCGGGCTGGCCGGGCGCACGCTGACCGCGCTGCGGGAGCGGGCCGCGGCCGCCGGGCTCGGGCACGTGATCGCCCCGGTCAGGCCGGCGCTGAAGAGCCGCTACCCGCTCACCCCGATGGCCGCCTTCGCCCGCTGGTCACGCGCGGACGGCCAGCACATCGACCCGTGGATCCGCACCCACCAGCGGCTGGGCGCGGCGATCCTGGCCCCCGCCCCGCGCTCGATGATCATCTCCGGCACGGTCGCCGAGTGGGAGCAGTGGACCGCGATGGCCTTCCCTGACACCGGCGACTACGTCGTGCCGGACGCGCTGGACCTGGTCAGCATCGACCGCGAGGCCGACCGGGGCCGGTACGCCGAGACCAACCTGTGGATGCAGCACGCCTGACCGGCCGCCGGGGTCAGCCCGGCCGGGCTTACCCCGGCCGGACGCTGACGCCAGGTTCGGGGTCAGCGCGGGGGGCGAGGCTGGGGGCCGGAACCTCGCTGAAGCCCGAGGGCTGGTCCATCAGCATCGACTCGCCGCGGAAGATCGGCGTCTTCCTGACCTGCCGCTCGATGGCCGAGGCGGACATCGAGTAGCCGAGGAACAGGGCCAGCGACAGCGCGAGGAACCCGATCCAGTACCACTGGGTGGACAGCTGCGTGCTCCAGTCGCTCAGGCCGTGCAGTACGGACGGGATCGAGACGCCGATGGCGATCAGCAGGATCCGCTGCCGCTTGTAGTTCACGCCCATGCCGATGAAGAAGCCGGAGATGCCGGCCCACACCGCGTGCTGGAAGCCGTCCCCGAAGACCCGGGCGGCGAATCCCAGCACCACGATCACGCCCGCGCCCCGGTGTTCCTGGTCTATGTGCAGGAACAGCTCGACGTACTTGACCGACTCGGCGACGCCGAAGGTCAGGCCGGCGATGCAGCCGAGGAACATCCACATCCGGACGTCCAGCTTCTCCTTGAGGACATAGAGCACGATCAGCGCGGTCACCAGCACCGGCAGGGCTTTGGTGATTTCCTCGGCGTAGCCGACGCCGTAGATCCAGGGCAGCACCTGCCTGGTGCTGGAGTTCGGGAAGAGGTGAGTTTCCCAGGGAAGCGTCAGCAGCTGGGTGAGCGCCAGGGTCCCGATGATGTTCGCCAGCGCGAGGACGATCACCGTCTTGGTGATCTTGCCCGGGCGGATCAGGTGGTAGAACACCATGGCCCACAGCGGCGCCAGGTACAGGCTGTAGGCCCAGCCCGGCGTGGTGAGGTTGCTGGTATTCACGAACATCACGATGAAAACGCTGGGCAGCAGGCCGTAAAAGATCACCAGCAGCCGGAGCCCCTGGGTCCAGCCCGGGTTGCTCAGCCAGCTGCGCAGCGGGACCAGGATGTGCAGCGAGGACGCCAGCGCGGCCACCCGCGGCTCGCGGTGATCGGAACCGCCGCGGCCGCGTCCTTTGGCCTTACCCGGACCCGGCGGAGTGGCGGCGCCCGGCGGGTAAGCGCCCGGCTGGGGAGGCAGGAGCGCGGTGCTGTGACCGGGTGGGGTGCCATAGCCCGCGGCGGGCGGCGTTCCTTGCGCCGGCGGGGTGGCGTGATCCAGGACAGGCTGGGCAGCGGGCGCGGCCGGATCGCCGGGACCGGGGGCGGGCGAGCCGCCGTAGCCCAGCCCGGGCAGGAGGCCAGGGTCCGGCGCGGGCGGCGGGTCACCGAACCCGGGGACCGGGGAACCCTGGGCCGGGGCCGGTGTTCCCGGCTCAGGGGCCGCCCCGTTCGCGATGAACCCGGCCGGGGCACCCAGGTCAGGAACAGGCGGGCCAGGAACAGGCGGGCCAGCGAAGCCGGGGGCGGGCTGCGCGGCGAAGCCCGCGGCCGGGGCCGGGGCCAGCGGGACCGGCACCGGCGGGGCGGGGGCGAAGCCGGCCGGGGACGGCGAGATGGCCTGCACGGCCTGGTAACCGCCGGGGTCCGGTGCGGGCGGCACCGTTCCGGCGATGGCCGTGGCCAGCCGGATCCCCGTGCCGTCCTCGGGGTCACCGACCCGGATTGCGACCGGGCCGTGGAGGGTCAGCTGGTGGATGGGCCGGCCGTCGACGAACGTGCCGTTCGAGCTCTGGTCGGTCAGCACCCAGCCGGCCTGCTGATAAGTCAGCGAGGCGTGATGGCGCGAGGCCCGCGGATGGGCCACGAGCACCTGGACATCCGTGTCGCGGCCGATCAGCACCTGCTGGCCCGGCTGGAACCGCATCTCAGCGCCGTCTGGCAGGACCTGCACCAGCAGATCGGCCCGCGGTATGGTCATCCGCGCAGCTCCTTGTGGTTTGCCGGTGACATCGTCAGGCCGGACCCGGTAGGAATAGTCATCAGCCGGGCGGGACTGGCCGGGTGCCTGGCAGGCTCAGTGTCATCTGGCCGGGCGGTACGGGCTAGGGGAGCCCTCCCCACCGAGGAGCCGCTGGACATCAGTGGCCACGCTGGTGTGCCCGAGTGAGGCGGCGACCTCCCGCAGGCCGGCCGTGGCCACCTTGCTGCGGCGTGCGGGGACGTGGGTTACCGCTGGCCGCGGGCCGAGCACGACGGGCACACGCCCGGGCCACCCCACGGTGTTCCTCGACGCCGCGGGGTTCCGGGCCCGGGCCAATGGCGACCGGAGCTACCTGGACCGGCCCGAAGCTGGGCAGTCCTCCGGCGACCCGCCCGGTCCTTAGCCCGGCCGGGCGCTGGGCCCGGGTTCCGCGCTGGGGCGCGGGATATCGCCCAGGATCGACGGCCGGTCCATCAGCATCGACTCGCCACGGAAGATCGGCGACTTCCTGACGTCCCGCTCGATGGCCGCGGCCGACATCGTGTAGCCGAGGAACAGGACCAGCGACAACGCGCCCATCCCGATCCACAGCCACTGGTTCGAGAACGAGGTGGCCCAGTCGTTCAGGCCGTGCAGCACGGCCGGGATCGAGATGCCGATGGCGATCAGCAGGACCCGCCGCCGCCGGTAGTTCACGCCCATGCCGATGAAGAAGCCGGAGATGCCTGCCCACACCGCGTGCTGGAAGCCGTCGAGGAAGACCCGGAGCGAGAAGGCCAGCACCACCGGCACGCTCGCGCCGCCCTGCTCACCCGCGCGCAGGTACAGCGCGACGTACTTGACCGACTCGGCGACGCCGAAGGCCAGGCCGGCGATACAGCCGAGGAACATCCACATCCGGACGTCGAGCTTCTCCTTGCGGAACCGGAGCAGGACCAGCGCGGCCACCAGGACCGGCAGCGCCTTGGTGATCTCCTCGGCGTAGCCCACGCCGTAGATCCACGGCAGCAGCTGCTTCGTGCTGGCCGTCTTGTCCAGCGCCTTTTCCCACGGGATCGTCAGGATCGGGGTGAGCGCCAGGGTGCCCACGACGATCGCCGCCCCGACGCCGATGACCTGCTTGGTGATCGGGCCCGGGCGGATCAGGAAGTAGAACACGATGGCCCACAGCGGGGCCACGTACAGGCTGTACGCCCAGCCCGGCGTGGTCAGGTTCGTGCTGTGCAGGAACAGCACGAAGAACACGCTGGGCAGCAGGCCGTAGGCGATCACCAGCAGCCGCCAGCCCTGCTTCCAGCCCGGGTTGTGCAGCCAGCTGCGCACCGGGATCAGGATGTGCAGCATGGACGCGAGCTCGGCGATCTGCGGCTCGCGGTGGGCCCGGCGGCCGCCCTGACCCTGGGCGGGCGGGGCCCCGGCCCCCGGCGGGGCTCCGGCTCCCGGCGGGTATGGGCCCTGGCCGGGCGGCCAGCCCGCGGGCTGCGCGCCCGGGTGGCCGGCGCCCGGCCCGGGCGGGTATCCAGGACCCTGGCCCGGCTGATACCCGGCGCCCGGAGCGGGCGGGTAGCCGGGCGGCTGGCCCGGCTGGGCTGGCTGGTACGCGGTGCCCGGTCCGGGCGGTGTGCCGTAGTCCGCCGCGGGCGGCGCCGGGTGCGCGCCCCCGGGCGGGTCACCGAAACCGGGGACGGGCGACCCGCCGTAGGCCGGCGCGGGCGGTGTGCCGTAGTCGGCGGCCGGCGGGGTGCCGTAGTCCGCGGCCGGCGGCGATCCGGCCCCGGGTGGGTCACCGAAGCCGGGGACGGGCGACCCGCCGTGGCCGGCGCGGGCGGGTCACCGAAACCGGGGACGGGCGACCCGCCGTAGGCCGGCGCGGGCGGCGGGCTGGCCTCCGGTACGGGCACCGGGTCGCCGAAGCCGGGGACCGGGGAGCTGTAGGCCGGGGCCGGCGGCGGGCCCGCGTCCGGGGTCGGCGTGCCGGGCTCAGCGGCCGGCGGGGCGGCGCCGAACCTGGCCGGAGCGCCAAGGTCAGGGCCGGGCGGGGCGGCGAAACCCGGGACCGGCGGCGCGGCGAAGCCGCCATCAGGAACCGGCACAGGGGGAACCGGGACCGGCGGGACCGGCACCGGCGGGGCCGGGGCGGCCGGGGCCGGGGCGAAACCGCCCGGGGACGGCGAGGCCGCGTGGGTGGCCTGATAGCCGCCGGGAGCCGGCGCGGGCGGGGCCGCTCCGGCCGGGGCGGTGGTCAGCCGGATCTCCTGACCGTGATCGGGGTCACCGACCCGGACCGTGACCGCGCTGTAGATCGTCATCTGGTGGATCGGCCGGCCGTCGATGAACGTGCCGTTCGAGCTCTGGTCGGTGAGCACCCAGCCGGCCTGCTGCATGGCCAGCATCGCGTGACGCCGCGAGGCCCGCGGGTGCACCACGAGTATCTGGGCGTCCGTGTCCCGGCCGATCATCACCTGCTGCCCGGGCCGGAACCGCAGCTCGGCCCCGTCCGGAAGCACCTGCACCAGCAGGTCGGGCTGTGGTCCGGTCATCCGCGCACCCCCTCGGGCTTGCCTGGTGCCTCGCCAGGCCGCGTCCCGCTCGAACGATCGTCAGCCAGGCGGGGGCCGTGACCCGTCGCCTGGCATGCATAGTCTCTCCCGGCCGGGCGGCCTGGGCTAGGGGAGGCCTCCTCGCCACAGCGCCGCGCGCCCCGGCGCGGGCGGTTTCCCCGCACCGACCGGGTCAGACGGTAGCGCCGAATCCGGTTCGCGGCAGCGTCGCAGATAAGAGATTCCTTAATCGGAACTCGCCGTGACCGGCCGCAGCGCCTACCGTGAAGGGGAGCCGTGCACCCGTGCCCGAAAGGTAGTGCCGATGACTGGCCAGCCGGACGATGCCCTTGAGGTCCTCCGCGGGGTGTGGACTGCGCAGGGCCATTCCGCCACGGACCTGGACGACGGGGACGTGAAGGCCTGCAAGCGGATGGCCGGCGTCGGCTTCGGGGTGGCCGGCGACGACGAGAACCTGCGCAGCGCCTGGCGGTCCCGGCTGGAGCGGGAAGGCAAGCTGAGCTCGCTGCGCGGCAGCGTGGCCGACCTCGTCTTCAGCCGGGAGGACGCCTCCGGCGAGACCTCCGCCGAGGCCCGCTGACCGGGCCGGCCGGCGGCGAGGAGGGCGAGGCGTGGACCGCCCGGCATCCGTCGGCGAGCTGACCGCGATCCTGCGCCAGGGCGGTTACCTGGCCGATCGCGGGCTGTCCACCGCCCTGTACGTGGCGCTGGAGCTGGACCGGCCGGTGCTCCTCGAGGGCGAGGTCGGCGTGGGCAAGACCGAGGTCGCCAAGGTGCTCGCCGCGGTGTTCGGCCGTCAGCTCATCCGGCTGCAGTGCTACGAGGGCATCGACACCAGCCAGGCGCTCTACGAATGGGACTACGCCCGGCAGCTGCTGCACATCCGGGCGCTGTCCGAGCGCCAGGTCGCCGACGAGCAGGCGGTGGAGAAGCTGTTCGGCCCCCGGTTCCTGCTGGAGCGGCCGCTGCTGGCCGCGATCCGGGCCGGGGACCGGGCGGTGCTGCTGATCGACGAGGTGGACCGGGCGGACGACGAGTTCGAGGCGTTCCTGCTCGAGCTGCTGTCCGACTTCCAGATCAGCATCCCCGAGGTCGGCACGATCCGGGCCGAGCGGCCGCCGCTGGTGGTGCTCACCTCCAACCGGACCAGGGAACTGCACGACGCGCTGAAACGGCGCTGCCTCTACCACTGGATCGGCTACCCGCCGCCGGACACCGAGACCGAGATCGTGCTGACCCGGGCGCCCGGCGTGTCCGAGGCGCTGACCCGCAAGGTAGTCGCCGCGGTCAACCGGCTCCGGGAGCTCGACCTGGCCAAGCCGCCGGGCGTGGCGGAGACCATCGACTGGGCCCGGACCCTGGACGTCCTCGGCGCCACCGAGCTGACCCCGGACATGGCCGCCGACACCCTGGGCGCGGTGGTCAAGGAACGCGACGACCTGGACGTGGTCAGGGACAGCCTGGAGGAGATCACCTCCGGTGGCTGAGCCGCCGGCGGCCGTTACACAGGGAGCGGGCACCCAGGGGGCAGGCCCGCCGCCGCTCACCGCAGTGCTCGTCGGCTTCTGCGCGGAGCTGCGCCGGGCCGGGCTGCCGGCCGGGACCGGCGACGTGCTCGCCTACGCCACCGCGGCGGCCGCGCTGGACCCCTCGGACCTGGTCGACCTGTACTGGGCGGGCCGGGTCACGCTGGTCACCCGGCGGGACGCGATCCCGCGGTACGACGCCGTCTTCCGCCGGTACTTCCTCGGCGCGGACCCCGGCCCGGCCGCGGACGTGCTGGCCCTCACCCCGCAGGCGGTGGCGCAGGCCCAGGCCGTGCTGGACATCCCGGCCACCGAGCCGCCCGGCGACGACGCCCAGGAAGAGCAGCAGGAGGCCCGGCTGGGCCTGATGGCCTCGGACGCGGAGGTGCTGCGCCGCAAGCGGTTCACCGACTGCACCCCGGACGAGCTGGCCGCGCTGCGCCGGATCATGGCCAGGCTCCGGCTCACCCCGCCGCGGCGGCGCACCCGCCGCTGGCGAAGCGGGTCCTCGGGCCCCCGGCCTGACCTGCGCCGCACCGTCCGCGAGTCGCTGCGCATGCACGGCGAGCCCGGCCAGCTGTACTGGCGGCGGCGCCGGGTCCGGCTGCGGCCGCTGATCCTCATCCTGGACGTGTCCGGGTCGATGGCCGACTACTCCCGGGCGCTGCTGCAGTTCGCCTACTCGGCCAAGCGCGCCGCGGCCCGGGTCGAGGTGTTCTGCTTCGGCACCCGGCTGACCCGGATCAGCAAGGCGCTCGATCACCGGCGCCCGGACCGGGCGCTGGAGGCCGCGGCCCGGGCCGTGTTTGACTGGGAGGGCGGCACCAGGATCGGGGACTGCCTCGACGCCTTCATCCGGGAGTGGGGACGGCGGGGCATGGCCCGCGGCGGGATCGTCGTGATCTGCTCCGACGGGCTCGACCGGGGCGATCCGGCCACGCTCGCGGCGGCCATGCAGCGGCTCTCCCGGCTGAGCTACCGGGTGGTGTGGATGAACCCGCACCGCGGCGCGCAGCCGGGCACGGTGCCCGCGGCGGTCGGCATGCTCGCCGCGGAGCCGCACATCGACCTGCTGCTGCCCGGCCGGGACCTGGGCAGCCTGGAGCAGCTCGCGGCGCTGCTGCCGGCGCTGAACTAGCGGGCGGACAAGCGGACGACGGACGGGAGTACGGCGCCAGTGCGGTGGAGCGTAGGAGTCGAGGCCGAGGCCGGCCGGGTGCTGACCCGGGAAGAGGTCGTCGAGCTGGCCGACGCGGTCGCCGTCTGCGACGGCATCGCCACCGGGATCGGCACCAGCCGGTACGGCGCGCAGCTGATCGTGCAGGCGGCCAGCCGGGACGAGGCGATCGAGAAGGGCCGCCAGGAACTCGCCGCCGCGGCGGCCAAGGCCGGGCTGCCGGCCGGCCCGATCGTGCGCGCCGAGGCGACCAGCGAGGCGGATGAGGCCGAGGCGGCGGCACCGGACGGCGCCCCGGGGACCTTCGTCACCGGCGAGGCGGACGGATGATCAGGCTCGGCTCGCTGGCCGGCTACCCGTTCGAGGGGCCGCGGCTGCTGGCCGGCTTCCAGGCGCCGGCCCGCCCCGCGGTATACGTAATCCTGTATCAGCCCGAGCCGGGCACCCGGCCCGGCCGGTACGCGGTGATCTACGTGGGCGAGGCCGGGGACCTGTCCGCCGAGCGGTTCCCGTTCCGGCACCCGGCCGCGCCGTGCTGGGTGCGCCGGGCCGGGTCGCGGTGGAAGGTGCACATCGCGGTGTACGAGGTGCCCGGCGGCAGCGAACGGCACCGGCAGCAGATCTGCCGCGAGCTCACCGCGGTCTACCGGCCGCAGTGCAACGACCAGCAGTACGACCCGGCGTGGAAGGACGAGTGGATCGGCGAGTACCGCGCGCCGACCACCGCCCCGGTAGCCCGCCGCGGCCCGGGCCAGCCGCCGCCGCGCTGAACTTTGACAGCACCGCTCTCTGGCAGCACCGGTCCTGGTAGCCAGGCCCCGCCCCGGGCCCGGCGCCGGGACGGGGCCCGGCCGGTCTACTGGCGCGGGGTGAAGCCGACCGCGTCGAGCAGCCGGGACCGGCGGGTGCCGGACGCGGGCCGTGCGGTCTCCGGCCGGGCCGGCCGGTCGGCCACCGGCGTCACGCCGGTCACGATGCCCTCGGCCATGTCGTACAGCAGCGGCAGCGCGCCCGCGACCACCCCGCCGGTCCTGTTGATGTGCTCCACGTTCGGGCCGATCAGCTTGGCGTGCCCGACGATCTCCCGGACGATCTCCGCGCACTCCTCCAGCTTGGTGGCGATGCCGCCGAGCAGGCTGCCCACCCAGAACAGGTAGAACGCCAGGCCCGCGATCAGCAGCACGATGTCCACCACGGTGAGGACCACCAGCAGGGTCATGACTTCACCTTCCCGAGCACCCGGCCGAGGAACAGGTGATGCTGGAGGCCCTCGGCCAGCACCGCCTCCACGCCGTCTGCGGTGTCCTTGATCAGCGTGGTGTTCTCGGTGTTGGCGGCCGCCGCCTTGAGCGTGTCACGGACCGAGGTGACCCGCCGGTCGATGACCTTGACCAGGTAGATGAGCAGGCTGAGCAGCGCGGCCACGGCCAGCACGACCACGAAGCCGGCGATGATCGCGGACCACCACAGGGTCTTCTCGGTGGAGGTCAGGGCCAGGGTGTGGGTCATGTCAGCCTCCCAGCCGGGCCCGGCCGCGCGACAGCCCGCCGATGATGATCGTGACGTGCTCGATGGTGGTGCGCAGCGCGGCCAGTGGCGCGGTGTTCTCCACCGCCTGGCCGAGCGCGTCGTTGATCTTGGGGGCCTCGTTGCCGATCGACCGGGCCAGCAGCAGGATCGGCGTGACCAGGGCGACGACCACGACGACGATCACGCCGCCGATGATGAAACCCACCGTCCAGCCGGTGTAGCTGGCCTGGTCCGCGGCCTGGGCTGCGGCGAGTGCGTGGTGCATCAGAGTCTCCTCCCGCCGCTCAGACTGTTTCGCAGAAGTCGCGGACCGGCTTCAGGCTGGCGTTGACCGAGGTCAGCTCGGCCGGAACGGTCGCGGTGAGGTCGGCCACGGCCTGCACCCCGCCGGTGACCTGGCGCAGCGTGCCCAGCGTGGCGCGCAGGTGGAAGATGACCCGCAGCAGGCCGAGTGCGGTGATGGCGATGATCAGCGCGGCGATGACCAGGGTGGCCCAGGCGGCGGCTGGCATAGCGTCCTCCTTCGTCCGGCGGCGGTCAGCCGAGCAGCTTGGCCACCGAGCCCGCATAGCGGACCGCGCCGGTGGCGATGTCGTCGACGGTGGAGCTGGTTGTGGCCAGCGCGCCCGGCACGCCGTCCAGCTGGCCGACCAGGGCGACGCCGCCGGCCAGGATGTCGTCGGTGGCCGCGCGGATCCGTTCCACCGCGGCGAGCACCCGGTTCAGCAGTGCGATGACCACCGGCAGCACGGCTACCAGCAGCAGCACGTTGCCGATCCACCACAGGACCATCTCGGTCGCTCCTTTCTCGTCCTGGCCGGTTAACGAGCCGGGGCCGGTCAGCCCGGCGCCCGGTAGGGGACGAAGAACCGGCGGAACACCCGCATCAGCGCCATCCGGGCCGCGGCCAGGCCGATGGCCAGGCCGCTGGCCTCCCGTCTGGCGGTGGCTGCCGCGGGGTCCTCGCCGCGCTCCTTGGCCGCGATCGCGGTGGCCAGGTTGGCCGAGAAGTCCCGCATCAGCACCGCGGTGACGTCGGAGATCATTCCCCGGCCGTACTGCGCGGCGGCGCCGGCCAGCTGAAGATCCTGGGACACGCCGACCCGGGTGCCCCGGCCGGCCGGCTGCAGCGTGGCGGTGATCACCATGGCGGCCTGGCCGCGGCCCTTCTCCTCGGCGCCGGCCGCGTGCGCGACCAGCCGGTGGGCGGCCGCGTCCCGCTCGGTGATCTCCGCGGTGCCGGCGAACTGGAGCCGCACCGGGCCCATCCGGACCGCGACCCGGCCGGCGTACTTGTCCTCGCCCAGGCTGTCGGTCAGCTCGGCGCCGGGCAGGCACGCGGCCACGTGCGGGATGTCGTCGAAGAAGGCCCAGACCTTCTCAACCGGTTCGGCGACCTCGAAGTCGTTCCTGATCAGCACCGGGCCTCCTTCAGGTAGGCGGCGGGATCACGGGCAAACTCCTGGCGGCAGGCCGCCCGGCAGAAGTAATAGGTCGTGCCGTCGTGCTCCAGCGGGTAGCTGGACGGCCCGGCCGCGACGGTCATGCCGCAGACCGGGTCGGTCGCCTCGGCGGCCGCGGCCGCCGCGGTCCCGGCCGGGCTGGCCGCGGTGAGCGCCCCTGCGGCCCGCAGCTGGACCAGCTCGGCGAGGATGGCCACCGCGATCTCGCGGTGCGAGGTGTGCCCCAGGTCCAGGCCGGCCGGCACCCGGACCCGGCCGAGCTGATCGGCGGGCAGGCCGCGGTCGGCCAGGTAGCCGAGCACCGCGGCGCCGCGCCGGCGGGAGCCGACCAGGCCCAGGTAGGCGGGCCGGACCGCGAGCGCGGCCTGCACCGCGTCCTCGTCGCCGTGCCCCTGGGTGGCGATCACCACCATGGACCGCTCCGAGGCCGCCGCGGCCGAAAGACCGGGCCCGGCCACCAGGTCCGTCCGCCAGCCGAGGTCGCGGCCCAGGCTGGCCAGCGTCTCCGCCATCGGCGACCGGCCCACCACGACCAGGTGCGGCACCGGCAGCACCGGCTCGATGTAGACCTCGAGCGCGCCCTCGCTCTGGCAGGAGATCGGCACCACGGTCATCCCGTCCGGCACCGCCGCGCCGAACTGGTCCTGGGTGCCGAGCAGCAGCAGCCGCGCCTCGCCGGTGCTGATCACCTCCCGGGCCTCGCGGACCACCACCGGCTCCGCGCACGCCCCGCCGATCCAGCCGTGCAGCTCGCCGGACGCGGTGATGATGGCCCGCGAGCCCTGCTGCCCGGACGACGGGCCCTGCCGCCAGACCACGGTGGCCAGCGCGAACGCGTCACCGCGGCGGGTCAGCTCGGCGGCCTGCTCCAGCACCGCCCAGCCGTCGGCGTGGCTGGCGTGTACCGCGGGCGGCCCGTGCTCGTGCTCAGTCATCGGCCCGGACCGGCGGGGCGCCGGAGATGTCGCGGCGGGTGGTGAGGGCCTCCCAGACCCGGTCCGGCAGCAGCGGCATGTCGATGTTGCGCACCCCGGTGCTGCTCAGCGCGTCCATCACCGCGTTGACGAACGCGGCCGGACCGCCCACCGCCGCGCACTCGCCGATGCCCTTGGCCCCGATCGGGTGGTGCGGGCACGGGGTGACGACCTCGCTGTGCAGCTCGAAGCCGGGCGTCTCCCAGGCGGTCGGCAGCATGTAGTCCATGTAGTTCGAGCCGACGCAGTTGCCGTCCGCGTCGAAGGTGATGAACTGCATGCTGGACATGGCGTAGGCCTCGGTCAGCCCGCCCATGATCTGGCCCTCGACGATCATCGGGTTGATCCGCACCCCGCAGTCGTCGACCGCGACCATCTTCAGCACGTCCCACACCCCGGTCTCCGGGTCCACCTCGACGGTGACGATGTACACCGCGAACGGCCAGGTCAGGTTGGGCGGGTCGTAGTAGGCGGTGTTCTCCAGGCCGGGCTCCATGCCGTCGGGCATGTTGCTGTAGGCGGCCGTCGCGCATTCCTGGATGGTCACCCCGCGGTCCGGGGCGCTGCGGATGTAGAACCGGCCGAGCTCCCACTCGATGTCTTCCTCGGACACCTCGAGCAGGTGCGCGGCGAGCTTGCGGGCCTTGGCCCGGATCTTGCGGGACACCATGGCCACCGCGGCGCCGGCCACCGGCGTGCTGCGCGAGGCGTAGGTGCCCATGCCGTACGGCGCGGTGTCGGTGTCGCCCTCCTCGACCACCACGTCGTCGGCGGGCAGGCCCAGCTCGTGGCTGACGATCTGCGCCCAGGTCGTCTCGTGCCCCTGGCCCTGCGTTCTTGGCCCCGGTGCGCAGGATGGCCTTGCCGGTGATGTGCACCTTGAGCTCGGCCGAGTCGAACATCTTGACGCCGAGCAGGTCGTACTCGCGGCTGTTGCCCGCGCCCAGCGGCTCGGTCATGGTCGAGATGCCCAGGCCCAGCAGCCGGCCCCGCTTGGCCGCCTCGGCCTGCTCGCGCCGGAAGTCCTCGTACCCGACCGCGCGCAGGCCGACCTCCAGGCACTTGCGGTACTGGCCGGAGTCGAGCAGGAAGCCGAACGGGGTCCGGTGCGGGAACATGTCGTCGCCGACGAAGTTCATGGCCCGGAACCCGGCCTGGTCGATGCCCAGGTCCGTGGCCGCGGCCTGGATCATCCGCTCCTGGAAGAACATCGCCTCGGTGACACGGAACGAGCACCGGTAGGCCACCCCGCCGGGCGCCTTGTTGGTGTACATGCCGCGCGCGGTCAGGTGCGCGGCCGGGATGTCGTAGCAGGCGAACGCCGAGTGCATCAGGCCGATCTTGAACTTGCTCGGCTGGGCGTCGGAGAAGAACGCGCCGTGGTCGGCGTCGGTGTGCATCCGGACGCCGAGGATCTTGCCGTCCTTGCGCAGCGCCATCTCGCCGTGCAGGTAGACGTCACGGGCGAAGCCGGTGGAGATCAGGTTGCCGGACTTGTCCTCGATCCACTTGACCGGCCGCTCCAGCAGGATCGAGGCCAGGATCGAGCAGACGTACCCGGGGTAGATCGGGACCTTGTTGCCGAACCCGCCGCCGATGTCCGGGGAGACGATCCGGATCATGTGCTCGGGCAGTTCGGCGACCAGCGCCACCACGGTCCGGATGAGGTGCGGCGCCTGGCGTGGTCATGTACACGGTCAGCTTCGAGGTGGACCGGTTGAAGTCGGCGATCGAGCCGCAGCACTCGATCGGCGAGGGGTGCGACCGCGGGTAGTGCAGCTCCAGCTTGGAGACCAGGTCGGCCTGCTCGAAGGCGGCGTCGGTGCCGGACTTGTCGCCCACCTCCCAGTGGTAGATGACGTTGTCGGCCTGGTTCTCCTTGTCGTCCCTGATCACCGGGGCGTCCGTCGGTCGAGGGCCTGCCACGGGTTGACGATCACCGGCAGCGGCTCGTACTCGACGTCGATCTTCTCGCAGGCGTCCTTGGCGATGTACGGGTCGTCGGCGATGACGCAGGCCACTTCCTGGCCCTGGAACCGCACCTTGTCGGTGGCCAGCACGGCCTGGGTGTCGTAGGACAGGGTGGGCATCCAGGCCAGGTTGCGGGTGGCCATCATCTCGCCGGTCAGCACCAGGTGCACGCCGGGCACCTGCCAGGCCCGGGTGGCGTCGATCGACTTGATCCGGGCGTGCGCCACCGGGCTGCGCAGGATCTCCATGTGCAGCATGCCGGGCAGCGTGATGTCGTCGGTGTAGTTGCCCTTGCCGCGGATGAAGCGCTGGTCCTCGACCCGCTTGCGGCTGGCGCCGAGCCCGCCGATCTTGATCTCGTCGAGTGCCTGCGTCATGCCGGGTCTCCCGCCTGGTCAGCCTCGAAATCGGGCGGGGCGTCGCCGCGGAGCTTGGCGGCGGCCCACATCACCGACTTGACGATGTTCTGGTAGCCGGTGCACCGGCACAGGTTGCCGGACAGCGCCCAGCGCACGTCTTCCTCGCTGGGGTCGGGGTTCTCGTCCAGCAGCGCCTTGGCCGCCATCATCATCCCCGGCGTGCAGAACCCGCACTGCAGGCCGTGCTCCTCGCGGAACCCCTCCTGCAGCGGGTGCAGCTCGCTGGCCCCGGCCAGGCCCTCGACCGTGCTGACCTCCCGGCCGTCCACCTGGACCGCGAGCATCGTGCACGACTTCACCGGCTGGCCGTCGACCAGCAGCGTGCACGCGCCGCAGTTGGTCGTGTCGCAGCCCATGTGCGTGCCGGTCAGCCCCAGCCCCCGGCGGACGAGGTGCGCCAGCAGCAGGCGGGGCTCGATCTCGGCGACCTTCCTGGCCCCGTTGACCGTGAACCGGATCCGCCGCATCGGGACGGTTTCGGTGTCCTCACCGGTGTCGTCGTAGACGAACGTCATGTCAGGCCGCCCTTTCCGCCGCGCCGCCGGCCCGGCTCAGCAGCCGCTGCACGAACGTGCTGACCATGTGCTTCTTGTACGCTGCGCTGCCGCGATGGTCGGTTCTCGGCTGGGCGGCCGCGGCGGCCAGCCGGGCGGCCGCGGCGATGGTTTCCGCCGTCAGCGACTGGCCGGTCAGCACGGCGGCGGCCTCGGTGGCCGCGATCGTGGACCCGCCCACGCCGGTCAGCGCGATGCCGGCCCTGCGCACCACGCCGTCGTCGCCGGACTCCAGCGCGACCGCCACCCCGACGGTGGCGAAGTCGCCGACCCGGCGCTCCAGCTTCAGGTAGCCGCCCGAGCGGGTGCCGGCCGCGGCCGGGATGACCGCCTCGACCGCGATCTCGGCCGGGTCCAGCGTGTTCTGGAACGGGCCGGTGACGAAGCTGGCCATCGGGATCGCGCGGCGGCCCGCCGGGCCGTGCGCGATCACCGAGCCGCCCAGCGCGAGCACGACCGCGGCCCAGTCGCCCTGCGGGTCGGCGTGGCAGAGCGACCCGACCAGCGTCCCCCGGGTACGCACGATCGGGTCCGCGATCAGCGGCGCGGCCGCGGCCATCGTCGGCTGCGTGCCCGCCAGCAGCGACGACCGCTCCAGCGTGGCGTGCCGGCAGAGCGCCCCGACGTGCAGCGTGCCGTCCGGGTCCGCCCGGTGGTAGTCGAGCCCCGGCAGGTTGTTGATGTCCACGACGAGCTCCGGCGACGCGAACCGGAGCTTCATCAGCGGCACCAGGCTCTGCCCGCCCGCCAGGACCTTGGCGTCGTCCCCGCCGTCCCGCAGCAGGGCCACCGCCTCGTCCAGGGACCGGGGCGCCTCATAGCGGAAGCGCGACGGGTACATGCGGTGCTCCCTCCTGCTCCTGGCCCGGGCTCACCCCGGCCGTCAGTGCGATTCCGGGTCGGCAATGGCCACCGGCAGCGAGTCTTCCTCCGGGTCCGGCCGCGGTTCCTGGTGCGGCGGCCACGGCCCGGACACCGGCTGGCCGGCGACCTTGAAGTGGTCGATCACCTGCGGCCAGGCCCATACGGTCGCGCCCGGGCCGGTCTTCGGCGAGTGCTCGATCAGCTCGAACAGCCGCGGGTTGGCTCTGCTGTGCCCGTCTGACTCGATCCGCATGGCACGCTCCCGCCGCCGGACGCGCCCACGGGCAGCGCGTCACCCTGTGCTGCTGATTCCCTACTCTCCCGGTCCGCCGGAACCCGCGCAACAGGCGAATAACCTCTTGCTTAAGAGCGGCAAAAACCCAGGTCAGCAGGGCTGGAGCCGGGTCATGGATCAGCTGCAACGGCTGCAGCGGCGCAGGTCAGCTCCAGATCGTGACGTACACCGGGGGGCGGAACCGCGACGGCGGCACGCCCGCCGCCGGGGACCGCATCAGGTGCATCGCCTCCGGCGTGCCCAGGAACCGGCGGAACGAGCTGGCCGCGGCGCTGCGCTGCGGGCGCTCGAGCAGCGTGGCGTGCCAGCAGCCGTCCACCGGCAGCCCGGGCAGCTCGACCAGGGACAGCTCGCCGCGCCGCAGCTGCTGGGTGACCAGGTGCGCGGTGGCCGGCGCGACGCCGCGGCCGCTGGCCGCCGCGGCCCAGGCCGCGGTCTGGTTGGGCAGCACGCCGATCATCTCGTCCGGGATGCGCAGCGCGGCCAGCAGCCGCCCGGTGTCGCTGTCCGGGTCGGTGCCCGACGAGTCCACCAGCCAGCGCCACTGCTGCGGGCTGCCGCGCAGCTTCGGCTGCCCGGCGGCGACCACGACCAGCCGGTAGCGGAACACCGGCTCGCTGACCACCGGCAGCGCGTCGCCGCCCGGCGGGTCAGGGACGCCGGGGCCGATCGCCACGTCGGCCAGCCGGTTGGCCACCATGACCGCCATCTCCCTGGTCGAGGCCACCCCGGCGGACACCTCGACCGAGCCGGCGAACCGCTTGGTGAACGCCTCGGTCAGCGGGCTCAGCACGAACTCGGCAATGGCCGAGCTGGCCACCACCCGCAGCTGCTCGGGCGCGCCCTGGGCGGCCCGCACCGCGGCGTGCGCCTCCGCGCCGAGCACCACGATCTGCGACGCGGTGGCCAGCAGCCGGGACCCGCCCGGGGTCAGCGTCATGCCCGCCGGGCCGCGGGTGATCAGCTGGTCGCCCATGTGCTGGCGCAGCGCGGACAGCGCCTGCGACACGGCGGGCTCGCTGACGCCCAGGGCGCTGGCCGCGGCCGTGACCGAGCCGAGCCTGGCGACCAGGACGAAGGCGTTCAGCTGGGTGAGGGTCATGACCCTCACAACCTACGCGCCGTCCGGCATTCGCGGCGCACCCCTACACTCGGCAGCGGTGCACGTCTGGGGAGGCCATGCAGGTTCCGGCGCATGTCGAGTACGAGCGGGCGGCCAGCGTGGAGCATGCGCTGGCGCTGCTGGCCCGGTTCGGCCCCGAGGCGCGGATCCTGGCCGGCGGGCACAGCCTGATCCCGATGATGAAGCTGCGGCTGGCCCAGCCCGAGGTGCTGGTCGACATCAACGGCCTGGCCGAGCTCGGCTACCTCCGGCTGGACGGCGCTGAGCTGGCGATCGGCGCGCTGACCCGGCACGCCGAGCTGCTCGGCTCGGCGCTGGCCGCGGCGCACTTCCCGATCCTGACCGACGCGGAGAAGGTGATCGCCGACCCGGTGGTGCGCAACTGGGGCACGATCGGCGGCTCGCTGTGCCAGGCCGACCCGTCCGAGGACCTGTCCGCGGCGTTCGCCGCGCTCAAGGCGACGATGGTGATCAGGTCCCCGGACGGCACCAGGACCGTGCCCGCCAGGGAGTTCCACACCGGCCCGTACGAGACCGTGGTCGCACCGGGCGAGCTGCTCACCGAGATCAGGATCGCGGTGCGGCCCGGCGGCGGCAGCTCGTACGTCAAGGTCGGGCGGCGGGTGGGCGACTGGCCGGTGGTCGCGGCGGGCGCGGCGCTGTGGCTGGACGGCGGCGTGATCGGCGCCGCCGGGGTGGGGCTGACCGCGGTCGGCGCGCGGAACTTCGCCGCGGCCGAGGCGGAGGAGTTCCTGCGCGGCGCACGGCCCGGGCCGGACACCTTCCGCCGGGCCGGGGAGATCGCCGCCGAGCACTGCCGGCCGGTGTCCGACCAGCGCGGCCCGGCGGCCTACAAGCGCCACCTGGCCTGCGAGCTGACCGCGCGGGCGCTGAGCCGCGCGCTGGCCCGGGCGCAGCAGGCCGCGGACGGCGCAGCGCCGGGGCAGGCTGACGTGCAGATCACCGTGACCGTCAACGGCACCGCGTACACCAGGGACGTCGAGGCCCGGCTGCTGCTCATCCACTTCATCCGGGACGAACTGCGGCTGACCGGGTCACACTGGGGCTGTGACACGTCGAACTGCGGCGCCTGCGTGGTCTGGCTGGACGGGCGCCCGGTGAAGTCATGCACGGTGCTGGCCGCGATGGCGGACGGGCACCAGGTGCGCACGGTCGAGGACCTGGCCCGCGGGGCCGAGCTGGACCCGGTCCAGGAGGGCTTCGCGCGGTGCCACGGGCTGCAGTGCGGGTTCTGCACGCCGGGCATGATGATGACCGCCCGGTGGCTGCTCGACCACGTGCCCGACCCGGACGAGGCCACCATCCGCGAGGCCATCTCCGGGCAGATCTGCCGGTGCACCGGATACGAGAACATCGTCCGGTCGGTCCGCTGGGCGGCCGAGCACGAGGCCGCGGCAAGGGCCGCGGAGAGCGGGTCGCAGCCGTGACCGCCGGCCTGAACGGCGCCTATGGCTCCCTGCGGCGCAAGGAGGACGCCCGGTTCCTCCGCGGCAAGGGCCAGTTCATCGACGACATCGAGCTGCCAGGGATGCTGCACGGCGCGGTCCTGCGCAGCCCGCTGCCGCACGCCAGGATCGTGTCCATCGACACCACGGCCGCCGAGGCGCACCCCCAGGTCGAGGCCGTGCTCACCGGGGAGACGCTGGCCGCGCGGAACCTGGCCTGGATGCCCACCCTGTCCCAGGACGTGCAGGCCGTGCTGGCCACCGACAAGGTCCGGTTCCAGGGCCAGGAGGTCGCCTTCGTGGTGGCCAGGGACCGCTACTCGGCCAGGGACGCGCTCGAGCTGATCGTGGTCGACTACGAGCCGCTGCCGCCCGTGGTGGACGCCACCCGGGCGCTGGCCGACGGTGCCCCGCTGATCAGGGACGACCTGGCCGGCCGGGACAGCAACAAGATCTACGACTGGGAAGCCGGCGACCAGGCCGCGACCGACGCGGTGTTCGCCGCCGCGGACGTGGTGGTCAGCCAGGACATGGTCTACCCCCGGTCGCACCCGGCCCCGCTGGAGACCTGCGGCACGGTCGCGGACCTGGACCCGGTCAGCGGCCGGCTGACGGTGTGGTCCACGACCCAGGCGCCGCACGCGCACCGCACCATGTACGCGCTGGTGGCCGGGCTGCCCGAGCACAAGATCCGGATCATCTCGCCGGACATCGGCGGCGGGTTCGGCAACAAGGTGCCGATCTACCCCGGCTACCTGTGCGCGGTAGTCGGGTCGATCGTCACCGGGCGGCCGGTCAAGTGGGTCGAGGACCGGTCGGAGAACCTGATGTCCACCGCGTTCGCCCGGGACTACCGGATGCACGGCGAGATCGCCGCCACCAGGGACGGGAAGATCCTCGGGCTGCGCGCCCGGGTGCTCGCCGACCACGGCGCGTTCAACGCGACCGCGCAGCCGACCCGGTTCCCGGCCGGCTTCTTCCACATCTTCACCGGGTCCTACGACATGCAGGCGGCGCACTGCCAGGTGACCGCGGTGTACACGAACAAGGCCCCGGGCGGGATCGCCTACGCCTGCTCGTTCCGCATCACCGAAGCGGTGTACCTGGTCGAGCGGATGGTCGACGTGCTGGCCGCGGAGCTCGGCCGGGACCCGGCCGACCTGCGCATGCAGAACCTGCTGCGGCCCGAGCAGTTCCCCTACACCGGGCCGACCGGGTGGGAGTACGACTCCGGGGACTACCCGCGGGCGCTGCGGCTGGCCCTGGACCTGGCCGCCTACGACGAGCTGCGCCGCGAGCAGGCCCGGGCCCGGGAGCGCGGCGAGTACCTCGGCATCGGGCTGAGCTTCTTCACCGAGGGGGTCGGCGCCGGGCCGCGCAAGCACATGGACATCCTCGGCCTGGGCATGGCCGACGGCGCCGACCTGCGGGTGCACCCGACCGGCAAGGCCACGCTGGGCATCTCGGTGCAGACCCAGGGCCAGGGCCACGAGACCACGTTCGCCCAGATCGTCGCGCACGAGCTGGGCCTGGACCCGGACGACGTGGACGTGGTGCACGGCGACACCGACCGGACCCCGTTCGGCCTGGGCACCTACGGGTCCCGGTCCACGCCGGTGTCCGGCGCCGCCGCCGTGGTCGCCGCGCGCAAGGTCCGCGAGCGGGCCCGGATCGTGGCCGCCGCGATGCTCGAGGCCGCGCCCGCGGACCTGGAGTGGACCGGCCGGGCCTGGCAGGTCAAGGGTGACCCGGCGCAGGCCCGCGGCCTCGCCGAGATCGCCATGGCCGCGCACTCCGCGCTGGAGCTGCCCGCCGGGATCGAGGGCCACCTGGACGCGGCCGCGGTGTACGACCCGCCGAACCTGACCTACCCGTTCGGCGCCTACATCTGCCTGGTCAAGGTGGATCCCGGCACCGGCGAGGTGCAGGTGCTGCGGTTCATCGCGGTGGACGACTGCGGGGTGCAGATCAACCCGATGATCGTGGAAGGGCAGATCCACGGCGGCCTGGCCGACGGCGTGGGCATGGCGCTGATGCAGGTGCTGGCCTACGACGAGGACGGCAACTGCCTGGGCGGCTCGTTCATGGACTACCTGCTGCCCACCGCGGTGGAATGCCCGTCCTGGGAGCTGGGCAGCACGGTCACCCCGTCGCCGCACCACCCGATCGGGGCCAAGGGCGTCGGCGAGGCGGCCACCGTGGGCTCGCCCGCCGCGGTGGTCAACGCCGTGATCGACGCGATCAGCCCGTTCGGCGTCCGGCACGCGGACATGCCGCTGACCCCGGCGAACGTGTGGTCCGCGATCCAGGGGCAGGCGGCCGGCCCGGGTCAGGCGACCAGGTAGCGTCGGCCTCATGGCTGCTGATCTCGCCGGGATGGTGCCGGACGTCGCCACTTTGCTGGCTGGCCTGGACGGCCAGGGTTACCTGGCGGACGAGGCGCTGGGCACCAGCCTGTTCCTGGCGGCCCGGATGGGCCAGCCGATCCTGCTGGAAGGCGAGCCGGGCGTGGGCAAGACCGCGGCCGCCCAGGCGCTGGCCGCGGCGCTGGACACGCCGCTGCTCCGGCTGCAGTGCTACGAGGGGCTGACCTCGGCCGAGGCGCTGTACGAGTGGAACTACCCGCGCCAGCTGCTGGCCATCCGGCTGGCCGAGGCCCGCGGCGCGGACGTCAGCGAGGCGGACCTGTTCAGCGAAGGGTTCCTGCTGGAGCGGCCGCTGCTGGCCGCGCTCAGCCACCCGGGGCCGCGGCCGGCGGTGCTGCTCATCGACGAGGTGGACCGCGGCGACGACGAGTTCGAGGCGTTCCTGTTCGAGCTGCTGGCCGAGGCCGCGGTGACGATCCCCGAGCTCGGCACCCGGCGGGCCCAGTTCCCGCCGGTGGTGGTGCTCACCTCGAACCGGACCCGGGACCTGCACGACGCGCTGAAGCGGCGCTGCCTGTACCACTGGATCGACTACCCGCCGGCCGAGCAGGTCGCGGCCATCATCCGGCGCCGGGTGCCGGAAGCCGCGGTGCCGCTGGCCGACCAGGTGGCCACGGTCACCGGCCGGCTCCGCGGGCTCGACCTGGCCAAGCCGCCCGGGGTGGCCGAGGCGATCAGCTGGGCCCGGGCGCTGCACCTGCTCGGCGCCCGGCAGCTGGACGCGGCCGCGGCCCGGCAGACCGCCGGCGCGGTGCTGAAGAACGCCGACGACCTGGACGCCGCGGCCGTGGCGGGCTTCGGCACCGGCGGCTGAGCAGCCGGTGCCGCTGACGATGCCGGGGCATGGCGACCTGGCCGAGGTGGCCGCGCGGCTCGGCGACGAGCTGCGCCGGGCCGGGCTGCCGGTGGGTCCTGGCCGGTGCGAGCGGTTCGCCCGGGCGGTGACCCTGGCCCGGCCGGGCACGCCGCGGGCGCTGTACCTGTGCGCGCAGGCCACGCTGGTGTCCAGCCAGGCGCACGTCGCCACGCTGGAGCGGGTGTTCGGCGAGATCTTCGGCGGGCTGGCCGCGCCCGGCCCGCTGGGTGAGCTGCCGCCCGAGGTCCCGCTGCCCGGGCCGGCCGACAGGACCCCGGAGGACCTGCTGGCCAGCGCGGCCGCCGCGGCCCGCGAGCACGCGGCCACCCGGCCCGCGCCGGACGGCCAGCAGACCGCGACCGAGGGCGACGGCGACCGGCCGGACGCGGACGCGGAGACCGAGAACCGGTTCCTGGGCAGCACCGCGGAGCGGCTGGCCGGGCAGGACTTCGCCGAGCTGACCCCGGGCGAGCTGGCTCAGCTGGCCGGGCTGATGCGCACGCTGACCCTGGCCACGCCGCGGCGCAGGTCCCGGCGGCGGCGCCGCCGTCCTGGCGGCCGGCACCTGAACGTCCGGGCCACGCTCGGCCAGGCCCGCCGGACCGGCGGGGACCCGGTCCGGCTCATCGGCCAGGACCCGGCCTGGCGGCCGCGCAGGCTGGTGGTGCTGTGCGACATCTCCGGGTCGATGGAGCCGTACGCCCGGGCCATGATCCAGCTGCTGTACTGCGCCGCCGGCGGGGCGAAGGCCGAGGTGTTCACGTTCGCCACCCGGCTGACCCGGCTGACCCGGACGCTGGCCCACTCCACCCCGGCGGCCGCGCTCGCGCTGGCGGGCCAGGCCGCACCGGACTGGCTGGGCGGCACGAAGATCGGGGAATCGCTGCGGGAGTTCAACCGCACGTACGGGCGCCGCGGCATGGCCCGCGGGGCGGTCGTGATCATCATCTCCGACGGCTGGGACACCGGCGACCCCAGTGTGCTGGCCGTCGAGATGGCGGCCCTGTCCATGATCGCGTACAAAATTATCTGGGTGAATCCGCGCACCAAAACGGCCGGCTACCAGCCGCTGGCCGGCGGAATGGCGGCCGCGTGGCCGCACTGCGACCTGGTGCTCAGCGGGCACACGCTGGACGCCCTGGGCGAACTCGCGGACGCCCTGGCCGACCCGGTGCGCCGCCGGGTGCTGCCCGCCCCGCGCCGCCTGGCCGCGCCTGGTTAGCGGAGCTGGCGGCGGTCGGATTTGCGCGGCTTGCGGGAGACCTCGATGCCGCCGAAGACGCAGTTGCCGGTCAGCCGCAGGACCGGTGAGTCCGGGCCGGTCTCCTCGCTGTCCCCGGCGATCTCGCGGCCGCCGAAGATGGCGCTGCCGGTGTCGACCACCCGCATCTCCGGCGGCACGATGATCTCGGCGCCGCCGAACACGCAGGTGACGTGCATGGTGATCTCCCGGCCGGGCAGCACCGCGTCCCGCAGGTCGAGCTCGGCGCCGCCGAACACGCAGGTCACCTGGCTGGCCGGGTCCGGGTGCCAGCGGCCCTTGCGGGACACGCCGCCGAACACGGCCAGCATCCGGGCGCCGCGCCCGGCCGGGACCGGGGCGGACGCGGGCGCCGGGACCGGGGAGGCGTGGGTCTGCGGGGAAAGGTGCAGGTCGTCGAGCACGGGCACGAGCTCGGCGTGAGTCTTCGCGGCGTAGACGGTGTCCAGCCGCTCGGAGTGCTCATCGGCCGTCAGCCGTCCGTCGGCCAGGGCCTCGTTCAGCACGCTGGCCGCCCGGTCGCGGTCCGCGTCCGAGGCCCGCAGCCGCGAATTTGGGTTGTTTCCCTCCGGGTCCATCCCGCTATTCTCGGCCATGCCAGGGCGTCTGGGAACGGGGAAGATCAGTGGGCCATGTCGAGGCCGCGCATATCAGCCATGCGCTGCCGGATGGCCGGCAGCTGCTCGGCGATGTCTCGTTCCGTGTCGGGGAAGGCACCGTCGCCGCGCTGGTCGGGCCGAACGGGGCGGGCAAGACCACGCTGCTGCGGCTGATCTCCGGTGACCTCACCCCGCAGGAGGGCACCGTGTCCTCCAGCGGCGGGCTCGGCATCATGCGCCAGTTCGTCGGCGGCATCAGGGACGAGAGCACGATCAGGGACCTGCTGCTGTCCATCGCGCCGCTGCGGGTCCGCGAGGCCGCGGACCGGCTGGACACGGCCGAGCTGGTGATGATGGAGCGCGACGACGAGCCCGCGCAGCTGAAGTACGCCTCCGCGCTGGCCGAGTGGGGCGACGCCGGCGGCTACGACGCCGAGGTGCACTGGGACGCCTGCACGGTGGCCGCGCTGGGCATCCCGTACGAGCGGTGCCGGTGGCGGGAAGTGCGCACGCTGTCCGGCGGCGAGCAGAAGCGGCTGGTGCTGGAGTCGCTGCTGCGCGGCAAGGACGAGGTCCTGCTGCTGGACGAGCCGGACAACTACCTGGACGTGCCGGGCAAGCAGTGGCTGGAGCAGCAGCTGGCGGCCACGAGCAAGACGGTTTTGCTGGTCAGCCACGACCGGGAGCTGCTGGCCAACTGCGCCCAGCGGATCATCACCGTGGAGGACGGCAACGTCTGGGTGCACGGCGGCGGGTTCGCGACGTACCACCAGGCCCGTCAGGACCGCATCGAGCGGCTGGACGAGCTGCGCCGCCGCTGGGACGAGGAGCACGAGAAGATCAAGCAGCTGGTCCGGATGTACCGGCAGAAGGCGTCCTACAACGACGCCATGGCCTCCCGGCTGCAGGCCGCCGAGACCCGGCTGCGCAAGTTCGAGGAGGCCGGGCCGCCGGAGCTGGCGCCGCGGGAGCAGAACGTGCGGATGCGGCTGCGCGGCGGGCGGACCGGCAAGCGCGCGGTGATCTGCGAGCAGCTCGAGCTGACCGGGCTGATGCAGCCGTTCGACCTGGAGGTCTGGTACGGCGAGCGGGTCGCGGTGCTGGGCTCCAACGGCTCGGGCAAGTCGCACTTCCTGCGGCTGATGGCGGGTGAGCCGGTAGCGCACTCGGGCGTGGCCCGGCTCGGCGCGCGGGTGGTGCCCGGGCTTTTCGCGCAGACTCACGCGCGGCCGGACCTGGAGGACCGCACGCCGCTGGAGATCCTCATGCGCGAGCACGCCATGCTGATCAACGAGGCGATGTCCGCGATGGCCCGGTACGAGCTGCAGGGCTGCGCCCGGCAGCCGTTCGGCACGCTGTCCGGCGGGCAGCAGGCGCGGCTGCAGATCCTGCTGCTCGAGCTGACCGGGTCCACGCTTCTGCTGCTCGACGAGCCGACCGACAACCTGGACCTGGCCAGCGCCGAGGCGCTGCAGGACGGCCTGGAAGGCTACGAGGGCACGGTGCTGGCGGTCACCCACGACCGGTGGTTCGCCAAGTCGTTCGACCGGTTCCTGATCTTCGGCTCGGACGGCGGGGTGTACGAGGCCCCGGAGCCGGTCTGGGACGAGAGCCGTGTGGTCAGGCCTCGGTAGGTCCAGGGCTTGCTAGGCTGCAAGGCATCCCAACGTGGCCTGTCTCCTCGGTGACGATGGGTGCCGTAGCAAAGGTCTGTTCGCTGAAGGTGAGGAAACGCACCAGTGAAGAAGCTGATTCTGCTGGCCCTGATTGCTCTTGGTGGTCTGGCTGTCTGGCGGAAGGTCCAGTCCGACCGGGCCGAGCTGGACCTGTGGACTGAGGCGACCACGGGCGACTAACCGCTGTGCCGTCCGCCGGCCTGCCGGGGGCGCAGGGAGACGATCAGGTGACCAAGGCACCGCCGGTCACCCTGGTCTGCTGCGGCGTGATCGGGACCACCGTCTCCGACAACGGCATGGTGGAGCGGGCGTACTCCGAGGCGATCGCCACCCAGGGGGTCGTGACCGGGACCAGCGCGTACGCCCGCAGCATGGCGGGCGTGCACCGCTCCCGCGGCCAGTACACCCTGGACGTGATGCAGTCGCTGTTCCCGGAGAACCAGCCGCGGGCCCAGGCCGCTCAGCTGGCGTTCGACAGGTCATACGGGGCGGCGATCGGCCGGACCGGTGTCGCGGCGGTTCCCGGGGCCGAGCTGGCGCTGGACAAGCTGCGCGGCAGCGGGGTCCGGGTCTGCCTGATCAGCGGGTTCTCGAAGAAGGTGTTCGCCTCGGTGCTGGACGCGCTGGGCTGGTGGGACAAGATCGACCTGGCGGTGTCCCCGGACGAGACGCCGCGGGGCGCCCCGGCGCCGGACCTGGTGCTGACCGCGATGCTCCGGCTGGGCGTGGACGACGTGCGGGAGACCGCGGTGGCCATGTCCACGGAGGCGGGCGTGAAAGCGGGCCGGCGGGCCGGGGCGGGTGTGGTGGCGGGCGTTCTGACCGGGACCGTGCCGGACGGCCGGCTCCGCCGGGCCGGTGCCAGCCACATCCTCGGCAGCGTGGCTGACCTGCCCCATCTGCTGACCGCGACCGGTCCCGCGGAAGGCCTGGCGGGCCGGTAACCTTGAATCACCGCGTTCCGGGGCTATAGCTCAGCTGGAAGAGCACCTGCTTTGCAAGCAGGGGGTCAGGGGTTCGAGTCCCCTTAGCTCCACCTGGTATTTCATCTCGTGGCCGATCCCGAATCCGGGCGCTGACCACCAAGGTTGACCACAGTAGGCCGGTTATTTTGCGCCGCTGAGCAGCTCGTTGAGCCTGGTCACAGCGTCGAGACGGGATGCCTCATCGACGTAGGTGTAGATCTGCTGAGTGGTCGAGATGTGCGCGTGGCCGAGGATGGCCTGGGCGTCGCGGGCCGGGATATTCAGTCTCTTAAGCAGCGTTGCGACCATGGTCCGGATCTTGTGGATCGGGACGCGCCGGAGGCTGTGGTTTTCGCAGATCCTTGTGAAGGACCGGACGAGGTTCCGCGGTTCCACCGGCCTGCCCGTTCGGGTGGTGAACACTAAGCCGGTGTTGGCCCAGCAGCGGCCGAGGTTGGCCCGGTCGGTGTCCTGGGCGTGGCGGCGGGCCGCGAGCGCATCCTTAGCCAGGCCGATCAGCGGCAGGTCACGGTTACCTGCCCGGGTCTTGACCGGGCCGAGGATCAGCCGGCCCTGCACGCGCTGGAGCTGCTGGCGGACCCGGATCAGCCCGGCGTCGGTGTCGATGTCATCCCAGCGCAGGCCCAGGACCTCGCCACGGCGCATCCCGTACAGCATCAGCAAGACGAACGCCGGATACAACGGGTCACCGGCGGCGGCCTGGAGGAAGGCCACGGCCTCGTCGGGTGTCCAGGGCACGACCTCGGCAGGCTCCCAGGCGGGCAGCTCGACCAGCCGGGCGACGTTGCGGGCCACCAGCTCCTCCCGCTGAGCCCGGGACAGGGCCGCGCTGAGAATCTGGCGGAGGATGTGCACGTTGCGGATCGACTGGCCGGAACGGAGCTTGCCATTCAGGAAAGTCTGCACGGTCCGCACCGACAGCCGTTTCAGTGTGTACTGGCCCAGGCCAGGCTTGAGGTACAGCCGGATCTTCATCTCATACAGCGCGTAGGTCGCGGGCCGCCGGTTCGGCTTCACCACGTCGGCGAGCCAGTAGTCCAAATACGGGCCGAGCTTCCAGGACTTGTCCGGGACCGGGATCCCCCGGGCGACCTTGGCCTGCTCCTGGACCAGGAGCTCGTGCGCTTCCTCGCGGGTGCGACCGTAGACGTAGACGCGCTTGGTGGTGCCCGCGGTGGTTGGCGCGTAGAAGGCACCTACGTAACGGCCGTCCTTGCGCGGCCCGGAGATCGTGCCTTCGCCGTTAAGACGCTGGCGGCCGCGGCGGGGCCGGGCCTGGCCAGGCATCAGGCGACCTCAGTCGACTCGACTTCCAGCAGGGCGACGTACTCGGTGATGGCGTCGGCAGTGATGAACCGGGCGCCGCCGTCCTTGACTGAGCGCAGGCGGCCTGCGCGGATCAGGTCGTACAGCTTGTCGCGTTTGATGCCCAGCACCGCGGCGGCTTCCTTGGGCCGGTACAGCAGCTTCTCCATGACGGGTCCTTCGGGTAAGAGGGTCGGTTGAGTCAGGCGGCCCGCTCGGCATCGCGGGCAGCCTGGTCGTGCTCACGGGCCCGCGCGGCGGCCGACAGGGCCAGCAGCGCGTCGCCCGTGGACCGCCACCCCGACCCGGCCCAGGTCATGTGAGTGACGGTGATCAGCGCTTCGCCGCGGCCGCTGGTAATAGGCCGGGGGTGCTGGCGGCGGTGGTGGTCGGCGCGGGCGGCGCGCAGGGCGCGCAGGGTGGTGGAGTAGCGGCGGCTTTTGGTGGCGAAGTGGCCGCGGTAGCCGAGCATGTGTGCCCAGCGGCGCAAGGCGGCGAAGTCAGGGTGAGTGTGGCTGCCGAGGTGCCAGGCGGCGCGGATCAGCCTGCCCTGATGGGTGCCGGTGGTGCCGTAGTAGCCGACGCTATCAGCGGTGATCCGGCAAGTGACGGTCCCGACCGCCTCGGTGGACTTGGTGGCGTACTTGGCCAGGTAGGAGGCCACCGCCACGTTGCCCGCCGGGCCGCCAGCGGGGGGCATGCGGACGGTGCGGGTGTCGAGCTGGGCGCCCCAGCGGATGTCCCAGCCGCCGGGCCGGGCCGGATGGGCCACGGTCGCGAACCACACCGAGCGCACCGCTGCGGTGATCGCCGCGTGCAGGTCGGCCGCCTCGAGGCCGGGCGGGGTGAGCTGGCCGTCTGGGGTGGTGGTGTCGAGGCGGAAGATGGCGTGGAAGTGGATCAGGCCGCGGGCCTGGAACTCGGCCACCTTCGCGTACGACAGGCCCACCTTGGCGACGCTGCGGGCCCGGGCAGTGCGGGCCAGATGGCGGCGGATCGCGATGGTGGTGCGCCGCCACAGCTCGGGGGCGTGGGCGTTCCACACCACCGCGGCGGTGTAGTCGAAGCAGTCGCCGCACAGCGGCTGGCCCAGGGCCGGGTCGGTGCCGGCGTGGCGCTGGCCGCAGGACAGCCGCCGGCCGTGCGCGCAGATCTCAGCCTTACGGCGGGGACGGCAGCGGGCGCTGGCCACCAGGACCAGGGCGACGGGTGTGCACCGGGCCGAAGCCGGGCGCGGTCAGGGTTGCGAACACGCACGGATGCGCGGCCACCGATTCGGGGACGCCTTTGCCGCCGGTCAGCCCGGCGCGGATCAGCTGGTAGGTGTCGCGGCGGTAGGTCTCGGCGCAGGCCGGGCACACCGAGGCGCGCCGGTCCCCGCATGGCGCGTAGAGCACACGGTCGGGCAGCTGCTCGGTGTCCAGCGCGTGGATCACCTCGCCGGTGGCGGGGTCCACATCGCGGATCGTGCCGCGCAGCCGCACCGGCCGGGTGCATCCGCCAGCACCAGCGGTCCCGGCCAGCCAGGCGTGATAGTCCGACCGAGAGGTGCGGTCGAGCAGCTGCTCGTCCAGGGTCCGGGAACTCGCTCCGGTCCCCGTGCCGATCAGCACGGGGGCCAGGGCCAGCGCCGGGACCGTCATTCGCCGCTACCCGTCAGGCCCGCGGCATGGGCCAGGGCAGACGGCAAGGTGCCCGATTGCAGGACGGGCCAGAGGGTGGCGCAGTCCAGGCACTGGTAGCCGTAGGTTTCCGCGGCACCGACGATGACGGCAAACGGCTCGATATCAGCGCTACCGCACGCCGGGCAGTAGTCGCCGTGCTGGCCGGTCACGAGGTGCCGCCAGCGATAGTGATGTGCTGGTTAGCGGTGATGTGCTGGCAGGCGCGGCAGGAGACCATCGGCGGGAACAGCCCATCGGGCACCGGAGCCCACGGCCCAGCCGACCCGCATACAGCGGTGCCGGGCAGCCTGGTGACGAAGCCGACCTTGACGGCCTGGTCGGCAATGGCGTGGTAGGTGGCCTTGACCCGGTGTCCCCAGCGGTCCAGTCCGGAGGGCTGGTAGCCGACGTGGGCGGTGGGCCGGGCCGGTGTTCGTTTCCTGCTCCGTGCACCCCGGGTGCGGGCCGGGGCGCTCATGCGGCATCATCGCCGCGCAGCGGCACCACATTGCCGCCCTTGGTGTCAGCGGCTTTGCTGGCTTTGGCCTGGTGGCGCAGTGCCGCGGCGTGGTCGGCCAGGGTGATGATCTGCTCATCGGTCAGGTAGGCGGCCTTGACCTTGCGCGGCAGGCCGTCCTCAGCCCGCAGCCAGGAGACTCCGCGGGCCTGGGGGTCGATGTCCTCGGCGGTGTAGCCCTTCGAGGCCCAGCCGTGGCCCAGGATCGTGTCGGAGGAGGCTTCGGTGGAGCAGCGGAACGCCCACCGGTAGCCGAACAGGTCCCGCAGGCTGGTCGGGATGATGTCCGCCGAGGGCCGCTGGGTGGCCTCCACGGCGATGATGCCCGGGGCGCGGCCGCGGGCGACCACGTCGCGGTTGCGGGCGTTGAACTCCTTCTGCTGAGCCGTGGTTCCGGCGGTGGCGGAGAAGTAGGCCACCTCGTCGACCGGGACGAGGTAGACCGGGAAACCCATGTCGCGGGTGATCTTGCGCTTGCGGTGATCGAGCAGCCATTCGGTCCGCTCATCGATCTTGGTTTGCAGCCACTTGAAGGTATCGATCGCGTCATCGATCGAGGGGCCGATGAACCGGGTAGCGCAGTCGCGCCACAGGCCCAGCTCGACCCGTTTGCCGTCGACCAGGACCAGCTCGCAATCGGGCGACAGCGCGCCATGGGCGACGACTAGCTGCAGCGCGACGGACTTGCCGCCGCCGGGTTCGCCGCCGATCAGCATGTTGCGTTCGGCCAGGGTGACGCGGACCTGCTGGCCCATCTCATCAGTGCCCAGGTGCACCGGGTCCCAGATCGACACCGGCCGCACGGGCCGCGTCTGGGGTGCCATGGCTATCACTCCTTCCTGTTTCTCGAAGCCACGCGATGGGGAGACCCCGGGCCCAGCACGGGGCCAGGCGCCGGGGCATCCTGTTGCGGTGATGCCGCTCTGTCAGGCGGCGGTGAAGGTGTCGCTGGCCTGCGGCAGATCAGGTGCCAGGCTGGGTGCGACGACGGTGCGGGCCGCGAGGGTGTCGCGGCGCACGATGTGAACAGTGACCAGCTGCGCCCACCGCTTCGATTTCTCGACGCGGGCTTCGCGGGCATAGCAAGCTGAGGCCAGTTCGCCGGTGTGGGCTTCGAGGTCCTCGAAGCAGATCCCGGCGCGGCACCAGATCAGCGCCGTTTCACCCACCTGGGTCGGGCGGATCCACAGAACCAGGGACAGCCGTCCCGATCGGGTGTGCATGCGGGTCTCCCAGAACACCCGCTGGATACGGTGCCGCGAGATCACGCACCAGGCCCGCCGGGCAATGCACCGGCGCGACGGAGGCACGATCAGCATCGCGGTGATGATGACGGCCAGGACTATGGCCGCGGCAGATGAACGACCCGGACAGGGCCCTGTACAGGCCGAAGTACGCCCCGCCCAGGATGGCCAGGACCATCACTTCGGAGCGCAGCCGCCACAAGGTTCCGGCCGCGCTGGTGTGCAGCTGGGCGGCGAACCCGTCCAGCACGTAGGGATTGTTGCGGTGATTGCGCGGGCTGGGCTTAGCGGCCATCACAGCCCCCCGCAGTCCGCGCGGTCCTGCACGATAGGCAAGACCTGGCCGCTGGCGGTGAACGCCGCGGTGCCCGGGACACGGGTCCACACCGGGACCGTGCCCAGCTGCTGGATACGGCCGGCGATCGCGGTCTGAGCCCAGGACGGGACCAGCGGAGAGGCAATGCCCTCCAGGGCCCGGTTCTCGATCGCGACACGGTTCTTGTCGTCGCAGTGCTCACAGCCCGAACGCAGACCTTGCCGGTCCATGGCCAGGTCGGTGAACCGCGGGTCGCGGTACTCCCAGGTGCCCCGCGAGACCCGGACGGCTGTCCAGCCGTACCAGGAGGCAGCCTCGCTGAGGCTGCCATCACGAATGGCGTCGATCCGCCGCGCTAGGCGAGCAAGCGTTGCGCAGATGACGCTGATAACGTGAAACACGCCACGTACCCCTTTCCTTACTTCGCAGGTTGGGATGGGTTTTCGGTGGTGAGCCGGGCCGGAGGATTGCCGTCCTCCAGCCCGGCGCCCGCATCTCAGAACGGCGGCTCTCCCGGGTCGCCGGGGTCGCCGTCGTCCTGGTCCTGCTGCTCGCGGGGGGTGTCCTCGCGCTCGTCGATGACGCTGCCGAGCATCAGCAGGTAGTGATCGGCGGCCTGCATGCAGAGCTGCACCTCAGCGACCAGGCCCTCCAGCTCCGCCTTGGAGGCGCTGTCCCAGTTGCTGTAGATCAGCTCGTGCAGAGCGTGCAGGACTTCACCGCCCTCGTAGTCCGCCTCGGAAACCAGGCGGATCAGGGCCACGGGCCTCGGTGGCCCGCAGCTGGGCCAGCCCGTGCTCACGCTTGGGCTTGCCGTTCGTGCCGTCGCTGTCCCTGACGGCCTTGATGGTGGTAACTGTGCTGGTCATCGCAGCGGTATCCCTTCTGCTGGTGATGCCAATGACTGCCGGATGGCGCTGCCTGCCGGAACGGCGCGGCGCCGCAGACTGCGCGCGGGCTAGGCGGCACGGGACTGCTGTGCGGGGTGGATGGCCGCGGCCCGGTACGCCACGCCGCCCTTGCCGTTGTTGTTCCAGGCGATCGCCTCCAGACCCTCGAAGCGGACCTGGCTCCCCGGGTTCACCTTGGGCTGATCACCAGTCACCGTGACCCGGATCACCTCCCCGCGGTCAGAGTCCTGGGCGAGCACCTCCACAACCCACTGCGGACGGCCGCTTTCGCGGTCCACCTTCTGCACGTCCTTGCCGAAGTCCTTGCGCGCTTCCGCCGCCCGGGTGACCTGGAACGAGATCCCCGACGTGTCGAGCATCAGACGCATGGCAACCACTCCTTCTGTGGCACGCCCCATATCCGGGGCTTGGATTGGCCGGAATTGGCCTGTGCTCAGAGTGGCCGCGCCATTACACGCGGCCTAGTGACAGCAGCGGTGCCAGGGCCGGACAACGGCGTGACACCTGGGTGTCACCATGCGTGTCACCCCGCCGCGATCTGCGACACTCGAAGGGAGGCAAGGACGAGGAGCTAGCGGTGGTGGAGGACCGGCCCGCGTGGGCCCGGCGGATGACCAACGAGCGCGAGGCCCGGGGCTGGAGCCAGGCCGAAGCCGTGAAGGTGATGCGCCTGCACTCACCCGGCCAGCTGCCTGATGACGCCAGCCTGCTGCGGCAGTGGAAGCGGTGGGAGTCCGGCGAGGTAACCCCCGGCGAGTTCTACCAGCCGGTCATCGCCGCGGCGTTCGGCACCGTCACCCACGCGATGTTTCCCGTAGCACCCAAGCGTGACGCGGACGCGGATGTGCTGGCGATGAGCGGCATGGACACCCTGGAGCTGGTTAGCCGCCTGCAGAGGTCAGACCTGGATCAGGCCAGCCTGGATGGCCTGCGGATCATGGCTGAGCGGCTGTGCTCGGAATACCCCTACATGCCCAGCGACCAGCTGCTGATCGAAGGCCGCGCCTGGCTGCGGCGCATCAGCACGCTGCAGGGCCAGCGGCTCACCCTGGCCCAGCACCGCGAGATCCTCGTGCTCGCCGGGTGGATCGCCCTGCTCATCGGCTGCGTGGAGTACGACACCGGCAACCGCGCTGCTGCGGAAACAACCCGCCAGGCAGCGCTGTCGCTGGGCACCGAAGCCGAGCACGGCGAGATCCAGGCCTGGGCGCATGAAATCCGCGCCTGGATGGCACTGACGACCGGCGACTACCACGGCGTCGTCGCAGCAGCCAGGGCAGGCAGCGATACGGCTCCGCATCACGGCGTCGCCGTCCAGCTCGCCGCCCAGGAAGCCAAAGCCTGGGCGCGGATCGGGGACCGCCGCCAGACCGAAGTCGCCCTCGACCGCGGCCGCAGGCTGCTCGACGCCATGCCGTACCCGGAGAACCTGGATCACCACTTCGTAGTCGATCCAACCAAGTTCGACTTCTACGCCATGGACTGCTACCGGATGCTGACCGAGGACAACCTCGCCGAGCAACTGGCCAACGAGGTCATCACCTCCAGCACCGACTTCGACGGCACCGAGCGAGCGCCCATGCGGACCGCCGAAGCAAGAATCACACTGGGCGTAGTCGCGGCCCGCCAGGGCGACCTGGACGAGGCAGTCAGCCAAGGCGCCCGGGCGCTCACCGCCGCGCGCCAGTCACTGCCATCCCTGGTCATGGTCAGCCGCGACCTCACCCGAGTCCTCAAGGACCGCTACCCCGACGAGCCCCCCACCGCCGCGTACCTTGAGCAACTCGGAGCCCTCAGCCGCGTAGGCGACTTAGCCCGGCATCGTCCACGCTGAAGAACAAGCAGACCATCGCCAGCTCTTACCATCGCGTCCAGAACACGCCGCCGCCGAGTGCGTTGCCGAATAGAGCCGTTCATAGAGTCAAGAGCGGCGCCTGCGACGCCGCTGGTCTGGCGTTGCGCCCAGGCTCTGCCTTGGAAGGCCCGCCAGCCCGCACTACAGAACGCGCAGATCAGGTGGCTCATCTGTCACGCTAGGTCCCGACTAGCAGGTGGATCCCGGCGCTGATCTGCTTGCCGCCGATGCTGACGCAGCCTCCGCCCCCGACGGTGCGCTGGACTTCGACAAGGGCGCCGGTGGGCAGCGGGCCCGGTGGCAGGGCGGTGGCGGGCGAGCGCCGGGCGGGCCTGCCGCCAGCTGCCCGCAGCCGGGCCAGATCCTTGGCTTGCAGGTTCACCGGGTGAGTCTTGAGCAGCTGGCCGTCGCAGAAGACATGCAGGGTGGTGGAGTCCAGGCGCAGGGTGACCTGCTGCCCGGCCAGCGCCGTGCCGAGCCAGATCTGGCGCCCGGCGGCGAAGAGTCGACGAGATCGAGCTCGTCGAGGCCGTCGAACGTGTCGAACAACGTCGCCTCGGGCTCCGGCTCACCGGCTCTCGCCGTCCGGCGCAGGTTCTCGACCAGCACCCGAGGGTCGATCTTCTCCTGGATGTAGATGGGCGGCGCGTCGGCCAGGAGCTCGTCGGCAACGTCGTCCTTACCGCGCCACACCAGCTGCGGGTCCTGCGCGCCGACCAGGGTCACCGGGGTGTCGGGCCCGACGGCTCCCGGGGGCTGACCGGGCCCGGTCCGGCGGGGGACCCGCGGGTCCCGGTGGCCTGGCGCCGTACACGACGAGCAGTGCGGCGCCGAGGATCAGGGTGCCGCCGAGCAGGCCGAGGCTCCACGCCAGAGGCGTGAGCCAGCCGAGGCGCCCGCCCGCGGACAGGTCGACGTCGACCCCCGGGGAGCCGTCGAGGTTCATGACCACGGCGGTGTAGGTGCCGGGCTGGAGGTCCCAGGTCAGCGCCTGGGTGCCGGGGCCACTGCTCTGCGCGGTCCAGAACCCCTGGTCCGTGGGAGCCGCGCTCAGGTCACCGCCGATGCCACGCCGGGTCAGCGAGTAGTCGAACGGGTCGGTGCGCAGCTCGCTGATCTCGTCGTACGACGCGCTGCCCAGATACCGCGCAACGTCGGCGCTCGGTGCGATCCCGATGAAGACGGCCCTTGCGCCCTCGGACCGGGCGCTCAGCCGCACGGTGGCGAGGTGATGGTCGGCCCACCAGTCGTTGGGGCCGGCCTTGCCGAGGTTCACGACCTCGCTGGAGAGGGCCACCGTCTGGGTGCTGAGTTGCTCGGTCGGGGTGCTGAAGAACCCGTGGTCGTCGCGCTGGGTGGCCATCGCCCAGCCGAGGCCGAGGCCTCCGAGCAGCAGCGGGAGGCCCATGAGGGCGAGCAGGATGCCGATGACGAGGGGGACGGGGCGGTTCCTGCGGGAGGCGGTGCGGCCTGGCTCAGGTGGCGGGGTGTAGGTGGTCATGGTTGTGGTCTCCTTTCTCGCCGCCAGGCGACGTCATGACGGGGGCGCTAAGCCGACGCACCCCGAAGCGGCGGTATCCGGAACCCACAGTGGGGTTCCGGAGAGCGCCGCCCGTGTGTGCGACTACTTGACCTCGGAGCGGCGCAGGGACAGCAGTCCGATGACGAGGGGAATGACGATCCAGATCATCGTGGTCGAGCCGAGCATCGCCCACTCCTTGACAGTGTTCGTGGCGCCATCGAGGAGCGCCACCTGCGTGTAGTGCCAGTCGATCCACGGCTGCAGGTCCTCGAACCACGAACGCACCTGAGCCAGGAGCGCGAGGATGCCCGGCATGACCAGTGAAGCGACGAAGTAGCCCACGATCGCGGCCGCGGAGTTGCGCAGCACGACACCGAGGGCGAAGCCGAAGGCCATGCCAACCAGGTTGTAGAGCATCATCTGGAGTGCCATGGACAACGAAATGTCCCACGCGGTGTCGACGCCTGCGAGCGCGGACCCGGCCACGTTGCCGAGGGCGCCGACCGCGAAGGCGACGGAGACGGCGCCGAGGCCCACCAGGAGGGTCGCGATCGCCTTGGCGCCGATCACGCGGCCGCGGCTCGGCACCAGCGTGAAGGTCGTGAGCCCACTTCGCTGGCTCCACTCACCTGTGACGGCCAGGATCGCGATGATCGGCAAGATCACCGACATCGGGAACCCGCTCGCCCTCACGAAGTTCTGGTAGGTGACGTCGCTGTTGAGGCCGAGGACGAGGAGCGACCCGGCCGAGATGGGCGACAGGACGCCGATGCTGATGAGCATCCAGAATCCCGAGCGGGTGTTGAACATCTTGCGCAGCTCGACCTTGACGAGTCGGGTGGTCGGGATGGGCTGGGCGGTCCGTCGGGCCGGCTCGGCCTCGATGGTGTCGGGAGGGACGATCGTGGCGGTCATGCCGCAACTCCTTCGCGTTGGGTGTCGGCAGTGAGGGACAGGAACATGTCTTCGAGCCCGGTGCCCTCGGCGGACCGGAGCTCGGTGAGGGCGATGCCAGCTGTCAGGGCCACCGCCCCGACCCGAGCAGGGTCGGCGTCCGTGCGTACCGAGCCGTCCCCTGCGAGCGTGCTGGGGATCCCGGCCCGTTCGAGGGCGTGCGCGAGGTCGCGCGGTGACGTCGACCGGACGAGCGTCCCCGCTGCGGCCAGCAGCTCTTCCTTGCTGCCGGACGCGACGATCTTGCCGTTCCCGATCACGACCAGGTCGTCGGCGATGACCTCGATCTCGTGGAGCAGGTGCGAGGACAACAGGACGGTGCCGCCCTGGCTGGCAAAGCCCGTCAGCAGGTCGCGCATCCACCGGATCCCGGCAGGGTCGAGCCCGTTGGCTGGTTCGTCGAGGATCAGTACCCGGGGGTCCCCGAGCAGTGCGGTGCCGATGCCCAGTCGCTGACGCATGCCGAGGGAGTAGTTGCGCACCCGGCGCTTGGCCTCCGAAGGTGTCAGGCTGACGAGCTCGAGCATCTCGTCGACGCGGCGGCGGGGCAGACCCATGGTGTCAGCGGCGATCGTGAGGATCTCGCGTCCGGTGCGGCCTGCGTGCTGGGCAGAGGCGTCCAGGAGGACGCCCACCTCGAGGCCGGGGTTGGGGAGGTCGGCGAACTGTTCTCCGTTGATGGTCGCGGTGCCGGACGTCGGGACGGTCAGACCGACCATGACGCGCATGGTGGTCGACTTGCCGGCGCCGTTCGGGCCGAGGAAGCCGGTGACGCGACCCGGGCGTACGGAGAAGGAGATGGAGTCGACGGCCGTGTAGCGGCCGTACCGCTTGGTGAGCTGGTCTACGAGGATCATGTGTCGAGCCTGCGGGGCAGCGCCGCCGTCGCACATCGGTCACCGGTCGGTCCCGGCTCGACCGAGGTCGATTCCTGGCATCGACTTTGGTCGGTGGTGTGCCTGCACCGTCCCGATCTACGCTCGAACGGTGAGCACCGCCGAACGCACCGGCCTGCGGTTGACCCCTGGGCAGACGACCTGGCTGAGCACTGTGTTCGCGGTCGTGATCGGGGGCTTGCTCTGGCTGTCGGTCGCGCAGGACCAGTGGCAGTCGGCCCGGACGCTGTTCTGGGGCGATCTGGCGCTCGGCGTCGCGTCCCTGGCCGCGATGCAGTACCGCCGCCGCTGGCCGCTCGCCGTCACCATCCTGACCGTCGCGGCCACCGCCGTGTCAGTCAGCGCGATCGGCCCGTGGATCGTCTGCCAGGTGTCGCTGTCCGCCCGCCGCCGCTGGCGCGAGATCCTGCCCACGGCCGCGCTGTCCGTCCTGGCAGGGCAGGCCTCCATCGCCGTCCAGCCGAACCGGACCATGTCGTGGTACGTGAACCTGCTCTTCTGCGTCCTGGCGGCCGGCGTCGTCGTCGCCATCGGCATGTACCTCGGCGCGCGCCGCGACCTGATCGCCTCCCTGCACGATCGAGCAGAACGGGCCGAACACGAACAGGCGCTGCAGGTGTCCACCGCTCGGGCGGGCGAGCGGACACGCATCGCCCGCGAGATGCACGACGTGCTGGCACACCGGATGTCACTGGTCGCCGTCCATGCCGGGGCGCTCGCCTACCGGACCGACCTCAGCGCCGCCGAGACGCGAGAGACCGCCGCGATCATCCAGGCCAATACTCAACGCGCCCTCGCCGACCTCCGGGAGATCCTCGGTCTGCTCCGGGACACCGAGCGCGGCATCGACGTCACCCACCACCGGCCACAACCGACACTCGCTGACCTGGACTCGTTGCTCGACGACGAACGCGCGGCGGGCGCGCACGTCACGCTGCGCTCGGACCTGGAGGACCTCGACGCCCTCCCGGAGTCGATCGGCCGCAGCGCCTTCCGCATCGTCCAGGAGGCCCTGACGAACGCCCGCAAGCACGCGCCCCACGCCATGGTCACCGTCGAGCTGACGGGCCACCCCGGGAACGGACTGGACCTGTCGGTGCGGAATCCGGTACGGGTCGGTGGGGAGCTCAACGGCAAGGACGGCACAGGCTTCGGCCTCGTCGGGCTCGCCGAACGGGCCGCCGCCAGCCATGGCCGCTTCGAGCACGGCCTGACCCCCAACGGCGACTTCGTCCTGCGGGCCTGGCTGCCGTGGGAACGATGAGCGGCGAGCCCATCCGGGTCGTCATCGTCGACGACGACCCGCTGGTGCGGGCGGGCCTGAGCCTGATGCTGCGAGGGGCGCCGCAGCTCGAGATCGTGGGCGAGGCGGGCGACGGCGTCCAAGCTCTCGAGGTGATCGCGCGAACCCGCCCGGACGTCGTCCTGATGGACATCCGGATGCCCAGGCTGGACGGCCTGGCGGCCACCCAACGGCTCTCCGAACAGGCCGACCCGCCCGCGGTCATCGTTCTCACCACCTTCGACGCCGACGAGTACGTGGTCCGCGCCCTTGCGAACGGCGCAACCGGCTTCCTCCTCAAGGACACGTCTCCCCCGATGATCGTCGAGGCGATTCAGAAGGTCGCCGCCGGCGAGCCGATGCTGTCGCCCAGCGTCACGACGCAGCTCATCCGAAAAGTGATCCAGACCCCGTCCGTCGGCTCCGACTCCGCACGCGCGTGCTCGGCGGCGGCGAGACTGGCGAACCTGAGCGAACGTGAACACGACGTTGCCGTCGCCGTGGGGCACGGCAAGTCCAACGCCGACATCGCCAATGAGCTCTTCATGAGCGTCGCCACCGTCAAGGCCCACGTCTCACACATCCTGGTCAAGCTGGACGCCGCCAACCGGGTCCAGGTCGCCATCTGCGTCCATGAAGCCGGTCTCATCTAAGGCGTCGAGGACTATGTGGTACCTGAAGACCCACGTGGCCGGGGTGCTGGCCAAGCTGGAGCTGCGCGACCGGGTGCAGTCGACGGGCGGGCGGTCGACCAGCTCGGCTCGGGCCCCGGACCGCCGCCGTCCCAGCTGAGGATCCCTGCGGGACGCGCAAGGCCCCGGTCAAGCTGCCGACCCTCTGATCCTCTCCAACGCCCACGAGAACGTCGTCGATCAATAAGGCCGAACACGGCCACTGTCAAGCATCACCTGGCACGCGACTGTCAAGCATCACCCGGCACAGGACACGAGTGTCGAGCCGGGCCGCGTGAGCAGTTTCTGTACGAGGTCGAGGCCGGCTTCGCCGGCCCTGCGCCCGCTCTGCGGCTTCGCCGCCCGCGGGCGCAGCCGAGCCGCGAGGAGGACAGAGAGGAGCACACGCCAGATATTGTCGGCGCCAGAGTTAAGGTGCCAGCACCGCAGGCTGCGTGTTCCCAGCCCGGATCTGGCGTGTACAGACGCCTACCTCCTTCGTATGTTAGTTCGAATCAGGTGACTGTACAGGATGGCTATAGTGCCTGGCTAGGGCCTGAGGAACTCCTGGCTCGATGTGACAATGAAGATGTGGGCCTGAGGCGTGGGACTGGCCCCAGCGGACATGGTCATGCAGGCCATCTGGCTACGGCGGCGGATTTTGGCCGCACAGGGCCGCGTAGCGCCGGTAATCATCGCGCATCGCTGAGCAGCGCCCCAGCGCGTCAACTGATGTATGAGCCGGTAGTAGACCCCACCTGCAGATCACTACGGATCAGGCGGTTCATCAGTCCAGCGTCGGAGACCAAACCCTCGCTGCGTGGGACATGCGTGGGATGCAACGTCGCCGTCGATCGATCCTGGAAGCGTCACCGCAGGCCAGAGACCATAGACCGGCCTGAGCTGTGGCGGTCTGTAAAACCGTCGGCTTAGCCTACGTTGGTTCGAACCCAACACCTGCCACCACTTGAACCCCAGGTCATCTGGGGTTTTCGTTATTGTGGACGAGTGCATACGGAGCGGTGTGCCTAACCGCGGGTGAGGTGTATCGCTTGGATCCGGGGCGAGGCTGCATTGCCTTGCAGGGCTTTGACCTGCGGAAACGACTCGTGGTCAGCCTCCGCAGTGATGCGCCAACCGCTCCTCGCCGGGGATCCGGGTGGCGTCTGCGGAACTGTCACGGAACAGGATGCACGTCGATGATCATGCCTCGGTGAGGTCTGCGGGCGCCCAATCCGCACCCGAAGGCGTCGCGTGCTACAGGTCCGCGCACGTGCAGGGAGGGAGCATCCGGGCTCACCCTCATGCCGAATAGCGCGCATTGTCGGAGCGCATGGTCATGCGGCCAGCCGCATAGCTACTCGTACCGTGGCGTGCCCGGCCGCCGTCGCGACGATCATCCGCATCGCATTGTCGTTCGCGGCCAGAGCGCGCCTCCCTGCCGAATACGCGCTTTGATACCCGTTGGGCTCGTCTTCGCAGCATCGCGCCGACCGTCCAGTTCTGTACGTCATCACCCCAGTGAGATCGAGCGTTCTGCTGCTGGCAGTGTCGGTTCGTTGCTCGGCCTGTCGTCAGCTGCGGGAAAACTAATGCCATTGACAATTGACACAGCCTCGAGGGAATCCGTTACGTTGGGGCCAGGGGGTGATCGCCTGTGCGATGCCCTCGGTGCAGGCGTGAGAATCCGGGCGAGGCGCGGTTCTGTGTGCATTGCGGCGCGCAGCTGAGCGTTTCGTGTGCCAGTTGTGGCGTCGCGCTGCCACCTGATGCCAGGTTCTGTTCTGGCTGTGGGCGCGCGGTGGCCGCGGCGCCGGCTCCGGGCGGCTATACCCCGCGGCACATCAGCGAGCAGATCCTGGCCGTCCGCAGCGCGATCGAGGGTGAGCGCAAGCAGGTCAGCGTGTTGTTCTGTGACATCGTGTCCTCCAGCGCGCTGGCAGCAGAGCTGGGCTCGGAGGGGTTTCACCTGGTGATCGACCGCTTCTTTCAGGCCGCGCTGGCCGAGGTGCACCGATATGAGGGCACGGTCAACCAGTTCCTTGGCGATGGGTTCATGGCGCTGTTCGGCCGCGCCGATCGCGCATGAGGATCACGCCCAGCGCGCGGTACTGGCGGCGCTGGCGACCGCCGCCCGGGCGGAGGTGAGGATCAGGATCGGGATCAACAGTGGCGTGGTGGTGGTGGGGACGATCGGCGATGACTTGCGGGTGGATTACACCGCGTTCGGCGACACCACGGTGCTGGCCGCGCGGCTGCAGGCAGCGGCGGAACCGGGCGCAGTGCTGGTGAGCCAGCGGACCGCCGACCTGGTGCGCGGCTACTTCCAGCTCGAGGAAGTCGCGCCGGTCCAGGTCAAAGAGCGCATGGTCTGCCCGTTGCGGGTGACCGGCCTGGGTACCCGCACTGGGCGGATTGACTCCGGCGATGAGCTGAGCCCGTTCACCGGCCGCGACCGCGAACTGGCCGAGCTGCAACGGCTGCTGGAGATCTCCTTCGACGGTGAGGGCCAGGTGGTGGGCCTGGCCGGTGACCCCGGCCTGGGGAAATCCCGGCTGGTCTGGGAGTTTCGCCGGCTGGCCGAGCCGGACGCGGCCGTGCTGGAGGGCCGCTGCCTGTCTTATGGGGCCGGGATCGCCTACCTGCCGTTGTTCGAGCTGGTGCGCAACGCCTGCGGGATCGCCGCCGATGATGCCCCCGACCTGGTGGGGACCAAGATCGACCTGAGAATCAAGGCCCTGGAGCTGGACGTGTCGCTGACGCAGTACCTGCGGCACGCGTTTGGCGTGCTAACCGGTGACGCGGGGCTGGCCGACATGGATCCCCAGGCCATCCGGGCCCGCACCTTCGAGGCGCTGCGCCGGCTGCTGGTGGCCGAGGCCGGGCAGCGGCCGCTGGTGGTGCTGATCGAGGACCTGCACTGGATCGACCGGACATCGGAGGAGTTCCTGGCCGAGTTCACCAGTGAGCTGCCGTCGGTGCCGATCATGCTGCTGGCTACCTACCGCTCCGGTTACTGCCCGCCGTGGCTCGGCAAGTCGTTCACGTGCCAGTGGCGCTGCGCCCGCTGTCACCGGCGGCCAGCGAAATGATCGTGACCTCGATACTCGACCGTGGTGAACCGGCAGAGGCCGCCGCGATCGCCGAGCGCGGCGAAGGCAACCCGTTCTTTCTCGAGGAATTGGCCCGGGCCGCCCGGGACCAGGCCGCCGACGAGGAGGGTGCTGCCGTTCCGGAGACGGTCCAGCAGGTGCTGGCCGCCAGGATCGACCGGCTGACCGCTGACCAGAAGGCGGCTCTGCAGGTGGCCGCAGTGCTTGGCCGAGAGCTCTCACTCGACCTGGCCGAAGAGGTCTGGGACGGCGGCGTGCTGCTCGAGGCGCGGTTGCAGGAACTCAAAGGGCTGGAGTTCCTGCTCGAGCGGCACGGCCCCGCCGAGCGCACTTTTGTGTTCAGGCACGTGCTCACCCGCGAGGTCGCCTACGACAGCATGCTGCAAGGGCGCCGCCGGGAACTGCATGGCCGGGCCGGCGCCGCCTTCGAGCATTCCCAGGCCAACCGCTTCGAGCACTGCGAACTGCTCGCCTACCACTACTCGCACAGCGCCGACCCAGCCCGCGCGATCCCCCACCTCGCGGCCGCTGGGGACCGGGCCAAGGACCTGTACGCCAATGAGGAGGCCGTCGCCTTCTATCGCCGCGCCGTCGAACTAATCGAAGAAGAACTGGACGGCCACCGCTGGGCAGACCTTTACGGCGCCATCTGCGAGAGCCTCGGCACCGTGTTGCACCTGCTGAGCCGGTTCGGCGCCGCCATCGACGCCTACCGTAAGGGCCTGAACGTGGTCAGCGACGCACCCCAGCG